>JAEEVL010000030.1 GCA_016290875.1 Ruminococcus sp.
CTCTCTTCTTGCACGCTGCTCTTCTGTTTCATTTCTTCGTCTTCTGCTCATAATTAAAACCTCCGAAGTAGTGTCTCTTCTATTATACACTACTTCAGAGGTTTACACAAATTTTAGGATAGACTCTCTAGAGTAGTAGCGAACGGTTCTCCGTCCATTTCACATAAATATTTGAAAACATCGCCTTTTTTATTAGCATAACGGAATGCTTCAACATAGCTTTCCATAACCTCTTTAGCCATTAAATCGTAGTTGTCTATTTTATTGAAGTAATCAGAATCATAATCGGCAAAAGAATCCTCATAAAGTTTGACTGCCGTAAAGTATTCATATACTGTCTTATGCACGAATGATACTCCTTCATGATCATTGTCATTTGCAAAAGGGCAAACCGCAAGTTCTTTCTTTAAATCAAAATTAATGGTTTTGATACTAAACTTTTCTCGTAGAATATCTGCTGTTCGTTTCTTGGCATTACGAAGGGTAATAGCTCGTCTCTCTTTTGAGTCATCGTCATCAGTATCATAATTAACATAGGTAGACAGGCGGACTTCGTTCTTAGCAGTTAATTGACTGCTACGCTATTTTTTTGCAGGCAAGAGGCTGAACCTATATTGAACAGGGCTATTTTCATTACCTTACTAAAAATTACCCCCAAACCACAACAAATAAAAACCAGTCAAGTAATCATGACCGACCGGGTTTATTATTCTCAAACTATTATTTCACAAGCTCCGAGCATTCTTATATTCACTGGCTGACAACTGCCAATTCCAAAAACACGCTCCATTTCCGAAATATAATCGTCGGTAAGGTATCCCGGAACAAAAAACTTAAGCTTTCCATCACGGCTACCACTGTCTATAACAGCCCCATTCTCTCCAAGAAGTCTGTGACTAAGATCTGAACCAAGTGACTCGCTACATATTCCTCCAAGTGTATCCACCGCTTTAAAGAACCCATCAGTATCCCCTATTTCGAGCAATTCTGCTGCTTGTCTCACTCGTTCAGTCTCAATATAGAATCCGGTAGCTTTTGCGAGAAGAATGTCACTGAATTTTGTTCTCAATACCGGCAGACTGGCGAAAAAACCTTCCTCATTGACAGAGTTAAGAGTGTCCGCTCCGAGTTCAGCAGCAATCTTGTTAATATCCGAAGCTGCTGATTCTTCTTCACTCTTCCCAGTAGAAGTCACACAAAGGCAATATCCGTCTGCAGAAATATCAGCGTTTAAACGTCTTATATCCGGTTCGTCTGAAAATGCAGAATCAACAAAAATCACTCCACCGTCAGCACATAAAGTATAATCAGATAAACTGCACACGGCTCCCCTGCTTGAAGATTCGGCTGAACGTGCTCTTAGTGTTATTTCCTCACTACTAGCATTATCGCCGCAGAGAGCACCAATAACATATGCAAGAAGCACAGGCATAACTGGCTGTTTTTCTTGTTCTGCTGAAGAAGCAATATAAATATCCATTCCGCTAAGAGCGATTCCTGCATTTTCTGTTTTAGAAGCCACAGCACGCACAAGAGCAGCAAAATTTCCCTTTTCGTCATCCAAAGGTTTAAGCTGACTAGTCTTAAAAGCAACCTCAGTTCCATTTTCCGTAGCGACGCGAATAACTCCTTCATCATTTAGGGAAGCAATAGCGAACACATCTCTGTCAACGGCAGCTGAAAGCTTACATCCGCCGATCTCTGCGCAAACGCCTCCTGTCAGGTCCATTACTTCCGGAACCGAGAAAACACGGATATCACCGCATACCGGGTAAAGGCGCGAGAACTTTTCAGCCGCACTAAGATAACGTGCTTTGTTTCTCAGGAGTGCCATATCAGTATTACCGTAAAGCTGTTTAAGCTTTGCATCAAGTTTTCCATAGGACAGCGCATTGACAAATTCGTTCAGATTCATAAGCGGACTCCGTTTCTATGTTTCAATAATATACTATTATATACTATAACGTAAAAAAAATCAACATTTTTATGCAGTTCAGCAGAAATACGTCTCTCACTTTAGTACACTTTTCTGAATTTAAAGCTATTCGGCTTTACTTATTGACAATTAAACGAATATGCGCTATACTTTAATTAATATCAATGCTACTTAATTTTTAGGCAATTAAGCAGAAGGAGTAAATTATGTCAGATATTAATTTAATAGGCAAACCTCTCAGCAATATTCCCTGGCAGGATAAACCTGCAGACTGCACTGCTCCGGTCTGGAGATACTCCGAAAACCCAATAACAGGCAGAAATCCCCTTCCCGATGTTGCTCGCATATTCAATAGTGCTGTAATGCCGTACAATGGCGGTTTTATCGGTGTTTTCCGCGGTGAACAGCGCAACGGTATCCCTAATATTTATCTCGGAAGAAGCAAGGATGCTATACACTGGGATTTTGAACCGGAAAAGATACCGTTCACAGATGATAACGGCGACTCTTTTATGCCGATCTACGCCTATGATCCGCGACTCGTAAAAATAGAAGACACATACTATATTATGTGGTGTCAGGACGCTTACGGTCCGACTATCGGTGTCGCCGTGACCAAGGATTTCAAAACTTTCAGAAGAATAGAGAATCCTTTCCTGCCGTACAACAGAAACGCTGTCCTTTTCCCAAGAAAAATCAATGGCAGATATGTCATGCTCTCTCGTCCGTGTGATAACGGTCATACGGCTTTCGGCGATATATTTCTATCCGAAAGCAATGATATGGAATTCTGGGGCAGACACCGCCACGTTATGGGAAAGAGCGACAACTGGTGGGAGAACCTCAAGATAGGCGCTGGTCCTGCACCTATCGAAACAGATCATGGCTGGCTCCTATTCTATCACGGTGTTGTAAACACCTGCAACGGATATGTTTACAGTATCGGCGCGGCTATACTTGATTTAGATGAGCCTTCAAAAGTTCTGCATCGCTGTGAGAACTATCTCCTCGCTCCCGAGGAATGGTATGAGGAACGCGGATTTGTACCAAATGTATGCTTTCCGTGTGCCGCGCTTACCGATCCGGCTACAGGCAGGATCGCCATATACTACGGCTGTGCTGACAGCTACATCGGAATTGCTTTCACTACGATAAATGAGGTATGGGATTACATTCTCGCACATGATTCTAAAACTATTTCAGACACAGAAGCTGGAAGAAGATAACACAGATACACATTAATAATCGCGTATGCCGCCGAGCTTTTTCGCATTTAAGCTCCGGCGGCTTCGTCATTATAAACAAAGGTACTTTCATCAAAATCACGAATCGCGAAAAAATCCGTTGTAATTATGCACAAATAATATTGTTGAAAATTGTCCGCTATGCGCTATCCTTGCGAATTTTACTGCGGATTTCTTCATTTTAGCAAAAATTACTTGCAGTTTTTTGTGAAATGTGATAAAATATAGTGATACTTGAAATTCACTATGCTCAATTACTCGCTACAACTTAAAGAAGGAGACTGCTATGGCAAAGATAAAGGCTGCTGTTATCTTCGGCGGTACGTCGCGTGAATACAAGCTTTCGCTCGCTTCGGCTGCTGCAGTTATCAGGAACATTCCGACAGAAAAATATGAAGTAATCTGCATCGGTATCACTAAGAAAGGACGCTGGCTCTACTTCCCGGGAGACGTAGATGAGATAGAGAACGGCATATGGGACATCAACCCTGACTGTACTTCCGCTATCATTTCCCCCGATCCGCTTCACAGAGGTATAATAACTATCGAAAACGGTGAAACCTCCATAAAGCGAATCGACGTCGTATTCCCCGTAATTCAGGGACGCAAGGGCGCTGACGGAGCTATCCAGGGCCTTCTTGAGCTCTCCGGCATACCATACGTTGGCTGTGGAGTCCTCTCTGCTGCGGCTTGTATAGATAAGTCGCACATTCATATGATACTTGATG
The DNA here is from genome assembly GCA_016290875.1 of Ruminococcus sp. GTDB lineage: Bacteria > Bacillota > Clostridia > Oscillospirales > Ruminococcaceae > Ruminococcus. Next base: position 3,909 of record JAEEVL010000030.1, read on the forward strand.
ACTACGGTATAAAAACAGCCGACTGGCAGCTCATACCTCCGCGAGAACTCAGCAACATCGATGAACGCTGCGCACAGATCGCTGACAAGCTCGGCTATCCGCTCGTTGTTAAGCCAGCCTGCAGCGGAAGCAGTGCCGGCACTACTATTGCCCACGACTACGAACAGCTTGTTGCATCAGTCAAGATAGCTTTCTCAAACGACAAAAAAGTAGTCGTTGAAAAATATCTCAAGGGCAGGAAGCTTGAAGCTGCAGTTTTCGGTTATGATAATCCTTTTTCTTCGTTCATCGGCGAGATACTCTCTGTTGGAAAGAAATACGATCCGACAGAAGTCAACCGCAGTACGGGTGATGACCTTGCCATCCCCGCTGACATTTCAAATGAGCTCCAGCAGAAGATCAGAGACACAGCGGTCCGTGCCTTCAAGGCTCTCGGCTGCAAAGGACTTGCCCGCATCGACTTCATCCTCACAGAGGACAACGAGCTTTACCTCAATAAAATAGGTACTTCTCCAGGACTCAGGAGCAACAGCGTTTACCCGAAGCTCATGGAGCATCTCGGAATGACACAGAGCTACCTCGTTGACAAGCTCCTCGAACAGGCAATCGAGAACGCTGAGAGAAATTACTGATAAGGAGCACATTTTGAAAACCAACGTTTTGATTTCGCTTACAAGCATCCAATGGCAGGACGGCGAAAAAAGTGAGACGGAACTTCTCACAAAGGCTGCCCTCAGCCACGAGAACGGCTTGGATATAATTTCATACGAGGATACTTCCGCAACCGGCTTTGAGGGCTCGGTCACCACTATTAAAATAGACGGTTCGAGCAGCGCTTCGATAGTGCGTGCCGGAACTACCAATTCCGTACTATCTCTTGAAATTGGCAGAAAACACTTCTGCCAATATGGAACGCCCTACGGCAATCTCCAGATAGGCGTTTACACTCACGCCATCAGGAACACTCTCGACCGCGACGGCAAGGTTTATATGAAGTATACGCTCGATCTTAATTCTTCGTATCTTTCAGATAATGAAATAATTATGACAGTTCAGTCACAGAACTGACAGAAAGGATAAATGCAAAATGTCAGACCTCATCAAACAGGCGTCCGCACAGCTCAATGAAATTATAATGGACGCTCTCGGAAAGCTCGTCGCAGAGGAAGCTGTTCCGGCTGTTCCGCTCCCGGCTTTCAACATCGAGATACCCGCCGACAAATCACACGGAGACTTCGCCGCAAATACCGCTATGGTATGTGCAAAGGCTTTCAGGCTCCCACCGAGAAAGATCGCTGATCTTATCTGTGAAAAGCTCACACTTGAAGGAACTATCTTTGACCGTGCAGAAGTTGCCGGCCCCGGATTCCTTAACTTTTTCCTCGGAAGAAAATGGTTCTCGGACGTAGTAAGAAACGTCCTTGAAGAAAAGGATAACTACGGAAGAACTGAACTCGGAAAGGGGAAAAAAGTCCTCGTTGAATTCGTTTCAGCCAACCCGACTGGTCCTATGCACATAGGAAATGCAAGAGGCGGTGCTATCGGTGACTGTCTCGCAAGCGTGCTCCAATGGGCAGGCTATCATGCAGAACGCGAGTTCTACGTAAATGATGCCGGCAATCAGATTGAAAAATTTGGAAAGTCGCTCTCCCTCAGATATATGCAGCTCTGCTCCGAAAAAGGACAGCAGCTCATCTATGAGAACCGCGAGGACACAGAAAAGCTCTGTGCCGAAATTTACGCGCTCAGCGGCGAAGGACAGGATTTTGAAATGCCCGAAGATGTTTATCTCGGCACAGACATCATCGAACACGCTGCAAACTACTATCACAAGCACATCTTCGAGCTTCAGGATGTTTCCGAAGAGGAACGCCGCAAGGCTCTCGTTGATTACGCTCTCCCCCTCAATATAGAGGGACTCGAGAGAGATCTCAAAAAGTACCGCATCGTTTACGATAACTGGTTCCGCGAAAGCACAATACACGCTAAAAACGAAACAGCTAAAGTCGTAGACAAGCTCCTCGAAACAGGTCACGCCTACGAACAGGACGGCGCTATTTGGTTCAAGGCTACCGAATACGGTCTCGACAAGGATTTTGTACTCAAGAGAAGCAACGGTCTCTATACTTATATAGTACCCGATATCGCTTACCACTACGACAAGCTCGTAACACGTAACTTTGACAAGGCTATAAACGTTCTCGGCGCTGACCATCACGGATATGTTCCGAGACTCAAAGCCGCTCTAACTGCGCTCGGCGTTGACGCGAACAAGCTTGACGTCGTTCTCATGCAGATGGTGCGTCTTGTACGCGGCGGCGAAGTTGTAAAACTCTCAAAGAGAAGCGGTAAGGCAATTACACTAGTAACACTCCTCGATGAGATACCGATCGACGCAGCAAGATTCTACTTCAATCTCCGTGAAGCTAATTCACAGTTTGAGTTCGACCTCGACCTTGCAGTTGAGAAGTCCTCTCAGAACCCCGTTTACTATGTTCAGTACGCCCACGCAAGAATTTGCAGTCTCCTGAGAAATCTCAGCGAAGAGGGCGTTAAGATACCCGAAACAGCCGATTATGATCTCCTCAGCGACCCACGCGAGATCGAGCTTATCCGCCATCTCGCTTCACTCCCGAAGGAGATCGACCTCGCAGCCAAGAGCTACGATCCGGCTAAGATCACAAAATACGCTATCGACCTTGCTACTCTCTTCCACCGCTTCTATGACGCCTGCAGCGTAAAGAATGCCGAGTCAGAAGAGCTGAGAAACGCAAGACTGCTCCTCTGTACAGCAGTTAAACAGACTCTCAGAAATGTTCTCACTCTGCTCAACATCGAACAGCCTGAGAAGATGTAAAAATTACATTTAGCAAACAAAAAAGTTACAAAAAGGTAACAAAGTCTGCTAATATTTGTCATTTTTACGTTCGTAAAAACGCCTGTATTTGGCTCAAAATAAGGGGTTTCACAGAAAATTAACAATACTTTCACAATTTGAACACATATTTGTGTTACAATTTGTAACATATTGATTTCCTTGAAATTTCCCGTTAAGTTTACAACATATATAATTTTTCAGAGAAGGGATGTATATTATGTCCAACAGATTATTTCAGGGTTTAGTTCATCAGATGCGTGATTCTATCGACGCTACTATCGGTGTTGTCGATGAGACAGCTACCATCATCGCTTGCAGCGATCTTACAAGAGTGGGTACAACAAATGAGTTCGTTTCACTCGATCTTACAGATTCCCACGATATTTTCATCCGTGACGGTTTTACCTACAAGCCTTTCGGCTCACGTGTAAAGCCTGATTATGCTGTTTTCGTTGAAGGCGTTGACGATGCTGCTGCTAAGTATGCAAGCATCCTTGCTATCGCTCTCTCAAACATCAAGCAGTACTACGATGAAAAGTACGACCGCAATAACTTCATAAAGAACGTTATCCTCGACAACGTTCTCCCCGGAGACATCGTTATCAAGGCTCGTGAGCTCCACTTCAATGCTGAGATCAGCCGAGCAGTATTCCTCATCAGGATCATCTCTGCAAACGATATTTCTGCTTATGACGTTATCCAGAACCTCTTTCCCGATAAGAACAAGGACTTTGTATTCAATATAACAGAAACTGATATAGTTCTCGTTAAGGAGCTCAAGAGCGCTCTCGACTCCAAGGATCTCGAAAAGCTCGCACGCTCTATCGCTGATACTCTCAGCAGCGAGTTCTATACCCGTGTAAACGTTGGTATCGGTACTGCAGTTGTCGGTGTCAAGGATCTTGCCCGTTCATTCAAGGAAGCTCAGATGGCTCTTGAAGTCGGCAAGGTATTCGATACAGACAAGGTTATCGTAAGCTACGACAACCTCGGTATCGCAAGACTCATCTATCACCTCCCCACTACTCTCTGTGAGACTTTCCTCCACGAAGTATTCAAGGTAGGCAGCATCGAGTCCCTCGACCACGAAACACTCTTCACTATTCAGAAATTCTTCGAGAACAATCTTAACGTTTCCGAAACTTCCAGAAAACTCTTCGTACACAGAAATACTCTCGTGTACAGACTCGAAAAGATCAAAAAGCTCACAGGTCTCGACCTCCGCGAATTCGACCACGCTATCATCTTCAAGATCGCGCTCATGGTCAAGAAGTACCTGTCTGCGAACCCTGTGAAGTTCTGATCCCGGCGCGGCTTCTGCCGCGGGACACATCTTCACGCCGATTAAGGCAGGTGTAATAATTTGGTTGAACTTAAAAACGTATCCGTGACCTACTCTACAGGTGTCGACGCGCTCAATAACGTCAGCCTGAAGATAAACGACGGCGACTTCGCTTTCGTAGTAGGCTCCTCCGGTGCGGGTAAAAGTACAATGATAAAACTTCTGCTTAAAGAGATAGATGCCACCAGCGGAGTAGTTACAGTCAACGGTTACAATCTCAATAAGCTCAGAAAACGCAAAATACCGGAATTCCGCCGTACTCTCGGCTTCGTATTCCAGGATTTCAGACTTATTCCGTCTATGACTGTATATGAGAACATCGCTTTCGTTCTCAGAGTTATAGACGCTCCTATAAAGTATATCAGAAAGAGAGTCCCCTACGTTATCAGTCTTGTAGGACTCCATTCTAAAACAAATTCATACCCGGACGAGCTCTCCGGCGGTGAAAAGCAGCGTGTTGCTATCGCCCGTGCGCTCGTTAACGATCCTAAGCTCATTATTGCCGACGAGCCTACCGGAAACATCGATCCGGAGCTCTCATATGAGATAGTAGAACTCCTGAAAAGTATTAACGATCAGGGTACCACTATCCTTATGGTAACTCACGAGCACGACCTTGTAAGACATTTCGGCGGTCGTATCATCAACATCACCGGCGGTGAAATAGTATTTGACGAAGTCATGCTTGGTGCCGGCGATGACCTTATATCCGATCAGGAGTCAATACAGTACGGTTATGCTCTTGAAGCTGCCTCACCTGACAGTGAAGCGCTCCAGGCTGCTTCAGCTATTGATTCTCCTGCACCTCAGAAGCCCGAAAACAGTGCAGACGCACTTGTTGACGCTATTCTCAAAGACGGAGAAGAACAGGAGCTCCTCGGCGCTGGTGAAACTCCGGATATACCGATAGATCAGATGACTCCGGATGAAGTTATTGCTGCTATCAGCGGTGAAAAAACATCAGGAGGTGCAGAATGAAGCTAAGCGGTATCAAGTACCTTACCGATCAGGGTGTCGAGAATATATGGAAGAATAAAATGATGGCATTTGCCACATTTTGTGTTCTTCTTATATCTCTTCTGCTTGTCGGTGCATCGGTACTCTTCTATATCAATATGAACTCCATGATCCTCGGTCTTAACGATCAGAATGAGATCGTAGTATTTATGGAACGAGGCGTTTCGGACGATGTTCTGCAGCAGACAGAACAGGCTATCAGAAAGCTCGATAACGTCAACTCTGTCGAATTCCGTTCAAAGGAAGACGCTCTCCAGCAGAAGAAGGATGAACTCCCTGCTGCAAAGGAGATTTTCGACACATATATAACTGATGCTGACTTTATGCCGGACGGCTTCAGCGTAACAGTTAAAGACACAGACACAATATCAAATACCTCGGAAGCGATAACAAAACTCACAGGTGTACAGAAGGCCCAGTCCTCACCTCAGGTCGCAGAGTTCCTCAAAGAGCTCAGACGTGTTGTTACACTTATTGCGAGTGCAGTTATCATAGCTCTTGCTATCGTATCTATGATAATGATCTCCAATACCACAAAGGCAAGCGTTTTTGCCCGCCGTGAGGAGATACAGATAATGAAGTATGTTGGTGCCACAAACGCCTTCATACGTATGCCTTTCTTTGTAGAAGGCATGATCACCGGATTCTTTGCCGGTGCAGGCTCTTTCCTCATTACATGGGGCATATACCGTTCTGCATACAAGGTCATCACAAATGAGCAGTATATCATGCAGACTTTCGGTATGAAGAGCATTATCCCCTTCTCCGACATCAGACTTGTAGTTCTCGTTTCATATCTTGTTGCGGGTGCTGTGATCGGTGCTCTGGGAAGCGTTATCAGTACAAGAAAGCATATTGATGTTTGATCAGAAAGGAGTGTCGGACGGGATTAACCGTCAGAGCTTATGAGCAAATTAAACATAGCAAAGAAGTTTCTCTCATTCGTGACCTGCACCGCGCTCTCTGCCGGTCTTGTAGTCACTTATCCTGCAATTAACAACAAATCAGGCAAGGCTTCAGCAAGAACACTTCAGGAGATCCAGGAAGAAAGAGAAGCTAATCAGCAGAAAATAAACGAGTATCAGAATCAGCTCAACGCCCTCGCAGGCGACAAAGCTAACGAAGAAGCTTATCAGGAGACTCTCAACAATCAGATAGATCTCATCCGTGAGAATATCAATTCGCTCAATATCGAGCTTGATTCGATCAACCAGGATATTGACGCTTCAAAGGCGAATATCGACCAGCTCGACAAGTCCATCGCTGACCAGCAGACTACTATCGACAATAAGATCGTTGACTTCAAAGAGCGTCTCTATTCAATGTATGTATCAGGCGACGACAATCTCGCTGCTGTTATTCTCGGTTCTTCCAGTTTCTATGATACTCTTTCCAATATCGAAATGGTAAACCGTATCGCTGCATACGATGAGGATCTCATCAATCAGCTTCTCAGCGATATAGACTCTCTCAATGAATCGAAAAAGGCTCTCGAGACTGAAAAGCTCACTCTTGAGATGAAGCTTGATTCACAGGAAGTCAAGAAAAAAGAAAAAGAAGCTGAACTCGAAAGCTACAATGAAAAAATGTCTCAGACAAAGGAAGTTCTCGAGCGTATCGCCCTTGAGGAGAGCATGCTCGCTAACGACAAGGCTAAGCTTGAAGCATATCAGGACTCTCTCGACGCTGAAGACGCAGCTATCAGAGAACAGATCAAGCGTGAACAGGAAGCTGCTCAGAAACGTTATGAGGAAGAGCAGCGCAGACTCGCTGAAGAGAGAGCTGCTGCAGAAGCTGCTCAGAGAGCGCAGCAGCAGGCACAGAACAATGACAGTGGTTCATCATCACAGGGAACTGTTGATACTACACCCGTACAGTATGATGCTACTCCTTCTGCAAGCGGTTTCTGCTGGCCAGCACCAGGTTTCTGCTATATTTCCAGCCCATTCGGTCCTCGTTGGGGAAGAAATCACAACGGTATCGACATCGGTGACGGCGGTATCGGCGGTGGTGCAGCTGTTGCTTCAAAATCCGGTACAGTCGTTGCAGTTGACAATAACTGTACTCATGACTGCCCCAAGACCTACAACTGCTGCAGAAGCGGTTACGGTAACTATGTAGTTATTTCTCACGACGGTACATATTCAACCCTTTACGGTCATCTCAGATATGCGACAGTATCAGTCGGCGACTATGTCGAGGCTGGTCAGCAGGTCGGCGTTATCGGCTGTACAGGTCACTCTACAGGAGATCATCTCCACTTTGAGGTAAGAGTAAACGGAGCCGCTCAGGATCCTCTCGTATATGTACATCCGTAAATCTTAATATTTAATTCCGGGCAGTTTCTTACTGCCCGAATTTTGCACATAGGAGCACAATATGAACAAAAAGATCACTCTCGGTCTGGCGCTGAGTCTGGTAATGATAGCTTCAGCTGTCACTTTTATCCTGACATCCTTCTTTACGCTCCAGAGCTTTAACGAGAAGGTCGTTGACGTAAATGAAAAGTCAAAGAAATACAACTCCCTGAACGAAGTTGACGCATATATACGAGAGCATTACTACGGCGAGATCAATGACAGCGGTCTCAACGACGGCACTCTCAAAGGTCTTGTCAATGGTCTCGGAGATCCCTACTCAAAGTACCTCACAGCTGATGAATACGAAGCTGAACAGTCTATTGAAGAAGGTTCACAGACCGGTATCGGTCTTACTCTTGCTGAAGACGTAAGCGGCTATATCCGTATAACAGATATACTTGCTGATTCCCCTGCCATCGAAGCGGGACTGCTCAATGATGACATCATCATAAAGATCGACGGAAAAGATGTAAACTCTATCGGCTTTTCAGATGCTATGAACGAAATACAGGGTACAGAAGGTTCTTCCGTTACCCTTACTATACGCCGCAACGGTATCGATACTGACTATACTTTCAGAAGACGTTCTATCGATATCCAGTCTGTCACAAGCAAAATGACTAACGGCTACATAGGCTATATCCAGATAGCAGGATTCAGAAAGAATACTCCCGACCAGTTCCTCGACCAGCTTGGCTCACTGACTGCCAATGGTGCGAAGTCGCTTATCATCGACCTAAGAGGAAACGAGGGTGGTCTTATCTCTGCGCTTGAAGAATGCGCTGATCCCCTGCTACCGGAAGGCATAATCGCAACAGCAGACTATAAGGACGGTCATACCGAGACTATAGTCTACTCTGATGATAATAAACTTGATCTGCCTCTCATCGTCCTCGTTGACAAGGATACCGTGAGCACAGCTGAGCTCTTTGCTGCTGCGCTGAGAGACTTCTCTCATGCACAGATAGTCGGTATCAAGACACGGGGCAACGGAACTATCCAGGAAACAGAAAAAATGGACGACGGCGGTGCTATCGTCCTGACCGTAGCCAAGTGCAGGACTGCGGTCTCCGAAAGCTACAACGGAGTAGGTATCGTTCCTGATGTTATCGTTGAAAATCCAGCCGGCGGTGAGGGTGATCCGCAGTTCGACGCTGCTGTCGAGCTCGCTATGACATCCAGGTAATATAAGCGGCTCCTTGCCGCTTATTTTTCAAACAGCAGCTCTGTGAAACAAATAACACTGTGCTGTTGGGTTACAAGACAAATCACACTACTACAACTCAGAAAGGACTGTTACCATGAACAAGATCTACCCTTACAAGCGCAAAGTTTATTACTACGAAACTGACAAAATGAGCATAATGCACCACTCAAACTACATAAGAATACTCGAAGAGACGCGTATATCTATTCTCAATCAGGCTGGTAAGCCCTTTGAAGAGATCGAGGCTCTCGGTATACTTATGCCTGTGCTTTCCGTCGATTGTCAATATAAGTCCCCACTGAGATTTGATGACGAATTCACCGTCTACCCTAAGATAGTGAAATTTAACGGTACTATCATGGAACTTGATTACCGTATCGTCAACTCTACAACAGGCAAACTGTGTGCAGAAGGTCATTCCACACACTGCTTTACCGATACCTCGCTCAAACCTATACGCACTAAATCAAAATTCCCTGAAATATACCGCATCTTCAATGATTGCTACGAATCTGAAATCACAGACTGATTATTCATTCTGTTTTCCTATGACCGTTGATTTATCTTAAAGAATGTGGTATAATAAGATTTATATTATTGTACTCATGAAGGAGGATAACTATGGCTGTTACCGAAGCGGTTGAAAACTATCTCGAGACGATTCTCATTCTCTCAAAAAAGCAACCAGATGTTCACGCCATCGACATATGTTCTTACCTCGGCTATTCTCGTCCGACCGTATCCATCGTTCTGAAGAAAATGAAGGATGACGGTCTTGTACTCGTTGATTCAGATAATCACATCACTCTCACCCCCGAGGGAAAGGCTGTTGCTGAACATATCTACGAGCGTCACACGATCCTCACAGATTTCTTTGCATATCTTGGAGTTCAGCGCGATACTGCTGCTGAAGATGCCTGCAAGATAGAACACGACATATCAGATGAGACCTTTGAGCTTCTCAGAGCTCACTTCAATAAGATCCGCGGCGAAGCGGACAATAACTGAACTCAGGAGGCACATATGAACAAATACGAGAAATTCAGATCCGACTTTCCTGTCTTTACCTACCGTTCATACACGATTACAGAATCAGACAGCGAAGTCGAGATAAGTTATCATTTCTCGATAGACGGACTTGCTGAGTTCACACCTTCATGGAGTTTCCCGAAGCCTGAGGGTTTCTCAGTCAGCAATGATCTTACTTTTGAACGTCTTGCCTTTTCACTCGGAATGGCAGAGGCTGTCAGCTACTGGAAAGCCGTATGTTCTCCGACAGTCCGTATATTGTGCGGAGAGTTGTCTGACGAGCAGATAGACTGGTGGAAAAAGCTCTGGTATCTCGGCCTTGGCGAATTCTTTTATGTAAACGGCATATCCGCTGACCGCAGTTCATTTGTGGATATAATTACCGAAGGAAGCTTCACTTGCACAGAAACAGCTGTACGCAAAGCTCCCGAAGGCTGTCTCGTCCCCATCGGCGGCGGAAAGGATTCCGCTCTGACTCTCGAAACTCTCGTGAATGCCGGTATGAAATGCCGCTGCTTTGCGATAAACAAGCGCTGTTCAATATCAGCGACTATCAGCGCGGCAGGACTTCCTGAGGATACTCTGATGATAGCTTCCCGTCGTTTTGACCGCTCGCTTATACCGCTCAACAATGCCGGATACCTCAACGGTCACACACCTTTTTCATCAATAGTAGCATTTTCAGCAGAGATAACAGCTTATCTCAACGGTCTTAAATACATCGTCCTCTCCAATGAATCCAGTGCTAATGAGAGTACAGTCGCCGGTCAGGAAGTAAATCACCAGTACTCCAAGAGTTTTGAATTTGAACGTTATTTTCATGACTATGAGGAGAAATATCTCCGTACAGGCATATACTATTTCAGTTTTCTGCGTCCTCTTGCAGAATTCCAAATAGCAAAGATGTTCGTATCTAATAAGAAATACCTTCCTGTATTCAGGAGCTGTAACCTCGGAAGCAAGGTTTCCCCCGATATTTGGTGCGGAGAGTGTCCGAAATGCCTTTTCGTATGCCTGATACTCTCACCTTTTCTCTCTTTGAGCGAGCTTAAGGACGTATTCGGTAAGGATATGCTCAACGACAATGCTATGCTTGATTATTTTGTCGAGCTTATCGGACAGTCAGAGCACAAGCCTTTTGAGTGCGTCGGCAGCATTGACGAGGTCAATCTCGCTGTAACGCTTGCTATAAAGAAACTCGAGCAGGACGGTATAGAACTTCCTCTGCTGTTTGAAGAGTATAAGAACAGAGGTCTCTACAAGCCTGAGAGCGTTGACGCGCTCAACGAGGAGTGCTGCCGTTCATACAACAGCGAGAATCTTCTTCCGGACGAATTCCGGACGATCTTAACTAAAGAAATGGAGCGACTGCTTTGAGCATTTTCTCAGATCATCTGAATAATATAACAAACAGTAAGACTGTCTGCATACTCGGCTTCGGCAGAGAGGGAAAGTCTACCTACCATAAATTAGTACAGTACTGCGAACCGGCTGAAATAGCCATCGCTGACCTCAATCCGGTCGACAGGACAGCAAATGGGCTTCCTGAAAAAGTCAGACTGATAACCGGAAAGAATTACCAGTCCTGCCTTGACAGTTTCGATATGGTATTCAAGAGCCCAGGTATCGTTCTCGACAAGCATCCTTCGCAGCTCAGCTGTAAGATAACAAGCGAGACACAGGAGTTCTTCACCGTTTACCGCAGTCAGATAATCGGTATTACAGGAACTAAGGGCAAGAGCACAGTTACTTCCCTTATATACCACATTCTTAAAGAATCAGGTATCGATGCACACATCGCAGGAAACATCGGTATCCCTGTCTTTGAGATAGCTGATGATATGAAACCTGACAGCATAGTTGTCTGCGAACTTTCCTGCCATCAGCTTGAATACATGAGCGTTTCACCGGCTGAAGCAGTTTTCCTTAACCTCTATGAGGAGCACCTCGACCACTACGGTACTCTTGAAAACTACTACAACGCCAAGAAGAACATATACCTTCATCAGCAGTCAGGTGACGAACTCATCATAAATCACGACATCAAGCCGGATAATATCACGTCTGATATCAAAACGATCTCTTCTCAGAATGAGAATGCTGATATTTACGTAAACGACGGAATCGTCCGCACATCCGGTTCAGTGTATACTATCCCTGCTGACAGGATAAAGCTCCTCGGAATACACAATCACTATAACATCGCAGTAGCTTATGAAGTCTGCCGCAAGTATGTAACTGAGGAACAGTTCACTACGGCTTTGTGCAGCTTCTCGCCGCTCGCTCACCGTCTCGAATTTGTAGGAACATATCACGGAATCCGCTGGTACGACGACTCGATCTCAACTGCTTGCGCAACTGCTATCGAAGCGACCAAGAGCGTTCCTGACGCCGCTGTTATCCTTATCGGCGGTATGGACAGAGGCATCGACTATACAAGTCTCGTTGACTACCTCTGCGGCTCTGATATACAGGTCATCTGCATGGAGGCTTCCGGCAAGCGTGTTTACGATATGCTTACAGCTGAAAAGTCTGAGTCCTCGTGTATACACTATGTTCAGCACCTTGAGGACGCTGTAAAGCTCGCCGCTGAGATAACTCCAGCCGGAAAGAGCTGCGTTATGTCCCCTGCCGCTGCAAGCTACGGTATTTTCAAGAACTTTGAAGAGCGTGGAGATGTATTCAAGTCACTTGTCAAGGCTCTTGACACTTAATAATTATTATGGTATAATTACTCGTGTAATTTCCCGACAGTTCGTTTGCGCCATCCTGTCGTTAAAAAAAACCAGGGCACCTGCCGGAGAATCCGGTGTGATTTTACGATCTTACAAGGTGTACCTATGCGCAGGTACACCTTTTTTTCGGAGTGATAATATGTATAAACTGAAAACCTCTGCCTCTTTTGACAGTGCACATTTTCTATCGGGATATGAAGGAAAATGTGCGAATATCCACGGTCACCACTGGGTGATCGAAGCCGAATTCTCAGGCAAGGAGCTACAGTCTGAGGGCACTCACCGCGATATGCTCGTTGACTTCGGCGACATAAAAGGAGAACTCCGCTCTATAGCAAAGAGCCATGACCACCTTCTCATATATGAAGAGAATACTCTCCGCCCTTCAACAGTTCAGGCTCTCAGTGAAGAGGGCTTCAAGATGATAACAGTCCCGTTCAGACCGACAGCTGAAAACTTTGCAAAGTATTTCTATGGACTCCTGAAAGATAAGGGACTTCCCGTCTGTTCCGTTGCAGTATATGAAACTCCCAAAAACTGCGCGGTGTATGAGGAGGACGTATGATATACCCGGTAGTTGAAAAATTCGTCAGCATAAACGGTGAAGGTCCACGCGCAGGTGAACTTGCGGTGTTCATTCGTTTCCGCCGTTGTAATCTGAATTGCTCTTACTGCGATACACGCTGGGCAAATACAGAAAGCGCTCCGGCAGAAATGCTCACAGCAGCAAAACTTACCGAATGGATAAACTCCACCGGAGTCACAAATGTTACACTCACCGGCGGCGAACCGCTCCTCCAGGAAAACATCTGCGGACTGACTGATATGCTGATAAACTCCGGTCATTTTGTTGAAATTGAGACAAACGGAAGTATTTCAATCGCTGAACTCGCAAAGAGAGAACTCCGCCCCGCTTTCACGCTTGACTATAAGCTGCCGGACAGCGGTATGGAAGCTCATATGCTCACCGAGAATTACACATACCTCAGCAAATGTGACACGGTGAAATTTGTTTCCGGAAGTATCATCGACCTTGAACGAGCTGCTTCCGTGATAAGCGAATACAGCCTGACAGAAAAATGCAACGTCTACCTCAGTCCGGTATTTGGCAAAATACCCCCGGCTGAAATGGTAGAATTTATGAAATCTCATAATCTTAACGGAGTCAGATTACAGCTCCAGCTGCACAAGTTTATCTGGTCACCGGATAAACGCGGCGTATGAAAGGGATAAATATGGATAGTAAAGCAATTGAAGGACACATAAGAGGGATCCTTGAAGCACTCGGCGAAGATCCCGACCGTGAAGGGCTCCGCGAAACACCTCAGAGAGTTGCTCGCATGTATCAGGAGGTTTTTGAGGGAATCGGCTATACAAATCATGAAATTGCTGAAAAATTCGGCAAGAAGTTTGAAGCAACAGACGAAGATACTGCTGTTGTTATGAAAGATATCACGGTATTCAGCTACTGCGAACACCATATGGCGCTCATGTACGATATGACTGTTGACGTAGCGTATATCCCGCGCGGCAGAGTCCTCGGACTCAGCAAAATAGCACGTATCTGCGATATGGCAGCTAAGCGCCTGCAGCTCCAGGAACGTCTCGGCAGCGATATTGCTGAGATAATCTCTGAGGCAGCCGGTTCCCCGGATGTCGGAGTTGTGATACGCGGTTCACACAGCTGCATGACTGCAAGAGGAATCAGAAATGCTTCCGCTAAAACCGTCACAACAACATACCGCGGAGCATTCAAAACAGATCCGGAGCTTCGTAAGCTCCTTGACAAATAAGGAGGTATTATGAAAGCTCTTGTTTTATTCAGCGGCGGAGTTGACAGTACTACCTGTCTCGGTATAGCCGTAGATAAATACGGTGCTGAGGAAGTCCTCGCACTCTCGATATATTATGGTCAGAAGCACAGCAAAGAGATAGAAGCTGCTGAAAAAATAGCAGCTTATTACGGCGTAAAGCTCAGAACTCTTGACCTTGCACTCATATTTACTGACTCGGACTGCTCTCTTCTCAAAGGCTCGTCCGCTGAGATACCAAAAGAATCATATGCAGATCAGATCGCTGAGACAAACGGTTCACCTGTTTCAACTTATGTTCCGTTCAGAAATGGTCTGTTCTTATCATCAGCAGCAAGTATCGCACTCTCTAACGGCTGTGAAGTAATATACTACGGTGCTCACAGCGATGACGCTGCCGGAAACGCTTATCCGGACTGTTCCGCTGACTTTAATGATGCTATTAACCGTGCTATTTTCATCGGCAGTGGAGATCAGCTAAGAGTTGAAGCGCCGTTCATCGGTCTCACTAAGGCACAGATTGTCGCAAAAGGCCTCGCACTAAATGTCCCTTATGAACTCACATGGAGCTGCTATGAGGGTGGCGACGCCCCCTGTGGCATATGCGGTACATGCCGAGACAGAGCAGCAGCTTTCAGCGCAAACGACATTGACGATCCGGCAATAACGAAAGGAGTCTGACTTATGACAGGAAGAAAAGATTCAGAAACAGGCAGCATTTCACTTCTCGGCAACAAGAATACAAAATACGGTTTTGACTACGATCCGTCGGTACTCGAAACATTTCCGAACAAACACCCGGAAAACGATTATTTTGTTAAGTTCAACTGTCCTGAGTTCACAAGTTTATGCCCGATAACCGGTCAGCCTGATTTCGCTACGATATACATATCATACATACCGGCGGAAAGAATGGTCGAGAGCAAATCACTGAAGCTCTATCTGTTCAGCTTCCGCAATCACGGAGATTTTCATGAGGACTGCGTAAACATCATAATGAAAGACCTTATCCGCCTTATGGAGCCTAAATACATTGAAGTATGGGGAAAGTTTCTCCCACGCGGAGGTATCTCCATTGATCCATACTGCAACTACGGCATCCCTGGTACAAAGTGGGAAGAACTCGCCTGGAAGCGCCTTTCGGAGCATGATATGTGCCCTGAGACTATCAATAACAGATAAGAAAGGGGCCGATCATGAGTACAATTAAACGCAATAAAGAAATCCTTATCGCTCCGCTTATCGTGTTATTACTCTTATCTATAGTATTTATCATAAAAGGTGTATATCCATTTGGAAGCAAATCAATAGCGTATTATGATATGCCGCTTCAATACATTCCTATGTATCATCACACATATGATGTTCTACACGGAAATGCTTCCCCTTTCTTTGACTGGTATAATGGCGGCGGAGTTGATTTCACAGCAAATTCTACAACATATCTGTTCCACCCTATGAACATCTTCTTCTTGTTTGTTAAGCGCGAAAACCTTATTTACAGCATGAGTTTTTTCTTAGCTATAAAACTGATGCTTTCATCAGCTTCTATGGCTTTTTATCTCAGAAAAAAAAGCCAAACGGGATGTCTCGTGAATATTGCGCTTTCACTTATGTACACCTTCAGCGGATATTCGCTTCAGAACTACGTTAATATATTCTTCCTCGACTTAGTTATACTATTCCCATTATTTATGCTTACACTCGATCATATGCTTAATAAGGGAAAGCCATTTTGGTACACAGTCGTAACAGCATATATGCTTATTATCAGCAGTTACATCGGCGCTATGATACTGCTATTCACTGTTTTCTATACTGCTGGATATATACTTTTTATCCAGAAAGATAACAATTTAAGAAAGAAGATCGCTGCTAATCTTGGTATCTACACAGTTGTTGCATTTATGATCTCAGCAGTATTACTGATTCCAGTAGCACTAAGGCTATCGGATTCCCCACGACTTACTGTCTTTGATGTCAAGTATTCTGATATAGTTATGACGCGTGAAGGAGAATTTGATGTACAGAAGCAATTCATGCTGTTTGGTTCCGAATTTGGAATTGTTTCGCTTGCACTGACAATATTTAAAATGCAAAAAAACAAGCAAAAACTTGACGGTGAGACTAAATTCAATGCTTACTTGATGCTGCTCCTCATTATACCGATTATTTCAGAAGGCTGTAATCTGCTGTGGCATATGGGTTCATATGCTCACTTCCCTTATCGCTTTGGATTTATACTTACTTTCATATCCATAGATGTATTTGCAAAGTTTCTATCAAAACACAATGGAACAGCTCCTATTAACAATTCTAATACTAAAACTGTAGCAGTCATAAAAGTATCTATGGCAATTCTTATAGCATTATCTGAAATGATTCTCTTAGGGATTATGTGCTATAACCTATCTTATCAGAGTATCCCTGATATGGATTCTTATATTTTCTACGGATTTATACTGACACTTTCACTTTTAGCCGCATTCCTGATACTTAATTTCTGTAATAAAAAAACTCATACTGCTATAATCTTGATACTTGCAGTATTACAATCAGGATTAGGTATATACGGATTTATTGCCCCCAAAAAGTTTACAATTAATCCCAACAATTACATATCACTTCAAAAAAACAATTTTAATCTTCCAGACGACAATGTTTCAAGAATCAAACAACTCAACTTTAATTATTCACCCAATTATCAGCAGTATATAGGACTTCCAGCTTTTAGCGACTGGTCACTGAATATATCACACAATTTTTGGAAAACAAATGCTTACTTAGGTTACTCACAGCACTACACTGACTCTTATGATAATGGGGGATCTGCCTTCACAGATGCTCTGCTAAATGTTAAACAAGCTGTTTCAACAAAACAATTCAGTGATAACCTTTACACATTAACAAATATAGTTGACAACATAAATATTTATGATTGTAACTACTCACTTCCTTTCGGTATCCTTATGCCAGAACTCTTGCCGGATATCCAGAATAAATCTGACACATACGTTTTTGACAACCAAAATGTTCTCTACAAATCTATTACAGGCACAAACGAAATTCTTTTCAATGTTTCTTCTCTAACAAATATACTTACTGACGAGGAAAGTGATTTTGAAGTAACTCTTAAAACTCCGAACACTTTTGCTGCTTCTATTGAAGTAACAGAGCCGTCTGTCCTCTATGCATATACTAATGAAATTGATATATCTTATCAATTCAAAATTAACGGTGAAGATGTCATACTTCCTTACAAATCACTTGATGATAATAATGTTTACCCAGCTCCAAGAGATAATGGTATTATTTATCTTGGTTCATTTGATAATGAAAAGATCAAACTTTCAATCGCATCCAATAATAAAGATACCAACAAGCTCTGCTTCGGAGTAATGAGCATACCCAAGCTTGAAAAGCTGTGCAGCTACTACAATGCAGGTTCTCATGCATATGACGTTGCTGCAAGCGGTTCTTCACTTTCTATAAAAGTCGATGATCCGCAAGGGCGCTATGTATTCATACCTGTTGAATACAGCAAAAACTGGACAGCTAAAGTTAATGGCAGCAAAGCAGAGATCATCCCCACGTTAAACGGTTCGTTCATGGCAATTAAACTCGGTAATGAAGATGCCGAAATTGAAATGAAGTTCGTACCCTATGACAACATACGATGTTTGTTCATCAGCCTTTTAGGTATGGCTTTATTTATAGTGCTGATCTTTACGAAGAAAAAAGGTCATGATATCGCAAATATTAAAGCACTGAATTCTGTAGCTTTGGTTTGCTTTGCAGCTGTTGCAGTAATAGCATTGATAGTTGTGTATGCAATACCATCAGCAGGTTACTTCATTGAATTATTTAAGGAAATCTCCGAAATATAATGATCTGACTACAATTACACGCTTAGAGTTCCTCCTATCCAAACGGAGGAACTCTTATTTTTGTTCGGGGGTATATATAAAAAACGGCAGTTTATATATAAAACAGCATGTTATTTTGCACAATTATTATAAGAAATAATTGTTGATAACGCGAGCATATTTCGCAATATTTGGGTTGTGAATAATTATTGAACATTGTATAATTATATAAGAAATATACAGCACGATTACTTATCCACCCCTTTACTTATTTTATTTAGGAGATGATCTCACTATGAACAAGAAGAAGATATGCTCGGCTATTACAGCTGCTGCCTGCTTCTCAGGTGTACTGGCTGCAATGCCGGAACTCGTAGCTCCGACCTATGCCGCTCAAATAGTATCTAACAACTTTGAGCAGACATATGAAGGCTGGCACGGCACGACCGATGAATTTCAGATCAAAGCCGTTGATGGTGCAGGCTTTGAAAATTCTCGCGGTATGGCTGTAACAGGCAGAACAACACCTGCCGACGGTGCTGCTTCCTCCAAGGGCCTTTGGCTCGAGGGTGGTATCAACTACACCTACAACCTCAAAGTATTCGCTAATACAAACGAGACATTCCACCTTTCACTTCTGTATAAGGACATGGAAACAGATGAAGAAACAACTGTAGAGCTCGTAAACAAAGATGTTAAAGCCGGTGAATGGACTGACCTCTCTACTTCATTCAAGGCTCCCGAGAACACTTACGAATACCTTCTCACCCTCACTACCGACAGCACAAACGATTTCTGGTTCGATGATGTGCTCATCACACAGAAGAAGAAATTCGGCAATGCAAATGCAGCTCCTGCCGGTAAGGGACTTAAAGACGAATTTGCAAGCTATTTCCGTGTAGGTAATATTCTCAACGGAAATACTATAAGAAACTCCACAATCACAGCTATCATTCTCAAGGACCACAACGCTATAGAATGTGAGAACGAAACAAAGCCTAACGATACCATTGTTCAGAATGGTTCGACCGATACAAATGTTAAGGTTTCCCTTAACAGCTGTGCTGCTATATGCGACTTCGCACAGAAGAACGGACTCGGCTTCCGTGGACATACTCTTGTATGGCACAGCCAGACTCCGAACTGGTTCTTCAAGCAGGGCTTCAACAACAACGGTGCAACAGTAAGCACTTCAGTTATGGATCAGCGTATGGAAAGCTACATTCAAAATATGTTCAACGCTTTTGCTACACAGTATCCTTCACTTGATCTCTACGCTTACGACGTATGTAACGAGATAATCGATGACGGAACAGCTTCTCAGGGCGGCGTCAGAAGCAATTCACCCTGGGTACAGGTTTACGGAAACAACTCTTTCGTTGAGAAGGCTTTCACATATGCAAGAAAGTACGCTCCGAAGACCTGTAAGCTCTTCTATAACGATTACAACGAATTTGCTCCTGCAAAGCAGAGCTGCATTATCGATACTATCCTCACACCTCTCAAAGCTAAGGGATTAATCGATGGTATGGGAATGCAGTCTCACCTCAACTGCGCTGCAACCGGCGCATGGGGTAATACACAGGACTATCTCAAAGCTATGGATAAGTATCTCAACCTTGGTCTCGAAGTTCAGGTAACAGAGCTCGACCTCGCAAGAGAGGGCAATACTTATTCAGAGAGCCAGCAGTCTGAAAAATATAAGGCTATCTTCCAGCATTGTATGGACTGGAATGTCAACCACCCCGACGGACCTAACGTAACTCTTGTTCAGGTATGGGGCGTAAACGATGATACATCATGGGTACGCTATAAAGATAACAACCAAGCTATCCCCAATTATCCGCTCCTTTATAACGGCAGCAACCAGCCCAAGGCCCCTTATACTGAACTCACAAAGATGATTCCCGACAGCGACTGGGGTGAAGGTCTCCCCTACACAGGTCCTGGAAGCAACGGATATGTTTATACACCTCCTAAGCCTGTTGAGCCCGACGAAAATGGTTACTACTTCCGCCATACATTTGAAAACGGAACAAATGACTGGACCGGAAGAGGCGCAGCTGGCGTTAAGCAGAGCAGCAAGGCAAGTCAGCAGGGTTCCAACTCACTCTACTGCTCAGGCAGAACAGCTACATGGAACGGTGCTGAGTACGCTCTTCCCTCAAATGCTTTCAAGGCCGGTACAGCATACAGCTTCTCAGCTTATGCTATGACTGAGGACGGCGGTTCTACAAGCAACTTCAAGCTTACACTCCAGTATGATGATGCAAGCGGTAAGACTGACTATAAGGAGATCGCTACAGCTGAGGCTTCCAAGGGTGAATGGGTACAGCTCGCTAACAAGAGCTACACACTCCCCGAAGGCAGCAACTTTAGCATCTACGTAGAGATTATTGACGAAGACAGCCTCATCGACTTCTATGTTGACGATGTTATCGGTGCTGTTGACGGTACAGTTATCGGCAATGGAACAACTCCTAGACCTACTAGCTCCACAACACCTTCTGAAACATCATCCGCAGTTTCCGGTCTCCCTGCAGGTGCTCTCCTCGGCGATGCTAACTGTGACAAGAACATCAACATCGCAGATGCTGTTCTCGTAATGCAGGTTGCTACAAACCCTGACAAGTACTCAGTAGGCAAGTCTTCTAAAAGCATCACAGAAATGGGTGCTATCAACGGCGACGTTGACGGAATTATGGGCCTCACAAACAGAGACGCTCTTATGATCCAAAAGTATAAGCTTGGTCTCATAAGCGAATTTGATTCTCCTTACAAGGGACAGACAACAACTCAGACATCATCTACAACAACTACAACAAGCGGCAACACAAAGGGCATCGCTGCTCATCAGAACAACGATTACACCTACGATGCAAACGGCACAGGCTTCAAGGATTACATGGGACAGTATTTCCGCCTTGGAACTTGCGTAAATGCTTATAACATCCAGAGACAGGATGTTCAGGAGTTCATCAAGAAGAACTTCAACTCAATCACTTGTGAAAACGAAATGAAGCCCTCTGATATATGTGTTCAGAACCAGTCTTCCGGTGATAATATCGCTATCAGCCTCCAGAAGGCAGATCCGATCCTCAAGTTCTGCGAGAAGAACGGTATTGGTCTCCGCGGACATACATTTGTATGGTACTCACAGACTCCTGAATGGATATTCAAGGAAAATATGCAGGGCAACTCCGGTAGCTTTGTATCACCTGAGAGAATGAACAAGCGTCTTGAGTCAATGATCAAGAACACATTCGCAGCTCTCAAGACCAACTATCCTAACCTCAAGATCTATTCCTACGATGTCTGCAACGAGCTGTTCAAGAACGACGGCGGCGGCTTCCGTGGTGACGGCGGTGAGTACTCCAACTGGTGGACTTGCTACCACGATGATTCATTCGTAATCAACGCATTTAAATATGCAAGAAAGTACGCTCCTGAGGGCTGCAAGCTCTACATGAACGACTACAACGAGTATTTTGTTAAAAAGCGCGACGATCTGTACAACATGGCTAAGAAGATCCTTGCAGAAGGCGACTATATCGACGGTATCGGTATGCAGTCACATATGCACGCTGCTGACTTCGGCAAAACAGGAAGCGCAACACAGTCAACTGATTCTAAGTTCGGCACATACGCAGACGCAATCGACCTCTTCAACAGCCTTGGACTCGACGTTCAGATCACTGAGCTCGACGTTACAAACTGTGCTGATCCTAAGGGTGCAAGCCTCTTCGTTGATATCTTCAAGGTAGCAATGGAGCGCGGCAAGAACATTTCTTCACTCACACTCTGGGGTCACTGCGACGCAGCAAGCTGGAGAAACGATTACGAGGACGGCGGTAAGCCCCTTCCTTTCGATGCAAGCTGCCAGCCTAAGTCATTCTACAATGACATCATCGCTCTCAGCGGCAAGATAGTTCCTGGTCACGTTGAGGAAACAACAACACCTACTACTACTACTACAAGCAGTTCTTACACAGGTGACTATATGAAGACAATTCAGCTCCAGTCTAATGCTCCCAGCGGTTTCGACCAGAAGAAGGGCGGAGTTGACTACGGTACTATGGAAAAGGTTTCATATTACTCAAAGGCTGCAAGCGGAAACAAGCAGATGAACGTTATTCTCCCTCCCGGATATAACAAAAATGAAAAGTACCCTGTCCTCTATGTATTACACGGTATAGGCGGTAACGAGGATTCAATGCCCGGAATGGGTATCCAGGCAATGCTCGGAAATGCAATCGCCGACGGTCTTTGCAAAAAGATGATAGTTGTTTGCCCTGATATGCTCACAGGCCCCGGAAACAGATTCGGCTTTGATCAGGCTTCTATGAGATCTTATGACAAGGTTCGTGAAGACATTATCGAATCTATCATGCCTTATATGGAGGAGCATTACTCAATCAAGACAGGTAGAGAGAATACTGCTATCTCAGGCTTCTCACTCGGTGGACGTGAAGCTCTCTACACAGGTGTTACAAAGTCTGCATACTTCGGTTACATCGGCGGTGCTTGCCCCGCTCCCGGAATCTTCGCTACAACTGATAAGTATATGACTCACGAAGGTTCTCTCAAGAGCGAGAGTGAATTCGTTCCTTCTCCAAAGCCGTTTATGCTATTTATCTCAAGCGGCGGTGATACAGACGGCGTTGTTACAGGTTATCCTGAAGCATATGATAAGGCTCTCACAAACAACGGTGTTGAGCACCTCTTCCAGCACATTGTCGGAGGCGGTCACGATAACTCAACTGTTACACCTCACTTCTACAACTTCCTCAAGTACGTATTCAAGGCAGCATGAGAATAAGTGAATGATTCAAAGCGGATACCTTTCGGTATCCGCTTTTTCACATATAAAATCAATAAAAAACAGCCATGCGGCTGTTTTTATTTCTGTATTATAGCTTCAAATACTTCACGAAGCATAGATATGTCACCCTGAGCCGCTTTTATAGTCGCTATGCTAAGCATATCGCTGTCGCAGGCTGAAAAGTCTGCATCATAACCTGCATTTCTCACCAGAAGAGTTATAAACAATCTCAGGGTTCTGCCGTTGCCTTCACGGAAAGGGTGAAGCATATTAAGATCATGGTACAGCTCTGTAAGCTCATCCTTGAAACGTTTTTCCGGCAATCCGCAAAAATAATCCATTTCTTTGAGACGCTCAAATTTCAGCCTTCCAAGCTGCTCGAGCTCTGTATGCTTACAGAATACAGTCCCCTTCTTGGAGATGTTGATAGTACGCAGCTTCCCTGCCCAGTCGTACAGATCTCCGAAAAGCGTTCCGTGCAGCCGTTTGTAGAACTCAAAATTCACATTTGCAAATTCTGTCTCCTGTTCAGCTTGAATACCGCGCAGGAGGGTTATCTGCTTTTCGGCTGAATCCAGCTCTGCCTGATCTCTTATATCCAATTTATTGATGAGAACCGTCGTACCTGGATAGCAGTTCCAGCTGCACCCCTCTATCTTATAGACAGCCATTATTTTCTGTGTACGTCACCGACGATCTTATCCTTGAACTGCTGGAATGTGATCTCGCCGCTGAGACATCTCCTGACGTTGTCGATCTCTTTTGCTGAAAAACTGAAGCCTTCCATTCTGACAGATGCCAGCTGATTCTTCAGAGCTTTTTCAGTTGTAACATTCTGCATTGATATCAGCTCCTTACAGATGATATTATAACCTAAACAATATGACTTGTCAAGAATAATTTGTATCTTGCTGCCTGAAAAAATGCTATTCATCGCTCTCGCCATTCAGTTTCTTATACAGGCTGACATGATAATCAAGATCAAAGAAACCGTTTTTCAGATAGAAACGGTACGCAGGCTTATCATTGTCAGTCTGTAAAAAGATGCCTGCAAGACCGCGCTCTTTTATATCAGCCTCTATCATTTTCATAAATCTTGTTCCTATTCCCTGCCCCTGCATATCAGGTGAAACACAGAGTTCTTCGATGTTGTAATTCGTACCTTCCCACCAATGACGTATCATTCCGATAGACAGAGCTTTAAGCTCACCATTGATAAAAAGTCCGTAATTGAGCGAATTGTAGGAGTTTGAGATCTCCTTTATGTATTCATTTAGCTGTTCGGTGTTGCTCCAGTCATCGTTCCACGGCTCACCGGCAAAAGATTTGCTGTAAAGCTCTGCCATCTGCGGCAGAAAGGTTTCGTCCAGGACGGTAAAAACTTCTGATTTTTCCATTTCTTCTCCATTTCCTCCAATAATATAATTTGTATTATAATTATACCTAATTGCAGTTAAAGTGTCAACAATGTATCAATACATTTTCAAGTTGCAAGAAAAATACCGCATATAAATTATCTGTTCAGACTTTATTATTACTTCATCCCAAGCAGCATACGCCTTATAAGAAGCCTTCCGTTATCTTTTAGCCACTTGTTCCATTTGTCGTACTCTGGAAACACACGGTATATCTCAGCGTAGAACGCCTTTATTCAAAATGTTCTCGCAGACGAGCCTAATAATGATTTCACCATAATCCCCCTTAAGCGATGAAAAAATTATCGCTGAAAACACTACGCCAATCGGAGAAAAACTCCGTGAGTTCAGACTATTCACCTTTGTCTTATCCAGTCTTGACGACAATATATGCTTTGACATGAACGATAATGCATATCCCGTCTGTCAGCTTCCGCGT
This sequence comes from Ruminococcus sp., assembly GCA_016290875.1. Taxonomy (GTDB): domain Bacteria; phylum Bacillota; class Clostridia; order Oscillospirales; family Ruminococcaceae; genus Ruminococcus. Next base: position 28,830 of record JAEEVL010000030.1, read on the forward strand.
AACATGCTGACCAGCAGCGGCGATATAGCATTCACTGCTGATATTGCTAACGGAAAGGAAACATTCTACTTTTTATTTAATAAGGGAAACACATTCAGATTTATACCGAAAGTCGACAATTTCTTCAAGGTCTTTACAAATAGTATTCTCGACAAAGACGGCGGAACTTACAGCGCAGACGACATCATCGCAAGCTTTGAAAAAGTCGATAATTGAAAGTATATTCAAAGAATCAGTCCAGTGATAATATAAAACCAGCTCGCGAGATAGAGCTGATTACTTTTATACTGTTGTATCAACGTTATGGTTATTTTGTTCTTTCATTCACTTGGAACTGTTGATCAATGCGAACATAAATAACAGCAATAACACTAACTGTTTTGTTTTCCTCATCAGTTACATAATAAACATAATGATTTTTAACTTTAACTTTTCAACACCAAATGCTCACCATGGCTGTTATTGAAAGACCTTATATCTTGAGGGCGCTTTCTCAAGTGATTTGTTTTCCTTACGTAATTCATTCTGTAAAGCTGTTGCTGCCTGAGGGTTAGCAAGTTCGTGTGCAATACACAATACAATGTTACGGATATCATCCTAGGCTTCAGGAGTGATAATAGCTTTATACTTTTCAGACATTGGTTACAGTTGCTCAACCTTTAATAAATCAAAGAACTCGTTAGCTTCGACGCCTTCACCGGTTTTTGCCTGAGCAAGACCTTTTACAAGCTTAGCGTCAAATTCTTCTTTTGTCATTTCATCTAATGATTTTAGCGTTGTCGAGGGAATAGCGGGTCTGAACGGTAGACCGTTCCATAGAATTATCTGCCTATAGAACATATTAATTCCGTTTGAAGCAGATATTCCAAGACTTGAGAGGATAGCTTCTGCCTTTTCCTTGATCTCGGGCTCTACTCGTGCCGCAACATTTGAACTTTTGATTGCCATATCAGCACCACCTTTGGTACAATATTAGCATAGTCTTAACTGCTGACTCAGTGGTGACAGACTATGTTTATTTTAGTATAATGAGAAGGTAATGGACTGACAGCACCACCTTGTAACTTCGCGTTCGCATTAGAAAGCGTCAGCCGCCTTCTTATTATCAAATTCGATTAAGCAGGTTGTACCTGCTGTGTGTTTACAGCAGCGTTCGCGTCACTAACAGAAAAATTTCCATACTACATTAAATAAGATTATTATTGCATTCTTATGCTGGAAATGTTATAATATAAAAAAACTTAGGAGCGATAATATGCCATTAATGTTTATTCGTGGTGATATAACAAAGATAAAAGTCGATGCAATAGTGAATTCTGCTAATACTAACCTTCTTGGCGGAAGCGGCGTTGATGGAGCTATTCATCGCGCCGCCGGGCCAAAGTTGCTGGATGAATGCAGAAAACTTGGCGGATGCGCGGTCGGAAAGGCAAAGCTGACTAAGGGCTATAAACTTCCCGCCGGACACGTTATACATACTGTCGGACCAGTCTGGAAAGGCGGAAGGAATAATGAACCATCGCTGCTGCGAAACTGCTATGAAGAATGTCTGAGAATCGCAGTTGAAAATAAGTTTGGGAGCATCGCGTTCCCGCTTATCTCATCAGGAGCATATGGATATCCAAAGTACAAAGCTCTGAAAATCGCTGTGGACAGCTGTTCAGAGTTCTTGAAGACTCATGATATGGATATTACTATCGTTATCTTTGATCGTAATTCTTTTGACATCGGTAGGAAAAAGTTGAAAGATATTGAAGCGTTTATTGACGATAATTATTATGACGAAACAAGAACGTGGGGATATTCAGACGCTGTTGGTTCTTCAGGAAGTTTAAAAAACTTCCTTCGTTCGTTCAGAAAAGAGTCATCTACTAGCAGTGGGACAGCTCATACAGTTCATTCAAATTTCCCTGTTTTAGGAAATGCTTGCTCTGAAACTCTGGAAGAGAAGCTGAAAATGATAGATGAGAGTTTTACTGAGATGCTGCTACGAAAAATCGATGAAAAGGATATGACAGATTCAGATTGCTATAAGAAGGCAAATATCGACCGTAAGCTGTTCTCTAAAATACGTTCAAACAAAGATTATCATCCTAAGAAGGCTACTGCTGTTGCGTTTGCTATTGCACTTGAGCTTGATATTGATGAAACTAAAGAAATGCTTTTAAAGGCAGGCTTCGGGCTGTCAAATTCAAGTAAATTCGATATAATAGTGCGGTACTTTATCGAGAGTGGAAATTATAACATTTACGAGATAAATGAAGTTCTTTTCCACTTTGATCAGGTTCTGATAGGTTCATAAAATGTCGCCTTAAAGGCGACCACTCTCCTCTTGAAATATGGTATCATATAATCACAGAAGAAAACAGATCACCAATTTCAAGGAGGAATCATTATGAAAAACAATATTACAGAACTCGTGCTCATACTCGATCGTTCAGGTTCAATGGCAGGACTTGAAAGCGATACTATCGGTGGCTTCAATTCAATGATTGAAAAGCAGAAAAAGCTCGATGGAAAGTGCTATGTTTCTACGTTCCTTTTCGACAACGAGAGTGAAGTCCTGCACGACAGGATAGATCTTGCGGACGTTCCAAAAATGACCGATAAGGAGTATTTCCCCCGTGGATGTACGGCTCTTCTTGACACTATCGGCGGAGCGATACATCACATAGAGAATATTCACAAATATGCACGTAAAGAGGACGTTCCGGAGCACACCCTTTTCTGTATCACGACTGATGGCATGGAAAATGCAAGCCACAAATATGACCTGATGAAGGTCAGGAAAATGATAGAAGCCAAGAAAGAAATAGGCTGGGAGTTCATTTTCATAGGGGCTAACATTGATGCTGTTTCCGCCGCTGCTGATATCGGAATATCTGAGGACAGAGCCGTCAACTATACAGCTTCTGCATGCGGAACAGCCTCTGTATATGAAGCAATGTCGGATGTAGCTTCATCAGTCAGAGGATGCGCCTCGATAGAAAGGAACTGGAAGAAAAAGGTAAAATGACAATCTTCAGAGAGGTGAGTAGAATGCCCAAAGTGAAGATACCAAAACATATGAGCAAATGCAAGGAATGTCCATATAAACTCGGACTGATAAAATGCGTGAAGAGTCCTTGTCCGGATTGCATTGCAAGCGGTGAAAAGACCGATCCGTTCAAGTCAATGATCAAGAAATGAGGTAAGACAATGGCGAATATGCAATTTACGCGCACTCAGAAATGCTGCTTGCTCTGCAAGCACTGGAACGGTTCTATCGGTAGTACTACTATCAACATAGTTCGCGGCGGTATGGCATTCAGCGCTAACAATACTGAAAAGCATTCCTGCTTTAAAAAAGGCAGCGGAATAGAAACTATCGCTACGTTTTCCTGTCAATATTTCAAGCAAAGGTATGAAGATTGATCGCTAAGTTTTGGTTTTCGCAGGCATAATAAAGAAAATCTTTATGAAAACATTGATCGACGAAGAAAATGAGAAATATCCTTATTGTCTGTGCGACGATTTCATCATCATAACAATAGTTGGATACACAGTAGAGTCTATCCTAAAATTTGTGTAAACCTCTGAAGTAGTGTATAATAGAAGAGACACTACTTCGGAGGTTTTAATTATGAGCAGAAGACGAAGAAATGAAACAGAAGAGCAGCGTGCAAGAAGAGAG
>JAEEVL010000056.1 GCA_016290875.1 Ruminococcus sp.
GCATACTTATTCTGATATAATTTACTTGAAAATAAAATCTCAGGAGGTACTCTTATGAAAAGACTTATTTCAGCTCTTTTGTCTCTTTGTATAGTTGGTGGAGTTATCCCGGCTATTCCTCAGTATGAGCCGGAGAGCATTATTGCAGCGGATGAGACTGATTATGAGGTGGTTGTGTATCGCTTTCTTAAATATCACGTTTATTCAGACCACGCTGAACTCGTTGAAAGCAACAAGTATGCAGAGGGAGATTTCATTATACCGAGTGAGATAAATGGAGTACCGGTCACTAAGATATCAGACAAAGCTTGCTATGGATGCGATCATCTTACTTCAGTTAGTATTCCTGATACGGTTACAAGCATAGGAAAGATGGCTTTTTGGGATTGTATGGGTCTTACGTCAATTACTATCCCTGATTCAGTTACAAGCATAGACGTCGCTGCTTTTTTTGGCTGTAGAAATCTTGAATCAATAACCATTCCTGATTCTGTTACAAGCATAAGGTATCAGGCTTTTGAATCAACTAAATGGCTCGAAAATCAGAGAAAAATTTCCCCGTTAGTAATTGTTAATAACATACTTTTAGACGGAACAACGTGTTCAGGAGATATTATCGTCCCTGATTCAATTACAAGTATAGGCGACCTATCTTTTTGTGATTCTGATATTACATCAATATCCCTCCCTGATTCGGTTACCAGCATAGGTGATTCTGCTTTTAAGGACTGTACAAGTCTCAGATCAGTATCTATACCAAATACAGTAACAAGCATAGGCAATAGTGCATTTGAGACGTGTATAAATCTCAAATCTATAAAGATACCTGATTCGATTAAAAGCATCGGGAATAATGCATTCTTCTTTTGCTCAAGTCTTACATCAGTAACTATCACTGATTCAGTTACAAGCATAAAACCTTATACTTTTGGAAGATGCGAGAGTCTTGAATCAATTACGATTCCTGATTCAGTTACAAGTATAGAAGAAGGTGCTTTTTCCAACTGCATCTGCCTTAAATCAATAACTATTCCTGAATCTGTTAAAAGTATAGGTGAATCTGCTTTTAGCAACTGTATGGATCTGACATCAATAACTATTATGAACCCTTACTGCATAATATCTAATTCCAGCACTACAATTTACAGCAGTGTACCCCATTTTCCCTTTTTTGATGGTACTATTTATGGCTATGCCGGTTCAACAGCTCAGACATACGCTGAAAAGTTCGGCTGCAAGTTTGAACCTCTCCCGGGCAACTCTATTCTCAGAGGCGACGCCAACATCGACGGTAATGTCAACATCGCAGACGCTGTTCTCGTCATACAGGTCGCTACCAATCCCGATAAATACGCACAGGGCAAGTCTGAATTCAGCATAACCGCTCAGGGTGAGAAAAATGCTGACGTTGACGGAAAAGCCGGACTTAGCAATGAAGATGCGTTACTGATACAGAAGTTCAAGCTTGGGCTTATCAAAGAGCTCTGATATATTTACTTGAAAATAAAATCTCAGGAGGTATTATTATGAAACGCACGATATCGTCTGTTATCTCAGTAGCTCTTATCCTCAGCTCTTATACGCCTGTCGTAACAACTGCCGAAACAGCTGACACAAAATGGGAGCGCTTTCTGAAATACGATCTCTGTATAAGCGACTACTCTTCCCTGTCTGAGGAAGAACAGAAACTCTGCCACTTCATCTATGATACGGAACAGGCTGCAAATGATGATATAATCTGCGAACGTGCAAGACGCACTCTTGCCGGAGATGATGTTGGTGAAAGAATAACACTTGAGCAGCTTGACGGTGCATACGGCTTATGGGACAAATATGCCGATCGTAAAAATGAAGGCTGGCAATATTACATACACTGTGTGCCCGACATAATACATCTCAAAGAATCAGAAAAATATAGCTATGGAACTTATTATTCCCATAGTATGTATCAAAGAAATGAATACTGGCTTGATGATACCGGCGAGACATTTGTGGTTTTCACACCTATGGCTTCAAAAGAAGAAATAAACAAATTCGATATTTATGACAAGAATGGCGAACTGCTTCAGACCATACCTGCTGCTACAAATAACACCTCTTATAAAGATTACAGAACTAATGAGGAGTCGCTGAAGGAGTTCGGCTGTATCGAAAAAAACGGAGGCTATTACTACACAAAAACGGACGGTACAACTGTATTTGCGTGGAGCATATACTCAAACAGCTCTGACCTTGAACCTATTACAGAGCCGTTCGTTATTGAGAGTGAGATAAACGGCTGTCCTGTTACGGCAATAGAAAACAACGCGCTTTGCGAGTCGCCTTTTACAGAAGTGGTACTCCCTGACTCAATTGAAACAATAGACGAATATGCTTTTGGCGGATCAACTTACCTCAAAAAAATAAATATTCCGAAAAAAACGAAATATATCGGTATGGGTGCATTTGATGAATGCAATTCTCTTGAAACTATAAATATTGACCGTCCGGAACTGACCATAGCAAGAGGTACATTTTCAGACTGCCGCAATCTAAAGAAAGTTACACTCAGAGTCAAAGATTTAGGCGAAGGAGCCTTTCGTGGTTGTAAAAAACTCGAAAGCATTACTTTAGAAGACGGAATTGAAGTCATAAGAAAGAATGTATTCAGTTACTGCAATCTGAAAGAGGTAAAGCTGCCGGACTCAGTAAAGTATATTGAACAAGGAGCTTTCTATAATAAATTCGGTTCCAGCGTCAAAGCTGTGACTATTCCAGCTTCGGTATGTCTTATCGGAGCTTATCCGCGCAAGACCGGAGTAATGGAAACATCTGGTTTAGAGCCGCCAAAACCGATAAGACCTCTTACCGATGAACCTGTTTGTGCCTTCGACAGCGATTGTGTAATATACGGCTATAAAGGAACGGAAGCAGAGAGATATGCTGATGAATTGGGATTGACCTTTGTTCCCGCTGACGAAGTCAAAACAGATCAGGAAGGCAACAAATACTATGAGGCTGCCGACGGCAATCTGCTTTACTGGGTATACCCCGATCACGCCGTTGTCAGAAGCAATTATGAAGTAACAGCCGGCGGTGCGAGAATACTAAAAGCAAGTGGTGACGTTATCATACCAAGTAAGATCAATGGAGTTCCTGTAACAGGCGTATTCGGATTCAGCGGTGCTCCGGAACTGACATCTGTTACTCTCCCCGACATGGTAACAACGATAGCTGCTAACGCTTTCTATGGCTGCACTTCGCTTAAAACTATCAATATACCGGAATCAGTAACCTTTATAGGTGAAGAGGCATTCATAGAAACTCCATGGTTAGAAAATCAAAGAAAAGAGTCGCCTTTGGTAATTGTCAATGATATTCTTATTGACGGTCAAAAATGCGAGGGAAATGTAGTGATTCCCAATAATGTGACAAATATAGCTGACCATGCTTTTATGAATTGTGAAAACATCAAATCTGTTTCAATACCTGATTCAGTTTCTTACATAGGCAGAGAAGCATTTCTTGGAACAGCATGGCTTGTAAGCATAACCGATGAAAACGGACTTGCTATCGCAAACGGTTTCCTGCTTGACGGAAAGAAGTCTAAAGGGGACGTAGTTATTCCCAACACAGTAAAGGTTATAACTGGTCACGCATTTTCCGAACCTGTTCTTTCAGAGCTTACATCAGTAACTATCCCGAAGTCTGTCAAAACTATCGAGGGATATGCCTTTTATAACTGTCCGAAGCTCACTTCGATAACAATTCTTGATCCGGATTGTGAGATAAAAGGAATATCTGCTTTTGACAGGGCTGCTGATTATGATTCTGAAGTAACTGCTTTCGATGGAACTGTTTACGGATACGATGGTTCAACCGCTCAGGCTTATGCTAAAAAGCACGGCTACAAGTTTAAGTCGTTAGGTGAAGCACCAAACGAAGAAAATATGGTCATTCCAGCTGAAAAAGACGGAAAGGCTGTCGAAAGTGTCTCTATAAAAGACAATCCCGATGTAAAGACTGTTACCATACCAGAAACTGTCAAATCAATAAAAGTTGAGAATTGTCCTAATATAACCTCTTTTGTTGTTGACGGGAATAATCCCTATTTATGCAGCATTGACGGCGTTGTATATAATAAGAATATAACTGTTTTGCTATGCTATCCGGCAAATAAACCTGAAACCTCATTTGAAACACCGGTATCTGTTACGGAAATAGCTTCCTTTGCATTCGATAGATCACATAATCTGGAACATTTATCTCTTCCGGGTGTTGTGAAAATCGATGAGCGGGCTTTAGCAAACGCTGATATTAGTTCGGTTAGTTTTTCGGAAAATCTTACCGACATTGGAAATATGGGCTTTGCCTATAACAAAGCACTTACAAGAGTTGTGCTCCCATCAAGCCTTAAACGTGCGATATACCCTTTTAATGAGTGTACTTCACTGTCAGAGATAGTTATTCTCCATAAAGGGATAAATGAAGAACCGTGGGCTGCAACAATAGATCCTGAATTAGATAGTTACAGCACACTTCTTGGTGGCTGTAAAAATGTAACGGTCTATATTCCGGATGAAGACTATGGTTTTTATAAAAAAGAATACGAAGGTGGTTTTTGGGATACATCTTGTGTATTATTGAAGCTGAGTGAATATGACGGTATAACAACTCCCGGCGACGCCAACTGTGACGGTAATGTCAATATCGCAGATGCAGTTCTCGTTATGCAGGTTGCTACTAATCCTGACAAATATGCACAGGGCAAGTCTGAATACAGCATAACCCCTCAGGGCGAGATAAATGCTGACGTTGACGGTAAGCCTGGACTTAGCAATTCAGATGCAATCCTGATACAGAAGTTCAAACTTGGGCTTATCAAAGAGTTCTGATATAAACACAAAACCGTCCTCAGTTTCCGGAGGACGGTTTTACATTAACTCTTCTTTATCCGTAACCGCTTTTGACAGCTGTTAGCATACGTTCTATAAGCGAATAGGCTTCATCCGAACCTATGTAGAAATTTGCTCTCCAATCATACAACTCCACATAGATATAACCATTGCCGCTTATAAATACTCTGAAATTATTTTTCAATATCTGATGGTATGCAGTCAGATCAAAATAATCTCTCTCAAGACGTTTTGGTGCAGTATCAGACGGCAGTACAGAATACTTTAAAAGGATATTCAGAAGCTTATCTGTAAAAATATAATTATATCTATATCTTTCTCCCCACACATCGCATACCACATTTCCTTTGCTTATTCGATTGTTACAAGAAAAGTCGTTTATCATATTCTTAAGGCTATCCGGTTTGTACTGTTTATTTCTGTATATACAGTATATCCCGTTGCCACCGAATTCCACAGCAAGAGCCGCTTCCTCAGACACACCGTTTATCATATACGTTTTGGCTGTTTCATACGAAAATGGTATCTCACAGTAAAAAGGTCCGACATACTTATTTTCTAGTCTTATACCGGTGTACGTGTATCCAATTCCGTTCAACATAAAAAATGCAGTACTCTCCCCCATTGCCTCCCCAGTACTGGAACTATTTTCTGTTACTGGCATTGTCATATCCATAGCGGTTGTCTTCGGCTGTTCAGTAGAAGTAAAAGTCATAATTTCAGTACCTGCATTTGTAGTATCTGTATCAAGCTCAACCGGTGTTATTATTTCTTTTGTACTCGTTACAGGCTGCAAATAGGATGTCTGAACATCTGTAACTGTATTATCGGTAATCTGAATAGAAGTATTTGTCTGCCAGACAGCGGAAGTGCTCTCTGATATATTTTTATCTCCGTAATTAGGTGCAGTTGCCACAGGATCATTCTGACTATTCTGCAACGCAGAAGAATCTGTCTCCGTTGAACTGATATTCTCAGAATTTGGTACAGTAAAAACAGTATGCTCATCTTTAGACGTTTCAGTTACAGCAGGGATATTCTTACTTTGCTGCGATTTGCCAGAAGATGTTACAGATGTCGTGACCGCTCCACTGCCCTGCGATACCGATGTCTGTTCAGAATCCGTTCCATACTTATCAGACTCGCTCGTCTCTTCGATAATACTGCTGCTGTGGAAATCCTTGCGAAAAGCATCCTTTATGGCTGCATTTTTCCATAGTCCCACGCCAATGATGACTGCTGCACACATTCCGGAAACTGCATAAACAGTAC
>JAEEVL010000031.1 GCA_016290875.1 Ruminococcus sp.
AATAGAACACTATTTCTGAAAGGAGTTATTATGTTTGAGATAGAAGCACACTACCATGACAGAAAAATATATCTTTCCGACGGCAGAGTTTATCCGCTCGGAGAGATACTTCTGCGCTATTTTTCAATGAATTTTTATGACTTAGGTGAACTGTTTGACGTATGTGAACGTGCAAAGTCTGAGCTGAACATCAGTTCCTTGTTCTGTCCTGCTGACATAGGAAAGTGTGCACAGGAAATAGAATTCACCTAATATCAAATCTGTAGTTTTCCACTTCTTGTCTAAGCGTAACGCGTTCTTTTGCGTTTTAAAACAATACAAAAAATACTTCTTTCAATAAAAAAAGCAATCGATTTGTTTCGATTGCTAAGTATAAATCCTATTTGACTATAACTATATTAACCCCGAGTAATCGGGATGGAATGTGACTATTGATTAATTTCTCAAAAACAAATCCTACAAATGCAAGAATGGTTAAGATATTATTGACCATAGGCATCCCCTCCTGAATACTAGCTATTATAACGTGTTCCCATTGTATCCATAGCATTTCAAAGGTCACCCTTATCCGGAGCGGAACAATTATATTTTAACATAGTTTTAGATAAGAGTCAAGATGTTTTTTGTATTTGCCAAGTGTAATAAACCCTTTTTTGTCTTTTCGTCTCGTTAAGGCGTATAATCCTTTTGCTACATCATCAAATGAAGAATATTGAGTTGCCAAGCAATATAACATCCAGTTATTCACCTTTTGGGTAGTAACATTAAGTACATGATATTTATAATATTGATTAAAACTTGCAAGGCTCAAAGCACTATTTAGTAATTCAATGTGGTTGATATCTGGATACTTATTGATAATTTTGACCTCATCAGATGTTAAATCGAGATTTCTGATACTGTTTACATTTAAACAAATGAATGCCACATTATTTAAAATCGCTTCATCAAAATCAACATCTGTCATATTACAATTAAAAAATACAACATTACATAAGAAAGCACCTTTAAATGATGTACGTTTCAAATTACAATGTGCAAAGTCAATATTTGTAAGCTTTGCTTTTTTGAAATTGCAATCTGTAATAATACAGTTTTGGAATTTATCGTTTGTAAAAATTGAACCTTTATATATTAGATTATGAATATTGCTTTGATATGAATACCTGTTATTCCATCCGCTGTATTTTTTTGGAGAATTAGCGAGTACAAATCTTACAAGTTTTCCTGCCCTTTTTTTGTTCTGTCTTTTTAGTTTTTGTATTCTTTTTCTTCTTGATTTTCCTCTTCCCATTTTTATATTGATTTCCTTTCAACGAATAGCGTATTAAAACTGAAACAATTCAAACTAAATCTTATTTTATATTATAACATAATTTATGCAAAAATCAATGGTGTTTCGTATACTGTTTGCTTTGTTGTTTATAAAAGTAAAATTCACATCTGTGAGATATATAATCGTTGATACAAGCAGCACTACGCTCGCTATATGAAAAAGAAAATGAGCAAGTCCCAGTTCGCAGAGTGGGGCGACTACGCTATTGAGCTGCGAACTAAAGCTACCGATGGCGAGCTGGAGATTGAGGAGTATCAAAAGTTGATCAGGGTATAATAATATATCCTATAATCTAGAATAATTAAACGACCCGACATGGTACGCATAGCTTAGAGGCATGTCGGGTTCTGTTAAATGTATTATATCCTAATTTTGTATAAAAGTCAACATGAACATAAGGAATTTCCTTTAGGCACTTGACAATTTCGCGATTATGAGGTATAATAGCAAAAAACAATTTGCGATTTCGTGGAAAAACTGCTTGAAACAATTTGCGAAAAGGCTATCAATCAAATTGCGAGGTGCAATAATGTTTAAACGTAAAATATATGATAAATTGTTGGAATGGAAGCGTGAATCAAATGGACGAACTGCGCTTCTTATAGAGGGTGCAAGGCGAATAGGTAAGTCTACGGTTGCCGAAGAATTTGGCAGCAACGAATACGAAAGTTATATCATCATCGATTTTTCTATTGCTTCAAAGGCTACTATAGAGTTGTTTGAAGATGTTTCAGACCTTGATTATCTTTTTTTACAGTTGCAGTTACAGTACAAGGTCGACTTGATTGAAAGAAAATCCCTGATAATATTTGACGAAGTACAGCGTTGTCCGCTTGCGCGTCAGGCGATAAAGCATCTCGTTAAAGATCATAGATATGATTACATTGAAACAGGCTCTCTTATATCCATAAAAAAGAATGTCAGCAACATAGTTATCCCAAGTGAAGAACGCAGAATAAATATGTATCCTATGGATTACGAAGAGTTCCTGTGGGCTGTAGGCGATAATACAAGTTTTCAATTGATAAAAAAATTCTATGAATTAGGAAAGCCTCTTGGGCAGCAAATGAACCGACAGCTTTTACGCAGTTTCAGATTGTATATGCTTGTCGGAGGTATGCCGCAGGCAATAAACGAGTATATCACAACCAATAATTTTAAAATGGTGGATATGGTAAAACGGGATATCCTCAATCTTTACAAAGACGATTTTATGAAGATTGATCCAACAGGACGAGCTTCGCTGATGTTTGAGTCCATACCTGCACAGCTCAATAAAAATGCATCTCGGTATCAGGTCAGCAGTGTGTTAAGCGACAATACTCGTGCAGAAGACGTTCTTCAGCTCATTGCGGAAATGAAGGATTCACGAACAGTTCTCGTTTCATATCATGCGAATGATCCTAATGTAGGTATGTCATCAAACAAAGATCTGACAAAATTCAAGATGTTTATATGTGATACAGGATTGTTTACGACATTGATGTTTAAAGACAGAGATTTTACTGAAAATGATATATATGAAAAACTGCTTAGTGATAAACTGTCTGCCAATCTCGGCTATTTATATGAAAATATCGTTGCACAGATACTGACGGCAAACGGCAACGAGCTGTTTTACCATACATTTATGAATGAAGAGTCACGTCATAATTATGAAATAGATTTTCTTCTTGCGCGGAAGAATAAGATATGTCCAATAGAGGTGAAATCTTCAGGATATAAATCTCATACTTCAATGGATAAATTTTCGGAGAAATATTCAAACAGGATACTATGGAAATATCTTGTATATACAAAGGATTATTGCAAGGACCATGATTTGTTCTGTCTGCCAATATATATGACTCCGTTTTTGTAATCAATAGTAAGCTGAGATAAAGCTTTTGATTAATCCGCACTGTTGTGCTATAATCAGATAAAAACAAGGAAGTGATGATATGAAAGCATATATTCAATCCCATGAAAATGGTATTCCGCATAATTATAATTTTATGAACGCCTATCAGGGATTCTATGAAATGGGGGTTGAAGTTATTCCTTTTCATGACAATGAAAAATTTCAGGAAAGCAATAAAGAAGATATAGTTGTTGGATACGTCGGAACAGTAAGAGCAAGGCTTGCGGACTTTGGAATCATCACTCCCGAAATGGACTATCCTGTCGAATTAAAAAAATACCTTGGGCGAAAAATATGGCAAACAAAAATGAATGAAGTCAACAATAATCCTGATTGCTGGCCTGTTTTTGTAAAGCCTATCGAGGATAAACAATTCACAGGAGTTGTTGTCCGTTCTCCGAAAGACCTTATTGGATGCGGAATTGAAGGTGTTAATCAGGAAGTTTACTGTTCTGAAATCGTAAAGTTTGTAGCTGAATGGCGATGCTTTGTGAGATATGGATATATCCTTAGCGTAAGACCTTATAAGGGTGACTGGCGCAAGCACTATGATTACAGGGTGATCGAAAATGCAGTAAAAGAGTTTACATCTGCTCCTGCAGGCTATGCCATTGATTTTGGATTGACCGATGACGGCAGAACTCTGCTTATTGAAGTCAATGACGGTTATGCTCTTGGCTGCTATGGTCTGTTCTACATAGACTACGCCAAACTATTATCAGCTCGCTGGGCTGAACTTACAGGAACAGAAGACGAATGTGCTTTTGATATAAGATAATATTCGCTCACGGCAACTCGCTGTTCAACCTTGCAGACAGAGACGATCTGCATAGTCTGATTGAAGAACAGATAACAAACGAGCTCAGGAATTGCTGTAATAAACAGTCTTTTCAAATCATGTAATAATTATAATAGCCGCAGGAACTATCTCCTGCGGCTTATTAAAAAACGAAAGGACAACTGTATAATGATTAAAAGAGCCTGCATTTATTGTGGAACAACTGATAATTTATCAGATTCGGATATTATTCCTGATGCATTGACAAATGCCAAAATAATCAATCCGAATGTATGTAGAATTGCACATAACAGTAAATTTAGTGATTATTTTGAAAGTAAAGTTATCGAAAAATTAGCTACAATTACAAATTTATTAGATGTAAAATCGAGCAAAGGAAAACAATATGCAAGGTATCCGATGATATTCACGATTGGAAACGAAGAGTATTTTACGAAAATCGCATCTGATACGGAAGTGTTCCAAAAAATCAATACATCACTTGATGGTAAAACAAAAATTGGACCAATTGATAAAATACTAAAAATATCAGGTGCTTCAGAGTATAATGTTACCGCGATAGATATTAATGAGCGTGAAATCACTAAGAAAATAATTCTTAATCTTGAAGTATTCTTTTCTATCGAAATGTATAGGCTTATCACTAAGATTGCGTATGAGTGGTATTGCCTACATAACAATATATGCAACAAGATTGATGCTTTTGATGATATCATTTCTTTCATCACAACTGGTGAAGGGAAAAATCCTGTTCAATTTGTTGGAAATGTTGCCCTTTATAAGGCGTTAGATATAATTGGAAGCTATGGTAGTCACACTTTGATCGCATATATTGGTTCTGACGACTCGGTCAACATCATCGTTAGTCTTTTCGGAATTGCAATATATAATGTTCAACTTCTTCCAAAGGCAATTAAAGAATGCCAGAATAACTGTATTTTTCAAGAATTGTCCTTGGATTCTCAAAGAAAAAAGTTTGTTTTCAAATCAATTAAAGAATTAGAAGATGATTTTATTTCTTTAATATCATCAGCTCAAGAAATACCAAAAGGTGTTAACAATAATGGAGTTAAGTTGAACATTGCTGTTTTAGATGATACTTCATTTGTCATTAAGAATATGTATCTTGAAGGTTTCAATGATATGCAAAACAACATAATGTGTGTATCTGTTCCATCACCTCAAACTTATGAACTACTAAAATCGCGCATTTTCAATGTTTTTCAGATTTCAGCATTAACATTAAAGGGATTGAAACGATTCGTGCACGAACATAGAGTTTTTTGGAAAGAAAGTTTCAAATTAAATCCTAACGGCGGTGACAAGAAAAATATATTTCTTTACTATATTTTATTGATAACCGGTATAAGTTGCTTTCAAAGTTTTAAAGAACTCATACGGTATTTGAAGCAAAAACTTGGGAAATCAGAAATTGCTCTTACTGATGAACTAATCAAAGATTTTGAACAGATAATACTAAGTACTAAAAACTATCAGGATGCTATTACAGATGGCGCTGACATAATAGATACTTGGGAAAACTAATAAATTAATGAATACTTAATAAGCGGAACTATTATAAATTTGTAGTTCCGCTTGTTTTATTTTGATAATTCTTCAACAATCTCTCCCAGAAGCTGACAGCTTTCGGGGGAGAGTTTTTTCTTATTGGACGAATTATTTCGGAACGAAGCAATGAGCTTTCTGACTATATCAGTCTGCTCTTCACTCAGCCCTGTGGTTGAGAGTTTGCCTCGCTGCTCAGTTCCCAACAGCTCATCAATAGAAACATTGAAGATATTTGAAATGGCACGAAGTGTTTCGAGGGGCGGAGATGACTGATTTATCTCATATTTACTCACTGCTGTAACGGACAGACCAAGCATATCTGCAAGGCGCTTTTGCGTATATCCCTTACTTTTTCTAAGATCCCTCAGTATTATTCCAAAATCATACGGTTCATGCATAGAATTTTCCTCACATTAAAATTTTACAGTGTGAAACTTGAATTTAATTCTATATTATGATATAATTGTAGAATAATAGATGAATTTTATTCAAATAAATAGATAAATATTCTATAAAGGAAACATTATGAACAAACAAGTAAAATCCAGGCAGCGTGTAGCCGACCACGGAGAAGTATTTACGGCTGAGCGAGAGGTCAAAGCCATGTGCGACCTTGTATTGCCCGAAACACAGCGTATTGACAGCCGATTTCTCGAACCTGCCTGCGGTGACGGAAACTTCCTCGCAGAGGTGCTGAACCGCAAATTAGCTGTTGTGCGGAAGAAATACAGGCGGAGCACCATTGACTATGAAATGAACTCCCTGCTGGCTGTGAGCAGTCTTTACGGTGTCGATATACTGGCGGATAACGTTGCCGCCTGCCGTGAGCGGCTATATAAGCTGTGGGCGAAGCAGTACAAGTCGGTATGCAAGAATGAGTGCAGCGATGATATGCACCGTTCTATCCGCTTTATACTGGAGCGCAACATTGTCTGCGGAAACGCTCTCACGTTATGCTGCGTTGATGAAAACTGCAACGATACCGATGAGCCTATCGTCTTTTCGGAGTGGGCATTCATCACAGGAGCAAACATTCAGCGTAGCGACTACACCTTTGCGGAGCTGCTAAGTCAGGACGAGGCTCAGCTCAGTATCAGCGGAGATGAGGGAACGTTCCTGCAAAAATATATTTGTCATTACAGGAGGTTAGGTGAAAATGGCTGAAGGACTATTTGAAAATGTTTACAATCCCGATGTACTGTCGTGTCTGGCGAATCTCTCCAACGATGAAGTTTTCACGCCTCCCGAGGTTGTCAACCAGATGCTTGATATGCTGCCGCAGGAGCTTTTCTCCGATCCCGACACTACATTTCTCGATCCTGCCTGTAAAACAGGAGTATTTCTCCGTGAGACAGCCAAGCGGCTCATCAAGGGACTTGAACCGCAGTTTCCCGATTTGCAGGAGCGTATCGACCACATCTTCCACAAACAGCTTTTCGGTATCGCTATAACTGAGCTGACAAGTCTGCTGTCAAGGCGCGGACTTTATTGCAGCAAATATCCCAACAGCAATTATTCCGTCAGCCAATTTGACGATGCACAGGGCAATATCCGTTTCAAGCGAATCAGCCACAAATGGGAAAAGGGCAAGTGCGTTTACTGCGGAGCGTCCGAGAGCCAGTATGAGCGTGGTGACGAGCTTGAAACTCATGCCTATGAGTGGATACATACTATAAAACCAGAGGAAATTTTTAATATGAAGTTCGATGTCATAATATCAAATCCGCCGTATGCACTTGATACTGACGGTGCCGGAAAGCAGGCAAAACCCTTATACAATATTTTCATTGAAAGTGCAAAGAAAATGAAACCAAGGTATATGTCTATGATAATCCCATCACGCTGGTTTTCAGGTGGTATGGGACTTGATTCATTCCGTGATAATATGATAAACGACAGACATATAACAAAACTTGTTGATTACACCAATTCAAAGGATTGTTTCCAAGGGTTAAGCGTAAGCGGCGGTGTTTGTTATTTCTTATGGGAGAAGGACAGAGAGAGCGACTGTGAATTCACAAATATCAAAAATGATGAAATCGATACAATGGTCAGACCTCTGAATGAGTTTCCTGTTTTGGTAAGGTATAACCGTGCAGTCGCTATCGTACATAAAATACAAAGTTTTAAAGAAGAAAAATTTGAAAATATTATTAGTTCATTGATGCCTTATGGATTATCGACCAGTTACAGAGGAGCTGATAAACCGCTATCTGACGATGATTTGATTCTCCATGCAAGTAACGGTATAAGCTATATTAGCAGAAGCGTCATAACAAAAGGCTTTGATACAATTGATAAATATAAAGTCCTTGTAAGTAAAACAAGTGCTGAACACGCTGGAGAACCGGGAAAGGACGGCAAATTTAGAATAATACCAACATCAATGAAAGTATTATCTCCTAAAGAAGTATGCACACACTCATATTTTATAATCGGCGGATATGACGATAGAATATACGCAGATAATGTATTATCATACTTGAAAACAAATTTTGTAAGATTCCTTATGTTGTTATGTATAAGTGGATTTGGTTTATCAAAGATAGTCTTTCCTTTCGTCCCCATGCAAGATTTTTCCAAGCCGTGGACAGATGAAGAATTATATGCAAAATACGGCTTGACACAGGAAGAAATAGACTTTATAGAATCAATGATAAAGCCAATGGAATTAGGCGGTGAATAATATGATCGAACAGGAATTTTTCCCTCAGCGCCCCTCGGCAGCACCTTCCATATACGCTTTCCGGCTCAATGATGTTGCCAGTCACAACGGCTACATAAAGGTCGGCTACACCGACCGTGACGTAAAAACCCGTATCCGTGAGATAATGCACACAAGCGGCGTGCCCTACACTATTTTGTGGTCAGATTCGGCTATGCGTCCCGACGGTTCCTGTTTTACTGACCACGATGTTCACGCTATACTCCGCAGGAACGGTTTCCGCAGACTCTACGAGGGCGAGGACGATAACGAGTGGTACGGCTGCTCCGTTGACGACGTAAAGGCGGCAGTCCGCGAGCTGAGAACTGGCGAGATCGCTGACACTCAGCGCACCCTCGACTTCCGTATGCGTCCCGAACAGCATATCGCCGTAAAGCGTACAATGGAGTATTTCCGAAAGGCGAAAGCTGATGAACCGGATCGTGCACCGAAGTTCCTGTGGAACGCTAAAATGCGCTTTGGCAAGACCTTTGCCGCATATCAGCTCTGCCGTAAAATGGGCTTCAAGCGGATACTTGTGCTGACATTCAAGCCTGCGGTGGAGTCCGCATGGCACGAAGATCTTGTGACTCATGTTGATTTTGAAGGCTGGCAGTTCATCTCCAACAAGGACGCTCACAACAATAAGATCGACATGGACACCGCCTACCGCAAGGCTGATAAGTCGAAGCCTATCGTTGTTTTCGGCTCGTTCCAGGACTTGCTCGGCACTAATGAAAGCGGCGGTATCAAGGCGAAAAATGAGTTTATACACACCGATAACTGGGATATTATCATCTTCGACGAATACCACTTCGGTGCGTGGCGTGAGAATGCCAAGAAGCTGTTTGAAAATCCCGACGACGAGGCTGACGCTGACTTCGATATGGAGAAGTACCAGCAGGAAGAAGCAGGCAATGCCTACAACGAGAGCTTTCTCCCCATAACTACGGGACATTACCTGTTCCTGTCGGGTACACCGTTCCGTGCGATAAACAGTGGCGAGTTCATCGAGGATCAGATCTATAACTGGACATACTCCGATGAACAGCGCGCAAAGCATGAGTGGAAAGGTTCGGGCAATCCCTATCTTGCTCTGCCGAGAATGGTTCTTATGACTTATAAGATTCCCGAAAGTATCCGCCAGATCGCACAGCAGGGAGAGTTCAACGAGTTCGACCTGAATGTATTTTTCTCCGCAAAAGGCAAGGGTGCGGAAGCACATTTTGTATATGAAAACGAGGTCCAGAAGTGGCTTGATCTGGTGCGAGGTGCATATCTTCCCTCCAGTATCGACGACTTGAAGCTCGGACAGGACAAGCGTCCGCCTATGCCGTATTCCGACACAAGACTGCTGAATGTTCTGTCGCATACGCTGTGGTTTCTGCCGAATGTTGCGTCATGCGAGGCTATGTATAATCTCTTGCAGCAGAAGCAGAACGCTTTCTATCACGATTATAAGATAAACCTCTGTGCAGGTTCAAAAGCAGGAATAGGACTTGACGCAGTTGCACCTGTTATCAGCTCCATGAAAAATCCGCTTGAAACAAAAACAATAACGCTGTCATGCGGAAAGCTGACAACAGGCGTTACAGTCAAGCCGTGGACAGGCATATTCATGCTGCGCAACCTTAAAAGTCCCGAAACTTACTTCCAGGCGGCATTCCGAGTTCAGTCTCCCTGGGTGATAACTGCCGAAAACGGCGAGGCTGAGATAATGAAGCGAGAGTGCTATGTTTTCGATTTCGCCCTTGACCGCGCACTTCGTCAGATCTCAGACTACTCCTGCCGACTGAATGTGGACGAGTCCAACCCCGAAAAGAAGGTTGCGGAGTTCATCAGCTTTCTTCCTGTCCTTGCCTATGACGGCTCGACGATGAAAGCTATCAATGCACAGGACGTGCTTGATATCGCCATGGCTGGTACATCAGCAACACTTCTCGCCAAGCGTTGGGAGTCGGCTCTTCTTGTAAATGTTGATAATGATACGCTGCAAAGACTTATCAATAATAAAGATGCCCTCGACGCACTTATGCGTATCGAGGGATTCAGAAGTCTTAATCAGGATACCAACTGTGCTACACAAGCATATTAAATATTGATTTTGTAAGGTTGCTGCACTTGCTGCCGCTCTATAATCAGTCTGAGATCTTTGGTTAGAAAGATAAATCCCGACACGTTTGGTATCGGGATTTATTGTTCCTATTCAGTTTGATATTGTTCTTTCTTCGTTAAGAATCGTGAGCATTGAGGAAGAACCCTTTTTCAAAAGGGTTTTCCTCAATATGCCTCACAATATTCTGTATCGGTATCACCGTTTGTAAGGGATACTGTGGCTTTTTTGTTGACATACGGCTTTGTACGGGATATAATAGGTTTAAATCTAAAAAAATGAGGTAAAATATGGAGATAATCGCAGTTACAAATAAACACAGTCTTTGGAACGAGATCATACGCTTTGCTGAGAACTGCTCCTGGCGCGGAGGTCATTATCTTGCGGAGCAGATGAAGAATAATGTCTTTCACGGCTGGGAAAGAGTTTTTGCTGCCGTTGAAGACGGAGAGACAGCCGGTTTCTGTACCTTTACCGAAAAGGACGAGATAGCAGAGAAATACGACTTTTCGCCGTTTATTGGCAGCGTGTTTGTTGACGAAAAGCACCGCGGACAAAGGCTTTCCGGAATGATGATAGAGAAAGCCGCGGAGTACGCAAAGGAGAACGGTTTCAGCTCGGTGTACGTTATGAGCGGTGAGGTCGGACTCTACGAAAAATACGGCTTTACGCTGAAAGGGCATTACGAGACGATTTTCGGCGGCACGGAACAGCTTTTTGTGAGAGAACTGTAACATATCATATTTATCCTGCATATAATATACCGTGATAATTCGGCGTGCCGTATGCCGGAAAGCGGTGGAGTGGATTATGTGCGGAATTGCAGGAGCTGTCAGCTTTACCGAGGATATGCGTGCTGATATGAAGATATATGAGCGTATGCAGAAGGCTCTTCTCAGGAGAGGTCCCGACCAGAGGGGGATAGTTCTCACGGAAGAGGCTGCCCTTATACACACACGGCTTGCGGTAATAGACATAAACGGCGGACGCCAGCCGATGACTTTCAGCGGCGAGAACGGCAACTACATGATAGTATATAACGGTGAACTCTACAACACAGCTGAGCTTCGTGAAGAGCTTGGGCGCGATTTTGATTTCACTACCCGTTCCGATACGGAAGTAGTGCTGAAAAGCTATGTGAAATGGGGCGAAAACTGTGTCGAACATCTTAACGGGATATTCGCCTTTGTGGTATATGAGCAGAATGAACACAGAGTTTTTCTCGCAAGGGACAGGATAGGTGTAAAACCTCTGTTCTACGCGCTTTGCAAAGACAAGCTGATATTTGCATCGGAACTTCCGGCTTTGCTTGAGCATCCGGATATTCCGCACGAAGTTGACGAAAACGGCGTGGCGGAACTGATACTTATGGCGCCGGGACGGACACCCGGATGTGGCGTGATACGCGGAGTCGAAGAGGTCAAAGCAGGTCACTGCGGCTATTATTCCGCAGATGGACTGAAACTGCGGGAATACTGGAAACTTCGTGCGTATGAGTTGAACGAGACATTTGAGCAGACTGCCGAGCACGTCCGTGAACTGCTGCTTGATTCGATACGCCGTCAGTTAGTTTCGGATGTGCCGCTGTGTACGTTCCTGTCAGGCGGACTGGATTCGAGCCTTATATCGTCAGTTGCGGCTGCTGAAATGAAGAAGCGCGGCGATGTTTTGCACACTTTTTCTGTGGATTACCGCGATAACGACAGGTATTTTCAGAAGAGCCATTTTCAGCCGGACAGCGATCCGGAGTACATCCGGTGCATGGCTGAATATCTCGGAACAGAGCACCATTGGACGGTCATTGACACTCCGGAACTGGTGGATTCTCTGGATGAAGCGGTTGATGCGAGAGGACTTCCCGGAATGGCTGATGTGGACGCTTCGCTGCTGCTGTTCTGCCGTGAGATAAAGAACATCGGAACAGTAGCACTTTCCGGAGAGTGTGCGGATGAGATATTCGGCGGTTATCCATGGTATCGCGACAAGGATATACGCATGACAGACGGCTTTCCGTGGGCGCAGAGTACAGCCTACCGGAAAAGATTCCTTACCGACCGGTATGCAGAGAGTATAAATGCTGAGGAATATGTATACAAAGCGTACCGTAAAACAGCCGACAGTGCGGAAAAACTACTCTCAGACGATCCGACCGACAGCCGTATGCGTGAGATGACGCAGCTCAACTTCGACTGGTTCATGCAGACTCTTCTCGACCGCAAGGACAGGATGTCTATGTACAGCGGACTCGAGGTGAGGGTGCCTTTCTGCGATTATCGGATAGCTGAGTATATGTACAACGTCAAGTGGGAATACAAAGACTGGCACGGACGGGAAAAGGGTTTGCTGCGTGAGGCGATGAAAGAATGGCTGCCGGAAAAGGTGCTGTGGAGAAAGAAGAGCCCATACCCGAAGACTCACAATCCGGCGTTCCTTGCAGCGGTAACAGAGAAGCTGAGGAAGATACTTGCCGAAGATACGCCGCTTACCGAATTTGTCAGGAGGGAAGAGCTGGAGAAACTTCTGCGGCACGAAGAGAATGTCCAGTGGTATGGTCAGCTGATGTCGCTGCCGCAGACGATAGCGTTCTTCACGCAGCTTGATCACTGGCTGAAGCGATTTGATATAAAACCCGTATGAACAAAGCGGCACAGGAATTACCTGTGCCGCTTTCTGCATATATTATATATTGTAATAGTATAGGAAATATACTTAAATCAACAATAGATTTGATTACAGAGAGGATAACAGTTTACTAAGTGAGTGAGCGCAAAAAATGATAAGAAATCATTAAAAACGCTGTAAATTTGATAGTCTATCTATCAAATGGGTGCATTTTTTGTCGAAGCGGTGGACGTTTGGAGACTTTCAACAGTCAAAATAACTAAAATCAAGGTAAGAGCCTTGCTGTACTTCACAATTTTATAAAAAATTCTGAAAAATATACGGTTATAAGTTGCAATTTGATGTGACGTGTGGTATAATATTTGTGTAAGTTTAACAATCTGAAGCATTGGGAGATCAATGCTCCATTTGTGCTGTCTTGAGATTGTTTTTTGTAGAATTTTCGGCGGTCAGGAGTTATTATATTACACCTGGTATATTTGTTGGTGAATATTGATAAAAAACGGTTGATTATTTAAGTCAAAAAAGCGATTGAAAAATAACGTGCAAAATGTTATAATTGTAATATTAAGACAGTAGTAAATTTGCTCAGAAATGCAATAATTTATGGAGGTGGTTATATGAAGAGTTTTGCCTATGTAGCCCAGGACGCAAAGAATAAACAAGTCAAGGGCGTTATCAATGCGGAAAACGAGCAGGATTTCCTTAAAAGAATCAAGGAAAAAGGCTTGTACGTAACTGATTACAAGGAAAGCGATTCAGACAATTCAAAAACCTTATACAAGTTCAAGACCAAAGAACTTGCATTCTGCTGCCGACAGCTGGCAGCTATGCTCACGTCAGGTCTTACGCTTGTAAAATCGATCGACATCCTGACCAAAGAGCAGGAAAACGAAAAAGCAAGAGCGATCTGGCAGGACATATACGAGAGTGTTCAGAAGGGTGACTCTTTCTCAGCAGCTCTTGAAGCTCACGACAGCGCGTTCCCTGAGTTCCTCATCTCAATGGTCGGCGCCGGTGAGTCGAGCGGTTCGCTTGATGTTATCATGCAGCGAATGTCTGATCACTACAACAAGGAAAACAAACTCAACAATACGATCAAGGGCGCTATGATCTATCCTATCATACTCCTCGTCCTCTGTATCGTTATCGTTATCTTCCTCTTTACGTTTATCATGCCTACATTCATAGGAATGTACGATGATCCTTCGAAGATGCCTGCGCTTACAAAGGGCATGGCCGCTATCAGTGACTTCCTCAAGACGAAGTGGTACATACTTATCATCCTCGTTATCGCAGCATTCTTCGGAATCAGATACGCACTCAAGGTACCTAAGCTCAGACTTAAGTTCGACAGATTCCTTATCAAAGGTCCCGGCATTGGTCCTCTCATCACAAAGATCTACACCGGACGTTTTGCACGTACTCTTTCTTCACTCTACTCCAGTGGTATCCCGATGGTAGAATGTCTTGAAAGATCATCATCTATCCTTGGCAACAGCTACATCGACGAAAAGTTCGTAGGTGTTGTTGACGAGGTTAAACAGGGTGAAAGCCTCTCGGCTGCTATAACAAGAACAGAGATATTTGAGCCTATGTTCTGCTCAGTAATCTACGTAGGTGAAGAAGCAGGTGCTCTTGACTCAATCCTTGAGAAAACATCTGACTACTACGAAGAAGAATCAGAATCAGCAGTACAGCGACTCGTAGGTATGATCGAGCCTATGCTCATCATCTTCATGGGCGTTATCATCGCTCTGGTCGTTTGTGGTATTTACCCCGCACTCTATGGCTCATTCGAGAGTATCGAGAACGAATAAAACGGAAAGGTGGAAAGATAAATGCTTTCATTTGATATTACCGATAGAAATATACGTGTCGTTAAAGGAACAGAGAGCAACGGCAAGATCAGAATCAGTTCCGCTGCAACTCTTAATGTTGAGGAAAGCCTCATCGTAAACGGTCACGTTAAAGATGTTCCAAACGTTGCAACACTCATCAACGGAGTTCTTAAAAAGAATAAGATGCCTGATAAGGAGGCTATCGTATCGATCTCCTCCAACCTTACGATCTTCAAGGAAATGACAGTCGTTAAGGGCAAGCCTCAGGATCTCCAGAGAACAGTTAGACAGCAGATGCAGGCTGAGCTCAACCTCGATGATACATACGCTGTATCCTACATTGTTGTAGGTGAAGCTGAAAGAACAGAGGATAATGCAGAGCCGGCTTACAGAATTCTTGCTACTGCTTGTCCTAACGAGATCATCAACAGCTACAGAGAAGTATTCAAGCTCCTCGGTATCTCACTCAGGTCAGTTATGATCGGCTGTAACTGTATCACAAAGGTTCTTCTTGCTGACACAAAGATCAGATCAAAGATGCCTCTCCTTGCAGTTCAGATCGATAACAACTTCATTTCACTCAACCTCTATGAGCAGGGACAGCTTTCATTCTCACGTTTCGCTTCTATCGATGCTGCTGACTACGGTTACTCAGACGACTACGTATTCGAAGCCGTTAACGAGAACATCTTCCGTATGCTTCAGTTCCACAGAAGCCGTAACACCGGTGAGGTAATCGAGAATGTTATCTTCTACGGTGACACTCACGATTACGTAAGACTTACAGACGAACTTGAAAAGCTCGACCTCAAGACCAGCCTTATCAATGTTCCTCCGCAGATCCACGGTCACGAGAATCTTGAGTTCTCTCTCTATGCTAACGCTATCGGCGCTATGTTCAAGAGAAATAAGGACTTTGAAAAGATCAACCTTCTCGAAACAGACCTCGGTACTGCAGTTAAGAACAGGATCAAGGATGACAGTGCGGGAAATCTCATTTTCCTCGGTGCAGTTGGTCTCGCAATTCTTATTGCCGGCGGTGTTTACCTTACTCGTTTTGTAAAGAACAAGGGCATTGAAAAGGATATCAAGAGCACAAGAGAGTTCAACGAGAGCAATGACACAGCTAAGAAGCTTGAGCTTCAGACAAAGCTGATTGGTATCAGGGATCAGGTAAATCAGTATTACGATAAGATGAATAATTCTTATGATGCATTCCTCTCACAGCCTGTTATTAACGGTGAAAAGTTTTTAATAGCACAAGATATTGCTAGTAAAACAGCAGAGAAGTATGATACTGAAGTTTCTGTTAAACATAGTGGCTTTAGCGAAGGTAGTATGACACTTAATATTACTTCCTATGCGGAAAACGATGAAGAATCGGAAGAAAAGAAGGTAAAGATGGTTCAGGAATTTCCTTCAGAACTCATTATGCAGCTTCTTGATGTCAAGGATAGCAAGAATCAGTCTGTTTTTGGTTCTGCAACCTATCCGGGATATCAGGTTAGAGAAGCTGAAGTGCAGGAAGACGAAGATCCTGAGGATAAGCGCGATGAGGTTACTTTAAGCATTAACGTTAAGTTCAACGGAAGAAAGAGTGCTTATCATCCAGAAGAGACTGAAGAAGCAACCGAATCAGAAACACAGGCTGCTGAATAATGGAGGAGAGTGAATAAGATGAAACTCAATTACAGAGACAAAGTAATACTTGGTATAGTACTTGCTATAGCAATACTTCTTGGAGGTTATTTTGCGCTTATCAAACCAAAGAATGAAGATATAAAAACTAACAAGAGTACTCTTGAGGGGTTAGAAAAAACTGAAAGAGAATATAAGCAAAGAATAGCTCAGATCGATCCTCTTAAAGAAGAGATTGGCACTATTGTCGATGATACAAATAAAATAACAAAGCACTTTGTGCCGATTGAAGATGTTAATAATCCTGTTAAACTTGATAGGTATATGCAGCATTTTGCAGTTGAAAACAACGTTAGAATAACTAACCTTGCAGTAGGCGATATTGGTGATGATTCAATTAGCTATTACTTTATTGATGCAAGCAAGGATATTGGTTCTGGTCTTCGCGAATTTGCTGATATAAACGGTGATTATCAGAAAGTTGTTGACAATAGCAAGGCTGAGAGCGTTGCTCTTGCGGAAAGAGAATCCGGATCCGTACTTAAAACAGATTATGGTATTACTGCTACAGGTACTAGAGATGACCTATTTAAATTCATGTCTGCTATTGAAGAACAGGATAAGACAATAATTATTAAATCAGTAGACTATCAGCTTAAGCAAGTAGAAGATGAGACAGATGATGATTCTGAGCATGAGCCTGAAACAAATGCTGATGGCGAGGAACTTGAGATTCCAACATTCAGCGAAGATGAGAAGAAAATCTATGGTGACAGCGAAATCGAGATGAGTATTGTGATCTCAATCTATTCAGTTTATGATTTACCACAGCTCAACGTTGATAACATTGAATAATCCGCAATAAACGCTTCGGTTATTGAGAGAAACCCATAACTTGAAAGGCGGGAAAAATGATGAAAACTGAGAATCAAAGGAAACTGAAAGGTTCAGTTTTGCTGACAGTTGTTTCAGTGCTCTCAATCATGATAATCTTCATGACATGTGCACTGGCTATGGCAGCTGCGGCTAACAAGCGTTCTCGTAAAACATATTCATCGTCTCAGTCGTCCTATACTGCAAGAACTGCCATTGACAGTATCCTTGCAGCAATAGGAACAGACAAGGAGTTCTCCAAATCTGTTCGTTCGCTTAAGAATAAGGGACAGAAAATGGATATTCTTGTTGACGTGAATGATCCTTCAATGGGATATATCGAAAACGCAACTATCGAGAACATAGGCACAAAGGTACTCTATGACTCTGAAAAAGGACAGTGGGTAGAGAGAAATCTCTTCTCAATCAATGCTGATGTTACTATCGGCGGCGAAACAACATCTATAACATCAAAGATACTCCAGGATCCGCCTGCTAAGGCTAAAGGTGAAGGTCAGGGAGGAGCTGCGTTCCTTACATACGGAGATATGACTGCTACTCAGAAGGTTCAGGGCTTTGGTGGTACATATATCGGTATGGGACAGTGGGAAGATGCAGACGGTCATACATATAAGTGGAATAATGTCAGTGATCCTGACCATTCACTTATGTATTACTACTGGAAGCCCGTAGGCGGCGACTACACAAATCCTAACTACTTTATAACTCTAAAGGATAAAAAGTATCTTACAGGCAAGAATTATAGTGTAAAGAATGCTTCACTCTATGAAGCACCTTGGGTAGTAAATGGAAGTTTTTCAACTCTGACAAAGGTAGGCGTTGTTTACACATATCAGGATACTGGCATCATGAATAACGGTGCCGAGATATGGGGAGATTTTGACATTTCTTCGAATACCGACGACTTTACAGTAAGAGGGTCTGATAAGCTGGCTAACTACCTCAGCATTCACGGCTATGACTTTATGTCAATGCCTTACTTCTACATTGACGGTACTATTAAAACTAACAAAGATGTTGGAATGACATTTGGACATAAAGATCTTCCTTTGAATATCTTTATGGGCTACATTAATGACACTTCAGTTGCTAAGCGCGAGATATATGGTGATCTTTATCTTATGGACAGCGGAGCTGATAATAAGCTTGCTTATACCAACGGCACAAAGCTCTATAATTGGGCAAGTTCTACCGTTACAAAGAGCGGAAATGTATCAACTATCGGCGGCGGTATCTACTGTAATGGTAACCTTGAACTTGCATCTAATGGTTTGGATATCGGAGGAAATCTTATAGTTGAAGGCGACCTTACTATTACAGGAAATTCAGATGTTAGTGTTGGCGGTGATATCGCGGTAGGTGGTAACTTCTACTACAATGCGGATAGTAAGTTTACTGTAGGCGGAAACGTTTATACAAACGATCCTGGCAATTCCATCGGCGGTGGTAAGAAGTTTGACGATGAGCATTTCGAGGAAAAGGAAATTACAGAAGAATATACACGTGTTTACAATGTTAGAAAAGACGCATGGAATGACCTTCCGGCTTTATGGGTTAAGACAAGCAGACTTGCAGAATTGAGATCTAAGATGGGCGTGCCTACTGGTCTTAATTTCGGTCACAAAACAATTCCGGGCGACTTCCCTGTAGGTGATTCTGACTGGGTATACTGGCTTTCAGATGATGACAAGGCTGCTATGGCTAGTATTACTGAAGAAAAGAAGAGAACGGCCTACGTCAACAAGGAAACCGGCGATGAAGTTAATAAGGACGATTGTTACGTTGCTGCAGGTGACATAACAACAAAGGATATTTCTTATTATAAGGACACTCACGATAAGAGAGTATATCCTAAATACGCCACAAGAGACGTACTTATCGGCGCTGAACGATTCCTTAATGTTAAGGGTGTTGCAGACCGTGTTGTAAAGTATGGTGATATTCCTACTGATAAACTTTCAGCTATGGTGAATAACACTGCTAGCTATACAACAGGCGGAACGACTCTTACAACAAGCTGTACTGTATCAGGCACATTTACTGATAAGGTAGTAGTTAAGCCGCCTCTTGACGAGGACATATATATTCGACTCAACAATGTAGATTTCTTATGTCCGGAAGCAGAAGTTGATGGTAAGACAGAGGTTACAAACACATCATATATTGAAATTGACGAGACAGAGTCAGGTACAGGCCATGCGTACTTTGTATATGACGGTTTCGTAACAAGTAACTACGACTTCGATCAGGATCTTACAGACACACGTCTTGTTAAGACTGTTTATGACTGGATGAGTGGGTTCAAGTTTGACAGTACAGAGCAGAACAATGTAGGTCATGAAGGTGATGTTTACGCGGCTGATGCGAATCTTGTTGATAAAGATTATGAAATCCTTGAGCCGCAGCCGAGTGGTCCACCAAAAAAGAACACTGTAAAAATTAAGAACATCAACACTCTCCCTAAAGAAGACGGAAAGTACGTAATTGAAAAAGACGCTACATTAGTAGGAGAATTTAGTGGTAATTCTAATGATGTTGTTGTAAAGGCTCAGTCAAATGCCGACATCTGGCTGACACTTGATGGTACTTTCAATGGAAAGTCATATGGTTTACTTACCCCAGAAGGTAAATCATCTAAATCAGTTACTGGTCAGGTATTCGACTTTGCGTCTGTTATTGTTGATGATATGACAAATAAAGATGGTTCTGGAAACGTTAATATCTACATCAAGGGTAATGTTATGTTTAACGAAAATGGTGCTTTCAATGGCATATCTTCGAAGTATATAACAGATACACTTATAACCAAAAAGCAGAAGCTTAATATTGTCAGCAGACGTGATACACCTACACTTGCTAAGATTGTAAATGACCTGGAACAGAAAAATGATGATATAGATACGCTCAAACCGCTTAGAACTATGATTTATGCGGCTGAGGATTCAAGGTTATCACTTAATAACAATGCAATGGTAGTCGGATATATAAAGGCTCCTAAAACTCTAACTGTAGATGTTAATAACCCATCAGTTCCTGATGATGTGCTTTCAAGGATAACATATGATGGCTTGCCACTCTCTAAGATATGTGGTGCTGGTAAAGATGCTTCATATTTGAAGGAAGGATTGGCAAATCGTATAGCATTTATTGGAATGTTGAACGTCCTTCAGATCGACCGATCAGACAATGACTGGTTCCTGCTTTATGACGCTCCAGGCGGCGGAGGTGGATCTGATACCGGAAGCATTGATGACGCAGAAGGTCTCCACAAGTACGACTCTGTTGAGTACGTAGCGTACGCAAGATAAGGAGGTGTCTCAATGAAAAAGCTTAAAAGAAAGCTGAAAGGCATGACGCTCGTTGAGATCCTGGTCTCACTTGCAATTTTCGCAATGTTTGCTCTGATTCTTGTTATGCTTGGCAACTCAGTCGAGAAAAACTCACGTGAAGCAAATAAGCTGAACAAAAAGGTTGCTGTAAACGGCCCAGTTGCCGAAATGCAGAACAATAACAAGGCTTATATGGCTGACGGAAACCATGAGATCAGAGTTGCTAACAAATCACAGCTCTCTACAAATGAAGATGGTGAGTGGGTAACAGGCTATGTAGCTATCGAAGGTACTCTCTGTTATGTAAATGAAAGCCTCACAAATGAGGTAACTACAAATACTGATGGACTCAGCGAAGTTCTCATAGATCCTACAAATCCTACTGGTACCGACGGTGACTATGACTTCAACTTTGTTATAGTTACTAAGCCCGTTCCGACAACAACAGCAGCTTCAAGCGAAGCTACAACTACAACACCGTAAAGGAGGGAGCCATTTTGGATAAGAAAACTAAACTTAAGGGCTTCACTCTCGTTGAGCTTATCGTCGTAATGGCAATTTTCGGAATATTGATGGCAGCAGTAATGCAGGTCATCACACCGCTTAATAAAATTTCAAAGCGTGCCTCCATTCAGGAGGCCAACGCTGCGGCGGTAGACAATGTTAAGAGCTATCTCGAGTCATCTTTAAGATACTCTGAATGTGTTGAGGTATTCGTTGGAGGTCTTACGGATAACAGCGGAAATCCACTTATGAGTTACACACCTGCTGAATTAAGCAAAAAGTATGGTATTGATACTTTTAACGGTGCAGGCAAAGCTCTTACAGTAGAGGAAGCTGCGATCGTAAACTTCCTTGACAACCACTACACTAATCGTGCTGAACCGGCTCTTGATCAGAGTGTTAAGCCTTTGACTGGTAAAGTCAGAATGCTTAAGATTGACAATAACAGTGGCGGTAAGATAACAGAATCTGAGTATAATTTCTCCGCTGGTTATACCTATACAGATTTCTTGGAAGAAGCCAAAGAGATTAATGGTGTTAACTATGAAATAGGAGATCCCAACCCGATTCCTAGCCGTGTGAATGCTTCACTTACTAAAAAGGTAAGCAACAATAAACCAATCATCAACGATGTATACTATGAGAATTACGCATTCTACATCGCTCCCGGTTACTCCAAGATGGAGACTATCGGCACAAGTGAAAAGAATGCAGATACGCCTTCTGATAATAAGCTCAAGGGATTTGATTTCGATGACGATACATCAGATGACTACTATGCAGCTCTCGAGCCAGTTGATAAGACTGCTGTAAACTTCTCACCTGATATCTTCTCACTCAGTATCGTAACTTACAGAAATGATAAGGATAACGATGGCGAGTACACATACAGAGGTACTTGTGATGAGAATGACTCAGAGCACTATGCAGCATTCCAGTCACCTTTCGCACTTTCTAATGCGAATATGTCACTTGTAAATATCAACAGTAAGTTTGCTGCTGATAAGTGGGCAGTTGATTGCTACGGTCCTGTTAGATACAATGGTACTAACAAGGACGGCGATACTTTCACACCTGATACCAAGGTTACAATCGGTGACAGCGAGAATTGGGCATACAATTCAATCTCAACTCTCGAAGCTCCCAAGATAAATGCTAATGACAGACTCTTTGTTCACCCTGAGGTTGCAGGTGCTGACACAGATGGATGCACATACTTTATCTACACAGTTCCTGATCTTAAATAAGCATAAAAAATACAGGCAGCAGTCAAATGCTGCTGCCTGTAAATATTTTTTCGTCTTATTGCTGGGCAGGACCTTTCAGAAGGTTTATGTACCAGTCAGCAATACCGTTTCCCCAGAGAGAACCGATAGCGATTCCGATCGAAAGGAACGGTCCGAATGCAAACTTTGAATTGCCGGTCACATACTTATTTATAAGTCCGATGATCGCTGCAACTACGATACCTATCAATGCTGAAACGATAATAGCTTTTGTTCCGAGGAGAGCGCCTGCTGCAAACATCAGGATGGTATCTCCGAGTTCAATTGCACGGTAGTCTTCACCGGTCTTCTTTTTGATGAAGCCTCTGCTGATCTCACCGATAATATAGAACGGTAGGCTTATTGCAAAAGCTCCGACTATGCGGTGAAAAAGGGTTGCTCTGTCAGTAAAGAAAGCTGAGGGAACGGCGAGTAAGAAAATGATACCAACGATTATCATATCGATCTCCATTGTGTCCCAGTCCATGAAAGCTACCACGATAAGAAGCGACATAAGAACGCAGGTTATTATGGAGTCAGCATTAAGGTCCAGTACAAAGAATGTGAGAACATAAAGAATACCATTCAGCGACTCGACAATGGGATAGCGCGGTGAGATCTTTTCTCCGCAGCTGTGACATTTGCCTCTCAGCATCAGCCAGCTGAATACCGGTATCAGGTCACAGGCACGGATCTTAGCTCCACAGGTCATACAATGTGATGAACGTTTTATGAGCGACTCGTGTCTCGGCAGTCTGAGAATGACAACATTCAGAAAGCTGCCGACGGATATACCAAACAGAAATGCCATGGTGTAGAACGAGATGAGGAAGATTGGATTTGCTTCACTGCTGTGAAGTGAATTGATCAATTCAGACATAGGGTTGAACCCCTCCTTTATCATTGTTAATATGCTGCATATCTATTATAGCATAAAATTAATAAATTTCAAGTATCTTCTACAATTAAAATTTATAAAAGCGGAGGTTTGTTATGAGAAACGAGAGAATTGGTGACTATTTAGTCAGCCAGGGGCTTATCAATGATGATCAGCTCCAGCAGGTTCTTGCAGCTCAGAAAGAGTCTAACGGAACCAAAAAGTTCGGCGACGTTGTTGTCGAGCTCGGCTTTATGTCGGAAGTGAACTTTACAAAGGCACTTGCCGGCAAGCTGAGAGTACAGTATGTAGATCTCGATAACACAGAGATCAATACTGAAGCAGTACAGAAGGTTCCGGAGGCGCTGGCAAGAAAGCACACCGTAATCGCTATCAATGTACAGGGTAAACGTCTCACCGTTGCTACCAATGATCCTGTTAACTTCATAGTTCTCGAGGATATCAAGGTATCAACAGGTATGGATACAGTTCCTGTACTTGCAACAACATCTGCTATCAATAAGGCTATTGGTAAGTGCTACTCAATGCAGAACGTTGACAGCGTTCTCGAAGGCGTAAGTGCAATGGGCGGTGACCTCGGCGATATGAACGCTGAGGATGCAGAGGCTAAGGACAGAGTTGAAAATGCTCCTATCGTTAAGCTCGCAACCACTATCGTTGAGAACTCTTACAGAGCAGACGCTACCGATATTCATATCGAGCCTTTCGATAAGTATACAAGAATCCGTATCCGTGTAAACGGCGACCTTGTAGAACTTATGAATATTTCAAGTGCTGTACACAGCGCTCTTACAACACGTCTCAAGCTCATCAGCGGAATGAACATCGCTGAAAAGCGTATCCCTCAGGACGGCCGTTTCACACAGGTAGTTGACGGAACAACCCTCGATGTCCGTGTATCTTCACTTCCTATGGTAAGCGGTGAAAAGATAGTTATCCGAATCCTTTCAACCGGTCAGATCGCTCTTCGTAAGATCACAGACCTCGGTATGTCAGACTATAACTACCAGCTCTTCGAGTCAATGCTCCGTGTACCTCAGGGAGTTATCCTCGTAACTGGTCCTACCGGTTCCGGTAAAACAACAACTCTTTACGCTGCTCTTGGTGAGATCGCTAAGCCGAACGTAAACGTTGTTACAGTTGAAGACCCTGTCGAAAAGAACATCGACGGTATCAATCAGTGTCAGGTTAATGCCAAGGCTGGTATGACATTCGCAGCAGCCCTCCGTTCTATCCTCCGTCAGGACCCTGACGTAGTAATGGTCGGAGAGATGCGTGACGCGGAGACCGCAGATATCGGTATCCGTGCCGCTATCACCGGACACCTTGTTCTTTCCACACTTCATACAAACGACGCTGCTTCAACAGTTGTCCGTCTCGTTGATATGGGTGTTGCTCCTTACATGGTAGCTACTTCACTTATCGGCGTTATCGCACAGCGACTTGTTAAGGTTCTCTGCACAGAGTGCAAGAAGCCCAGAATGTCTACACCTGAAGAGGATGAACTCATGGGCATTGATCAGCCTATTCAGATATATGAGCCCTGCGGCTGTCCTTCATGCAACAACACAGGTTACAGAGGAAGAACTGCTATCCACGAGATCATTCACTGTTCAGCTAATGTTCGTTCGATCATCGCTGCTAACGGAAGCAAGGAAGAGATCGAAGCAGCTGCAAAGGCTAACGGTACAAAGCTCCTTCGTGATAACGTTTCCGAGCTTGTTCAGGCTGGTATGACTTCTATCACAGAGCTTATCAGAACTACATACACAGTATAATCATTGGGAGGACTTTACTATGGGAATCATTAATATACACAGGATCCTTGACGAGGTAAGACTCCTCGGCTGTTCGGACCTTCATTTTACAAACGCTATCGCTCCCGTTGTTCGACTCAATGGTACACTCAGAACAATGCGTTCACAGTATCCCGAGATGGATGAAGAGGAGATACTCGACATCATCAACCAGATGACAAACGACGCACAGCAGACAAGCGTAAACAATCACCGTGATACTGACTTCTCTTTCCAGACAAAGAGCGGTTACCGTCACCGTGTAAACGTATACTTCCAGAAGGGTAAGCCAGCTATCGCTATCCGTCTTCTGAGAAATGATATTCCTACACTTGAGGATCTCGGACTTCCTCCGATACTTCAGGATTTCGCAATGCGTCCCCGTGGACTCGTTCTCGTAACAGGACCTACCGGTTCAGGTAAATCTACAACACTTGCTGCTATGATCGACTTCGTTAACCTCAACAGAAGCGCTCATATCATCACAGTAGAGGATCCTATCGAGTACGTTCACGAGCATAAGAGATGTATGGTAAACCAGAGAGAGATCGGCGATGACGTTCCGGACTTCGCTCTCGCACTCAGAGCTGCTCTTCGTGAGGACCCTGATGTAATCCTCGTAGGAGAAATGCGTGACTTCGAGACTATCCAGGCCGCAGTAACCGCTGCCGAGACCGGACACCTCGTTATGTCAACACTTCATACAACAAGTGCTTCTGATACTATCAACCGTATCATCGACGTTTATCCTGAGCATCAGCAGCAGCAGATCCGTACACAGCTAGCTAACAACCTTGTTGGCGTTATCGCCCAGACACTTATTCCTAAGAAAGACGGTTCCGGA
This sequence comes from Ruminococcus sp., assembly GCA_016290875.1. Taxonomy (GTDB): domain Bacteria; phylum Bacillota; class Clostridia; order Oscillospirales; family Ruminococcaceae; genus Ruminococcus. Next base: position 26,053 of record JAEEVL010000031.1, read on the forward strand.
CGTATCGCTTGTATGGAGATCCTTAACTGTACTGACGCCGTTGCCGCACAGATCCGTGATAACAAGATCCACCTGATCCAGTCCACGATCCAGACCGGTAAGCAGCTCGGCATGATGGACCTCGATATGGAACTCGCAAGATATGTTAAGAATAACATCATCTCCGAGGTTGACGCTCTTGAAAAGTGTCAGGATAAGCAGGAATTCTATCGTTTCCTTTCACAGATGTAATTTTCAAAGCCGCAGACATAAAGTCTGCGGCTTTCTATTATATATAGTATATACCTTAGAGTCTGAATTTGACTTCAAAATGATATGCAAAATATCATAGTGCCGTACAGAAAAATGAAGCAAATATTTCCGAATTGTTTACAAAGTCAAATAATTAACAATAACTGTCAAAATGCCCTATAACTATGGGGAAAACACTGTTTTGATTGGCACTCAGAGTAGTTTGGAATGAAATCTGACAATTACTTGCAAACGGCCGTTAACTGTATAAGTCAGTAATATCTCGATTGAAATATACAAATCGTAGTCAAGTGTATACAGGGCAGGCAAGAGAGATATATGTTATTACGAAGTGTATAAGAAATTGTTAATAATACATATCGAAGATTATTTATCTTAATCAATTCACAGAACGTTGTGCATTTTGACGGAAAATGGTAAAAAATACCCCCGTTTTAGCGTTGTGATGTAGAAAACGCCTTTCGCCTCGTGAATTTTTCCGAAAAGTGTTGACATTTTATGAATGAAGTGATATACTATAATCACAGGGAAGGGAAAGGGAGACAAACACAAAGGAGCCTCCTGAAGACCTCCGAAGGTGATGAGCCCCGGAGATATCTCGGAGTAAATTCTTTGAGAAAAAGATCCCCGTACCTACAAAAACGTGTGCAGGCAAAGAGCCGCACAGATATTATTTTAAAGGAGGGTTTTCTTATGAAAACTACAAAGAAAGGTTTTACACTTATTGAGCTCATCGTTGTAATCGCTATCATCGGTGTTCTCGCAGCTATCCTCGTTCCTTCAATGCTCGGTTACGTTAGAAAGTCTAAGATTTCTTCCGCTAACTCTGCTGCTTCTTCTATCCAGAAGGGCTTCGAAGCAACTCTTACAGATGCTGACTCAAAGGGCGTTAAGCTTGAGTACTGTGGTTGGGTTGACTTCAAGGACGGCGTTATGAGCGGTGCTCTCAGCCATATGAGTTCTGCTGGTACTAACATCTCTGTAAACCTCACAGAGGGCGTTGGTAACTACTTTGATAAGTTTACTAAGGCTCGTGGAGCTGCATTTATTCAGAAGTCTTCTTGTCCTGCTGTATTCTGCACAACAGACGGTACATACTGGGGTACTTTCCCGAGCGGATATGTAGAGGCTAAGGATTATAAGAGGAATGGTGCTATCAAGACAGCTTCTAATGACGCAGCTGTAGAAACTCTTCTCATTGGACGTATGAACGGTACTTCTGATGGTTGGGAAGCTGTTGAAGGCGTTGATTCTACCGGTTCAGTTGATAAGCTCGGTAAGGTTTGATTTTAATAAACCTAAAACAATTTAATGAAATTAAATCCTCTCTCTTCGGAGAGAGGATTTTTTATGGGGGAGTGTTAATTATGGATATAAACAATAAGGTTATTAACAGTTTCTTGTGTTTATGCGCGAGTGCGGCACTTGGTGCAGGCGGTATGTACCTTTACAATAAGAAGCATAAAGAACCGTGTGAAAATAGCTATTTTAAACTTATATCTGAGTGTGAGGAAAAACTTAAAGCTAATAATGTGACACTTCCTGATGGAGTAGATGTTGAAGCAGCGGCTCTTAAAGGATATTTGGCTGCTTATGGAGACAAGTATACTGAATATTTTTCTCCTGAGGATAGGGAAGCTGAATATGTTCAGAATATCAATAATTTTCCGGCTGTTATGACTTGTGGATACAAAGTCGGACGTAATGATGTTGGAAATCTTGAAGTCGTTGAAGTGCAAAGTGGAAGTATTGCTGAGAAGCAGGGAATTGTCCAAGGAGATATTATTCTTTCGGTTGATCGAAAATCAGTAGAAGAAGATGGCATAAAGATGACTGCTTATGAACTTGTTGGCAAAGATGGAACTGTTATGACGCTTTCACTTATTCGTGACGGTAAAGAAATCACTCTAGACTTTGAACGTCATGTCGATGAGTCTATTGATAATGATGAGGTTTCCACAAAACTAATAGACGATGTTCTTAAGTTGAATATCAGAACGATAAATAACTTCACTCAGGCAAATGTTAATGGCAATCTTGAAAACTATAAAGGTAAATACAAGAAGGTCATTTTAGACCTTAGAGACAATGTTGGCGGTGATATTGAAGGCGCAGTTTCGGTAGCTGATATGTTTATCTCGGAGGGGAATGTTAAGTGCTTCCCGAATAATGGCGAGGAAATAATTCTTGAGGTTGGAAGCGAACCATGTGATATTAATGTTCCAACTGTAGTGCTTGTAAATGATATGACTGCAAGTTCGGCAGAAATTATCACGGCCCTCTTAAAGCAATTTGGTGATGAGGTTACGATTGTCGGTGTTAACACCTATGGTAAGGGGGTGTTTCAGAAGAGTGAAACACTCAGTAATGGTGGTACTCTTAATTACACAGCTGGCTACTATACAGTAGGAGACTGGGAGTGCTACCAGGATAAGGGTATTGCACCTGATATTGAGATAAAGATGGATAAGGAACTCAAAGACACAGATAAAGATATCCAGCTTAAAAAGGCTCTCGAGATACTGGGATAATTGCACAAGCTGGCTGCCTAAAATTTGTAGCATACACCCAAAGTTTTTTATTGACAAAATGTGAATAATTTGCTATAATGAAGTTGTACAGTTATCACATTAATGGAGGTGCTTTAATATGAAGAGGAAAAAAGGCTTTACGCTTGTTGAAATGATCGTTGTTCTCGCAATTATCGGTATTCTTGCTGCTGTTCTCATTCCTACGTGGAGCTACTTCGTTATGCGCGCGAATGTTAAATCGCAGAATAACTATTCAAAAGTAATATTCAACGCTGCACAGACTCAGTCAACGCGTGAGAAATTCTTTGAGCGCGATTCTTATGATATTGTAAATGATACAACCGGAAGTTACACTACTGCAGAGAAGACAGAAGCTAAGAAGAATCTCATGGTAGGTGCGGAAAGTAAGTTTTACGTTTATTGGGATGGTAAGGACGGCTATATTCTTGATCCCGCTGATGGGAAAACAGTTATAGCAGCTTCCAATCAGGATAGACTGGATGCTTATGTGAATGCTATCAACAAGGTATTCTCACATTCCGGTGAGACAGTTTACAAGATATATGTTGAGGACTACATGGTCAAGTCTGTATGCTCAGGCCGCTCTGATGGAACCGAGGATATAGGTTCGTTCCCGAAGAACCAGGATGGTAGATCACATGGTGATACAGTCCAGACTTTTGATATGTCAACAATAGTACTTTAATATAGTATAACCCAGAGGAAACCGTGAGGTTTCCTCTTTTTTTATTAAATAACAGCAAATATGGAATGAATCAGGAAGTTTTCAACATATTATTCGAAAGAAAGTTGAAAACCTTTTGCTTGACAATATCAAAAATGCATGATATAATAATTAAGTCGCCTGAGGGGAACGGAAAACTTCCTGAAGGAGATAAACCAGCAACTTGAAAATTGAACAATGCTAAGAAAAAAGTAACGACCCTTGAAATTCCTTTATGAGAAATAAAGGAAGGTCAAGCAAAGACTAAAAAATACGCAGTAATAACGCAAGCG
>JAEEVL010000057.1 GCA_016290875.1 Ruminococcus sp.
CCATACGCTTTTTAGAGACTTGAGTGATTATGTCTTTCAAATGAAATCATTAAGCAGTATTGTAAGTGAATATGATAAAAGTGTAAAGAATGGAACAATCAATGATGAGGAAGAGATAAAGAATGGAAAAGCTTTATACGATCTGATTAAACATGAACTAAGACAGATGCGTAAAAGTGAGGACGATCTAATTCAAAGAGTAGTGAATTATCTTTTTTCTCAGAACAATTCTGAGATTAAGGAATTAACGACATTTTTTAAAGAAGAGTTTAGAAACGTGAGATAATAATCTATTAGCATGGAGTAATCATTCCCATATAATTAGTTGGGGATGTGGTTTACTTGAATTGATTAGACAAGACGCACATTTTCTCAGATTTATTATTGCAATCAGTTTCTGATTGAAAGATAGTGATGTAACACTTTGCGTCTCCACACATTCTTTTAACGTGGTGTAGTGACAAATTGAGAGTTCTTCATAACATACTGCTTCATCATCAAAGCAAAACCTTAGTGCAATATACCGGAATACCATGAGTGCTTAAGCATCCTTATTTGAGGGCTATTGAAGAGCATACGTGCAATTCTCAGATTCTTACCTAAGAATACACACTTGGCATTTATTTGTGGGATGGCGTTTGCATTTTATGTAAGACGTGAATGGGGGACGGTGAACGAATCGGTGCTGTTGACAAAGCGGTGTTTTCAGCCATAAAAAAAGCAGCCGCAGTTTGAATCAGGCTGTTTTTCAAAGATATAGCGGTGTAAAACAGCCTCTTTCAGAGGCATTTTACAAGCCTTTTTAAATTCAGGGCGCACGCCGATAAGAGGCATTGCTCAGTGACGCGTTCAATGCCCCTTTTGCGTGTTCGTGTCAGATTATGATTCGCCTTTTGATGTGAGAAGTTTCCCTCACACCATATTTTCCGCAGCCGCATGGCAGCACGGTATTCAGGCGTACCTATATTCTTCCGTTGAATTGATCTTGCTTTTTCATGCAGCGTACGATCTATCATTCGTGGATTTTTCGTGTGTCCATTACATTGTTCTCTGTACGGGCAGGATAAACAGTCTGCTTTTTTTGCTGTATATCTTTTCCGTCTGTCCTTTTTTCTATATCCTGAATAGCGCAGCACTTTGCCAGCCGGGCAAACATAAATGTCCTGCTCTTCATCGTAGGTGAACACTTTAGGATCAAAAGCCGGTTCATAATTCGGTGTTCCGGACCGAGTACGTTCAGGTATGAAAGTTTTTATATTTCTGTTCAGCATAGCATTATGTACTTCACCGCTGTCATAGCTCGCATCTGCGCATATCGCTTCTGTTTTCATTTCAAATTTGTCAATCTGGTATTCCAGGCGTTGCGTATGCGGTGTACTATCATGCTCATTTCCGGCGGTAACATACACATCGGTGATAATCCCATTTTCAGCGTCACAGGTCTGATGATCAAGATAATGAAAACCGACCGGCTTTCCGGGGCGTTTCATCATTCCACATTCAGGATCCGTACTGCTTTTTGTAACAGACTTGGTTTTTGAGGTATCGTATTCGATGGGTTCTTTGATAAGACCCAACTCATATGCCTCACGATCAAGTTTCTGCATATATTCTGTGGGAGTATCCGGAACTTCAATGATCTCTCGCATCTCATGATTGGCATTGGCTCTGATATGCGTTGAATCTGTCATCAGCAATTTTCCGCTAACCAAACCAGTTTCAATGCATTTGCGAACGATCTCATCGAATACATCACGGAACACAGAAGTACCATCAAACTTTCTGCGCCGAAGCTGAGAGATGGTAGAATGATCAGGAACGCGCTCGTCAAGATCAATTCCAAGGAACCAACGATAAGCAATGTTTACGGTAATTTCTTGTTCCAGTCTGCGTTCAGAATCAATACCGTACAGATATCCAATCAGCAGCATCTTGATCAAAACAACCGGATCAACAGACGGCCTTCCGGTAGATGAGTAGAGGTCGGAAACCTGGTCATAGATAAAGTCAAAGCTGACAAGTCTGTCCAGCTCCCGAAGGAAATGTGTTTCCGGCATAAGCTCATCCAGTGTTACAAATGCCATCTTCATTTGCCGCGGTTCAGATCTTTTTAACATTGCTCTCGACCTCGCTTTCTATTATATTATTATACCATATTTCCTTGCAATTGTCGATGTTTTGTCAACAGCTCCGTTTCGGTCACCCCTTTGCTGAACCTGCGTTTTGCCGACTCAGGTACATGAGGTGGCGGTTCACCACCTCATCGTCACGGCGGGATATTTCATCCCGCCATATCGAATTACCATTTGGGGAACTCGGTCCTGAGCTGGGACTGAGTGCAGTTCTGTTTCGGGTCTGCATCACTCTCAAGTACCGCTATGGTAGTCGAGCTATAGAAATACAACTCACGAACGTTTTACCCATAAGTTAGTTTACTCCTTGATTCAGGAAGTCATCATTTACCCCATATGCATACCGAGCTCTTCCTTCTTCCGTATCTCTTTTGCAAGTGCCTTGCGGTCAACGTGTTCCCGAGCGTACTCTGTATCATCGGCAGGCTCGTCCTCAATTATCGAAGCCACAGCAGCAATGGCACCGATGATATCAGGTGCAGGAGCTCTATCACTGCGACTGCTGTGAGAAGCCTGAAGCCGTGCTTCCTGTTCTGCTCGTCGGAGCATTTCAGCTGAGATAAGGTCTGCTCGTTCAGCTTCCCAGCCTGTGATACGAGGTACTTCGCTGACTGATCCAGCTTCGATACCTCTGCCGTCACGTTCTGCGACGTCTGCTCCTGTATCTCCTTCCCCTGTTCCAATAACTGATCGTATATTGTCTGCTGATTTCGCAGATATTGTTTCATCTGTCCGTATGTCATAGTTTCGTCCGTCCGAGCTCGAACTTCCAACAGCATATCCGTCAGCAATTCCAGCTGCGAGATCACTGCCAGCCAGTTGTTGTCGGTGACGCATACCATAGTCGGTATGTCCTGTGCTTCCTGCAAGTTCTGCTTGGAGGCGGCTTTTATTTCTTCGTATTTCGAACTCACGCTTCATATTCTCCTTTCTGTATTTCGCTTCGTGAAGCTTGTTGTCGCGGCACTTACATCCATTTGGACAGGTGTATGTGATGTACTTCCTACTGTCCTCCCAGCGTACATCATAGCCGTACTGCTTCATGTAGAAGCGGAATTGTTTCTTGGACTTAGCCCTTTTCATGACTGCGTCAATGGTATTGACGAGAGCCATTTTCCAGCTCTCCCCTCGCATTGCAACACGATACTCACCATTAGTGATACCATCACTCTGCTTGTGAATCTCAAGTTTTCTGAGAGTTGTCACTCCGTACTTCTGACATATCTCGTCTGATAATTGCCGCAGGTCTTGCAGTGTGAACTTGTTGGAGTGATACTTCAACCCTGTCTCGGCGTTGACCGCATTGAGTACGAAGTGCGAGTGTATGTGGTCGGCGTCGGTGTGAGTTGCCACTACAACTTCGTGACCTTTGAACGCTCGCTCCGCAAACTCAACAGCTATCTTATGAGCAAGAGCTGGCTCTATCTTGTAGCCGCTTGGGTGCGACTGAACGAAATGATAGTAGCGTATTCCGTCAGTCTTGTTGTACATCTCACGGGTATTCTTAAATTCCTGATAGGCAGTGGGCAGCGAACAGTTGAGAGCCGTCACGAACTTTTTATTGTCAGTTTTATCATCGCGGCAGATGTATTCCAGACTCTTCTTTCCGCCGCCACCGCCTTTCGTGCTTATCGCAGTGACCGTCGCCACTACTTCACCTCCCTCAGAAGCTGACCTATCAGCTCCGTGACCTTCCTGTGCTCATCAAGGAGCGGCTGAAAATTCACTGCGGTCAGCCTGTCCATATTCGCAAGTATAGCTATCTGATTGAGGTTTCGTCCGATAGCTTTCTGCTGCTGAACTATCTCGTCGATGCCGTTGGCGACAACGATTTTCTTGCCAAGAGCGCACCGCATTACGAAGTCGTTCAGCTTCAATTCGTGCCTCTCAGCCAGTTCATGAACACGTCTGCTTTCTTCTACTGTGCAGCGTATCGCTATTGTGGTATTTCGTTTTCTCATGTTATCTATCTCCTTATGTCTTACCTACTCCCTTAGCAGGGGAGTATTTTTATGGGGGTTCGGGGTTCTCCCTGACAAGCAAGGCGGCAGGCGGAATGCCAGCTGATATGCTTGCAGTCTCAAAGAGACTATTTTTTCTCGGATACCGCCGCTTTTCTCCTCTGTCGATAGTATCTGTGTGGTATCGCCGCACTCGCTCGACGTTGCGCGACAATCGCTTTCACCGCCGCAGATGGGATAACTACCCGATTTCGTTGTCGGCGGCAAAAATGGGCGCTTTTGTACGTGACAGTAACTCTGCCGTGACGGTAACTCTACCGACACGAGTTCCTACCGACACGCCCCGTAGATGAAGCTATACTGAGCTTTGTGAGCTGCCGGGAAGTGCCTGCGTGACGGTAACATTTCTACCGTCACTACCGACACGCTGACCGTTGTAGTGAAGAATAATTATGCGACCTTTGTGAACTCTTTCATACTTGAAATCAATTCCATACTTGCTGAGTTCATATCCATTTTGGACTAAGTCTCTTGTAACTCTGTTCGGATAAATGATCTCAGTGGTAACTGATTTCAATTCTTCAATCAACTCAGTCGCAGTGCCTTCAAAGTGAATGCGCTCTCTAATGAAAAGATAAACAGCGGAGAGAACAATATTGTCGCGGTTCTTCTGTTCGGGTGCGTTTTCAACTATCCAGCGCATAACATCTGTATCGAAATGCATTTGCAGTTCAGCGTTCTCGAAGTCACGACCAACGCAATGCAAAATAGCTTTTCCGGAACCACGCCTTGTTTCTATGAGGACATAACTTCCGTCTGCACTTCCGCTGATTCCAGTGCTGCCTGATATCAAATTGAACGGATCATTGTCTTTGCACTTGCGAGTGTGATGTATCAACAGTATACAGATGTTCAAGCGATATGCAAGCTGCTTTAGTGCAATCAATTCAGCGTAATCAGTTCCATAGCTTGACTCAACATTGCTGCGCACCATTTGCATAACATCGACTACAACTATTTTCAAGTCGTCGTGTTCTTTCTTGAATGATTCGATCTGTTCTTCAAGACCTGCACCGATCTTATCAGCAGCAAGAGCAAAGTGAAGATTCTCAATAGGTTCAGCGTTCATCTGAAACAATCTGTCCTGTACGCGCTGATAGTTATCTTCCAAGCACAAGTACAAAGCAGTTCCTTGTATCGTTTCACGACCAAGCACAGGAACTCCTGTTGCAATGCTGAGACAGATGTCCATTGCCAACCACGACTTACGAACCTTTTGTGCTCCTGCAAGTACATACAGTCCCTGGGTGAGCAGACCGTCAATGATGAACTCCTTTGGTTTGAATACTGTTGACAGTATTTCTTCTGCGGTTTTCGTTTGTAACATATTACTCATACGATTTCTCCTTCCTCATAAGATTCCCGAACACAACCGACAGCTTTTTTCGTTACGGGTAACTGCTCGCGCGAACTATTTGTGTGGACTGTGTCGGGCAATTCGTCACCTCCTTGAACGTGGGCAATAAAAAAGCGCCCCGCGAAATGCGAAGCGTTTTGCCCTCTAAATATATTATGGTACGTTTTTTTGAATTTGCATAAAATCAGGTAACAATTATTTTTCGTTCAAAACGACAATTTTACTTGCATTTTGATTTGAGGTGTGATATACTATAATCGGAGGCGAAGAACATATGTTTTCTAACATAACTTTTTACGTCAAAGGAAAGACTATTGAAGTAAACGGACAGGATTTCCTGCTTGGTGAGCTTACTGAGTCCTGCCTGAATATTACTCCTGATGAATTCCATGAGATAAGAGACAGGCATAA
>JAEEVL010000032.1 GCA_016290875.1 Ruminococcus sp.
ACGCTCGTATGGAGAGCTTCTTTGCCACACTGAAAAAAGAAAAGCTGTATCAGATACCTACATACCGAATGAAGCGAGAAGAGGTCAAGACCATCATCTTCAGATACATCTTCGGCTACTACAATACGCAAAGGATCAACAGCTTCAATGAAGGTGGTCTCCCACCTGTGGCACTAAGAAATTCAAAGCAGCTCTCTCACCACGCTGCCTGAATCCTGCCTATCCAAGATTTTGGGTATTCTCTGACTGCACATTTCTTGACAATTCCATATTAAATCAAAAAATCAGATGAATCACTTTAGTTATTATAAAAGCTTTTATATATAACTCACTACAATTTAACCAAGGAGGAAATATGATAAAAATCAAAAAAGGTATTTTAATGTCATTGGCATTAATAGCTTGTTGTGCTCCATTTTCTGCTAATGCAAGCGTTGAAAGCGATAATAAAGCATTTGAAGGATTCAATAAAAAGGATAAGGAGTATTTTGTTTGTGCACAGTTCAATCCGTCACAAAAGATTCAACAAGGAGAAGGATATGATCTGACAGCTAACAAATATGTTAAGCAAGTCTATGTACGTGCTCGCTCAGATGGTTCTACTGTGCCTCTTGTTGGAATTAGAATATGTGGTTCCTATGATTCAGGACGAGTGTACTCAGCCTTAGCACGTAATAAAGTAAATAAGATATATCAAACTCCGAGAGAAACTGTAAAAGACTGCAAAACATGTTGTCAAAGAACAAATTATGGTTGGTTATATTTTTAATCAATAAAACAAAGAAAAATAATAAGCAATGATTTTTCAAATAATCTTTATAAGGAGTTATACTACATGAATTTAAAAAAGGCACTTTGTCAAATTGCTTGCATAGCTTCTATAGTAACAATATTTACAGCTAATCCTATTAATAAAGTATTCGCAGCTCAAACTACAAATAGAGCATACTCCACCAAGTATTTTGATAATTGGTGGTGGCATTATGATGGTGTTGCACAGTTCAATCCATCGTACAAAATACCAAAGGATCCGGGATATTCGCTTGATACTGGAAAATATGTCAAGCAGTCTTACGTTAATTACACGAGAAAAAAGACTAAGATAAATGGTTTGCATATTACCCGAGAGGATGTTTCGGTAATAGGCGGTAGAAGTTATTCGCCGGTAGCTTCAAGCAAAAAAACAAATGCTACATATAAAGCTACTGCAACAGCAAAAGACTCACTGAATATAATAGGAAACCAGACTAAATTTTGGTATGGCTGGATTTATTTTTAATCGATTATATTAATCGGGACAATTAATATAATTACATCACATTTAATTTAAAATAGGTTGGTGATAATATCTTGTCATCAACCTATTCTTAATCGAATAATATTTTGACATTTTTTATATTAATGTAAGGATTAATTTATGATAAAAATCAAAAGAGAACTTTTCTGGATCATTCCTAATATTGTCATAATGGTATCGATTTCATTAATACTATGTTATCTGATGAATAAGATAAATGAAACTTATGTGCCTATTGATAGTTTATCAGATAAATATTATGACATTACGATCGATAATCCCGATACAATGCAGTGTGAAGAGTTACTTGAGTTATTTGATGACGATTTTGAAATATATCGAATACAAAAATATGCGGATAAAGGTTATACACCTGTATATCTGAAAAATACGTCACTGAATATTGATATGACAAGCGGTCGGGAATTCAGCGAAGATGATTTCAGAACTCATAATAACGTTATAATAATATCAGACGAATTACTTGATGGAACGTATCTGAATGAGGGAAAAAGATTTTTTTCAATCGATAATGATTCTTATGAGGTTATCGGAACATTTAAAAAAAGAGAGAATTCTATCAATAATAATTCCGATTGCTTCGTTAGTATGTGTGCTGCCAATTATTTAAAAACCGGGACATCCAATGGAAGATATTTTCTGGATAATGTTTCAGACGATGAGTTTTCAGATGTAACATATCCATGGGTCAGAAAAAATGAAACCATATTCGATTTATCGTTTGAAAAGCGATTAATCTTAGTTAAAGACACAACAATTGTCCCTTTTAAAATTATTGCTTGCCTATTTACATTTTTTATAGGCGGATCGATATTTTTGTTTGTGCTTTGGATAACATCTCAAAGACAATTAATAAACATTTGTTATATATGCGGCGGGGAAAAAATAAAATACGGATTCAGTTATATCTGAAATGGTTATGTATTTCAGGTTTTGGCTGCATCATTTCTATATTAACGTCTTTAATAGTTTTGTATGATCATGATTATGTACTTTCTATTTTAGCACTCCTTATCCTTTTATATACAATATATGTTATAATAATCAATAGCTATGTAAGAAATACAGTACGAAAGGAAATATAAATGTCAGCATTAAAATATGCATTCAAAGATATAAGAGATCATAAACTTATTATGATAATATTTTTAGTACTTAACATTATTATGTTCTCTATGTTAGGAGTTATTCTTGTTCATATAGATGAAAGTCGGTCTAAGATAAAAGGACTTAAAGAACTGAGAAAAAACACGGACGAAGCCTATGTACTTGTTGATACAACGTCGGAAGAAAAATTTAGCGGATTGGTGCAGGATTCGCAAGGGACAGTGAAAAAATATAATGATTTTTTCACTTCACTATCTGAATCAGAACTTACATATTATACTGCATACGGATATGACGTTGATTCAACCGATAAAGGAAATACTATCCGTGAACAGATAATAACCGAAAAGTTCCTGGATGTTTTCAGTTTATCAGTAGTAAGTGGAAGGTTGCTTAATAAAGATGACTTCAACACAACAAATGATACCGTGCCTATCATGATAGGATACGAATTACAGGACTATTATAAGCTTGGAAACACCTATGAATTGCTTAATGGAGGCAACGGCGAATACTTTAAAGGGCTTGTTGTCGGCATCCTTAGCAAAAATTCAGAGTATTATGAACTGAATTCGGTCAACGTATCATTTCCTTTGGATTATTCATATATTGTTCCGCAGTCAACTAAAGATATCAGTAATATGGGATTTTCTGATCTGGATATGGCCGAGACGAGGATGGTTGTTTTCGGATCAAAGAATGAAATACAGAAAATAATTTCAACTAAAAGTCCAATCGATATAAAATTAATTGGAGTTATCGATAAAATTGATGATTTGTTAAGAACACATAGAAATGAAATTATCCTCTTATTTGCAATATTGATAGTAATAGCATTGATCTCTGTTTGTATCATGTGGATCTTTTATTATCATATTTTCAAGAAGCAGTTTCATGTATATAATGTTCACTACATTTTCGGAGCTACGAATGCAAATTTGTATCTTCGTTTCTGGATAATCAGCTTTTTTATTGTATTTGTCAGTGGTGTTATTTCAATTGCTATTTTTCATTTAATGCCATATGTTTCAGAAATATTGATTTCAGCAATTGTTTTTGCAGCTATAACAGGATCGATTCCGGTTTTATTAATCAGAAAGAAAATGATGAGGTAATAATAAGAAATGACTGAAAAGAAATTGTTAGAACTGAATAAGATCTCTAAAACATATAAAAAGAAAAAAAGAACCATAAATGCTTTGTCAGAAGTTGACCTTATATTGAATAAAAAAGATTTTATCGGCATCATAGGAAAATCCGGTGCTGGAAAATCCTCTTTACTTAAAATAATTGGTTTAATCTCTAAGCCTACGGAAGGTGTTTATAAACTTGAAGGCAAGGAAATTGCTTCACTGAGCGAGAAGGAAAAGGCAAAATACAGGAATAAATATTTTGGATTTATTTTACAGGACTATGGACTGATAGATTCATATACTGTCTATGAAAATATTGAAATACCTCTTTCATATGCAGAGATTAAAATTGATGCAAAAGAAAAAAGAGAAAAAATCTCCGATGTGTTGGATAAAGTGGGAATAAAGCAGGAAATAGATGAACCCTGCAATAAATTATCAGGTGGTCAGCGCCAGCGTGTTGCTATCGCCAGATCACTAATAAATGATCCGGATATAATTTTAGCAGACGAACCTACAGGTGCTTTAGACAATGAAACAGCTAAAGATTTTTTAACACTGCTCCACATGATAAATAAAAATCTCAATAAAACCATTGTTCTTGTCACACATGATGAAAAAATGCTATTATATTGCAATCGAATAATTCAGATTGAAAATGGAATAGTATCTGAAAAGAAAACGTAAGTGCTCCACAAAAAGAGATATAATATTAACTCATGTTTCTGATCAACTATATCCTGATCAGTCTCTGGTATTCCTCCATCTCCAACTCACCATCAGCAGCCTTCTGTCGCAGTTCAACAGCATAGTCGCCCCACTCAGCAAACTCTGATTTGCTCATTTTCTTTTTCATAAAACGAGCGTAGTGCTGCTTGTAGGCACGGTTGTATATCTCCCACACAGGATCGTTCTTGAGTTTGTCCTTGAAGGTGTGTCGCATTGAGATGTCACGGCAGGATCTGGGCGGATTGCTGCTTATGAGTCGCTTGCAGTAGTGGGAGAATGTAGTATGCTTCATGATGAACCACCGACCGCAGTTGCGGCACTTGACAGGCATAAACTTTTTCTCGATGCACTTGAACAACTCAAAATATAGAAAGGCTCCCAGCGATGTGAAACGATAAGTCTCACAGAGTATGGGACCTTTTTTCGTTTCGAGAAGTGTATGTCCCATGCACATACTGCCGCTGGACTCCAGATTAAGATATGAGTTGCTGAGATTATGTGTTGCGGTAAACTTCTGAAATACTTCGATGACTTTTTCGATTGAAGGATAGTTATTGTGGGCGCAGAGTTCGTCTGCGAATGGCATAAAAACTTTTTTTACTCGCAGCAGATCGCCTATAAATGTTTTGAATTCTGTTGTGAGCTTGTCAATATGTATTATAAATTCTGCTCGGAACATCTTTCCTTCAGAGTCCATACCAACACGCAGATCATCGTAGTGATAATGCTTCAGCGGAGCAAGAAATTCAAGTCTTTCGGTGATATATCCTTCCGAAGGCGCAGCAGAAGTGCTGCCGCTGTCGGAGAGGTCACGCACAGGGTCAAACAGCATATAGTAGTACGCAAATAGATTTTGCAGCAGTCCATGTCTGAAATTCTTCTTGTCGTATGGCGGAAATTTCTGCGCAATGCGTATCAGTTCTTCGTATATATCTTCTATCTGCTGTGCTCTGGTTCCGATGTTGTACGGATCATAACCAGAATTTATGTTCAGTAGTTCTTTGGCATTTGAACATATCTCATATAGATGTATCAGATCGTTATTTTTATACGAAAAATAGCGCAGAAGTATTTCTCCGAGTGGGTATTCTCTTCCGTCTGACAAATAAATTTTTCGGTCGTGGTAGTGCGCTTCTATCTCAAACATAGCTTCTCCTTTCAGAATTTGTGTTCGCAGTAGTTGATACAACTATCATAACACTTGCAATCAATAATTATCTGCATAACGCTTTATAATTTGATTGTTCACAAAAAGTTTACAAATAATAGATAATAAATCGAAACTGATAGAGTTATTATACAACATCTATTGACTTCTGTCAAGGTCTGGTGTATACTGAACACAGTTAAGACGTCCGGACAACTCTTGACATCATTCGTTCAAAAGCTATTGTCAATTTGAAAGGAAGATGTAAATGAAAAACAATATCAACTGCACAGCATACACTAACGGCATCAATTCACCGCTGGAGTATCTCAACATCACTACGCCTGCCGAGTTCAAGGTGGTGATGAATCTACTCTGTTACTACGACAGCGAAAAGAAAACCTCGACCATAAGCCGTACAGGTATTGCAAGAGATACTGCGATGTCGGTGAGTAACGTTGAGCGCGCACTGAAAACTCTTGCGCAGAAGGACATCATTCGCATACACAACAACTATGCTGACAACGGTCGTCAGGTCGAGAACTCTTATGAGGTCGCATTTCTGAATTATGACATGGACGAGGACAAGCTCCGCGACGCAGAGTTGGCATTGAAATTTAAAAGCTGATTGTCATAGGGGCTGTGTCATGATGTCATACGCTTATATATTAAGTATACAAGATAATAGATACTTAATACAGAGAAGGAAGATATATATTACTTGATAGTTATATAAACTATGCGCCTTCTTTTCTTTGCAATAATAACTATGACAGGAAACGTGTAAGGAGCGAATATCCGAAACACGCGCAGAAAGTCCCTGATAGAACAGCTTGCCTGACAGGAAAAGCAGCGTTACCGAGCGGTACAGCAACGGTTCGGATGCTGTGCCTGCGAAACAGGCGAAAGGGGCATCCTTTTTGCCGCCTTCAGAGTGAAAATGGTATAGCTACCCCACCGCTCCCGTTGAATGCGGTTGTCGCGCAATGTGGAGCGAGTGTGGCGATACCACACCAATACTATTAGCAAAGGAAAAGGTAGTGACGGTGACAAAAAGTCTTCCCTTTGGGGAAGGCAAGCATCGCAGACGGCATTCCGCCCTGCCGCTGAAAACGGGAGAACCCGTGCCCCTTTTTGGTTTGCTGGAAAAAGGCTGGCGTCATTTGCGCCCGCCATTCCACCTCGGACGGGCAGTGCCCGCCGAAAAATCGGAGAATGTAGAATTTGCAAATTGGGGTCAAAATAAGAAAACGCGAAAAATCTTGGAGTCAAAAAATTTAAAAGCCCCAATTATTGCCTATAATTAGGGAGGTGTGACAGGAGTCAGAGAATCTTTTAAAACTGAATAGTATGTTTGGAAAAGTGTGACGTGAAAGGAGTTCATATGAAGTCTAAAACGAATGAAAAAGCTCTTTGCGTTGACAAGAAGATTACCATTAACGGACAAACCTTTGACGTGACGCTTGTTTTCAAACCTCCTGAAAAGTCAGGCGAGACCGTTGAGGATAAGATCAAACATCTCATAAACGGTGATAAAATAGGTTGAAAAAAGTCTGGATTTTCGGGCCGAGTAGTGATATACTGTGGGTGTATCCTATTCGGTTTGATTCCAGAAGCGAGTGCTTCGGAACAGGAGGATATATGAAAACAGAATCAAACGCGGAACAGATAACAGCGCTGTACTGCCGCCTCAGTCAGGAGGACTTGCGTGCAGGAGAGTCGCTGTCAATAGAAAATCAAAGATTGATGTTGAAGGAATACGCTGACAAGAACGGATTCCGAAATTGTCAGTATTACGTCGATGACGGTTACAGCGGCACCGATAATACTCGTCCAGAGTACGTTCATATGCTCAGAGATGTTGAAAACGGACTTGTCGGAGCAGTCATTGTGAAAGACCAGTCTAGACTTGGACGTGACCACTTAGAGACCGATAGGCTTATGGAACTGGTGTTCCCTGCGTATGATGTTCGCTTCATTGCGGTAACTGACAACGTTGATAGTGCGAACGGATTCAATGAGATGTCTGGTATCAAAAATCTGTTCAACGATATGTATGCCCGTGACTGCTCAAAGAAGATTCGTGCTGTACAGCGAGCCAAAGGTGAACGAGGTGAGCGTGTCGGCACAACAACTCCATACGGCTATATGAAGGACGAAAACAAACACTTGATACCGAATCCCGAGACAGCTTCTATCGTCAAGCGAATATTTGAAATGAGTGCAGAGGGAAAAGGTGTCCGAAAGATATGTGACATACTGACCGCAGATAAGGTTCTTACTCCGAGCGCTTATGCGGCACGAAAGTCGGGTAAGCAGAAAACAAGCTCGCCGTACCGTTGGTCGCTGAAAACGGTCAGGGAGATGCTGAAGAATCGAATCTACTGCGGCGATACGGTCAACTTCAGCACATACACAAAGTCCTACAAGCTCAAAAAGACGCTCAAGAATGAGCCTGAGAATATGCTTATCTTTGAGGACACGCATGAAGCAATCATTTCGAGAAAGTTGTTTGATGTCGTACAGAAGCACTATGAGGGTAGAAAGAAATCGGACAAGTTTGGCGAGACCGACAAGTACGCTGGTTTCCTTTACTGCGCGGAGTGCGGTTCAAAGCTCTACCTACACCGAGCGAGAACGCTTGACCCGAAGAAGAATAACTATATGTGCGGCGGCTATCAGAGCCGTGTCACGGACTGCACCGCTCACTATATTCGAGAAAAGGTGCTTGACAGTATTGTACTTCGGTATCTGAGACAGGTAGTCGGATACGCACGAGACAAATCCGATGAGTTTTATGCAATGGCAATGGCAAATGGTGAGGTTGAAGCTCAAAAGCAGTTTAAGGAGAATGAAAAGCTTAGAAGCGAATATGAATCCAAAATTAGTCAGCTCGACAATGCGATACAGCTTCTATTCATGGACAGGTCAAACGGAAAGATTACGGACGAGCGCTACGATATTCTCTCCGATAACTTTGAGAAGGAGCAGAGCGAACTTAAAGCAAAGCTCAGCACTCTTGATTTGCAGCTCGACAAAATGAAAGTGCAAGAGAAGTGTGTCAGAGACTTCATTAACAACGCAAAGCAGTACACGGAGATACGCAAGCTCACTCCCGAGATACTTAAGACCTTCATCTCACGCATCGAGGTCTACGAGAAGGCAGTCAAGCATTCAAGGACCTGCGGAAATCACATCGTCATCTGCTTCACATTCTCGGCTGACAAGGCGATAGTGATTGACAGAGTAATAAACGAAAACGGCGAAATACAGTTATTTTAATACCAAAAATCTCCGAGGGGACTATCCCTCGGAGATATCATAAATATTATTGTTCGTTAAGAAACGTGAGCTAAATGCCTGCCTCAATTATTTCTTTTCTGCTGCTACTGTATGATTAGCATATGTACTCCAATCAGGTTCATAATTCTCATCTGCTTGATTCCCCCACATATCCCAACCGTCACGGTCTCCGCGAGCAAATAATTCAAGTCTTGGTTCTGATGAACACGCTTCAATCAAATCAACAAATTCATCTGGCTTTCTGCTATGTTCACGTTTCATAGTCCTTAATAAATTAACCTGTGATCTTCCCGGTTGTAATGTTCTGTTCTTGCTACCTTTTATGCCAAACAAAAGAATTTCTGTAACGTTGCGAAAGTAAAATCCAACTCCTCTGCCATCAGGTTGTCCATCTTTCCGAACCTTTTCCCATATGAGGTTTGTTTTATATTCAAACCCCCATGCTTTCATAACTTCAAGTCCTTCCGGAAGCAAAGCGTTTGGAACCCAGAGGTATAGATGACTTTTTTCATCAGCAATATCCGCAACAGGCAACGCCTTGATTTCTTCAAGTGACATTGTCGAATATCTACTAAGTCGTTTATGCTCCGGAGCAACTTTGCCTGTTCTATTTTGAAACTGCCAAGGAGGATCAGCATAAATTGTTTTATATTTCTTTCCATTTGTAAAAGAAATAAAATCAGCAGTAGTTTCATCTAATAAACTCATTATTCGTAACCCTCTATACAAGATTTTTTTATTCCAACAGCTAATATTGGGCATCCACCGTTTCGCCTCGAATCCAACCTATATGTAAGTTTACCCATCCAAGTTGTGGAAGCTCCATATTTAGCCATTATATTAATCTTCTTAAATATATCGTTCAATTCCTCAGAACGTGTGACAATTATACCAACATCAATTATACCACAATCAAAATATGTTCTCATTGCCAATAAATCTCGATCAAAGGTTTGATCTTTACTGTTCCATTCAAGATCAAATGCAACATTGTTTTTCAGGAAATCAATGTTGTGACCATCTATATAACCCTCAATCATCTTTTCTTCAAAAGGTTCATTGGCAAAACGACCTCTGCGCTGAGCGTTTTGTCTGGGATACATTTTCACAAGCAAATCACCAGTAATTCGTATTTCTCGCCAGCCATATGGATATAAAACATCATCAAATTTTTTGGGTATTGGACTTTCATTACCACCTGCTTTCATAAGATCGTCCACGGAAATAACTAATTTCCTTAGACAATCTTGAATTTCCTGCCATTCAGTTGGAAAAGCATCTGATAATATTTCTAAAGCATGACCATAATTATAAAACTCATACTTATTATTCAAATCTTCTGGAATAGGTAACATTTTCACACCGCCTTAATATGCTAAAATGCCGACTATACATAATAGATAATATATCAAAATATAACTATTAAATTATATCATATTGAGCAAGGTTTGTCAATTATCGAATCAGCATATCCAATGCAAATAAATTCTTTCAGCTATCGCCAATTTTAATATTGTCATTTATATCTTGTTCTTAGCCACTATCAAATTGACTATATCGAGGTAAGCATAAACTGTTTCTGGGATATTTTGTCCGAATGACCTATGCAACGGAGAATCCCACGCAGCTAAGCCACAAATTTAGGATAAATAAGACAAAATTCGTTCAACAGATAAAGCTTCCCTTGTACCAAACACAGAATAAATATTACAATTTGGTACTTTTGCTGAAATTTCGACCGTTCTATTGTATAATTAGCACATAGGCATTGAGCCTAATATGTTATAAGGAGTTAAATGAATATGAAAAAAATAGCAGTTTTATCAATGGCAGCTGTTCTTGCAGCTGGCTGTTTCGTAGGATGCGGAAGCGATGACAGCAGCAAAAAAAGCTCAGGCAGCAAGTACGCTGGTAAGTATGAAGTTTCCAAGATCGTAAGCGAAGATCAGGAAATCACTACTTTGCCCGGCGGCTCATCTATTGCTACATTTATACAGTTTGAACTCACAGACGACGGCAAGGCTATCGGCTGGGACGCTGATAAGGGAGAAGAAGAAAAGGACGTTGCAACATGGTCTGTTGACGGCAGCGAGCTCAAGATATTTGAAGACGAAGACAAAGATCCTGTTATGACACTCAAGATCGAAGGTGATGAGCTCGTTATGGACGAGACATCCGGTAAAGCATACCTCTCAAAGGTAAGCGAGTACACAACTATTGCTGCTACAGAAGCCAACGAAGACTAATAACTATCCAAACAATAATAAGGACGTATCCTTTCGGATACGTCCTTTATTTATTATGCTTTATTAACCTTAGGCTCACCAAGACGTGAGAAATACTCATCAGCATATATGCGGTATTCCTCTCTGAACTTCTCGTCGTTCTCCTTGACATCGTGGAGATAAGCGTGGATGTTGGTCTTTTCGTCGGTCTCAATGAGACAGCCGGCGATATTTGAACAATGATCCGAGATACGCTCGAGATTTGTGAGTACGTCCTGGAAGATATATCCAAGCTCAACTGTACACTCGTCGTTCTGTAAACGGCGTATGTGGCGGTTCTTAAGCTCTGTGCTGAGGTTGTCCACCACTTCTTCAAGCGGCTCTACCTTATGAGCAATAGCAAGATTGTTCTCTTTGTAGGAATCAAATGCGCGGTTGATATTCTCGCGGATAGCGTCCGTGATAACCTGTATCTCAGCGATACACTCACCCGAGAAGGCAATTCCCTTATCGTGCATTTCCTGTGCAGACTCAACGAGGTTTACTGCGTGGTCGGAGATACGCTCGAAGTTTCCTACACAGTGCATCATCTTTGAAACGCTTCGGCTGTCATTGCCGGTAACGGAACTCTTTGAGATCTTGAGCAGATAGCTGTTCAGTTTGTCCTCAAAGCTGTCGATGATGTCTTCATTTTCAATAATAAGTTCAGCAGTTTCGCTGTTGTATTCCTTTAATATATCAAGTCCGAGAAGAATAGTCTCGCGTGTGAGCTCAGCCATCTCAATGCTGGCTCCCTTACAGGTCTGAACAGCAACAGCAGGTGTCTTAAGAAGTCTCTCATCAAGTCCTGAAAGATTCTTTTTCAGACTGAAATCTGTTTCCTTTCCATCGCGTACAATGATCATTGAAAGAGAAACAAGCTGTTTTGTGAAAGGCAACAATATTGCAGTAGTTGCAACATTGAAAATAGTATGCATAACAGCGATGCCAGTATAACCAACTGTTTTATTAAGAATACTAAGACCTACAACATTCTGAAGGATCAGTACAACAGGAAGAAGTACGATAGTGCCGATGATCTTTACAAGTATGTGGATACAAGCAACTCTTTTGGCATCCTTGTTAACGCCGAATGTTGAAATAAGCGCGGTAACGCAAGTACCAATATTACAGCCCATGATTATCGGGAGCGCCATACCGTATGTGAGCGCACCGGATTTTGAAAACGCCATAAGTATACCGATAGCACCAGCCGAGCTCTGTATGATACCTGTGAAGACAGCTCCAACTACTACACCGAGAACCGGGTTCTCAAAGGCTGTGAGCATTTTCTGAAAATCAGGAGAGTTTGCAAGCGGATCAACTGAATCTGACATAAGCGACATACCAGTCATAAGTACCGCAAATCCCACAAGGATACGTCCTATATCCTTTTTCTTGTTCTTCTTGGCGAACATAATGAGTATTACGCCGGCAAGTGCAACAAGCGGCGAGAACGATTTCGGTTTAAGCATTCTCAATACGAAATCAAGAACACTTCCGCTGCCGGTCTCTTTAATATCGCCAAGGCAAAGTATCCATGCCGTAAAAGTTGTACCTATATCAGCGCCAAAGCATACTGCAACAGTTTGCCCGAGTGTCATAATGCCTGAGTTTACAAAACCGATAAGCATTACCGTCAACGCCGACGATGATTGTATCGCAACTGTAACTCCCATACCAAGGAGTATACTTTTTATCTTGTTTGAGGTCATTTTCTTCAGCGCCACCTCAAGTTTACCACCGGTGAGCTTTTCGAGACCTGTGGACATTACGTTCATTCCGTAGAGGAAGAAGGCAAGTCCTCCGAGCATTGTGAAGATGTTAAAAATTGAAAAATTTTCGTCCATTATTATTCTCCTGAATAATTATTATTTGTTTCCCTCTATACTTATATCCAATTTATATTATACCTGAAAAATTTATTTAGTCAATCCCTTTCACCCAATTTTTACCCTAAATTTACAAAGCTGACAAAAAGCTCCCCATTTTACGGGAAGCTTTAAGATACAATTATATATGCCTAACACATTGACAAGATTTTAACCAGTATTTTGAAGTATAAAGGCATCTGAACGGATCAGGTCCGAAACAATTTTATAAAAATCCCCCGCTCCCGTGATTGACAAGCACTTGCAAAAATGCTATAATAATTGTATCTATGAACTTACAGAAAAGAGGACTTTTTCTATGGCAAAAGATAAAAAAATGGTCACTGCGATAACCTCAATGGACGAGGACTTCGCTCAGTGGTATACCGACATCTGCAAAAAGGCAGAGCTTATAGAATACACCAGCGTTAAGGGCTGTATGGTAATCCGTCCTTATGGCTACGCTATCTGGGAGAATATCCAGCATATTCTCGATTCAACATTCAAGGCTACCGGTCACGAAAACGTATGTATGCCTATGTTCATCCCTGAGAGCCTTCTTCAGAAAGAAAAGGATCACGTTGAAGGCTTCGCTCCCGAGGTTGCATGGGTAACTCACGGCGGAAGCGAAAAGCTTGAGGACAGACTCTGTGTACGTCCTACATCTGAGACTCTCTTCTGCGAGCACTATGCTAATATCGTTCATTCATACCGTGATCTCCCCAAGCTCTACAACCAGTGGGTAAGCGTTGTTCGCTGGGAAAAGACAACTCGTCCTTTCCTCCGTTCAAGAGAGTTCCTCTGGCAGGAAGGTCACACTATCCACGCTACCGCTGAGGAAGCTGTTGAAGAGACAGAGCGTATGCTCAATGTATATGCTGATTTCTGCGAAAACGCACTCGCTATGCCTGTTGTAAAGGGCAAGAAGACTGAGAGCGACAAGTTCGCAGGCGCAGTTGCTACATATGCTATCGAAGCTCTTATGCACGATGGTAAGGCTCTCCAGGCCGGTACATCACACTATTTCGGTGACGGCTTCGCTAAGGCTTTCGGCATAGAGTACACAGACAAGGAAAACAAGCGCGTTAATCCTCATCAGACGAGCTGGGGCGTTACAACACGTCTCATCGGTGCTGTTATCATGACTCACGGCGACGATAACGGTCTCGTTCTCCCCCCTGCTGTTGCTCCGATACAGGCAGTTATCATTCCTATCGCTCAGCACAAGGAAGGCGTTCTTGAAAAGGCTAACGAGCTCAAGGACAGACTCGCTAAGTCCGGTCTCCGCGTAAAGCTCGACGACAGCGAGAACTCACCCGGCTGGAAGTTCGCTGAGTATGAGATGAAGGGCGTTCCGATAAGAGTTGAGATCGGTCCTAAGGACATCGAGGCTGGTCAGTGCGTTATCGCTTCACGCTGGAACGGCGAAAAGGCTGTTGTATCTCTCGACGAACTCGAGACAGCTGCTGCTCAGAAGCTTCAGGAAGCTCACGACGGTATGTTCCAGAAGGCTCTCGACAACCGCAACAGAAGAACTTATGCCTGCACAACTCTCGACGAGATCACAAAGTCTCTTGAAAACGGTGACGGATTCATCAAGGCTATGTGGTGCGGCGATGAAGCCTGCGAGGACGAAGTCAAGGAAAAGACAGGTGTCGGCTCAAGATGTATCCCCTTCGATCAGGAGAACATCAGCGACAAGTGCGTTTGCTGCGGAAAGCCTGCTAAGTGCATGGTATACTGGGGCAAGGCTTATTAATTATGATAAAGATAAGGACCGCTTTTGGCGGTCCTTTTATTTATCTGTTTGCTGTCGGATCAGTCAATATCAAGCTCTATGTGCTCAAAACTGATACCGTCCTCGTTATCTTCGATAATAAGATACGAAGCACCTTCCAGTCCGGTCGCCGAAACAGAAACAACATTTCCCTGTACGAAATTTCTATGGGAATGACCGATCACAGCGAGGTCATATTTCTTCACGTATTCGCTTTCGCAGGTCTTGTCAAATACACCGTCTTTCAGTGATGACAGCTGTAAATACGGATATGCAGCTTCAATATCCGAAAACAGGAAATGTGAGAAATGTATTTTATGTCCGTTGGATCCCAGTTCATAGAACAGCGGCATTTCCATGATGAACTGCATCTGCTCGTCTGTAAGCCTGCTCCTCACATTATCGTAGTATTCCCTGAGATACTCGACATCAGGATCAACGTCAACTCCATATGCGGTATAGAGCTCGCAGTTGCCTTTCAAACAGACAATGTCACTGGCCTTTAATAATTCCAGGCACTCTGTTTCTTCATTTCCACGCTGGAAAATATCTCCCAGGAATATTGTAATGTCTGCATTCTTAGTCCTTATCTGTTCAAGCACTGCTTTTAATGCTTTAAGATTTCCGTGAACATCTGAAAAAACTGCTATTTTCATATAACTGCTCCTTTCTTTTCATTCATTGATTTTATTTACCGGCTGTATGTTTACACAGCCTTAAAACTTATGAAATACGAAAGGCGGATATTATCCGCCTTTTCTTATTATTCAGTGTCCGGTTCCATAAAATCGTCATAGAGTCCGCCGTTTTTTGCCAACTTATACAATTCCTCGTAGTTTTTTGTATTACTGCTGTCGGCCGGATATATTCCAATATATTCGTCGCTGTCCTTCTTCTTGCAAACGACCTTAACTACATCTACATCCTTTATAACTACAAAGTAATTGAGATCGTCCAGCTTATCAAAATAGTTCTTCATACTGCTGCGGAGCTCGTCAGTATCAACGCCGTCAGGAACATTTACATCAAGAGACTTATTTTCGCCAAGCACAAACTTGCCCGACGGGAATCCGCTCTTCGCGTCCATATCTGTGATAGAACTAAGGGCAGCCTTATCGATAGTGGCTGCATTTGAATTCAGCGAACTCTGCTTTGACTTTTTCACATATGTGAGCATAGACAGCATAGTTACGTCGAATTTCCAGCCTTCGCCGTCAGCTTCATATGCCATAAAGGTAGCTACTTCGCTCTTTCCGTCGGCAAAGAGCATCTCAACGTCAATGACCTTGCAGTCCTTGAGCATCTCGATGTATTTCATTAAGTCAAAACCAAGCTGTTCGCTTACTTCAGCGGTATCAGCAGCGGAACTGTTCATGGCCTCATCAAAGCCTTCGCGCATCTGCTTTACCAAGTCGTCAGACTCGTCATATTCAGCGACTTTTCCAAGCTTTACCGGAAGAGCGGTTCCTGCACCCTCTTTTTCCATGCCCTCTGCCATTTGCTTTGCCATATCTTCCATAGAATTTCCCTGTGCCTCGAGAGCCGCATTCAGGAGCTCCGTGGGATACATATAACTTATATATTCGACAAACTTCTTGTTGTTCAGGCAGTCTATCATATCCTTGAGGTCGTTCATATACGGAGCGTCATCACCCACAATATGACCGTTAAGCTCTTCTTCCGGCTCTGTTGAAGCCTCCATAGAAGTACCGGTCTGTACCTCGCTTGAAGCTGTAACGTCCTCAGTACCGTCAACTGTACTGTCGGAACCTCCTGCGCTGTTATCCTCGCCTGTTCCGCTTTCAGATGCAGATGTTGAAGAAGCCGCTGTTGTTGTTGATGTGGAACTGTCATCCTTGCTGCCGCAGGCTGTAAGTGTACAGCTGAGCGCTGCAAGTGCTGTTACAAATGCAATAATCTTTCTCATTTCAAATGCCCTCCTTAAAAGTATTACCATTATAGCATATTAGCCGGTATATGTCAATATTTCGGCGGTATCTATACAAAAAATCAGCCCCGGAGCTGTCTGCTCCGGGGCATTACTTTAATAAGGAAGAATAAAGCGGCCTACACGCCATTTTCCGTCGCTGCTGACAACTACTGAGAACTCAGCAGTCTCAGAATAAGGCTTATTGGCATCGAAGTCGTTTCCGTTGTAGTAATTCTCTACGTTGAATACTATCTCGTCGCCCTCTGTTGCCTTTATACCTGTTATCTTGGAAACAGAGTAATAGCGGTTAGAACCTCTTTCGGGAGCGAGCGCATAAACTGCGCCGTCCTTTTCCTTGTATACGTCTGTGAGTCCGGTGACATATCTTTCGCTGAAGACACGGCAGTAATCACGCTGAACATCAGCGATAGAAGTTATCGCTGGATCTGTGATCTTTGCAAATTCCCAGCCAAATTCATTCTTGATGACGTCAGAAGTATCCATCTGATACGGGCAGCCGAATTTGAATGCCCATTCTGTACGGCAGGCTGACTGGAACAACGCCTGTGCCGCAGATATCTTTACATCATCGTCAGACTCTTCCTTTGAATCATTGAAAAGAACAGCTCCGTTGTCATCATATTTGAATTCGCCCTCACCAAGCGGATCGCGCTGCTGCTTGGTAGTTGTTTCAGCATCAAAGTTTCCTGCTTTGAGTGTCGATTCAGTTGTAGATTCTGTCTCATTATTGCTGTTGGCTGCCGGAGTGCTGTTGTTTTCCTGCAAAGCTGAACCGTTGTTGCTGCCGTCATCAAGAGGTGCAAGCGGATCAGGCTGTTTTTCGCCGTCCACATCAAGTGAATAGTTTGAAAGTCCGTCTGTACTGCTGCTGTTCTTCTTCTCACATCCGCAGCAAATTGAAAAAGCTGCTGTGAGTGCTGTTAATCCCGCTAAGATACGTTCCTTTTTCATAGTTGTTTTCCCCTATTCATCATCATTATCAAGAACAAAATCAATAAGTCCGTCGCTGACATTTACTGCCGCGCAGATGACCTGCACTTCTGCGCCGAGTGTGTATGAAATTCCGCTGAAACGCTCGGTGAGCGATACCGGTTCGGAGTAGTCGTACTCGCCCTCCGGCAGAGTGCGTATGTGTATGAGTCCCTCTATCGTGTTCGGGAGCTCTGCATAGAAGCCGAATTCCGTAACGCTGGAGATACGTGCTGTAAAGCTCTCTCCGATATGTGACTTCATGTATTCAGCCTTGTAACAGTCCTCGCACTCGCGTTCTATCGCAACTGCTCTGAGCTCTGCCGCAGACGAACGCTCCGAAGCGTTAGCCGCAAAGGCTGCATATCTCTTGCTCAGCCACTCATTTCCGTAGCCTGCAAGTATATCCGTGATTATCCTGTGTACCGCAAGATCAGGATAACGGCGTATAGGTGATGTAAAGTGTGCGTAATCATCAAGGACAAGCCCGAA
This sequence comes from Ruminococcus sp., assembly GCA_016290875.1. Taxonomy (GTDB): domain Bacteria; phylum Bacillota; class Clostridia; order Oscillospirales; family Ruminococcaceae; genus Ruminococcus. The sequence goes on from JAEEVL010000032.1 coordinate 18,062, forward strand.
GTGTCCGAGCGGATCCTGTGAATACTTCGCCTTTGACATAGAACGCAGCACGAGAAGGTTTACTGCCTCGTACTTGTCCGTTCCTCTCGCTCTTTCGAGTATCTCCGCTGCGTGTACCGGACTGAATTCGCTGAAATACGGACACTGTATGCCGAGCTTCGGCAGTATCTCTCGCATTCCCTCTATCTTTGCCTCAGGCGGAGCTTCGTGTATTCTGTATACGAACGGCACTTTCTTGTCGCGCGCGAGCTTTGCCGCAGCTTCGTTTGCTGTCAGCATGAATTCCTCGATGATACGCTCTGATTTTCCGCGTTCTCTCGGAACTACTCCGCAGCATACGCCGTTTTCGTCTATTATCAGCTTGCTCTCAACTGTTTCAAGCTCCGGAGCGTGTCTGCGCTTTCGCTTTTCTATGAGCTTATCCGCAAGCTCGTCCATAAGCGGCAGACTGTCCAGTACAGCCGCATACTTATCAAGCAAGTGTTTGTCCTTACTGCCTGCAAGGAGCTCATTTATCTCAGTATAAACGCCCTTGACTCTCGAACGGATAACGCTCTTGCAGAAACGGTATGAGATCATTTTACCGTCCTTGTCGAGCTCCATAAACGCTGAGAGCGTGAGCCTGTTCTCGTCAGGGTTCAGTGAGCATATGCCGTTTGATATCTCCTTCGGGAGCATCGGTATGACCTGATCGGCATAGTATATGCTCGTTCCGCGCATGAGTGCTTCCTTGTCAAGAGCACTGTTGCCCTTTATATAATGTGAAACGTCCGCTATATGGACTCCGAGAAGATAACCATTCTCCGTCCTCGAAACCGATACCGCATCGTCGAGATCCTTGGATTCGGCGCTGTCTATGGTAAATATGTCAAGGTCACGAAGGTCCTCACGGTTATTGAAGGAGTAGTCCTGAACGCCGCCCTCTGCTATCTTTCGCGCTTCCTTGAGAGCATCGTCAGGGAATTCCACAGGTGCACCGTGTACCGCAAGTATCGAAGCCGCACACGAAGCCGCAAGCTCCGAACTTCCGAACACTGATACTATCTTTACCTTGTGCTCGGCGTGACGTCGTCCGCGGTAGACTATCTCTGCCATTACCTTGTCTCCGCCGCTGAACGGTACATTCTGGCCGTCGACTATGATCATATGGTTCTTTGAAGCTATGTCCGGCACGAGGTAGGGCTCGCCGTCAACGATCTCAATGCGTCCTGCAAGCTGCTGACTGCCCATTTCAATTATATCGACTATCTCGCCCTCCGGTTCGCCGGTACGTGATTCTATCGGCGATATTAGGACTCTGTCCTCAGGCATAGCGCCAAGCATACATTTTCCCGGGATAAAATACTCAACTCCGTCATCGGTCATAGCAAAACCAAAGGTCCTGCTGAGCCTTGTAACGACTCCTGTGTGGATGCCAAGCCGTGAACAAAGTCCGGCTTTCATCCCCTTTCTCACGATTATCCTGCCCTCATTGCGCAGTTCATCGAAAGCCTTTATGAAATTATCCCTGCCGTTTTTCTTTGTACGGCATTTTGACTCCAGCTGACTTATCGGCATCGTCTTTTTGTCGAAGGCTGTCAGAAAAGTAACTATTTTCTTCTTATAGCTTTCAACGTTAGCGCCGCTTTTTTTCGCAGGAGCTTTCTTTTTCGATTTTTCTGACATCAATACCTCCGATGCTGCACTCATAAAAGAGCTTTCTGTAACTTAAATAAATAATGCCCTATGACCTTTGTGTCACAGGGCAAAATACTTACTTGGAAAAGACCGGTATGAGATTTATCGCAAGTACGCCGACAAACATAAGGATACCGAGTGTTCTTGTGATCTTGTTGAGGATAGCTTCTTTAGTTCTGCCCTCATTCTTACCGTAGAATGAATCAGAGCTTGCACCGGTAAGAGCAGCTGTCATACTGTCCTGTGACTTCTGATCCTGTGAAAGACAAAGAATAATAACGAGTGCGCAGATTATCATGAGCGCAACACCGCCGATAATTTCCCATGTAGACATATTTTACCTCCGTATAAAAATGACAGATAGCCATATTATTTTTATTAGCTTTAATATTATACCACAACACCGGTAATATTGCAATAGGCTTACGCAAAAAAGCTCGGAGAGTTTTAAAGCTTTAATTTGTTGGTTTTGTACAAGAATTTCCTTTTTCAGCCGGTGTTTGCGCGTATTATAGTTTCGGTTGACACATAAATTCATTTGATGTATAATCTAACTAATATCATATGCTGTCCGCATACATAACAGAAAGGAGCACTATGACACTCCCTGCATTTGAACCATTTGAATACCGTAAAGAGCTCGAACCGCTCCTGATAAGTTTCCTGGAAGAATGTCTGCCCGAATCCGGAAGATGTCTCGACATAGAAGGTCGGCATTCGTATTATAAGCATATACCGGAGCACTTTGCCGGCTTTTGGTGTATGTCCGACGGAAAGAACATAATAGGAACAGTCGCTGTCGCAGAACTTAACAAAACAGACTGCGAGCTCAAATCACTGTACCTGTCCGAAACCTATCACGGAAACGGATACGGAAAGAGACTGCTTCTCCACGCTATCGGAAATGCAAAGTCACTCAGCTATAAAAAGATGTACCTTGACTCGCTGTCAACAAGCACGAAAGCGATTGAACTGTACCGCCGTACAGGCTTTGTTGAAACAGGAAAATACAATTTAAACATATTCGCTGATGTGTTTATGGTGCTTGAACTGTGATAAAGATAAAACTCCCGGAAGCTTTTGCTTCCGGGAGTTTGCTTATGAGCACCTTTAGGATACTCTTACTTCTTCTTGTTTTTCTTTGAGTTGTTTGAGCTCGGCTTCTCAACCTCTGCGCCAAGAGCTTCAGCAACTTCTTCGATAACTTCGTCTATATCATCGTCGTCATCATCATCGTCGCCGTCTCCGCCGGCATTTCCTGCAACTGCTTTAACAGCTTTTTTCTTGCTCTCGTCCTTGAGCGCTGTAACGAATGCAACACCGAAGTAAATGAGGAAGATAAATGCTTCAGCAAGAATAATAAGTTTGAGTGAGCCCTTGATGATAGCCTTGATTCCGGCTGTCTTGGAATTTGCAGCAGGTACGAGCACTTTGTATGCATTTGCAAATTCAACTTCTTCGTAGTACTCCTCAGCAGCAGCCTTTGTCTTGGCAACTATATCCTTTACCTTTCCGTCAACACTTGCGAGTCTCTTCTCCATGTCATCCATCTGCTCCTGTGTGCAGTTGGAAGCCTTGTTGAGAGCTTCCTTTCTTGACTCATAGAAGTTGATCTGCTGTCTTGTTTCAGCGATCTCGGCAGCAAGATTTACTTCCTTCTGAACAAGGCTGTCGTACTCCTCGGAATTCTTGGAGATCTCCTGGTTTGTACCCTCACCGTTCTGAACAAGGAGGAGCTTATCCTTTTCGTATGTCTCCTTAGCGGAAACTACTGCCTTGTAGCTTTCCTCGTCAGCGTCCTTCTGACGTGTAAGGCTGTCTATTCGGAACTGATAGTAGTCGATAGAATCCTGCTTGTTCTTTGTGATGTTATTTACTGTAATGAGTGACTCAGCCTTATCAAGGTCAAGACTGCGGATAGTCTTGATCGTCTCATAGAGGTCGTCGAATGTATATCCGTCTGAAGAACGGAAATGTGTAGTATCTGCATTGGAGATACCGTTGATATACTTTGCAAGTGTTGAAAGTGAGCTTCTGAAAAGATCTACTGCTTCGGGGTAGTCATAATCATTGTAGTCGATAGTTGCAACTGCGGCACCAAGTGTGTCGTTGTAGCCATACTGCTTATAGAAGTAATCACGGTACTTGTCAAGTGTTGTGTTGAGAACCTGAACAGCCTTTTCCTTGCTGAGGCCTGCTCTGCCATAGTTGAATGTTACCTCATACTGTGTAGGGAAGTATGAAACATCAAGGATAGCATCAGCAGCGCCGAGGCTGCCGTTCTGAGCCTTGTCCATAACACTCTTGTACGCTGTGATCCTGTCGATAGCATCAGCAGGGATAACTCCGGCAACTGTTATATTCTGTCTTACATCCTCGAGTTTCTCAAGGTCTATATCAAGCTCTGTAAGAGCATTCTTGATAACTTCAGGATTCTTGAGAGTATTTACATCAAGTGTTCTGCCGTCAGGATCAAGTCCCTTTTCAACACCTTTGTATGAGAAACTTACAAGTGCAGTGATCGGTGGCTTGTTTCTGATAGTTTCAACTGTTTTAAGACCGACTATCATTGCACCGAGCATTGCTGCGATGATTATCCAAGGAAGAAAATACTTCTTGAGTTTTCGCATTATCGACGGCAAGGAGATAATTACTTCGTCTTTTTCGTCTCCTGCATTTTTTATTGTAACGTTAAGGTTACGGTCATTATTCTTAGCCATTTTTACCTCCGGATCTCTCTGTTTTTATATTTATCTGGCGAAAAACCGCCATTTAACATTATATCACTTCATATCTGCAACGTCAATATTTTTTCACCATTTTACGCATTTTTCCGGTTTTTACCCAAATATTCCGGGAATTACGGCTGTCGATTGACCAAAATGCACCACGCAGCTCAGTCGAAAGATATTTCTTTCAGCTCTGCCTGACCGTTTCCGGTATATCGCAGATATATAGGATAAACGCCGTCTTCAAGGCTTACTGCTGCACTCACTTCCGTCCACTCGTCACAGGCAGGAACATCTATCGTGCAGAGTGACTCACCGTCAAGTGACGTGCTCACTGCAAAGCTTCCTGCTCCGCCTCTGACTGTCAGTGTCATGCGTTCAAGTCCCTTGAAGCTGAAATACTTATATCCGATAAGCGTTCCTTCACTTATCTCGGCTATAAATCGGTCTGTGCCGCTCTCGGTTTCTCTGTGATTTACATTCGGGAAGCTCTCCTCGAATATCTTGTTTGAACCGTGCGGCATATTGCCGTTGGTTATATTGCAGGCAATAGTTGCCGGATATGTTCCTTTGCCCTCAAGCGGACCTCCGTTAAGACCGCAGGATGTCATCTCCGCCTGCTTTATTGTACCGTCTGCGGATATCGTTATCGGCTCGGCACACGCCTGTCTGCTGTAATCGGACTTATGTGTGAGACGGTGGTAGAATACGTACCACTGACCGTCTATCTCGATAATGCTTCCGTGAGTCGTGCCCGTCATATTCATGCGGCAGTCATCCGTAACACCGTTCACGCCGACGTCACCGTTTGAAACAATGGTTCCCTTGAACACAAAGTCCCTGTCAGGATAGTCGCTGACTGCATAGCAAAGCTCATGGTTCTTCTGCGATGAATAGATAAAGTAATACTTGCCGTTCACCTTTCGCATGGAGCTTGCTTCAAAGAACTCGTGTCCGCCGAAATCAGCTTCATACGGAATGATGTGACGCGGCTCACCTTTTACGGTGAGCATATCGTCTTCAAGCTCAACGACTGCCGGACCGTTCACATTGTCTTCTGTTGCAAGTATTTCCTCGCGGCTCTTGTTGAAGCGCTTCATGGTATCTGCCATTTTTGCTTCATCAGCTGCAAGAACTTCATTTGTCTCGCCCTGATACTGCGTTCCATAGTAAATGTATACCTTTCCACCGTCAGCAAATGAACAGGGATCGAAGCAGACATACTTCTTCATCGGCGTACCGTCAGGATAGCGGACAAATCCAAGATATTCATGTTTCCCGGCAGGCTCGTCACAAACTGCAACGCTTATCGGTCCGTAATATCCGCCGTAGCCGTATTCCCCGGACATACAGTAATACAGATAATATCTGCCGTCTTTACCCTGTACTACATCCGGAGCATACATATACGGTCTCTCGGAATAGTCAGGATCCTGTTTTGCACGGTATATAACTCCGTCACAGCGCCAGTCAGCAAGATCGCTGACCGGTGCTGAATATACCGTATAATCGCCCATACAAAAAGTCCAGCCGCCTTCAATATCATGTGAACCGTAAAGATATACTCTGTCACCGAAAATATGCGGTTCTCCGTCGGGAATACATGTGTCAGCCGGAAGAAAAGGATTAAAAACCTGTTTTTTCATAATAATTCCCTCTATACCGTCAGTAACGCTAATCAAAGCGCCCTGTCTTTTTTATTTTTCTATCATTGCCTATACTGATATTTTAAAATCAAAGAGCGTGACCGTTTTTCTTTATAACTTCTACCACCTGGTCAACATACTTGCGGCAGGTAGCTTCATCTTCAGCTTCTACCATTACACGTACGAGAGGTTCTGTACCGCTTTCGCGGACAAGTATTCTGCCGGTAGCGCCGAGAGCTTCACCGACTGCCTTTACAGCTGCCTGAACATCAGGATCGTTCTGAGCCGCTGTCTTATCCTTTACGCGGACGTTCTCAAGTACCTGAGGATATACGTGGAACGGTGCTGCGAGCTCGCTGAAAGGCTTCTCCTTGGACATAATTACCTGCATCATCTTGAGGCTGGTGAGGATTCCGTCGCCTGTTGAAGCGTACTTCGAGAAGATGATGTGTCCGGACTGTTCGCCGCCGATACAGCAGCCGTGCTCCTTCATATATTCGTAAACGTACTTGTCGCCTACTGCGGTCTTTGCATAGTCAATGCCTATCTCGTCAAATGCCTTGAAAAGTCCGAAATTGGACATTACTGTTGCAACAACTGTATTGTTGACGAGCTTTCCGCGCTCCTTCATATATCTTCCGTAAATGTAGAGGATATGGTCGCCGGAGATAACATTTCCCTTTTCGTCAACACAGAGACAGCGGTCAGCGTCTCCGTCATATGCGAAACCTGCGTCAAGTCCGTTCTCAACGACATACTTCTGGAGTCCCTCGATATGTGTTGAGCCTGCGTTGTTGTTTATATTCACGCCGTTAGGATCAGCGTTTATAACGTGTGTCTCAGCTCCGAGTGCGTCGAATACTGCCTTTGCGATATTCCATGCAGCTCCGTTTGCACAGTCGAGACCTATCTTCTTGCCGCGGAAAGAGTACATTCCAAGAGAGATAAGATAGCCGATATAGCGGTTTCTGCCAGAAACATAGTCAACTGTCTGACCTATCTTGTCGTCCTTTGCATAGGGAAGCTCCTTCCATTCCTGACCGAAAGCGTTAAGCTTGCCGTCAAGATAGTCCTCGATAAGGTCGATTACGGATTCCTCCATCTTCTCGCCCTGGCTGTTTATAAGCTTGATACCGTTGTCGTGGTATGGGTTGTGACTTGCTGAGATCATGATTCCGCAGTCGAAAGAGTCAACGCGTGAGATATACGCTACTGAAGGTGTAGTAGTTACGTGGAGAAGATATGCGTCTGCTCCTGATGCTGTAAGTCCGCCGACAAGTGAATACTCGAACATATAGCTCGAACGGCGTGTGTCCTTACCGATTATTATACGCGGTGCGGAATCGTCTCCGCTGCGTCTTTTAAGTTCCCCGAAATACCATCCGAGAAAACGTCCTACTCTGAATGCGTGGTCGGCTGTGAGGTTCTCGTTAGCTGTTCCTCTGAAGCCGTCTGTGCCAAAATACTTTCCCACTTGTATTGCTCCTTAATTATAATGATTTTTGAATAGCTCTGAACTCCGTCAGGACGCTATACAATATAATTATATCACCGACAGTTACCAAAGTCAACAAAAATCCCGAAATATCACCTTTGATTTTAACAAGTTTTGTCCAAATAAGTAAGTATAAACTAACATGTTTAGGGTTTCAAGCGGTTAACATACAGGCAAATCTGCGGTATATGCGTTATAATACTAATGTACTATTATAATGTTACTATCAGAGGAGGGCTTATTATAAAAACTGTTGAGATCTTCTCAGACGGTGCCTGCAGCGGCAACCCCGGTCCCGGCGGATACGGTGTTGTTCTGAGGTTCGGCAATGTCGAAAAGGAACTCTCCGGCGGTGAACGTTCAACTACCAATAACCGTATGGAGCTCCTCGGCGTGATAACCGGTCTCGCCGCTCTCAAAGAACCCTGCAAGGTCATCCTCACTACTGACAGCAAGTACGTCGTTGACAGCGTTACAAAAGGCTGGGTGTACGGCTGGCAGAAAAAAGGGTGGATAAAATCAGACAAAAAGCCTGCCCTCAATGTTGATCTCTGGGAAAAACTGCTCCCCCTGCTTGAAAAGCACGATGTGACTTTCAACTGGGTAAAGGGACACGCCGGTCACCCGGAGAACGAGCGCTGCGACCGACTTGCCGTCGAACAGCGCGATATATATTCGGCAAAATAAGGAGGTATTATTTTGGATAAACGTTCAATTTACGCAGATAATGCAGCGACTACCGCAGTATCAGAAGAGGTGCTCAATGCAATGCTGCCTTACTTCCGTACAGCTTACGGAAATGCTTCAAGCATATACAAGCTCGGCCGTGACGCTCAGCGTGACGTTGAGGCCGCAAGAGAAAAGGTAGCTGCCGCACTCGGAGCTGCTCCGGCTGAGATATTCTTCACAAGCTGCGGTTCAGAAGCAGACAACTGGGCTCTCAAGGGTACTGTTGAAACTATGGCTAAGAAAGGCAAGAAGCACATCGTTACTTCTGTCTTCGAGCACCACGCTATCCTTCATACTGCTCAGTATCTCGAAAAGCACGGCATTGAAGTTACTTACGTGCCGGTAAGCGACAAGGGCCTTGTTTCACCTGAAGATGTCAAGAATGCTATCCGCGAGGATACAGCTCTTGTTTCCATTATGTTCGCAAACAACGAGATCGGTACTATCCAGCCTATCGCTGAGATAGCTGCTGTATGCCACGAAAAAGGCGTTCTCTTCCACACAGACGCTGTTCAGGCAGTAGGTCACGTTGACATCGACGTTAAGAAGATGGGCATTGATATGCTTTCACTCTCAGGTCACAAGATACACGCTCAGAAGGGCATCGGCGCTCTTTATGTCCGCAAGGGTATCGTTCTCCCGAACCTCATTCACGGCGGCGCTCAGGAGAGAAACAAGCGAGCAGGTACAGAAAATGTTCCCGCTATCGTTGGTCTTGGCGTTGCTATCGAGGCTGCCACAAAGAACATCTCTGAGAAGAATGTTTCCATAACAGCTAAGAGAAACCGTCTCATCGACGGAATCCTCAAGATCCCGTACACACGTCTTAACGGCGACAGAGACAAGCGTCTCCCCGGAAACCTCAACATCTCTATCGAGGGTATCGAGGGTGAGTCACTTCTCCTTATGCTCGATATGTACGGTATATGCGCTTCATCAGGTTCAGCCTGCACATCAGGTTCACTTGATCCGTCACACGTTCTGCTCTCTATCGGTCTGAAGCATGAGATTGCACACGGTTCACTCAGACTCTCTATCGAAGACGACATCACCGATGAGGATGTTGACTATATCCTCGAAGTTCTGCCGCAGATCGTGGACAAGCTCCGCTCAATGTCCCCTGTATGGGAGAAGATGATGAAAGGCGAGAGCTACGAATAATGGGACTGTTCAGTAAAATATTTGAAAAGCGCGAAAAGGATTTCATTACTGACGACGAACGCGAGATACGCGAGTATGAGGAAAATGAATACCGTCCCGAGTCAGGTGTCGCTGATACCTGCCACGCGGAATTCATCATAACCTCAACAACTCCTCTGTCTATAAGCGGCGGAGTTACAGTCCGCGGTTCAGTTACCGAAGGCACTTTCAAAGTCGGCGATGATATTGCGATAAATGCGCGAAACGGGCAGACTCTTACTAATACTATCAAGGCCATTTCGGTCTATTCAAGACTCAGCGAGACCGCTACCGAAGGTCAGACTGCTGAATTTGTTCTCGGTCCCATGGACGTGAAAATGATAAAACGTAATGATCTTATAAAAAAGATGATAAAGGAGTAATTTTATGCTTTATAGTGAAAAGGTTCTCGACCATTTCTCAAATCCCCGTAACGTTGGTGAAATCGAGGATGCAGACGGTGTCGGCGAGGTAGGAAATGCTAAGTGCGGCGACATAATGAAGATGTACCTCAAGATAGACAAGGGCGTTATCAGCGATGTTAAGTTCAAAACTTACGGCTGCGGTGCTGCTGTTGCAACTTCTTCTATGGCTACTGAGCTCATCAAGGGCAAGCCTGTTGAAGACGCTCTCAAGCTCACAAACGCTGCTGTTGTTGAGGCTCTCGACGGACTTCCGCAGGTTAAGATACACTGCTCAGTTCTCGCTGAACAGGCTATCAAGTCCGCTCTCTCAGACTATTACACACGTCAGGGTATTGATCCTCTCCCGATCGTAGGCGAGATCAAAGAGCCTGAGGAATAATAAGAAAAACCGGATAGGTTCTCAGTGAACTTATCCGGTTATTTTTATATAAAGGTGACTTTCAGCTTTTTTTGCACTTCATCACCGCTGCCATACTTATACATTATCTCAGCATGATCAGGGAACCATTCGATATCATATGCGCCGTTATTCCTGAAACCGTCATCGGTGTTAAAATTGCCGATGATCTCAGCCTTATTGTCACTGCCAAGCTGATAGACCGTGCCTCCACCCCAAAGCAGATATGATTTTTCCTCGATAACTAAAGTGTGACTGCCATCGCTGAATTCAAAGCATTTCGGCGAATGATCAGCAACAGCATCACTGCCGCGCGGATCAAGTACAAACGCCGAAGCAGCTATGAGGAGAATAGTTACAATCGACATTAGCCAAATGGCAAATCGACCTGTAAGCTTATTAGCTTTATTCCGGACATTATATATAACAGAGGACACGTTGTATATCAGAGCAGAAGCTATAACCACAACAGAGAATATCGCCGATACAGCATAGAAAGTATTATGCCATGAATGTGAAATTATCTTACCGTTCCTGTAATAATACTCTATATTTTCAGGCTTGGAACTCAGTTTGAATGACAGGATCAGCAATATAAGAGATAGTACAAGAAATATTACATGGATAATTCTGAACGCTCTTGATAACCTCTGCACTATTTTCGCCTCCTATGCAAAAAGCCCTTCAGGATTTCCTGAAGGGCTATCTTAGTGCCGGCATTGAAATAGTTTCCCGGGCCGTCGCCAGCCAAGTATCGTCTTCGCGGCAGAGCTTAACTTCCGTGTTCGGAATGGGAACGGGTGTGACCTCTGCGCCATAAACACCGACTA
>JAEEVL010000010.1 GCA_016290875.1 Ruminococcus sp.
CGTTTTGCAGGAGCGTATCGACCACATCTTCCACAAACAGCTTTTCGGTATCGCTATTACGGAACTGACGAGCCTGCTGTCACGGCGCGGACTTTATTGCAGCAAGTATCCCAACAGCAATTATTCCGTCAGCCGATTTGACGATGCACAGGGCAATATCCGTTTCAAGCGAATCAGCCACAAATGGGAAAAGGGCAAGTGCGTTTACTGCGGAGCGTCCGAGAGCCAGTATGAACGTGGTGACGAGCTTGAAACTCATGCCTATGAGTGGATACATACTATAAAACCAGAGGAAATTTTTAATATGAAGTTCGATGTCATAATATCAAATCCGCCTTATCAGCTTAGCGACGGAGGAAACGGAGCAAGTGCCTCTCCATTATATCAATTGTTTGTTGAAAAGGCTAAAATGCTAAAACCGAGATATATAACTATGATAATTCCATCTCGTTGGTTTGCTGGTGGAAAAGGACTTGATGATTTCAGAAAAGAAATGCTTGAAGACAATCGAAATGTGCGTATAGTTGACTATGTCAATGCAAAGGACTGTTTCAACGGCATAAGTCTTGGTGGAGGTGTTTGTTATTTTTTATGGGACAGAGATAATCCTCGCCCATGTGAATTTACCAATATACATGACGATATTATTTCAACACAAATACGTAATTTATCAGAATTTCCAGTGTTTGTAAGATATAATGAAGCTATTTCTATTATTCATAAAGTTCAGAGTTTTAAAGAAAAAACAGTTTCAGAATTAGTTGGAACACGTAATCCCTTTGGATTATCATCCGCCGCAAGAGGAAGCGAATATGAAGATGAGATTTTATTATATTCAAGCGGTGGGAAAGGCTATATCCCAAAGAATATCATAACACAAGGAAATGATATTATAAATAAATACAAGGTAATGATTAGTAAAGTTACCAGTGAACATGCAGGTGAACCAGATAAAAGCGGTATGTTCACGGTTATTTCTACAACAAGAGTTTTGTCACCAAATGAAGTTTGTACCGATTCATATTTAGTTGCATTTGTTTCCGACACGGAGAATGAAGCAATTAATTTTGCTAAATACCTTTGCAGTAAGTTCTTCCGATTTTTATTACTACAAGCCGTTTCTTCAATTAACCTTTCAAAAGATAAATTTCAATTTATTCCTATTCAAGATTTTTCCCAAGAATGGAATGATGAACTATTATATAAAAAATACTCACTATCTAAAGAGGAGATAGATTTCATTGAATCAATGATTAAACCTAAAGAATTAGGCGGTGATTAATATGATCGAACAGGAATTTTTCCCTCAGCGCCCATCGGCAGCACCTTCCATATACGCTTTCCGGCTCAATGATGTTGCCAGTCACAACGGCTACATAAAGGTCGGCTACACCGACCGTGACGTAAAAACCCGTATCCGTGAGATAATGCACACAAGCGGCGTCCCGTACACGATCCTGTGGTCGGATTCGGCTATGCGTCCCGACGGTTCATGCTTTACCGACCACGATGTTCACGCTATACTCCGCCGAAATGGCTTTCACAGGCTCTATGAAGGCGAGGACGATAACGAGTGGTACGGCTGCTCTGTTGACGATGTAAAGGCGGCAGTCCGAGAGCTGAGAACTGGCGAGATCGCTGACACTCAGCGCACTCTTGATTTCAAAATGCGTCCCGAACAGCACATCGCCGTCAAGCGTACAATGGAGTATTTCCGAAAGGCGAAAGCTGATGAGCCGGACCGTGCACCGAAGTTCCTGTGGAACGCTAAAATGCGCTTTGGCAAGACCTTCGCCGCATATCAGCTCTGCCGCAAAATGGGATTCAAGCGGATACTTGTGCTGACATTCAAGCCTGCGGTGGAGTCAGCATGGCACGAAGATCTTGTGACTCATGTTGACTTTGAAGGCTGGCAGTTCATCTCCAACAAAGATGCTCACAACAATAAAATCGACATTGATACTGCTTATCGAAAGGCAGACAAATCAAAGCCTATCGTTGTTTTCGGTTCATTCCAGGACTTGCTCGGCACTAACGAGAACGGCGGTATCAAGGCGAAAAATGAGTTCATACACACCGATAACTGGGATATTATTATCTTCGACGAGTACCACTTCGGTGCATGGCGTGAGAATGCCAAGAAGCTGTTTGAAAATCCCGACGACGAGGCTGACGCTGACTTCGATATGGAGAAGTACCAGCAGGAGGAAGCGGGTAATGCCTATAATGAGAGCTTTCTCCCCATTACTACGGGACATTACCTGTTCCTGTCGGGTACACCGTTCCGTGCAATAAACAGCGGCGAGTTCATCGAAGATCAGATCTATAACTGGACATACTCCGATGAACAGCGTGCCAAGCATGAGTGGAAAGGTTCGGGGAATCCTTACCTTGCTCTGCCGAGAATGGTTCTTATGACGTATAAGATTCCCGAAAGTATCCGCCAGATCGCACAGCAGGGAGAATTCAACGAGTTCGACCTCAATGTATTTTTCTCCGCAAAAGGCAAGGGTGCTGAAGCACATTTTGTATATGAAAACGAGGTCCAGAAGTGGCTTGATCTGGTGCGAGGTGCATATCTTCCCTCCAGTATCGACGATCTGAAGCTCGGACAAGACAAGCGTCCGCCTATGCCGTATTCCGACACAAGACTGCTGAATGTCTTGTCGCATACGCTGTGGTTTCTGCCGAATGTTGCATCGTGCGAAGCTATGTATAATCTCTTGCAGCAAAAGCAGAACGCTTTCTATCATGATTATAAGATAAATCTCTGTGCAGGCTCAAAGGCTGGAATCGGTCTGGACGCCGTTGCACCTGTTATCAGCTCCATGAAAAATCCGCTTGAAACAAAAACGATAACGCTTTCATGCGGTAAGCTGACCACCGGCGTTACAGTCAAGCCGTGGACGGGAATATTCATGCTGCGTAACCTTAAAAGTCCAGAGACATACTTCCAGGCAGCTTTCCGAGTACAGTCGCCATGGGTAATAACAAATGAGAACGGCGAAGAGGAGATAATGAAACGTGAGTGTTATGTTTTTGATTTCGCCCTTGATCGTGCTTTGCGTCAGATATCAGATTACTCCTGCCGTCTGAATGTAGACGAATCTAATCCTGAAAAGAAGGTAGCGGAGTTCATCAGCTTCCTTCCTGTCCTTGCCTATGACGGCTCGACGATGAAAGCTATCAATGCACAGGATGTACTTGATATCGCCATGGCTGGTACATCAGCAACACTTCTCGCCAAGCGTTGGGAGTCGGCTCTGCTTGTAAATGTTGATAATAATACGCTGCAACGACTCATTAATAATAAAGATGCCCTCGACGCACTTATGCGTATCGAGGGGTTCAGAAGTCTTAATCAGGATATCGAAACTATCATCAACAAATCCGAAGCTGTCAAAAAAGCCAAGAAGGAAGGTACGGACAAGCTCACTCCCAAGGAGAAAAAAGAGCTTACCGACGAGGAAAAGGAATACAAATCACTCCGCAAGCAGATACAGGAAAAACTTATCAAGTTTGCGACACGTGTGCCTGTATTTATGTACCTTACCGACTACCGTGAGCGCTCGTTGAAAGATGTTATCACTCAGCTGGAACCAGGCCTTTTCAAAAAGGTCACAGGACTTGATGTCAAGGACTTCGAGCTGCTGTGCTCCATAGGCGTATTCAATGCAAGTCTTATGAATGACGCTATATTTAAGTTCAAGCGTTATGAGGACGCAAGCCTTGTTTATACAGGCATCGATAAGCACGAAAGCGACGAGATCGGTGGTTGGGATACTGTTATCCGACGCGAGGAATACGAGAAACTGTTCTATAATCAGCAGGCTACTATGGACGCTCCTGAAAGCAATGATTCTCCAGCAGACACTATTGCCGCTGCCGTTACTGTAACTCCACCAAAACAGGAGCTTGTTACTGCACAATACGGCATACCTACTCCTGACAGTAAGCCTAAGAAGCCTTCTGCTCCTGCAAAACCTGAAGCCGAATCCTTCGATGTTTCAAAAGTTAAAGTCGGCGTTAAGGTGTCGCATAAGATGTTCGGTGTCGGAACAGTTGTCAAAAAGTATAAGTCCAATAAGTATGTTATAGTTCACTTCAAGGCAGGCGAGAAGCAGTTCTTGCTGCCCGATGCGTTTACTAAGGGATTTCTTGATTTTATATAATGATAAAAAAGTTGCTGTGTACATAATCGTATATAGCAGCTTTTTCTTGTAATTATGTATCTTTTATGCTAAAATAATGTTAAAGAATATGGCGGAGAATGGAGGAGATATTAATGCCTTTTACGGAAATAGTGATTGTAGCTGGTAGCAAAGCCTTAGTTGCGTGCCTTTCACAGTATGTTAAATATAAGCTTCAAAACAATGGTATAGAAAAACAAATCATCACCTCGGTAACTGATGTCGTTATGCAAACTGGTTCGGATTCAGTAGTAAAAAAAGCAGTTAACAGGTTGTTTCCACAAAGAACATTTCAAGAAAAATATGCAAATATATGTTCACTTGTATTCAACAGGCTAATCAAAGAAATCAAGTATGAAACTGTTTTTTCTGAATGGGTTAATAGTTTTGCTTCAAGCCAAACATCTTTTGAATTTTCTGACATAGAGGAATCCTTGCACGACTGGTTTTCACACCATCCTTCTACATCTCCCAGTATTAACAGTAAAATAACCGAATTTTTAGATGATTATTATAATCTTATTGATGTAGAAATACAAAAAGACCATGGGCTTAATATTTTCTTTGAATGCTTCAAAAATGCAAAATCTATAGAAGAAATAGAATATAAGCTTATACATATAGAAGTTTATATCATTGATATTCAAAATAAAGTTTCTGACATTCATGAAGAAACTCATCAAATTAAAGAAGCTTTGTTGCCTAACGAAGAGACCATTATTAAAAAGAATTATCCAATGGTAACAGGAATAATTGATAGAAAAGTTATTCCATATGAGTATATTCAGGAATCAACGGAATATTTCCACAAAAGCGAAGCAAAATCTCTTATTGATTATTGTAAAGAAGAACGACTGATAGTATTGTTAGGTGATGCAGGATGCGGAAAAACCGTTGTATTAAGCCAATTAGCTGCAATGTCATATGATACAGAATACTTCCCACTACTTATCTCTTTGTCTAATTATGCTGGTGAATCAATAGAAGAACTTATTCAGAGAGGATATGCTAAATATGATAACATTCCTCTGCTGCTTATTTTTGATGCTTTTGATGAAACACTCCAAGAACACAGAGATATTTTCGCTCGAAAAATCAATAGCTATACAGAATATCGCCCAAACGATAGAATAGTAATATCCGTAAGAAACAACTTTTATAGATTTAGTGATCCAGACGGTGGTAATTCTAAATTTAAAGGATTCAAAGAAATTGGACTATGCCCATTAGCCGAGAGTGACATTTCTTCTTATGTCACTGGACGAAAAGTCGATTATTCTTGTTTTAAAAATCATATTATTTCAAACAACTTACAAGGATTAGTATGTAATCCTTTTTATCTATGTATGCTTACCGAGTTAATGATACAACATGGAGCATTACCTCCAAAAAAGGAATTGATGGGAGAAATAATACGCGATTCTTTCAAGTTTGACTCCTCTAAATATCGTAATCCAGATATCATTAACCAATCAAAAGTAAAACTAAATAGGCTGCTACAAGAAATTGCATTCTCCATGCAACTAATGAAGGATAAATCCATTCTTTCTACTGACGATTATCAATATTTGATTGAAGATGTATCTGACCGTGAGTTGTTGCAGCATTCAGCTTTATTCTTCGCTAATAACAATGAACAATGGAGATTTGAACACAACAACTTTCGTGAATACTTAGCAGCCAAATACGTGGACCAACAAGATTTTGAAACAATAAAGGATGTGCTTTGTTCTGATAAAGAACACACAAAAATCAGAGAGTCATGGCTGAATGTAATATCATATTTAGTTTTAATACACGATGAAGATGATTTGCTCGAATGGTTAGCAGAGATTTCTCCCGAACTGTTAGTGAAATTTGAACCTAGTCGAATTGACGAAAAAGAGAGAAATCAAATATTCCAAAGGATCTTCAATCGTTATACAAAAAATAATATGTATATAACACGAGGCATAAATGATCTTGAAGTTCTTGTAATGTTTAGCTGCACCGAAGAAACGCTCATTTTTCTTATTAATTATATTGATAATGGTTTTACTATATGGGAAAAAGCAAACGCTATCAAACTAATTTCCTATTTTGAAGGAAATCTTTATAATAACGAAGAAAGAATAAGACTGCTCTTACTCAATCATATTTCAGCTGGAGATGATTATCTTAAAGCAATCTCCATAGAAGCTATGGGTAAATTAAAACTAGGAACTCCTGAAATAACAAATGTTATTATAAAACAACTGGATGAACTAAAAGCCGATTCAGATGATTCTGGCTACATCAAATATATGATTGTAAAATATATCATAGATAGTAACTTGTATGAGGAATATATTGATTTATTACTCAAAATTCAAAATCATGCAGTTCACGATCGTTTAAGTCACAGCGTGGGTATAGATTTTGCAATTCAAGATATCTATCCTAAAATAAATGATTCTAACGCAATTGCAAGTATTATAAAGCACTTTTCTAACCAAACACATGGATATTACCATGATAGAAATGAAAAATATTATAAAGTGATTCTCGAAAAAGCTATTTCCTTTTATAAAGAAGGAGAAAAGTCGTTTTTTGATGTTATAATTGAAGCGATACTTGAATCTTATGAATTTAATCGTTCTTCTTTTGATTCGGTATTCAAGGATTTCTTTATAAAAACAGAAACACTACCCATCGCCATTGAAAAACTTTTATCCGAATCAAATAACGACAATCGCAGAACAATATATATAGCTAAATTCTTCAAATTGTTTTGTGATGAAGATGTAATGATAGATTGCTTACGAAGATATTTTTATTCTGAACCAGATAATAATCAATATTATGTATATACGATTTTGTCAGGCTTAGAATATGGCTCTTCGAGGTATCATGCATATTGTGAATTATTGATTGAAAAAGGATTTTCACCACCGCAACCTCCAGTAGATTACAATAAAATTGAACACGCAGGATTACAAGAATTCTTCAATGCTTTGTTCAGTCGCGAAAAATTTCAAGAACTCATTAATGAATTAATACTTGAATTGAACGATGAGACTCTAACTTATGATAACGTCAATGAAAAATTCTTTGATTATTTCGCTGCATCTAATAGTGTTCAGAAAGAAAAGCTGCAAAATGTTGTCTGGTGTATTAAATTTGCAAAGTTTGAAGATAGGAATATCAAAAATTTTGTTGCTCAAATCAATAATTGGAATAATTTTTGTATTACAAATGTCGTAAATATTCTATTAAATAAAAATCGAAACCTTGTTATTAGCAACAAACAAGAATCAATAATTATAGAGTATTGCAGATCTATAGATATCGATGAAGTTATAAACAATGAAATAAAAGAAGAAGCATCCTCTATCAAGTTTTCACACAGAGCATTATATTTCTGTTTTCTATCAAAATATTTTAATATTAAATACAATACTGATACGCATAAGAAAATGACATTAATACCTAAAGAGATGTTTAGAGATGATTCACATGACAATCAAGCGTTTCCAGATTACGTTACAGAACATTTAACTGAAAACGAGTTGAATGAATGCGTGAAGAATAATCTTGAGAATCACGACTTATGTATGCATTCAATAATAAGTCATATTCAATACTGTAAAGAGAAGCAACTTGATTACGCAATAGAAGCCGCAGAACAAATATGTCTAAATATTGATATTCCGTATTATTACAAAAAAGATGCATTGGAATACCTCATAGAAATCAAAAATGACATAAACTACAGCTATATAAATAATAGATTCTTAGAAACAAATGATGAGGAATTATTAAACGCCATAGTACAAACTACAGCATCAAATAATAACCCCGAACTTGCTAAAAAACTTGAAAGCTACAATTCTACGAATCCTGATAAAACCAAATTTTTAATTCCGCTAATAAATATGCAAAGCAAGTATGCTTTAGAAGTCTATTATTCACTGGCTAAAGACAAAATGACATTGCCGGATTATGATGTGGAAGTTTCCAGCTTGACAGAGACTATATCAAATACTAAACATCTTGAACTTATGCCGCAAATTATTAAACTTAAAGATCTACTTTTTTCTAAGGGCTTTAAAGATAAAAGTACATTCGGCTTGCAAAATAGTCTGTGGAAAGCATTGAGAAATATTGCTGATAATAATTCAAGTACCGTTATCTGCGAATTGAAAAAGTGCCTTGATAATCCACAAATATCCGATGGAGAAAAAGCCTTCTGTTACAATATCATAGAGGAAATAAATAATTCTATGAATTACAGACTGGATATAGCATGGAGTATTAAGAATATCAAGAAATTTATTAAGGCCCATCGTATATAACAATCCGCTCATTCAGTATTTATTAATGCAAAGAACCGCTTGGGAACAATCCTAAGCGGTTCTTTGGAGCTAGTGACCCGACTCGAACGGGCGACCTGCTCATTACGAATGAGCTGCACTACCAACTGTGCTACACTAGCATATTAAATTTTTGAATTTGTAAGGTGCTGCACAGCTGTCGCTTTATAATCAGTCCGAGACCTGCTCATTACGAATGAGCTGCACTACCAACTGTGCTACACAAGCATTATTAAATTTTTGAATTTGTAAGGTGCTGCACGGTTGTCACTTTATAATCAGTCCGAGACCTGCTCATTACGAATGAGCTGCACTACCAACTGTGCTACACAAGCATATTAAATTTTTGAATTTTGTAAGGTGCTGCACGGTTATCGCTTTATTTTCAGTCTGAGACCTGCTCATTACGAATGAGCTGCACTACCAACTGTGCTACACTAGCATTATTAAATTTTTAAATTGTAAGGTGCTACACGGCTGTCGCTTTATTTTCAGTCCGAGACCTGCACATTACAAACGTGGCTTTTGTCAGCAAGATTAATTATACACTAAACCGTGTGTATTGTCAAGAGAAAAACGTCAAAATCTCTGCTTTGATATGTCACGTATCGCGAGAACTCAGCCGATTTCAAAAATGCTCCTACATTTAATGCAAAAATTTCTTGACAATTCGCTTTTGTTGTGATATAATGTGTAATAGAGCGTATGTCCGCTCTATTTATTAAGGAAAATTCCGAAATATAGATGTGCGGGCCCTGTGCAACAAAACCCCGTGAACCATGTCAGGCGGGAGACCGAGCAGCATTAAGCGGTTTGTTTTGTGTGCCGCAGCAAGCCTGCACATCTATGTTCCGGAATTTTTTTATTGAGGAAGGACGTTCCAGTATGTTTTTATCGCTTTTAGCAAGGCGTACCAAACGGACGCTCCTCTCTTTGAAGCGTTCCGCCGCTAAGGCAGCTGCGCTCACACTTTTACTTATGGTACTGTTCTTTGCCGGCTGTCTGATGTTCACAAACAAGAACGCTATCACACTGATGTCTCTGCTTTCGCTGCTGATTATGATATTCTTACCGTCGCTGGCTCTTTTCTTTTTACTGGAAATGAAAAAGTACGGTCTGAAAGCCTTTCACCAGTTCGACGATGATATAATCGACGAAGCTTTTACCGGCTTCAACAGAAAATCGACTCTTTTCGAGGAAGGTCTTCTCGCGTTTCACGCCGCTGATATCAGAAAAGCTCTGAACATTTTCACGGATATGGACACCAGCGGTATGACAATGGCCGCAAAAGAACAAGGCGTCCTCTCGTTTTACCGCGGACGCTGTTATCAGATCATGGGACTGTACCCGAACGCGCTTCTCTGCTATGAAAAAGCCATGAACAGCGGTTTCAGCATTGATGAAATGCCGCTGTTCCTGTCACGCTGCCACGCCGGCACCGGAGATACAGACAGTGCTGTTAATGAACTGAAAAAGCTCATTGACACAGACCACAGATACAGTTACCGTGCAAGATACGAGATAGGCATGATATACATACGTCTCAATGACGGAAAGACTGCTCTTGAATGGTTCGAGGAAGCCATCGACCGACGCGAATCATATGCCGAAGCTCTCGGCGGTGCGGCAGTTGCTCACACCATTATGAAAAATATCGAAAAGGGCGAGGAATACTACCGGCTCGCTCTTCTTAACAATATAGGCAACGAAAAGGAATTCACCCTT
This sequence comes from Ruminococcus sp., assembly GCA_016290875.1. Classification (GTDB taxonomy): domain Bacteria; phylum Bacillota; class Clostridia; order Oscillospirales; family Ruminococcaceae; genus Ruminococcus. The sequence continues at coordinate 10,247 of JAEEVL010000010.1, forward strand.
TACTTCAAAAAGATACAGGTTGCCGTAGTTCTCGAAAACCACAGCAGCAATGCAACATAAAGCCGCTTCTCGGCACATATACGGCAAGGAAGGAGGAACGTGTATGTATAAGGCTCTTTACCGCAAATGGCGTCCTATGACATTCGATGACGTCATCTCACAACAGCACATCACAGATACGCTGAAAAATCAGATAACCAGCGGTAAGACCGCACATGCCTACCTTTTTACCGGTTCGCGCGGAACAGGCAAGACCACTTGTGCACGTATCCTTGCAAAAGCAGTAAACTGTCAGAATATGAAGGACGGCAACCCTTGTCTCGAATGTGACATCTGCCGTGATGCCGACAACGGTTCACTCACGGATATAGTCGAGATAGACGCTGCTTCAAACAACGGCGTTGACAACATACGAGACCTACGTGACGGAGCTGTTTACACTCCCGAACGCGGCGCGTACAAGATATACATCATAGACGAGGTGCATATGCTCTCACAGGGAGCCTTCAATGCCCTCCTCAAGATAATGGAGGAACCTCCTCCGTATGTCAAGTTCATTCTTGCCACAACGGAGATACACAAAGTCCCCGCAACTATCGCCTCACGCTGTCAGCGGTATGATTTCCGCAGAATAAAGGCTGAGGACATCGCGGCAAGACTCAAATATATCGCTCAGCAGGAATCTATCGACCTCACCGATGACGGTGCAGCTCTCATAGCAAAGCTGGCAGACGGCGGTATGCGTGACGCTGTATCGCTCCTTGACCAGTGCTCTGCCTGTGCTGAGACAATAGATGCCGGAACAGTTTCCGACGCTGCCGGTATTGCCGGAAGAGACTACCTCTACGATATGCTCGATGCTATCTCCGGTCACGATATATCCAAGGCTCTGTCAATAACAGGAACGCTCTACGATATGTCAAAGGACCTTGCAAGGCTCTGTGAAGAACTCATAGCTCAGCTCAGGAACATCATGCTTATAAAGGCTTCGCCAACGAATTACAGCGAACTTATCGTATGTATGCCCGATGAGCTGAAGCGTCTCGAAGCTCTCGCTCAGAACTCCGGACTTGAAGAGATAATGGCTCGTCTCTATGCTCTCCAGGAATGCCGTGAGCGCATGGCAAAGGTGCTCAACAAGCGGGTAGAATTCGAGATGACACTCATAAAACTGTGCAGCGGAAACAGCGGAAATCACTCTGAAACTATTGACAATTCTGAAATTTATGATAAAATAAAAAAGTTAGAGGATATGATAAAAAGAGCTCCGGCAGTTCCCGTTTCAGGCGGTACTCCTGCCGAACCGGATGTGCTCACAGCTAAAAATCCCGCTCCGGATACCGAGCCTGTTCCCTCTGTGGATATAAAGAAGCTCAAACCGGAAGACCTCGTCCCCTGTGAACGCTGGGAAGAAGTCCTCGAAGAATTCCGCAACGTCAACCCTGCGGTGGCCGGAAGTCTTGACGGCTCTGTTGCCGCAACAGCCGGCAATATCATCTTCATAACCTCACAGAACCGTTTCTTCATAACCCTGTTCAAGACCAAGGAGAACGCCGTTTCGCTCGGTGAGACTATCAACCGCGTACTTGGACAGCGCTTTGTCATAAAGGCAAGATGCGCGACCACGGTCGATCAGCAGAAGAACATGGCTGAGGAGCTTATCAAAAAGGCTCAGGCAAACAATATCGAGACAGCTGTCGAAAACGGCAGTTCTCAGTAAACGTCAAAAAAGCAATTCAGTTGCTTTATATATATTTATGAAAATCAAAGGAGAATTTGAAAATGAAAGCAAGAATCCCCAAGAATATGGGCGGCGGCGCTCAGAATATGAATTCAATGATCAAGCAGGCTCAGAAGATGCAGGATCAGATCACAGAACTTCAAGAAGACATCGAGGCAAGAGACTTCTCAGCAGTAGTCGGCGGCGGTGCAGTTGAAGTTGTTGTTACAGGCAAGAAGACTATCAAGTCACTCAATATCAAGCCCGAGGTCGTTGATCCCGAGGACATCGAGATGCTCCAGGATCTCATCATCAGCGCTGTAAACGAAGCTGTAAACAATGTTGAAGCTACTACTGAGGCTGAAATGAGCAAGATCACCGGAGGAGTTTCACTTCCCGGCCTGTTTTAAGGATAATGGCTGACCATAACGCTTTGCCGCTGGTCGTACTGGCGGAAAAGTTCGCTTCCCTTCCGGGAATCGGTATGAAATCGGCTCAGCGCCTTGCATACCACGTTATGTCTATGGAGGACGCTGCTGTCGAGGACTTCGCTAAAGCTCTGCTCGATGCAAAGCGCAATGTGCGCTGCTGCAAGTGCTGCCAGAATCTCACCGAAAGAGAGATATGCCCCATATGCAGCGATGATGAGCGCGACAAAGGCATAATCTGCGTCGTTGAGAGTCCCAAGGACGTTACAGCTTTCGAGCGTACAAGGGAATACTGCGGAGTATATCACGTTCTGCATGGTCTGCTCTCACCTATGGACGGTGTCACACCGGACAAGCTGCGCTTCAAGGAGCTCCTTGCGCGTATCTCCGAGGGCGGCGTAAGAGAAGTCATTATGGCTACGAACCCCACCGTTGAAGGCGACGCTACCGCAATGTATGCTGCCGGTCTGCTCAAGCCGCTCGGTATCAAGGTGACGAGACTCGCTTTCGGACTCCCCGTAGGCGGTATCCTCGAATACGCCGACGAGGTCACGCTGTATAAGGCTCTCGAAAACAGAAACGATATGTAATTCGACCGCCATAAAGAGGTTAAGGCTTCTTTATGGCGGTTTTTGTGCCCTACAAACGTTTATCATAAATAAATACCTGGCTCTTTTAACCGCTTTGCTAAAACAAAGCGTTTTTTTATTTACGGCTGACCGGAATAATACAACACAGAACACCGGAGACTGTATTCCCTACATTTATGACGTAACATTTTCCGGGTGTCACGGACGCCCAAAGGGCGCCCCTACAATCCTGAATCTGAAAAACCGGCAGTTGACACTTCTCTTATATAGTGGTATAATTATAATGAAATAATATGCGCTATGGCGCTGATAAGGAGTATACTAATATGAGCGATAATAAGAACAGCTACGAAAGTCCATTCTGCACCCGCTACGCAAGCGAGGAAATGCAGTATATCTTCTCCGCAGACAAGAAGTTCACCACCTGGAGAAAACTCTGGGTTGCTCTTGCAAGAGCTGAAATGAAGCTTGGTCTCCCCGTTACTGAGGCTCAGGTAAAGCAGCTCGAAGAGCACGTAAACGACATCGACTACGAGGTTGCTGAGGCTCGCGAGAAGATAACACGCCACGATGTTATGGCTCACGTTTTCACATACGGACAGGCTTGTCCCGAAGCTGCCGGTATCATCCACCTCGGAGCTACTTCCTGCTACGTAGGCGACAATACCGACGTTATCATCATGCGCGACGCTCTCAAGGTAGTCCGCAGAAAGCTCATAAACGTTATGAACAATCTGGCTAAGTTCGCTGACCAGTACAAGGCTATGCCCTGTCTCGCTTACACACACCTCCAGCCGGCACAGCTCACAACAGTCGGCAAGAGAGCTACTCTCTGGCTCAACGAGCTCCTTATGGACTTCAACGACCTCGAATACCGTCTCTCTACCCTCAAGCTCCTCGGCTCAAAGGGCACAACAGGTACTCAGGCTTCATTCATGGAACTCTTCGAGGGCGATACAGACAAGATAAAGCAGCTTGAAAAGATGATAGCTGAGGAAATGGGCTTCGACAGCGTTGTTCCCGTTTCCGGTCAGACCTACTCACGTAAGGTAGACTCCAAGGTACTTGAAGTTCTCAGCGACATCGCACAGTCCGCAAGCAAGTTCTCCAACGATATGCGTATACTCCAGTCCTTCAAGGAAATGGAAGAACCCCGTGAGAAGAAGCAGATCGGTTCTTCTGCTATGGCTTACAAGCGCAATCCTATGCGCTGTGAGAGAATCACTTCACTTGCAAGATACGTTATGATAGACGCTCTCAACCCCGCTTTTACAGCAGGTACACAGTGGTTCGAGAGAACTCTCGACGACTCCGCTAACAAGCGTATCAGCGTTGCAGAAGCATTCCTCGGCGTTGACGCTATCCTCAACATTATGATGAACGTTACTGACGGACTCGTTGTATATCCTGAGATGATAAGAAGACGTGTTATGGCAGAGCTTCCCTTTATGGCAAGTGAGAACATCATGATGGACGCTGTAAAGAAGGGCGGCAACCGTCAGGAGCTCCACGACCGTATCATGGACTACTCTATGGAAGCCGGCAGACAGGTAAAGGAGTTCGGCAAGGACAACAACCTTTGCGAGCTTATCGAAGCTGATCCTATGTTCATGGTAACTAAGGAAGAGATAGATGCCGTTCTCAAGCCCGAGAACTACACCGGAAGAAGCTCACAGCAGGTAGACGAGTTCCTCTCTGAGTGCATCAGACCTATCCTCGAAGCTAACAAGGATGTTCTCGGCGAAAACTTTGAAATGAAGAACTAAGCAAGAGGCTTAAATCGGCGCTTATTATTTGCGCCCTTAATTGACAAAAAACACCCTCTGTGATATAATCTTCACAGAGGGCGTTGTATATAGCGGCGCGGCGGTTCGATTCTTCCTCCGGAAACGGGGGTGGTTAAGATGTCAATAACGGAATTACTGTATTTACTTATGCTTGTAGTTGCAATTATAGATCTTAACAATAATAAAAAGAAATAGCCGCCCACCCTTCCACAAGTGACGGCTATTCTTAAATAAACGTTGCGTGGAGGAGAACCGCTGAGCCATTAGGCTTGTGCGATGTCCTCTTTCATTTGCTATTATAACATATACCGCTTGCTCTGTCAAGCGTCGATACCATTTGAACGGAGATATTATGAAAAAACAATTTCTTGAAGCAGGAAAGATAGTCACCACCCACGGTATCCGCGGCGAAGTCAAGGTAATGCCCTACACCGACACTCCGGAGCTCCTCTGTGAGTTCGACAGACTGTTTATCGGCAAAGCTCACGACGAGATAAATGTTGTACGCGCGAGAGTCTTCAAGAGCACTGTCATTATGAAGCTCGAAGGCATCGATACGCCCGAAGCTGCCGAAAAGCTCCGCAACAAGCTTCTATATATGCACCGCGATGATCTTGAACTTGACGATGATACTTACTTCATACAGGACCTCATCGGTCTTGAAGTCAGCGATGCTGATTCCGGCAAAGTCTACGGCAAGATAGCTGATGTTATGCAGACTGGTGCGAACGATGTTTACGTCATAAAGGGCGACGAAAGGGAGTACCTCGTACCTGCAATAGCCGATGTGGTGGTTTTCACGGATATTGACGGCGGTACTATGACTATCCGTCCGCTCGAAGGTTTATTTGACTAAGGAGTAAAAAATGAAGACCAAAAGCACTTTTAGCGCAGTCCTCGCGTTAGGACTTGCAATAACATTCACAGGCTGCGGCAGCAAAAGCAGCAGTTCATCATCTTCTGAAGCCTGTTTCACAACAGCAGAGCTTACAGAAAAGATCTCGATCTGCGGAAAGCAGCTGAAATATCCATTCACAGCAGCCGACCTCGGTGATGATTTTTATCTCGATTCTTATGCACAGAAAAGCAGCAACGGTGCTATGATAGATATTTTCAACAAGGACGGTGTCATTTGTGCATTTGAATACTACTGTACTCCGGATAAGGTCGACAAGGATCAGCCGGTAAAAGCAATACTTTACACACCAAACGACTTCAACAAGGACGCAATCTCTATTGACGGTTTTACCGCAAACGATAATGTTTCTGTACTCAAAGAAAAGCTTGGTGAACCTGAGATCTCCGTAAATCAGTCACTTACCTACACCACAAAGGATAATGGCAAGCTTGAGATACTCGCCACCGGTTCAGGGGAAGTTTCCTCTATATACTTTATTATGGAAGCTCCTGAAGAAAAGAAATAAAAGCTTTAAATCTTTCGCCTATACTCTTAACTCAGAAACAGGAGGTATTTATGCATATTGAAATAGCAACTCTTTTCCCAGAAATGTGCGAGACCGTTCTCGGTGAGAGCATAGTCGGAAGAGCGCGAAAAGCCGGCAAGATAGAAGTGAGCTGCCGACAGATACGCGAATATACCCAGGATAAGCACCGCCGTGTTGACGATACGCCCTATGGCGGAGGAATGGGCATGGTTATGCAGTGTGAGCCTATATATAACTGCTACAAGGCTGTCTGTGACGATATGGGCACCAAGCCGCATACTATATATATGTCTCCCAAAGGAAAGGTACTCACCCAGCAGAGAGCCATAGAGCTCTCACAAATGGACAACATCCTCATCGTCTGCGGTCACTACGAAGGAGTTGACCAGCGCATAATAGACAAAATAGTCGATGAGGAAATATCTATTGGTGATTATGTACTGACAGGCGGTGAACTCCCGGCACTTGTGCTTGTTGACACGGTTGCGAGAATGTGTCCCGGAGTCCTCTCCGATAAAGTGTGCTTCACAGATGAAAGTATTTACAGCGGATTGCTCGAATATCCCCAGTATACACGCCCTGAAGTCTGGGAAGGCGAAGCTGTTCCGCCGGTGCTTCTGTCCGGTCATCACAAGAACATTGAAAAGTGGCGTCTTGAACAGAGTATCGCTCTCACAAAGGAACGTCGTCCTGATCTTTTGGCGAAATATAGCGAAAAATCCGATTTGTAATGAAATTGTTGCCGGTTTGTGACAATTTTCTTTCATTTATTTATATATTAATTATATTTTTCGTTATATACCCATATAGCGCTCAATATATACCCTTTATCGACACTCCTTTATAAGTATTCCATATATATCCACGTTGAATAATGTGCAAAATGCCCAAACATTTTTGTAGTGATAATTAACAAGCTGACAACCCTTTTCTCTCTCACATTTTATCTAAATGTAGAATTTAAAGCAAAGTAGTGATTAATACACAAAAATCCGTTGACTATGAAAAAAATTAAAGGTATAATGATTACAGCAGCAGAAATAGTAACGCAGGCTTAGGAAAGGGTGAGCCTGCAACACAGAGAATAGGAGAGTTTAATTATGTTTGTAAGAGAAGTAATGGTCAAGAATCAGGTTGGTCTCCACGCAAGACCCGCAACATTTTTCATCCAGAAGGCTAACGAATTCAAGTCATCTATCTGGATCGAAAAGGAAGAACGCAGAGTAAACGCTAAGAGCCTTCTCGGTATTCTTTCACTCGGCATCGTAGGCGGTACAAATGTTAAGGTTATCGCTGACGGAGCTGACGAAAAGGCAGCAGTAGACGCTCTTATCGAGCTCGTTGATAGTGGCTTCAGCGAAGAGAACAGATAATCACTTTTAATGTATTGGGGCGTTACAATGTAACGCCCATTTGTTTTTTAGGTGAGCTTTTTCATCATATTCTCTGCAAATATCGCATAGCCCCGCGTCGGATCAGCAACAAATACGTGTGTTACAGCTCCTATGAGCTTACCGTTCTGAATAAGCGGACTTCCGCTCATTCCCTGAACTATACCGCCAGTCGCCTCAATAAGCCGGCTGTCAGTTATCTTTATAACCATATTCCTGGTCTCATCGCCGCTTTTATAGTCTATGCTCTCTATCTGTGCGGAATACCTCTCGGGCACTCCGCTCACAGAGGATATTATATCAGCGCTGCCGGTCGTTATCTCGTTTGAATACGCCATAGGCATTTCCTCGCCGTCAAGCTCGCCGAAAGCTTCGGGACTCAGCTTTCCATATACTCCGGCACTGTTGTTCTGATTAAGCATACCGTAAGTTCCTCCGCGTCTGAAACTGCCGAGGAGCTCACCAGGAATACCGCGTTCGCCTTTTTTAGCACCGGTTATCTCGACCGGAACGGCTTCACCGCTGCTCACAGGCACTATCTCGCCCGTGTCGCAGTCGCATATAGGATGCCCGAGACCGGCAAAATCTCCGGTAGCCTTGTTCACAAAGGTCACAGTACCGATACCGGCTATACTGTCGCGCACCCACATACCGCCGCGCCAGCAGCCGTTTTTCTCGGAATATACAGGCTCAAGTACGGCAGTGAACTCGCCACCGTCACGGCTGACTGTAAGTTCTACATCCCTGCCGCCGCTTTCAGCTATTATTGACTGAAGCCGGCTGTTGGAGCTAATCTCCTCGCCGTTGGCAAGACATACAACATCGCCTTTACGGATACCGGCTTCCGCCGCAGGACATATAGAATTGCCGTTGTCATCCTCAACATCGCCGAGCTCTGTCACCATAACGCCTTTCATAAGGAGCTTTATACCAAACGGCATACCGCTCGCTATGAGCTTAGGCGCTTCGCTTCGTTCGACCTGAACGCTCTTTACCGGCAGTGCACCGAAAAGCGATACGACTACTCTGTCATTGCCGCCGGAAGGCTGTCCCGAACAGCTAAGCTCAGGATACTGTGCTATTTTCAGCGGTTCACCTGACGCAGCCGTCATATGCCCGGGAAGCAAACGGGAATAATGCCCTGCAATTCCGAAAGCTCCTACAAGAAGAGCAGAAAGCAGCACCGCAGCAGTTTTTGATAATTTTTGCCTAAGCTGCATCATCAACGTCCTTTCATAATGTTATCGCTGCACACGCAGCAAATATATTATCTGTCCGCGGCTGTTACATATTACAGAGAAAAAGTCACGGATATATTTCACAGCCTGCCAAGCAGGAAATCTATGTAATTTCAGGAGAATTTTTCCAATGAAGACACGTCAGCGTCTCCCAAGAAAAAAACACCCTTATATTAATACAGCCAAAGCCGTCATGCTTGTCCTCACAGCAGTTTATCCGCTGTTTATGACGTGTATGACCGGCGCAGGCATATACTATAACCGCAGCAGCTACGGCGCCGTATTCGCTAATTACGGCATACTGCTGATGCTCTCGGGAGTCCTTATGACTGCCGGAGCCATCCTCTGCATTTTCAGAAAAAGCCTCACAAATCTTGCGTCGCTTTTCTTCACATCCACCGGACTCATCATGTGCCTTGCTATCCTGAGCAAGCTGGTAAAACGTGCCAAAGCTAACGGCTGGCACGGCTCGGGCGTATATGAGAACGTCTCCGCGAGCAGTCTCTTCCAGACAAGGCTCCTGCCGTGCATGATACCGGCAGGCCTTGCGGCAGTTATCGCGCTCTGCCAGTATTTCTCATACGACCTCGGCGAAGAACGCCGCGAGAAAAAACGCCGTAAGGAAGCCGCAGAAAATGCACCAGCAGCTTCTATAATCGATGACTGACATTATTATTATGCCCGTCATTTCGTCTTTGATACACCCAGAAAGAAGGAATTTTTACGACTTTGAACAAAGAATACCTGTGCTTCGCAGATTTTGAATTTACCTGCGGAGGTTTTATAGATAATACAAGAAGCGAACTCCTCTCAGTCGGACTTGTGATATGTTCCCCGGATTATGAGATCGCAGAAAAATTTTACAGCACGATACGTCCGTGTAAATTCCCGAGAATGACACGCCAGTGCCGTGAACTGACCGGCCTGACACAGCCTGAGATTAACGCTTCACCGGACAGCAACGAGGTCATGGGTGAGGTGGTTGAACTGCTGAAAAAGTACAAAGTCAGCTCACTGTACGTGTGGGGGAATTTTGACCGTCCCGGTCTCGAAGGCGATATGAATCAGCACCGCCGCACTAAAAACAACTACTCCTCGATAAAGAAGATATACAACTGTGTTGCTGACATACAGGACGCTACCATCAAGCAGATGGGACTCCCACAGGCAGTGAGCATAAGCGAGCTTGCCGCAGTATTCGGTTATGAGCCGCAGTCAGGCAGTTTTCATAACGCCCTAAGCGACGCAGAGGCACTCTACACAATACACAGGGAAGCGTTCACATCTGACCTCTCCAAAAATGAAAAATTCCTGCAATTAAAGCAGGATCGTCTCGATAAAATAGCCGCCGCAAAGGCTGCTGCCGAAGAAAAGCGCCGTGAAGAAGCCTTTTCCATACCTCTCACAGAGATCGAACAGGCATATTACAGCGAACTAAGCGCAAAAGGCTATGAGGATAGGATTCGCCAGTTCATCGCTATTAGGGCAAAATTCGTCCGCGCTATGAACAAAGCTCCGGACTGCGAGGACTTCGTCCTTGCCGAATTCAGTCAGCCGAAGCGCATAAAGGTCTTCAGAGCTGAAAAATTCGGCGGTGCAGCCAAGTACGCTTCATCAAGACATTCAGCCTTCAAGCGCAGCGAATTTGCAAATGTTATTCTTCAGGAATGTAAAAAAGGCCGTCCTTAAAAAGGACGGCTAATTCTATCTCACATGAAAAGTGTAATGACCTTCATTGGCACCCTCTCAAAAAGCCAATGAAGGTCGTCACCATTACGAAAACGCACCCTCTATACGTTTCCGTTTTGTTTCGGCAGCGCAATTCCGCCGCGCCTGATAGTTCTCATTTGCAATAGTATGACCGGTTCTGGATATTATGAAATAACGAAAGCTGCTTTAGGCGATCAAACATATTATAGGCATTAATGTTCAATAACAGCTGTTCAGCACAGTAGAATGATAAGGCCGGTGGTAGGATCAATCCGGCGGAGTTAATACCGGATAAGCAGTGATGAGCTATCTGCCGATTTTACAGGACACAATAAATGTATCTGAATGTAATTATGCCTGTGGGAATGATAGTATCACTCCCAACAATTGTATTATAAAGGATTGTACAAAATAATGCAATTGATAATATTGCTCAATTTTAGCACTATATTGCTTTGGCTAATTTAATATTTTATATTAATATTTTATGAACAACAATTTTGTTTTGATATTTGATTTTGGTAAGTATCAACAGTTACTCATTTGACACCTCAAAAAGCAACATATAATTATTCGCCTATTTTATGGGATTTCTTTAATCCGAATTTTTATACTTGTCATCTGATACTGTAATTATTTCTTTAAAATAAATATCTTACAATTACGAAATATATTTTTTCATAATAAATGTAACTCTTTCTTAACAAAACTTTATATCTAAATTATGAACAAATTGTTAACGACATTCGCAGTATCACTTTTGTGCTGCGTTGTATACTGCAATAAAAAAGCAGGAGTCTGTTAAGACTCCTGTGAATTACAATATTCCTTCTGCGGCTTCTTCAATTCGCTTCTCGTAATACGACTTGCTCCACGCAAATTCATACTCGCTGAACAGCTTCAGGCAGTTGTGAGTGTTCGTTACGGCATCATTAAGACCGTCCCTGTCACCCGAACGCGCAAATATATACACGCCTGTTATCAGCATCTCAAGCAGCTGAGTATCATTCCTGCCGCTCGGCTTATAGCCGAATCTTAGCAGTTTAAAAGCGTCATAGTAATGTTTTGCGGCGCAGTCTGCAAGTGCAAGCGCCATATACATATCCGCCTGTCTCTGCAACGACTGTTTCAAGCCGTATAACTGCATAAAATTGATATTCTCAGTACGAAAATCCTCAGCGTCGCGCCAGTTGCCGAGCTTGCTCGTGGTCTTGAGCATCTCGATACAATAACTGAAACGCTCTTCACCGCTGAGCTTCTTTTCCGAAAGCATATCAAGATAAAATCCTGCACTCTTGCTGTCGTGTATCCTGTCATACAGTGACGCGATCTGTATAATATCCTCAGTCATTGGCTTTTTAACATCGTTTATAAAAGCTTCAGCGTACTGTTCACAGAGATCTCTTGAATAGCCGTTTACAGAATAATTTGCATAGATCTCTTCGTATTTCTTCATTTCCGCGCTGAAATGCGGAAGCAGCGTTTTTGCAAAGCTGCTGATCTTCTTACGTTCTGTCGGCGATAGCAAAGCGGATCCCCTCCCACGCGAAACAAATTCGCATTATTTCTTCCTTACAAAAGCCCTATTGGCTCAATATTTATTCTAACATAAATATCTCGGTTAGTCAATATTTGTTAAGAACCTTTTATAAAGACTGTTGGATTGCACAAAAATGATCTTTATTTTTTTCTTAATCAACATATTAAATTTACTCAACTTACAATTTTTCTATGTAACTTTTGTATATATCGACAAAACCTTGCAAAATCCGCGATTTTTTCAGAAATTTTTAAGCCTATTTCAATATTTTATGGTATAATAATAGTAGAATCGGAAAGTGTACCTTGGAAAGGAGAGCAAATATGAGAATACTCATAGTTGAAGACGAAGTCCAGCTTGCGGACGCGCTTACAGAAATATTAAAGCGCAACAAATACACCGTTGATACCGCTTATAACGGAATAGACGGTCTCGATAACGCGCTGACAGCCGTTTACGACTGTATAATACTCGATATAATGCTCCCAGGTATGAGCGGTCTCGATATACTCAGCCGTCTCCGCAGTGAGAAGATCGGCACACCGGTGCTGCTTCTGACCGCCAGAAGTGAGATCGACGACAAGATTAACGGTCTCGACCGCGGCGCTGACGATTACCTGACCAAGCCTTTCGTGACAGGTGAGCTCCTCGCAAGGCTCCGCGCTCTCACAAGGCGAAGAGGCGAACTTGTGGACGACAACCGCCTTGACTATAACGGTCTCGAACTCAACAAAAACACAAGCTCCGTTGTCTTCAAGGGCAATGACGTAAAACTCAGCCTGAAAGAGTATCAGATAATGGAACTCCTCATCTCGAACCCCAGGCAGATACTGCCGAAAGAGCGTATCATAGAGAAAATATGGGGCTATGAGAGCGATGTTGAATACAACAATATTGAAGTTTATATATCATTCCTGCGAAAAAAGCTGTCCGTAATATCCGCACCGGTCCAGATAAAGACTGCACGCGGAATCGGCTATTCTCTTGAATAGGAGGGGACTGTATGGTAAAAAAAGCTCAGCTGAAGGTCTTTGCGATCATCACCTGTATCCTGCTTGCAATATTTATCGCCGTACTCGGCTCGGTAAACCTGATAATGCAGGCAGTCATGCAGCGGCAGTCCAAAGACGTTCTGAAAAAAATAGCCGCCGGAGTCGAATATAACGACTCGACGCACCAGTTTATGATCTCGCGCCCGGAGAACTTCGGTCAGAGACCTGCCCGCGAAGAACCTCCCCCGTCAGAGCCGACAAGCCAGCCTGCTGCACAGACTACGCTCCCGCCAAGCTCTGAGGTTGCAACAGGGGCTTCCGAAGAGGAGACAACTGATACCACCGAGATCTCAACAGAAGCAGCTGTAACAGCTGCCGCGATACCCGATGCCCAGCGTCAGGAAACTCAGGCAGAACTTCCACCTACCGAAGAATCACAGCAGAACGAAGCTCCTGCCGAACCTACGGCCTCCGCTGCTGCTACTTCACCTGTTGTAACACAACCACTGACCGTGACCGCTCCTCATACAGCACCGCCTACACAGCCACAGCAAACAACACCATCGACTCCACAGCCAGCTACAAAGGGACATCAGGAACCTACAAAAGCTCGCCAGGAGCCTACTGAACCGGCAACACAGCCTAACCAATACCAGAATCAGTATCAGTACCCACAGGGACCTTATCCATATGATCCTAACTGGAACAACGGAAACGGCTGGTGCAATCCGTACTGGGGAGATCCCAACCAGCAACAGCAACAATGGGAATACTGGAACAAATACTGGGAAGAATACTGGAAACAGTTCAACAACAACGGCGGCAAATACTACGCTCCTTACTCCGAAGGTACAGAGCCCGTCTCCACAGAATGTGAGACCACAACCGCAGAAGTAACTACCACAGTTCCCGACTGTGCACAGTATTATAACCCATACTACTCTCCGTACTGGTGTGCACCGTATCCGACTGCTAACGAAATATCAGACAACACTCCATCACAGCTCGGACTATATAAGCAGTCCGAAAACGAGGGACTTGCTTATATAAGCGACATAAACAACGAGGGACGTGAACGCCGCGAGCCTATGGACGAAAGTCACCAGACTCTCGATCAGATACCGAAATCTCTCGGTTCGATAGATTTCTTCATCGTTATGGCTGATAAGGACGGAAATTTCCTCGCTTCCATAAACAACGACGATCTCAACAGCACCCAGGCTCAGGACTACATCTCCGCTATACTGAAGGAAAACCTCAACAGCGGTATGATAGAGAACAAATACCAGTTCTACAAGACCGAAAAAAACAACGGTACCATTATGGTATTTACCGATAAGGGCGCCGAAATGAATATGCTCAACAAGCTCATACGCACCACTATCCTCATCGGTACTATAAGCCTTATCGTACTTGCAGCAGCTTCATTCTTCCTCAGCAGAAAGGTAATGCAGCCGCTGAAAACAGCTTTTGAGAAGCAGAAACAGTTCATCTCAGACGCAAGTCACGAGCTCAAGACTCCGCTAACAGTAATATCCGCGAACGCGGACGTTCTCACAGGTGAGATCGGTGAAAACCGCTGGCTTACCTACATCAAGTCACAGACCGATCGCATGAACGTCCTCGTAAACGACCTGCTGAACCTCACACGTCTCGAAAACAACAGCTCCAATTTTGTACGCACGGACTTTGACCTCAGCAAGGCTATAATCAATACAGCTCTGCCGTTTGAGTGCCAGGCTTTCGAGAGCAATAAGAAGTTTGACGTTGACGTCGAGAGCGGTCTCTCGATAAACGGCAGTGAATTACACATCAAGCAGATGGCTGCAATATTCATCGACAACGCTCTGAAATACTCCGGCGACGGCGGTATAGTTAAAGTATCGCTCAAAAAAGTCGGAGACAAGAAAGTATTCTCCGTATACAACACCGGACAGGGAATCAAGGAAGAAGAAAAGGACAAGATATTCGAGCGTTTCTACCGCAGCGATCAGTCAAGAAACCGCGCAACAGGCGGCTACGGTCTCGGACTTGCTATTGCAAAGTCTATTATAGACAAACACAAATTCAAAATACACATCGAGAATGAAGAAGGCAAGAGTGTAAGATTCGTTGTTACGATGTAATCAAAAGGACGGCTGCAAAGCCGTCCTTTTCATTGTCTCAAATACAAGCAACAATACTCAAAAATACATCACAAACCACCAACCGAGAGAGCGGAACTCGCCCCTACAAGATTTATAATAAGCCAATACAAGAATTCCTTATGAACGTTCGCCTTGTCCCTTTGAAATAGCCTTTTCAGCATGAAAAAGCTGCCGCACTATTGCACGGCAGCTTATTATTTTACTTAGTTTTCAGTCGTTTGATTACTTAGACTGAACAGGGAAGCTTGAGATAAGACCAAGCTTGAACTTCTGAATGAGAAGTGCGTCGGAGTTTGAAAGACCTGTCTTGCCATCAACGTCAGCATTGATCTCACCCTGGAGAGTAATACTGAGTGCAGACTTGCCCTGTGCATACTTGTCAGGGTTTGTAGCAACCTGCATTACAAGTACAGCGTCTGCGATGTTAACGTTATTATCGAGGTTAGCATCACCGTAAACTGTAGCAGCAGGAAGTGTACCTGTGATCTCTGCTGTTGTAGTCTCTGTCTGAGTCTCAGTAACAGTTGTAGTTGTTGTCTCTGTGGGAGCCTCACCAAGCTGGTAATCCTTCATATCAACCTTCTCAGGATTGTACCAGATCTGGAACTCAACTGACTTTGCATCTGCAGGAATCTCGCTGAGATCGATAGATACAGCAGCCTTTCCGTCAGAACCGATTGTTGTTTCCCACTCGATCTGTGTCCAGTCAGGAGTCTTGAAGCCGAGGCAGCCGTTTGTAACTGTGCCAGCCTCACCTTCGAGGTTGAATACAACCTTGCCGGTTCTTGTGCTTCCAAGATCAACACTGTACTTCTTTGTCTTGTCAACAGGTACTTCGATCTCAACATCAGGAGCATCGAGAACTACCATCTGCTGTACTACTGTAACAGCAGCAGTTCTTGCCTGGATGTGGTTAACTTCTGAGAGATCTACCGGCCATGCAGCAGGAAGTGACTTATCTACGAGGTAGTAAGCAATTCCGTTATCCTTGTCAACTGTGTAAGGTGAGATCTCTGTCCAGTTATTGTATGAAGTGTCTGAGAATGCGAGGATAGGTGTGTCGCCTGTGAACTTGATAGCAACTTCCTTGCCCTTGAGGTCGTTCCATGAGATTTCTACGCCGGGAGTTGTGTTGCCGTATACAGGTGCAGCAGCCTTAGCTGCGTCGATCTCAACAGGTGAACTGATAAGAACCTTACCCTGTGAGAGAGCCTGATGGTCATACTCAGGCATCTTGCCATCGCTGCCCCAAACGATAGAATCATCGTTCATGATCTCCATCATCTTATTGATGATAGGAAGTGATGTAGAATACCACTCGCCTGTCTCACGGTTGATGTAGCCGTGGCACTCGCCGGGAGCCTCAGGGTTGGTTTCAATGTTATTATCCCAAAGAACACAGGGGATACCATACTTCTTAGTTGTCTCGAAGTACTGGGTTGTCCAGTCAACACGAGCCTGTGTATTTCCAAAGTTGGAAGTACCCATCTCACCGATAACTACCGGGATATTGTTATTGATGAAGATATCACGGAAGTTCTGGAGAGTGTATGCGAGGTCGTTGCTGAACTCCTTAGTGAAGGTATCGTGGTAAGCGCCTTCAGCCTCGTTTGTGTTCATTGTGAAGTTGTAAGGAATATAAGCGTGGATAGAAACTGCACAGTAGTCATCATCAGGCATTACGATCTGATTGAGGAAAGTCTTGTCTGAGCTAGCTACATAGCCAGGAAGCATAAGGAGACGAGTCTTAGCGTAAGGTCCGTCTGTGCTTCTGATGAGGTTTACGAAGTCAGCATTAAGCTTGTTGATAACGTTTGCCTCCGGAACAGGTGTAGCTGACCACCACTCGTGATCTGTACCAACAGCACGAGGCTCGTTCATACACTCGAAAATGAGGTGCTGGTCATAATCCTTAAACTCTTCTGCAACCTGTGTCCATATCTTGAGAAGTCTCTTCTTGATAGGCTCGTAAGCATCGTTAAGATCTGAACGGTTGATCCAGTTCTCATGGTGAACATTAAGGATAACGTACATATCGTTCTTATAAGCGTAATCAACTACCTCATGAACACGAGCGAGCCACTCAGGATCGATATTGTCGTTCGCGTCAAGATGCTGGAACCATGTTGTAGGGATACGAACTGTGTTGAATCCCTTAGCCTTGAGAGCATTGAAGAGAGTCTGGTTAGCCTTGGGGCATCCCCATGCAGTCTCTGTCTCGAGACCAGCGTGCTCGAAAGTACCGGTAATATCACCAGCGGTTGCGTCCATTGTGTTACCGAGGTTCCAGCCCACCTTCATATTCTGTGTGATCTGGAATGCTGAAAGTGTACTTGCAGCGTCTACGGATTCAAAGTAGTCTGCGGGAGCTACTCTGAGAGAACCAAGCATACATACAGCAGCAGCGGAAATGCTAACGATGCGCTTGATTGACTTAGATGCATTAAACATTGTAATTACCTCCTGTTTGTAATTCTTACATGATATGTTTCTTTTAATATATGTCAGAAAAAGAGAGCCTAATTCTTCCCCTGACTCTGAATTCATTCTATCACATTCGTAGAAAAAAGTCAAGTCGATTTGTGCAAACTCTACAAGGTGAACTGTAGAATTTTATCTGTAATTTTTAGCTATATTGTATAGCTTGTTAAACATTGAGGGCTTCTAATTTTTAATAAAGTGTGAACTGATTAATTTAAAACTTAAAACCCGTACATTACTGTACGGGTTTTTGTTTTACCTATTCATCAGTTTACTTATTCTGCATATATTCGTCCATAGCAGCAGCAGCCTTCTTGCCTGCACCCATTGCAAGGATAACAGTAGCCGCACCTGTTACAGCATCGCCGCCGGCATAAACGCCTTCCTTGGAAGTAAGGCCGTTGTCATCAGCGATAATACCGCCCCACTTCTGAGTATCAAGACCTTCAGTTGTTGCCTTGATAAGCGGATTGGGCGATGTACCGATAGACATGATAACACAATCAGCCTCGATCTCAACGAATGCGCCCTCCTTCGGAACAGGCTTTGCTCTTCCGGAAGCGTCAGGCTCTGAGAGTTCCATTTCCTGACAAACAACGCTCTTTACCCAGCCGTTGTCAGTAGCCTTGATCTCAACAGGATTGGTGAGGAACTTGAATACGATGCCCTCTTCCTTAGCGTGCTCAACTTCCTCTGCTCTTGCAGGAAGCTCTGTCTCTGTACGTCTGTAAACGATAGTTACGTCAGCACCGAGTCTCTTTGCACATCTTGCTGCGTCCATAGCAACGTTTCCGCCGCCTACGATAACAGCCTTCTTGCCGTGCTGTACGGGAGTTGTGCTGTCCTCTTTGTATGCCTTCATAAGGTTGATACGTGTGAGGAACTCGTTTGCGGAATATACGCCGCTGAGGTTCTCACCCGGGATCTTCATAAATCTTGGAAGTCCTGCACCTGAGCCGATGAATACAGTCTCGAAGCCTTCTTCCTTCATAAGCTCGTCGATAGCAACTGTTCTGCCGACAACTGTATTTGTCTCTACCTTAACGCCGAGAGCCTTGAGTCCCTCGATCTCCTTCTGAACGATGTCCTTGGGAAGTCTGAACTCAGGGATACCGTAGGAAAGAACTCCTCCGGCAACGTGAAGTGCTTCAAATACTGTTACATCGTAACCCTTCTTGATAAGGTCGCCTGCACATGCAAGACCAGAAGGACCGGAACCGATGATAGCAGCCTTGTGGCCGTTTGAAGCCGGCTTCTCAACAGCAGCCTCAGGCTGTGCATTGTGCCAGTCAGCAACAAATCTCTCAAGACGTCCGATAGCAACAGCTT
This sequence comes from Ruminococcus sp., assembly GCA_016290875.1. GTDB lineage: Bacteria > Bacillota > Clostridia > Oscillospirales > Ruminococcaceae > Ruminococcus. Next base: position 29,045 of record JAEEVL010000010.1, read on the forward strand.
CACCCTTGATACCGCGCACGCACTTGCCCTCGCACTGGTTCTCCTGAGGACATACTCTTCCGCATACAGCAGGGAGTGAGCTTGACTTTGTGATTATCTTGTAAGCTTCTGCAAAATCACCCTTTGCTACCTCTGCGATAAATGCAGGGATGTCGATCTGTACAGGGCAACCTGTTACGCAGGGCTTGTTCTTGCAGTTAAGGCAGCGCTGTGCCTCATCGATAGCCTGTTCCTCAGTGTAGCCAAGTGCTACCTCCTTGAAGTTCTTGTTTCTTACGTTAGGATCCTGAACAGGCATCTCATTTCTTGTAGCTCTCATATTAGGCATCTTACTTTACCTCCTTGAACAGATTGCAGGTCTCCTCGTGAGCTTTACGCTCAAAGGGCTTGTACATAGCACCTCTTGCCATAGCTTCGTCGAAGTCTATGAGGTGACCGTCGAACTCCGGACCGTCTACGCAGGCAAACTTGGTCTCGCCGCCTACTGTAAGACGACATCCGCCGCACATACCTGTACCGTCGATCATGATGGGGTTCATGGATGCAACTGTGGGTATTTCATACTGCTTTGTGAGCTGACATACGAATTTCATCATTATAAGAGGACCGATAGTGATAACACGGTCGTACTTCTCTCCGCTCTCGATGAGCTTCTTGAGGGCATCTGTAACGAGTCCCTTTTCACCGGCACTTCCGTCATCTGACATAAGCACGAACTTTGAGCTTGCAGCCTTGAATTCGTCCTCGAGGATAACGAGGTCCTGGTTTCTGAAGCCAACGATAGAGTGTACCTCAACACCGAGGTCGTGAAGCTTCTTAGCAACAGGATATGCGATAGCACAACCTACACCGCCGCCGACAACAGCAACCTTCTTGAGGCCTTCTGTCTCAGTTGCACGACCGAGAGGTCCAACGAAATCATGGAGACATTCACCCTCGTTGAGGTGGTTGAGCTTTTCTGTTGTAGCTCCTACTATCTGGAAAATAATAGTAACTGTACCTGCGCTGCGGTCAAAATCAGCAATAGTGAGCGGGATACGCTCGCCGTTCTCATCAGTTCTGAGAATGATGAACTGACCGGGCTCTGCCTTCTTAGCGACCTTGGGTGCAGCGATCTTCATAAGGGTAACAGTCGGGTTGAGACTTCTTTTTTCAAGTATTTCAAACATTGTCTTTACCTTCCTAAACGTATATTTGCGGTACAGGCGGGACATCCGGAAACTGTCGCCGTTGACCTGTTCCGGTACAAGCACCGCAGGGGTAAATTCTATTATATCACGTTTGACGCGATATTTCAATAGGTAAAATATATTTTTCGCATATATATGCGAATATATCTGTCATCGGACTCAGTGGTACTCCGCAAAAGCCGATTCGTTCCTTACAGCATAGAGCTTATTCACAAGCTCGAGCTCCTTTTCCGAAAGCTTATGACCTGCCGCATAAATGAGAACGTCCTTGAAGCTGTTGTCGCGGAACGCACACTTTCTCTGAACAAGTCCGTACTTGCCGCAAAGGCTGTCCGGAACAGGAGAGTCAAGCATAAACGACTGCGGTACAGTCAGCAGGAAGTCTATCGAGCTTCCTCGGTCATATGTACAGACTCTTCTCACCGGAACGTCCTCGGGACGGTTCTCGGCGAAGAGCTTTTCGATAGCGCCGCTCACGTAGGGAACAGCATCATCGCCCTGACAGAGCTCGGTATAATTCGCAGAGAGGAATGCATAGTCGAGCTCTTCCTTCTGAGCTGCTGGGTGTTCAGCCGACATAACAGCAAGCATCTCATACTCCCACAGCAGCTTGCTGTCGAGGTTCTTTTCAGCAAGGAAATCTGTAAAATACTTCTCATGAGCAGTATTGAAACGGATAATGCCGAAGTTATAGCCGTTTTCGCGGACATTTTCAATACTTCTCAACGAATTGGTCTCACAGAAGTATATCTCCATATCCTCCGGGTACTCCATACCTGCAACATACTCGGAAAAAGCCTTGGAAATATATCCTGCTCGCGGCACTGATATACGGAGCTTACGGTTCACAGGCTTGTCCGGTGAATGGATAGCCTCCATATTATCTATCTGGATAAGTATCTGTTTTGCGTATTCAAGGAATTTCATACCCTGATCAGTCGGTATGACGCCCTTTGAGGTACGGCGGAAGATCGTTATCCCAAGGGTGTTTTCAAGCTCCTTTATCGCCTTGCTCAGGTTAGGCTGAGCCATATAGAGATTCTCGGCAGCCTGGGTTATCGAACGTGTTTTTTCGATCTCTACTGCGTATTTGAAATGAAGTGTGTTCATTCTTTCGCCTCCTCAGTTGGTATAGTCTGCCCCAGCACGGCAGTTATCACTTTATCTCTTCGACAGCAGCTACTCTGCGTATCTTTTTCGGAACAACAGGCTTCTTAACTTCTTCAGCTGCTTTTTCGATCTGCTCAGCCTTTTTCTCAGCTTCCTCAGCCTGCTCCTCGGGAACATCAGGTATCTCGCTCTCGGGAAGCTTCTTCACAGGTTTGCAGGGATTTCCGGCAGCCATAACGCCGGATGGGATATCCTCGCAAACTACGCTTCCGCCGGCGATAACTACATTGTCACCGATAGTAACACCAGGCATAACACAGACGTTTCCGCCTATCCATACGTTGCTGCCGACTTTTATGGGCTTAGCGTACTCAAGCCCGGAGTTTCTTACCTTATAATCAAGAGGATGACCGGCTGTATAGAATCCGCAGTTAGGTCCGACGAAGACGTTGTCACCGAATACGACCTCAGCGCAGTCAAGTATGACCATATTGTGATTTGCATAGAAATTGTCGCCAATGACGATGTTGTAGCCGTAATCGCAGAAGAAGTTTGCTTCTATCCAAGTGTTTTCACCTCTGAGTGCAACGAGTCTGTCGAGCATACGCTCTTTCTTCTGATAGTCATTGTACTCGATCGCGTTGAACTCAACGCAGAGTTTCTTTGCCTTAACTCTCTCTGCAACAAGCTCCTTGTCGGATGCGTTATAGAGTTCTCCTGCCTGCTGTTTTTCTTTTTCAGTCATTTTTAAACCCTCCTTTAGTTTATATGTGATACAAAGCGGTTATCTCCGCCGGATATACTAACTGATGAATTTCCGCAGCACAAAGAAATAAAAGAGTGCTCCGGTTATCAGTATAAGTTTTATGAATATTCCCTTTGCGGAATCGCAGTTCTTTTTCTCTTCACGGTATTCCATTGAATACCTGTTAATATCAAAGAACACATTCGGCGCTTCCGGATCAATGTACAGCGTTCTTTCGCTGCCCTCAGAGACCGGATAGCTGGAAAATCTTCTCTCACAGAGATGGATTATCTCACCTTTATACTCGATGATATATTCCGGATCATAATAAGTTATCTCGCAATTCTGCAAAGGCTCCTTATCGTTGATATCCCTGTACATCTGCCCTATTATAAGGGCATTGCGCGCTTCGCGGTATGAAGTCTTGCCCACTCTCACGCATTTTCCCTTGATCTCAAAGGTACAGCGCTCATCAAGATAATCGATATGGCGCCGAAGCGATATGATAGGCGAGAAATAGGCCGCCGTACCGGTCAGCGATGCGGCAAACAGTGCTGTGAACAATACTCTGAAACAAACATCAGCAGAAACAGTATAACCGATAACATACAGTGCAATTATACCGCTCACAATTAGAAAAATGGTCAGCGATCGCCACATATCATGATTATTGCCGCGATAAAGGACAGGATTTCTGTCCGTGCCGGCATATCTTTTCAGTTCTTCGGTCTTTTCCTTTTCTTCCCTGATGCTGTCGAGGAGTTCCTGTTCTCTTTCGTACTTTTCCTCATCCGTCAGCTTCATAGCACTTCCTCCGTACAGTACGGGCTGATATCGCAGTTCCGCCGTCAGCGCTGATTATCTCTTGCTGCCCTTTGAACCGAAGCTTCCGCCCATTGAAAGGATATTTGTGTCGAATGTATAGTTGATCTTCTCGCCCTGTCTGTAACGCTTGAGTGCAAGCTGGATAAGACGCTCAAGAAGCTCAGGGTACTTCACGCCCTTGGGCTCCCAGAGGTAGAATGCGAGAGAACCGGGAATTGTGTTTATCTCGTTGATATAGACCTTGCTGGTGTCCATATCTATCATAAAGTCGATACGTGTAACGCCGTTGCAGCCGAGGTAACGGAATGCGTCTACAGCTGTCTTTCTGATGAATTCGTCCTGTTCGGAAGTGATGTCAGCAGGTATCTTTCTCTTGAGAGTAGCCATGCCCTTGCTGCCGCCGGACTTTCCGCCGCCAACATACTTCTGCTCGAAGCTGAGGATGTCCTCATCGCTTGCCTGTACAGGCTCCTCACATACAGAAGCCTCTGCAGATTCGCTGTCGCCTACAACTGAGCAGTTTATCTCCTTGAGGTTCACAACACAGGGCTCAACGAGGATACGGTCGGAGAACTGGAAAGCCTCCTCCATAGAATTGAGCAGACTGCTGTGATCCTTAGCCTTGGAGATACCAACACTCGAACCGAGGTTGATAGGCTTTACGATAACAGGATAGCCGAACTTCTCCTCTACCTGCTTAGCACAGTCCTCGATACGGTCTATCTCATATGCGGAGAAACGGCAGCAATCGAGTACAGGGAAGCCTGCATCCTTGAGAAGTATCTTCATAACGAACTTATCCATACCAACTGCTGAAGCAAGCACGTCACAGCCTACGTATGGCAGATCGAGAGTCTGAAGATACCCCTGCAGAGCACCATCCTCAACATTTGTTCCGTGAACGATAGGGAATGCGATGTCTATATCAGAGATCACGTTAGAACCGAACTTTTTCATCTTCTGACGGATGAGCTGCACCTTGCCCTCACTGCGGACGAATACACACTCGGTGCACTCCTTGAGAAGAGCAGGGATATCCTTGAAAGCGTTGATGTCCATAAGTTTTTCGCCTGTGTAGAACTCACTCTTCTTTGTCATATAAACAGGGACTATGTTGTACTTCTCCTTGTTTATGCTTGCCATAGCCTGAACAGCTGAGATTACTGAAACTTCGTGCTCGACGCTTCTTCCGCCGAAAATAACTGCAAGATTTATCTTCATTATGATTTCTCCTTATAATTTGGTGTAAAGTCGGCATTCCGCCGGTAAGTTTTGATTGATTGTGCGGACACCGGAACGGTGCCCCGACAAATATCGTTTTTAATAATTGTCCGGAAGGTCGTTCTCGAGAAGAACTATTTTCTTCTTGTCCGTCTGATAAGACTGTACCTTCGCAAGAGCCTCATTCAGTCCGTCAGCTACAAATACCTTTTCCATATCGAAGCCTGCGTCCTTGATGCCGTTATATATCGGCACGGTCTGTGCCTTGCCGACGAGGACGATGTAGTCGCAAGCCTTAGCGGCTTCCTGACCGAACTCAAAGTTTAGCTCATCCTGCTTTGCGCCGAGCTCTACCATACCGGGAGTTACCAGTATACGGCAGGCATCAAACAGGCCGACGACATTCAGAGCCGCACGGCAGCCGCTCGGGTTGGAGTTGTAGGCATCGTCGATATATGTTACTCCGTTGCCCTTGTCGAGAAGCTGTAGTCTGTGAGGTACGGCCGCTATACGCTTTACCGGAAGCGCGAGCTTTTCAAGTGATATGCCCGTTCCGTGTGCATATGCGATAGCACCGAGAACATTCTGTACATTATGCTCGCCGAGAAGCTTCATAGAATAGCGGCAGGTCTCGCCCGAGGGAGTAGTTACGGTAAACTCTGTTCCTCTGTCAGAAACCGATATTTCCGAAGCACGGTAGTCATTGCCTTCTGTAAGTCCGTAAAGGACTGCATTCTTATACTGCGGAGCCTTTGCACGGATAAGCTCATTGTCGCCGTTGAGGTATATCTTACCGCCGGCTGCCTGTACTGCGTCCGCAAGCTCGAACTTGGTGTTCACCACGTTCTCGATAGAGCGGAAGGTCTCAAGGTGCTGAGGTCCTACCGATGTGATGATACCGTCGTGAGGATGTGCAATATCGCAAAGTTCCTTTATCTCATGAACTCTTCTCGCGCCCATTTCACAGATGAAATACTGGTGTGTGGGACGGAGGTCGCGGCGCACTGTGATAGTTACGCCCATAGGTGTATTGAAGCTCTCAGGTGTTTTGAGAGTCTCATACTGTGAACTGAGCAGCTCGCTCAGGTAGAATTTCATACTGGTCTTGCCATAGCTTCCGGTAATACCTACCTTGTGAAGCGAAGGCATATCAGCAAGCTTCTTCTTGGCATCGTTGATGTACCAGCGCTGGACTGATTTTTCAACAGGCTTGTTGATTAGATTTGAAAGTGGAACAAGTATCGGTGTGAGATAGAGTGCTGAACCAACTATAATGAATGGCAGCACATTTGTGAATCTCCATGCGCCATCAAAGTCAACTCTTTTCGCTGAGAAGAACGCTCCGGTAAAAGCTGCCGCGATAAGTATGAAGAAGGTCGCCAGCATACGCTTTACACGGGCAGTATACACAAGCGGCTTCTTGAACTTCTTGCCGGGCTTGTTGGCAATGATAATGCCGATGTCCGCCATTATGAGGAAAATGGTCAGGACTGTCGCAGCCTTGTTCTTTCCTGAGTTGAGAACGTGCTTCTCAGAATCCCATATCAGTATGCGCTCTAAAGGAAGGAGCACAAGCTGTATCACCAGGAATATGATCAGGGGAATGTAGCGCTTAATGTTCTTTTTCATCCACCAGGAATGCTCCGGTGTCTTGTAGCCGTTCAGCTGGAGCATATGGAACTCTCTCAGCCCGGAAAAAATAATTGCGGCGAGCGAGACTGCCGCATATATACACCAAATGACTATACTCATCAAAAGTCTCCTTGCTTTTATTATCTATCTGAAAAATCATGCAGGGAACGGTGTCCCCGATATAGTTGCTATGCTTAATCTTCTATTTTCAGGAACGAGCACATTACACGGTTGAATGTGAACTGCTGTTCCAAGAAGGAATAGTGTCCGGCATTCTCGAGCTTTACCAGACCTGCGTCGGGTATGAGCTTCTCCATCTTTTCACCGTCAGAAAGCGGTGTGGCTGTGTCGTTCACGCCCCATATGAGCAGTGTGGGACACTTTATCAGGTGAAGATACGGCTCTAAGTCCTCATTTACGACCTTGACCATTACCTGTCTCATAAGCGGTGAAGCCGCAGCATAGTCGGCGCTTCCCATTTTCTTGCGGAAGTTCTCGAGCGCGTCGGGAGCTATCTTCTGCATCAACTTTGTGGAAAGGAACGCCTTTCCGAGCTTGTAATAGCGTGTGCGCCAGCTTTTCTTGTTAGACTTTGGCGGCATTATGCCTGCGCTGTCAACAAGTATCACCTTTGTTACCTCAAACGGCAGGTTTTCCCTTGCGTGCATCCTTATTATAACTCTTCCGCCGAAGGAGTGTCCGAGGAGCATTACCTGCTTTGTATCGTAATCCTTCAGGAAGTCAATGACGAACTGGACATAGTCGTCCACACACCAGGCCGAAGGCGGTTCTTCACTCTCGCCGAAGCCAGGCATATCCATCGCCACGACAGTATATTTGCGTGAGAGCAGTTCAATTAGGTTTGCAAAGAGCTTGATATTGCTGCCCCATCCATGCAGGAGCACTATGAGATCACCGCTGCCCTTCTGTTCATAATTGATACTGATCCCGTTTACAGTTTTTCTCAATTTCATTATCTCCAGTTGTTTATTTGTATCAGAGCATATCCGTCTGCGGATACATATACACATTTTATTATATCACGCCTGCAAATCAATGTCAATCGCAAATAGCTGTGAAAAATCCGTGCTTTTCAACAAAATTATGCACCTGTGCGCTTTTATAGAACTTTAGATGTCATTGTTTACTGTTATCCTTGACTTTAACAAATGTTTATTGTATAATTATAAATAAGAATATATCTACGCAAGGAGCGATAGTATGGCAAAGTTCAAAGTGCTTGAAAAGCAGGGACAGATCGGCATCCGCTGCAAACTCACCGGCAACGAACAGATCAACAGCGGCGAGGTCCTCTTCTTTTCACAGAATTTCATAAAGGGCTTTATGCAGCCCACTGTTGAGGACGCAGGAAAACTCATTTTCATCGGGGCACAGGGAGTTCCGCTTTCTCGTTTTCTAAAACAGGTCATCACAAAGGAACAGTTTTTCCCGATAGTTGCACAGGTTATAGAGATATACAAGTCTGCAGTAAACCGCAATCTTCCTCTCCAGAACGTCGTGCTCTCACCTGATTTTATAGTTATAAACCCGAATACAGGTGAAATGTCCTTTGTTTATGCTGTTATAAATACTCCTCAGCCTATGAATGACGGCTATACTTCATGTATGAACCGTATCGCTTCAATGGCTCATTTTGCTACTCAGGAGGATTTCAATGCTGTAGGAAACTTCCTTAATTTCATAAACAGCCTCGGTACCTTCTCTGTTCCGGATATGGAGAACTATATAACAAAGGCCGCTCCGATCACTTACAATATCGTAATGCGTCAGCCGTTCAATCCCCCTGCACCGGCAGCTCCTGCTGCACCCGTACAGGAAACAGCACAGCCTGCGCCTGTTCAGGAAGCACCTCAGTCAGAGCCTGTCAGCGAGGAAGTTAAACCTGCTGAACAAAATGAAGCTCCTGTATCGCAGCCTGCACAGGAAACAGTTTCCGAAACAGCTCCGGTACAGGAAGAAAAGAAGCCGGATCCAGTTCAGGAATCACCCGCAGCTGAGCCTGTGAAGGAAGAAGCTGCACCCGAAGCTGCTCCTGCTGCTGAGGAAGTCAAGGCTGAACCTGCTAAGGAAGAGGAAAAGCCTGCAGAACAGCCCGCTCCGGTAAATCCGGCTATCCGTACTGCTCCCGTTATCGCTCCGCCTGTTATCCACGCTGACGAAGTCAAGGTACAGGAAGTGAAGGCTCCGGAAGCTCCTGCTGAACCCGAAGTTAAACAGCCTGAGCCTGCCGAAGAACCCAAACAGGCAGAACCGGAAGTTAAAAAGCAGGAACCCGTTCAGGAACCCACTAAGCCTGAAACTGCAAAGGAAGAAGTTAAAACCGAAGCTGCTCCCGCTGCTGAAGAAGCTAAGTCTGAGCCTGTCAAGGAAGAGAGCAAGCCGGCTGAACAGTCTGCCCCCAAGCTCGTACGCCGCTCCAACGGTGAGACTGTCGTTCTCAGCAAGCCTGTATTCAAACTCGGCAAGGAACGTGCAAAGGTCGATTTCTGCGTAACAGGCAACAAGACTGTAAGCCGTGTTCACGCAACTATATATGTACGCAACGGAGAATGCTTCGTACAGGATAACAATTCTACCAACAGAACATTCATCAACGGCGAACCTGTCGCTGTTCAAACAGAGATAAAGCTCAACAAGGGTGACGTTCTCAAGCTCTCAAATGAGGAATTCGATTTTATCGGCTGATAACTGTATATCTGCCGGGAAAGGAAGTGAGTCTATGGAATATATCGTTGCTGCCGACACCGACATCGGTAACACGAAGAAGGTCAATCAGGACAGTCTCTGCGTAAAGACTGCTGACACGCCCAAGGGTAAAGTTGCCCTGATTATGGTCTGCGACGGTATGGGAGGACTGTCCAGAGGAGAACTCGCAAGCGCTGAAGTAGTGCGAAGCTTCTCGGAGTGGTTTGAATATGGACTCGCAGACGAACTCAAGAACTGGAGTTGGGACAGGATCGCTGAGATCACAGCACGCCGTCTCAGATTCCTCAACGATACGATGATAACATATGGTATCCGCAACGACATAAAGCTCGGTACTACCGCAACAGGTATGCTGGTCGTGAATTCACAGTACATGAGCTTCCATGTCGGCGATACACGTCTCTATAAGATAGGTGAGGAGCTCACTCAGATAACCGAGGATCACACCTATGTCAATCTCGAAATGAAGCGCGGCAATATGACTGCCGAGGAAGCTTCAAAGGATAAGCGCCGAAACGCTCTCGTTCAGTGCGTAGGCGTTACAGGAGGAGTTTCTCCCGAGATCAAGTTCGGCAACATCGAAGAAGATGTTAACTACTTCATATGTTCCGACGGTATGCGCCACGTCGTTACCGACGAGGAAATACTGGATATACTTTCACCAAGGCTCATAACGACCAAATCCTCAATGGAAGCGCGTCTGCGCGAGCTTATCGAGCTGGTCAAGCTGAGAGACGAGAAAGACAACATCTCCGGTGCGGTATTCCGCGCTGAAATATGATTCAGGAAGGGCGTGATACCGTTGACAGCAAATGAATGGAAGATCGTAATAGCTGCGGTCGTAGTTTTTGTGATCGTAAACATTATAATGTGGACTCTGATAATCAAAGCCAAAAAGAATTCAAATGCTGATAAAGGCGGTCCGTCCACAGAAGGTCTGCCCGAAAGCATAAAGACTTCGTCCAAAAAGAAAACAGCAGCTCCCGATCCGAGTGAATTCAGCATTCCTGTTGACCGCAAGCCGCCGGAGGATTTCAAGCTGATAGACAATATCGTCATTGTACACACAGATGAACGTATAAACAAATAAGGACTCCATATGGAGTCCTTCTCATTTATCGGAATAGTAAATCATTAAAGGCTGTTCTCACTTTCGGAATTGTGAGGCTCTGAAATCCCTGTGTTGATTGAAACAGCTTTATAAAAAAGGACTCCTTGCGGAGTCCTTTAATTATTACTTAGCAGCAGCTGCTTTCTTTGCTTCTCTTGACTTTAACCATGACCATGTTACAGGTGCAACAAAGAGTGAGGTGTAAGTACCGGAGATAAGTCCTGCCATAAGCGGAACTGAGAAGCTGAGAAGTGAATCATAGCCCTTTACCATAACTACTATTGTGATGATGAGCATCGTTGAGATAGTTGTGATAGATGTTCTGATAGAACGTGTAAGGGACTGTGAACAGCCTGTGTTGATAAGCTCATTGAGTGAAGCCTTCGGCATAAGCTTGCGGTTCTCTCTGATTCTGTCGTAAATAACGATAGTGTTGTTGATAGAGTAACCGAGGATAGTCAGGATAACTGCAACAGTGTTTGCACTGAACTCAAATCCGAAGATAAAGGATACAGCCATTGCAACAACGAGGTCGTTAACGAGTGCGAATACTGAACACATACCTGCAGACCAACCGCCGATGTTTCTGAATCTTACTGCAATGTAGAGAATGATAACTACAGCTGCAAAGATAACAGCGATAACGCACTTGAGGAGGAACTCGTTACCTGTTGTTGAAGTAACGTTTACTGCCTCGGCATCCTTGAGGTTGTTGTCAGCAAACTTCTCCTTGAGAGCGTTTGTGAGTTCAGCCTGCTTGTCAGCATCAAAGTCGCCTGTTGTCATTGAGATAGTGAACTGTGAATCACCTGTGTTTATATCCTTACCTGTACGTACAGTAAGATTTTCGCCTGTTATTGTTTCAGCAAGGCTCTTCACATCGCCTGTACTGAGGTCACCCTCGTAGGAGTAAGTGAGCATCGTACCGCCTTTGAATTCGATAGAACGGTTATCACCGCGGATGATGATACCAACGATGAGTGCAACGAATACCACGATGCAGATAACGAGTATCATTTTCTTCTTTCCGCAGAAGTTGTATACCTTGCCCTTGTAAGCAGGAGCTTCGGGTGCTTTTTTCTTAGTACTCACTTGACATCACCTCCGTAAAGCTTTCTGTTTCTGAAGCACTTGAACTTGGAGAGTGAAGTCACCATAATTCTTGATGCGAACACGCCCATGATGAAGTTAAGGATAACACCTGCGAGGAGCGTGAAACCGAAGGAGTAAACAAATCCCTCAGCAGTTGCACCGAATGCAAAGAAGATAGTCTTATTGAGGATATTGGAGAAGAAGCTTGTAGGTACGCCGAATGCGCCCATGAGGATAACGGCGATGAACACGTTTGTGATGTTACCGTCGAGGATAGCGGAGAATGCTCTCTTGTATGCTATCTTGATAGCGGAATCAAGAGACTTTCCTGTCCTGAGCTCTTCCTTGATACGCTCGCCTGTGATGATATTTGCGTCAACGCCCATACCAACAGCGAGAATGATACCCGCAATACCGGGGATAGTAAGTGTGGAACCGTGCATAAAGCCGAACCAGCCTGTGATAGCAGCGATACTTCCTGCTACCTGACCGATAAGAGCGATAACTGCTACGAAACCGGGAAGTCTGTAAAGAACTATCATATATACTGCGATAAGCGCAAATGCGATAGCTGCAGCAAGAAGGATAGCGTCAAGTGAACCTTCACCCATTGTAGGTGAGATAGTATTTGTGCTTACTGTAACAAGCTTGAAAGGCAGCGCACCGCCGTTGATCTGATCTGCAAGCTTCTTAGCTGAATCACCGTCGAAGTTACCTGTGATAACAGCCTCATCATTAGTGATAGCCTCATCTACTGAAGGGGCAGAGATCATGTAATCGTCCATCCAGATAGAGATTGGAGTCTGTGTGCCGGCAAGCTCTGCAGTTGCACTTGAGAACTTACTTATACCTGATTTATTGAGCTTGAGCACAACCTGCCATTCAAGCTCTGAGTTTTCGCTCTTTCTTTGATAAGCGGTATCAGCATAATCTATATCTGAACCCTCGAGAACGATCTCGCCTGAAGGATGCTTGTTGCCCTCTTCGTCCTCTGTGGTATCTGTACCCTTGCGGAAGGTGAGCTGAGCCATATCGCCAAGCTCCTTTACAGCTGCCTTAGGATCAAAATTGCTCTCGCCAGCCTGCCAGGGGAAACGTACAATGATTCTGTTGCTCTTATTATCGCTGTAAACCTCGTTATCAGTTATACCAAGGTTAGCAAGTCTTGTCTTGATGATCTCAGATGCAGCATCAAGCTGAGACTCACTTGCGTCATAACCGTCAGCCGGCTCGAAGGTAGCGTCAACGCCGCCCTTGATGTCGATACCGAGACGAATATCATCAACACCCTTGATATAGGTCTTTGTCTTGTCAGCGTAGGACTTGTCGAGACCTACGACCGACGAGAAAGTGAACAGTACGATAAAAGCAACGACAATGAAGAAAGTTGATTTTCCGATCTTTTTCACGGTCAATGCCTCCTAATTTTTTTGTGTCTATTCGACAATTATAAATATTGTACTATAATTTTGGTCAAAAGTCAAGCACATCACAACAAAACCTCAACTTTTCAAAACTATGCACAAATTTCCAAAGCTATATTAGTGCATAGTTCATAGTTAGGCTGAAAGGTTTTATTTGAAGTGCTTCTGTGAGATCTTCAGACGGTTCATAGCACGGTTAAGAGCAGCCTGAGTCTGGTAATACTCCTTGATGCTCTGCTTCTGACGCATTTTCTCTTCTGCGCGCTGGCGTGCTTCTTCCGCACGCTTTATATCAATCTCCTCGGGGAGCTCACAGTTGTCCGCAAGGATTATCGCCTGATCCGGCATAACCTGTATAAATCCTCCGGATATAGCGCCATAATGCCATTTACCGTCCACCATGTATTTAAGTTCTCCGGTGGGCAGAGTCGTAACGACAGGCTCGTGACCTGCCATTATACCGACAAGTCCGTCGATAGCCGTTATAACAAGATGTTCGCAGTCGCCCTGATAGAATATACGGTCAGTTGCGATTATCTCGAGATGAAAGGTCTTAGCCATATCGCTCCTCCTCTCATTCGTCGCCTATCTGCTTGGCCTTGGCGATAACGTCGTCGATAGTTCCTGCCATGAGGAACGCTGCTTCGGGGTATTTGTCCATTTCGCCCTCGATTATGGCATTGAAGCCCTCGATAGTGTCCTTGAGCGGAACGTACTTGCCCTTGAGACCTGTAAAGTTCTCGGCAACATTGAATGGCTGGGAAAGGAATTTCTGTATCTTTCTTGCGCGGTATACAGCAAGCTTGTCCTGTTCATCGAGTTCTTCCATACCAAGGATAGCGATGATGTCCTGAAGCTCCTTGTATTTCTGAAGCAGCTCCTGAGTTTTTCTTGCTACGTGGTAGTGCTCCTCGCCGACTATCTCGGGTTCGAGGATACGTGAGTTGGACTCAAGCGGATCTACTGCCGGATAGATACCCTGTTCAACTATCTTACGCGAAAGAACAGTAGTTGCGTCGAGGTGGGCAAATGTAATAGCCGGCGCAGGATCGGTGAGGTCGTCCGCAGGGACGTATACTGCCTGTACCGATGTGATAGAGCCGTCCTTTGTGGAAGTGATGCGCTCCTGAAGCTCGCCGACTTCGGTAGCAAGTGTCGGCTGGTAACCAACGGCTGACGGCATACGGCCGAGCAGAGCCGATACCTCGGAACCTGCCTGTACATATCTGAATATGTTATCAATAAAGAGAAGAACGTCCTTATGCTCACGGTCACGGAAATACTCCGCCATTGTAAGACCTGTCTGAGCAACACGCATACGTGATCCGGGCGGTTCGTTCATCTGACCGAATACGAGGGCAGTCTTGGAGATAACTCCCGACTCCTGCATTTCATTCCAGAGGTCGTTGCCCTCACGCGAACGCTCTCCGACACCGGTGAATATAGAGTAACCGCCGTGCTCGGTAGCGATATTACGGATAAGTTCCTGTATCAGAACGGTCTTTCCGACACCGGCACCGCCGAAAAGTCCTATCTTACCGCCCTTTGCATAAGGAGCGATGAGGTCGATAACCTTGATACCGGTTTCGAGTACCTCTACAACAGGGCTCTGATCCTGGAATGTAGGAGCTTTACGATGTATCTCCCATTTTTCCTCAGCATCCACATCACCCTTTTTGTCGATAGGCTCGCCGAGTACATTGAACATACGTCCGAGAGTCTTCTCGCCAACAGGCACCTTGATACATGAACCGGTCGCTGTAACTTCCATATTCTTTGAAAGTCCCTCGCTGGTTGCGAGCATGATGCAGCGGACAGTTCTGTTGCCCATGTGCTGAGCGACTTCCATAACGCGGCTCCTGCCATCTATCTCAACGGTGAGCGCGTCTCTTATCATAGGGAGTTTTCCCGTAGGGAACTCCACATCTATAACAGGTCCGATGACCTGAGTTATCTTGCCTTTTTCCATTGTTTTCACCTTTAATCAGCGCGGGACGCCGAAAACGCCGTCCCTGCAATTATGGATTATACATTATGATTTCCAAGCTCACTCGCCCAGGCTCGCAGCACCGCCGCACACCTCGGTAATCTCCTGGGTGATAGCCGCCTGACGGGCACGGTTATACATCAGCGAGAGGTCCTTTATCATATCCTTGGCACTTGTTGTAGCCGCGTCCATAGCGGTCATACGCGCCTGCTGTTCCGAGCAGAAAGCCTCTACCATAGCACCGTATATGAGTCCCTTCGCGTAGTTCGGGATAAGATCAGCCATAACTACCTCCGGAGACGGCAGGAATGAAGCCTTGGGCAGCTTTTTCAGCGTACCGTCGGCTGCAATTCCGACGTGCTTGCGGACGAACGGGAGCAGCTGTACTTTCTTTACCTCGAATTTTGCGGAATTTATCATATCCGTGTATATCAGGCTCACCTCATCGAGCTCCTTGTTCTCAAACTTGTCGAGAACAAGCTGTGCTATCTCCATAGCACGGTAGAGAGTCGGATTCTGCGTGGTATAAAGGAATTCGCTGTCAACAGAAGCCTTCTTTGCAGAACGCTGACGGTTCTGGAAGTACATTCTGCCAACCTGTCCCAGTACGAAAAGCTGTACATTGTCGAGGTCGGGAAGTGAGCTGAGCTCGTTCTCGGTGAACCTCAGAACATTGTGGTTATAGCTTCCGCAGAGACCTTTATCAGCCGTAATGACGATATATCCGCGCTTTCTCTTATCCTCCGGGATACCCTCACGTCTGTCGAAATAGAGCTGACGGGTATGCGGAGTATGCTCGAGGATACTTTCGATAGTTGTCTGAAGCTTGTAGAAATACGGCTCGGTGTCCTCGAGGGATTTTCTTGCCTTCTTGAGCTTCGACGACGACATAAGGTACATCGCATTGGTTATCTTGAGTATCTGTTTTATACTGGAAATACGCTCGCGTATCTCTCTGATATTAGCCATAGCGTTTCACCGCCTATTCCTCAAATGCCGTAACTATGCGTTCGATGCGGTCTGCGAGGTCGTCTGTGAGGACCTTGTTAGCCTCGATCTCCTCTATGATGTCCTGACCGTAAGTACGGATATAGTTCATCAGGTCGGCACGGTATTCTCTCAGTTCAGCTATCGGGATGCCTCTGAAAAGGTCGTGCTGTGCAGCGTAGAGAAGTATTACCTGTTCATAGTGGGGAAGCGGATTGTAGAGCGGCTGCTTGAGCAGCTCAGTGAGCATATGACCGTGCTCGAGAAGCTCTGTCGTAGACTGGTCGAGCTCAGAAGAGAACTGTGTGAATATCTCCATTTCCTTGAACTGTGCAAGATCGATACGGAGATTTCCGGCAGCCTTCTTCATAGCCTTTGTCTGAGCAGCACCGCCGACACGAGATACAGACAGACCGTAGTTAACGGCAGGTCTGAGACCGGAGTTGAAAAGCTCGCTCTCGAGGAATATCTGTCCGTCTGTGATAGAGATGACATTTGTCGGGATATATGCCGAAATGTCTCCGGCAAGTGTCTCGATTATCGGGAGAGCGGTCAGTGAACCGCCGCCGTGTTCATCGTCAAGACGGCTCGAACGCTCGAGCAGACGTGAATGAAGATAGAATACGTCTCCGGGATAAGCCTCACGTCCGGGCGGACGATGAAGCAGCAACGACATTGCACGGTATGCAACAGCGTGCTTGGAAAGATCATCATATACTATGAGGACGTCCTTGCCCTTCGACATAAAGTATTCAGCCATAGCCGTACCGGAATACGGTGCGATATACTGGAAGGGCGCAGGATCACTCGCAGAAGCGCAGACAACTACGGAATAATCCATAGCGCCGTACTTTCTGAGGGTATTTACTACCTGTGCAACAGTAGAAGATTTCTGACCGATAGCAACGTAGATACAGATAACGTCCTTATCCTTCTGATTTATGATAGTATCGAGTGCGATAGAGGTCTTTCCGGTCTGTCTGTCACCGATGATAAGCTCACGCTGACCTCTTCCGATGGGGAACATCGAGTCTATGGCGAGGATACCTGTCTGAAGCGGCACGTTTATCGGCTTACGCTCGATAACGCCGGGGGCTTCTCGCTCTATTGGGAAGTAATCCTCCGCTGTGATGTTGCCCATACCGTCTATAGGCGCACCAAGAGCGTCCACAACCCTGCCGAGGAGAGCGTCGCCTACGCCGACACCTGCACGCTTACCTGTACGGGAAACAGAAGAGCCCTCGGTGAGACCATGGTCGTCACCAAGAAGAACTACACCGACAGAGCGTTCCTCGAGGTTCTGAACGATACCTCTTATACCTGTTTCAAATTCAACAAGCTCGCCGTACATAACGGAATTCATACCGTGTACTCTTGCGATACCGTCACCGATAGCTGTTATGAAGCCGGTCTCGGAAGCGCCGGACTTTACGTCGAAGTCTCTTATCTCGCTCCTGAGTACGGAAATAACATCGCCCGACGAACGCTTGTCGGACTTTGAGCTGTCAGCAAGTGCAGCAGCTTTTGTATGGAAAGTCTCCTTCATAGAGCGGAGACCTGTACGATAGCTCCTGTCATACTCAACGTCGCCTGCATTGAGGATAAAGCCGCCTATGATGTCGGGATCCTTGCGGTATTCGATAGAGACGTCCTCTTTGTTGAACTTCTCTGTGATGAATTTGCGCAGATCAGCCTGCTGCGGCTCTGTGAGAGGGGTAACATAGCGGACTACCGCTCTGATGCTGCCCTCTTTGTCTATGAGTATGTCGATGTACTGATCGAGTATCTCGTCAATATTATCTATAACACCGCTGCGTGCGGCATTGAGGATGAACTTCCTCATATTCTCGGGGAAGAGCTTTTCGATGACTATGCGCTTTTCATCGCTTGTGACAAGGGGATTTGCGAGAGTTTCGGCAAGATCTCCGCACGAAGCGAGTATGCGTCTTGTATCCTCAACGTCAGTCTTGCTGACTTCGTGACGGCAAAGGTCGTTTATAAGCTCTTTTTCCTTATCGTTCACTTATTGCCGACCTCCTCTTCGGAGAGGAATTTATCCACAAGACGGCGGTTCTTTTCATCGTCAACGTTTTCTCCGATAATTTTAGAAGCAGCCTCGATAGCAAGATCGGCGATCTGAGTCTGTGCCTGTGCAAGAACTCTTCTGCGCTCGTCCTCAATGGACTTGCCTGCGTCAGCAACGATCTGCTCTGCCTCTTCCTGAGACTTTCTTATCATAGCGGCTCTTTCAGTCTCTGCGTCCTCATGAGCCTTTTCGAGAATCTTCTGGACCTCTTCCTTAGCACCGCTGAGGTCTTCCTGATACTGCTGTTTCAGAGCCTCGGCCTCTTCTCTGGTCTGCTTAGCCTTGTCGAGATCGTCCTGTACCATCTTGGTACGCTCGTCCATCATCTTTCTGACAGGCTTGAAGAGGAATATTTTCATCAGTATGAACAGCAGGATAAGGTTTATCGCTGCCCATATGAAATTCCAGATGTTTATATCCAGCATTACGCTTTTCCTCCTTGAAGCGTGGAACGCCGGTAAGGCGTCAATGTACAGCTGTTATGCCTGCTGTACAAGGTGCTCCACGATTATGTATTTTGTATCGGTTATTACTTGAGGAACAGTATGATAAGAATTGCTATAACGAAACCGTAGATAGCAGTAGCCTCAGCGAGCGCACATCCGAGAAGAAGTGCCTTGTTTATATCGCCCTTTGCTTCAGGCTGACGAGCGATAGCTTCAGCAGCCTTTGATGTTGCGATACCGATACCGATTCCTGCGCCTGCGCCTGTAAGAACAGCGAGACCTGCGCCTAATGCGAGCATTCCCATAATATTTACCTCCTGAATTTCCGGCAGTTATTTACTGCCGCTATGTAATTATTGTTATTCTTCTTCCATTGCCTCCGACATAAACAGCGATGTCAGGAACACGAATACGTATGCCTGGATACAGCCGTCAAATACGTCGAAGTAAAAACTGAATACCAGTGGGATTCCCACAGGTACGAGGAGCTTGATGAACTCCATGATAACGAATGCGCCGAGTACGTTTCCGAAAAGTCGCATACACAGCGAAAGCGGCTTGATGACGAGCTCCATAAGATTGAGCGGCAACATAAACGCCATCGGCTGAGTAAAGCTCTTGAGCCAGCCCTTTATACCCTTTGCACTGATACCGCTGAACTGTATCATCAGTATCGAGAATATCGCCAGCGTAGCTGTTACGCCAAGATCCTTGGTAGGCGGTCGCAATCCGAACAGACCGACAACATTGGATATGCCGATATAGATGAGCAGCGTCTCAAGTATAGGAAGATACTTCTTGCCCTTTTCGCCGAGTATCTCGAGGAAGAAATTGTCCATCCACAGGATGAATCCCTCGATGATACACTGTGCTCCTCTGGGCACGAGCTTCATCGTCTTTGTGAATATGATAGAGCCGATCACCAGCACTGCCATTATGATCCATGTCATAACACATGACTCCGGCACAGGTATGCCGCCGAAGATCGGTATCGTAAAAGGCGTGCGGCACTCGAGCTCTTCCATAAGCTTATCCGCAAGGTCGCCCATATTTTCCACCTTCTTTCCTGCCAGCCGTTCAAGCTGACTACCATTTAATCATATAACAAAACTTGTATGAAGTCAAGAGTTTGACTGAATTTTAACGATATATTTCTTGATATGATACTATTCCTCTGTTCCTGCGCCTTCTTCGGCTAAACGAAGGGCATTGCTGAGGCGTTCGATAGTACCTGAATTGAGCTTTTCAGACAGTCTGATACGGTCCAGCTCCTTCTTGTATGCACCGAGTTCTTCTGCTATCTTTCGCATTATCTCTGCGTGCTGGAGCTGTTTGTCCTCAAGTGCGCAGACTCTCTTGATAAGCTCGTTGATATTTGCCGCTAAAAGCTCATTGGCTTCATTCTGCTTCTGACCGAATTCTGTCAGCTTTGCCGGAGCTTTAAGGGCGCTTATCTTATCATGACCGTCAAAGGCAGTCATTTTATCTCTTGTGAGTTTAAGATCTGACATTACATCATCTCCTGTTCTGCTTAACCGTTATTTTAACGTTCGCTGATTGCTTTCTTCATCTCAGCATCCATAGTGGCTTTCAGTTTTGCCTTATCTTTCTCCACCTTTTTATCCAGACGTTCTCTTTCAGCTGCCATATAATCAGCCTTATCTTCAAAATCATTCGGATCGAGAGGCTCATCCAAATCTTCATCAGCTGCGTCATCTTCACCGAACTTATGTCTGCGGTTCAAAGTGAACTTTGTATCATCGCCCTTTTTGAGATAGAGCTTGTCTCCAACGACCTTATATGTGCAGGTACCGAAACTCATATTATCAAGATCACCGGTATTTTTGAGTTCGAGGAAAAGTGTATCTCCGTATATCTCAATGTCAGCAGGGAACTTGATCTGAAGCTCACTTTTGCCTTCAGCGCAGGATAAGCCTACAACAGCACTCTGGGGCATAGATGAGTCATCGCCCTTTTGCTTTGCTCTTGAAGCATATCCCTTTGATATAGCTTTATATACATCTCCGCTCTTCATCTCATAATCACCGTAGATGTCAGAATTGTTTCCGTCTACCTTCACCATAGACATATCGTTTCCGTCAGGAGTAGAGAGATTGAACTTTCCGTCAGTAAAAGTATACTGATCACTTGAATAAGTTTCTCCGCCGCAAATGAATGAACCGTCAGCCTTAAAACCGAGTTTGCTGGAATAGTCGGTAACTGCTCCTATCCAAGCTGTTGAACTGTTCTCAATAGCGATGATAGCGCCCTGATCTTCACCTTCTATCTCCCACTGACCTATAAGCTGCTTTATTTCGCTGTCAGTAGCCTTTTTTACAGAGCTCTTCTTATTATCGAGACTGCATGAAGCAGCTCCCATGAGCATAACGGCTCCTGCTAAAAATGCTATAACACGTTTCATTTACTTAACCTCCGGATGACTGCGCCAGTAGTCCAGCGAGTCCTTTATAGTCTGTTCCATCGATATCTCAGCCTTCCAGCCGGTATCCTCGGATATGCGTGAAACGTCCGGCTCGATTATCGGTATGTCCGAAGCTCTCATTCTTGCCGGATCACGGCTGACCTTTATCTCCTTATCGGAGAAGCTCAGCGCTGTATCGAGGATGTACTGCACCTCGACAGCCTTTCCTCTGCCGATATTGTAGACCTTTCCTGCCTTTCCGGAAGTACCGAGCAAACGGTAGGCTCTTACAACGTCTCTGACATCGGTGAAATCTCTCATAGCGGAAAGGTTGCCGACTTTCATCTCGGGTTCACGCTCACCGCGCTCTATCTCGGCTATCTGCTTGCAGAAGTCGGAGATAACGAATATCGGGAGCTGTTCCGGTCCTGAATGGTTGAAGGCTCTTACCATGACTATGTCCATTTTATATGCTCTTGCGTATATCTCGCCGATCATGCCCTGACAAGCCTTTGTTGCTCCGTAGATATTGCCTGGATTGAGAGGTTCATTCTCTTTCAAAGGACAGGCGCCCTCGCGGATGAAGCCGTATTCCTCGCCGGAGCCGATGAGGATAGTCTTAACGTCGTTCCTGCCGGTCTCACGAACAGCCTCGAGCACGTTGATAGTGCCGATTATGTTTATCTCAGCGGTGAGCTGAGGTTTTTTCCATGAAAGTGCCACAGAACTGAGGGCAGCCAGATGATATATAACGTCCGGCTTTACGTCGTCCAAAAGCGGTTTGATATCGTCCTTTGACAGTATGTCAAGGACTCTCTTGTCGCAGTCCTCTGCTATATTCTCATTCGGAAGACAGGTCGCGCAGACCTCCCAGCCGTTGTTTTTCAGCTCGCGTATGAGGTATCCGCCGACAAATCCTGCGCCGCCGATTATCATAGCTTTCATATTATGCCCCCTTACTGCTCTCCGGAAAGAATGCCGCAGAGCTTCTTTATCACATTTATCTCGCTGAATTCAGTCTTTACGCGTTCAGCTGCAGCCCTGCCCATAGTTTCGCGGAGCTCTTTATCGCCCACAAGGGTGTTTATAGCTTCTGCAAGGCTGTCAGAGTCAGACGGAGGAACGGTAAGTCCCGTGATGCCGTCAAGGCTTACGTAGGGCACTCCCGACGGAAGCGCCGTATTTATAACAGGCTTGCCATAGACCATGGCCTCTATCTGTACTATGCCAAAGGCTTCGCTTCGCTCCACAGAGGGGAGTATGAATACATCACATTCCCTGAAAGCCTGACGAAGAGCTGTCTGCGGCAGAAATCCCATAAAGTGTACTCTGTCTTCAAGTCCGTTATCACGGACATATTCTCTCAGGCCTTCTTCAAGCTCTCCCTCGCCGGATATGAACAGCTCACAGCCGGAAGTCTCTTTCATAGCTCTCAGGAGTACGTCCACGCCCTTGTAGTAGACAAGTCGTCCTGTAAACAGCAGTTTTACGCTGCCTTTATCGTTACAGAGCTCCGACAGTACATTCCCCTCAGGCACTCTAAGATAGGCACCGGGAACTATACCGTATGGCAGCACTCTGCATTTTTCTCTGTAATCCTTGAGGTAAGCCGAACCTTCGATATGTCCCTCCGTAGCAACAAGTATACGGTCAGCACGCTTCAACAGGCTCTTCATAAACGGCTTGTAGAACATCAGCAGTTTTTTCTGCTTGACCACATCGCTGTGCCACGAAACTACCACTCTGCCCTTAAATCCGGACAGCAGCAGAGCAACGTCCGCAAGAGGAAATGGTACGTGTATATGCACTACATCGGCTTTTTTTGCCATTTTTCTGAATTTTCTGATAAAATCCAGCGACAGGGGGCAGGAGAAATATGTTCCCATGCTTGCTGCACGGGTAACGTCAACACCGTTCAGCTTTTCGCGGCTGCCCTTTCCTCTGCCGTCACGGCAGACAAGCACTTTCACCTCAGCAGCCGGACAAACTTTGCCAAGCTCCTCGGAATATTGCCTTATAACGGTCTCTATACCGCCGGTATGCGGATAGTAGGCTTTATTTACTTCAAGTATCCTGAGCCTGTTTCCGCTCATTTTCTCACCTCAGTATTCATAGAGTTTATTATCAAAAATCACGCCGTCATCTGTCCATTCGAGCTTGGGTGCCGGCTTGTCGCTGTCAAAGATATAGCGATAAACTACACCCTTATCCTTTATATAGAAGTTATATTTTGTATTTCCGAACCAATCATCTTTTTCAACTCTTACGATATCATGCTTTCCGTCAGGACTCTTGATACGTTCCTGCTTGTCAGCATCGCTGAATAGCAGTACCATGGGTATGGTCGATGTCAGTCCCATTTCCAGGCAGGCTGCCAGTACAGGTAGCACCTTCCTTACCTTTGACTTCGGAGCTTCCTCTGTGTCTTTCTTTTTTCTCAGATACAAGAACAGCAGGATACCCAAACACAGCCATGCGATAAAACAAAACAGCAGATATATATGGTCGATGTTATAATCGCCGATAAAGACCTTGTGGCTGCCGTCTTCAACATTAAGTGAAACTACTGCTCCTATAAGAGACGCGACCGCAATGACCTTCAGCACAGTTTTGAAAGCTTTCATTACATCAGTTCCTCATAGACGTTCCAGAGTATCTCTGCTGAACGCTCCCATGTGAAAGTTTTGGCTCTTTCAAGTCCGCGGACAGAAAGATCCTTTCTGAGGGCTTCGTCCTTATAAAGCCTGTAAAGTCCCTGTGCTATGCTCTTCACAGAGAATGCGTCACATATAACAGCACAATCTCCTGTCACCTCTGGGAGTGAAGCCTCTCCGGAAGTAAGTACAGGAACTCCGCACGCCATAGCTTCAAGCGGAGGCATACCAAAGCCCTCGTACAGTGACGGGAACACAAATGCCAGCGCTCCGCACATAAGCGGATTCATATCCTCTGAGGGAACGTATTTCGTGAATATTACCTTATCAGTGAGTCCGAGACGCTCCACGCGCGCAAATATGCCGTCATAGAGCCAGCCCTTTCCACCAGCAAGCACCAGCTTGGGACACTTTTCTCCAAGCTTCTTTGCTAGTGCATTATATGCGCTGATAAGACGTTCAAGATTCTTTCGCGGTTCGATAGTTCCGAGGTAAAGGAAGTAATCTCCCTCGATACCCAGCGACTCCTTGACAGCAGGAATACGCTCCGGCTCATCGCAGGGGCGGAACTTCTCCAAGTCAACACCGCAGGGAACTACCCTTATCTTCTCCTCATGCTGAGGGAAATACTTCACTATCTCACGCTTTGAGAATTCAGAGTCGGTGACAATGATGTCGGCACGCTTCATCGACTTCTTCAGTCCCATATTGAGCATCATCATAGTTCTGCCGCGGACGGTCTCCGGAAAAGCCTTATAGACCATATCGTGTACGGTAACTATCGTCTTTCCGTGTACTCCAGGCGGGATGATGTAGTTGAAAAAGTGCGTAATATCAGCTTTTTTGCCGAAAAAGTGCGAATAAGGCACCGGCACGAACGTTGAAGCCGCACGGTACATATATCCTGAAAAATGCACGAGCTTTGTATTGATATTATCCCCTGCAAAGGGCGCGATACGCTCCATTTTTATATGGTCGTCCTTGCGCGAGAAGAAATTGTAGGAATAAGTATTCTCAGGGTGCAGCTTTGCCAGCGCCATCGTCTGACCTGCTTCACACCAGCCTATACCCGTCATCCTGTCGCTTATAAGCGGCAATGCGTCGAACTGTATATCCACTTTGT
Source organism: Ruminococcus sp. (assembly GCA_016290875.1). Classification (GTDB taxonomy): domain Bacteria; phylum Bacillota; class Clostridia; order Oscillospirales; family Ruminococcaceae; genus Ruminococcus. The sequence goes on from JAEEVL010000010.1 coordinate 53,827, forward strand.
CACCTCTCCGGGGAAAATCCCCCTTCTAACCTAAAAAGGGACGGACTTCTCCGCCCCTTTGCGTTAATTTCAGCCAACGATCTCCTTGATCTTGATCTCCTTTTCAACGCGGTCGAGGTCATTCTTGACCATTCTCTCAACCAGCTCGGAGAATGAGATCTCTCTCTTCCAGCCCAGAGCCTTCTCAGCCTTCTCGGGATTGCCGAGGAGGATGTCTACCTCTGCGGGACGGAAGAACTTCTTGTTTACCTTAACGATAGTCTTGCCGTTTGCCTTGTTGATACCGATCTCGTCAACGCCTTCGCCCTTCCACTCAACGTCGATTCCAACGTGCTTGAAAGCAGTCTCAACGAACTCACGTACAGTTCTTGTCTCGTTTGTAGCGATTACGTAGTCATCGGGCTTATCCTGCTGAAGCATGAGCCACATAGCTCTTACATAGTCCTTGGAGTGACCCCAGTCACGCTTGGAATCCATGTTTCCGAGCTCAACATAGTCCTGAACGCCCAGCTTGATACGTGCAACAGCGTCAGTGATCTTTCTTGTTACGAACTCAAGACCTCTTCTCTCAGACTCGTGGTTGAAGAGAATACCTGAGCAAGCGAACATACCATAGCTCTCACGGTAGTTCTTTGTGATCCAGTGACCATAAAGCTTAGCAACACCGTAGGGGCTTCTGGGGTAGAAAGGAGTTGTCTCGCACTGCGGGATAGCCTGTACAAGTCCGAACATCTCAGATGTTGAAGCCTGGTAGAAACGGCACTCAGGCTTTACGATACGGATAGCCTCAAGCATATTTGTAACGCCGATAGCGTCGATGTCAGCTGTGCCAAGGGGAGTATCCCAGCTTGTAGCAACGAATGACTGTGCAGCGAGGTTGTATACCTCATCAGCCTGTGAGATCTTCATAGCAGATATAAGTGAAACAGGATCTGTCATGTCAGCATAGATAAGAGTTACCTTGTCCTTGAGATGAGCAATGTTGCCGTAGTCAACAGTAGCCTTTCTTCTCCAGATACCGTATACATTATAGCCCTTCTCGAGAAGGAGCTCTGCAAGGTAAGAGCCGTCCTGACCTGTAATTCCTGTAATAAGTGCGTTTTTCATTATTTTTCTCCTTTATCAGTTATTAAAGACTTATATTAGTCCGGGTTTATACGAGTTCGTTTCTGCCGCGCTCCTTGAGCTGAGCGATGACTTTCTTGACGTCCTGGGTATTGTTCTTTGAGCATACCAGCAGAACATCGTCAGTATCAACGATGATGATATCTCTTGTGCCGATTGCAGCAACAAGGCGCTTTCCGCCGCAGATAGTTGTGCGCTGTGAATCAACTGTGATAACGTCGCCGTCAACATAGTTCTTATCGTCGTCGGTCTCGTTTATACGCTCAACAGCGAGCCAGCTTCCAACGTCGTCCCAGCCGAAGCTGCCGGGGATAGTGAATATATTGCTTGCCTTTTCCATAATACCGAAGTCGATGGACTCGGATGTGAAGGCTGTGAACTCCTTGACCAGAGTCTCGGTAAACTTATCTGTGCCGAAGCTCTCACCGATACGGAGCGCCCCCTCATAGATATCGGGCATGAATTCCTTGAGATCAGTCATGATGGAAGATATCTTCCATACGAACATACCGCTGTTCCAGAGATACTTTCCGGAAGCAAGATACTTCTTTGCTGTTGCGAGGTCAGGCTTTTCAACAAAACGCTCTACCTCATATGCACTGCCGGCTTCCTTACCGAAGTTGATGTAGCCGTAGCCTGTTTCGGGATATGTGGGAGTGATACCGATAGTAACGAGGTTCTTGCCCTCTTCGGCAACTGCCACAGCTTTTTTAAGTGTGCTTATATATATATCTTCATAGCCTATAAGGTGATCTGAAGGGAGCACCAGCATGATAGCGTCATCGTACTTTCTGCCGATAACAGCTGCTGCAAATGCGATACATGGAGCTGTATTTCTTGCACAGGGCTCTGCGAGGATATTCTCCTCGGGTACCTCCGGGAGCTGATCCTTTACGAGATCCTTATAAGCTGCGTTGGTAACAATAAAGATATCTTCCGCTTCGACCATAGGTCTGAGTCTGTTTACAGTCTTTCTTATCATTGTCTCGCCGTCTGAGGTGAGTGAAAGAAACTGCTTAGGGCAGGAATTTCTGCTCTTTGGCCAGAAGCGTTCTCCTCTGCCGCCAGCCATGATAACTGCCGTGATCTTCATTCGTCATTCTCCTTTTTTGCGCTGGTATTTGTAAACTCAGGCAGTATGCCCTCTTCCGTCTCCGCATTTGTCTTTCCCGGAAACAGCATTGTTTTCAGCGTCATAAGTATTATCTGAAGGTCCATGCGCACAGAGTAGTTCTCTATGTACATCAGATCCATTTTCAGCTTGTCATAGGGTGAAGTGTCATATACTCCCGTTACCTGAGCATAGCCTGTAAGACCGGCTTTTACCTTGAGACGGTACTCGAATTCAGGCATTTCCTTCTTGTATTCCTCGGTAAGCTCCGGCCTTTCCGGACGCGGACCTACAACGGACATATCGCCCTTGAGTATGTTGAGAAGCTGCGGGAACTCGTCTATCCTGAACTTTCTCAGGATCTTTCCCACGGGAGTTATACGGTCGTCCTCTTCGGAAGCAAGACGGGGCTTGCCGTCTTTTTCCGCGTCAACGATCATACTTCTGAATTTATAAACGTAGAATTCCTTGTGATCGATGGTAAGACGTTTCTGCTTGTAGAGCACAGGTCCTCTGTCATAAAGCTTTACAGCGATCGCTGAGATAAGCATGAACGGCATAGCCGGAACGAGTGCAATAAGCGAGAAAACTACATCAAAGATACGCTTAATGAATCTCTGCTCGAAATCAAGACCGTAATTGCGGCAAAGCAGAAGCGGCGTATCAAAGAGACGTATATCATCTGCGCCTCTGACTATTATATCCGAGATCTTCGGTGCAATGTAGGCACGGAGAGAATTCTCGAAGCAGAATTTGAGATAATCGTTGCGGAGCTCTGCCGGTATATCACAGATTATTACTCCCTCATACTTCAGAAGCTGCTCCCTGATAACTTCTTCCGATTCATTTATGCTTACAGATTCGCATATCATATACTTGTCCACACGCTGGCTCATTTTCAGAACGAGCGCAGCAGCCTGATGGCTTCCGTAAAGAATTATCAGCTTTCTCGGCGGATAGAGCACGAAGTAGACCTTACCTGTAAACAAAGTCCACAGGAATATAAATCCGAGATCCGCCAGCGTCATAAATAAGATAGGCGAAGCATCCATGAAGTCTCTGCCGATAAGGCTTATCAGGAAATACGTCACGACATTCACGCAGGCCATGGATATAGTCTGCGAATAGAGCATATCCGTTTTTTTCAGATAGCCCAGCTTGAAGCCGCCGTAAACCTTGAAAAAGAGTGCAGTAAGCAAACAATAGATAGCTATGAGTACCCAGTTTCCTCGTCTGTAAAACGGCAGCACGATAGCATCTACGTACGAATGATACCATACAAGGGCAAAAATGCCTGTCAGCGCTCCGAGCAGCAGCATTGCGGCACCGAAGGTGACAAATCGTTTATACAAGTCTCTTTTACTGTTCATAATATTCCGGACCGTCATAAGGCAGTCCTTTGTAGTCTCCTTATATCTATATACAGTGCCTGCAAAAAGCAGACTCTACTCTATTATATCAAATCGCTCTGCATATGTCAATACTTTAACGATTATAATTCGCATTATCTCTGACTTTTCGGAGCAAAATAAAAAGTCCGGCTGGAAATCTGACCGGACTTTTTAAATCTGTTAGCTATCAGGATCATTTCTGTTGTTTATCTGAAATGATTCTGTCTGCCGTCTCCCCAGAAGTATAAATACCCATGGTTGAACTCGGCTTGATTATTGAAGTAATATCTTACAGCATTCTGGACTTGCTCTGTCACGTACGACAGATATGTTCCTTTAAATGCGTAGGACTCACTTCCTGTGAACTGATTGCGCTGTGTGAGCACTTCAGTTATAGTACCAGGGAACGATGCGCTGTTTACCCTGTTCATAATGACTTCAACGACTAAAGCTTTGTCGTATTCGGAGATCCAGGCTGAACCTGCCTCGTGTGCAACCACGTTGCAGAGTACAACGAATTCTTCGTCAGTGATAGGAAGTCTATTCTCATTTTCTTCGGGAGCTCCCTGCGTGTCTGCAAAAGCTTCCCCTTCATGTTCTGTTTCTGTTTCTTCAGGCTCTGCGGGAGTTTCTGTTTCTGTTTCCTCCTCAGCAGGCTCTTCTTCGGGTTCGGAGTCTTCCACTGTTTCCTCGGGCTCTGCGGCGGGCTCGGGGGGAAGTTCCTCCTGTACGATTTCCTGTACCGCTTCTGTAACGATCTCGGGAGCGGTAGTTGTTGTGGTTGTTTCTGCCGGAGCAGTTGTTGTGGTCAACTCAACAGTTGTTGTAGTTGCCGTTGTTGTTACGATCGCGGTTGTAGTGCTAACAGAAGTTTGAATTGCAGCGACTGTCATCTCTTCACTTGCGGGCTGCTCGATTTCCACCATATTGCTTGAATTTACATTCGGAGCTGCCTTGTCGGCAACCATGAGCCCACTGATAAGACATACAGCAATTGTACCGAGAATGGTCGCTACGTTTTTTGCTTCTCTCATCTACTCATCCTTTCGTGATTTTGCATCCCTCTTTCGGGGACGTGCTAATGATAACACAAACCGCAGAAAATGGCAATAGTTTTGAGAACGATTCCATTTTAAGACTAAAAATGAAAGAGGAAAACTTGAGCAAAAGTGTAAAAAAGCACATATTATATGTCCCAAATGTAAAAGTTCTGTAAATTCACTGTTAATAAAATAAATATTATAGCAACTAAAAATTACAAAAACGTTACAATCAGCACATTATTTCTAATACTCTCGGTATAATTCAAGACGCTTTTGAAGATTTTGAGAGGTAGATTATCAGCAAAAATCAGTTCTCCGGAGAACCAACTTCCACTATTTATGCGTTTTTTCTGCTCTGTAAAATCATATTCAGAAGCTCTTAAAAAAATGACAAACCGGTAAAAATCTATACCGAATGGCATATTGATTTTGCTGTTCCGGTACCATTTTCAGAGTCATCGCAATTTTTGGTCAGTGGTGTTTTTGACACTTATTTCGCCCTCTCCGAAGCATAAAAAACAGGCACCCGAAAGTGCCTGTCCTTTATATATTATAATAGTATACTCAGAATGCCATCTTTGCTTCGAGGTAAGCTACGAGGTCATCGATAGCTACACGCTCCTGCTGCATTGTGTCACGGTCACGAACTGTTACACAGTTGTCTTTCTCGAGAGTATCAAAGTCATATGTGATACAGAAAGGTGTTCCGATCTCATCCTGACGGCGATATCTCTTACCGATAGTACCAGCCTCGTCGAAGTCTACCATGAACTTCTTGGAAAGCATTTCATATACTTCCTCAGCCTTGGGAGAGAGCTTCTTAACGAGCGGAAGAACTGCACACTTGAAAGGTGCAAGTGCAGGATGGAAATGCATTACTGTACGAACTTCCTTCTTCTCGTTGCCGTTCTTGTCTGTGGAAACGATCTCCTCCTCGTCGTAAGCCTCTGTAACGATAGAGAGGAAAAGTCTCTCTACGCCGAGTGAAGGCTCGATAACGTAGGGGATGTATTTCTCGTTAGTCTCAGGATCAAAATACTCAAGGGACTTGCCGCTGGTATTGATGTGCTGTGTGAGGTCGTAGTCTGTTCTGTCAGCAACACCCCAAAGCTCACCCCAACCAAACGGGAAGAGATACTCGAAGTCTGTTGTAGCCTTTGAATAGAAGCAGAGCTCCTCCTGATCGTGGTCACGAAGACGGAGGTTCTCCTCCTTGAGTCCAAGGCTGAGGAGGAAGTTCTTGCAGTAGCTTCTCCAGTAGTCGAACCACTCGAGGTCTGTACCGGGCTTGCAGAAGAACTCAAGCTCCATCTGCTCGAATTCACGAACACGGAAGATGAAGTTACCGGGAGTGATCTCGTTACGGAAGGATTTACCAACCTGAGCAACACCGAAAGGAACCTTCTTACGTGTAGTTCTCTGAATGTTTGCAAAGTTTACAAAAATACCCTGTGCAGTCTCAGGACGGAGATAGAGCTCAGACTTGCTGTCCTCTGTAACACCCTGAAATGTCTTGAACATAAGGTTGAACTGACGGATATCTGTGAAGTTGTGCTTGCCGCAGTTAGGGCAGACAATGTTGTGCTCCTTGATGTAATCCATCATCTTCTCGTTGGACCAGCCTGCAACGTTTGTGCCGTCGAAGTCCTCGATGAGGTTGTCGGCACGGTGACGAGTCTTACACTCCTTACAGTCCATAAGAGGATCAGAGAAGCCGCCGATATGTCCGGAAGCCACCCATGTCTGAGGATTCATAAGGATAGCAGAGTCAAGACCAACGTTGTACTTGTTCTCCTGAACGAATTTTTTGAGCCATGCCTTCTTGATATTGTTCTTGAGCTCTACGCCGAGCGGGCCGTAGTCCCATGTATTTGCGAGACCGCCGTATATCTCAGAGCCAGGATATACAAACCCCTTAGACTTACAGAGATCAACGATCCTGTCCATTACTTTTTCATTGTTTTTCAGCATAAAAAAACCTCACTTCGATGTTTTATCCGGAAAAAGCCCCGGAAGTAATTATCTATTATATTGTAAGATAAAATCCGGCAATTGTCAAGAGGGTAACGATCAAAACTTCACCTTACCTGTTATTATACTATTATAATAGTATAAATTCAGGAACCAGAGGTTAGAAGTCAGATTGTAGGCGCTGCCTTTGGCAGTCTACAAATCATAATTCAGAGCGTAGTGAATGACGTCCTCGACGTCCAACTGATATATAATGTATATCAGAGTGAGTGTTTCATATCCGTCTTCACAAACAGCATTTCAGCCAAATTTATGTATATGTCAAACGCCTGCCAACAGTGAAATTTGTCTAAAATGCCGAAAATGCATAAAACCCTTGACAAAGGAGCATAATAGTGATAAATTATACTTAGCACTCAAAGAGTGAGAGTGCTAAAGACCAGAGAGGATGTGTTTACAGTGGACGAAAGAAAATTGAAGATACTCGCCGCTGTAGTCGACGAATATGTAAGGACCGGCGAGCCTGTCGGCTCTAAAGTCATATCCAAACTCGACAACATCAAAGTCTCATCGGCGACCATAAGAAATGATATGGCTGCCCTTGAACAGATGGGTTACCTCGAACAGCCTCATACTTCTGCCGGAAGAATACCTACTTTCGCCGGTTACAGACTGTATATCGACGAACTCATGACTCTGCCGGATCTTCCTGACGAGGAAAAATCAAGACTCGACAGTCTCCTCGGTGACAAGGATACACCAGAAGAACTCCTGGTACAGAATGCCGCAGCCGCTCTCACAGAGATAACTCAGTGCGCCGCAGTCGTTACGAATCCGACACCGCGTTTCTCAGTTATTTCCAAAGTAGAAGTAATCCCGACAGGAAAAAGACTCTACGTGATACTCCTTATCACTTCAAACGGAAGTATCAAGAACAAAGCGTGCAGGCTTGAATTCGACCTCAATCACGAACAGCTCGAATTCTTTACTCATTATATAGAAGAAAATCTCAACGGCGTTTCCGTTGAACAGCTCTCAGAAAAGATGTTCGATAAGATGGTAGCCGCCGTCAGTGCATATATGGTCTCGCTTTCACCGCTCGTCAAGGGCATATGTGAGCTCTCGGAGGATCTCCGTCAGCAGGAACTCACCCTAAGCGGAGGCGAAAAGCTCCTCTCCTGCGAGGAACTCGATAAAATGGAAGTTGTCCGCTTTATCGAACATAAAAATCAGCTCTCGGATATGCTGGAGGATACCTTCAGCGGTATACAAGTCAAATTCGGCTCTGAAACAGACAGCTTCGCTATCGGAAATTCAAGCCTTATCGTATCAAAATACCGCAAGGACGGCAAGGAAGCCGGTTCTCTCGGCGTCATCGGTCCGATGAGAGTAGATTACAAAAAGATAATCCCCTACGTCGATTATCTGACTCAGAAGATATCCTATCTGATGTCAGACGGCGAAGATGACATAGTTTCAGGTGCGGTCGATGAGATCGGGCCTAAGACATAGGAAAGGAGAACACCAAGTGGAAGAAAAAAATATCCCGAACGAACAGGAAGCTGCTCAGGAGAATGAGGAGTCCTCAGTTGAGATCAACGAGGAACTCATCGAAAAGGCTATCGAAGCTGCTGAGAACTGCGAATCTACTGACGAGGATGACGCTGTAAGCGAATACAACGACACCGCTACTCAGTTCGCAGAACTTGAAGAAGCTCTGAACGAAGCCAATGACAAATATCTCCGCCTTTATGCTGAGTACGACAATTACCGCAAGCGTACTGCAAAAGAGAAGAACGAAACTTATCAGAACGCATCTGTAAAGTGCATCGAAGAGCTCCTTCCCGTTGTAGACAGCTTTGAAAGAGCTATAAACGCCGACTGTACCGACGAGAATTTCAAAAGCGGTATGCAGATGATATTCGGTCAGATAAAGGACTTTCTCTCAAAGATGAATGTCACAGAGATCGAAGCTCTCGGCGCTGAATTCGATCCGAATTTCCATAACGCTATCCAGCAGCAGGACGGTACGGATTATGCCGCAAACCATGTCTGCGCAGTATATCAGAAGGGCTATATGCTCGGTGATAAACTGGTAAGACCTGCTATGGTGGCTGTTGCAGTATAGCAGAAAACACAGGACTTAATGGTCCTGCATACTATCATTCAAGACTAACACTTTCAAGATCCAGCAAACGGATCATGTAACAATTATCAGGAGGAATTTATTATGAGTAAAATTATCGGTATCGACCTTGGTACAACTAACTCTTGCGTAGCCGTTATGGAAGGCGGCAACGCAGTCGTTATCCCCAACAGCGAGGGTGCTAGAACTACACCTTCAGTAGTCGCTTTCACAAACAACGGTGAGCGTCTCGTTGGTCAGGTTGCTAAAAGACAGGCTATCACAAACCACGACAGAACAGTTTCTTCTATCAAGAGACATATGGGTTCTGATTATAAAGTATCTATCGACGACAAGAAGTACACTCCTCAGGAGATCTCCGCTATGATCCTCCAGAAGCTCAAGGCTGACGCTGAGGCTTACCTCGGAGAGTCTGTAACTGAGGCTGTTATCACAGTTCCTGCTTACTTCACAGACTCACAGAGACAGGCTACAAAGGACGCTGGTCAGATCGCTGGTCTTACAGTTAAGCGTATCATCAACGAGCCTACTGCAGCTGCTCTTTCCTACGGTATTGATAAGGAAGAGGAGCAGACCGTAATGGTATACGACCTCGGCGGCGGTACATTCGATGTATCCATCATCGAGATGGGCGAAGATGTTCAGCAGGTTCTTGCAACAGCAGGTAACAACCGTCTCGGCGGTGACGACTTCGACCAGCGTATCATCAACTGGATCGTTGAAGAATTCAAGAAAGCAGAGGGCATCGACCTTTCACAGGATAAGATGGCTGCTCAGAGACTCAAGGACGCTGCTGAAAAGTCAAAGATCGAGCTCTCATCCACAACAACTTCAAATATCAACATTCCTTTCATAACTGTTGATGCATCAGGTACACCTAAGCACCTCGACCTCACACTTACACAGGCTAAGTTCAACGAGCTCACAGCTGACCTCGTTGAGGCTACAATGGGACCTGTTCGTCAGGCTCTCAGCGACAGCGGACTCCAGATCTCAGAGATCAACAAGGTCCTCATGGTCGGCGGTTCTTCAAGAATCCCCGCTGTTCAGGAAGCTGTTAAGAAGCTCATCGGCAAGGATCCTTTCAAGGGCATCAACCCTGACGAATGTGTTGCACTCGGTGCTGCATACCAGGGCGGCGTTCTCGGCGGCGACGTTAAGAACGGTCTCCTTCTCCTCGATGTAACTCCGCTTTCACTCGGTATCGAGACTGCCGGCGGCGTTTGCACAAGAATGATCGAGAGAAATACAACTATCCCGACAAAGAAGTCTCAGGTATTCTCAACTTACGCAGACAATCAGCCTGCTGTTGACATCAATGTTCTCCAGGGTGAGCGTGAGTTCGCAAGAGACAACAAGCAGCTCGGTACATTCCGTCTCGACGGCATCGCTCCCGCTCCGAGAGGAATCCCCCAGATCGAAGTTACTTTCGATATCGACCAGAACGGTATCGTTCACGTATCAGCTAAGGACCTCGGCACAGGCAAGGAGCAGAACATCTCCATCACAGCTTCTACAAATATGTCCAAGGACGACATCGACAAGGCTGTCAAGGAAGCTGAGCAGTATGCTGCTGAGGACAAGAAGCGCCGTGAACAGGTAGATAACAAGAATGAAGCTGAGAATCTCGTATTCCAGTGCGAGAAGGCTCTCACAGACTTCGGCGACAAGGTATCTGCTGATGAAAAGGCAAATATCGAGTCCAAGTGTGCTTCACTCAAGTCTGCTATCGAGGCTGAGAACCACGACGAGATCAAGACTCTCAAGGAAGAGCTCCAGAAGGCATTCTACGATCTCTCCGCTAAGATCTATCAGCAGGCTAACCCAAACGGCGGTGCAGGCGGAATTGATCCTTCACAGTTCGCTAACATGGGCGGAGCTGCTCAGGATGCCGGAAACAACGGCGGCGACGATGTAGTTGACGCTGACTTCACAGAGGTCTGATAAACGACAATAAAACATCATAAAAAAGGGCGAAATCCATTTCGCCCTTATGGTGTATTTATAAGAAAGGTGTAATATAACATTTGTAGGGACGGCTATCAGCCGCCCGTGACCACAAATCAATGGCTTAGGCGGATATTATCCGCCCCTACAATATTTTCATTGTATGTATCAATGAAAGAACGGAGAAATAATATGGCTGAAAACAAAAGAGATTACTACGAAGTGCTTGGCATAGAAAAGGGCGCTTCCGAAGACGAGATCAAAAAAGCCTTCCGTAAAAAGGCAAGAGAGAATCACCCTGACCTCCATCCTGATGATCCTTCTTACGTTGAGAAGTTTCAGGAGATAAACGAAGCTAACGAGGTCCTCTCCGATCCCGAAAAGCGTGCACGCTACGACCAGTACGGTCATGCAGGAGTTGATCCTAACTACGGCGGCGGTGACGGTTTCGGCGGTATGGGCGGCTTCGGCGACATCGGCGATATTCTCGAGAATATTTTCGGCGGCGGATTCGGTTTTGGCGGCGGTGCTACACGCGGCAATACCGCTAATGCTCCAAGAAGAGGTTCAGACCTTCAGGAAAACATCACCCTCACCTTTATGGAAGCTTGCAGCGGCAAAAAGGTAGAGCTCAAGGTAAACCGTATGTGCAATTGCGAAGCTTGTAACGGTACAGGTGCAGATAAGGGAACTTCCGCTGAGATATGTCAGGACTGTCAGGGCAGAGGTACTGTAAAGACCACACAGCGTACTCCTTTCGGTGCTATATCCTCAACAAAGCCTTGTCCTCACTGCTCAGGAAAGGGTAAGATAATCAAGAACCCATGTCCGAAGTGCCGCGGTACAGGCAGATTAAGAGTTCAGAAGACTGTAAATATCGACGTACCGGCTGGTGTAGCTGACGGACAGACACTCAGAAGCAGCGGAATGGGCGACTGCGGTATCAACGGCGGACCTTCCGGAGATCTCCTCATCAATGTTTTCGTAAAGCCCCATCCGATGTTCAGAAGAGAAGGCTACGACATATACTGTGATGTTCCCGTTACTTATACAGAAGCAGTTCTCGGTGCTGAGATAACCATACCCACTATCGACGGCGACGAGAAGTACACACTCAGCGAGGGTACTCAGACCGGCACTGTATTCCGCTTCAAGGGCAAGGGTGTCAAAAAGCCTCACCGTACAGAACGCGGCAATCAGTATGTAAAGATCTATGTTGAAGTTCCCAAGAACCTCAACAAAAAGCAGAAAGACCTCCTCAAGCAGTTTGAGGATTCGCTCACTGAAAAGAACTACACAAAGCGTCAGAGCTTCTTTGAAAAACTCAAGTCAAAGCTCAGCTGATATCTCGACCGGCCTGCACCACCAGTGTGACAGGTCGGTTTATTATCAGAGCACGGAGGGATGAAAATGTTTGAACAGGACTGGATAATGCGGCAGATACACGACATGACAAAAATAATCGCAAAAGTAGTGTTCGGCGCAAATGTAAGCTCCATTGCCGCAGAACTACCGCAGGCAGAGCGCGAAATAGCTGACGACCTTATCGACAAGATGAAAAACGGCAAGGTTCAGGAAGCTGTTAATGATGTAGAAAGGCTATCTGATAATAATACACATCAGAATCTCCTGATAGGTCTTGAATTCTATTCACACCTCAGTGTAATGGATGAAGGTTTTCTCGAAGACAACGCTTACAGCCTTATAAAGGCTAAGAAGGACTTTGAACGCTTTGCTGAAAAATTCGGTATGCAGCAAATAACATCGCTCTACTTTGGAAATAACGCTGAATAATATAAAACCTCCCTTTGCGCAGATAATACTGCAAAGGGAGGTTTCTTTATTACAGAAAAAGGGGAGCCATGCGCCCCCCCTGGAATCATAACATTATCTGTTATAAGGATCGTTATTATTGTTGTTGTTATTGTAGTTCTGGTAGTTGTTGTAATTGTTGATGTTGCCGTTCTGTCCTCCGTAGTTATTGAACTGAGACGGAGGCGGTCCATGGAGCTGTTCCGCAGAAGGTCCCCATTGATTCTCATATTTAGAACCTGGCTGACAATACCAGTAAAGCAGCACAAATGCGCCGACACAAGTCAGGTTTATCATCCACCACCAGCCGCTTTTGCCGATGTCGTGAAGACGTCTGACTGCCGCAGAAAGAAGCGGAATAAACAGAACTATTCCAACTAAGTAACTGAAATATTCTGTCAGAAAGAATGAAAACCAGCTTGCCACACCTCCTGCTATAACATTAAGCAGATAACCAAACCAGTATTCACTTCTTGTGGAACGTCCGCTGAAATTCAGAGCATTTGAAAAATAGAGCTTGATCGCCGCGCCAAAGTCAACATACATCGGGCTTTTCAGCTCACCTGTCTGAGGACCTCTTGGCATTCCGTTATTATACTGGTACTGCTGCTGAGACGGCTGTACCTGAGGCTGATCGAAACGCGGTGCTTCCGCAGAGTAGTTGTTTTGTCTTGCGCCGCATTCTTCACAGAACTGAGCATTATCAAGGAGCGTTGCTCCACAGTATGGACAGATCATATTTCCTCCTATCAGATCGCTTCGCCGATCTTTTCGCCGAATTTTACAACTGTCTCTATTCCCTCAGAAGAATTCCTGAGTATATCGCTGTCGATTTCTGCCGCGCCCTTTTCAAGAAGAAGGACTATCGTAGAGCCGCCGAACTCAAATCTGCCCTTCTCCATACCGCGGTATATTCTCGCTTCGTGGTGATTATTGCAGATACGTCCGACAAGCATGGCTCCGACCTCTATCTGCACCACATCACCGAAATTATTGGTATGCAGGGTGGTATACTCACGGCAGTTGCGCTTATATATATTGTATTTTTCGAGAGCTATGGGGTTTACAGTATGAAGCTCACCGGGAATGTAAGTATTGCCGGTCTTTATACCGCTGTCTATATAGCAGTAGCGGTGATAGTCATCGACCTCAAGTCTGAATATTAGACAGAGTCCGCCGCTGTAACGCTTAGCCATGAACTTGTTGTTCAGCAGGTCTGAAACCCGGTAGCGCGAGCCCTTTATGCGGAACACTCTCCGTCTGTCGATACGATAGACGGTCAGCTTTGAATCACACGGACTTATAAGATGCTCGGGAGTCATATCCACAGGACGCTTTCCAGGCCTTATCTTACGTGTGAAGAAATCGTTGTATGAGCGGAACTTTCTGTTCTCAAACTGCGACATATCTATGCCGCCGCGCTTTATAAAAGGCTTTATGAGCGGCTTTGACAGCGGAGAATCCATAAACGCTCCGGCTGCCTTTGAAAGAGCCGGCGCTGTGAGCAGCTTTAGCATTGCTCTTCCTCCGACGCTGCCATAAAGACCTTTCAGCAGCTTGTTCTGTTTTTCGTTTGTGACGATCATCTCGCCGTTTCTGTTTTTTATCATAATATCATCAGAGCCTTGCATTTGCAAGCATAAGTTTGATACGGTTTTCCTGGTTTACTCGTGTAGCGCCGGGATCATAGTCTATCGCAACTATATTTGCATTTGGGTTATCCTGCTTGATAGCTCTTGACATACCCTTTGCAACGATATGATTGGGCAGACAGCCGAAAGGCTGGGTACAGATGATGTTTTCAACGCCTGACTTTGCAAGTGCAGCCATTTCAGCCGGTATGAGCCAGCCCTCACCCATAACAACGCCCTGATTTATGTACTTGTCAGCCAGCTTGCGCAGATGCTCAAAGTCATGGAGCGGCTCAAAACCACCCTGCTCCTTCATAACCTTGATGAGCTCCTTCTGCTTGGCATAGAGAAGCTTGTAGCCCATTTTATATGCAAGTGACATCTTGTTATGATTGTCGTATATATCTGCATCGTTGAATGTACCGGCAGCGCAGTACATAACGAACTCGAGCAGAGACGGAACAACCGGTTCACAGCCCTCTGAAATGAGGAAATCCTCAAGGTGATTGTTTGCAAGCGGTGAATACTTTACATATATCTCACCAACTATGCCGACCTTTATCTTCTTTTCACTGCTGAGCTCTATCGAAGCAAAATCGTTGAGTATATCGCGGTATATCTTCTTTGTCTTGAGATATTTCTTCTCCTTCTTGCGGAAGATATTGCCCATACGGTTCTGCCACTTGTCGAGCATCTTCTTCGACTCGCCCTTGTTGACTTCATACGCACGGCACTTGTTGTAGCAGGTCATGAGCAGATCACCGTAGAGAACTGCATGGAGCAGCTTTACGAACATTGCCGGCGTTATCCTGAAAGCACTGTCCTTCTCGAGACCGCTGAAGTTGAGAGATACTACCGGTACCTGAGGGTAGTTCTTGTCAACAGCCTTTCTCAGAAGGTGGATATAGTTTGAAGCACGGCATCCACCGCCTGTCTGTGTGATAAGAAGAGCGGTCTTGTTAACGTCATACTTTCCGCTGTTAAGAGCGTCCATGAACTGTCCTATTACCAGCAGAGCCGGATAGCAGGCATCGTTGTGGACGTTCTTGAGTCCCTCGTCAACGACTGCACGGGAATCGTTCTGGAGGAGCTCCATTTTATAGCCTTCTGCTTCAAATATCCTGCACAGCATTTTGAAGTGGATAGGCAGCATATCGGGAACGAGGATAGTATGAGTTTTTATCATATCCTCGGTAAATTTAGCATATTCTGGCATTTTATTACCTCCGGTGTTGTTGTATAAAGGCAATTCCGAAACGCCGATAAAGGCGTTCCATGCAATTATTTCTGCTCCATTGCGGCAACAAGGCTTCTGAGTCTTATCCTTGCTGCACCGAGATTGTTTATCTCGTCTATCTTGAGCTGTGTATAGAGCTTACCCTTGCTCTCGAGAATATTACGCACCTCGTCGCCTGTAACAGCGTCGATTCCACAGCCAAACGATACAAGCTGTACAAGCTGCATATCAGGCTGAGTTGTAACGTAATTGGCAGCGCGGTAAAGTCTCGAATGATAAGTCCACTGGTTGAGAACTCCCAGCTTAGGAGTCTTTGCGAGTGAAGCAACGCTGTCCTCTGTGACAACTGCCATACCGAGACTTGTTATCAGCTTATGTATACCGTGGTTAATCTCCTTGTCGATATGGTAAGGACGGCCGGCAAGCACGATGATATTACGCTTTTCAGCACGCGCCTGCTCGATTATCTCTTTTGCCTTGTTAGATATGTCTGTGAGATAGCGGTCCATAGCTTCATAAGCCTTATCAACAGCATCCGGTATCCTGCCCTTGATGTTGTACTTTGCAAGAGCCTTTGACATAACGTTTATAACGTTCTTGCGAATATTGAGATCCATATATGGATGGATGAAGTTATTGTTGTTCAGACGCGGATTGTTCGCAAGGAGAAGCTCCGGATAGTAGGCTACGACAGGGCAGTTGAAGTGGTTGTCACTCTCACCCTCGTCGATATTGTAGCTCATACAGGGGTAGAAGATGAAATCAACCCCCTTGTCGAGAAGATTCTCGATGTGACCGTGTGAGAGTTTTGCCGGGTAGCAGACTGTATCCGATGGGATAGTGTGCTGTCCGAGGTAGTACATCTGACGTGAGCTTTCATCTGAAATAACAGTTCTGAAGCCGAGCGTAGTGAAGAGCATATGCCAGAACGGAAGCTGCTCATAGAAGCTGAGCGCAAGAGGAAGTCCAACTGTACCGCGGTACTTGCGCGGCTGGTGAGTCTTTACCACGTTGAGCAGACTGTCATATTTATATTCATAGAGATTTGGTATCTTGTTCTTTACAGCAGCTCCGCCGCCCTTTTCACAGCGGTTTCCGGAAATGAAACGGCGTCCCTTGCCGAAGTTGATAATGTTCAGCTGGCAGTGAGCAGTGCAGCCGTTGCAGTTCACAGAGCGTGATGTATAGTCAAAGGTTTCGAGCTCCTCTGCTGTTATGAGACTTGACTTCTCGCCGGCAGCTCTCTCCTTTGCATAGAGAGCACAGCCGAAAGCTCCCATAAGTCCGGAAATAGCCGGACGGATAACGTTTCTGCCCATTTCCTTCTCAAATGAACGGAGTACAGCGTCATTAAGGAAAGTACCGCCCTGAACGACGATATTCTTTCCGAGTTCGTCAGGAGACTTTGCACGGATAACCTTATATATAGCGTTCTTGATGATAGAGCTTGAAAGACCGGCAGAGATGTCCTCAACGGTAGCACCGTCCTTCTGAGCCTGCTTTACAGAGCTGTTCATAAATACAGTGCAGCGTGAACCGAGGTCAACAGGATGCTCTGCAAAGAGTCCGAGGCGGGAGAATTCCGCAATATCATAGCCAAGAGCCATAGCAAATGTCTGTATGAAAGAGCCGCAGCCCGAGGAACAAGCCTCATTGAGCATAATGCTGTCGATGCTCTTGTTCTTTATCTTGAAGCACTTGATATCCTGTCCGCCGATGTCGATGATGAAGTCAACGTCCGGACAGAAGTAAGCCGCAGCCTTGAAGTGCGCAACGGTTTCAACGATACCGTGATCAACTGAAAGTCCTGACTTGATAAGATCTTCACCGTAACCCGTTACAGCCGAACCCCTGATAGTTATCTCAGGATTCATCTCAGCGTAGATACGCTTGACCTGATCGGCTATCTTATCGAGAGGTTGTCCCTGGTTAGAGGAATAGTGGTGATACAGAATACGTCCGTCATCGGTTATGAGTACGAGTTTTGTGGTCGTAGAGCCAGCATCGATACCGAGATAGGCATCACCCTTGTATGTACGCATATCAGCATATCCGAGGTCGAAACGCTTGTGTCTGCTGATGAATTCATCATACTCTGCCTGTGAACTGAAGAGAGGCTCGCCGGTAACAATATTGTCAGAAGCCTTTGCTGTAACTATCTTATTGATAAGCTCATTGATCCTGTAAGGATCAGCGGATGAAGCAGCATATATGGAACATCCGTAAGCTACGAATACCGGAGCTTCTTCCGGAAATACAGCGTGCTCGTCATCGAGTCCGAGAGTCTTTACGAAAGCCTTTCTGAGTCCTTTAAGGAAGAAAAGAGGACCGCCAAGGAAGAGCACCTTGCCTTCGATAGAACGTCCCTGAGCAAGACCTGAAACAGTCTGATCAACAACAGCCTGGAAGATACTTGCGGAGATATCCTCACGTCTTGCCCCCTGATTGAGAAGCGGCTGAATATCAGACTTTGCAAAAACTCCGCAGCGTGAAGCAATAGGGTAGACCTTCTGTGCATGGAGTGAGAGTTCATCGAGCTCGTCCGCGGTTATACCGAGAAGAGTAGCCATCTGATCAATGAAAGCGCCTGTACCGCCGGCACAAGAGCCGTTCATACGCTGCTCTACACCGCCTGTAAGGAATATTATCTTAGCGTCCTCACCGCCGAGCTCGATAACAGCGTCAGCGTCGGGCTGTTTCTGTTTAACTGCAAGAAAAGCAGCGTGTACTTCCTGAACGAAGGCAATACCTGCTGAATTTGCAAGACCGAGTCCTGCTGATCCTGTGATACAGACCTTGAATTCCTCATCAGGATAGTCTGCCTGTATCAGCTTTAGCTGTTCCGTAACAGTTTCCTTGACCTTTGAAAGGTGTCGCTGATACTTAGAATAGAGTATATTTCCGTTTTCGTCTGTTATGACTGTCTTTACCGTAGTGGAACCGACATCGATACCAAGAGAATAATTATTCGCCATAGTTCACCTCTGCTGTTATATCAACTGGATCTTGACCTGTCCGGAAATGAGCGTGTATATATTTCAAATGAATAGTATTCTGCTGTTGACAGGTCCGTAAACGCTCTGCGTTTTTATACATAATATTATACATTATCATTATACTACATTCTGTGAAAAAAATAAAGTGGAAAAAGGCGGAATTTGACGAAATACCAAAAAATTAGACAAATAGCTGTATTTAGTGTATATTTTAGGGATATAACTGTACGAAAATAGGGCGAATGTCTGATATGCTGTTATCGCGGTATTCCGGTAGCTTATCCCGCTGTTTTCTGTCGTTTATACATCTTGTAGAAAATCTGGCGTATTATTCACTTTTTACAGTTAAATTAATAAAATAAAATGAAAATGTGAAAATTAACTGATTTCGATTATTATTGCAGTTTGACAGTTGAAATTCGCCTATTTATCGACAAATAGTGATATCATCGTACGTGGTATACAATCTGTATACAATTCACACTTGTTTTGACTCTTCTGTAACGCGCTTTTGCCCTGAAATTCTGCGCCCAATTGTGCAAATGCACGAAACCACGCGATTTACAAAAAGTTCACAAATTATTCTCACGTTTTACAAATTGTTATAGTATAATCTAATTAAAGAAACACGAAGAAAATATATAACATCTGCAATCACTTTACAAATTGTATTTTAGGAGGTGCTGTTATGAAAAAGGTCATTTCTTTATTAATGTCACTCATAATCACTGGTGGTGCTGTACCGATAGCTCAGTACTTTGATCAGAATTCCTCTATCATAGCAAGCGCATCCGATTGGTGCGGCGATTATAAAAACGGAACAATAACCGTAAACTTCTACTCAGATGGTCACGCAGAAGTTGCAAAGTGCGAACCGTCAGCAAAAGGCGATATAGTAATACCCGAAGTTTTAGGAAACGCCACAGTTACAGAAGTTAACGACGCTGCATTCCAGGGTTGTATCTACGTTGAAAGCATAACTCTCCCCGATACGGTAACTTCTATCGGTAAAGAAGCATTCGGCGACTGCAGAAGCCTTAAATCTATAAAGCTTCCTGAAAGCCTCGAAGAGATAGGCCCGACAGCATTTGCAGGATGTACAAGCATCAGAAGCATAGAGATCCCCGAAAACGTTACTAACATCGGACAGGCTGCTTTCTGGAAATGCTCACGCCTCAAGTCAGTCAATATCCCTGAAGGCGTTACAGATATACATTATATGACATTCGCAAATACCCAGATCAAATCCATAACACTTCCTAAGTCAGTACAGAGAATAAGCCGCTCAGCATTCGATAACTGTAATATCCTCGAATCTATAACTATAATGAATACCAATTGCATTATCGGAGCATTCGATACAAGAGCAGACATAAACACTGATGACGGCAAATATATAAATGTCAAAGCTGACAATATTATAAATATGGATCCCGAATCCATCACAATGTACTGCGCCCCCGATTCCACAGCATATGAATATGCTTTTTATAAAGGCATGAAAATAGGCTCTATCGGAGAGAGCACAACTACAACATCAACAACAGTTTCTACAACAACAACTACTACAACTACAACGACAACAACATCCACTACTTCAACTACAACAGTCAAGCCCGCAACAACCACAACAACTACAACTTATGCACCTACAGCTGAAGGCTTCGTAAGAAGAATGTACAACATCGTTCTCAACCGCGAAGCTGATCCCGCCGGTCTCAAGAACTGGACAACTCAGCTCAACAACCGCACAAAAACCGCAGCCGATATCATCATGGCTTTCTTCAACTCAAACGAGTACCAAAAGAGAAATAAAACTTCCGAGCAGATGGTCATCGACTGCTACAAGGCAATGCTCAACCGCGAACCCGACGCAGTCGGCAAGGCTAGATGGACAAAATATCTCGATACCGGAATGACTATCCAGGTCGTGTGCAAAGGCATCGTAGGAAGCTCAGAATTCAAGAACTTATGTAAATCCTACGGTATCACACCCGGTACAATAACTATAAAGTATGCAAGAGACGAAAACTATGAAAGAACTGCATTCGTATACCGCCTCTATCTCAACTGCCTCGGAAGAACTCCTGACAATTCCGGTCTTGAAAACTGGTGCAAGAACCTCAAGAATGGTACAACAGGCGCACAGGCAGTCAAAGGATTCTTCACAAGTAAAGAATTCACAGGTAAGAACCTCTCCAACCGCAGCTTCGTAGAAATCATATACCGCACGATGCTCGGCAGAGCCGGCGATACTGCTGGTCTTAACAGCTGGACAAAACAGCTCGCAAACGGCAAATCCCGCACCGACATCATCAACGGCTTCCTCTTCAGCGGAGAGTTCAAGAAGCAGTGTGCAAATGCTGGCATAAATGTTGGCAGCAAGATCTGACATAAAACGACAACTACATTGCAGATGTTATGATTTCATCCACCTCCTAACAACTGGCAAAAAAGAAGCGCAGTATGGCAAAACATACTGCGTTTCTTTTAAAAACAAGGCAGTCACGGCTTTTCAGCCGCAACTGCCATTACATATATTTATTCCTGAGGTTCTGCTTCTGTTTCTTCCGGAACTTCTGTTTCGTCAGGCTGAGTTTCAGCAGGAGCAGTTTCAACTTCAGCAGTTATCTTTTCATCCTTATATACTGTTACGATGAATCCGCTGTAATTGTTTCCTGAGATCTCATACTTGTATCCAGTTGGAACAGGCACGGTAGTTTCCTCAGCACCATCATCAGAAGGCACAAAGTATACTTCAATATGCTTTCCGCCGTCTACTGTAAATTCAAGGTGTTCGCCTGAATATGGGTGCTGCTCGACAAGAGTTTCATACTCCTCGAGACAGATGCCGTTCTTAGCCATGTAGAACGCATGAGGAACTCCGACATATCGGAAATGCCATGGTTCATACTGTATCTTGGTTATATCGCTCTTGCTCTCAGGGTATCTGAGAATGAAGCCGTACTTCCAGCAGTTTCCATTGAACCATGAATAATCACCAGTACCATCGTAATCAGCATAATGGTCATCATAATAGAGAGAAAAATCAAAAGCATATCCGGTCTCATGTTCACTGTAACCCGGCTTTGCAACTCTTGTAGAATCGTCCTCGCCGGTCTCGGCAAGATCAGCTTCGTAGAGCTGCTGCTGGAATGCAGTTGAACGGTAAGAACCATATATTACAAGCGTATCAAGCTGATACTCGTCATAGAAAGCTTTTATCATATCAGCCATAGGCTCATATGCTGCACGGAGGATAGTATAGGAACTGTCAACTGTGCTGAAAACGTTTTCCAGACCGCGCTCAACATTTGCATCATATATACCTACAAGATCCTCGTTTCCGCTTGTGAAATACTGGTGATCCTCGTTTACGAGGATAAGATCTCCGGCAAACTTGTCCTTGGTCTTAACAGACTTGGAAGTATATATTATCTTGTTAGGATCAAATTCTTCTGTTGATACCTCTGTCGGCTCGGTGACTTCGACATCTGCCTTATCCTTATAGGAATTGGTAGATACCGTATTACTGCGGTCCATCACACCTTTGACACCGACGGCACCTATTATAAGGAGAGCAGCACATATAGCCAACTCAGTAAGATGTTTGGTCCTGCGTATACTCTTTTCCTTGCTAATTTTTTTCTTTGGCATTATATTCTCCTGACTGCCGCATATGAACGGCGCTTTTGTTCATACGCCCCTGAAGGCGTTTATATATCTATCAGAACACATTATAACACATTTCATTTGCAAAATACAGTACCTTTAAGCAATATTTGTCAATATGACAAACGAATACATATTTGCAAAGGCTGAATTTGTGCAGTATATCAAAAGCATGGTTTCCCACATTTTTACGATATTACTGCCCATTGTGTATTATTAATAAAATCAGTAACACATTATTGTGTACACCGTTGTTAATATACAAAACATAGACTCGATTTGTTACTAATTGCACAATGTTAAAAAAAACTCTTGAAATATGTATAATAAAATGTTATAATGTATGGGTGAGAATATGTCCGGAATTTTTTCGGAATTATGCCGAAAGACAAGCAGCTTTTCCGGTCATCTGTTGTGTATCAGGGGACACAGCGGGTGGTACTATTTTTACAGTTAAGGAGTGATTTTCAATGAAATGTCCTCAATGTGGAAACGAAAATCCGCCGAAACTCAAATTCTGCGTTAACTGCGGTATGAACCTTGAAAACCCGCAGGAAGTAAACTACGAACAGGTCGATATGGGAGGCTATCATTCTGAGGAAGAATCCAATGCCGGCGGCTTCAAATTCGGCAGCGGTACCTTTACTATCAGCGACAGAGCCCCCAAAGAGTCCTCGTCTGATCTATATACCGCCGATGAGCTGAACGATGATGATGAAGAATTCGACTTCAGCAGCTTCGACGAACCGTTTATCCCCAAGCTCGACACTGAAAGAGTCGCTCTCCCTCAGAGCGGACGACAGCCGAACGGAATGCCTCAAATGGGTGGAATGGCTCCGATGGGCGGAATGCCGCAGATGAATGGTATGCCTCAGATGGGTGGTATGCCGCAGATGAACGGTATGGCTCCGATGGGTGGAATGCCTCAGATGAACGGTATGGCTCCGATGGGCGGAATGCCACAGATGGGCGGTATGCCGCAGCAGGGTGGAATGCCACAGATGGGCGGTATGCCGCAGCAGGGTGGAATGCCTCAGATGAACGGTATGCCGCAGGAAGGCGCTCCTCAGCTGAACGGTATGCCTGTATACGGTCAGCCTATGATGTACGGCCAGCCGCAGATAATAGGTTACGATCAGAATGGTCAGCCTATCTACGGTCAGGCTCCTATGATGTACGCTCAGCCGCAGATAATAGGTTATGATCAGAATGGTCAGCCTATCTACGGTCAGGTACCTATGATGTACGCTCAGCCGCAGATAATCGGTTACGATCAGAATGGTCAGCCTATCTATGGTCAGGCACCTATGATGTATGCTCAGCCGCAGCCGGCTGAAAACGCAGATCCTACGCAGCCACATATCCAGCAGCCTATGGGCTTTCCGGGTGCTCCAGTTCAGGGAATGAACGGTATGCCGGCATACGGTGCACCTCCCGTGCAGCCGCAGCAGCCCCAAAAGAAAGAAGAACCCGATCACGTTGATGTTCCCGATGATTTCTGGGAATTCTTCGACGGCGGAAAGTCCACAAAACACGCCGATAACGACGGTATGGACGACTTCTTCGGCAAGCACAGCAACGATATGGGCGGCGTTTCAGCAGACGGCTCAGATATGGGACGCCTAAAGAAATTTGAGAAAAAGCGAGTTGACTATATGGGCGATACGCCCCTCGTTGATGCAAGCAAACTCAACCCCAACGATTCTCCGAAATACAACAAAATGTTCATGCGTAAGACTGACACAGTCAACGCTGATGATCTTCAGGCAAAGGAACAGGTCCACAATCAGGACCGTATGAGAGTTACAAGAGAAGTTGATGCAAATCAGCTCAATTCCTATGAGCGCTACAAATCACGCGTAACAATGAATGCTGCCGGCGAAGCTGATGCAGATCAGCTCGAAACATATGTTCGCCAGCGTTCAGAATCCCTTATGTCAGGTGATGTAAGTGCTGTTGAAGCTCTTCCTAAGAAAAAGACTACATATAACGACGAGATCGACGCTATCGAGCTCCCGGAATATATGAAAGCCAGAAAGTCCGTAAGGGACGATCAACCGGAAATTCCCGGCTTGCCGGAAATTTAATAAATATTCCAGAAGAAAAAGGAGAAAAAGTCTGAATGAAAAAGTTTATTGAAGAATTCAAAGCATTCGCCCTTAAAGGCAACGTAATGGATATGGCTATCGGTGTTATCATCGGTGCTGCATTCGGCGACATCGTTACCGCATTTACTGAGGATTTCATCAACCCTCTCATTGCCTGCATCGGAGGCGCTGAGGTTGGCGGAACTATCAAGCTCGGCGACACTGGTCAGTACCTCAACTGGGGACATTTCGTAACAGCCGTTATCAACTTCATCATTATGGCATTCTGTATATTCCTTATGATGAAAGCTGTAAACAGAGTAATGGCTATCGGCAAGAAGAAGGAAGAGGAAAAGCCTGCTGAGCCTCCGAAGGAAGAGGTTCTCCTCACAGAGATCAGAGATCTCCTCAAGGAACAGGCTAAGAAGTAATTCATATATCTTCCAAGTGCAGATCACTACGATCTGCACTTTTCTTTTTGACAGATACTGCACTGTCAGAACAGACCTCGCACATCATTAATGCTCAGTGCAGGGTGAAGAGCAAGATTTATCCCGAATGCTATCAACTGCGATGCTCTTTCCGTCAGACGGTCAACATCTCTCGGCGTTACCATCATATTTGGCGAATCTGCATCTGTATCGGTTCCCGTAAGGCTCCGGACTATCGTGTGCATATCCACAACAGTTGGAACTCCCACAGCTATCACAGGAACTCCAAGCTGCTTCTCCGAAAGTTCCTTACGTGCATTTGAAACTCCGCTTCCAGGTGATATACCGGAATCCGTTATCTGTATAGCTGTTCCGAGCCTGCTTATATCCGAACAGGCAAGAGCATCTACCGCGATTATCCCTGACGGACGGAGCTGTTCCGCAAGCGCACGCACTATCTCAGCTGTTTCTATGCCAGTCTGCCCAAGAACTCCTCCGGCTATTGAACTGACTCTCCGAAGCGATATCAGAAAAGCATCTTCATCGCTGCCAAGTTCGTCTCTGAGGTGCCGTGTAGCAAGTATCTTTGATGCAGTCTGAGGTCCTATCGCATCGGGCGTTATATCGTTATTTCCGAGTCCGACGACAAGTATGTCGCCATCAGGAACGAGCCTGCTTAGTTCACCTGCGAGTTCTTGAACCATATCCTCATAATCATCGGCAAATCTGCTGAGAGTCCGCCCTTCAAGCGTGATATAGCGTCCTTTTCCCTTGCCGAGCGTCTCAAGGCAGCTGTCATCATCAATGACTATTTCCGTTATATCAAAGGCTCTGCCGCGCTTCTCTCTGCGGACTCCCGCCGGCAGTCTGTCATCATAAAAACTCTCTACTGCAAGATCTGTTCTTATTCCCATACGCCCTCCGTTGTGCATTATGCTTTAATTTGACATAGTTTTCCCCGATAATACTTTCAATTTTGCCTATTGCAAAACCTGACAGGAAATGTTATAATTAATAATGTCTCAGTATGATAAGTGTGCGTTGCACTTATCAGGAGTACACCCTATGTACTCTATTATCTGTTTATTGCGGAGATATATACAACCGCATAATCTCAAGGAGGTGTAACAAAATGCCGAACATCAAATCTGCTAAGAAGAGAGTAAAGGTTAACGCTACTAAGGCTGCTGCTAACAAGGCAAGAAAGTCTAATCTCAAGACTATCCTCAAGAAGGCTGACGCTGCTGTAGCAACTGGCGCTGCTGACAAGACAGAGGCTATCAAGGTAGCTATCAAGAGAGTAGATCAAGCTTGCGCTAAGGGTCTTATGCACAAGAACAAGGCTGCTAGAAAGAAGTCTCAGCTCGCTAAGAAGCTTAATGCTGCTGACTAAGCTCTTTTAAACAATAAATCAACCCCCTGTGTATCTCACAACACAGGGGGCATTTTGTTTTTATCCTATGAAAAGCTGTGTCCAGTAGTACATAGAATACTCCTCATACAGACCAACTCCGATATACTCGAAATCAGGATCAAGGATATTTTTTCTATGTCCGGAAGAATTCATCCATCCCTCCATAACAGCCTCAGGCGAAGGATAACCCATAGCAATATTTTCACCGGCTGAGTAATATGTCGGCAGGCTGTACTCTTTGAGCACCGTGAAGCATTCTCTGCCGTCAGGTCTTGTATGTGAAAAACTATCCGCGATCTCTTTTGAACGCTTATCAGCAGCATTAGTAAGAGCAGTATATGTCTTAAGCTCAGGAACTCCGGCCTTTCGTCTCTCCGCGTTAACAAGAGATACGACCTTGTCAGCATACATTCTTACAGGATCATCCTCAGGTGCAGGCAGCTTGTTTCCGAGAGTAATGCCAGCCTTTGCACACTGTCCCTTGAACTCATCGCTGAAAAGGAAGCCGTTTGTAACATATGCCCTTGAACTTCCGTTATTGAGCTGTTTCGTCCAGTTTGAAGCTCCGGTGCTGTCAGCATTTCTTCCGAGTATAGTCTTGTACAACATATCAACAAACTGAGCATTAGTGGTATTTTTCTTCTTATACTCATCGCTGAAAATAAATCCCTGAGCTATACTTGTACCGGTCTTACCGTTTTTCAGGTTCTTGCACCAGTTTTCAAGACCATCTGTATCGGGATTTCTTCCGAGACAGTTTTTATATAGACGGTATACGAAAGACGTTCTTTCGTAGTTTTCGTCTCTTGCATAACGCATAGTCATAGTTCCGGGAGATATGCCGTAAGTCTTGCAGAGTCCTGCAAATTCATCGCTTCCGACAAAGCCTTTGCATACAGCTTCGATAGTCATACCGACCTCGAACCTCGAGCTCCATGTCTTCTGACCACTCTGATCTGGTGAACGGTCGAGCATAGCCTTATAGCAGTCATTTATCATAGCGCTGCTGGATTTTTTCTTTCCTTTGTACTCGTCAGAGAAGAAAAAACCCAATACTATATCAGAAGCCGTAGACTTACGTGAATTCAGACTGTTTGTCCAGTTCTGAAGACCTTTTGAGTCCGGTTTGCGCCCGAGAACGACTTCATACATTCTTGTTACAAATTCTTTGGTGGTTTTTGAAGCAGCCTCAGCCTCAATAGTATTATAGCTCACCGGCGAATACTTTGGTGTTACCGGCAAACAGAAGCCTGTTATCATAACAGCTGCCGCTGCAAAAGCCGCTATTCTTCCTTTTCTCATTAGCGTTACCTCCCAAAACATTTTGTATGTATATTATACACTTAATTTTACATCAAGTCAAGTGTTTTTATATATAATTCAACCATATGCTTTTTATAAAATCTTGCCAAATTTTCTGCCAGCCTAAGAATAAAACGTACAGATACAAAAATCCCCTGTTCATTGAACAGGGGATTTGTTATTACTGATACTGTAACTGCTTTTCGGCTTCTGCCTTTACCTTTGCGATTTTTTCCTTACCCTTGATACCTTTTCTCACCTTATTGAAGATGAATGATAATACGAGCTCGCCGGCACCGATGCAGATAGCAAATATACCGAATGTAAGGAGAATGTGGAATACAGCGTAGAATATCACGTTGTTTGTAATAGCGAAGATTATCGGTGAAGCTGCAAGAATGCCTGCACCTACGAGGAACATAAGTCCGCCGCTAATACCGAATATACGTCCGTAGAAACCTGCAAGGTGTCTGCCCTTACGGTCAACGATAACTGCGATCCAGATAAGGAGCACAAGTATGAGAGCTCCGAGAATACCAATAGTTATCCATGAGAATATGTAGCTCATATTCTTAACGCTGAAGCCTAACTTGCTGTTCCACTCGTCAACTGAGAGTTTCTTGTCCATATCGTTGTCTTCAAGACGCTCATTGATCTTCTTGAGGTCGTTTGATCTGAACTTGAAGCCCATTTGCTGCTTAGCGATCTTGTTGTTTTCCTTGCTGCCGAAGAATTCTTCTGTTATCTCGTCGGAAGTTACTGACGGATCGTCGCCCTTTCCGTCGAAGATGTAGTTAGCATAATTCTCGATTCTCTCGCCTGCAAATGAAAGAATATCAGACTCAACGAGATACTTCTTGAAGCTGTCCTTGTCAACCTTTTCGTCAGTGATGCTTCTCATACCGAGAGTCTTGTAGATGTCGCCCGAGATCTCCTCGTCCTGATATTCAGCACTGAACAGAGAATTTGCATCGAGCTTTTCGACACGCTTGCGGAGAGTCTTTCCGGAAGCACCGAACTTGATGCTCATTATAAGGCTGAGTGAGAACAGGAATATAACTGCAAATACAGCAATTATGGAAGCTCCTACTATTCTGCCTGCTCCTACCTTGGTAACTGTCTTTTCAGGAGCAGTTTCTGTTATCTGAGGCTCTTCCTCAAACTGCGGCTCCTGTATAGCCTCGAGTGAGGACTTCTTGTAGCGGCTGCCTGTATTCTGAGAATACTCCGGCTTGCTTTCCTGCGGATATACCGGAGGCTCGGGAGGAGCTACCGGCGGAATAGCCATTGTATCTGTGTTATCATCGAATGAAGACGGTATTTCCTGTGGAGCATCATTTACGCTGCCGAACGGATCAACATTGCCGAATACGTCACTGCTCTGAGCAACTCCGCCGAATACTTCACCGCTCTGCGGAACGCTCTCGAATGTTCCGCTTCCAATGCTGTCAGAAACGCTGTCTGCTGTTTTATCGGCAACAGGCTCAGCTGTATTTATCTCCTCAGTAAAGTTATCAAGGAGATCGTTTGAAATACCGATAACGGGTTCTTCATGATGCTCTTCTTCAGTAAGGAGAACTGTATCCTCACCGCCGTCGAAATTAGCATTGAGACCATCGTCTGTATCCGTAAGAAGAACTGTGTCCTCATCACCTTCAAGAAGTGAAGGACCATTTGTCTCTGCAGCAGGCTCGTCCTCAGTGAGAAGCACTGTGTCCTCCCCGCCGTCAAAATTTGCGTTGAGACCGTCATCTGTATCTGTGAGAAGGACAGTATCTTCATCGCCGTCAAGAAGTGAAGGACCTGCCTGGATCGGATCTTCGATCTTTGCACCGCACTCAGGGCAGAATCTCGATCCGTCGTTTATCTGCTTTCCGCAGTTTATACAAAACATATCTTACCTCCTATAATCTGTTAAAGGCAGAGTATCCGCCGGTTCATACCATCGGATTTATGCACTATGCACTAATAACAGTCATCCTTTTTATATTATATAGCAAAATACCTTTTGTGTCAATAAATAAAGCGAAATTTATTCCCACAGGAAACGATATTTCCACTCCAAACGGCAATTTTCACCTTTTTCCTGCATACAGATATTTTTTTCTTGCAATTCATCCGCATTTGTGCTACAATATAAAATAAGAAGTTGTGCGCAGACACAGCCAAAAAATTATCGTACATCTCTGCTTTCGGATATGTACGGGTTGGGAGATATGTATGCCAAAAAGACAGGACATCAATAAGATTATGATAATCGGCTCAGGACCTATCATTATCGGTCAGGCCTGTGAGTTCGACTATTCCGGCACTCAGGCTTGTAAAGCTCTTAAAAATCTGGGTTACGAGATCGTTCTCGTTAACTCTAACCCCGCTACTATCATGACCGATCCCGATGTAGCTGACATAACCTACATCGAGCCCCTGAATCTTTCAAGACTTACTCAGATAATCAAGAAAGAACGCCCCGACGCTCTTCTGCCTAACCTCGGCGGACAGTCAGGTCTTAACCTCTGTTCAGAGCTTGACAAGGCCGGCGTTCTCAAAGAATATAATGTACAGGTAATTGGCGTTCAGGTTGACGCTATCGAGCGCGGTGAGGACAGAATCGAATTCAAGAACGCTATGAGCGCTCTCGGTATCGAAATGCCCCGTAGCCAGGTAGCTTATACTGTTGACGAAGCTGTAAAGATCGCAGAACAGCTCAAGTACCCTGTAGTTCTCCGTCCCGCTTACACAATGGGCGGTGCCGGCGGCGGTATGGTATACAACGTTGACGAGCTCAAGGTCGTATGCGCAAGAGGTCTCCAGGCTTCACTCGTTGGACAGGTACTCGTTGAAGAATGTATCTTCGGCTGGGAAGAACTCGAGCTCGAGGTTGTCCGCGACGCTGAGAACAACAAGATCACAGTCTGCTTCATTGAAAATATAGATCCTATCGGTGTTCATACCGGTGACTCATTCTGTTCAGCTCCTATGCTCACTATTCCCGAGGACGTTCAGAAGACTCTCCAGGATATGTCATACCGTATCATCGAATCCATTCAGGTTATCGGCGGATGTAACTGTCAGTTCGCACGCGATCCTGAGACAGGACGTATCGTTGTTATCGAGATCAACCCCAGAACTTCACGTTCTTCTGCTCTCGCTTCTAAGGCAACAGGCTTCCCGATAGCTCTCGTTTCAGCTATGCTCGCTTGCGGTCTTACACTCAAGGATATTCCCTGCGGTAAGTACGGCACACTTGACAAGTACTATCCGGACGGCGACTACATCGTAATCAAGTTCGCTCGCTGGGCTTTCGAGAAGTTCAAGGGCGCTGAGGACAAGCTCGGCACTCAGATGAGAGCTGTCGGCGAAGTTATGAGCATCGGTAAGACCTACAAGGAAGCTTTCCAGAAGGCTATCCGTTCACTTGAAAAGGACAGATACGGTCTCGGCTTTGCAAAGAACTTCAATGAGCTCACAAAGGAACAGCTCCTCGACCAGCTCAAGTATCCTACAAGCGAGAGACAGTTCGTTATGTATGAGGCACTCCGCAAGGGCGCTACTGTTGACGAACTCTTCAACCTCACAAAGATCAAGAAGTACTTCATCGAGCAGATGAAGGAGCTCGTTGAAGAGGAAGAGCAGCTCATCGCTATGAAGGGCGCTGTTCCTGCCGAAAACGTACTCAAGCAGGCTAAGCTTGACGGCTTCTCAGACCGTTACCTCAGTTCACTTCTCGAAGTTACTGAGGAAGAGATCAGAAACGCACGTATCGGCTTCGGTATCAAGGAAGCATGGGAAGGCGTTCACGTAAGCGGTACTCAGAATGCTGCATACTACTACTCAACATATCACCTCGATGAGGACAAGAGCCCTGTAAATACAGACAAGCCCAAGATCATGATCCTCGGCGGCGGTCCTAACAGAATCGGTCAGGGTATCGAGTTCGACTACTGCTGCGTTCACGCTGCACTCGCACTCAAGAAGCTCGGATTTGAGTCTATCATCGTAAACTGTAACCCTGAGACAGTTTCAACAGACTACGATACATCAGACAAGCTTTATTTTGAACCCCTCACACTCGAGGACGTTCTTTCAATACACGAAAAGGAAAAGCCCGTCGGCGTTATCGCTCAGTTCGGCGGTCAGACTCCTCTTAACCTCGCAAGCGACCTCAAGAAGTACGGCGTAAATATCCTCGGTACAACTCCCGAGACTATCGACCTTGCTGAGGACCGTGACCACTTCCGCGCTATGATGGATAAGCTCGGCATCCCGATGCCTGAGGCTGGCATGGCTGTAAATGTTGACGAGGCTCTCGAGATCGCTAACCGCATCGGCTATCCTGTAATGGTTCGTCCTTCCTACGTTCTCGGCGGACGAGGAATGGAGATCGTTCACGATGACGAAATGATGAAGGTTTATATGTCAGCTGCTGTTGGCGTAACTCCTGACAGACCTATCCTCATCGACCGCTTCCTCAATCACGCTACAGAGTGCGAAGCTGATGCTATCTCAGACGGTACAAACTGCTTCGTTCCTGCTGTTATGGAGCACATCGAGCTCGCAGGCGTACACTCCGGAGACTCCGCTTGTATCCTGCCTTCTATGAACCTCACAGAGAAGCAGGTAGCTACTATCAAGGAGTATACAAAGAAGATCGCTGTTGAGATGAATGTTTGCGGTCTTATGAATATGCAGTACGCTATAGAAGGCGATACAGTATATGTTCTCGAAGCTAATCCTCGTGCCTCAAGAACAGTTCCGCTCGTATCAAAGGTATGTGACATCAATATGGTCCGTATCGCAACTGATATAATCACTTCCTCACTCACAGGCAGAAAGTCACCTGTACCGGAGCTCAAGGATCGTCAGATCAACCACTACGGCGTAAAGGAAGCTGTATTCCCGTTCAATATGTTCCAGGAAGTTGACCCTGTCCTCGGACCTGAGATGCGTTCAACCGGTGAAGTTCTCGGTATCGCTCCCACATTCGGCGAGGCTTACTTCAAGGCTCAGGAAGCTACACAGACAAGACTTCCCGACGAGGGCACAGTTCTCCTCAGCGTATGCGACAGAGATAAGGCTGAACTCATCGAGATCGCTAAGTCATTCAACGAACTCGGATTCAATATCCTTGCAACAGGCAAGAGCTATGATATGATCAAGGAAGAGGGAATCCCATGCAAGAAGATCTTCAAGATCTACGAGGGAAGACCGAATATCGCTGACGAGATCGCTAACGGCGAGATCCAGCTCATAATCAACACACCTGCCGGCAAAACAAGCATCCACGATGACAGTTACATTCGTAAGGCTGCTATCAAGCACCGTGTTCCTTACATCACAACAATGGCTGCTGCAAAGGCAAGCGCTGAGGGTATCAAGGCTCACAGAGAGAATAAGCACTTCGGTGTAAAGTCACTCCAGGCTCACCACGGCGATATAAAGTAAGATAAAAGCTAAGAGCTTCCGGAAAAACCGGAAGCTCTTTTTTTGCTGTATATTCATTACCACATAAAGTCAACGTCCGGAGCTTTTACGCTGTCGATAAGCGAAACTTCCTCCGGTTCAGGCTCTGATTCCTTTTCAAGAGCCTTTGCAATAGTCTCTATCTCGACTATCTCATGGAAATAATCATTGAGCGGTACGAGTGCCTTGAAGACTCTGTCTATATGCTCACGCAGCTTTCTGCTGAAAAGCTCTTTTCTGTCAGTTACTTTCACATATGCGCTTAGTCCTTTTTTAAGGAAGAATCTCTCCGCTTCCGGTACGCTGCATGGCTTTTTTCTTTTGTATTCATCACCGCCGAATGTCAATCCGAAGTCTCTTTCAAGACTCTCAGCCATTTTCAGAAAAGACTCTGCGTCTTCGGAAAGCTGTACCCGAAAACGCTCCATAACAGCTGCCTCAGGCTTTGATATGCGGAAACCGAATTCAGCTCCCTCCGGTGACAGCTCAAAGTAAAGCGTAGGCGTCCTGTTCCAGTAATAAGCGTCATAGCGGACATATATCCATAAAACGTCTCTGTAATGCAGATAAGGCGGAAAATGCTCATCACGGTATATGCGACCGACCTTGCACACCATATCCTCATTATCTTCAAACGGCTTGAAAATCTCCTGTCCGAGCTCCTTCATCGGTTCAAATATCTTTTCCGTATATATTTTCTTGCGCGGCTCGAACCACTCGCGGTCGTTGTTGAGTCTTATGCCAAGCAGGAAGTCAAGAGCTTCCTGTGAAAATCCCTGAAACATTTTATCCCTCCGAAAATTATTACAGAATAAATTATACCATATGTTTTCGGACAATTCAATCTTTATTTGTTTTCAGCTCAAAAATCGGAGCAATATAGTGCTAATTTCTATCAACAGGACTGTGAATAAGTTTTCAACACAGTGTGGAAACAGATGTGGAGTAACACTCGTGTATGTTGAAAACTATGTTGAATAGGTGGAAAAAGACGGTATATATAGGTTTACAAAGTGAAAAAAACTTTGAAACGGTGTGGATAATATAGAGAAAAGCGTAAACAATAGAATTACGTTGTGGAAAAGCTCTCCACAACCATCAAAAGTAAAGGATATGATTTGTATGAAAAAGGTTTTGGCAATATGCTCCATATTTTTTACCGTTTGTACAGCTTTTACCTCATGCGGTTCAGACGATACAAGCTATGATTCAAACAACGGAACAGCTGCGGTAACTATGGACGACGACTCTGTCGGAGAGCGCGTGAGCGACGCTATCCACGGTGCCGGAAAAGCAGGTGATGATGTCATCGAAGGTGTTACAGATGCTGCCGGAAATATCGTAAGCGGTATAGCAGGTGAGCATGATAAAAAATCTGATAAACGATAAATAGTACGGCTATATACCGTCCTATGAAACTATAGTTTATCAAGAGACGCCCTCACTTGCAGGGCGTCTCTAGCTTTGCATATAGCATTCTCTGCAAATCAAAGATTTGCGAGACTGCTTATCTCCAAAAACAGTCCACTGAACTGTTTTTGAATTCACCTCTTGACGAGCGCTCTGTTTATTGTGGGACGCTGTCCCACCCCTGCAAGGGCTGTCCGCCCTTGACCTGACCAAAGGGATAATAATCCCTTTGGAATCCCATTATTGACAAATACACATCTAAATTTGTTATCCGCATATTTCTATCATTGCTTCTGCCATTATCTCGGCATTTTTCAGCAGATTCTCCACTGTTATAAACTCGTCCGGACTATGCATATGACCGTCCTCACCGGGAAACTCTGCGCCAAAAGCAACTCCGCCCTCTATCTCGTGTACATAGGTTCCGCCGCCGATAGCAATACAGCGTCCCTTATCACCGGTAATTCTCTCGTAAGTTTTCAACAGTGACTGTACGAATGTTGAATTCTCATCGGTACAATGAGGTTCAACACCCTCGCAGCTATCTATCTCAAAACCGGCAGAGCGCAGTTTTTCGCAGATTATGCCGCTAATCTCAGCCTTTGTTCGATCAAGAGGGAAACGTATATCTATACCGCCGCAAAGTCTGCCGTCCTTTGTATTCAGCAGGGAGAGCACACAGGTCATATCTCCTGAAATATCGTCACGGAAGCCAAGTCCGCAGCTCTTACCGTTCAGCTCACCGTGAGGAAAGAGCTTGGATAAACGTCCGATTACCGGATTTAAATATCCCTGACAGCTCAGAAACTCTGTTATGGCATTATTTCCTTTTTCCGGAGTCGAAGCGTGAGCTGCTGTGCCGTGATGCTTTCCATATATCTGCGAAACTTCGCCGTTTTCGTATGTTTTTATATCGAATGTGCAGTATTTTGGAACAGCGTTTATGACCTCACCGCCCTTTATCAGACCGTCTTTGAATTCCGTTGAAAAATAGATTCTCAGCATCCCTTTTTCAGCGTTTATCACAGGATATTCGCCGTCCGGAGTAAATACCATAGGCGGGATAGTGTGCTTGCTGCGGTAGTATGCAAGGTCGGCAGAACCATTCTCCTCATTAGTGCCGAAAATTAGCCTTATACCCTTTTTAAGAGATATACCAAACTCCTTAACAGCCTTTGCCGCAAAAAAAGCAGCAACAGCAGGTCCCTTGTCGTCGATAGTGCCGCGTCCGACCAGTTTATCACCGTCCTGAGTAAGCTCAAACGGCGGACTGCTCCAGCCGTCTCCTGCAGGAACTACATCAAGATGTGTCAGCACAGCAAGCTCAGGTTCAGTATCATTTATATCTGCCGAGCCTGCGTAGTTTTCCACATTCTCAACAGCAAAACCTGCTTCACGACATTTTTCAAGCATTATAGAAAGAGCTCTTGCAGGCTCTTTTCCAAATGGGAATCCCTCTTCTGCCTCCCCCTGAACGCTTGGTACAGCCACAAGCTCTCTGAGAATTTCTATCATGGCATCCTTGTTATTCTCGAGATATTGTCTTATCTGAGTCATCGTTATACCTCCATATAAGTGATAACAAAAAACCGCAGTAGAAATACTGCGGTTTTCTGCGTGCAGACACCCGTCCGCACAAGAAAGAAAGGATAAATATGAAAAGAAATAAATCAGTTGACGATAGCCTTTTCTGTTTCCTTGTCAAAGATGTGGATTCTGTTAGGATCGATAGCAACCTTGATCTCGTCGCCAGGCTTAGCTGTGGATCTTGGGCTAACTCTTGCTGTGAGGTCGATACCCTCGCATACAAGGTAAAGGTAAGTCTCAGCACCCATCATTTCTGTGATCTCAACATAAGCGTCGATAACACCTGTTGAAGCGTTAGAGAGGTACATTTCCTCATCGTGGATGCTCTCAGGACGGATACCAAGAATGATCTCCTTGCCAACATAGTTGCCGAGCTCATCTGTTACCTTAGACTCAGGAACGATGATCTGGTACTTGATACCCTTCTGTGACTTTGTATCTTCAGAGCCGAACTCAACGATGTACTGACCGTACTCTTCCTTGAGAACTGCGTCGATGAAATTCATCTGAGGTGAACCGAGGAAGCCTGCAACGAACTTGTTTGTAGGATTCTCGTAGAGGTTCTGAGGTGTATCGATCTGCTGAACGAAACCATCCTTCATACAAACGATTCTGTCGCCCATTGTCATAGC
The DNA here is from genome assembly GCA_016290875.1 of Ruminococcus sp. Classification (GTDB taxonomy): domain Bacteria; phylum Bacillota; class Clostridia; order Oscillospirales; family Ruminococcaceae; genus Ruminococcus. Next base: position 90,232 of record JAEEVL010000010.1, read on the forward strand.
CTCAGTCTGGTCATGAGTTACATAGATGAATGTTGTACCGAGCTTCTTGTGAATCTTTGAGATCTCGGTTCTCATCTGTGCACGGAGCTTAGCATCGAGGTTTGAGAGAGGCTCGTCGAGAAGGAATACCTTAGGTGAACGAACGATAGCACGACCGAGAGCAACTCTCTGTCTCTGACCACCGGACATAGCCTTAGGCTTTCTGTCGAGGAGATGTGTAAGGTCGAGGATCTTAGCAGCCTCGTTTACCTTTCTCTCAATTTCTTCCTTAGGAACTTTACGGAGCTTAAGTCCGAAAGCCATGTTCTCAAATACTGTCATATGAGGATAGAGAGCGTAGTTCTGGAATACCATTGCGATATCTCTGTCCTTAGGGGCGATATCGTTT
>JAEEVL010000033.1 GCA_016290875.1 Ruminococcus sp.
CAAGGGGAGAATAATGCAGAATTCATAATGCAGAATTCATAATTATTGGCATCGCTTCGCGATTAGTTTAAATAAGTCTGCATCAGCAGACACATTCAATTACGCATTATGCATTATGAATTATGAATTAAAAAATCGCCAAGAAGTAAAGAGGTAAAGAAGTAATGTGTCTCAGGGAGGAAGTCCATTACTTCTTGAATCACGTTCCAAGAATGTAAGACTGAAAGGCTGAAAGAATGAGAGTGTCTCCGGAGCCATTCTCCAATCATTCTTGCAGAGTGATGAAACAGCGCCGTGAGAGGGCGTTTTACCTTGACAACAGCGCGTGGATTTGCTATACTTATTATAAGTGTACAATTTACAGAAAAGGTGTATTTTTTACACCTTAACGGAAGGAGGCGGACAGCTTGGGATTCGGTAAATTTCTGCGCGGAGCACTTGCAGGCGCTTTGTCTGCACTGATAGCAGCAGGTAGCTCCGGCGGCGCTATACAGGCTTTTTCGGCTGGTGATACCGGCGAATACACGGTGTCTGCCGCGACCGCCGAGGCTATGAAGGAGGACTATTACTCCTTCGACAGCTCAGCCGCCGACCTTATGACCTACGGCGACTACTACGACACATACTGCGGAAGTCCACGGACAGGCTGTTCCGTTACCGTAAAGGGCAGCAGCTTCACTTCTTCCGACGGCGAATTCGCTGTGGGAGACTATGTGGCTTCCGGTTCCAGACACAGGGACGCTCTCGCGTGGGAGAGTGCTGACGGCGAGGTCAGCTATAACTTTGAAGTCCCCGAGACCGGCATATACTGCGCCGAAGTGACCTACTGCGGACTCAGCTCCGGTACTCAGCCGATAGAGCTGTCTATGGAGATAGACGGTAAGATACCGTTCGATACGGCTTCGCGCCTGACTCTCAGCAGAGTGTGGGAGAACGCTCAGGAGATACACAAGGACAGCCGCGGCAATCAGGTCCGCCCGACACAGGTACAGAAAGAGATGTGGCAGACTCTTCCGCTCGGCGATACGGACGGTCTTTTCAGCGAGCCGCTGATATTCTACCTTGAAAAGGGCAGCCACGAACTGACTTTCCGCTCGGAAAGAGCACAGTTCGTACTGGACAGCTTCCGGTTCTATACACCGGAGGAACTGCCGTCCTACGGCGAGTATGCCGCTTCCGTGAAAACTGATATTTCCCCGGAGAATACGCCGGCAAGGCTCTTCCGGATAGAGGGCGAGAATGCTCTGTACAAGTCTGATGCGACACTCTACCCGACCTACGACAACACCCACTATAACGTGTCGCCGTCCGATCCGCGCAAGGTGGTCTACAACACTATCGGCGGAGGAAACTGGCAGAAGGCTCAGCAGACTATAACCTGGGAGATACCGAAGGAAGCTGTCGGCAACTCCGGCTGGTACAGGATAGGCTTCAAGTACCGTCAGAACCGTATGCGCGGACTGAGTTCCGACCGCCGTATCCGCATAGACGGAAAAGTCCTCTGTGACGAGCTCGACGGTGTGTCGTTCTCTTACTGCAAGGACTGGAGCTGTGAAGTTCCTCAGACTGCGGACGGCGGAGACATCTATGTCTACCTTGACCACACCCGTGACCATACGCTCTCTATGGAAGCCGTTCCCGGTGACATTGGCGGTTATATGCGGAGACTCGACAAGGCTGTCGCAGATATGAACACATACTACCGCAAGATACTGATGATAACCGGACCTGTTCCGGATAAGTATACAGACTACTACGTCCACGAAAAGATACCGGAGCTGATAGACGAATTTGAAAGGCTCTCGGCTGAATTTGAAGATATACAGGACGGCATCGAGGATATTTCCGGTTCTTCCGGCTCTGAAGCCGCCGTTCTTGAGCGGATGACGGTGATACTCGACAAATGTACGGACAAGCCCCTGAAGATACCGTCATACCTTGCTCAGATAAAGGACAACATCACAGCGGTTTCGGCATGGATGAGGGAATACCGTGACCAGCCCCTCGAACTGGACTACATAGAATTCGCTTCGGCAGGCGCAGACTTCACAAGCTGCAAAAAGAGCCTTGCCAAGTCCGTGAAGTTCGGCTGGGACGCCTTTGTAGGCTCGTTCTTCGAGGATTACACCACCCTCTCCGATGTCAGCGGCGAGGACGCCATAACGGTATGGGTATCGCTCGGACGCGACCAGGCTCAGATAGTCAAGGAGATGACTGAGGAATACTTTATCCCTAAGACAGGCATACCGGTATCGGTAGAACTCGTTTCCGGAGGCGTGATAGAGGCTACTCTCGCAGGAAAAGGCCCTGACGTAGCACTCTTCCTCGGCGGAGAATTCCCGGTGAACCTTGCTGCCCGGGGAGTTCTCACGGACGTTTCGCAGTTCAGCGATTTTGACAATGTGCGGGGACGATTTCAGAAAAATGCGCTGACTCAGTATCAGTACAGCGGCGGCACATACGGACTGCCGGTGAGTCAGAGCTTCCCGATGCTGTTCTACCGGACGGATATTCTCTCCGAACTCGGTTTCAGCAGTCCGCCGGAGACCTGGGACGACCTCAGGGATATGCTCCCGGCGATACAGCGCAGCTATATGTCGTGCGGACTTGTGCTTCCGCCGACCAATATCTCTCCGGCAACGGAAGCCGGACACACCTTTGCTATGCTTCTCCTGCAAAGGGGGATGAACTACTACAACAGCGCTCAGACAGAGGCTGTGCTGGATTCCACCGAAGCTGTACAGGCGTTCGCTGACTGGACGGATTTCTACACCAAGTACAGCTTTGAGCAGACTTACGATGCTTTCAGCCGATTCCGCACAGGCGAGTATCCTATGGTGATAGCAAACTATACCTTTGCAAATCAGCTGACCGCGGCTTCTCCGGAGATAAGCGGTCTGTGGGACTTCTGTCCTGTACCCGGAACAAGACGTGAGGACGGTACTGTCTCTCACGCGGCTAACTCCAACGGCTCGGCTGCCGTGATATTCGACAGTATCAGCAATAAGGAGAACGGCTGGGAATACATAAAATGGTTCACGGACACCGATACACAGGCGGAGTTCGGTATGCGGACCGAGGGCTTGCTCGGCACTATGGGACGCTTCGATACGGCAAATGTTGAAGCTCTCGGACGGCTCTCGTGGTCGCAGGACGAGCTTAGAAGGCTCCGTGCCCAGCAGGACGAGCTTGCGGAAATACCCGTACTGCCGTCGTCCTATGCCGTAACGCGAAACATTATGAACGCTTTCCGCGAAACGGTCAACGAACACAAGAACCCGCGCGATACCCTTATATGGTACACACGCGACATCAACGAAGAGATTAAACGAAAACGGCAGAATCTCGGACTTGACTGATAATACAAAAGGAGGTGAGCCCTTTGGCAGACAGGAACAAGTCACGCGCCGCAAGGCTGTGGGCGGACATAAAGCGCAGCAGGAGCTGTTACCTTATGCTCGCGCCGTTTATGATATTCTTCATCATATTCACGATAGTACCGGTAGTGATGTCGCTGCCGATAGGCTTCACCGACTTTGATATGGTAAATCCGCCGAAATATGTCGGCTTATCCAACTACACCACGCTTTTTCTGTCTGACAGGGTGTTCATAAGGTCGATAAGGGTGACGATAGTTTTCGCATTCCTGACAGGACCGGTGAGCTACTTCCTGTGCTTTATGCTGGCGTGGCTGATAAATGAGCTCCACCCGAAGCTGAAAACTCTGTTCACGCTGATATTCTATGTGCCGTCTATGGCGAACGTCTATACCGTGTGGCAGCTGATATTCAGCGGCGACATAAACGGCTATCTCAACTCGTTCCTGCTTGACCTCGGACTTATCAACTCTCCGGTGCAGTGGCTGACGGACGGCAGGTACATACTCGGGGTGACAATAGTCGTACAGCTGTGGATCTCGCTCGGTGCAGGCTTCCTTGCGCTGAGGGCAGGCTTCCAGAACATCGACCGGACGCTCTATGAAGCCGGTGCTGTCGAGGGCATACGCACACGGTGGCAGGAACTTATCTACATCGTTATCCCGTCAATGGGACCGCAGCTGATGTTTGCGGCGGTCATGCAGATAGTCAGCTCGTTCACAGCCGGTACGGTCGCACAGAATCTTGTCGGCTTCCCGAGTACGGACTACAAAGCCCATACGATAATGACTCACGCCTACGACTACGGCTGGGTGAGGTTTGAAATGGGATACGCAGCGGCGATATGTACGATACTTTTCATCTTCATGTACATATGCAGCAGACTGATACACAGAGTATTGAGCAAATATACAGATTAAGGAGGTGAGCTTATGACTCAGGCGGATACTGCGAAAATGAAGGCTTCAAACAGGCGTGCAGGCAGAAAGATAGGCGGAACAGTTGCTATCTTCATCGTCCTGAGCGTTCTCGGACTCTTTATGGTGCTTCCCATATACCTCACGATAATAATGTCGGTGAAGCCGGTAGAGGAGCTTTTCGTATTCCCTCCGAAAATGTATGTCATAAGCCCTACTCTTGATAATTTCCGGGATATGTTCGAGTCAGTGAGACAGAACAGAGTCCCGTTCTCAAGGTACGTATTCAACAGTGTGGCAGTAACTGTCTCCGTAACGGTACTTCAATGTGTTTTCGCGTCGATGGCAGCCTTCGTGCTGGCGAAGTGCCGTTTTCCGGGAAGCCGCCTGTTAAATCATGTGATAGTCATAGCTCTGCTCTATCAGAGTAATGTTATATACATTATGCAGTATATGGTTATGTCACGTCTGCATCTCATAGATAATCCGCTCGCACTGATACTTCCCTCGATAGCCTCGCCTATGGGACTTTTTCTCATGAGGCAGTCGATAAGTCAGATGCCGGATTCCATGATAGAGGCTGCAAAGGTGGACGGTGCAGGACTTTTCCGCATATGCTGGCAGATAGTGATACCCAACCAGAAGCCGGCACTCATGACGCTTATCATATTCGCTTTCCAGGCGGCATGGAACATCCAGGCAGGCTCGCTGGTATTCCAGGAGCAGTACAAGACTCTCCCTACCGCAGTCACACAGGCGGCTTCGTCAGGTATGGCGAGAGCCGGAGTCGCAATGGCGGCGGCAGTATTTATGCTGATACCGCCTGTTATCGTATTTATGCTGGCACAGCGCTACGTTATCGAGACTATGGCGCACTCCGGCATAAAGGAATAGGAGGGCAGTATGAGGAAGATACTGAAAAAGCTGCTCTCAGCCGCTGTTTCTCTTGTGCTTGCAGGAGCGTCAATGACTTCAGGCACGGTCAGAGCAGCTTCACCTGATGAAACTTACAATTACGACATATGGGGCGAAGCCATACCCTCACAGGCAGGCTATGTCCCGGACAGAGCTGTTTCCGGAAAAGACCTCGGAGTCGGCAGTTTCGACGATCCGAACGACATCTTCTTAGCCGGTGACGATACCTTTTACATCGCAGATACCAAGAATGACCGCATAGTCACCGCAGACAGCAAGCTCAGCCATTCACAGGGCATATATCAGACTTTTACTATGCCGGACGGTTCAGAGACCGAGCTGAGTATGCCGAAGGGCGTGTATGTCTCGGACTACACAGGCTATATCTATATCGCTGACAGCGAGAATGGGCGCGTACTCGTTGCCCGTAAGGACAGCACGGTCGTGCTTGAGGTGAAAATGCCGCAGTCGGAGCTCTATACCGCACCGACATTCAAGCCGCAGAAGGTCATAGCCGACAAGGCAGGCAACATCTACGTTGCGCTCGGAAACATAACCACCGGTTCGGCCATGTTCAGTCCGAAGGGCGAGTTTATGGGATTTTACGGTGCGAACAGAGTCCAGCCGACCGCTGAGATAATAGGCAGCTTTATCCGCAGGCTGTTCCTCACAGAGGAGAAGCGTCTGCGCCGCACAAGAAGCGTTCCGACCGGAATAACCGGGTTCGACATAGACGGTGACTTCATCTACACCTGTACGGCTTCATCGACTCAGAAGACCGACACGGTCAAGAAGCTCAACGCCGCAGGCAAGAACATATTCGCCGAAAAGAAAATATCCTTCGGCGACAACAGACCGATGTATGACGCATCGAAGAACATCCTCATGGAGCCGGCTATAACCGATATAGACATATCCGCTGACGGCTGTATAAACTGTCTTGATTACACCACAGGAAGGGTGTTCCAGTATGACGACGAGTGCGGACTTCTCTTCATCACCGGTGCGAAGTCAGATCAGCTCGGAGGCTTTACGGCTCCGGCGGCAGTTGAATCCTTCGGGAACTGTCTTTACGTTGTCGATTCCGCAAAGGATACGATAACGGTTTTCAGGGAGACAGCGTTCGGAGCGGCTGTACACAAGGCAAATTCGCTCTACAACGCAGGATATTACGAAGAAGCGCTCGAACCGTGGTACGAGGTTCTCAGACACGACGGCAACTACCGCCGCGCGAATATAGGCGTTGCTTCCGCTCTGCTGAGAAAGGGCGACTACAAGGGCGCGATGAAATACGCCAAGCTCGCAGGTTCGCCCGATATATACAACAAGGCTTTCGAGGGCTACCGCAGAGAATTCATAAGGTCGCATTTCACAGCGATAATACTTACCGTAACAGGCATATCGGCGGCTGCCGTTATTCTGCACCGCAGAAAAAAACGCCGCACATCACGAAAGGAGAAGTAAGCTATGCTTGATCTGACGCAGAGACAATGGGTGAAACACGCCGTTGTTCATCCTGTTGAGGGATTTGAGGATATGCGCTGGAAGAAGTCCGGCTCGCTGAAAATATCCCTGCTGATATTGGTTCTGCTGTTCTTTGCTCAGATAGCTCACAGCAGGCTCTACGGATTTCAGTTTGGTATGCCGAACGACAAGACTTTCAGCATAGTTCCATACTTTGTCAGGAGCTTCGTTCTGTTCGGGGCGTGGGTAGTCGGCAACTGGGCTGTGTGTACTCTCCTTGACGGCGAGGGTACGGCAAGGAACATCTGTATTTACAGTTCCTATGCCCTTATACCGTATATAGTTCAGTTGTTTGTGAATGTGGGGCTTTCCCACATACTTATACAGGATGAAGCGGTGTTCATGCAGGCTGTGACCATTATCGGCACAGCGTGGAGCGTGCTTCTGATGTTCAATGCGATAAGGTCGGTGCACCAGTATTCTGCGCTGAAAACTTTCGCGGCGATAGCGCTCACGATAGCGGCGATGCTGATAATGCTGTTCCTGCTTGTGCTCTTCCTTTCGCTGATACAGCAGGTGTGGATATTCGTTTCGACCGTTTACACCGAGATTTTCTACAGAACGAGGACTTGAGGTATGAGTATGGGTAACAGGATAAAACGCTTCATGCTCTGCCTTATCGCAGTCTCGATGATAGCAGGCGGCGGAAATATCTACGCCGGCAACGAGGATAATTTCAAGGCTCCGGATACCGTTGAGGAGACAGTTGACGAGACTGCCGAGCCGGCTTATGAGACTTCCGAAACGCCGCAGAGCGATGTGATACAGCTCAGCAGATATATGAAATGCGCCGGAAGCCGCGAGGGACTTCAGTTCTTCTTCCGTGACAAGGACTATGAGGACAAGGTCTGGACAGCTCACGGTTTCAGCGGCGGAAAGCCTAAAAAGAAGTCGGAGCTTACTGACGCACAGAAAAAAGAATACGATCTTGCAGGCAAGGAGATCACCCGTCTGAAAAAGCTTGACGGAGCGGCTCTCTATGAACAGAGCGGCGAACCTGCCGCCGAATTCAGCGAGCTTTCTTCCAAAGACGGCGAAACAAGATACATCAGCCGTGCAGGCCGCTATATCATAACAGTTGATGGCAGCGGCAGTATCATCAGCGTATATACCGTGGTGAATTCTGCTGACAGCCTTAATGCGTTCCTGACGGACAGCGGCAGGACTCTTGTGCTTATGTCTCCGGACAACAAGAAAACTGACGAGACTTACACCTATAAGGGCAACGAGGACGGTAAGAAGCTCTATGTCAGCGGTGAGAGCTTTGCGTGGCTCTCGGCGAACGGCAGGCATTATTACGGAGCTTACAGGTACTGTGCCGAGAACGACGATCTGCGTATGCTCGTTGACGACAGGACTTCCATTATAGGCGTGGAGAATAAGGAAAACGGCTATATATGGTGGTCTTCTCCGATAGATGCCGCTGAGGGCAACGATTCTACTGACCTGCTTATAGCTGAACTGCGCTCATCGGGAATACTTAATTACGGAAATCTTGACAACCGCAGCAACAACAATAATCTCCGCTCCGGCTACGGCGATGACTGTACGGTCACCGTGAGCGATATAGAGGGCGGTGTGCGAGTTGTATACGATTACAAAAAAGCAGGATTCAGCTATCCTGTAGACTATACTCTTGAGAAGGACTACCTCAGGGCTTACCTCAGAGTGGAGGATATAGAGGAGAAAGATCCGCGGCGTACTGCCACGGAGGTCACTATTCTCGGCAGCTTCGGTGCGGCTTCTGAAAGCGAGAACGGCTATTTCGTCATACCGGACGGAAGCGGTGCGCTGATACGCTTCAACAACGGCAGAGAAGGAAATCCTGCCGGGTATTCTCAGCGCGTTTACGGAAGGGACGTAACAGCTGTCCCCGACACTATGGGTGCGGCTTCCGAACAGGTATATCTGCCGGTATACGGCATAGTCAAGGACGACAATGCCATGCTCGTTGTTGCGGCACAGGGCGATGCAAATGCGGTCCTCAACGCCAAAACGCCTATCCAGTCCAATAACGGCTACAATATATGCAATTTCAGGTTCACGCTCAGGAACACCGACAACTACCGTATGGCCGGCAGCAACGAAGCCCTTACGGTCTTTGAGCGCGGAAAGATAGGTTCGGGCGACATAGAGCTTCACTATTATCCGCTCTCCGGCGAGAACGTCGGCTATATAGACATAGCGGCGCGTTACCGCAAATATCTCACGGAGGAAAAGGGCGTTCAGAACAGGACTTCCGAGAAGAGCGCTCCGCTGTATCTTGATCTGCTCGGCGGCGTTATGAAGAAGCGTTCCATTCTTGGCATTCCCGTGAATATGAAAACTGCTGTCACTTCTTTCAGCGAAGCAGAGGATATACTCGAAAAGCTGCGCGGCGGCGGAGTTGACGACATGATCATTTCCTATGCCAACTGGACAGGCGACGGCATAAAGAACAAAGTCGATACCAAGGCGAAGCCGGCATGGGTGCTTGGCGGCAAGAGCGATTTCCGCTCGCTTATAGACTATGCCGACGATAACGGTTTTGAGCTGTATCCGGTCAGTGACAACAGGGATTTTGTCTCCGGAAACGGCTACTATACCTTTACCGGTTCGGCTGTGAGGGTATCGGGTTCTTATTCACGTATCCTGAACTATGACCTGGCTTACGGAGTTCCGGACAGCTCAAAAAAGAATAAGTCGCTGCTCTCACCGAAGTATTTTGACAAGGTGTTCAGCAAAACAGCTAAGAATTACGATAAAGCAGGGGTAGACGGTCTGTGTGCCGCTGATCTCACGACATCGCTGTACGGAGACTACGGCAAAAAGCACATCACAAGAGCCGATTCCATGCAGGAACTCATAGATTGCTACGCTCAGGTCAGCGACAGGCTCGGCAACGGTATTCTTGCCGAAAACGCAAATGCATACGCTCTGCCGTATGTCAGCCGTATCAAGGATGTTCCGATGAATTCGAGCAGATTCGATATATTTGACGAGGATATCCCGTTCTATCAGCTTGTCATACACGGTCTGATACCGTATTCCACACGTGCCGTGAATGCTTCTCCTGATCCGGAGATGATGCTCCTTATGGCAGCGGCTACCGGAAGCAGTATCTCATATGATATGATGGACGCAGAAGCCGGCGACCTCAAGGACACCGAGTTTGACATATACTACTACGCCGACTGTGCGAACTGGACTGACACGGCGGCGGCTGAATATGAGCTGCTGAGACCTGTGCTCGCCGATGTGAGCACAAGCACTATAACCGGTTATGAACGGAAAGGCAGCGTTATCACTACGACTTATTCCAACGGCACTGTCGTAAAGGTCGATCTTGATAGAAAGCTCATCGACTGCGGCGGCAGGGTGACAGACGTTGGTGAATTTGCAAAGGAAAGGGGAATAGGGTTCTGATGAGCCGGAAAAAGGTCTCTTCAGGCGCTGCGAAGCGTCCAAGGCTCTCTTATGAGCGCAGAAAAGCTCTGTACGGCTACGGCTTCATATCGCTGTGGCTGCTGGGAACGATATGGTTCTTTCTGATACCGCTGGGCAAGTCGCTGATATATTCGTTCAACAGCGTCGGTATCGAAAGCGGCCATATGACGATGAAGTGGTCGGGACTGGACAACTATTCCGCCGCTCTAAACAAGGATCAGTATTATGTTGATCATCTCGAAAAGACTCTGCTGGAGACGCTCTGGCGTACTCCGCTGATACTTATATTCTCGCTGTTCATAGCTGTGGTGCTCAATCAGAAGTTCAGGGGGCGTACACTTGCAAGAGCGGTGTTCTTCCTGCCTGTCATCATAGCGACCGGTCCTGTTTTCAGAGTAATAAACGACGATATGGATGCCACAGGTACTTCAAGCGGACAGCCGCAGTTCTCGACTCTGCTGCATACCGACCTTGTGGACGAACTGATGCACTTCCTCGGGGTATACGATATGAGCGGCAGGATGACAGGCTTTATAACGGCTGTTGCTGACAGCGTATTCGGAATAGTATGGAGTTCGGGGATTCAGATACTCCTGTTCCTTGCCGCGCTTCAGAACATACCGCCGTCTGCAAGGGAAGCTGCTCAGATCGAGGGTGCGACTTCGTGGGAGTATTTCTGGAAGATAGTCTTCCCGTATGTCAGCCCATTCGTGCTTGCAAACCTCATATTTACGGTCATCGATTCGTTTACCGATCCTATGAACGAGGTAATGCGGAGGATACTCGTCTTTCAGACTGTCGATATAAACTACGGACTTGCTTCGGCAATGGCTTGGCTGTATTTCGGTATAATACTTGCCGCGATAGCAGTTGTTACATTCATAGTCAACAAGTTCGTATACTATGAAGTGGACTGAGGAGGTGCGGAGCTATGACTGAAAACAAAACTGCGCATAACAAACTCAGCGTCAAAGAGAAACGCACACTCCGTATGAAGACCCTTACCAAAGAGGAGCGGAACTATATCCGCCGCCGTGAACTCTGCGACAAGCTGTGGGTGATATTCAGAGCTGTGATACTCTGCGGACTCGGCTTCATCATCTTCTATCCGCTTATATATATGATAAGCTGTACATTCAGGGAACGCGCCGATATGAGCGATCCGACTGTTGTATGGGTTCCGAGAAGACCGACTCTTTCCGTGTTAAAAGAGACGATAGAGGCGATGGACTTCTGGAACACCTTAAAAAATACAGTTCTGCTGAATGTAGGGTGTTCGCTGGTGCAGGTGCTGTCCTGTGCTGTGACAGGATACGGATTTGCCCGTTTCAGCTTCAAGGGAAAGAAGCTGCTGTTCGGCATAGTCATACTGATGATACTTGTCCCGACACAGATAATCTCTGTGCCGCTGTATTTCCAGTTCAGGTTCTTCCTCGGAACGGACGTGAACCTCATAGATACGATGTGGACGATGTACCTGCCGGCTATGACCGCCAACGGCATACGTTCCGGACTTATGATACTGATATTCCGCCAGTTCTTCCGCGGATTGCCGCGCGAACTCGAGGACGCTGCCTATATCGACGGCTGCGGACCGTTTATGACGTTCGTGCGTGTTATGATACCGAATGCTATGTCGTCGTTCCTGACGGTGTTCCTGTTTTCGATAGTGTGGTACTGGAACGACTATTACATAAGCTCGATGTATTTCAATGAAACCAAGACTATTGCTACCACGCTGTGCAACATCGACAATGAACTGAAGCTCAGACTGTTCGGTGACGGAAACGCCAAGATGAACCGCCGAGAACAGACTGCATGGAGACAGGCAGGCTGCCTTGTCTCGATAGCACCTCTGCTGATAATGTACACGTTCCTCCAGAAGTACTTCACAGAGGGTATAGAGCGTTCAGGACTCGTTACCTGATACTATTATATATAGTATAGAATTATCCTTCAAAATATTTTTCTTGCATGATGTCACAAATCAGGTCTCTCGGGCGTTATATTATATGAGACGTCTTAAAGGAGGTAGGAAGATGGAAACGTGTGATTCAATGAAATTACAGAAGCTGTATGAGCTCTATGAACAGCCGATGTACCGTATCGCATATGCAGTCCTGCACAATGCAGAACTCGCGGAAGACGCTGTTCACGACGCTTTCGTGAGGCTCGTTTCACGCCTGGACAAGATCGGCGAGCCGGACAGTCCTAAGACCAAGGGCTATATCATCAAAGTCATCAAAAGCACATCCATAACCCTTTACCGCCAAAACAAAAGAAAGTTTATGTTTGAACAGCCTATCGACGATGATACTATGAAGCTGCCCGACACCATCACCAATGTGGAATCTAACGTTCTCGCATCGGGTTTGCTCAGCAGCATGAATCCGACAGAACGCGTGATAGTTCAGCTGAGATGTGTATACGGGCTTTCGTGGAAAGAGGTCGCTCAGAGGACTGCCCTCAAAGAATCATCTGTCAGAAAAAGGTTTGAACGCATAAAACAAAAGCTCAATAATTCGAAAGGAGAAATTTACGATGAGACCTGACTGGGATAAAATTACAGAAGAGGCCTTTAATTCTGAAGAAATACATGATTTCTCCAAAGATTATTGCCGCCGCCGTGCGGAACTGCAAGGAGGAACTACTATGGAGAAGAGAAGGATAACTCAGAAAACACATCGTTTTAGTTCAAGAATTGCTGCCACAGCTGCAGCATTGATCGTTATACCAACAGCAACAGTCGGCGTGCTGCACTTTGCTCCGTCCGGAAACAAGAATGATGATACAAAGCACGGAGCGGCAATCGAAGACACTTCTATAGCTACAGAGGGACAGGAAGTTACAGCTGTTACAGATCTTTCAGAAGAGCAGACAACAATCGATGCTCCGGAAGAGGAAACAACTTTAGCTCCCGAGGGTGCTGAGGCAGAGCCGACACTGGATGCTGATGATCCTTCATATATGAAGGGTAATTATCAGATGGTATTCTATCAGGTGCCTGGGCCGTTCGTTGGCATAGACCGAGGAATATTCAGTTATGAGCCAACTAATGATGCGGAAGAGACCATCACTCCCAGCTGGTTCTATAATGTAAACGGATCATACAAGGATATATTTGCTAAATATGATAATGAAATGGAGTACACCGGCACCATAACATACAATACCGAATACGGCGCAAGAGAGTGTGATATATTCGTAAATACCACAAACGGTGACTCTAAGTACCTCATAAAGTTCGAGAATACCAACTTTGTCGGAGTTCTTGACATTACTGAGGGCGTTGAGAATGAGGCTATTGATAACTTCATCAGTCAGATCCAGATAATGACAAAGGCTCAGCTTGAAGAGGAAGAAGATCTCTGCCTGCTTGTAGGCGGTCCTTCCACAAACGGACAGAGTGACCCCGAGGCTGCAATGGAGGACAGCGATGTATTCCGCTTCTCAGCACAGGTCGCAATGGCGTATGACTTTAAGGTAAATCATACACCTGCCGGCTACAATCTCGACAATCGTGAGGGCGACAACTGGATATACAGCAATCCTTCAGACGATCATGCAATCTGCTTCTCAATCTATAACTACGGCGGAAAGCAGTACGAAGGCAAGTTCGGAAATTACCTTACAAGCAATAGTGTGAACGATTTCCTTGATCATACAGACGTTTACGGTGCTGATGACGGCGATGACAAGATCACTTATATCTGCAGCCGCAAGGAAGGTCCCTATAACGGAGAAACTCAGGATGAGTGGAACGACCGCAAGGCTAACGGCTGGGACAACAGAGACGTTATCGTGTTCAACGGTGAAACAGGCTATGCTGTAACCTTTACAGTTAATGATCATATGTCTGATGAAGAACTGAAAAAGGTCATCGACGGAATTGAGTTCGTAAAGCTCGACACTCCCAAGACAGTAACTAACTACCTGCCGTGGTTCGTAAGCGGCGAAGCAAAGTAACCTCGCTTTTAACCATATATAAGATGAAAAGGGAGCATATATGCTCCCTTTTCGCTTTTGAGCAGCTATTAATTAAATAAAAATTATTGTTCACAAAAAATTTACTAAATAATTCACAAACTTTCGCCCTGTACCTATTGCAATTCGACGAAAAATGTGGTAAAATTATACCTGTTGAGCGCGCTGAAAGTGCGCTGACTGCAGAAGATATGCGTTGAAACGGAAGGTTGCTGCCGGTATGGCAGGTAATTTCCGTGGAGTATGTCCGATTTTAAACCGGGCGAATGGGATAGTGAACACAGTTTGTGGTATCAAAACGCGCAGCTTGCGTATGTGCGTTAATGCTCTATTTGTGTCTCAATATGTCTGTTACAGCTCGGAAAACAACGGTTTTTCGGGTTTTTTTATCAGATAAAGCAAGAAACACACGGAAACGTGTGAAAGTCCCAGCAAGCGTCCCCGTAAATTTTTCAAGGAGGCGAAAATAATGGCAGTCAACGAAAAGATCAGATTCAAGATCAAGGGTTACGATCACGCTACTGTTGATATTGCAGCAGCTAAGATCGTTGAAGCAGCTAAGAGAAGCGGTGCAAGAGTTTCAGGACCTATCCCGCTCCCTACAGACAAGGAGATCGTTACTATCCTCCGTGCTGTACACAAGTACAAGGATAGCCGCGAGCAGTTCGAGATGAGAACTCACAAGAGACTCGTAGACGTAATCCGTCCTACAGAGAAGACTACAGCTGCTCTTGACAAGCTTGAAATCCCCGCAGGCGTAGACGTTGTTATGGAGGTTAAGTAATTAACCGCAACACGCTTAAAACTACCGTTTGGGAAACGGAATGGCGGTGATCCGCCGGTCAAGTTGACAACCTTTGTCAACCAATAACCTAACAGGAGGAAATCGATATGCAGAAAGGTATTATCGGCAAGAAGATCGGTATGACTCAGATCTTCGACGAGGCAGGAAAAGTTGTTCCTGTAACAGTAGTAGAAGCCGGTCCGTGCGTTGTTGTACAGAAGAAGACTGTTGAAAACGACGGATACGCAGCTCTTCAGCTCGGCTACGGCGACGTTAAGGTTCAGAGAATGAACAGACCTATGAGAGTTAAGTTTGAAAAGGCAGACGTAGCTCCTAAGTCAACACTCAAGGAATTCAGACTTGAGGATTGTGATTCTCTCAACGTTGGCGACATCATCAAGGCTGATACTTTTGCAGTAGGCGACGCAATCGACGTTGTCGGCACCAGCAAGGGTAAGGGCTTCGCAGGCGCTATCAAGCGTCACAACCAGCACAGACTCAAGGAAACTCACGGTACAGGCCCTGTTCACAGACAGGCTGGATCAATGGGTGCTTGCTCATCCCCTTCAAGAATCTACAAGGGCAAGGGCATGGCTGGTCACATGGGCGCAGAGCAGGTTACTGTTCAGAACCTCGAAATTGTTAAAATAGACGCAGAGAACAATCTCATCGCTATCAAGGGCGCTATCCCCGGACCTAAGGGCGGTATCGTTTATATCGTTGACAGCGTAAAGGCTTAAGGAAGGAGGAAGCGTAAATGTCTAAAATTTCAGTATTTGATATGACAGGTAAGCAGGTTTCCGAGACAGAGCTCAATGACGCAGTTTTCGGAATTACTCCCAATGAAGCTGTTATGCACGCTATGGTCGTAAACTACCTCGCTAACCAGAGACAGGGTACACAGTCTACTCTTACAAGAACAGAAGTAAGCGGCGGCGGAAGAAAGCCCTGGAGACAGAAGGGTACAGGCCATGCAAGACAGGGTTCTACCCGTGCTCCTCAGTGGGTACACGGCGGAATCGCTCTCGGCCCGAAGCCCAGAGATTACAGATACGCACTTAATAAGAAGGTACGCAGACTCGCTATGAAGTCAGCTCTTTCTACTAAGGTTATCGACAACAACTTCATCGTTCTTGATGCTCTCACACTTGACAGCTACAAGACAAAGACTGTTGTTGAGATGCTCAAGGCACTCGGCGTAGAGGGCAAGGCTCTCATCGTTACAGCTGAGGCAGACAATAAAGTTATCAAGAGCGCAGCTAACATCCCCGGTGTTAAGACTGCTGCTGTAAACACTCTTAATGTTTACGACATCCTCAACTATGACAAGTTCATCGTTGTAAAGAATGCCGTAGGAAAGATCGAGGAGGTGTACGCATAATGAAAGCAGCTCAGGATATCATCCTCAAGCCCGTTATCACAGAAAGATCCATGGACGATCTTCAGGCTGGAAAGTACACCTTTAAGGTTGCTACCGACGCTAACAAGACAGAGATCAAGAAGGCTGTTGAGCAGCTCTTCAATGTAAAGGTCGCTAAGGTAAACACTCTCAATTGCAACGGCAAGACAAAGAGAGTCGGCAGATACGTTGGTAAGACATCCGATTGGAAGAAGGCTATCATCACTCTTACAGAGGATTCAAACGCTATCGAGTTCTTCGAGGGCATGGTTTGATAACAAGCCTTATCGGATAAGGTATGGGAGTAATGCTCCCGCGAAAAATGCATTAAAGGAGAAATAAGAAATGGCTATAAAGACTTATAAGCCTACGACACCTTCGAGACGTCAGATGACTGTTACTGACTACTCGGTGCTGTCAAAGGTAGAGCCGGAGAAGAGCCTTCTCGAACCCCTTAAGAAGAAGTCGGGAAGAAACAGCTACGGCAGAATCACCGTTCGTCACAGAGGCGGCGGAAACAGAAGAAAGTATCGTGTAATCGACTTCAAGAGAGATAAGGACAACATGATCGCAGTTGTCAAGACTCTTGAGTACGATCCGAACAGAAGCGCATTCATCGCTCTCGTTGAGTACGAGGACGGCGAGAAGAGATACATCCTCGCTCCTAACGGCTTAAAGGTCGGCGATAAGATCGAGTCAGGTTCTGAGGCTGATATCAAGCCCGGTAACGCACTCAAGCTCGAGGATATCCCGGTTGGTACATTTATCCACGCTATCGAGCTTTATCCCGGCAAGGGCGCTCAGCTCGTAAGAAGTGCTGGTAACCAGGCACAGCTTATGGGTAAGGAAGGCGCATATGCTCTTATCAGACTTCCTTCCGGCGAGATGAGAAAAGTTCCGATCGGCTGTAAGGCTGCTATCGGTCAGGTTTCAAACATCGACCACGAGAACGTTAACTACGGTAAAGCTGGTAGAGTCCGCAACATGGGCTGGAGACCTACTGTCCGCGGTTCAGTTATGAACCCCTGTGATCACCCCCACGGTGGTGGTGAAGGTAAGTCACCTGTCGGCCGTCCCGGACCTGTTACCCCTTGGGGCAAGCCCGCTCTCGGTTATAAGACTCGTAAGAAGCACCACAGAACCGATAAGTTCATCGTAAAGCGCCGCAACGGCAAGTAATCTGAAAGGAGGAACTGATAAATGAGCAGAAGCATCAAAAAGGGACCTTATGTCCAGGAAGTTCTCCTGAAGAGGGTCGTTGCTATGAACGAGGCAGGCGAAAAGAAGGTTCTTAAGACATGGAGCCGTTCTTCAACAATATTCCCTGACTTCGTTGGTCATACATTCGCTGTACACGACGGACGCAAGCACGTTCCGGTATACGTAACAGAGGATATGGTAGGTCATAAGCTCGGCGAGTTCGCACCTACAAGAACTTACAAGGGCCACGCAGGCTCCAAGACATCCAATAACGGTAAGAAATAAGCGGAAGGAGGAGCTGAAATGGAAGCAAGAGCTTATTTAAGAAATGCTCGCATATCACCCAGAAAGGTGCAGATCGTTCTGGATCTGATCAGAAACAAGCCCGTTGACATAGCTTTGGCTACTTTAGATCTTACTCCTAAGGCTGCAAGTCCTATCGTTTCCAAGCTTGTAAAGTCCGCTCAGGCAAATGCTGAGAACAACTTCAGCATGAACAGGGATGACCTTTACGTTGCAGAGTGCTTCGTAACACCCGGTCCGATCATGAAGAGGATCATGCCGAGAGCACAGGGCAGAGCATTCAGAATTTTAAAGAGAACATCACACATCACAGTTGTTCTTAAAGAAAAAGAATAATCCCAAGGAGGTTTGAATAATGGGCCAGAAAGTTAATCCGCACGGACTCCGTGTCGGCGTTATAAAAGATTGGGATTCACGCTGGTATGCCAACAAGGCAGACTTCGGCGATACTCTCGTTGAGGACTACAACGTTCGTAACTTCATTAAGAAGAGCTTATATGCTGCGGGTGTTCCCAGAATTGAGATCGAGCGTTTTGCCGATAAGGTAAGAATCCACATCCACTGCGCTAAGCCCGGTATCGTTATCGGAAGACAGGGCGCAGAGATCGAAAAGCTTAGAGCACAGCTCGAGGCTATGATGAAGAAGCAGGTATTCGTAAACATCATCGAAGTTAAGCAGCCTGATATGGACAGCCAGCTCGTTGCTGAGAAGATCGCTCTCGACCTCGAGAACAGAGTATCTTTCAGAAGAGCTATGAAGCAGTCTATCGGCAGAACAATGCGTCTTGGCGCAAAGGGTATCAAGGTTAAGGTTTCCGGCCGTCTTGCCGGTGCTGAGATCGCTAGAAGCGAGAGCTACCACGAGGGTACAATCCCGCTTCAGACTATCCGTGCTGACATCGATTATGGTTTCGCTGAGGCTGATACAACATACGGAAAGCTCGGCGTAAAGGTTTGGATCTACAAGGGCGAAGTTCTTAAGGGCGATGCTGCTAAGGCTGCTGCTCAGAGAGAGAAGCTCGAGAGAAAGAACGAACCCAGAAACAACGACAGACGTCGCCGCGACGACAGACGCGACGGTAACAGACGCGGCGGAAACGGTAGAAACTTCAACCGCGACGCTAAAAGAGAAGGAGGTAACCAGTAATGCTGCTTCCAAAGAGAGTTAAGTACCGCAGAGTCCACAGAGGACGTCTGAAGGGTAAGGCATACAGAGGAAACAAGGTAACTTACGGTGATTTCGGTCTTCAGGCTCTCGAGCCCGCTTGGATCACATCCAACCAGATCGAGTCTGCCCGTATCGCTATGACTCGTTACATCAAGAGAGGCGGTCAGGTTTGGATCAAGATCTTCCCCGACAAGCCTATCACAGAGAAGCCTGCTGAAACACGAATGGGTTCCGGTAAGGGTTCACCTGAGTACTGGGTAGCAGTAGTAAAGCCCGGCAGAGTTCTCTTCGAGATCAAGGGCGTTGCTGAAGAAACTGCAAGAGAAGCTATGCGTCTCGCTATGCACAAGTTACCTATCAAGTGCAAGTTCGTTACTAAGGCAGAGCAGGAGGTGGAGCAGTAATGAAGGCATCAGAGATCAGAGAATTATCAGTTGATGAGCTCAACGAGAAGCTCGTCAGCCTGAAGGAAGAGCTTTTCGCGCTCCGCTTTCAGAATGCTATAAATCAGCTTGATAACACAGCTCGTCTTAAGGCTGTAAAGAAGGATATTGCCCGCATCAAGACAACTCTGCGTGAGGCAGAGCTCAGCGCTGAGCAGTAAGAAAGGGAGGATTTAGCTAATGTCTACTGAGAGAAACCTTAGAAAAACAAGAGTCGGTAAGGTTGTAAGCGATAAGATGGATAAGACCGTCGTAGTTGCTATCGTTGATAACGTTAAACACCCGCTTTATAAGAAGATCATCAAGCGCACCGTTAAACTCAAGGCTCACGATGAGAACAATGAGTGCAGGATCGGCGACCGCGTTGAGGTTATGGAAACACGTCCGCTTTCCAAGGATAAGAGATGGCGTGTAACAACAATAATTGAAAAGGCTAAGTAATTTTTGATAGAAGCTTTAAGCTTGAAAGGAGGAACTCGCTGTGATACAGATGCAGACTTATCTTAAAGTCGCTGATAACACAGGCGCAAAGGAGCTTATGTGTATCAGAGTTCTGGGAGGTACACGCCGCAGATATGCAAATATCGGTGACGTTGTAGTTGCTTCAGTAAAGAAAGCAACACCCGGAGGCGTTGTAAAGAAGGGCGATGTTGTAAAGGCAGTTATCGTTCGTTCAGCTAAGGGTCTCAGAAGAGAAGACGGAACATATATCCGTTTCGATGAGAACGCTGCTGTTATTATTAAGGAAGACAAGAACCCCAAGGGTACTCGTATCTTCGGACCGGTTGCTAAGGAGCTCCGTGAAAAGGAGTATACCAAGATCCTCAGTCTCGCACCGGAAGTTCTTTAATGGAGGTGTCATTCGATTATGAGTAAAGTACACGTAAAAACCGGTGACACTGTTATCCTTCTCACAGGTAAGTATGAGGATAAGTACACTGGCAAGAACGACAGAAAGACCGGTAAGGTCGTAGAAGTAAGCCCCAAGGAAGGCAAAGTCATCGTTGAGGGCGTAAATATGATCACTAAGCACGTAAAGCCCAGAAGAATGGGTGAGCAGGGCGGCATCATCAAGACAGAGGCTCCTGTTTACGCTTGCAAGGTACAGCTCGTTTGCCCCAAGTGCGGCAAGCCCACAAGAGTTGGTCATGTGATCGAAGACGGCAAGAAGCTCCGCGTTTGCAAGAAGTGCGGCAAGTCTTTTGAATAATGTAAAGGAGTACGACAATGGCAAGATTAAAAGATTATTATGTTAATGACGTTGCTCCCGCTATGATGAAGAAATTCGGATACAAGAGCGTAATGCAGATCCCGAAGCTCGAAAAGGTTGTCATCAATGTTGGCGCCGGCGAAGCTAAGGACAATGCAAAGGTTATAGACGCTATCATGACAGACCTCGCAGCTATCACAGGTCAGAAGCCTGTTGTATGCCGCGCTAAGAAGTCAGTAGCTAACTTCAAGCTCCGTGAAGGTATGCCCATTGGTGTTAAGGTAACACTCAGAGCTGAGAAGATGTATGAATTCGTTGACAAGCTCTTCAACGTTGCGTTCCCCCGTGTACGTGACTTCAGAGGCATCAGCGCAAATTCCTTCGACGGCAAGGGCAACTACTCAACCGGTATCAAAGAACAGCTCATCTTCCCTGAGATCGAATATGATAAGATCGACAAGGTAAGAGGTATGGATATCAACTTCATCACAACAGCAAATACTGATGAAGAAGCTAAAGAGCTCCTGTCACTTATGGGCGCTCCGTTCATCAAGTAATAGGGAGGATATACAATGGCTAAGAAGGCAATGATCAATAAGCAGCAGAGAACTCCCAAGTATTCCACAAGAGCTTACAACAGATGTAAGATCTGCGGCAGACCGCACGCATATCTCAGAAAATTCGGCATCTGCCGTATCTGCTTCAGAGAGCTTGCTCATGACGGTCAGATCCCCGGAGTTAAGAAGGCAAGCTGGTAAAATACTATAAGGAGGTCACTCGGTATGCAAATCACTGATACAATAGCTGATCTTTTAACAAGAATTCGTAATGCGAATACTGCTAAGCACGCCACAGTTGACGTTCCCGCTTCAAGAGTTAAGAAGGACATCACTCAGATCCTCGTTGATGAGGGTTATGTGAAGGGCTTCCAGCTCATCGAGGACGGAAAGCAGGGCGTTATCAGGATCACGCTTAAATACGGCGACAACAAGTCACCTGTTATAACTGGACTCAGAAGAGTTTCAAAGCCCGGTCTGCGTATCTATTCAAGCTGCGCAGATATGCCCAAGGTTCGTAAGGGCCTCGGCATCGCAATCGTTTCCACTTCAAAGGGAATCGTTACTGACAAGAAGGCAAGAGAGCTTAATGTCGGCGGCGAAGTTCTCGCATACATCTGGTAAGGAGGAACTACATTATGTCAAGAATCGGCAGAATGCCCATTACAGTTCCCGCAGGTGTAGAGGTAAAGAACGATAACAATCTCATCACAGTAAAGGGACCTAAGGGCGAGCTTACAAGACAGTTCAGCACAGAACTCGGCATCGAGATCGAAGCTGGCGTTATCAATGTAACAAGACCCAGCGATGACAAGCGTCACCGTTCACTTCACGGTCTTACAAGAACTCTCATCGCAAACATGGTTGAGGGTGTAACAAACGGATATTCAAAGACTCTCGAGATCGAGGGTGTCGGCTACCGTGCAGCAAAGAGCGGTAACAAGGTAACACTTAGCCTTGGTTACTCTCATCCTGTTATCCTTGAGGAAACAGCTGCTATCAAGATTGATGTTCCTCAGCCTAACAAGCTGGTCATCAGCGGTATCGACAAGCAGGCAGTAGGTCAGTTTGCTGCTGAAGTACGTGAGAAGCGTCCTCCCGAGCCGTACAAGGGCAAGGGCATCAGATATGAGGGCGAGCGTATCATCCGCAAGGAAGGCAAGGCCGGTAAGGGCAAGAAGTAATTAGAAGGAGCAAATTGCTATGATTAAGAAATTTGACAGCAATAAGGCAAGATTAAAGAGACACCGCAGAGTACGTGCAAAGATCTCTGGTACTCCCGAGCGTCCCCGTCTGAATGTGTTCCGTTCCACAAAGCACATCTATGCTCAGATCATCGATGATGTAAACGGAGTTACTCTTGCTTCAGCATCAAGCATGGACAAGGGCTTTGAAGGCAACGGCGGAAACGCTGAAGGCGCACGCAAGGTAGGCGAAATGATCGCAAAGAATGCTGCATCCAAGGGCATCAGCGAGGTCGTTTTCGACAGAGGCGGCTACCTCTACCACGGAAGAGTTAAGGAACTCGCCGAGGGCGCACGTGAAAACGGATTAAAGTTCTAAGAGGGAGGTAAAATAATGGCTAATATTGAAACACAGGCTCCTGAGCTCGTTGAAAAGGTCGTAGCTATCAACCGTGTATCCAAGACCGTTAAGGGCGGACGTATCATGAAGTTCGCTGCACTCGTAGTAGTAGGCGACGGAAATGGTACAGTAGGCTTCGGTCTCGGAAAGTCCGGAGAAGTTCCGGATGCTATCCGTAAGGGTATCGAGGATGCTAAGAAGAACCTGAAGAAGATCGCTCTCAAGGGAACTACTATCCCCCACGAAATCGTTGGTGAATTCGGCGCAGGCAGAGTTCTTATGAAGCCCGCTGCTCCCGGTACCGGCGTTATCGCAGGTGGTCCTGTTCGTGCAGTCATCGAGGTTGCCGGCATCAAGGACATCAGAACTAAGTCACTTCGTTCAAACAACCCCTGCAACGTGGTAAGAGCTACTATAAACGGTCTTATTAACTGCACTTCAGCTAAGGATGTAGCTGCTAAGAGAGGCAAGACCGTTAAGGAAATCTTAGGTTAAGGAGGCAGTAACAATGGCTAAGAACATCAAGCTCGTAAAGAGCCTCATCGGCAGAAAGAAAGACCAGATCGCTACTGCTCAGTCACTCGGTCTCAAGAAGATCGGCGACACTACAACTCAGCCTGACAATGCTCAGACTCAGGGCAAGATCAACAAGATCTCACACCTCATCGAGGTTACAGAAGCGTAAACAAGGAGGTGCAACGATATGAAAATTCACGAATTAACACCTGCACTTGATTCCAACAAGGCTGTAAAGCGTATCGGCAGAGGCCACGGATCAGGTAACGGCAAGACAGCAGGCAAGGGCCACAAGGGTCAGAATGCTAGAAGCGGCGGCGGCGTAAGAATCGGCTTTGAAGGCGGACAGATGCCCCTCGCAAGACGTATCCCTAAGAGAGGCTTCAACAATATCTTCGCTACTAAGTATGCGATCGTTAACGTTTCAGATCTCAACAAGTTCAAGGACGGTACAGTAGTTGATACTGAGCTCCTTATCGCTTCAGGTCTCGTTAAGAAGGTATACGATGGAGTTAAGGTACTCGGCAACGGAGAGCTTACTGCTAATTTAACTGTAAAGGCTGCTAAATTCTCACAGAGCGCTATCGAAAAAATCGAAAAGGCTGGCGGGAAGGCAGAGGTGATGTAATTGTGTTTCAGACCCTGAAAAAGGCTTGGGGAGTTCCGGAAATAAGGAAAAAGCTCCTGTACACATTACTCATGATAGTGATATTCAGACTCGGAAGCGCCATTACAGTTCCTTTCCTCGATTCAGAGGTCGTTAGGGACTGGATGGATGACAGTGCCAAGGACGGCAACTTCCTCGAGTACCTGGATATCCTCACCGGTGGTGCCCTTTCTAAGGCAACCATCTTCTCACTTTCAATCACACCATTCATCAATGCTTCGATCATCATGCAGCTGCTGACATTTGCGCTGCCGCCGCTGGAACGTCTCCGCGACGAGGGTGAAGAGGGTAGAAAGAAAATAGATAAGATCACAGGTTTTGTGGCACTTGTCCTTGCTTTCTTCATGGCTTATGCTTATTACCTCACTCTCAAGCGTCAGACAACTGCTATTAAGTATACTTCCGGCGGAGAAGGAGTCTTCTGTGCGGCAGTTATCATTCTCAGCTTCGTTGCTGGTGCTTCATTCGTAGTATGGATGGGTAACCGCATAAGCGACAAGGGTATCGGAAACGGTGTTTCCATTCTCCTCTTCGCTGGTATCGCAGCGAGATTTCCTACCGATGCAGGTCTTCTCATCAATCTCACAAAGCAGACTCCTGAGAAGTATCTCTTCGTTTCACTGGGTTACCTCGTATTTATTCTCTTCGAGATCGCTTTCATCGTTTTCATGAACGAAGCAGAAAGACGTATCCCGATTCAGTACGCTAAGCGCGTCGTAGGCAGAAAGCAGTACGGCGGTCAGAAGTCACACATCCCGATAAAGGTTTGCATGAGCGGCGTTATGCCTATCATCTTCGCTATGTCATTCATGGCACTCCCTCAGACAATTCAGCTCTTCAAGGGAACACCCGAGACAGACAGCGGCTTCTACTACCACTTCTGCAAGTTCTTCAACAGAACAAGCTGGAGCTACGCAATACTCTACTTCCTGCTTATCATTGCGTTCAACTATTTCTATGTTTCCATTCAGTACAACCCCGTTGAGATCGCGAATAACCTTCGTCAGTCAAACGGCGGTATCCCCGGTATCAGACCTGGTAAGCCCACATCTGATTACATCCAGAGAGTTCTCAACAAGATCTCACTCGTCGGAGCATTCTTCCTCGGCGTTATCGCTATCATTCCGATCTTTATCGCAATGGCAGACAAGAGTCTTGAGACACTTTCAATGGGCGGTACTACCATCCTCATCGCGGTAAGCGTTGCTCTGGAAACAACACGTACACTTGAATCACATCTTATGATGCGTCATCATAAGGGCTTCTTACAGTAAAGGAGGAACGGAATATGAATCTTATCTTTTTAGGCGCTCCCGGCGCAGGTAAGGGTACACAGGCTGAGGTAGTTTCCGACGCTCTGAATATCCCCCAGATCTCCACAGGCAACATTCTTCGTGAAGCTGCTAAGAACGGTACTGAGTACGGTCTCAAGGCAAAGGCTGCTATGGACGCCGGCGCTCTCGTTTCAGATGATATCGTTATCGGTATCCTGAAGGAGAGAATTGCTGAGGACGACTGCAAAAACGGTTTCATCCTCGATGGATTCCCCAGAACCGTTCCGCAGGCAGAAGCTCTTGATCAGATGAACATCAGAATAGATAAGGTCATCGAGATAGACGTTGCAGACGAAACTATCAAGCAGAGAGTTTCAGGCAGAAGAGTCTGCCAGGGCTGCGGCGCTTCCTACCACATTGAGTATAAGCCTTCCAAGGTTGAGGGCGTATGCGACAAGTGCGGCGACAAGACTGTTATCCGTAAGGACGATCAGCCTGAAGTCGTTCTCGACAGACTCAAGACTTATCACGAAAAAACAGCTCCCCTCAAGGACTATTACGAGAAGCAGGGCAAACTTGTTACTGTAAAGGGACAGGAAGAGGTAGCTGAAACTTCTAAACTTACTCTTGCTGCTGTAGGAGTAGAGAAGTAAATGAGCATTACTATTAAATCAAAGTCCGAATTAGCCATAATGCGTGAAGCAGGTAAGATTACCTGCGGCGCAATATGGTATGCGGGCGAAAGGTTAAAAGCTGGGATGTCAACACTTGATGTTGATAAGCTTGTCGGCGAGTATTTCGCAAGACACAATGCTAAGTCCTGCTTTAAAGGGCTTTACGGATTTCCCGCGAATGCTTGTATCTCCGTCAATGAGGAGATAATACACGGTATCCCTAAAGCAAGCCGCAGGTTAAAAGAAGGAGACATAGTGAGCATCGACACCGGAGCTGCTTATAAAGGCTTCAACGGCGACAGCTGCTGGACCTTCCCTGTCGGCAAGATTTCTGATGAAGCTAAAGCATTGCTTGAGGTAACTGAGAAGAGCCTTTACGAAGGTATCGCTCAGGCTCAGGTGGGCGCAAGAGTCGGAGATATATCTCATGCTGTTGAAGAGTACTGTGCTTCACGAGGCTACGGAATCGTAAGAAATTACTGCGGCCACGGTATTGGCAGAGAAGTTCACGAATCACCCGAAGTACCGAATTGGGGAAAACCCGGACATGGACCCCGACTGGTAGCGGGTATGACCATTTGCATCGAGCCTATGATCAACGTCAAGGGCGACGATGTCAAGGTAATGAAGGACCAATGGACCGTGGTTACCAAAAGTGGTTCACTTTCTGCTCATTTTGAGCATATGATCGCAATAACTCCTGACGGTCCCGTCATTTTGACGCAGCCCTGACAGGGGGTATGATTGTGAAGCATATGAAAGGCTCAGTCGTAAGAGCTAATGCCGGCAGAGACTGCGGAGGATACTTCGTGGTAACAGACGCCGACGACAAATACTGTTTTATAGCAGACGGAAAGAGCCGCAAGCTCGGTTCTCCCAAGCGAAAAAACATAAAGCATATCAGTCTTACAGATAGTATGATAGATATCAATGACATTACCGATAAAAAACTCAGAACGCTGCTGAAAGAATTCGGCGGCAGAGAGTAAAGGAGGTTTATCAAGTGTCCAAGGAAGATGTAATTGAGGTAGAAGGCGTTGTAATCGACGCTCTGCCGAATGCAATGTTTAAGGTTCAGCTTGAAAACGGTCACGAGGTGCTTTCCCACGTTTCCGGCAAGCTCAGAATGAATTATATCAGAATAGTGCCGGGCGACAAGGTAAAACTTGAAATGTCACCCTACGATCTCTCAAAGGGTCGTATCACATGGCGCGTTAAATAAGAATAACGGCAGAGGGAACTTTGCCACTATCCGCTAAAGGAGGTATTTTTAATGAAAGTAAGACCTTCAGTAAAACCTATTTGCGAGAAGTGCAAGATCATTAAACGCAAAGGCAGAATCATGGTTATCTGCGAAAACCCTAAGCACAAGCAGCGTCAGGGTTAATCAACGTGAATGCATTAATGGAGGTGCAATTATAATATGGCAAGAATAGCCGGTGTTGACCTTCCCAAGAATAAGAGAATCGAAATCGGTCTCACTTATATCTACGGAATCGGTCGTCAGACTGCAACAAACATCCTCGCAGCAACAGGCGTAGACCCTGACGTAAGAGTTAAGGACCTCGCAGAAGAGGACGTTGCTAAGCTGCGTGACTATATCGACGCAAACTATACAGTTGAGGGTGATCTCCGCCGTGAGGTAGCTCTTAACATCAAGAGACTCGTTGAAATAGGCTGTTACAGAGGCGTTCGTCACAGAAAGGGTCTCCCCGTTAGAGGTCAGAGAACCAAGACAAACGCAAGAACCCGCAAGGGTCCTGTAAAGACTATCGCAAACAAGAAGAAGTAAGGAGGTTATGAGCTTTGGCACAGCAGAAGGGTAAAAAGGTTACTACAGTCAGAAGACGTAGAGAACGTAAGAATATCGAAAGCGGCGCAGTTCATATTCAGTCCACTTTCAATAACACGATCGTAACGATCACAGATACTGCCGGAAATGCAATTTCCTGGGCAAGCGCAGGCGAGCTCGGCTTCAGAGGCTCAAAGAAGTCCACTCCTTTCGCAGCACAGACAGCTGCTGAGACAGCTGCAAAGGCTGCTATGGAGCACGGTCTCAAGAACGTAGAAGTTTACGTTAAGGGACCTGGCGCAGGTCGTGAGGCTGCTATCAGAGCACTTCAGACTGTCGGCCTTGAGGTAAGAATGATCAAGGACGTTACTCCTATTCCTCATAACGGATGCCGTCCGCCCAAAAGACGTCGTGTCTGATCAAATTGGAGGTATTTTAAAATGGCAGTTCAGAAAGAACCTATTCTTAAAAAGTGCAGATATCTGGGCATCAGCCCCGCAGTTATGGGCGTTTCCAAGAAGGAGTCCATCCGTTTCAAGAACGCAAATAACAGAAAGAAGATCTCTGAATACGG
>JAEEVL010000011.1 GCA_016290875.1 Ruminococcus sp.
ACTTTTTCTGGAAGAGTTGCTTTCATAACTCTTTCATCGAATACCATTGAGCCAAAAAAATCTGTTACCTTTTCCATTGTTATTACCTCCAAATCATATTATATATGGTGGGCTGCGGATATCATTCTGTTCAGTATATCCGCAGCGCCGCTGTTACTTGTTAAGAGCGTTCCCATTCTTCGGAATCGTGGAGAGCATTGTAGCCTTCCTCACCTGTACGGATCTTGATTACGTTCTCGATGTCATAGATGAACATCTTACCGTCGCCGTAGTTGCCTGTGTAAAGAGCTGCCTTAGCTGCTGCAACTACCTTTTCAACAGGTACTGCACATACTGCGATCTCTGCCTTGATCTTCGGGAGGAGATTCATTTCAACAGTTGTACCTCTGTAGTAGTTCTTCTGTCCGTTCTGCATACCGCAGCCGAGGACGTTTGTAACTGTGATGCCCTTTACATCGATAGCTTCCATAGCTTCAATGAACTGCTGGAGCTTCTGCTGTTTGAAGATCACAACGATGTTTGTGAGCTTTGTTGCGCCGTCGGGTGCAGGAACTGAATAGTTCTCGACCTCGATAGCCTTGTCAACGGGAACTGCAGGAGTTTCGGGAGTTCCGACCTTCTTAACGCTCTTTGCATCGTCCTTTGTGTAGCCGTGCATTGAAGCATCGCCCATAGAAGGTGCAAAGTCAGCGTAGGATGAGATAAGGCCGTGCTCTGTGATGTCGAGACCAAGGATCTCTTCCTGCTCGGAAGCACGGAGACCGATTGTCTTCTTTATGAATAAGAATACGATAGCCATTGAAACTGCTGTGAATGCTGCGATAGCTGCGAAACCGCCGAGCTGTCTGATGAGGAGATCTGCGCCGCCACCGTAGAATACGCCTGCGAGCTCGTTTCCGTCCTGATCAACAAGTGAATAACCGGGAACATCAGGGTTTGCAAAGAGACCTACTGCGATTGTACCCCAGATACCGTTCATCATGTGAACTGCTACTGCACCAACAGGATCGTCGATGTGGAGTACGTAGTCGAGGAACCATACACCGAAGCATACGAGAAGTCCGGATACGATACCGATGATTGAAGCACCGAGACAGTCTGTTACATCACAGGGAGCTGTGATACCTACAAGACCTGCGAGTGAAGCGTTGAGACACATTGAAACATCAGGCTTGCCATACTTGAGCCATGTGAAGATCATACAAGTTACTGTTGCGATTGCAGGAGCAACTGTTGTTGTAAGAAATACAGAACCGAGCTGGTCGATAGAAGTACAAGCTGCACCGTTGAATCCGTACCAGCCGAACCAGAGGATGAAGCATCCGAGTGCGCCGATTGTGAGATTGTGTCCGGGAATAGCGTTTACCTTAACTTCGCCGTCCTTAGTCTTGTGGAATTTACCGATTCTCGGACCGAGGATAGCAGCACCAACGAGTGCAGCGATACCGCCTACCATGTGGATGTGTGCTGAACCTGCAAAATCGTGGAAGCCCCATTCAGCCAGCCAGCCGCCGCCCCAGCCCCAGTGAGCTTCGATAGGATATACGACTGCGCTGATGATAGCAGAATATATACAATAGGAAATGAACTTTGTACGCTCAGCCATTGCACCGGAAACGATTGTTGCTGTCGTTGCACAGAATACAAGGTTGAATACGAAGTTTGACCAGTCGAATGAGCCGTAGGAAGTGAAGATATCAAATCCGGGCTTGCCGATTATTCCGACTGCATCTTCACCGAAGAGAAGACCGAAGCCTATGAGAATGAACACTACTGTACCGATACAGAAGTCCATAAGGTTTTTCATAATGATATTGCCGGCATTCTTTGCGCGGGTGAAGCCCGTCTCCACCATTGCGAAGCCCGCCTGCATAAAGAATACAAGAGCGGCGCCTATAAGGAACCATACACCGAAAACCGTAGAATCAGTGTTTTCGGCTGCTTGTTGTAAAATTGTCTGAGAGTCCATAAAAATACCTCCTAAAATAAGATTGTACAGCATTTTTATACCGATTCCTCAAACGCCATTGTTATGGGAAGTGTATAAAATAAAGGGGCGCAGAAGTACATCGACTTCATACACCCCTTTGTGCATGGAATTAGCGCTATAAACCAAAAAAAGAGAACTGCAGACTTGTGGTCCGCAGCTCCCTTGCTGTTTACAATGCCATTATAGCTCATGCCGTCAGATTTGTCAATAGCTTTTTTGAAATTTGACGTATCACACATTTTCTTTTTTGAGTTAGCAGAAAATAACTGTTACATTTAAACAAAACCGTATAAAATCCAAATCTTCCTATTGACATTTCTTATCTGACGTGATAATATAAGTTCAAGAACAAGGACGTTTCTGCAGGTTATAAATCTGCGGTCACGTCTTTTTTTTGTTATCCGGATATATATCAATGGCGATATATATTCCCAATAGCTTCAATAATTCGGAGGAGTAAAAAAATGTGTACTATAATGTGTTACTGCGGCTTGAGCGGCGGTACTGATAAGATCATGAACGGACTAAAGACCACGATATCACGCGGACCTGACGATCAGAGGATAGTCAAGGTTCAGGACGGTCTTCTCGGCTTCCAGCGTCTTTCTATAATGGGACTCACCCCCGAGGGAATGCAGCCCTTTGAGCTCGACGGCGATTTTGCTGTCTGCAACGGTGAGATATACGGATTCAAAAAGCAGCGCGAACAGCTTATGCAGTTAGGATATACGTTCAGAAGCGACAGCGACTGCGAGATACTTCTTCCTATGTACCGTGAATACGGCACGGATATGTTTGCAATGCTCGACGCTGAGTTTGCCTGCATAATCTATGACAGTTCAGAGCGTCAGTTCATCGCTGCACGTGATCCGATAGGTATTCGTCCGCTGTACTACGGCAAGGCTGATGACGGCACGCTCGCATTTGCAAGCGAAGCCAAGAACCTTGTAGACTTCTGCAAGAAGATCATGCCGTTCCCACCCGGACATTACTATAAGGACGGCGAGTTCCACTGCTACTGTGATATTACAGAAGTAAAAGAGACTCTGACTGATGACCTCGATACTGTCTGCAAGAACATCCACGACAAGCTGGTTGCAGGCGTTGAAAAGAGACTTGCAGCTGACGCAAAGGTAGGTTTCCTGCTTTCAGGCGGTCTTGATTCATCACTTGTATGCGCTATCGCTCAGAAAGAAAGCGACAAGCCGATAAAGACCTTCGCTATCGGCATGAACACAGATGCTATCGACCTCAAATATGCAAAGCAGGTGGCAGACTACATCGGCAGTGAACATACCGAAGTCATCATCACAAAGGACGATGTTTTAGCCGCTCTTGAAGATGTTATCCATCTCCTTGGAACTTACGATATAACTACAATCCGCGCAAGCATGGGTATGTACCTTCTCTGCAAAGCTATCCATGAGCAGACCGATGTTCGTGTTCTTCTTACAGGTGAGATCTCAGACGAGCTCTTCGGTTACAAGTATACCGATTTTGCCCCGTCTGCAGAGGCATTCCAGCAGGAATCCGTTAAGAGAGTGCATGAGCTCCATATGTACGATGTTCTCCGTGCAGACCGCTGCATCTCGGTAAACTCTCTCGAAGCAAGAGTTCCTTTCGGTGATCTTGACTTCGTAAAGTACGTAATGGCTATTGATCCCGAAATGAAGCTCAACAAGTACGACAAGGGCAAATATCTCCTTCGTCACGCATTTGAAGGTGACTATCTGCCTCACGATATACTCTACCGTGAAAAGGCTGCATTCTCAGATGCCGTAGGTCACTCTATGGTAGACTACCTCAAGGAGTATGCTGCCAACTACTATTCAGACGAGGAATTCGAGCTGAAATGTACTGCATACAGCCACGCAAAACCGTTCACCAAGGAATCTCTCCTTTACCGTGAGATATTCGAGAAATACTATCCGGGCAACAGCGAAATGGTCGTTGATTTCTGGATGCCGAACAAGGAGTGGGAGGGCTGCAACGTAAACGATCCCTCTGCCCGTGTTCTTTCAAACTACGGCGAAAGCGGCAAGTAATACTGCCTTTCAGCGCTCTGCCATCACAGCGGCAGGGCGCTTTTATTATCCGCCTGTGATCGTCTGGCTATCAGTTTGAATAATTCAAAATACAGAGATACAGCCTTATTTAGTGAAATTAATTGTTGACACACATTACTAATAGTAGTATAATAGGTTTGGAATGTGAAAAAGCAGGCAGCATACCTGTACACAAATCTGTATGCCGCCTATAACGATCAAGATGATTTGATAAACAAGAGTGTTTACAGCGTTGTTATCAAAGTGACAGGAAAGCAAGCGGCGCATATTAACAGAAGCATTGTATCTTTATATCCATACAGGCTTCTTATATCCAGCCAGTTCTACGGACACTTTACTGGCACTTTAAACATAATAAACCGTAACGCCTCAATGGGTCAATCTGTCATTTCTGATCGGTTCCATTAAGGCGATTTTTTATTTTTAAGGGAGGGATCGGATGGCAGACACCGAAACAGAAGCTGTAATAACTACTGAAACCGAAAATGCCGCGGATACTGTTACTGAAACTGCCGCCGCTTCTCCGGTCAAAAAAAAGAAAAAACGCACCGCAAAGAGCTATATGATCGCGTTCTTTATCAAGCTTGCGGCAACTGCTCTTATACTGTGGATAGTATTCACATTTATTGCCGGTGTACATATCTGTCACACGAATTCTGCTCACCCTGCAATACAGGACGGAGATTTCTGTCTGACAAACCGTCTTGCAAAGCTAAAGCAGGGCACCATGGTGGTATACAAGCATGACGGTAAAGTGAAATTCGGACGCATTATCGCTTTCGGCGGTGATAAAGTCGAGATTTTCAACGACTATATCCTTGTAAACGATATGGCGATATCCGAAGATGTTGTCTATCCCACTTCAAGAGAGGGAGCTGCGGTCAGCTTCCCGTATAACGTACCTGATGACTGTGTATTCGTTATGAACGACTTCCGCAGCGACATTTCAGACAGCAGGACCTATGGAGGTATCCCGCTTGATGATGTCGAAGGCGCAGTGGTATTTACAATGCGAATGCGTGGAATATGAAC
This sequence comes from Ruminococcus sp., assembly GCA_016290875.1. Taxonomy (GTDB): domain Bacteria; phylum Bacillota; class Clostridia; order Oscillospirales; family Ruminococcaceae; genus Ruminococcus. The sequence continues at coordinate 5,089 of JAEEVL010000011.1, forward strand.
CATTGTTAAATTAAGGAGGAATCATTATGAAAAAGAAAAGAATTGCAGCCATTGTTGCTTCACTCGGTCTCGCAGCAATGTCACTGGCAGCTGTCCCCATGAATGCAGGGGCACAGAACTATAAGCCCGAAGATCAGGCACAGGGCGGAACTACTGTTATCGACAAGTATCTTGTCCTTGACAGTTTGGCAACCGTTCCTAATGTAAACTTTAAGTTCACTATAACTCCGGGCGAAGCGCTCCCGGATGGAATCAACGGCATCCCTTGCTATGCCGGAAAGGAAGGTGCTAAATTTGTTGCTGACGAGGAACAGAATGTCACAGTATCCGAAAATACAGCAACTGTCGGCTTCGTTTCGACCGATACGACCACACCTGAAAAGAGCGTAAATACCAAAACAGTAGTATTCAGGACACCCAGTAACGATTCAGACGAAAAATTTGCTTCCAAGTCTCTGACAGTAAGCTTTGAAGGCATCAAATTCGATGAACCCGGTATTTACAGATACATCATCACCGAAGAAGCACCCACAGACGGCGGCATCAGCACTCCTACAGGCCACGAATTAAAGTATACTCTGTTCGTGACCGTAGAAGCCAATGAGGGTAAGCTCGTAGTTGCCAATAAGAAATACATCCTGCAGGAAGGTACCGATGCTCCTGAGATCATTGAACAGGATGTCACAGATGATTCAGGCAACCCCACCGGCGAAAAGGTGAAGGTCAATGCAAATAAAAGAAGCGGCCTTACCAACTGGTACACCACACACGATCTGAAATTCAACAAGCTCGTAAAGGGCAATCAGGGTTCAAGAGACAAATACTTCAAGTTCACTGTCAAGCTTAAAAACCCCGAGGGTGAAGATGCTCTCACAATGACTGATCTGAGAAAAAATGACAGGTTCATCGTAAAGGGTACATTCGATACTTCACCTTCAGCAAACGCAGCAACAAATTCTGAATACACAACCATTGCAGAAGGTGCAGATTTCACTCCGATGAAGATCGCCAACAGCGAGGAACTCAAGCCTATGTCCGACGGTGCTGAAACTCACAGCTATATCACATACGAACAACTTCTCACCGGAAAGGATTTCTACCTCCACAGCGGACACAATATCGAAATATACGGTATCCCGGAAGGCCTCGGATACGAAGTGCTTGAGTATAATGAAGACTATACCCCCTCTGTTGAGATACATTCCGGATCCGGCCTTGACAGCGATGCTGAGGCAAACGATGACCACAATTCAGTAACCGATTCACAGCTTACAGATACAGCAAGACTTACTTTCACAAATACCAGAGGTGGAGTTATCCCCACAGGTATCCTTATGACAGTAGCCGGCTCTGCCGGTATCGCAGCTATCGGTATCGCTGGTGTTGCAGCCGGAACTATTTACCTCAGAAAGAAGAAGTCTGAGGAAGAATAAGCGCTTTGCTCAGATTCTGGAAAAAGCTCAACGAGCTGTACGGCTGGCTGATAATAGTTGTATTCGGCTTTATTATGCTTATCGGGATATGGCAGATATATGACAACTACTACATATACGACCATGCCCTTGACAAGAGCATACTTAAATACAAGCCTGATCCGGCTGATCCTTCCGCTCAGAAGGATTCGCCCATCACTCAGGAAATGGTCGGCTGGCTCACGGTTGACGGCACAAATATAGACTATCCTGTCATGCAGGGGAATGACAACACATATTTTCTAAATACCGATCCTTTCGGGGAATATTCCCTGACAGGAAGCATTTTCCTTGACAGCAGGAGCAGTCCTGATTTCACTGATGATTTTTCGCTCATATACGGACATCATATGGACTATGGGAAAATGTTCGGCGCACTTGATGATTTCCTGAGCGAAACATATCTTAAAAACCACAGCACGGGTACGCTGATGGTCGGAAGAAACGCCGAGAAGGTCTACGACCTTGAAATTATCTCCGCTGCAAGAGTCAGCGGAAAAGAAAAAATAGTATTCGATATGCAGCAGGATAAAATAAGACAGTTCATACATGAGAACGCCAGTCCCTCGGCCGAAGAAAAAAATTCTCCTATACTCGGACTGTCAACCTGTGCGGACGCTGATTCTGTCTCAAGGATAGTTGTGTTCTGCTACATAAATGAACGATAGATCACAGAAAGGAGGGCAGGCATATGAATTTCAAGAATACAGCGGCAGCAGCAGTATGTCTGCTCACCTTTATTCCATTCATACCCAGAGGTATGAACGCAGGTGCTTACACGGCTGTATCCGCTGATATCCCCGTGACCTGCCTTGATATCTCCGGAAAGGACTATACCTGTGAGGTAACTGTCGAACCGGAAAAATCAGACTGTCCTATGCCTGAACCTGCCGTTCTCGAGATAAACAGCAGCGGCAGCGGATCCTTCCGGATAAATATAACCGAACCCGGTACCTATACATATAAAGTATGTGAAAAGCCCGGTACCGATCCCGGTATAAACTATGACGAAAGCATATATACTGTAACTGTTTTTGTTGAACACGCTGATAATAACGAGCTTGCGTATTCCGTTTCAGCCAGCAGGACAAAAAGCAGCTACAAATCAAAAACCATATCATTCACAAACGAACCCGTCACGGAAGCCACAGTTCCTGAAACGACCGAAGAACTTCCGACCGGGGATATTATCATATATAAGAGAGAATTCACCACCGACCCTGATGAGGATACCGAAACTTCTGAAGAAGCAGCAACAACTTCTGCCGACAAAGGCGAAACAGATACTTCTGAAAAGAAGAACACCCCTATCAAAGATATCATAAGCGATGTTATCACAGGCGACAGCTTCCCGGCTCACGCTGTCAGAGGCACTATGATCGCCGCCGTGATTACAGCCGCTGTCACATTCCTCATCAAGCGAAGAGGCGAAGAGGAGGAAGACGATGATGATGAATAAGCTGTTCAGGCGACTGGCAAGTGCCGCTTGTGCAGCCGCTATAATGTTTTCCTCTGTGGGAAACAATATACTGCCACATGCTGTCGCCGAAAGCGGTACGACAGCTGTATACTCCGAGCTGTCTGATTACCGTCAGCAGAATTTTGAAATACACCCCAACAGTAATAATTCTGATCAGCTGATAACTCTCGACGGCCTCATGCCCGAGGGCGCTAAAGCAGAAGCTGTTGATGTTACAGACGAATATGACGGTATCGCTGCATATGACATAACCATAACCGCCGGCGATGAAGAATACCAGCCGGACGCCGAGCACCCTGTACTGGTGGAAATATCAGATCCTGCTATCCCCGACAGCAGCGATATTGAGCTCTGGCACATCAAAGACAACAGTGAACGCGAACAGATAAGCTATTTCTCCGTAGGGAACGGCAGAATAAGCTTCTCGGCAACAGGTTTCAGCGTTTATGAGATAATCGCAGGAACAAGCACTTTCACTCCTGTCAAGGAATCTGTACTCTCCATTGATGAACTGACCGGAAGCAGAGCAAAAAAAGGCTTTGTCCTCTACTATGGCAACGATCAGTTCTTTACAAATACTGTCAACGGAAACAGTGCTCTCGCCTTGACCAGCAATCTGTCAAACGCAGCTGTATGGTATATTGAACCAGCAGACGATAATTACAGAATATACACTTATGTCGGCGATACAAAGAAATATCTGCATCAGAAATCAGGAAACAATATCGAACTCAGCAACAGTGCCGATACTTATGATATAAGCCCGACCCCGGCAAATGATTCCTTCTATATTAAGAGAAGCAGCGAAGAGCGATGGCTCCAGTATTCAAAAAGCGGTAAAGGAATCCGTTATTACACTGATAATAACAATGGAACCAACAGCAGCATAAAAATGTACTATGCCGATAAAGCTGTTGCGCCTAAAGACGTTTACGATCTCGACGGCAAGACCTACGGTCTGATGAATTATATCAGCGGAACTCACGGCTATGCTCTTATGGCTGGCAGCGAAGTCCACACGCTCATACAGCTCGTTACTCATCAGAAATCAGAAAACGAGCTTGGTACCACTCTCTATGTCGATGAGGGCAGCGAAGTAACAAGATGGACTTTCCATTCAGGAGCCAACGGTACGTATACACTATCCTGCGCAACCAATAATGGTACAGAATACCTCGCAGTCAGCGACGGCATTCTCGTTATGACAGACAACGCCGAAAACGCAGCCAGATTCACGGCTTCTCCCGACAACAAGGGAAGATTACAGCTTTCATACGACGGACAGTATATCACATTTACTGCTGTTGAAAACGAGGAAGGAACAACGACCAGCTTTACACTTTCTCCAACAGTTTCAGAGAATTCATGGCTCTCACTAATCGATTTCGCAGAGCTCACCGATGATGACCTTATCACCTATTCTGCTGACAGAATAAGTGTATCCAAGGCCGAAGACGGACAAAGAGTCATCGTTTACACCCGTATATGGAACGAAGACACCAAGCACTACGACATATATGCCATAGACCACAACGGTACTCTCTATCCCTGCTATGCAAGCGGCGGCAAGATACTATGGCTCGGCGACGGAACGTGTTCCCTTGAATGGGTATTCATGGAACACATCGACGAAGTCACAAAGGAACCTAACTATTATTATGAACTCTACAATCCCTATTCAGAAAAGTACATCGCTCCGCAGCTGAGCGGAGATCAGATACTCTCTGAAGATACAATAGGAATCAATATGCCCGGAAGACGAAACGGCGAGTTCTACTCCGATATTATCGCATGGGATAAACCCCATTACGCTTACATCGGAATGAAACCAAATGAGGACAATACCCGTCTCGTTCCGTGTGCACAGTCTTTATCTGTACCATTCTACTTTGCAACTCTCGAAGAACTCAACCTCAGCGACAGGCTTCACCCTGTAAAAACGGTTGATAACGCCGTACACGGCATCACGATGAAGATGAAAAACTTCTACGGCACATCAGGCGGAAATGGTGCAACTGAACAAAACGCCTACATAGTCGATACAACTTTCCGCAGTGAAGCCGCAACAAAGGGGCTGCTTTCAAGCTCTCTTGACACCAACGGATACCCCACAGCAACAAAATCAAAAAAGTATCTCGGCGACCTGTTCAGCGGAGCTCAGACAGTCAATAATCTCTTTATAGACAGTGTCTATAACTCCAGCGGATATTTTGAATATGACAGCACTCAGAACTTTGCTACACTTAAAGCCACCAACGATAACAACTTCACAGTATACAGAGAACTCGGTACAAGCGACGGCGAGAGCAAGTCTACTCTGAGGCACGGACAGTTCTTCCCATACAACAACATATCACCTCAGAACTATTCCACATCAAATCCGATAAACCTCTACAATGCTGATGCAAGAACGACCAATGAGAACTTAGGTCAGCTTTCAGAAGACGATCCCCGAAAATACGAAAAGCTCTACTCTGCCGGAAATAAGAATACCACCTCGGCTAACCCGATAGATTACTACTTCGGTATGGAAATGGGCGCTTCATTCGTTCAGACTGTAAGCGGTCTTGATGCCTGGGGACACGACATCATCTTTGAGTTCAAGGGTGACGACGACTTCTGGCTCTACGTTGATGACGAACTTGTCATTGACCTCGGCGGAATTCACTCCGCACTGAGCGGCAAGGTAAATTTCCGTACCGGTGAAGTCAATGTAAACGGCGAGTCCACCACACTCATAGATATATTCAGAGCAAACTTTACAGCACGCGGTGTTGAAGACGTTGAGACAAAGCTGAGTCAGATATTTGAAGACAACGGACATGGTCAGTATATCTTCAAGGACTATACCACACATACAATGCGTGTCTTCTATATGGAAAGAGGCGCAGGAGCTTCAAATCTTCATATGCGTTTCAACCTTGCTTCTGTTACTCCCGGACACGTTGTTGTTGCAAAAAGCATAAGCGGCGAGGGTGCTGACGTACTCGATACCGACTTCCTTGAATACCCGTTCCAGATCTACTACACAGAAAAAGACGGTGAAGACGGTGAAGAGGGCGAAGAGAAACTCCTCAGCAACACTTCAGACAATATCAGAGTTACATATCAGAATTCAAATCAACCGGTAACTTTCGTAAAGAAATACCGTCCGCCAGGCTTCACGGAAGCTCAGGCATATGAAAACATTTACTTCCTGAATCCGACAAAGAACGCCGAGATACTGTTCCCGGACGACACTATACGATACAGGATAGTCGAATGTGCTGTTGACAGTTCCGTTTACAGCAACGTAATGATCAACGGCGAACCGGTCCCGTCAAGCAGGATAGAGATAAAAGGTGAGCTGAAGAGTTATTCCTCAGATCCTATCACGGCAGAGGAAAGGCCTACGATAACCTTTGATAACCACGTAAGAGACAATGTTATCAAGGACCTTTACATAACTAAAAAACTGCTCGACGAAAACGATAATGAGATCACTGACGATCCGGAAACATTCAATTTCAGACTTCATATCTCATCAGTCGATGTCGATCCGGACAAAATGCCGCTGGCTAATATGTATAAATACTACATACTCTCACCGAATAAGAAATTATGCAGGTTCGATCCCGTCAATGCCTGCTTTGCAGAAACTGAACTGGAATACAGCCGAGATATTGTCAAAGCGGTGAACGACGGACTCATTGAGGGTATCACCACCGATAACATTACATTTTACACATCAGGATTCGGATCTATCTCCGGTATCCCGTCCGGATACACAATATGTGTTCCGGGACTTCCTGTCGGCTCTCTCTTCAAGGTCACAGAGGACGTCAAGTCCGGCTACGGCCTTATGGGATATGAGTGCGTTCTCGGCGAAAAAGTCAAGGAAGACAATAGTACCGAAGACATCCCTTCGTATTTCCCGTATGACGATGTTCATGACAACGTCGGAAGAGTCAGAGCTGAGGAAAATCCTCAGATGGAAGTACACAACAAGAAAGGCTATGGTCTGACGGTCAAGAAAAACTGGAGCGATCTTCATATAACTACTTCACACGCACCTGTTTACACTGCTGTTTATGTTGACGGCGAGCTGCTTGAAGGCTCAGTGAAGCAGATAACTTCTCCTGCAATAACTGCTTATTACTTCTGGACATCTCTGAAACCTTACGCTGATGGTTCACCACGCACAAGCTTTGACGGCTACACAGTCAGAGAAGTCACAGTAAGCGGTTCACCTGTTATAGCTGATGACGGTACAGTCACAAACTATACAAGTGTTACCCCTGTCGAAAGCGGCGGCGGTATCACGCTCAATGCAACAAGAACTCCGGAAGCTACTCCGGACGGAGAAACACCAGCCAAGAATTTCAACTACGTTGCCTCATACGAACAGGGAGAAGAGAACGGCTCTTCACGCACAGACACGATCACCAACAACCGCGAAGGCGGCATCGCTGTGAGACTGTTCAGATGGAACAGCAGAGTTCCTCTTGCCGGCGGAAGGTTCACCCTTCTCGACAGCAGCGGTAAAACCGTTGGAGAGTACACCTCAAATACCGACGGAACTGTTGCAATGCTGTACAACTTCGAGCCCGAAGAACTCTACACTCTTGTTCAGACATCCGCTCCAAAGGGATATGTCGGAATACAGAAGAAAATCTGCTTCAAGGCAAATCTCGACGATACAGTCGATCTTTACTACGAAGACGGCACAACAGTCTGGGGCAAAACAAATGCTGCTGACAAAAACTGGGCAAACTGGAAGAGCGGCGAAAACGGTATCACAGCATTTATCGATGTGTTCAACAAGCAGTTCAACTTCAAGATAATCAAAACCGACAGCGAAGATCCCGATATAAAGCTCGGTTCAGCTCATTTCGCACTGTATAAACAGGCAAACACTACTATAAGCGGCTATGTCAAGAACAAGGAGCCTATGACCGGTTTCGAGGATCTGAAAACGATCAACGGCGAAGTTGACATATGCGGCGGAAACAGCGGAAGAGTTATAAATCCCGGTCTGACCGGCTCGGTTTACTTCCTTACGGAAACGACAGCTCCGCCGACTTACAGCAAGCTGAATGATGACATAATATTCAGGATATCTCCGCTCGGAGTACCTACGCTCATAAGTGACTCCTACAACGGCCAGCTTATCGAGACCGAAGAAAGCTTCATCTACACTCTCAGCGTACCGAATGTCAAATCAGAAGACGCTGTAACGCTCACTATAAAGAAACGTGTAAGCGGTCAGTTTGGTGATAAAACAAAGGATTTCACCTTTACACTGACAGTAGACGGCACAGACGAGAACGCGGAATACGAATGGCTGAAAAACGACGATCCACAGAGCATACCTCTCCGTTCAGGTGATACATTCACAATGAAGAACAACGACGTAGTCCTTATCGTACTTCCACCCGAAGCTGACATCACAGTATCCGAGGATAATGAGGGCTACAAGACCACCTTTGCTCTCGGAAAGAATTCCCCGGAAGCTGTGAACGAAAAAACCTTCCGGCTCACAGAGTCAGAGATTCTCGTCGTTACAAACGACCTTAGCGGAACAATTCCTACGGGTATCCCGGATTCGCTGAAGCTGGCGATAATGCTTACGCTGCTCCCGGCGTTCCCTGCAGGATATATTCTTTACCGCAAAAAGCGCAGAACTGAATAAAAACCCCAAGACCGGCTGCCTGTAAAGGCACCGGTCTTTCTTTTATCACACCAGCCTGTTTTCAAGTGTAATGTTTTAAAAAATTCACACTAATATTGCTTTATTTACACATATATGTAGCGAATTATAATTGACTTATTTGATAAAATTTGGTATAATATCAATAAAGATGCACTTAAACTCCATTCGTAAATCGACTGTTAACATAAAGCTAACGATATATGTTATTCATCCCGCGAAAGGACGCGCACTATGACCATATCAAGAAAAAGGCTCGCGCTGTTCGCCGGTCAGGCGGATGAAGCGTATCAAAGCCGTTTTATCAGCGGCTTTCTGAAAAATGCTTTTGCTTCCGGATTTGATGTCTGCGTATTTTCTATGTACCGCAAATATCAGGATACTCCGGAGCACGAACAAGGCGACTCCAATATATTCTCACTGATGAATCCTGAAAAGTTTGACAGTGCTGTTATACTCAAGGACAGTATACAGACGACAAATGCCGCTCAGGAACTGGAAAACCATCTTAAAGAGAACTTTGACAAGCCTATTGTTGTCATTGAAAAGGAAAGCCAGCTCTTCCCGAGCATCTGCACGGACGGTTACAGCGCTGTATTTGAACTGATAAAACATCTCATCGACGTACACGGCTGCCGCGATATAGCTTTTGTTTCCGGAAAGAAGTGGCATGAGCATTCAAAGGAACGTCTCCAGGCTTTCGTTGACGCTATGCACAGCGCCGGACTTACTGTACCGGAAGACCGTATCCTATACGGCGATTACTGGTACCAGAGCGGCGAATTATGCGCTGAACAGCTTATGTCTCAGGGCAAACCGCTCCCTGACGCTGTTGCCTGTGCAAACGATCAGATGGCCATCGGTCTGTGTAAGGCATTTACTGCTCACGGCATACGCGTCCCGGAGGATATAGCAGTAGTCGGTTACGATTCTACCTATGAAGGAAGAACAAGCCCTCGCTCGATAACATCAGCGCTCATACCGGCAGAGGAATTCGGCGAATACGCCTTCAACTTCCTTATCGACAAGATAAACGGCGTTATACCGGATTCATTCAAGCTGAAACCGTGCCTTCTCATCGGTGAGTCCTGCGGATGCCACAATGAATCCATGCCGGTCTATACTGTCAAGCGTGAAAGCTGGGGTACGGATATTTCCGAAGAGGGCTACAATTCGATATTCAATTCTATGGACGAAACTCTTATCGCCCAGTCATCGCTGAATGAATTTCTCAGCACGGTGTATTCCTATGCCTATCAGATAAACGGCGTCAGTGAATTCCACCTTTGTATCGATCCTAAGTGGAAAAACATCGGCCGCGGTATAAATGTAACAAACACAAGGTACTCGGACCAAATGATTCACGCGATAAGATACTGTTCAGATCATAAAAACAATATGGCAGGTATCGAAGAGAGTTTTCTTAGCTCCGATATGCTTCCCGAGCTTGACGAAGATCGTGACGCTCCGGCTGCCTATATATTCACACCCGTTTTCTACGGAACGAACTGTTTCGGATACGCTGCTCTCAGATATGAGAACGGCGCAAGGTCCTACGACGAGCTGTACAGGTGCTGGATGAGTTCTGTATGCAGAGGCTTTGAAATGCTCAGACGCAACGCGGCACTCAAGTATACACAGGAACAGCTCGAACGTATCAGCAGCAATAAATTCGCTGTATACTCCTATGCTTATGAAAGTCTGAATGATGAGGAAAAGGCTGAATACAAGCTCGTCAGTCAGATACTTGACGACAATCTCCTCGATTATCATTTCCAGCCTATCATCAGAGTCAGCGATGGTCAGATTTATGCCTATGAAGCTCTTATGCGTGCAAGGATAGATGCCAAGCTATCCCCTCTTTCAATTATAAAATACGCTACTATGCAGGAAAGGCTCTCCGATGTGGAACGAGCAACTTTCCTGAATATACTTGCTATTCTCAATGAAAAGCACGCCTCGTTCGGCAGCGCAAGGGTATTCATCAACAGTATTCCCGGAGTGAAGATAAACGACGAGGATCTAACAACCGTGAACAACTATCTGAGGAAGTTTTCCGGTCAGGTAGTTGTAGAACTCACGGAAGAAGCTGAGCTAAAGGACAACGACCTCGAAAAATTGAAAGCCTTCTTCAGCAAGCTCAATGTTGACATAGCTGTTGATGACTATGGCACAGGCTATTCAAACGTCAGCAATCTACTGAGATATATGCCGAATTACGTTAAGATCGACCGTGCTCTTCTCAGTGAGATACATAATCAGCCGAGAAAGCAGCATTTCGTACGTGAGATAATAGATTTCTGCCACGATAACAATATTCTCGCTCTCGCTGAAGGTATCGAGACCTCCGAAGAACTGAGGACCGTTATCCACCTCGGTGCTGACCTTATACAAGGTTTCTATACCGCAAGACCGTCTGCTGAGATCATTACGCAGATAGACGAAAAATGCCGCAACGAGATAAAGCAATACTACCAGGAACGAGTTGACGGCAATACCAAAAAGGTCTACTACGCCGGAAAATCAAGCCGTATATCTCTCACCAAGGTCATCAACGACGGCTATACCGATATCGTTGTCGGAAAAGAAGGCATGGTTTACAAGGACGTTTCTATCATCGGCACTCCGATGATGAAAACAGATATGCACCTTCGTGTTGAGCCAGGTCACAACGGCCGTATCACGCTCGAAGATGTGTGCTTCTCGAACATCAAGAGCCGTCCGTGTATCGAAATAGGCAAAAACGCCGATGTTACGCTTGTACTTCACGGCACTAATGTACTGAACACTTCCGGAATACAGGTTCCGGAAACAGCGCGTCTTGTTATAGAAGGCGACGGTGCTCTCAACATCGACCTTAACGCCCCTGAGACCTACGGTATCGGCAACGATCACCACTCCACTAACGGAGAGCTGATCTTTGAACAGGACGGTCCGATAAACATAAACTGCCGAGGCAAAAGCACTATATGTATCGGTTCAGGCTATGGCGGTGATATACACATCAACCGTGGTGAGTATAACTTCAACATCGACACCGAGACCGCTGTCGCTATCGGTGCTTTAAAGGGTGAAGTCAATATAGAGATAACCACCTGCCATATTGAGTCAGACTGCGCCGCAAGTACCGGTACATTTATAGGTTCACTTGAAAACAATGCGGATATTTCACTTGCAAGGACCTCTGTGAACTTCTATGCACACAACAAGAATATGGCTGTCTTCGGAACTCTGCGAGGCAAAAAAGCTGCTGTTCGCACCGATCAGGTTAGTCTTGTGCTTAGCATTATGGCTGACAATTCGACCTGTTTCGGCGCTCTCTACGGAGAAACCGAGCTGAATCTCTGCGATTCACACCTGAAACTTGATATTATAGGTCAGGAAGCACTTGCTTTCGGCGGATACAACGCTGATAACAGCTACATAACGCTCACCGACTCGGATACAAAGATAGATATCAGATCCGCTATCGGAAAGGCTTACTCCGCAAACGATGAGAATTTTGTCGTAAAAAACGGCAGGATGCGTCTCATCATAAACGGCAAGGAAGTCGAACGTTCAGTCTCTATCGAATACAAATAAAATACTGCAAAAATGAGCTGCCGCTATGTGAAAATAGCGGCAACTCCGGCTTTATCTGAAAAACTATATCATTGCTGTTTATTTGCGCATTCATCTGCGAATTTATTGAATTCCTCTATCGACATAGGCTTTGCAAAGTAATATCCCTGGAAGAGTTTGCAGCCCATTTCGGCAAGCGCCTCATACTGTGTCTTCGTTTCAACACCCTCCGTAAGAGCTGTTATTCCGAGTTCCTTGGTGAGATTGATGATATTCCTTACGATAGTCTTTGCTCTGTTCATATCGTCCGCCTTGCCGAGAAACTTCATATCTATCTTCAAGACGTCTACCGGCATATCTTTCAGCATATTCAGTGACGAATAACCACTGCCGAAGTCGTCCATCTCGACCACGAATCCCGACTTGCGGAACTCATCGAGTATCTGCATACGGTTCTCAACGTCGTTCATCATAACAGTCTCGGTTATCTCGATACGCAGCTTTGACGGTTCTATGCCGTATTCCTTCACAAGCGCTTTTATCTCGGAAATAACGTCAACAAAGTAGAAATCCTTCGGAGAGATATTAACGGATATGAACAGATCCCTGCCGCGCTTCTGCCAATTTGCAAGCACCTCGCAGCTGCAGCGCCACATATGCTTGTCAAGGTCAACTATCTGACCGTTTTTTTCAAACAGCGGTATGAAATCCGAGGGCGGCATAAATCCACGCTCCGGGTGTATCCACCTTGCGAGAGCTTCTGCACCGACTATCCTGCCGTCAACATCTGCGATAGGCTGGAAATACGGGCGAAGTTGCCTTTCTGCAAGCGCATCCGGGAGCTGTGATGCGATAGACTGGTCAAGAAGTATCTTCTGACGTATCGCATTGTCGTAATAAGCGATATGGGTGCTGAATTCATCGCGTATCGCCGCAAGCGATATATGAGCTCTGTCAAACATTACCGAAATATCAAAGCCCGTTCTAACGTCCTTGTCCGGCTCGTGTTCTATCGCGTAAACGCCGAGATGTATCAGCAGACGATGCTCAGCCTTCTCATTCTTAACAACGAAGTGTGAAAGCTCTTCCTCCATCTGTTCGGGATCAAACTCATCCTTTGGCATACAGATACCGAAAGTATCACCGACGAGTCTTCCGTAACGGCAGCGTTCCGAACGGTCTTTCTTTACCCAGTCAGAAATACAGCAGATTGCATAATCACCGAATTCCGCTCCGAATATATCATTGACCACCTTGAAGTTCTTTACATCGACGTAGATTATCAGATACTGAGTGCCGGGATCGGCATCTATCATCTCCGCGATCCTCGTATAGAGATACTCTCGGGTATAGAGTCCGGTCATACCGTCGTGTGTAGCATCGAACATCTCACGCTTCATCTTCTGCTGTTCTTCAGTAATATCAAGAATACGCAGATAAGAGCCTGTAACTCTTCCTTTGTCATCGACAGCCTGTTTTTCTCTTATTGAGTAATATCTTGCGTCCTTGCCCTTTCCGACAACACGTTGAGCGCTATTGACATCCTCAGGACTTCCGGGATCACCGAAAAGCACGAGAAGCTTCTCCGTTATCTGCTCGTATTCTCCGTCTGCTATGCCGGCAAGCTCACAGCCGCGGGCATTCGCCCACAGACAGTTTGAGGTCAGGTCAAATATATACAGAGCCTCTGACATCTCGGAAACAACATTCGCCAGCATACGGTCGAGAAGCCGCAAAGGTCTGTAATAAAGTGAAAAATAGAACACAAGTATTCCAAATACGCCGAAGCCTATCATAGAACGGTCTATAGGCGAGCGCGAGAATATATACAGCGACTCCCATACCGTAACAATGACTATAGCGATAACTATTATCAGGTATCTTTCGGTATAGATGCGCGGCATTTTCTTTATCACAATTATGTATGTCAGCAGTATAAGCGCAACTATGCCGTAATCAACAATACGGTGGAAATACTGCCCCATATACGGGATAAGCCTGTAATACGGCGAACCGTCAAACTCTATGCGTTCAAGGTCAAAGGCATGACCAAACACAGGATTCAATGTGAACTGTATCACATCGACAGCAAGCAGTACGTCAACGATAAGTGGGATCTTCCGCAGCTTGATACCGTCCCGGCAGTAATGAGCCGTGAACCTTACAAGCGCAAACATCACAAGGTCCATTCCGATAAAGTATATGTAACTGCCGACTACCGATATCATACGGTAGTGCGATCCGATTATGATAAGATTGCCCACAACAGGCGGAATAAATGCCAGATCAAGCAAAGCAACGGCTTTGCCGATAGGTTTATGCGAATGCCACGCTTTGACTGCACAATAGGTCAGCGCGGCTATAAGTGCTGTAAAAATAGCTGAAAACACGATCCTCATATGTTTGCTCCCTTTCTATATTATATAGCAGGTATTGCCGGGACCGACTGACCTCCTTCAGAACAGTACACTCAGGCACTTGTTCACCGGTCCTGTGTATGGAGATCTTGCATATTGCGAAATATATTTTCGAGCCGTATAACTTCAGAACTATTCAGTTTTTATTGTACCATATTTCTTTATATTTTTCAAGCAAAATAAACGCAAATTTATGATAATATTGCACAAAAATTTAATCTGTTTCTGAATTCCGCTAAACAAAGCCAAAGTTCATATGAACTTATTTATGCTGATTGCTTTTGTTTTTTATCTGTTTGTCTAATCGTAAGATTTTATAACAGGAAGTATTGATTTCCGGCTAAAAAAAGCCTATTGCAGACTCCTGAAATCTGTGGTATAATTTAGATATGCACATACTGTACAAACAACTAAGGAGAGACGCAATGAAAAGCAGGCTATTGATTAAATTTATTTTCGCAGTTACGGCTGCCGTATCTATATTTGCACAGGCACCGGCAGTCGCTTCTGCTAAGGAATACACTCTTTCCGACAGAGGTATGGATATAATAGACGACTATCAAACCGGACCGCGTACTGTCCAGCCGAAAAGAGACGCTCCCGATCTGAAATACAAGGAAATACCTGTAAGTGCCTTCTCAGTATACGACCTGTCTCCCGGTATAGACACCGATCTCGACTATACCGACTGGTGGTACAGCGACTGGGACGACTGCCGGTACATTTTCCTCCCCGCTACTGCTGACCGCAAAAAGCTAACTATCAAGTTCAAAGCTGACGGCGTTCTGAAACTCAACGGCAAGACCGTTACTTCAGGCTCTGTGACATCTATACTCAGCGAAGCCGATGAATTCAAAGTTACTGTCGGCAGTATAGACTGCGGAACGCTCAAGATAATGCAGTCAAATCTCGGCTGTATGTACATATCCACCAGGCACGGCGGTCTCGATGACCTCGATGCATACAAGGTTTCATCAGAGTCGGGAACTACTCTCATGCTTGACGAAAAAGGCAATAAAGTATACAGCGGCGAATACGAAAAGCTCACGCCGCACGGCAATTCCTCATGGGGATACAGCAAGAAAAAGCCATACAATTTCAAGCTCCCGAAGAAAGCCGACCTTTACGGTATGGGCAAGGCAAAGAAGTGGACTCTCTTATCCAACTACCTCGACCACTCTATGCTCAGAAACACGCTTACAGATGAAATGTGCAAGACTGCCGGCATTGACTGCGTACTTGACTCCACATATATCGATCTCTATGCAGACGGCTCCTACCGCGGAACATATCAGCTGTATGAGAGAGTGCAGATTAAGAAGAACCGCGTTAATATCACCGATCTTGAAGAAGAGACCGAAAAAGTAAACGACAAGGACCTTGAAGATTATCCGCACAAGGTCGCAGGCGCTTCAAGCGTGAGCGAATATATGGAAAACAGCTACAAATACTACGATATACCAAAAAATCCCAAGGACATCACCGGCGGATACCTCCTGCAGTTCCAGCAATGGAACCGCTACGGCGGCAAATGCCTGAGCGGCTTCGTAACTTCACGAGGTCAGGCAATAGGCATAGACGGTCCGGAGTACGCTTCAAAAGCACAGGTCGAGTATATCCGCGGCTTTGTGCAGGATTTTGAGGACGCACTCTACTCCAGCACCGGATATAACTCCAAGGGAAAGCACTACAGCGATTACATCGACGTTGACTCCTTCATCAAAGCCTACCTCGCTGAAGAGATAAGCGAGAATATCGACGCAACGTTCTCCAGCTTCTATTTCTGGAAGGACTCCGATAAAACAGGCGACGGAAAGCTGCATTTCAGTCCGTCATGGGATCACGACCTTGCTTACGACAACTATCCTACTTCACGTATCAATTCCGACGGAAAGATAGGCTATTCCTACAAGTATGACAATCTCTTCGCAGCATACTTCCCTATCCACGGCTATGACGACAACAGCAGGACTTCCTCCACAGGCAGCCACAGACCTACTATCGGTATAAGCTGGTTAGGACAGCTCTACAAAAAGGAAAGCTACGTTGAGCGTGTGGCAAAAACCTACATCGAATGCTTCGAGCCATACCTCACCGCTATGACTGATGGTGACGATCCGCAGCTCACACAGCTCGCCGAAAGCATCAAACCGTCTGCCGAAATGAGCAACGCACGCTGGCACACCTACGGCGGCAGATCATACTGTGTGTTCGGTGATTCGAGCGGTGCAGACTTTATGGGATCCGTTGATATATTCCGCACCTATGCTAAGAACAGAAAGAACTGGCTGACCAAGCTGTGGAAGCCTTACACAGAATATATACGCGGCGACGTCAACTCAGACGGCGAATTCAGTATATCAGATGTTGTAACGCTCCAAAGATGGCTCATGCACAAGAATAATGCACCTCTCGCCTTCCGCAGAGCCGCAGACCTCACAGATGATGACAGGATAAACGTCTTTGACCTCTGCCTTATGAAGCGCGAACTTATAAACTCAGACAGATAAAACAAACCCGGAAGCATATCCGTAACGCTTCCGGGAATTTTTATATATTCAGGTATTTTTTTATCTCTTTGATGTAGATCTCACCCATTCTGCTCATTATCATATTCTTCAAGGTGATATAACCTATCTCCATAGCTTCATCAGTTTCGTCCTCAAATGGTATTGCCAGATAATCGCTGCCGTTGAGTTCCTCACATATAATACCCGAGCAGAGCGTATAACCGTCAAGACCTATCATAAGATTCAGCATGGTAGCACGGTCATTGGCTTTGATAGTACGCTGATAATCACTTGTACTGAGTATCTCCTCTGCAAGATAGAACGAACTGTTGTCGCCCTGTTCAAAAGAAAGACACGGATAATCAGCAAGCTGTTCAAAGGTTATCTTCTTCTCTCCTGCGAGCGGATGACCTTTCCACAGATAAACGAAAGGACTGCATTTTGTGAGGGAATGGAACTCAAGCCCGTTGGAATGGAGCAGCTTTGTTATGGATTTGCGGTTGAAGTCGTTGAGATATATGATACCTATCTCACTTCGCATAGTTGCAACGTCATTTATGACCTCTGCAGTCTTGGTCTCGCGTACTGCGAATTCATACTTTGCGGTATCGAATTCCTTTACCATTTCGACAAACGCCTTGACCGCAAAGGAATAATGCTGGGTGGATACTCCGAACTTCTTCTTTACGTTGCCTTTGCTTATGTATTTCTCGGAAAGAATGTCAAACTGTCCAACTACCTGTCGGGCATACTGTATGAATTCCGCACCGTCATTAGTAAGAGTAACACCTCTGCCGCTGCGGTTGAATATCTTTATTCCGGTCTCTTTTTCAAGTTCCTGAACTGATGCTGTAAGCGACGGCTGTGAAACATACAGCTGATCTGCGGCTTTATTCATAGAGCCGGTCGCCGAAATAACAAGAACATATTTTAACTGCTGTAATGTCATAGCTATACCTCCTATCTTACATAAGAGATTATACCACCTATCTCATACTTTGTCAATAGGTGAACTTCTCGAACTGGCCTTCTCAGTTATAATCTGTATCTATAACTTGCTATGGATTTTTCGGATTGGACAAACAAACAAAACCGATGTATAATATAGGCATACCAAACAAAACAGCCTGAAAGGAGCGGAGGCAATGACAAAACAGAATACTCTCGGACTACTCCGTTCGATAATCAGAGGCACAGACCGAATGTGCAGCTGCGAACGATGTCAGTAAACAACCAAAGTTATCAAGCATTCCTTAATATAAAGCAAACAAGAATAGATCATAAATAATCAATTTTCAGGAGGAAACCATAATGGCTAACAATAAATTTCATTTCGAGACACTTCAGCTTCACGTAGGACAGGAACAGGCAGATCCCGCATCAGATGCAAGAGCAGTTCCGATATATGCAACTACTTCTTACGTTTTCCGTGACTCACAGCACGCTGCTGACCGCTTTGGCCTCAAGGATGCCGGAAACATCTACGGCAGACTCACAAACTCCACACAGGACGTTTTCGAGAAGCGTATAGCTGCTCTTGAGGGCGGTGTTGCAGCACTCGCAACAGCTTCCGGTGCAGCTGCTATCACATACACTATCCAGGCACTTGCAAAGGCCGGCGAGAACATCGTTGCTTCAAAGACTATCTACGGCGGTACCTACAACCTTCTTGCACATACTCTTCCGCTCTACGGTATAACCACAAAGTTCGCTGATCCCGATGTTGAAGGCGCCTTTGAAGCAGCTATCGACGAGAACACAAAGGCTCTCTACATCGAGACTCTCGGCAACCCCAACTCAAACGCTATCGACATCGAAAAGATCGCTCAGATTGCTCACAAGCACGGCATTCCGCTCGTTGTTGACAATACTTTCGCAACTCCTTATCTCGTTCGTCCTATCGAATACGGCGCAGACATCGTAGTACACTCCGCAACAAAGTTCATCGGCGGTCACGGAACAGCTATCGGCGGTGTTATCATCGACAGCGGCAACTTCGACTGGATCAAGTCAGGACGTTATCCCTGGATCTCCGAGCCCAACCCGAGCTATCACGGCGTAAGCTTTGCAGCAGTAGTTGGTCCGGCAGCATTCGTTACATATATCCGTGCTATCCTTCTCCGTGATACAGGTGCAACTCTTTCACCTTTCCACGCATTCATTTTCCTTCAGGGACTCGAAACACTCTCCCTCCGCGTTGAACGCCATACTTCAAACGCAAAGAGGATCGTTGAATACCTCGCGGCTCATCCTCAGGTAGAAGCTGTTCATCATCCTTCCCTCAGCAGTGAATCAAGCCACGAGGTCTACAAGAAATACTTCCCCAACGGCGGCGGCAGCATCTTCACATTTGATGTAAAGGGCACAGAGGACGACGCTAAGAAGTTTATTGATAATCTTGAGATCTTCTCACTCCTTGCAAACGTAGCAGACGTTAAATCACTTGTTATACATCCTGCTTCAACAACTCACTCACAGCTCAGCGAAGCTGAACTCGCTGAACAGGGAATCAAGCCCAATACTATTCGTCTGTCAATAGGTACAGAGCACATTGATGACCTTATCGCTGCTCTCGACGGAGCTTTTGCTGCTATAAAATAACATATGCCGGGAACAGCCGGGAACGCTGATGATGCGTTTCCGGCTGTTCTCATTTTTTACGTCAGAAGTGTTTTCTCAACAGCTTCGGATATGATACAGAGACTATCAAAATATTATAATAAAATGCCCATTATCTCACCTGTCAGTATGTGCACTTTGTCGATTAATTATAAATATTTTTTGAACTCTATTGATTTTTTGTGCATAGAGTGATATTATAATATCAGATATTTTTTTATTTCACCGCGTGGGAGGGAAGCGTATGTATACATGGAATTTTCAATATATCTCCAAAACAAGGCTCTCTGATACCTTGAAACAGTTTGCGAGCAATACCCGCAAAGGTGATATACTCATACGTATCCACACCTCGATACATTCAGGCGATGAGGCTGTTGACCTCGCAAAGTACATAAAGTCTCTCATCCCTGAGGCTCACATCTTCGGAACAAGCACTTCTTCCGCTATATGCTGGGGAAAACTTGTACAGAACCAGTGCATCATCTCCATCACTCAGATGACATACGGTTCGATAAGAACTGCCCTGCTTCCGACATTCGACGACTCTGACAGAGCTGTTCCGCCGGAGATACTTGCCCTCAACACCAAAGCCGTACTTACCGGCTGCAATACAAAATTCCTGCTGACATTCACAACAAGAAAATACCTTGATATAGTAAAGCTCATCGACAAATGCAATGATTACTTTCCTGACGTGCAGATGTCAGGCGGATTCGCTAACATTTCCGACTCTGTGGCAGCCAGAACAGGCATCGGCGGATTTGTTTTCAACGAGAATATGTGGACAGATAAAGGTCTTCTGCTTGCTTCTATCAGCGGCGACGAGCTTGAATGCTACACTTCCTACGCTACCGGCGCTCAGGCTATCGGAGCAGAATCCGAGATAACAGACTCATTCGGCGGAGCTATACTCTCTATCGACAATAAAAACGCTGTTCACGAATACTATTCAAGCGTCGGTGATGACGCAGGAAATCATTCCGAAGTCACCGAGCTGTTTCCCTATGTCTATTCAGAAGAGAGCGACATCCCCATATTCATCATACACCTCGATAACACCAGCCTGAACGACCTTTACGGCGAGGCAAATCCGATATTCTCCACTATACGCTCTGACCGTCAGGACATCGACAGAGACGAGCGCCGTCAGCTCATATGTGCAACCTACAAGATCAGAAAAGGACAGAAGGTCAAGAGAGCTTTCATATATGACAGAAAGATAATCGCTGATAACCATGCGCTTTTCAGGCACATCGAAAACTTTGAAAAGGCAGAGACTATATTCGGATATTCCTGTATCGCACGTTCGATGATATACTCCAACTGTCTGAAATGGGAGATCTCCGCATATGCCAACTCAAATATGTGCGGCTGTATCACCGAAGGCGAGATAGCTTATGTGAACGGCAAGAACCGTTTTGCTAACCTTGCATTTATCGTTTCCGTACTCGGTGAAGAAGCGGCAACTCAGCAATACAATCCCTATGCTTTCTCTCACACCGATACGCTTGCCGCAGACAATCACGAGCTGCTCAATTACCTCTACGATGTCGAGAACAAGCTCTCACAGTCCTCACATGAAGTAGCCGCTGACAGACTCAAGACATTCGTGCGCGACTGTGAAATGAAGCTGCTCTATTCCGAAAATGAGGATATTCCCAACGCCGCAGCTCTCTATATGGACATAAAGCTGAACTACTTCGACCGTATCTGCATGATAAACGTCTTTGACCTCAACAGTATGGAGACTGTTTTCTCTCAGCATATGATACAGCTCACATACAAGAACTATGTCTCCAACTGCTCCAGCTTTGCCAAGCACAAGCATTACAGATTCTATATCCTCAACGACTGGCACGTAGCAGTTGCCGCTCCGTCGTACATGGTATCGCTCGCAGAATTCACAAAGGATATGGAACAGCTCCAGCACAAGCTCTTTGAGACAACAGCCGAATACATCGCTATCGTGCCTATGTTCTGCGTACTCAACAAATGTACTGTCGAGAATGTGAATACAGCATATTACTCCTCACGCATAGAGATGATGCAGAAGAATATACAGTTCTACGTTCGTGATGCTACGTACGGTCAGCTCGATGAAGAGAGTGTCCGTGAACGCTACCATATGGTAAATGTTATAAACTATGCTATTTCGCACAATAAGGTCATCCCTTATTTCCAGGGCATCTACGACAACACAAACAACTGCATACACCACTATGAAGCACTCATGCGTCTTGAGGACGAAAAGGGAAAGATCTAC
This sequence comes from Ruminococcus sp., assembly GCA_016290875.1. Taxonomy (GTDB): domain Bacteria; phylum Bacillota; class Clostridia; order Oscillospirales; family Ruminococcaceae; genus Ruminococcus. Next base: position 27,103 of record JAEEVL010000011.1, read on the forward strand.
TACCCCGGCAGTTTCCTCGAAGTTGCAAGATCATACGGCCTGCTGTATGATTCTATGTCAAGGATCATGATAACCAAGGTGTTCGAGAAATTCAGCACCATAGAGAATAAAAAGGTCAGCCTGAATCTCTCTGTGCGCGACCTGAAGAATCCCGACCTCATCAACTACATATTCAGCTTCCTTTCAACAACAGATCACCCGGAAAACTTCGTGTTCGAGATACTCGAAAATGAGGATATAGAAGACTACGAAGAGCTTGTTGCATTCGTTGACAGGATACACTCGCTCGGAGCCCAGATCTCAATAGACGACTTCGGAAGCGGCTTCTCGAATCTTCTGCATATCGCAAATATCCACTCTGACTATATCAAGATAGACGGCTCTATCGTAAAACGCTGCTGTGAGGATCAGGAATCCCAGAACCTCATAGCCTTTGTCGCCGACTGGAAACGCCTCAGCAACAAGAAATTCGCAATAATCGCTGAATTTGTCGAAAATGATAGTATCCAGAAGGTGCTCCTCGATTTCAGCATAGACTATTCTCAGGGCTATCTCTTCTCAAAGCCCGAACCTGAACTGAAAGAACTATGATTTACTAAGGAGTCTGATAGTATGAGAAAAAGAAAAGGTGAAAAAAAGATCATAGGTCTGATGGTGGAAGAGATCATTTCAGATTTTGCCAAAGAGTATATACAGAGCGTGATCAACTCTGTCCATGCCGATGACAACATCCGCCTTATCGTGCTCGCAGGCAAGTACATAGAAGAGACCAACGATAACCAGGAGGTCATCTCGTACAAAACAGTATACAACAATATTTTCAGACTCGGAGAACAGTGTCACTTAGACGGCCTTATCATACACATAGGCAGTATCGGCTATGAAAAGCTCAAAGTCCTCAGCAAGTATTACTCCAAACGCTTCCATGACATACCGAAGGTCTTCGTGGGACTGACGACAGAGAACAACGACCTGACAACGATCAACTACGATCACGAATCCGGTATCACGGAGGCTATGAACTACCTCATAAACGGCGACGGTCTGACTAAATTCTGTATGCTCGGAGGCAGAGTCGACAACGTTGACTCTAATGATAGAAAAAAAATATTCATAAAATGTCTCGAAGATAACGGTCTCACTTTTACTGAAAATAACTACTTTAAATCGGATATGTCCACCAACTGTATCGCAGAAGCTTCCGAGCTGCTCGACAAGAACCCCGACGTCCAGGCTGTATTCTGTGTAAACGATGCAACGGCAAAGGGACTCTACGATGCTATGAAGCTAAGAGATCTCATTCCCGGCAAGGATATACTTGTTTTCGGATTTGACAACACCCGTATGGCAGGAGCTCTGTCGCCTACCCTTTCATCTATCGGCTCCGACAGCTGTACCGTAGGTCAGAAGGCTCTTGAAGTTCTGCTCAAAAAGATGAATAACGAAGAAGTGAGCTCCACACTTGTCCCGACAAGGCTGTACGGCCGTGAATCGCTCAAGTACGAGATGTATGATTACAGCTTTGTCGATATGATAAACGTTGACCAGACGTTCATTTACAGGATATTTGACGACTGCTTCTACAGATACAAAAACGAGCTGAGCGACGATCATGCAGTTGACCTGAAGAGACTGTTCTTTGTATTTATGTCCAAGATCTTCCGCTCTATCAAGAACCGTTACATCAGCTTTGAGGAATATAACGAGATAGAACGTATGATAAACAAGTTCTTTGAAAACGGCATAATGGACTATACCGATGCCACAAAACTGGTAAATAGCCTTGAACGCCTGCAAAGCACCGTTAATTCCCTGCAGAGATCTCCGTCAGCAAGGATAACCATAAACCACCTGTTCTCCGTAATGCGTGACAATGCTATCTGCTCGATAGCCGAACAGAAAAACATCGAAAAGTCCGCTTTTACAGACAGCAGCAGAAGGCTGCAGGACTTCCTCATCTGCGGTATGCAGAGCGCAGGCTCTCAGGAAGAGAATTCGGAAAAGCTGATGCGTATGATGGCTATGCTCGGACTCGAGAACGCTGTGCTGTACCTGTATGACAAGCCTGCAAAGTTTGACCATACACCGACTATGATGTTCCCGGAGGAGCTGAAGATGAGGTGTATCATCAAAGCCGGAAAGCTGTATCTGCTGCCGAAGGAACGTCAGAGCTGCTCTATCAGTGACCTGTTCATACGCGATGAGATACCGCTCAAATGCAAAGGATTTGTTACATTCTGCGTATTCTACGGCGACTATATATACGGCTTCCTGCTGTGCGAGCTCACCGGAAACATTTACGACAGAGGAGAGCATATCGCTATACAGCTTGGCAAATCCTTCTACATCAACGACCTTAACGGATAAAAAACAGCGGCTGCTGTCCTCACCGGTGATACCCGATACGGTACCCGGTCACAGGACGCAGCCGTTTTGTCATTCAGTATTCTTCAGAGCTTCGTCAAGCGGAACTCTGCTTATCTTACGTTTGAGTATCACAGCGGTAACAGCATATGTTGCCGCCCCGAGAAGGATAGTCCTGACGTATGCCGAGAACGGTATAACAGGTTCAAGCCAGCCGGGATATTCCAGCATCATCGTGCGCCATATGCGGTCAAGAGCTATCGATACTACCGGCATACACAGCACCATTGACACCAGCGTCACTATCGTGGTCGTCCTCAGATATATGCCGCTTATCTCCGACGAATTATAGCCGAGTATCTTCGCAACGGAGATAGACTGGGTATTCTTCTCTATCATTACCTTTGAAAGCAGGTACACTACAAGTATTATAACTCCTATGCCGAGTACGGAGAATATCGTCATAAGGTTGCCCATTGAACGTCTGAGCTGACGCGAGGTCTTGGTGAGGTCTTCCCTGGTTATCTCTGTCGCAATGAGCCTGCTGTCAATATCCGTCAGCTCATTTCCGGTGAAGTATCCGGTAAAGCTGCCTTCGGGAAGTCCGAATGTCTCGTTGAAGGCTTCGATGTCCATAAATACCGCAAGCGTACTCGGATAAGTATAGATGCCGCCTACTCTGAACTCATATTCCTTATCGCCGAACTCTTCACGGAGCGTTATCGTATCGCCTTTTTCAATGCTGTATTTGTCAGCATATGCCGTGGAGATATCCACAGTATCAGCATTTATATCAGACCTGTAATATCTGCTCTCCGGAACTATTCCGTATATCGAAACGTCCTCGCTGAAATCTCCGCGGATTATTTTCAGATCACCTGCGGCAAATTTCTCGGCACTTTCCTCAGAAGTCTCAGCCGGCATTTTCAGTATATACTGATGCGGTGCAAGCATACTCTTCTCTGTATTTTCTTCAAAATTGTCAAGCAGAGGTGCAAACAGCATACTGAATACCATTACCACACTCGCAAAGAAAAGTCCTACGAAAATTGTAATGTATCCGGGAATATTCTGGAAGAGGACTCTCAGACGGTAGCGTATCATTATCGGTATCTTTGTATTCAGCTTGAAAGCCTTCTTGCGCTGGTGACGCTTGAGGTCGCGACGCAGGAATTTCAGCGGCGAAAGGCTCAGCTTTGAAGCGAGCATGATATAGTTTATCACCATAAGTATTATCAGCGGTATCACCGTCGTATCTATGAAAGCGTCAGCGTTCCACAAAGTCTTGTAGCTGACAAGGCTATATGAACCGAGGTACATCTCTGCCATGTATTCTTTCATAATGGTATAGCCGAGGATGTTTCCGATAAGTGAAGCTACTAGCAGAACTATAACAGGAGCAGCCATATAGTGCCTTATGAGTTCGTGCTTTGTATAGCCGGAAGCACGGAGCGTTCCGATGACATTTGCTTCCTTGGCGATAGTGTTCGCTGTTGTTACCGCAAATACGAAAGCTATAATTACAACGAGCATTATCAGCATTACCATAAACATTACACGGTCATGACCAATATCATCACCCGAGAACTTTATGGCGCTGTTGCGGCAGGTCGGAATATAGTCCATAAGTTCGCATTTATCGGATAAGTGTCCGAGAAAAGCATCACTCATGTCAGCCGCTTCCTTGCCGAAGTTCTCCTCAGGAGGATCGTTGTACTTCCACGAATACGAATAGTGAAGATTCTTATCACCTATCTCATCGAAGCATTCTGCTGTAACGCTTCCCACTCCGAAAAGCTCTGTATCAAACATAAAATCGGTATTGCTTTCATACAGCGCAGAGTAATCCGGGAAAGCCACTATACCAACGATCTCATACTGCTTTCCGCCAGCGCTTATATCATCGCCAAGAGAAAGATCATTGCTCTTCATATAAAGTCTGTCGAGAACTATTTCACCGTCTTTCTCAGGCATATCGCCTTCAAGGAGGCATATCCTGTTGACCTCCTCACGGACCGGGAAGATACGAAGCTTGCTGCCGCCTACCGAAGGCTCATCCTTGTAGAAGTTCTCATACAGTCTGACACCGCCGGACTCTATCTCTGTGACAAGACTGCTGTCGACAGGCTGTGAAAGCTCAAAGTGACCGTCCTCGATGTTATACTTCTCAAAGCTCTCATCGTATGCTTTTTTTAGGCTCGCATCAGCCACAAAAAATCCGGATGCAACGCTGATTATCGCCAGCATAAACAGGAAAATTACCGTATACTTTCCAGCTTCCCTGCGTATCTCACGTGGTATCCTTGAATTAAGGGGATTTCTCATGATATCGCCCCCTTACCATTCAAGCTCTTCAGCGCTTATCTTGTTTTCGTTCTGTGTGTTTTTTCGGATAACTCCGTCTCTCAGCTTCACCACGCGGTCTGCCATGTTCTTGATAGCATCATTGTGAGTTACCATGATAATGGTGCTGCCATACTTCTGATTGACAGTCTCGATAAGCTTGAGTATATCCTTTGAGGTGTTGTAATCAAGAGCTCCGGTAGGCTCATCGCAGAGAAGAATGTCCGGGTTCTTGACTATCGCTCTGCCTATGGCAGTTCTCTGCTGCTGTCCGCCAGAAAGCTGGTTCGGCAACTTGTGGCGATGTTCGTAGAGTCCGAGGGTTTTGAGTATATCATCAACATCAAGCGGTGAATCACTGAGATATGCACCGACTTCAATGTTTTCCTTGATATTAAGATTAGGAATGAGGTTGTACATCTGGAAGATGTAACCGAGATGCTTGCGGCGGTAAGCTGTAAGCGCTTTTTCGTTCATATCAGCCGTTTTTTCGCCATTGATAGATATGTAGCCGCTGTCAGCACGGTCTATTCCGCCGATGATATTGAGAAGTGTGGACTTACCCGAACCGGAAGGTCCGAGAAGCACACAGAACTCGCCTTTTTCGAGTTCAAATGATATCCCTTTGAGCACATCGACGCGGCTCTCGCCCTCACCGAAATGCTTTTTGATGTCACTGATTTCAATAAACATAGAATTCCCCTTTCTATATCATGTATGTCACAAGGTTAGCACAATCTAACCTATAATTAAGTTTATCACTTTATAGCGCTGTTGTCAACAGACATTTTGTTAAATGCTTATTTTCGTCAGTTATCACACCGTTCAGCAACTACTGATAAATATATTTGTGTAATTCTCGCACCATTCTGCCGAAGTTTTTACCTGAGGGTAACATAAAAAACGTTCAATTCCTTGTTGACTCGGATACATATGAGAGTATCGACCTTACACAAAATGAGCTGAACTTGCATTGTGCTTCGATCATAGCGAAAAAGTCCCCACAGTTGAAACTGTGAGGACTCTTTTATTGAACTGAGTATATTAATTGATGCGGGTGAAAGTTCTCATGCCATCGTTGAGTTCATTAAGCGGAATATCGCCCATAAATCTAAAACTTCCGGCTAACTTCGATGAATTGTCATAGAGTACATACCAGTAGTCCTTGTAATTATCGCTTTGTATGAGATACTGTACTTTGGCATATCCGTCAAGTGTTGTACCGTCAGCGTACTTGACAGAAAACTTTCCGTCATATGCACTGCAATCATAGAACGTATAGATATCATTGCCGTCAGAAAACGTTCCTGTGAGACTTGTAAGCACCGGTCCTGCTGTGCCCGGTCTCGGATCTGATGTGACAGTATAGAATCCGTATTCATTAGGCTGATCCGATGAACTGTCTATGCTGTTATCAGGGTATATATTTGCGATGTATTCTGCACTTACATATCCGCTTTTACCGTCGTATACAGTCTGATACCAGCCCGGTGTATCACAGCTGTATATATCAAGCTGTGTCTGGCTTGGTATCTGCGCTAAAATGCTTGAATCCACATCAGGCTTGCTTCTCATATTGAGTGAATCAGAGTCTGTTGAAACATATCCGCCGAACAAATACTCAGCAGTTGCAAACTCTAAATCATTCGTTGATGCTGAAGTGTTCTCTGTTGCAGCAGCTGTTTCAGCAGTATTTCCGCTGACTGTATTTGCAGACTGAGCAGTTGAAGCGGGTGATGTATTCTCCTGTGAAGTGACTGTTGTTTCAGTCGAAGCAGCAGTTGCAGGCAACGAGGCTTTAGCCGAAGATGCTGACGAATCAGAATCTGTTGAGCCACATGATACGACAGCTGACATCATTGTAAAAAGTGTAAGGCAGGTAATGAGCTTTTTCATATTATTCTTTCCTTTCATATCTCACTTTTACTTTGTGAAGGTCATTCCGTTGTTTTCCGGTTCTGAATCGACATTCCATATAAGATAGCCGTTGCCGTCAAGACAGAATGAAGCACTTCCGTTGCTGAATATCTGCTCTGTCGATTCTTTGCCGTCTACAGAGCATATGCTGTTTACAGACGAACCTGTTCCATTGCACACGAGTGTTCCGGAAGTCTCATCATATGTACAAGGGTATGTCCAGTATCTGCTTTCAGAAGCGTCTTTTATCATCTTGACCTCAACATTGTAAGAATTGCCGCCATTGCTGACAATACTTACATAGGTCTTTCCGCAGCTCCATGTGCCTAAAAACATATCACGGGAGCTATCCTGATTTCCGACTTCTTCTGTGCCGTTTCCTCCGCCGAGAGCAAATACTAGCGAATTTTCATCAAATCCTGAACAGAGTACAGGTGAATCATTTTCGCGGGCTGCAAGACGGAAACTCGCCCACTCAGTATCACCGCTGCAGAATTTATACCATGTGTTGGAATGTGTGCCGTCAATATCCTGCACTTCAACCTTGATGTTGCCGTATTCTTTTCCGCCGCCGCGGTATGCAAGCTCATATGATCCGTCTGCGTCGATAGTAAGTGTGCGTGAATCGAGGACACCTTCCTCATACCATTTTCCTGCAATAAGGTTGAACTCAGTTCTTACCAAAGGTGTGCCATTGTTTTCAGATTCTGTTGCTGGTTCGGTCTTCTCATTGTCATTTGCGTTTACCGGAGTGTTATTGGATGTGTTTCCTGCGACAGAAGTTGTTGTATCAGCTTTTGAAGCATTTGAAGCTCCAGTAGTTTCAGCTGTGGTCGATGCAGATGATGTTGCTGATGCAGAAGTTGCTGCTGAACTGTCGGAAGAATTGCCGGAAGTTCCGCATGATGTCATAGAGGTAAGTATTGTAAGCATAGCAAGACAAGCGATGATCTTTTTCATAGTTTATATCTCCTTTTTCATTTCCTTTCAAGAGTATTTCTCCTGTTGACAATGTCATTATAGCACATCATTCTGACATAGTGTGCAGAATTACAAATTTGTAATCGGTATGTTTTTATAATTATCATCCTATCTTGCTGAAACCGACCTGAGCCGCGGTGCCATCCTTAGAGTCCGACCAGAAGAGCGTACCGCCCTTGATATTGAATCTTGCTGTTCCGTCAGTATAGACTATTACAGGTCCCTGAATATTACCGTCCGGAGCATAATCTGTTCTGAGCATAGTTCCGCCGCCGGTACATTCAATAAATGTGCCGTCTTCACTGCATATGCAGCTGTAATCCCACAGGTAATCTGCAACCGAGCTGTGTGCTGTGATTTCCACGTTAATGATCTCGCAGTCTCTGCTTATCTGAATGTTGAAATTAGTACCGTTCCATTGTGTTGAGCTCTCCCACTGTCCGATGTATTCATCAAATGGATCTTCGCAGCTATCCGACTCGAGAATCGCGTTCTCTTCGGTGGGCTGTACGGTAACAACCGACTGTTCCGATACGGCTTCTGCCTGTGTATAACTATCAGAGAAAGCAACCTCTGAGGGAAGTGTCTGAGCGGTTGAAGAAGTTTCGCTCACAGCATCAGTAGTATTCGAAGTTGTTTTCGTTGCTGACGTTGTTGATGCTGTCTGACTCCCTGCAACTGTGGATGTTACAGTTGCTGTAGAAACAGTGTCTTTTCCACAGCCTGTCATTGCAGCAAGTATTCCAGCCGCTGCAATAATGATCAATTGCTTATTCATATAAACTCTCCTTTGTTCTTAGTTCAGAAAAATGAACTGTCTCTTTTTTACAATGCCATTATAGCACATCTTTTTGAACTGTGGTACAGAATTACAGAATTGTAATCGCAATAGTTTTTTCAGAATATGACACGGCGAAGTACATATTCACCGTCAGAGGTAGAAGCTATCTCATATGTGCTCATATCATTCATATCAAGGTGTTTTTTTAAACGGGAAATATTAACCCTGATAGTATTTTTGCTGTCCTCAACATCACAGCCATAGATACTCTTATATATGTCGCGGTAGTTGATACGCGAGCCCAGCTGCGAGGCGAGAAGATACAATATCTGAAGCTCACGCTGCGGCAGAGAGCAGACATTGCCGTCAAGTTCCGCAGAGCCTGAAAACAGGTCAACTGTAAGGTACGGAAGCTCTATCTTCGGGTGCTGTGCCGACTGACTGACGTTCCGGCGGAGCTGAGCTTCTATACGCGCCTTTAATACATTTAGATCATATGGCTTGGTTATGTAGTCGTCGCCGCCGCTTCTGAATCCCATGATAACGCTATCGTTTTCATCACGCGCAGTAAGGAATATTACAGGGGCATTGGTCTTCTTACGCAGTATCCTGCAAAAGTCCATTCCATCGCCGTCAGGAAGCATAACATCAAGCAGTACAAGGTCGGGGATATATTCTTCCAGCTTGAACGCAGCGGACTGTACCGAATCAGCACAATGGACCGTATAACCTTCGTTTTCAAGAAATGTTCTGTTTATCTGCATGATGTCTGAATCGTCTTCCACTAATAATATGTGTGCCATAAAAACCCCCTGATTACATTTCTGTAATTTAGTACACTTTTTATTAAAAGTATGGTATAATGAATGCAAACCATTCAATAGTCAGATCCTTAAAGGAGAAACTTTAATGAGAAAAGAACGATCTAAAAGCCGTTTGCTGAAAAGGCGGCTTCTAATTGCAATGCTGTCGTGTCTTGTAACAGTAATGACTGTCTGTACGCTGACCTTTAATAGTGTATATAACAAAGCTGTTGATGCCGTTGAATCAAATTCTGCAAAAGTAGCTGACGAAGCAGTTTCGACCGTTTCAGATGCTTACTACGGTCAGATGCTCGATACATTGAAAAGCGAGATAAAGCACTTCTGTATAAATATTGGTATCGAAGCGACTGCATATCAGTACGGCTTTTGTGATATTGAAGAGTTCCGCGATTATATCTGCGCCGATTCGCAGGATTACTTCGGAAATCTGTATGCTGCCTGCTTTGTTTATGACGGCGAAACTATCAGATGGCATCCTATCCAGACCGAATACTTTGAAGTGAATATACAAAAGGATATCATCTCTCTGTTCGACCAGGAAATATCTGAAAATCCCGAAAGATACCCGACAAGTAATTTTATAAACCTGCTTGATATGAACAGGAATGACAACACAGGCTGTGTGTGTACAAAAGGAGAGGGATATATAATCGCCTGGGATAAGATATGGAGCGAAAATTCGTTCAACAAAGATATATGTGTAGGATTGCTGTGGCAGAATACCAACAGTTTTGTAGCCCCCATAAAAGAGAATGCCAGTCAGAAAACAGATGAACTCCTGCTTGTCCTGGACAACGTTTTCAAAAAATATGTATATGTAATGATAGCTTCCATAATCGGAACTTTTCTGTTATTCGCCCTTCTGTCCGTTATCATTTCAAAAAAACTGTCAGATCCTATCGTTTCCGAACACGATATGCTCGTACAGATAAACGAAATGAAAACAGCCTTCCTCTCAGATGCTTCACATGAGCTGAAAACGCCTCTTGCTGCTATGTCCGGTTATGCACAGAATGCAGAAATTGAACTGTTAAATGGCAGCGATACAGTTCTTGTTCAGAAAAAGCTCAAACGTATTTCCTCAGAAGCAAATCGCATGGCTCTCATGGTAACTCAGATACTCGATGCTACCCGTATTGAAGAAGGTCGCATGATTCTTGAACTCGCTCCTTGCGATATCGACAGCATTGTTCGTGAAACCGTCGAGACGTATTTCAGTATCCTCAACAAGAACAACAACCGCCTTGCCCTGCGTATACCGCTTGAATTGCCTAAGGTCAGCGCGGATAGTTCCAGGCTGCAGCGCGTGTTTGTAAATCTCATCTCGAACGCCCTCAAGCATACCCACAACGGCACTATTCTTGTAAAAGCTCAACAGGACAGTCAATCCATTAAAATTACTGTCCAGGATACAGGAAGCGGTATCTCAAAGGAGGATATGCCTCATATATGGGAACGTTACTACAAAGGCAAGAACTCCGAAACCGGTACAGGTCTCGGCTTGTTCATATGTAAATTCATAGTTGAGTCCCACGGCGGGAAAATATGGGCAGAAAGTCAGGTCGGTAAAGGTACTTCTTTCTTCTTCACTCTGCCAATAAATTAAAATACTGTTTTATTATAACATATTTTATTGAAAAAATCCAGCATGTTCATAAAATGAGATATTTTTTGTCAGAAGTTATTTCGCACAGACAGCTGTCATTCATCAGATTTTATAACACTAAACAGTCCCCCTGAACCACAGTAGTTCAAGGGGATCGTTATTAACATCAGTTACAATGTTATTTATCGTATGTGCATATTGACTCTAATGAGTCGAACTTACCTGTTCAGTGTCCTTAATTACTTCTCAGCGATTGCAGCCTGTGCAGCAGCAAGTGGAGCCGTCACCCACAATAAACTTAGGGTGACAAATGGGTGACAACTCACGTTCTTGGCTCAAAAAATAGTAAAATCCTGACAAATCAAAAGATTTGTCAGGATTTCAATTTTTATCGTATTATAGCCTAAAAACTATTACTTCATAGCCTCTTCAACAGCAACTGCACATGCAACTGTTGCACCAACCATCGGGTTGTTGCCCATACCGATAAGTCCCATCATCTCAACGTGAGCCGGTACAGATGAAGAACCTGCGAACTGAGCATCAGAGTGCATTCTTCCGAGAGTATCTGTCATACCGTAGGAAGCAGGGCCTGCTGCCATATTGTCGGGGTGGAGTGTACGTCCTGTACCGCCGCCTGAAGCAACTGAGAAGTACTTCTTGCCAGCGTCAACGCGCTCCTTCTTGTATGTACCTGCAACGGGGTGCTGGAAACGTGTGGGGTTAGTTGAGTTACCTGTGATAGATACGTCAACGTTCTCCTTCCACATGATAGCAACGCCTTCTCTTACATCGTTAGCGCCGTAGCAGTTAACCTTAGCACGGAGACCGTTGGAGTAAGCCTTGCGGAATACTTCCTTGACTTCGCCTGTTGCGTAGTCCATCTCTGTCTCGATGTATGTGAAACCGTTGATACGAGCGATGATCTGAGCTGCGTCCTTGCCGAGACCGTTAAGGATAACGCGGAGTGGCTTCTGACGAACCTTGTTTGCCTTTTCAGCAATACCGATAGCGCCTTCAGCAGCAGCGAAAGACTCGTGACCTGCGAGGAATGCGAAGCACTCTGTGTCCTCTTCGAGGAGCATCTTGCCGAGGTTACCGTGGCCAAGACCAACCTTACGCTGGTCAGCAACTGAACCGGGGATACAGAAAGCCTGGAGACCTTCACCGATAGCAGCAGCAGCGTCAGCAGCTCTTGTGCAGCCCTTCTTGATAGCGATAGCGCAGCCTACTGTGTAAGCCCACTTAGCGTTCTCAAAGCAGATAGGCTGGATACCCTCTACGAGCTTGTAAATGTCAAGGCCCTTTGCCTTGCAAACGTCAGCACACTCCTCGATGGAGTTGATGCCGTAGTTCTTAATAACGTCGAGAATCTGCTTCTCGCGTCTCTCATAAGATTCAAATAAAGCCATGTTACAAGTCCTCCTTATTCCTTTCTGGGATCAACGATCTTAACAGCGTCAGCAACTCTTCCGTACTGTCCCTGTGCCTTTTCAAAAGCGGTGTTAGCATCGTCGCCAGCCTTGATGAAATCCATCATTTTGCCGAAGTTTACAAACTTATAGCCGATGATCTCATCGTCTTCATTAAGAGCAAGACCTGTGATATAGCCGTCTGTCATTTCGAGGTAACGGGGTCCCTTTGCAAGTGTACCGTAAAGAGTACCAACCTGTGAACGGAGTCCCTTACCGAGGTCCTCAAGACCTGCACCTACTACGAGACCGCCCTCAGAGAATGCGGACTGTGAACGTCCGTAAACGATCTGGAGGAAGAGCTCTCTCATAGCTGTATTGATAGCATCACAAACGAGGTCAGTGTTAAGAGCCTCGAGGATAGTTCTGCCGGGGAGGATCTCAGCAGCCATAGCAGCTGAATGAGTCATACCTGAACATCCGATAGTCTCAACGAGAGCTTCCTGGATAATACCTTCCTTAACATTGAGTGTGAGCTTGCAGGTACCCTGCTGAGGAGCACACCAACCGATACCGTGTGTAAAACCGGAAATATCCTTAATTTCCTTAGCCTTTACCCACTTAGCCTCCTCAGGGATGGGAGCAGCGCCGTGAGCAACGCCCTGAGCGATAGGGCACATTGTTTCAACTTCATGTGAATAAATCATCAAGCATTCTCCTTTGAAAATTTTATAGATTAATTATACACCCAACAGCCCATTAAGTCAATACTTAATTGAGTATTTTTCTTATTGCCGGCTCAAAACAAAGGCTATATCCGGAATGAGAGCCGAAGGGAGTTTTTGTAAAATGAAAGCGGCGCAGTGATACACTGATATAACACAGCTAAGATGCGTGCGTTTAAAATAATATCCAAATATGCACCTGAAAGCTCCGATTTAATCAACATTTTGTTGTGTTTGACTATATTATGTTGACATTTTATGCCAATTATGCTAATATATAGGTGCAGTTCCATGTGTTGCCCGCGTCCGTTACATCCGGTGGTCTTAACCGCGCTGATACGCCGTTTATCTCATTATGCCCTATGCAGCAGCTCCGCGGATACGATACATAGACTGCGATGTGCCGCAGAAGCGGCAGAATATCATCGCCGTTTCCGGGTGATACAACGGCGATAGAACGGAGGGTTTTATGAAAAAACATTTACTCGCAGCGTGTTCGCTCGCAGCTGCAGCCGGTCTGGCAGCTATCGCGCCAATGTCAGCGAACGCCGCATCTGACGGATTGCAGGATGGCATTTCTGTCAGGATCACATCAGACAAAGCAGATTACTCCGTCGGAGAAGATGTCAACCTGAGTGTCAGTGTTGAAAACACCAACTCCTTTGACGTGAATGACATCGACGTAAAGCTGCTGCTTCCTGATGAACTCGAGTTCAAGCTCAATGAAGCTCCGGAGGGTAAGATCGACCTCAAAGCCGGCGAAAAGGTAGGCTACTCTGCTATCGCCGTAAAGGCTGAGAAGACCGAGATAACCACCGAAGCCGCTCCCGAAGCCGAAACTCAGGCAGAGACCGAGAGTTCAACAGTTTCAACAGCTGCCGCAGAACAGGCAGTTTCAGAAGCTTCCACAGAACAGACAGCTTCAACGACTGCCGCAGTACAGCCTGCTTCAACAGCTTCCGCAGCTCCTGCAAGCGAAAGCAGCCCCAGAACCGGCTCAAAGGGTGTTACAGAAACCGCTGTCACTCTTGTTCTCTCAGCTTCACTTGCTCTGTATCTCGGCAAAAAAGGCAAGATAAACAGGAAGACTTTCAGCTTTATCCTCAGCCTTATGCTCGTTTCTTCCGCTATGCCTTATGACGCATTCGTAAGTGCTGCTGCAGACGACCTTATCACAAGCTCCATCAGCGTTGACACCACTATCACAAGCGGCAGCAAGCCACTTAGCATCGGTGCTTCTGTTTCATATTCTTTCGAGAAATCAGAACTCGCTAAGGCTGCTGACGATACAGACGGCGATGGCCTCACAAACGCAAACGAGCTCCTTTTCGGTACCGATCCTTCAAAGGCTGATACCGACAGTGACGGTCTTACAGACGGCTTTGAAGTTTTAAAGCTTGCTTCTGATCCGCTTTCTGCCGATTCAGACGGCAACTCTGTAAGCGACTTCAACGAAGACGAAGACAGCGACGGACTCACAAACGGTAAGGAACAGGAACTCGGCACAAATCCCTTAAAGGCTGATTCAGACGGTGATGAACTCTCAGACAGCGACGAGGTCAGCAAATACAACACTGATCCTAATAAGCCTGATACAGACGATGACGGTCTTATCGACAGCGACGAGATAAAGCTCTCGCTCGACCCGACAAAGAGCTCCACAGACGGTACTGTTCCCGATGCCGAAAAGAAGATCGCGCAGACTATCTCGGATTCCGCTAAGAGCGAGTACCTCCTCGCAAGCGATAATGTATTCAGACCCGCTGTTTCAGGAAGCGTTGCAGGTCTCATAGACCGCAAGGTAGCTCTCGACAAGGACGAAACTACTTCATTTGCCGATAACCGTTCAGTTCTCAGCGATGTTATAGAATTTACTTCCAAGAACCACGAGCCTGTTACTCTGACTTTCACATACGATGCAACAGTCACAGGCGACACAAGCAGTTTTGCTATATTCTGCTTCAATAACGAAGAGCTCACAACTCTCGAAACTACTGTTGACAAGGACAAGCGTACAATTTCAGCAGAGATAAAGGACGATGCATTCTACTTCGTTGCCGACCTCGACGGATTCCTCAGCGGATACGGCATAGATGCCCTTGCTGAAAACGGAGAAGTCGTTCTCCCGACTGTAAGATCATCAGTTAAGTCTGCCGATGCCGAAGCATATGACTTCGACGCTCTCAAAGCCGCTGCAGCTGTCGATACAGTGGGTGCCGGCTCGACCGGAGACTGGATACTCCTCAGCGATTACAGCGTAGTTCAGCTCAAAAGCAGCATCAGCAGCATAAGCTCCAACGACTCAGACAGCGACGGTCTCAAGGATTCACAGGAGATCTACAACAAGCGCGAAGTTTCTCTTACTTCTTCTATAATTGATCTCCTCAAGAAGAAGGGCGCTTCCGAAAGCTGGTACAAGAACAGATCAACTATCACAATGTGGGATTTCTATTCCAATCCGGCTCTTCCCGATACAGACTTCGATGGTATCGACGATAACAAGGATTCCGTAAAGAAGCAGAATTCCTCAAATACAAGCAACGTCTTCAAGGGCTATTACCACTGGTCACAGGACGGCGAAAACAGAAAGACCGAAAAGAAAGTTGAATTCAGACTTGACTACCGCAATCTTCTTTCCGGCAACACAAGCTACAAGAAGGACCTTTCTGTATTCGGCATTCTCGGAGCTTCCGACGCTTACCGCGATGTATACGTTGACTGGACAGACGGCATAACAGGCGGTTCTGATACAGCCGGAGACTTCCTCAGGCGATTCGGCTGCAAGGACGTTACAGACTACAACATCACTTCCTCAAACGGCTACGATACCGACGATGTCACAGAAGTTATCATCGGTCACAGAAACGTTGTTACCGCCGACGGAAGCACAGAAGTTGTCATCGTTGAGGTAAGAGGTACAAACGGTAC
This sequence comes from Ruminococcus sp., assembly GCA_016290875.1. Taxonomy (GTDB): domain Bacteria; phylum Bacillota; class Clostridia; order Oscillospirales; family Ruminococcaceae; genus Ruminococcus. The sequence goes on from JAEEVL010000011.1 coordinate 42,984, forward strand.
CAATGCAGAGTGGTCAAGCAACTTCGATGTCGGTGCCAACACCTCAAACTACACAAGTCTCACAGGCTCACACCCTGAGTGGACAAACAAGCTCAACCACAAGGGCTTCGATGTAACCGCAAACAGAGCTCAGGCAAAGATCGAGAGCTACCTCCGCGCACGCGGCATAACAAAGGGCTCCATCTTCATCTGCGGTCACTCGAGAGGTGCTGCTATCGCTGATATCCTCGGCGCAAAGTTTGAGGACAATGCGAACTTCCTCTCCTACACCTACGCTTTCGCAACACCCAACAGCACAACTTCCTCAACAGCAGGAAACTACCGCACGATATTCAACATCGTAAACAGCGATGACCTCGTTCCTAATCTCCCTCTCGAATACTGGGGCTTCCGCAAGTACGGAACTACCAAGACTATCAGCGTTGCCGACCGCTACGAGGATTCAAGTCCCTTCGGTGACAGAACGAACTCATGGGAATGGCTCATCGGTAAGGATTACGACGACATAAACTCAAGCATATTCAGCGGAACTCTCAGCTCCTTCAAGAAGGTAGCTTCAAGCCGCAGCCAGCTCTATACATTCAACAGCTCCGACAGCGATGCAAAGATCTGGGAGGACGACCTCGGACACATCACAAAGAAGGGTGCCAAGGAAGAGCTCAGCGAGCTCGCAGCAACGCTGAAGAACGAAAAGCTCTACAAGTACTGCCGTCTTTCTATCGTAGGAAGCTGGATCTATCACGTAGAAGTATTCTACTGCCCGGCTTATCTCTTACAGGTGCTCGCTAATATGACTACCGGCGTAGGTCCTATGCTCGGACGCGATACAGCAGGAAAATACGCAACAGCCAAGACTTACTTCGTTGCAGCAAGCGGCAAGGTACCGCTCGTCGGCTGGACAACAGGCGGTATGCAGGACACTCACGAGCCCGTGACATACTACCTCATCGCAAACAATAACTTCCAGTCTATCTCATGAGCAAAGCTCACTGATACACAAACAAGAACTGCGTTCAGGATATCCTGAACGCAGTTTTTTTATCCTATAACGGCTATGCGGAGAATATCCGCCTTTTTATCGCCCGGAGAGAGCTCAGAGCTGTTTCAGCATCTCGTCTATCTTCTCCCTCGATGCAAGTCCTTCCGAGAAAGCTGTCGCACCGCCGCAGGCTGTACCGACTTTCAGCGCATAGTCCGGACCTTTTTCAATGCCCGATATAAATCCGGCAAGCATCGAGTCTCCTGCACCGACAGAGTTCACCACTGTTCCGCGGCATACTCCGCTCCTGTGAACAGCTCCGGACTCATCAAGAAGGACCGCACCGTCACCTGCCATAGAGACAAGCACGTTCCTTGCACCGAGTTCACGCAGTTTGCCTGCGTAGAGCTCCACATCTTCAAAGCCGCTTATATTTACGCCGAAGATCCCGCCAAGCTCCTGATCGTTCGGCTTTATAAGGAACGGATGATATTTCAGCACATTCAGCAGAAGCTCTCCGGAAGCATCAACAACTGTCCTTATACCTCTGCCGGAAAGCCTTTGCAGTATCCTCTCGTATACATCAGACGGAAGGCTTTTCGGTATGCTTCCTGCAAGTATCAGCGTATCGTCTGCAGAAAGCCCGTCAAGCCGCACAAAGAGCTTTTCAAGTGAAGCATTGTCTATATCCGGCCCCTGACCGTTCAGTTCGGTCTCAACGCCGGATCTTATCTTGACGTTTATACGGGAATTACCGGCAGGAAGTCTGATGAAATCCGTTTCTATGCCCATTGCACGGGCGCCGTTCTCAATAGCCTCGCCCGTAAAGCCTGCCGTGAAGCCGAGCGCGACCGAGCGCACACCGAGCTCCGCAAGAACTATCGAGACATTTATGCCCTTTCCGCCGAAAAACATATTCTCGGATTCGGCGCGGTTAACGCTGCCGGGAACGAGCTCTCCCGTACGTACAACATAGTCGATAGCAGGATTGAATGTGACTGTATATATCAAAGTACCATCACCTTATCAGAATTTATCTATCAGTCCGAGTTTGAATTTCTGTATGAGAAGTGCATCAGAATTTGAAAGGCCCTTCTTTCCGTCAACATCAGCGTTTATCTCGCCCTGAGCAGTTATGCTGAGTTCAGACTTGCCCTGTGCGTACTTGTCGGGGTTCGTAGCGGCCTGCATAACGAGCACAGCATCAGCTATATTGACATTATTATCGAGATTAGCATCACCTGCGAGAGTTACTGTAAGTTCAACATATGTTTCAGTCTCAGTTCCTCTAGCTTTGAAATCACGGCCATACTTCTTGGCATATGCCTGAGCTGTCGAGTTCGAGAAACCGCATATAGTACCTGTAAACGAATAGCTGTAATTGTACATATCATCATGACCGATGATATTGCAGATAGTTGCTGCATTTTCATAGATCTCACAATCAGGATTCAGAATAGTTATTTTAGCCAAAGAAGGGCATTCGCTGAAAGCTCCTTTACCTATACTCGTAACCGAAGCAGGGATAGTTATCGAGCTAAGACCAGAATGTGAAAAAGTACCATCGCCTATCTTTGTGACAGTATCAGGAATAGTGATCGAATCTAAAGAAGAACACATATCAAAGGCGCTGTCGCCTATGCTTGTTACTGAATTCGGGATTTTGACCGACCTAAGGCCCAAGCACCAGCCAAAAGCATTCTTGCCTATACTTGTTACCGAATTAGGAATAGTCACAGCGTCCAGACTTCTGCACTGATAGAAAGTCCAGTCATTTATTATTTTCAAAGAACCAGGGATATTTACTGATTTCAGTTCAAAGCATCCTTCAAAAGCACTTTCGCCTATGCTTGTTACTGAATCCGGTATAGCTGCCGATTCAAGAGCCTCACAACCGCTAAAAGCATAATTGCCTATTGTTTCGACAGAAGACGGAATAACTATCGACTCAAGGCTTTTGCAATCCTCAAACAAACGAAAAGACACAGCTTCAAGACTATCTGGAAGTTCTACTGATTTAAGACTTTCACAGCCAAAGAACGCACTCATTCCTATAACCGAAACAGAATCGGGGATATCAATTGTTTCGAGCTTAGTGCATCCTGAAAACGCATGAACACCTATAGAAGTCAGAGTTTCCGGAAGCACTATTTTTTTGATGTTCTCTCCGTCAAAAGCACCTACTCCGTATAGTGTCCTCTCAGGCAGACCATCGATACCTGTTACAGGAACGCCGTTCACCTCACTTGGAACAACAACTGTTTCCGGATCATTTTCATCGCAGTAATAAAGCAAGAACGCTTCATCTTCATAGACATCAAATAAGAATCCGTCTTTCTCAACACGCTGGCATTCTTTTATCGTTTCTTCAATATCTCTGAAATTACGTCCGTACTTCTCAGCATATGCCTGAGCTGTCGAGTCCTTGAAACCGCATATAGTACCAGTGAACGAATAGCTATATTTGAACTCATCATCATGGCCGATGACATTACAGATAGTGTCTGCACCATCATATATTTCGCAATCAGGGTTCAGAATAGTTATTGAATTCAAAGATGCGCATTCGCTGAAAGCGCCCTCGCCTATACTTGTGACTGAAGCAGGGATAGTTATAGAGCTAAGACCAGCACAATTTGAAAAAGCACCTGCTCCTATGCTTGTAACTGAATCAGGTATGATCACTGAATCCAAAGGACACATATAGAAAGCGCCGTCGCCTATGCTTTTAACCGAATCAGGAATAGTTATTGAAGTAAGCTTTGAACACCACCAAAAAGCACATTTATCTATACTCGTTACTGTATTCGGGATAGTTACTGATGAAAGATTTCTGCATTCATAAAAAAGACCTTCACCTATATTTGTGACTGAATCAGGGATAATAATAGATTTCAGGCCCTCACAGCCATAAAAAGCTTCATTTCCTATGCTTGTTACTGAATCAGGAATATTGATCGTTGTAAGACTTGTGCACTCAACGAAAGCACCTTTACCTATAGTTTTTACTGACTCAGGAATAGTTATTGAAGCAAGTTTTTCACAATAATAAAAAGTGTGTTCAGATATTTCTGTTACCTTATCCGGGATAACTGCTTCTGTAAGGCTGACGCATTTAGCAAAAGCAAACTCTCCTATGCTTTCAACTGAAGTGGGAATATTTATCGAAGCAAGTTTTCCGCAGGAAGCAAAGGCACCATAACCTATGCTTGTAACCGTCTCCGGAATAGTAACAGATTCAATATTTTTGCAGTTTACAAAAGCACGGTCAGCTATGGTTGTAACTGTTTCAGGGATAACATAATCCACTACAGAGCTGCCGCACGGATATGCTATAATAGTTGTTTCATCTTTGCTGTACAATACGCCTTCAATGCTTGTGTAATTAGGATTGTTTTCCGAAACACCGATCTCTGCAAGGCTTGAACAATTTGAAAACGCTCCAGGTCCTATGCTTGTAATTGTCTCCGGAACAGTGAATGACGTAAGACTTGCGCATCCGGCAAATGCTGTACTGCCTATGCTTGTAACAGAATCAGGAATAGTTATTGATGTGATTTTCTTACAATCCTTGAAAGCGCTGTTGCCTATTTTTGTTATCGGCAAACCGTTGACCTCGCCCGGGATAACGAATTCTCCTTCAGTCTCCACATCACAGTCAGTGATCTCAGCATGATCTTTGTACTCGATGTATCGCAGTGGAGAACCCAAATAATAAGTAGCAATAAACTCATTTCCGTAATCATCGGTAAGCGCATTAGCAGTCATAGTACTTTCGGGCGCATACTGACGAGCAGCCGGAAGAGAACCTCCGACTATACACAGAGCAAGAATAGCTGCTGCAATTTTTTTCATGATAAAAACCTCCCTATTTCTTCAAATGTAATTTTTCATGTATAAACGCAAAGGTTTTCATTTACAGCAACGTATCCAGCAACAGCATAGTTCAGATCTGAAAGGTTTAAATCTTTTTCTTATCAGAAGGCTGCAAAGAAAGCCGTCTTTTCTGTCCCTAATAGAATGAACTGCTCAATACATTCCCCAAATGATTATCCCTAAAGCATTTATACTCTAATTATAGCCATATTTTAAGATGATGTCAATATATTTTTACAGTAAATTGTAAACTTATTTATAACAGGCAGCTATTTCTGTTGCTATTTAAATCAATATATGTTATAATAATGTAAATTCTCGAACAAAAGGAGGCTGCTTATGATAATGTGGATAATAATATTCCTGCTCGTCATCATTTTTTCGCTCGGAGCAATAGTTTTTCTTGTCAGGGGCTTCCACAAATTCAGCTTTATTAACAAGCTGGCCAATAAAAACAAACGCCTTTCGTGGACAGCAGCGATAGTTCCGGTCGCTCTCATAGTTGTCCTGTCGGCAGTTCTTCTCAATTACTGGGCGACAATGATAATACTGATACATCTCTTTATCTTCTGGGCAGTTGCAGCCGGGATAGGAAAACTCATCCGAAGAAAGCGCGAAATGAAGCACAACATTGAAGGTGCAGCTGCAATCCTATTCACAGCTGTATACCTCGGCATAGGCTGGTATTTCGCACACCATGTCTACCGGACAAGCTACACCTTCTCCACCAAAAAAGATCTCGGACAGGAACAGCTCCGCATCGTCGGTATCGCTGACCTGCATCTCGGTCTCACTCTCGACGGTGACAGCTTCGTGGAACAATGTGACCGTATCAGCGATGAAAAGCCGGACGTAGTGCTCGTTGCCGGAGACTTTGTAGACGACGACTCCAACAGAGACGATATGATAAAAGCCTGCCGTGCTCTCGGCGCGATAAACGCGAAATACGGTATTTATTTCACAATGGGCAATCATGATGCAGGCTACGGCAATGGACGTGATTTCAGTCTTGACGATCTGACCGACGAGCTGAAAAAGAACCATGTGACCGTCCTTGAGGACGAAAGTGTCCTTGTAAATGACAGCTTCTATATAATAGGTAGAAAGGATACTTCCGATTCCGACCGCCTGTCTATGGAAAAGCTCGTCAGCGGCCTGGACAAGTCCAGATACATCATAACAGCCGACCACCAGCCGAATGACTACGATAACGAAGCCGGACTTTCTGACCTTGTATTTTCCGGTCATACTCATGGCGGACACATATTCCCTGCCGGATACATAGGACTGCTCATCGGAGCAAACGACAAAGTCTACGGCAGTGAGAAACGTGACGGAACAGATTTCGTTGTCACATCAGGTATCTCAGGCTGGGCGATACCATTCAAAACCGGTGCACGATCTGAGTATGTAGTTATGGATATATGCGGCGATTAATTCATTTAACTGTTATTCCCGGGTGTATATTCTAGATATATAATGTAGAGAGAAGTGTTCAAACGCACTTCTCTTTATTTTTATATTTAACTTTAGTGAAGAAAGCAGGCAATCAGAATGTCATAATTTTATTATTTTTGTCATGATTTTTGCATACTTTTCAACACCAACCGTGATATAATATAAAATACTACAGGAGGGTTTGGCACACGTCACAAAACTATACGACTATATTCATATTTTCCACCTAATCTGCACATTGTGGGTTGTGAACAAATAATGAATAGTGTATAATAGCTTTTGACAAGTACGGAATCGTGTGTCCAGTTATTATAATTCCAAGGAGATGATTATCATGAAGAAACACAGATTGCTTGCCGCTGCAACTACTGCTGCTTGCCTGTCAAGTTTCCTGACAGTTCTTCCCGGCGCAGTTGCTCCTTCATATGCTGCTTCTGTTGTAAGCAACAACTTTGAAACTACCTATGAAGGCTGGCATGGCACAACCGATGAATTCCAGATCGAAGCCGTTAACGGTGCAGGCTTCGAAAACTCACGCGGTATGGCTGTTAAAGGCAGAACAACACCTGCCGACGGTGCTGCTTCATCCAAGGGTCTCTGGCTCGAGGGCGGTATCAATTACAGCTATAACCTCAAAGTGTTCGCAAAGACCGATGAAACATTCCACCTCACACTCCTTTACAAGGATATGGAGACAGATGAGGAAACAACTGTTGAGCTCGTAAACAAGGATGTCAAAGCCGGCGAATGGACTGACCTCTCAACGTCATTCAAGGCTCCCGAGAATACTTACGAGTATCTCATGACTCTCACCACAGACAGCACAAACGACTTCTGGTTCGATGATGTCCTCATCACACAGAAGAAGAAGTTCGGTACTGCAAGCGCAGCTCCCTCAGGAAAGGGACTCATGGATGAGTTCGCTAAATACTTCCGCGTAGGTAATATCCTCAACGGCGGTACTGTTACCAACTCAGCTATCACTGCTATCATGCTCAAGGACCACAACGCTATCGAGTGTGAGAACGAGACAAAGCCTGATGCTACTATCGTTCAGAGCGGCTCAACTGACACAAATGTCAAGGTATCTCTCAACCGCTGTGCTGCTATCTGCGACTTTGCTCAGAAAAACGGCATCGGCTTCAGAGGTCATACTCTTGTATGGCACAGCCAGACTCCTGAGTGGTTCTTCAAGCAGGGATTCAGCAACAATAACGGTTATGTAAATTCTGAAACAATGGATAAGCGTATGAAAAGCTACATACAGAATATGTTCAATGCTTTCAAAACGCAGTATCCTTCCCTTGATCTCTATGCGTACGACGTATGTAACGAAGTAATCTACGACGGTACAGCCGGTCAGGGTGGTCTAAGACCTACAAACGGCACAAACGGCGAGAACGGATCATCTGCATGGGTAAGAGTTTACGGAAACAACTCATTCGTAGAAAAGGCTTTCACCTATGCAAGAGAGTATGCTCCAAAGACCTGTAAGCTCTACTACAACGATTATAACGAATTTGCTTACGACAAGCAGAACTGTATCATCAACACAATCCTCAAGCCTCTCAAGCAGAAGGGTGTGCTCGACGGTATGGGAATGCAGTCTCACCTCAACTGTGCTGCAAGCGGCGCATGGGGCGACACACAGTCTTACCTCGCTGCTATGGATAAGTACCTCAACCTCGGCATCGATGTTCAGGTAACAGAGCTCGACCTCTCAACAGAGGGCGGCAAATATTCAGATTCACAGCAGGCTACAAAGTATGCTGCTATATTCAAGCACGCTATGGACTGGAACAAGAGCCACCCCAACGGACCTAACGTAACTCTCGTTCAGGTATGGGGACCCAACGACAATAACTCCTGGGTAGCTACAGACAGAGCTTCCGGAAAGCCCAACAATCCGCTTCTCTACACCGGCAACAACCAGCCTAAGTCAGCTTACAATGCTATCACAGCACTCGTAAATGACAGCGACTGGGGCATAGGCAAACCCTATACAGGCCCCGGTGCAGGTGAGTACATTCCTCCGGAGCCCGTTAAGCCCGATGCTAACGGTTACTACTTCCACCACACATTTGAAGGTACTGACCACGGCTGGGAAACAAGATTCTCAGAGAAGGTCAGCACAAGCGGACGTACTGCTTATCAGGGCAGCGAAGCTCTCCTCGTTCAGGGCAGAACAGCCGGCTGGAACGGTGCTAAGTTCGCACTCGATTCCAATCCCTTCGAGGCAGGCAAGGCATTCAGCTTCTCAACTAATGTTCAGTACCTCGACGGCGATGAAGATTCAGAGACATTCATGATGAAGCTCGAGTACACAGGCGCTGACGGAGAGGTTCACTACGATTCTATCGCTGAGGGCACAGCTCCTAAGGGCGAATGGCTCCAGCTCGCAAATACAAGCTACACGCTCCCTGAGGACGCTACCAACGCATACATCTACGTTGAGTCCGCAGGCAAGGAAACAGACGGCGCTACATACCCCAATTTCTATATTGACGATGTATACGGCGCTGTTGAAGGCACAAAGATCGCCGGTGCAGGCAAGCCTACTGTACGTACTCTCGTACTCGGCGACCTTACATTCGACGGCAGGATCGATGTATTCGATGCTATCCTCGCTCGCAAGGGCCTCACAAAGGGCAGCTTCGCAGATGATCTTACAAAGAAGGCTGCTGACGTTGACCAGAACGGCGTAGTTGAAGCTGCTGATATCGTTCTTCTCCACAACTATCTCCTCGGCAGGATCAAAAAGTTTCCTGTCGCAGAAAAGATAATTGATACCGGAGCTATGGAAGAGATCTTCAAGAGCGTTTCAACCAAGACAAGCTGGAAGAAGGACGGCGAGAACAACCCGCTTACAACTCAGCGTTTCGGCGCTGATCCCGGCTGGCTGGTTCATGACGGAAGACTCTACCTCTACACAACAAACGATGCATTCGAGTACAAGAGTGACGGAAGAATGCAGGAAAACACATACAACTCAGGTACTATCAACTGTGTATCCTCTGCTGATCTGGTAAACTGGACAGACCACGGTGCAATGCCTATCGCTGACAGAAACGGCAGAACACAGAACGGTGCTGCTAAGTGGGCAAGTGCTGCATGGGCTCCCGATGCCTGCTCCAAGACATTTGTGGAAAATGGCAAAACAATAACAAAGTTCTATCTCTTCTTCGCTAACAGCGGCGGCGGTATCGGCGTTGTTATGGGTGACAGCCCGACAGGTCCCTGGACAGATCCTATCGGCGGCGCTCTCCTCTCACACAACTCACCTAACTGCTCAAATGTTGAGTGGATGTTCGATCCCGGCGTATACTATGATGAGAGTACCGATCAATGCTACCTCTTCTTCGGAGGCGGACGAAAGAACGGTGTTCCTGCTGACAAGCCCGGAACAGGCCGAGTTGTAAAGGTTAACCTCAAGTCAAACGGTGTTGAACTTGCAGGTACTCCCATTACTATGGATATTCCTTACCTCTTCGAGGATTCAAGCGTAATCAAGATCGGTGACACATGGTACTATTCATACTGCTCTAACTGGGATGTTGGAAACAAGACTGTAAACGGCGTAAACTTCGGCAATGCAGATATCCTCTACATGAAGTCTAAAAATCCGGAAAGCTGGAGTACCAGCAATCTCGCAGGAAATGTATTCAAGAACACAGGTTCACAGAGAATCGATAACGGCGGTAACAACCACCACTCTATCGTATACTTCAAGGGTAAGTACTATGTAGCTTACCACAGCCGTCAGCAGGCTATCCGTATGGTTAATACAGACGGACTCAAGATCTACAACAACAAGGATCAGCTCACAGCAGACGGTAACTACCGTTCAACTCAGATCAACGAAGCAACCTTCAGCAACGGCAATCTCTCTTGCTCAGGCGATATGAAGGGTACTAAGCAGATCGAAGCTCTCGATCCCTACACCAAGGTACAGGCTGAGACAATGTCTAACCAGTCAAGAGGAGTTTCCGTAACAGGTCTCCGCGATACCAAGGTTACAGGCGGCAAGGGCGACTGGATCAAGGTCAGCGGTGCTGATCTCTCCAAGGGCATAAACAAGATAACCATTAACGGTTCTTCAAACAAGAATGCAGCTGTTAAGGTTTGCGTTGGCTCAACCACAGGCAAGGTAATCGGCTACGTTCAGCTCGAGAGCACAGCTAAGGACGTTACAGTTCCTGCTGTAAACTCAGTTACTGGCAGCAATGACATCTACTTCGTATTCAGTGACGATGTACAGATAGACTACTGGAGCCTTTCATAACTGATTAAGATCGGCAGCCGCTGACTGCACAACAGCGGCTGTTGATTTTAATAAATCTGAACTTTCATATGTAAGGGTATGGACAAATCAGACGATCAGCCGTGTTACTTACACGGCTGAAAACCTTTCCGTAAGGTTGGTTTATTACAAACCGCATACAGCTCACGGTTCCCCTCTCAGACCGTTCAAAGCTGTGTGCGTTTTTTTCTATTTAATTCAAATTTATATTATAAATGTCATAATAGTGGTATATTTTTCTTGAAAGATGTGTTATAATGTCATCATACTACAAAGAAGGAGTGATGATATATGTTAAAGGACAAAGGCTTCTACAAAGGCATCAATCTCGGAGGTTGGTTCTCTCAGTGCGATTACAGTGAAGACCGACTCAACAATTTTATTACCGAAAACGACTTCAGAACAATTGCTGAGTGGGGCGCAGACCATGTGCGCATCCCGTTCGATTACAATATCATCGAGGATAAAGACGGAAATTATATCGAAAGCGGCTTCAAGCGCATCGCTGATGCAGTTGCACTCGCAAAGAAATATGGGCTCAACATTGTTCTCGACCTGCACAAGACTGCCGGTTTCTCCTTCGATTATTATGCAGAAAACGAAAGCGGCTTCTTTGACAGCGAGACTTATCAGGAACGCTTCTACAAGCTGTGGGAGCAGATGGCTCAGCGCTTTGGCAATGATCCCGACCACATTGCTTTTGAGCTTCTCAATGAGGTAACAGACAAGGAGTTCATCGGCGCATGGAACCGCATCGTTCGCATATGTATCGAGCGCATACGCAAATACGCTCCTGATACAATCATACTTGTCGGAAGCTACTGGAACAACAGCGCCGCTACTGTATTTGCACTTGATCCGCCCTACGATGATAAGGTGGTATACAATATGCACTGCTACGATCCGCTCAAGTTCACTCACCAGGGAGCTTACTGGACCACAGATATCATACCCGAAGAAAGAGTGGCATTTGAGGACTCAGGCTGCAGCGTGGAATTCTTTGAAGAGTTCTTTGCATCAGCTATCAAAAAGGCTGAGGAAAACAATGCCGAGCTCTACTGCGGTGAATACGGCGTAATCGATGTAGTCAGCGGTGAGGATGCCGTAAAATGGCTCAGATGCATAAATACTGTATTTGAAAAGCACGGTATCGGCAGAGCGATCTGGAGTTACAAGGAAATGGACTTTGGTCTCACCGGCAAGCATCTCGATAGTGTACGAGGCGATATTCTGAAACTCATCTGAGGCGTCTACCCCGCCTTATCTCCTCCATAAATATATCTTCCATGCAACAGAATATCGCATATATACGGACAGCCGTGAGGCTGTCCGCTTTATTATCCTAAAAACATTAAAATATACGAAAAATATTGATTTTTGAGGATATTTGTGGTATAATATCGTCAGATTGATTTATCGGGGGATGATCACTTTGAATGAAAATACAGAAAAAATGATCGCAGAACACATATTTTCTCAGCGCGAAGCTGATTTTGAACACGCTTCCTTTGACCGTGAGATAGCTTTCTACGAAAGTATCTGTTCAGGCAATATGGAACTCGTAAAACTGTTTATGAAGCCGTTATTCTCGGAAGGCTGCGGACTCCTCAGCGAAGACAAGCTCCGGAACCTGAAATACCATCTTGTCATACTTGCTGCTATCATCGCAAGATATTGCATTAAGGGCGGTATGACGCCCGAAGCTTCTTACAGCCTCAGCGATTACTATATAAATAAGATAGACAAGGCGATCTCTGAGGACGAGCTCAACAAAATACACATCGAAATGATCGAAGGCTATACCAATAAGATGCGCAAGATCAAGCTCAGCGGAGTATACTCAAAACAGATAGTTCATACGATCGATCACATAATGCGTCACCTGCATGACAGAATACTTCTTGAGGACACCGCAAAGCTGCTCAAGATCAGTCCGGCATATCTCTCAAGACTCTTCAAAAAAGAGACCGGTATGCCTTTCGGTGATTACGTAAACAAACTGAAAATAGAAGAAGCTGCTTCCCTGCTGCTATATACTGAGTATTCAGATACGGAGATAAGCGCCCTTCTCGGATTCAGTTCGCAGAGCTACTTTATAAAAGTATTCCGTAAATTCATCGGTACCACACCCAAGAAGTACAAAAAACAATACACATTCAATATGACTTTGGACCGCTGAACAGGCGGTCCGCTGCTTTGTTACATTGATTTTAATTATGACAAAATTTTACTATAAATGTCATTTTTTTAGTATACAAATCAATTTCAACACAATATAATAAATTCACACTAATAATATCAAGGATAAAATGGGTATATTTTATCCGCCTGTAATTTTCGAGAGGGGAAAATTATTATGAAGACCAGAAAAATGAGGCGATTCGCTGCCATCGCCGCTGCCTGTACTATCATGGCTTCTGCCATGCCCGTTGTACCGACAGCAAACTGTGCAGCAGACAGACCGCTTATCAGCAACTCGACATTTGACAAGAATATCGACGGATGGGGCACCTACAAAGAACGCAACGGTGCCTGCACACTCAGCCACGACGACGGAAGGCTCGCTATCAACATCACTAATGTTGGTAAGGTAAACTATTCCGTTCAGGCTTTCTACGATATTATCCCGCTCTACAAGAACGGAAAATACCACCTCAAATACGACATTTCAAGCAGTATTGACCGTCATCTGGAAGTTATGATCCAGCAGAACGGCGGCAATTACACTTCCTATGTTTGGAAGGAACTTGACGTAACTGCTGAGCCAATGACTGTCGAGACAGATTTCACAATGGAATACCCGACAGACATTATGTCAAAGCTCTGTATCAATGCCGGATTCTATGAGGACTATGAGGGTTACCTCCCCAAGCATACGGTTTACATTGACAACATATCGCTCGAACTCGTTGATGACAGCGAAGTTGATTACGATGCTGACAAGCCATACGAGCCAGACATCATCACTAACCAGGTAGGTTACAGACCTGACGCTACCAAGAGCGTACTTGTAAGAAAGACAGGGCTTGAGACTTCATCAGGTGCTATCGAATACAGAGTTGTCAATGATAAGACAGGTGCTGTTGCTTATAAAAACTATCTCGGCCCCGCAACCAGCTACGATGCTGCTGAGGAAACCGAAGACCGTATCGCTGACTTCTCAGAGCTCCGTGAACCCGGTGATTATCACATCGAAGTGGACGGCTGTGACAATTCTTACAGCTTCTACATCGGCGACGGTGTATACAACGGTCTCATCGACGAATCAGTAAAAATGCTCTATTTACAGCGCTGCGGCGTTGAAGTTGAAGACAAGGACTTCGGTCACCCGGCGTGCCACAAGTCTCTTGCAACAGTTTACGGTACTACTCAGAAGATAGATGTAAGCGGAGGATGGCACGATGCTGGTGACTACGGCAGATATGTTGTTCCCGGAGCTAAAACTATCGCTGATCTTCTCTACGCTTATCAGGCAAATCCCAATCTCTTCAGTGACAGCACCGGTATCCCCGAAAGCAGCAATAGTGTTCCGGACATTCTCGATGAGGCACGCTTCGAGCTTGAGTGGATGTTCAAGATGCAGGCTGAGAACGGCGGTGTTTACCACAAGGTATCATGTGCTAAATTCCCGGGATACATCACTCCCGAGAAAGAGACTGACGAACTCATCGTAACTCCCATATCCACAACTGCAACAGCTGATTTCTGTGCTGCAATGGCTATGGCTGCTGAATTCTATGAGCCTTACGACAAGGAATTCTCTGAAAAGTGCCTCGATGCAGCTGAAAAGGCATGGGCATTCCTCGAAGAGAATCCTGACTTCATCTTCACAAATCCCAAGGACATCGTTACCGGTGACTACGGCGACAAGACCGACAAGGACGAGCGCTACTGGGCTGCTGCTCAGCTCTTCCGCACTACCGGAAATGAAAAATACTACAATGCCCTCAGCGGTATGACAACAAAGATCGGTCTCGACTGGTCAACTGTCGGAGACTACGGCAACATCGCTCTCCTTACTATGGACGGTATCGACAAGTCTTCCGATGTATACCAGAATGCTTACAACGCTGTTATCAAACAGGCTGACGGATTTGTCGATGTATTCAAGTCAAATCCTTACGGTGTTGCTATCTCAGAGTTCAACTGGGGCAGCAATATGACTATCGCCAATGCCGGAAATATCCTGTCTATCGCTTATGATCTCACAGGAAAGGCTATTTATAATACAGCTGCAAATACTCAGCTTGATTACCTCCTCGGTATGAACGCAAACGGCGTATGCTTCGTATCAGGCTGGGGCACAGTATCACCTGAGCATCCTCACCACCGTCCATCCATGGCTGTCGGAAAGGCTATGCCCGGTATGCTCGCAGGCGGTGTAAACCAGAATCTTGAGGACAGCGCTGCAAAGGCTTACTGCGCATTCTCACCTCCGGCTAAGTGCTTCATCGACAACGCAGAAAGCTACTCCACAAACGAGATAACTATCTACTGGAACTCTCCGCTCACATATCTCCTCGCTGAAACAGCTTCTGATCCAGTTGAGCTCCCCACTGCTACTGTTGAGCCCTCTACCGAGGCTCATTCCGGAAAATGGGGCGATGCAAACGAGGATGGATCCGTAAATATCGCTGATGCTGTACTCGTTATGCAGGTCGCAACAAACCCTGACAAGTACGATGTAGGCAAGACCGATAAGAGCATTTCCGAAAACGGAAAGAAACTGGCAGACGTTGACGGAAAGAAAGGCCTCACAAACTCCGATGCGCTCGCTATTCAGAAGTTCAAGCTCGGACTTGTTCAGACTCTCCCATATCCGGAATCTGCAGAGGACCCAACAGCTGGCGTTGAAATAATCGACGGTACTACATACAAATCAGGAGAAAGCAGTACGGCCTGATTTATCCTCTTATCAGCACTAAAAACAAATCAGCACCTTTTTGAAGAAAAACAGTTTTTTACAATCAAAAGACCACCTGTAAAAGGTGGTCTTTTTGCTTGTTAGGGAAATACGGTTTAATGAAACACAACGGGCGGATAGTATCCGCCCTACATTGTGTCAAATCACATATAGTCAGAATAATATGGCTGCTCTTTCAGAGGAGCGTCCTCCTTTGAAAGCCGGTTCACTTTACGTGCCGCACTTATTACCATAAGCACATCGAACGCAAGGAAGATACCGATGAACTTTCCGCCATCCATGGACAGACAAAAATCATAAAAGCCGTGAAGCATTACCGGCACAACATAAGCCATCATACGGTTAGATTCGTCAGATGATATCCTTCCGTTCACAGCAGCTTTCTTCGCACGGCTGTAGTAATAGCCCATATATACCGCGAATACCACGTGCCCCGGAACTGATAATACAGCTCTCACTATCGCTACGCCAAATCCTCCGCTCAGAACATACAGGATATTCTCAACAGTCGCAAAACCAAGTGATACAGCTACCGAATATACAACGGCATCATAGGAATAATTGAATTCCGGAGAATCCCACGTTTTCTTCTTTAGTATGAAATACTTGCCGCCCTCTTCTGCTCCGGCTACAATTATAAAGTATTCTATCAGCTTATAAACAGTCTCATCGCTGTCGTAAAAATTATCGAGTATCTTAGAACCTATAATCTCAAGTATTACGGCGCTGATAACGGTGAGTGCTCCGAATATCGCAAGCTTTATGATCATATTTGCCGGTTCCTTTTCGATCTTGTCCTTGCGATAGATATATACCATTAGCAGTAACGACGGCAGTACTGCTGCAAAAAGAAGTACCCTCATTTTTCACCTCATTCATGGGTTTACCCGTATTATTCTATGATCTTACTACCAATACAGTTCCGGAAGCCACATCGAGCACGGCTTTTTCTCCGGTTATCTCATTGCTTACGCCCAGTGGGAACGCAGAAGTCAGGGTATGCTCTTTCAGCGGATATTTCACGCCGGAAAGCTCCCTTATCTCAGCGGCAGGAGTATACGCAAAGACGGCGAAGTATTTCATTCCGCCGCTTGTATACTCACAGCGTCCTGTCCCCTGGATCGTTATAATATTGTCGCTGTCTGCTATCGTCATGCGGCAGCCGTTCTCAAGCGCATATGCAAGCGTCTGAACATTTGCCATTGTGTGATCGAAGCGTCCTCCAAGAGCACAACAGAGCGTTATCTCGTCCGCTCCCCTGCTTATCGCAAGCTTTACCGCAAGCATAGTGTCGGTATCGTCTTTCTCGGGAATGCTCCTGTGAAGCTCTATGCCATCCGGAAGTTCTCCCGTGTAGGAATCAAAGTCCCCGAGAAGTACATCAGGCACTATCCCGAGCTCCTTTGAATAACCGTAGCCTCGGTCAGCGCTTATCACCATATCCGCTGCAGAAGCTGTCTCTTTCAGAGTGGTGCGGAAGTCTTCTTTCAGGTCACCGCCTGCTATTATAAGGCACTTCATTTCAGCTCCCACTCCTTTAACTGCTTAGCTTCCTCGTACATCGTACAGTAGCTCTCGTGGCGGCTGGCAGGTATCTCGCCGCGCTCCACCGCCGCACATACTGCACAGCCCTTTTCGCATACGTGGGCGCAGTCATTGAAACGGCAGTCCTCGACATAGTCCGCAAATTCACGGAAACAGCCTGCAAGCTCCTCCTTACGGACAATATCGTAGCGGTTGGTCTCAAAAGTCGAGAAACCGGGTGTATCTGCTATGTAGCCGCCCTCGCTCAGCTTGTAAAGCTGTGCGTGACGTGTGGTGTGCTTACCTCTGCCGAGCTTTTTGCTTATCTCGGCTGTCGGAATGTCAAGCGTCGGATCAACTGCATTCAGCAGAGTCGACTTGCCTGCACCGGAATTGCCTGTGAACGCGCTTATCTTGCCGCGCAGCATATCTCTTACTGCCTGTATGGAGTTTTCATCGTTATAGTCCACCTCGAGCACATCAACGCCGATGCTGCCGTAAATGCTCTTCACCGGGGCGCTGTCTCCAAGGTCGGTCTTTGTTATCACCACGACCGGCTTTATGCCCTTGTACTCAGCTATCGCTATGAACTTGTCGAGTATGAGGTAATTCGGTGACGGACTGCACGTTGACACCACGAATATAAGCTGGTCAAGATTTGCGAGCGGAGGTCTTATTATACTGTTCCTGCGTTCTGCGATGTCCGCGATGACTCCATCACGGAGCTCTACTGTATCGCCTACGCAGGGGCTTATACCTCTGTTGCGGAATACTCCTCTCGCCTTGCACTCATATATACCGTCAGGGGACTCTACTGTGTAGAGTCCCCCTAAGCATTTTGTTATTATTCCGCTTGTATTGACTGTATCAGCCATTACTGGTTGCCACCATTGTTCTGCTGATTCGGATCAGGTCCCTTACTAAGTGTTACATGGATAACTGTACCCTTAGGCACTTCAGAACCTGCGATATAATCCACCCAGAAAATACAATTATCACCATAATCAGAATAAACCTTCTCGCCAACAGCTTCAAAATTAAAGTTACTGCCGTATGTTGCTACTGCCTGGCTGAAGTCCATTCCTATAAGACCATCAGGTACTTTCACCATTTTCGGCTGTGTAGGCTTAGTTGCCTGTGTTGTAGGCTGTGTAGGCTTGGGAGCCTCAGTCTCAGGCTCTGTAGGAGCTTCTGTCGGAGCTTCTGTCTCAGGCTGCGGATAACCGCCTACATTTGCAAATGCCTGCTGGAAGTTCTCTGATTCAACTGTGATCTCCTTATCAGCAAAGTTGAATATATAGCTTCCTGCCTTCCACTGCTGGTTTGTGTTGAGGTTTGTGAGCATTGCTGTTACTCTTACCTTTTCACCTGAACCTGTTACCTTCTGAGTGTAGCTTGTATAAGTCGGGAGACTGAGTGTAGGTGTTGATACGGTAGTCTTCATTGAACCGTCATCACCTGCGATGATATAGTCGATAACGAAACGTCCTACCGGCTGATTTCCGTTTTCATCTGCCGGGAAGTTTGCTGTGATCTCAATGTCTCCGTCAGGAGCCTTACCGTTACTGTAGTAGAGTATGATCTCAGTACCCTTGTCTACCATTTCGTTCTTCTCGATGCTCTGCTCAACGACTGTCTTTTCCTTCTCGTAAGAAGCCTTTTCCTCAGTCTTTACAGTAAGACCGCTGTATTCAGCCATATATGCAGCTTCTTCAACGTCTCTTCCAACGAAATCGTCAACCTTTACAGTACCGTTGTTCGGTCCCATACTAACCTTGAGGACTATCTTTGTACCCTTGGGAACTTCTGTGCCCTCCGGAGGATCGGATTCGATGACGTTGCCTGACGGGATGTCCGGATCAGGCTTACGCTTGATCTCGCACTCGAGGTTGTGGCTCTTGAGCTGCTGCTTAGCAAGCTCGAGGTTGATGCCCTTTACTCTCGGAACTTCAACTGTTTCGCGTCCCTTGCTGACTTTAACCTTGAGGGTATCGCCCTTGTTGAATTCCTTTTCCGGCTCGATACTCTGCTCGAATATTCGGCCTTCGTCAAGATCGTTGTATTCCTGTGCTTCAACTTCAAACTTGATGTTGTTTCCGTACTGGCTCTGTGCCTCGTTGAAATCAACATTGTAGAAGTCAGGCATTCTGTAATCGCTCTTTTTGCCGCTTCCCTTGAGGAGGTCGCTGAGGAGGAGCGCTACGAAGATAACTGCACCTACGATAACTACTACGACTACCGCAGTAAGTACCGGTACTACGAGCGATGAACGCTCTTCTTCCTCTTCTTCCTCTTCCTGGTCGCCATAATAGTCATCGGGATAATTGCCGTCCGGATAACCGTCGCCCATTCTCTGAGGCGGCTGCTGGTTCTGATACATAGCGTTTGCGCCTGCATATACAGGAACGCCTGCGCCGTACTGCTCTTCGCCGACTGGTTCCTCGGACTGTACTTCGTTGTTTACAGGTGCCGGGAAGTTTATGGTATCTTCTGTGCTTTCTTCCTGATAATAGCCGAATGTGCGTGTAGGATCAGCCTTGAAGGCTTCGATGTCGCTTATCATTTCAGCTGTTGTCTGGTATCTGTCCTCAGGAGCCTTTTCCATAGCCTTGAGAACGATCTCCTCAAGTCCGTCAGGTATCTCGGGGTTGATAGCTCTCGGACGCTCCGGAATATCGTGCATATGCATTACTGCGATAGCAACCGGGTTGTCGCTGTCGAAAGGCTTTCTGCCTGAGAGCATCTCATACATCATAGCGCCGACAGAGTAAATATCGCTCTTGGCGTCGGTAACGTTTCCGCTTGCCTGTTCAGGACTGATGTAGTGAACGCTTCCGATAGCCTGATCGGTAGCTGTCTTGCCCTCTTCACGGGCAAACTTTGCAATACCGAAGTCCATGACCTTGATAGTTCCGTCAGTGAACATCATTATGTTCTGAGGTTTGATATCACGGTGAACTATGCCCTTGTCATGTGCGTGCTGGAGAGCACGGAGTATCTGTATTACAAAATGTACGGTATCCTTCCATGTAAGGATCTTCTCGTCCTCGATATACTCCTTGAGAGTGATACCGTCGATATATTCCATAACGATGTACTGTATCTTCTCTGAGAAGCCTACATCATATATCTTTACGATGTTAGGGTGAGAAAGAACAGCGATAGCCTTGGATTCATTCCTGAAACGGCGCAGAAATTCTTCATTCTCTGCGTATTCCTTCTTCAGGATCTTTATCGCAACTGTTTTGTTGTCAATGACATCGACGCCCTTATAGACTTCAGCCATTCCGCCTACGCCTATAAGCTCGGTTATCTCATACCTTCCGTCGAGCTTCTTGCCGATATTCTTGTCCATTTCCTTTCCTCCTGGATCAATCAGAAATTACCGCTACTGTTACGTTATCGCGGCCGCCCTTGCTGAGTGCGAGATTAATTAGTTCGTCTGCGACGTCATCAAAGGAAGAATTGAGGATAACGTCGTAAATTTCATCGTCGCTGCAGTATCCTGACAGTCCGTCAGAGCAGAGCAGCAGTCCGATCTTGTCTGTATAATTTATCATAAAGGTATCCGTGAGCACCGTTTTTTCAACACCCACAGCCCTTACAAGCATATGTTTCTGAGGATGGTTCTCCATTTCCTCTTCTGTTATCTTGCCCTGTTCAAAGAGCATTGAAGCAACATTGTGGTCCTCAGTTATTCTCCTGAGTCCCTTGTCACCTATGAGGTAAGCACGGCTGTCGCCGACGTTTGCTATAAATACCGAATCTTTGTTTACAAAAGCAGCAACACAAGTAGTTCCCATACCGAAGTTCTTGAAATCGAGCCTTGCCTTGGTGTATATTACTGAATTCGCCGCAGAAACAGATGATATAAGCAGTTTGCGGATCTCTTCATCGCCGAGACTTTCTGAGTAACCGGCTGAAAAGCGCTGGAAAAATTCCTTTATGGCGAGTTCGCTCGCTTCTTTTCCGGCACGTTCTCCGCCCATGCCGTCACATACGACAGCAAGGACATTATGTCCGTAATACTCACATCTGACAGCATCCTGATTTTCTTCGCGCTTCAGACCTATGTCTGTGCCGAATCTGAATCTCAATTATCCGCACCCCCGTTTTTACTTTGCTCTGCAGCATCTCGTCTGAGCTGACCGCAGGCAGCTTCTATATCGCTTCCGAGAGTTCTTCTCACGGTCGCGTTGATACCGCGCTTTTCAAGGCGTTTCGCAAAATCAGCAACGCCTGAACGCGCAGTTCTGAAATTTCTTTCCTTTACCTTATTTACAGGTATCAGGTTGACGTGACAGTTCAGTCCTCTAAGCAGAGCAGCAAGCCTGTCCGCGTCAGCATCAGATGAATTCACATCATCTATAACGGCATACTCAAAGGTGATACGCCGTCCTGTCCTGTCGATGTAGTACCGGCAGGCTTTTATAAGCTCGTCTATATTATATGTCCGGTTGACCGGCATTATTTCACTTCTTTTGTCATTATCAGGACTGTGCAGGGAAATACACAGCGTAAGCTGCAGTTTCAGCTCTGCAAGGTCATATATCCGCGGCACTATGCCGCAGGTTGAAAGTGAAATATGTCTCAGACTGAGATTATTGCCGTCCTTGTCGGAAATAAGTCTCAGGAATTTTATCACATTGTCATAATTGTCGAGCGGTTCGCCGATACCCATGAGAACAATTCCCGAAGCTCTAACTCCGGCATCGCGTTCAGTCTCGTAGATCTGCATAAGTATCTCTGATGGTTCAAGGCTGCGGACGTATCCTGCGATAGCAGACGCACAGAACTTACAGCCCATTTTACAGCCGACCTGAGTCGACACACATATGCTGTGACCGTAGTTGTATTCCATCAGCACAGTCTCGACAAAATTGCCGTCAGAAAGCCTATATAGATATTTTACAGTATTATCCATAGCGCTTTCAAGCCTTTTCTGCACAAATAGTCCTTTTGTACAAAAATTTTCTTTTAGCCGCTGCCTCAATTGGACAGATATATCAGTCATTTCATCGAAATCAAACACTCTTTTTACATGCAGCCATTGAAATATCTGCTTTGCCCTGAATTTCTTCTCTCCCTGTGCCACAAGAAGAGCCTCCAGTTCACTCAGACTCAGACTGAGAATATCTGTTTTTTCCAATTGATCACCGCCTTACTTTTCTGAATTTTGCAATGAAGAATCCGTCATCGAAGCCGTACATCGGAGAAAGTGTTGCATTAGTGCCAAACTTTCTGAGAAGCATCTCAGGAAGCTCGACCGGTTCTATCTCGGGATGTTCCCTGAGAAGCCTTTCGACTACCTCTTCGTTTTCGGCTTTACGAACGGTACAGGTCGAGTAGACCATTTCTCCGCCCACCGCAAGATAGCGCAGGGCATTTTCTGCGATACTGTACTGTATCTCCGGAAGTCTTGCGAAATCCGAGAGTGGTTTGTACTTTATCTCCGGTTTCTTCCTGATGACTCCGAAGCCCGAGCACGGCACATCGCACAGTATCTTGGTGAACTCCGGCAGATCAGCGTTGTATTTCGTCGCGTCCCCTGCCGCAGCCTGTATATTTGTAAGTCCCAGACGTTCAGCGCCCTTGCGTATCAGCTCGGCACGCTTCTCGTGCAGGTCAAAAGCATATATCTTTCCCTTGCCGTTCATCATTTCCGCCATAGTGAAGGTCTTTCCTCCCGGAGCGGCACAGATGTCCAGCACAAGGTCGTTTTCTGTCGGCGCAAGCGCCTTGCAGCAATACTGTGAAGCCAATCCCTGAACGTGGAAAAAGCCTTTCCTGAAAGCCTCGGTCGCCGTAACATCACCGTTTTCGATGACGTGAGAACATTCCGGCAATTCAGGGATACCGCCGCTCAGCAGCCTTATTTTGCCCATAGTCTTCTGAAGTTCTTTTTCATTGCAGCGAAGCTGGTTGCGGCGAAGACATACTGCCGGCCTTTCAAGCGAATGAGCAAGAAAATGGAAGGCAAAATCCTTGCCATAGTCATTTGTGAGACTTTTAACAAGTTCCTCCGGACAGGAATACACGATCGACATAGCCTTGACATTGTCGACGTTTCCTTCGTATATCTTCTTTTCCTGACGGATGAAATTACGTAAAACAGCGTTTACCATGCCGGCAGCGCTGGTCTTGCCGAATTTCTTTGCAAGCTTAACGCTCTCATTGACAGCCGCATTGTCAGGAACAAGATCCATATACGCAAGCTGATAAATACCGGCACGGAGTATATTCACAACTATGCTGTCCATTTTCTCGATAGGCCGCTTGGACAGTCTGCCTATCACGTAGTCAAGACTTAGCTTAGTCTGGATAACACCGTAATAAACCGCTGAACAAAGTCTTTTCCCCCGATCATCAAGATCGGAGGAATCAAGACCTGCCTTAAGCTGGATATTTGAGTAACTGCCGCTCCTGAAAGTCTTATCGAGGAGTTTGACAGCGAGATAGCGGGGATCCGTCATCTTCTCTTAGCAGCAGCTAAAAGTCTGAGAAGCTGAATGATAGATGTTACAAGTGCAACAACATAAGTCAGCGCAGCTGCCTTGAGCACCTTGCGAGCCTGTGCAGTTTCGCCCGAATCAAGTATCATATCGTTCTCGAGAGTCTTGAGTGCTCTGCCGCTTGCGTCAAACTCAACAGGGAGTGTTACAAGCTGGAAAAGAACTACTGCTGAGAACATGATGATACCAGCCCAAACGAGCTCGGGGAAAGCCTCGAAGAAAATGAGTCCAAGAACGAATGCGAGATACCAGAACTTTGAGCAGATATTTACTGCCGGAACGATAGCTGTTCTGATCTTTATAGGAGTGTAATCCTCAGCGTGCTGACAAGCGTGACCGCACTCGTGTGCTGCAACACCGATAGCTGAAACAGAAGTCTTTCCGTAAACAGACTCGGAAAGTCTTACTACGTTTGCCTGAGGATCATAGTGGTCTGTGAGGTTTCCGGGAATACGCTCGATACCAACATAGGTAAGGCCGTTGCTGTCAAGTATCTGACGAGCTACCTGTTCTGCTGTGAGTCCTCTTGAATTGTGTACATCGCTGTACTTGTTGAAAGTTGACTTAACATTGATAGATGCCCAAATCGGGAGAATAAGCATTACAAGAATAAGAAGAATCCACATATTAATACCTCCGTTAGTTAAGTTTTTCGCCTTTGGCGAGTTTTTTTCCTCTGAGGAAGTCCTCAGTTTTCATACGTTTTTTGCCTTCGGGCTGAACTTCAAGGAAGGTCACGCCCTTTCCGTCGCCGCACTTTACTGTGAAGCGTTCTGTATCGACAACTGCGCCGTTCTCTGCGTCCGGAGCAATATTGTCCGAAATTTCTGAGTGGTAGACCTTTATCCTCTTGCCGCCGAGCATTGCGAATCCCGTAACACCGCGAATGGTATTGTGTACCTCCGCAGCAGTCTTCGAGAAGTCGAGAGCGCTCATTTCCTTGCGTATCATCGGTGAGTAGCATGACTGTGAATCGTCCTGCACTTCCGGTGAGAGCTTGCCCTCAGCGATAGCGCTGACAGTATCCATAAGGACCTCGCCGCCCATTTCGGAAAGTCTTGCGTAGAGTTCCTCATATGTCTCGTTTTCACCGATAGCCGTTGCCCTCTTTATGAGCATATCGCCTGTATCGAGTCCTTCGCTCATCTGCATCGAAGTTACGCCTGTTTCTGTCTCACCGTTTAGGAGCACCCAGTTGATGGGAGCAGCTCCCCTGTATTTCGGGAGAAGTGAAGCGTGTATATTAACACAGCCGTACTTTGGCAGCTCGAGTATCTCCTTCGGAAGTATCTGTCCGTAAGCCGTTACGACGATAAGGTCAGGAGCTATATCTCTCAGTATCTTCATCGACTCCTCTGCATCGTCGCCCTTTCTCAGCGAAAGCGGCTGGTATACCGGTATCCCGTACTCCAGTGCCTTTTCCTTGACCGGAGTCGGTATCATTTTGTATCCTCGTCCCTTAGGCTTGTCAGGCTGTGTAAAAACAGCTTCAACTTCACAATCGCTCTCGGCAAGCACTTTCAGACACGGAACAGCAAATTCCGGAGTTCCCATAAATACTATTTTCAATCTCATCCCTCCTCGGGTACAAAGAATTCCTCCACGATCTCAGTAAATACATGACCGTCAAGATGGTCATTCTCATGGCAGGTACACTGTGCTCCGAGCTCTGTAAAATCACGCTCGAACCAGTTGCCGTTTCTGTCCTGAGCCCTGAGATGGCACTTCATAGGTCTTGTGACGTATCCCCATACATTCGGGCATGAAAGGCAGCCTTCCTGAACGCGCTGCTTTCCCTCTTTCATTGTGACCTCTGGGTTTATAGCTTCAACTATGCCCTCCTCAAGGTGCATGATGAATATCCTGCGGCATATGCCTATCTGCGGAGCTGCAAGACCGAGTCCCTGAGCCTTTTCAAGAGTCTCGTGCATATCATCGAGCAGAACAGCAAGCTTGTCATCAAACTTATCCACAGGCTTGCATACCTTGTGAAGTATCTCGTCCTTATCAGTAAGAATCTTTCTTAATGCCATTTTTATCCCTTCCTCAGACGCCGGTGTCGCCGTTCATATCGGCGTAGAGCGTGACGTCCTTCATTTGCTTCAGTTTAGCCGAATCTCTGAGGATATTGCTGATAAAGCTCCTCATCTCGGCTGTATTCTTGCATTTCATAATAATGCGCCAGCGGAATTTTCCGCCTATCTTTCCATATGATGCCCTTACCGGTCCAAGCACGCGCACCGGAGTTTTCGGTGCGAGCTCCCTGAGGCGACTGTTCATAAGACTTATCACAGCCTCTGCCCCTTCCATTACGCTGTTCTCGTTCATGCCTGTAAAACAGAATACACACATATCGCACAGCGGCGGGAATATCATTGCGCGTCTTATGGCTATCTCCTCGCGGTAGAAGCCTTCGTAGTCCTGAGCTGCTGCAAGATTCATGATGTAGTGCTCCGGCATAAATGTCTGGAGTATCGCTCTTCCCTGACTGCCGCCGCGTCCTCCGCGTCCGACTACCTGGGTTATGAGCGAAAATGTCCGCTCATAGCTCCGAAAATCTCCTGCATACAGCGATTTATCAACAGAGAGCACGCCGACCAGCGTAACATCCGGGAAATCGAGTCCCTTGCCTATCATCTGAGTACCTATCATTATATCGTACTCATGCCTGCGGAACGCATCGAAACCTTTCTCATAGGAATACCGCGAAAAAGTCGTATCTGCGTCCATTCGCAGCACTCTCGCCGACGGGAAGAACATCGAAAGCTCTTCCTCGAGCTTCTGAGTACCGAAGCCCATGTTTTTAAGGTGCTGTGAACCGCACGACGGGCATACTGTGACAGGCTCGCTGACATAGCCGCAGTAATGGCACATCAGCTTGTCGTTTTTCTTGTGGTAAGTCAGCGGAACTGAACAATTCGGACAATATACCGGCTGATAACAGTCGCAGCAGCTTATTATCGTGTGGTAGCCGCGGCGGTTGAGCAGCAGTATGGTCTGTTCACCGTTCTTCAGGTTAAGGTTTATCTCCTCAACAAGTTTCCGGCTGAATTCAGTTGGATTGCCGTCCTCACGCTCGGAGTTCATATCGACTATATCAACTTCCGGCAGAGGAGTGCTGTGGTAGCGTTTTTTCATCGTAAGCAGAGTATACGCGCCTTTTTCGGCAAGGTAATAGCTCTCTATCGAGGGCGTTGCCGAAGCAAGCAGAAGTACTGCACGGTGATAAGCACAGCGCTGCTTTGCGATGTCGCTTGTGGTATATCTGGGAGCGCTGTCCGATTTGTAGGAACGCTCTCCCTCCTCATCCATAATTATGAGTCCTATATTGTCAAGGGGAGCAAATACTGCGCTTCTCGTACCGATAACGATGTCCGCTTCTACCCGTTTTATTCGTTTGTATTCATCAAGACGCTGTCCCATTGAAAGTCCGCTGTGTATAACTGCGACTCTCTCTCCGAACAGCGATCTGAATCGCCTTAGTATCTGCGGAGTAAGTCCGATCTCGGGTATGAGCAGCATTGCCTGCCTGCCCAATTTTACTGTATCGGCTATCAGCTTTTCAAAAACTGATGTCTTACCGCTGCCTGTAACGCCGTGAAGCAGAAAAACCGCCGGTTCTTTCGCGTTTATCTTCGCCATTACTGCGCTGTGAGCCGTTTGCTGTTCTTCCGAAAGAACTACCTTTTCAGGATCTGTCCTCTCCTCTGAACCGTCCTCGACACCTCTGAGCACTTCCATTTCGTACTCTTCCGCAGCGCCGTTCACGATCAGTCTTTTCACAACAGCAGCCGTAACTCCGCACATATATGCTGCTTCCTTTGTAGAAGCCGTGCCGTATTCTGCAAGAAGTTCTGCGACTTTTTTTTGTTTCGGCGTTAGGTCAAAGCTCTCAGGCTGAGAAATATACTTCCCGGTCAGCCTTACCATTCTCACCTGAGCGTCGCCAACAGCCTGTCGGAAAATATTGTCAGAAACAAGCGCCCCTGCGTCAAGGAGCTCGTCAACAGCTTTTCTGCCGCTGACACTTATATATGACGGGATATACTCATTCGGATCTCCGCCGCACACGCGCAGCTTTTCGTATAATTCAGCCGCTTCATCACTGAGTTCTGCGTTTTCAGGCAGCTTTCCGAGAATGAACCGCTCCTCCGCACTTACGCTCATAGCCGGCGGAAGCATAGTTTTCACCGCGTCAAAATAGGTACAGAAAGTATTGTCGTGAAGATATTCCGCTAACCCGAGGAGTTCCTCTGATACTACGGGCTCGGTGTCAACGACTGCAGAGAGCTTTTTCAGTCTCTTTGCGTCGCCCTGACCAAGCTTCATCACAACGCCTATACGCCGTCTGTTTCCCCTGCCGAAAGGCACGTATACCCTGCATCCGCAGGAAACGAGCTCCGACATTTCATCCGGAACGGCATAGCTGAACAGCATATCAAACGAATACGCCGCTCCGCTTACAGCAGTTTCCGCGATAAGGGACATTATTCAGCGTTTTCCAGTGTAGGATTAACTATCTTGCACTTGCCGCTTGCGATCTCCTCAACAGCGGTCTTAACGGGTTTCTCTTCAAGAGTCTCTCCGTTCTCGTAGAGCTCCTCGGATATCTCTCTTGCACGCTTTGCAACAGCGATAACGAGTGAGTAGCAGCTCTCGTTCTTTGAAATGATCTGGTTTACAGCTGGTCTAAGCATTCTTCAACACCTCATTGATAGTATTCTCTGAAAACTCCGCTTTGAGCTTCTCTGCACGCATTACGGCAAAGAAGTCACTTACAGCGTCTTCAAGAGCGTCGTTTACGATTATGTAGTCATATTTTCCGGCAAGCGAGATCTCTCCGGCTGCCTGGGAAACACGTTTTTCAATGACCTCATCGGTCTCTGTACCGCGCTTTTTGAGTCTTCTGCGAAGCTCGTTCACAGAGGGGGGCGCGATAAATATGAACAGCGCGTCAGGTCTCTTTTCGCGGATCTTCATTGCCCCCTGGACTTCTATCTCCAGGATAACATTGATGCCCTCATTGAGTCTGCCGTCCACCTCGCTTGCGAGTGTTCCGTAGTAATTGTCGCAGTATTCAGCGTGCTCGAGGAACTCGTTGTCCACTACTTTCTGAAGGAAATCTCCCTTACTTATGAAGTAGTAGTTCACGCCGTCAACTTCACCTTCACGCGGTTCGCGGGTAGTAGCAGATACTGACACGCAATAATTCTCATCTTTCAGTATCTCGGCAAGCATCGTGCCCTTTCCGCAGCCTGAGGGCGCAGAAAAAACGATAAGTCTGCCTTTATTCATTGTCATCTGTACCTCCTGTTCCGTTGACTCTCGCCGCAAGTGTATCTGTTATAAGCGATGAAAGGATTATGTGACCGCTGTCCATTATAACAACGGCTCTTGTCTTTCTTCCGTAGGTCGCGTCGATAGCTCTGCCGGAATCCCTCGCCTCCTGGACAAGTCTCTTTATGGGAGCTGATTCAGGACTGACGATAGTGATTATCCTGTCGGCAGAGATCATATTTCCGTAACCGATATTAATAAGCTTCATAGGCGATCACTCTATATTCTGTATCTGTTCGCGGATCTTTTCTATTTCAGCCTTTACGTCAACGACGATCTTGGTGATATCGAGATCCTGAGCTTTTGAACCTATTGTATTTGTCTCGCGGTTCATTTCCTGCACTATGAAATCAAGCTTTCTTCCGATAGTTTCTTCAGACGAAAGCATAGTTTTCAGCTGACCGATGTGGCTTCTAAGACGGACTGTTTCCTCATCGACTGCCACCTTCTCTGAGAATATTGCTGCTTCGGTAACTATACGCTGCTCGTCAACGTTCTTGTCCTCGAGCACCTCAGAGAGCTTCTGATAGAGCCTGTTGCGGTAATTCTCGACCGTCTTCGGAGAAAGCTCCTCGACCTTAGCCACCATAGTGAGGATAAAGTCTGCTTTTTCGAGAATATCGCTGCGAAGCTTTTCACCTTCGGTTATCCTCATCGAAACAAAACGCTCGAGCGCTTCGGAAGCAACCTGTGACACATCGCTCCAGATCTCCTCCTCGTTGTCGGGAGTCTTCTGAATAGTGAAAACATCCGGGAGCTTTGTAAGGTTTGAGAGTGCAAGGTCATCTTTCAGACCGAGCTCCTCGGCAACACTACGGAGAGCCTTTACATATCCCTCAGCAACGCCCTTATTGATAGCGATCTCGGTGTCTTTGCCCTCGATGTTGTTTATCGTTACCGATACCTCGACCTTTCCGCGGGAGATACCGGATTTAAGGAGAGCCTTGAGCTTATCGTCAATATACGCATATGCTCTCGGTATCCTTGAAGAATACTCATAGTATCTATGATTTACTGAACGGATTTCAACAAGTATGTCTCTGCCGTTAAGAATCTTCTGTGATCTTCCGTAACCGGTCATACTTCTGAGCACTATACCGCCTGCTTTCTGTTTATTATCATATCATACCCTGCTTTACCGTAGCGGCACACTCAGGGGAGATTTCAGTTTTATCGCATAACTATGCTATTATATTATTATATCACGATTTTTTACGAAATGCAAGCATTTTGAAAAAAATAAAGGGACGCCGAAGCGTCCCTTAAAATCGTATGAGCATATTTGATCTTTAAAAGATCTTTAATTAAACTTTAGGTGTGTGAAGACCGAGCTTGTACTTCTGGATGAGAAGAGCGTCAGAGTTTGAGAGACCCTTCTTATCGTCAACGTCAGCATTTACTACGCCCTGAGGCTTGATGCTTACAGAAGACTTACCTACTGCGTACTTATCAGGGTTTGTAGCAACCTGCATTACGAGAACACAGTCAGCGATATTTGTAGACTTATCGAGGTTAGCATCGCCCCACTGAGTCATCTTGAGCTCAGAGCCTGTATCTGGTTCTGAAGTCGGCTCCTCTGTATAAGGCTGAACATCAGGATAGAGAAGAGTCATGCCGCCGTATGCCATGATAGCATCACCATGGTGCCAGAATCTGTGGAGGTAGTACTCGAAGTCCTCAACGTTATATTTGCCGTCTCCGTTGTTATCAGTACCCTGTCCCTTGTAGTACTTCTCGCACTCCTGATACATTGTATCCTTCTTGTAAGACTCACGGATAGAGCTGAATGTTGCACCCTTAGCGAGCGTAGAACCATCAGGCATTGTGCCGGAGTAGCTTGAAGGAATATATACTGGCTGAGTGAAGAGTCTTGAAAGGCTTCCGTTGTGATCCTTGAATGCGATACCGATATCATCACGGCCGAGGTTATACTGAGCTGTGAGGAGCTTGTTAGCAAGGAGGAGACCCTTTTCAGCTACTGTTGTACCCTCTTCCTGAGCGTACTTAGCATCAACCTTGTTAGCAGCAGCATAGTACATAAGTGTGTTACAGAGTGAAGATACACAACCGATATCTCCCTGGCCGTAACCAGTAATAGTACAGTGGAGCTTCTTGTTAGCAGTCTCGCTGTATTCGCCCTTCCATGTATCAGGTACACACTTGGAGTCAGTGTGGTGTCCGCCATCGCCCCAGTCAAGGTTTGAAGGAATAGCGTATTCCATGATATTGCCGTGATCATCAGCCTTGTTGAACTGGGTGTTCTCCTCGAACCACTTGATCCATCTCTCAAGGAGCTTATCAAGAGCTTCTTCAAGTGAGAGTCCGCCGGGCTTGCACTTGCCGTTTGTCTTATCGCCGTTGATCTTTACATCGTAGTAAAGCTCAGCAAGACGCTGTGTAGACCATACCTGGTTACCGATCCAGTGGTTTGAACCCGGGTCAGCATATACAGGGTGAGCTGTAAATACCATGTCGTAGAAAGTAGGAAGATCTGAAGGATACTTGTCGTAGCGTCCGTTATACATATTTGTACAACCACCAGCGAAAGGACCTTCCTGAGACTGGAGCCACTGATACATTTCGATCTGTCTCTTGAGAGACTCTTCGTAATCAGCTGTTGCACCGTCAGCCTTCATACCGCCGTTGATATCCTTATCATAAAGGAGAGCGTAAGCAGCGAGAGGATTCTGGTAGAACTGATGTGAATGTGAGCATCCGATCTGCCATGCCCAGTCGTAAGAACCGCCGTAATATGTGTTAAGAGCTCCGCCCCATGATGTATACCAAGCCATGAGGTAGTGCTGGCTGTCGAAGTTACCAAGTGTCTTGGAAGCATCAGAATCTGACGGAGCAGAAGCTGACTGGCAGCCGATTGCCTTATAGTACTTATCGAACATGTCGTTACGGCACTGGTCACCCATCTTACCAGCAAGAGCAGATACATCTGATGAACCTGCACCGTATCTGTTTGCAAAGTAAACAGCCTGGATAGCACGGTCCTCAGCGTCAGGAGCGTTTGTGAAAGCATACTGCTCCGGAACAGGTTCGCCGTTGAAGATACCCTTGATACCGCCTTTCTCAGAACCGTACTTGAGTTCTTCTATACAAGGCTGAGGAACTGTCTCGAAACAGGACTCTTCCTCACCTCTCTGGAATGTATTGATGAAAGTGAACTTACCTGTGCCTGCACCAGGTGTGCCGCCGCCGAAACCATACCAGTCATCAACGTCAGCGAGCCAGTGCATGAGGTAGTAACCGTTATCGCTTGAATATGCAGCTGCGAATGTCTTGAAAAGCGGGTTGAGAGCGTTCTCACCAAGCTTCTGCTGCTTGTCAGGATAGTTCTCAGGTGTAGGCTCTTCTGAAGCAGGGTCAGCCTTGAGTCTTGACTGAGTCCAGATTGTGTTGTACTTGATTTCCTTGTTGATGCCTGAAGCCTCAGACCAACCAGGAACGATAGCCTCAAGAGTCTTCCATGACTTAGCGAGATCGCCTGTTGAACCGCTGATGAGTCCCTTCTTAGCGAGTACATCATGCATAGAAGCCATCCATACGATGTAAGACATAGCCTCTGAAGTTGTCTCGTGACCATAGTCAGGAGCC
The DNA here is from genome assembly GCA_016290875.1 of Ruminococcus sp. GTDB lineage: Bacteria > Bacillota > Clostridia > Oscillospirales > Ruminococcaceae > Ruminococcus. Next base: position 75,497 of record JAEEVL010000011.1, read on the forward strand.
TCAACTACGAGTGTTTCAACAGCGTGGTAAGGGATTCCGAAGGAACCGCTTCCGTTTGTCTGGCTGCTGAGGTAGCCGTTCTTGACACCGTTTGTAACAACGTCATCATAAAGTGATTCAAACATTGCTGCATAGGACTTGTTTGCATCTCCAGCCTTAGCATATGTGTTTGTTGTGTTTTCAGCTGTTGTAAGAGCACTTGCAGCAGTAGGAACGATAGCAGCAGCTGACATTCCTGCAGCAAGGATGCTTGCAACGAGAGCCTTGTTCTTTTTGCTTATCATTTGTTTTTTTACCCCTCTCATAATAGATTTGGATTAAAAGTGGTTTGAAAATGAATAAATATCTGCACCGCCTTTGCAGACGGATACGCATACGAAAATACTTCGTACACTGCGTGGACTTCACGAAGTCAACACACAATTCTCAAACTATTTTCGACTTTAATTATATGCTACATTTCATATTCTGTCAACAGTTTAGAAACTTTTCATTTTTGTCAGATAGCGATTTTGTCGCAATGCACACATAGCTGTTGGCATTTTTGTACAAATTGCCAACTTACCATTTCAGCCGCAAAAACTGTTTATTAATATTTTGTGAATGATTTATCTCATTTGACTTTATCACGTAAAACTCATTCCATCCACAATAAACTTTCACAAAATCCACACACAGAGACGATAATATTTAGCTGTTAGTTAAATCATACTCCAGGTGTGCCTTGCCGCCTCGACTCGAATTTAACATTTTGTTCATCATTTGTTCATCAAATGTACACATAATTCTGCAATAATGAAATAGTGTGTTTTTTCCCGGCAGCATAAATTCCCCGCCGGAAACATCAACTGCTATCATTAAATAGTATATTTTATACAACGGAAAGGAGCAGCTTATGATCACTATTGAAAATCTGACTAAGTATTACGGCCAACATCGTGCTGTCAATAACATCAGCTTCACAATAAATGATAATGAGATACTCGGCTTTCTCGGCCCTAACGGCGCAGGAAAGTCAACGACTATGAACATGATTACCGGTTACCTCCCCATGTCGGCAGGCAAGGTAGTCATCAACGGCGTGGATATCACACAGGATCCCGTCAAAGCTAAGCGCAACATCGGCTATCTCCCCGAGATACCCCCTGTTTATCCGGATATGAAAGTAAAGGAATACCTCAGCTTCTGTGCCGGACTCAAGCGTGTCCCCTTCACCAAGAGAAAGGCTGAGATCGAGCGAGTTATGGATCTCCTCAAGATCAAGGACGTCAAGGGCAAGCTGATACGCAACCTCTCCAAAGGTTACAAGCAGCGTGTGGGCTTTGCGCAGGCTCTGCTCGGCAACCCGAAGTTCCTCATCCTTGACGAACCGACAGTAGGTCTCGACCCCAAGCAGGTAATCGAGGTAAGAAACATCATCCGTGACCTGAAGAAGCAGCACTCTGTTATATTCAGCTCGCACATCCTCAGCGAGGTAAGCGAGATCTGCGACCGCATAGTCATCATCAACAAGGGAGACATCCGCGCTATCGACACGATCGAGAACCTTGAATCCAAATTAAATGCAGAGCTCGTTCTTCATATTAAAGTAAAAGGCAACAAGACTACTGCCGCTTCAATAATCGAGCTCACAAAGGGCATCAAGGAGATCACCGCTATCGACGACGAAGGCAGCGAGATCTATTCATTCACAGTCAATCTCGAAGGCGATGCCGATCAGATACGCAGCGAGCTTATGTCAGAGCTCCTCAAGAATCAGGTAAATATCCTCGAAATCTATACGGACAAGCCTAACCTCGAAAAGGTCTTCATCGATCTTATCAACAGTCCGTCAAAGAAAAATAATCTCCAGGATCTTCTCGACGAAATGGGCCCTGCTGAAAACGCAGGCACCGCTTCAGAAGACAGTCCGGAAGAAAAGGAGGAAAACTAAAATATGTTTTCTATTTATAAGAAGGAGCTGCAGTCGTTTTTCTATACGCCTTTCGCATATGCACTGACTGCCCTCTTCCTGCTGCTGTTCACTTATATGATAAGCGGCAAGATCGCTGACCTTAACGATCACATTGCATACTTCTCTTACACAGAAGTTTTCTACAATGTTATCATCTACTTCATATTCCTTATCCCGATAATGACAATGCGTACTTTCTCCGACGAGAGAAAATTCGGCACAGAGGTCCTGCTTATGACCTCGCCGGTAAGCGTTCTCAAGATAGTTCTCGCAAAGTTCTTCGCTAACGTTACTGTTTTCCTCTTCATGATCGCAGGAACTGTTATGTACCCGATACTCACCGAGCACTACGGCAGCGTTGTTTACAGCCAGCTTATCTGTGCTTACATAGGTTTCTTCTTCTGGGGAACAATGTTCATCTGCATCGGTATGCTCATTTCGTCATTCTCCGAGAACTCCATCATCGCAGCTATCGTTGGTGAGATGATAATGTTCGGATTCCTGTTCCTCGATGACTTCTCCAATTCAGGATTCATCTCACAGTATCCGAAACTCCAGTCAGTTCTCTACTCATTCGCTGCACAGCCCAGATTTGCATACTTCTCGGCTGGCTTCATAAGACTTTCCGATATAGTATTCTTTGTTTCTTCAATATTAGTTCTTCTCTCATGGACATACATCTCCATTGAGAAGAGACGCTGGAAGAGGGGGTGAGCACGATGAAGAAAAAAGCAAACTTTTCCGGCACTATCGCCATTATAGCATCTATCCTCGTGCTTGTAGTTTTCGTACCGATAAACCTTATCGTCAACTACAATGACAAGGTATTCGATATGACTCCTGCAAAACAGTACACACTCAACTCAAAGACAATCGAGCTCCTCGATGAAACATCCGACAAGGACATCGAAGTATACTTCCTCCTTGACGACCTCAAGCGTGTAAAGGACAACCCCGATTACCTTGCACTCTACCACACACTTTCAGAGCTTAAAAAGCGTGATAATATCACTCTTACCTGCTTTAACCCGAACGAATACCCCGAAAGAGCACAGGCTCTCGATCCTACCGGTCTTCTCGGTGTTGAAGAGGGTGACGTATTCGTAAAATGCGGCGAGACTGTAAAGCGTGTCGCTCATAACAAGATCTATCAGACCAACAACGGTTCGGTAGTCGAGTACGCAGGTGAAGACCTCATCGCAGGCGCATTACAGGTCTGCACAGCTGGTTCTCTTCAGACAATGTATTTCCTTACAGGTCACGGTGAAAAGTCAATAAACAGCGAATACAAGAAATATGCAGATAATGTAAAGACAGACAACTACGCTGTTGAGGAACTCAACCTCGACGAAACAGGTTCTATCCCCGGCAACACAGCTGCTATTTGGCTTGCCGGTCCTCAGAAGGACATCACAGACAAGGAATTCCAGATACTCACAACTTATCTCGAACAGGGCGGTTCACTCGGTATCCTCGCAGGTCCCTGTGAGACAGAGGGAAGATTCAAGAACATCGATACTCTCCTCAAAAACTACGGTATCGAAATGGACTACAACATCATTTCTGAGACCAGTCCTTCAAACCAGTTCAATGATAACAACGACGTACAGAATCCCAACTACTTCCGTATGTCAGTTGTTCCCAAGACAGACGATTTCACACAGGATCTTACAACTGACCTGATGACTGTAATCGCAGCAAACTATAATGTTTCAGGAATCTACAACACAAGATCTTTCGGTCAGCTCCCTGAGACTCAGTATGATTCCGCAAGCATTGAAGTATGCTCTCTTCTGAGAAACTACGCTGCACCCGCAACCGACGGCAGCGATGCAGTATACTATACTACTGTCAGCAAAGCAATGGGCGGCGACGAAGACACCAAGAAGTACGCCAACACCAAGCTCAGCAATACACAGCTCGACTTAGCTTTCTATGCTTATCACAGAGTAAATGGAAGTAAATTATTCGTTATAGGTTCAAACGACATCATCGACTCCACCCTCGCTCCCAAGGACGACGAGTACGCTTCAAAAACACTTGTTACATTCGCTAACACATGGCTCTATGACAATGACATTCAGATGGGCATCGGCAACAAGGTAACAGCTTACGATACTATGAATTTCAAGAATGCTGATGAAGCTAAGCGCGTTATGGGAATCACAGCGATCCTCCCTGCTTCTATTCTGCTCTTCGGTATCGCTGTATGGCTCAAGAGGAGGCACGCATAATGAAAAGACGCCCTGTTTTAGCCTTTGGCGCACTCCTGGCTGCTGCCGGCATATCAGTCGGAGCATTCTTTGCAGCCAAGGACAATAAGGATAAGGACGACAAGAAAAAAGCTGCTGACGAAGCTGATATGCAGCTCTTCAATTTTGACGGCAGCAACGTCAACAAGATCAATTTCAACTGTGCCGACGGAGATTTCACCGTAGAACTCGACGAGGAAGACGGCTGGGAACTCGCCAGCGGCGGCGATTTCGCCCTCGATCAGACTTATATCCAGAATGTCTGCACTTACGCTGGCAATCTTAAGGCTGAAGCAAGCTATTCCAACGACGCAGACCAGCTCGCTTCTTACGGCCTTGATTCGCCGACAGTCATCGAACTCTTCACCGATGACGACAGCTACAAGATAAACGTTGGAACTCTCAGTCCCACACAGGACTATTACTACGTCTCAGTTGACGGCAGAGATAAGGTCTATACAATAGATTCGCTCTATGGCAGCGTTCTCAGAGCAAACCACCTTATGCTCCGTTCAAAGACTCTCGTTCCCTACAAGAGCGGCGAAATTACTCATATCACAATGAAGAAGGGCGACGAGATCACCTATGATCTCACCCATGACATTGAAAACGACAGATGGTCGCTCCCGCCTGAGTACGCTAAATTTGATGTTGATCAGACAAAGGCTCATTCACTCAGCCTTGTGCTCCCGAAAGTACAGGCTGCTCTTGACAATCTGAGAGAGGCTGATCCTTCTGAAATAGGACAGTACGGTCTCGACAAGCCCACATATACAGCTATTGTCAAGGGAGCAGACGGTACAGAGCGCAACATCCTTGTAAACTCAAACTTTGATCCTGAAAACGGTTACTCCTGCGTATACGTAAAAGAAACCGGACAGATAATGCTCTTTGCAAACAGCGATATCGCATTCGTTGAAAGATCATATCTCACATTCATAGCTGACAGCGTTGTTCATTCTGACATCACAAGCAGTCCCGGATTCGACCTCAAGACAGGTGATATCGACATAAAGCTTGAACTGGATTACGAAAATAAGACCTGTGCAGTAGACGGAAAGACCGTTGATCTGACAGATTCTTCAGCAAACAATTCATTCTATGCTTTCTTCAATGCAGTTGTTACAGAGAACATCATAAGCCTTGACATCAAAGCAAAGCCTGAGCTCAAGGATCCTCAGCTCACCGCAGTACTCCGCAGCAGTGACGGCAAGGAGCTCACATATCAGCTCACAGACGCCGGAAACGACAAGAGCTATGTATTCATAGACGGTGAATACACCGGAGCTCTTGTAAGCAGCGATATAGTCAGCGGTCTGAACTCAGTACCCGATTTCTACAAGCAGTTCGCTGAGAGCGCAGGACTTGACAAGTAAAGATCAAAAAGCACCCGAAAGGGTGCTTTTTATTATGCAGAATAATGCTCTGAGCAGACCTCTGAATACTATTGTACACAGTCAGCTGACATATGCTACTGCAAAATGTACTAAAATATCCTTAACAAAGCACTATAATTCATTGCACAACTAACATAAATAGTGTATAATGATTACAAATGTAAATAATGTTCATTTGTCTTTCAGGAGGGATATTAATGTACGGAAGAACCAAAAAACTCGCCGCACTGCTGACGGGAATACTGACTGTGTTTTCCTGTACTTCCGGAATAGTTCCGGAAAAGAACAACAGCAGCGCCGATGCGGCTTCAATAGGACTGCTCGCCTTTCCGGGAGCAGTTGGCGGCGGCAAATATGCTACCGGCGGCCGCGGAGGCGAAGTGTATCATGTTACCAATCTCAATGACAGCGGCGAGGGTTCTTTCCGTGATGCCGTAAGCAAGTCGAACCGCATAGTAGTATTCGATGTAAGCGGCACAATCGAGCTCGAAAGTGCAGTATCCTGCATGAGCAACGTGACAATTGCCGGACAGACTGCTCCGGGCGGCTCCGGCATAACTCTCAAGAACTACAAAATGGCTTTCGGCGGTGACAATATCATATGCCGCTACCTCAGCTCGCGCCCGGGACCGTACAAGGCTACTTCATCAGGAAACGACGCGTGGGGCGGCTCGAAAGGTTCCAACTCCATCATTGACCACTGCTCGCTCGGCTGGGCTTCTGACGAACAATGGGGACTCTACTCAAATAACTCCAACTACACGGTGCAGTATTCCGTTATCGGACCTGCAAACTCATGGGGCGGTCACGATAAAGGTGTTCACGGCTTTGCGATAATGATGGGCAACAGCAGTCTTACCTACGACCACAACCTCATCATACACAATGTTTCGAGAAACTTCCGCGGAAAAGTTCCCGGACAAGGCGTTGCGGACTTCACTAACAATATCATCTACGACTGGGGCTATCAGACAGCCTATGGAACTATCGGTCACCTCAACTATGTCAACAACACCCTGAAGGCAGGAAATTCCACAACAGGCGGCTACAACTGGGTAAACGTTGACAGCACCACAAAACCTGAAAACTTCAAAGTATACTGCAGCGGCAATCGTCTCATCAACAAGGACGGTTCCACCCACGGTATCACCTATAACAACTGGGACGGCATAACTGTAAAGAGCGGCATCGGTATCACAAAGGATAACCTCTATTCCGCTTCTCCTTTCCAGATAAGCAACAACGGCGAGAATGTCTCAACAGCCGGTACCTGCGAAAGCGCAGCAGCTTCCTATGACCACGTTATAGACTTTGCCGGAAACGGCATCGCTCCTAACAAGAGAACTGCTATCGACCAGCAGTGTGCTTACGAGACTAAGTCCGGAACAGGTACTTGCAGCGGTACAGCAGCTTATGACGGTTCTGTTTCTGACCTAAACAAGTACAGTATCAAGTGCGGCGTATCTTACAGCTATCCATCTTCTGTGCTGAAAAAGGAGATCACCGACAACGATAATGACGGCATGGACGACAGCTGGGAACTCGCAAGAGGTCTTGATCCTACCGATCCCACCGACTACAAAGGCGACTACTGCGACCAGGGATATATGAACATCGAGTACTACATCAACGATCTGACTGTGGACTCTTTCCCATCCGGCACAGTTAAGCTCTCCCCTGAGCAGTCTGCTCCCCCGACTCCTGCTGTATCAGCTTTTGAGACTATCGAAGCTGAAAGCTTCGCATCTCAGGACGGCGTTCAGATCGAAGATCTCGCATATGGTGGTCAGAATATCGGCTACATAGAAAACGGCGACTGGATAATGTTCCGAAAGGTAAACTTTGGCGACGGCGCAAGATCATTAAAGGCTAAGCTCTCCGGAAACGCTGCCGGTATCGAACTATACACCGACAGTCTCAGCGGAACTCCTGCGGCAACTGTAAAGTTCGCCGGCACAAGTGGTTTCAATGACTATCAGGAAGTCGAATTCAATATCCCGGCTATATCCGGTACTCATAACCTGTATATGAAATTCACAGGCGGTGAAGGCTATCTACTCAATGCAGACAGCTTTGTTTTCAATGAAAATGCGATACCTCTCAGCGGAAGATTCTTCAAATACGTTGAGGTCGCAGAGGGGGCTTATCCGCTTTTATGGAAGATAGGTCAGAACGCATCAGTCGGCTCACCGATCTTCGGTGACCGCGACTTCACAATAGGCGAACTCCAGTCCACGCTGGAAGGCGCAGAAATACTTATGACTGCCTGCGATGCAAAGGGCAGTACAGGCAATACAGCCATTTTCTTAGCCGGAGAAGATATGACTCTGCATATAGCTCTTGACAGCAGAGTCGAGAATACACCTGAATGGCTCTCAGACTTCACACTTATGAGAACTTATCTCAAATCATCAAATGATGTTACATTCAATATATACGACAAACATATCCATAAGGGCGAAAAGATAATCCTCGGAAGCAACGGTCAGACCTATATGTGCGTGAATTTCTTTGCGCTCGCAACACCGGACGCTTCTCACGAGAAGATAGCAGGCGATGTCAACGAGGACAATTCTCTGTCAATTGCTGATATAGTATGCCTCAGCAACTATCTGCTTGGCAGGACTCCCCTGTCGGATTCACAGAAGCAGACAGCTGACCTCACACTCGATGGCAAGATCAACGTATTCGACCTTATACTGCTGAAAAGAGCAGTCATCAACAACAGATCGTAATGCTTCCGGAACTGCACTCTCCGGGGCATTTATGATACAGCGTATGGCAAGTCAACATACGCATAAGGGACAAATCAGAAAGAACAAAGGCGGTTCGTAAAACGGAACCGCCTTTGTTCTTTATAATGGATATATTCTTTTTATCACAGGTATTGAGGTGCATACGGTCAGAAAAGCCACAAACAATAAGGTCATACCGAACGATACCGGACGTTCTTCCATATTATGCTGATATATTACGAGTTCGGACCAATAAACTGCAAGACCGCTGACGAAGAGCTTGTTCAGATCGAGCAGTCCCCGTATCTCCTCGCGCAGGATGCTCTCGCCTTTTGCATTTGTTTTCACACCGAGCTTAACTTTTCGTGCCGCTATGTCGCCGAGCTGAAGCAGCAGCAGAAACACTATGCCCACTATATACGGATAGGCAACGTATTTCTTGCTGGCATACACATCAAATTCACCGTCGCTGTCAAAGTGAACTCCTGTTATCTCAGGCATATTGTTCCACTTGAAGCATAGATGTATGAACGCCGCAGCGAGTATTCCCCAAGCGATAATATTGATAAGGAGATGAAACTTCTTCATCAGTCAAGCTGCCATTCCTCGCAAAGTCTGTTTATAGCCTCTGTCAGCTTGCGCATATCGGCATTTGCCCTGCCGTCAGACAGCTTTATCATTCTGTTCAGACGATCGGCAGCTGCAACGAGGTCGCTGTAAGCAACGCTCATATTTGCTGTATTTATAGCCTTCTTCGGTATCGGAATAGGTTCAGCATCAATAGTTATCTCGCCTGCGGCAATGTCAAATTCCGCACCGCTGTACGGCGCATAGGTATCAACACCGAGTTCCTCACGAAGCTTCTGTGCAAAGCTGTCTGCAGAAGCCGCATCACCGTGATTGATGAAGAATTTCTGTACGCCCTTGATAGCCTTCGCCCACTCGAGAAGTCCGTTCAGGTCTGCGTGGCCGCTGATACCGGGGAGCTGCTTTATCTCAGCTGCAACACGGACTGTTTCACCGAACAGCTTGACTTTCTTTGCGCCCTCGATAAGACCTCGTCCAAGAGTATTGTTAGCCTGATAGCCTACAAAGAGGATAGTATTCTCAGGCTTCCAGAGATTATGCTTGAGGTGGTGCTTGATACGGCCGGCCTCACACATACCGCTTGCGGATATTATGACCTTAGGACGAACATCTTCATTTATAGCGCGCGAATCATCGCTCGAAACTGTTCTGATAAGGTTATCAAATGTTATCGGGTTGATACCCTTGCGCACAAAGGCAAGGGCTTCCTCATCGTAGCAGCTCTCACGGTTGTTTATGAATATATCAGTCGCTTCATTAGCAAGCGGACTGTCCACGTATACCGGGAATTCATCGTGTCCCTTGATAAGTCCCTGTTCCTTGATCTGACGAATGAAGTAGAGCATCTCCTGTGTTCTGCCTACTGCGAACGAGGGAATGATAACGCTTCCGCCGCGGTCAAATGTAGTCTGTATCACTTTTGACAGAGCAGTAACATAGTCTGTCGGACGATCATGGATACGGTTTCCGTAAGTGGATTCCATTACGACGTAATCAGCACTGTCAATGTACTGCGGATTGCGTATGAGCGGCTGCATAGAATTTCCTATATCACCTGAGAATACAACCTTTTTGGTAACACCGTCCTCAGTTATAGTCAGGATTATGCTCGACGAGCCGAGAAGATGTCCTGCATCACGGAACGCTACGGTAATACCCTCACAGAGTTCAAACGGCGTATCATAATTGTGCGGTACGAAGAGCTCAATAGCTCCGATAGCATCGTCCATTGTGTAGAGCGGCTCATATTCTGCCTCACCGCGGCGCTGTCCTTTACGGTTGCGCCATTCAGCTTCAAATTCCTGTATATGCGCACTGTCGCGAAGCATTACGCTGCAAAGATGCGAAGTTGCAACAGTTGCGTGTATCTCACCTGAGAAACCGCCTGCGTACAGGAGAGGGAGCATACCTGAGTGGTCAATGTGTGCGTGCGTCAGAAGAACATAGTCGATATTGCCCGGAGCTGTCGGCACCTGAACATTCTCGAAAACATCCTCTCCCTGCTGCATACCGAAGTCCACTAGGAACTTCTTGCCGCAGGCTTCGATATACGTGCAGCTTCCCGTTACTTCGTGAGTTGCACCGATAAAAGTCATTTTCATAGATCTTGCCTCCATCCGTACTTATTTGTACAAGATAATTATACCATATTGCTCCGAAAAAGTCTATACCATTTTGTTAATTATAAACTAATTATTTGATATTTTTCTCTTGCTATTCACTATGAATTGTGATATAATCTAAATATAATTGTTTTAGGGTGGTATTATGACAGGATCATGTAAAAAAAGAATATCGGCTTCTCCGTGTATAAGTCACGCTGTACCGGCTTTCTCCGGAGTGTCGCCGGAGCCTTTTCTCGCAAATAACGGTGACTATTCAGCTTACTGGGATTGTTCTGTACCTGACTATATCGCCTATGACCTCTCTGCCGTACCTCCGCAGCTAAGATATAAAGTTATTGCTGTATGGTATAACAAGAGCACCTACTTCCCTATCGGCGGTTTCCAGACAAGAGATATGATACCTGAAAACTATACGATAGAAGTCAATACTGCTCCAGGCGGACTTTGTCCCCCAAACGGCTGGAAAACAATTCTTACCGTGACCGGTAATAAATACAGCTCCCGACAGCATATCATAGATCTCAGCGGCTGCAGCTGGATAAGAATGAAGATCTCATCAGCAAGCGGCAGTACCACCGGACTTGCTTCCCTGGTTTTCGACATTCATAGCTTGACCGACAGTTTATACGACAGCTGGCTGTTTCTCGGTGATTCTATCACAGGCTGCGGTATGAACAACTGCTACGGTACAAGTTTTGCCGCATTTATAAATCAGCTTGACGAGCGATTTTTCCCCATTCAAGAAAACGGAGGCATAGGCGGAACAACATCCGCTGACGGCAGAGCACATATCGACAGATGGCTTGATGATTCTCCGGCGAGATTTATAAGTATCGCCTACGGAACTAACGATATATGGGGAAAAAGCGTCACAGCCGACGAATATCTCGACAACAACCGCTGTATGATAAACTCTGTTCTTCGTCACGGCAAAATACCGATACTGCCGAAGATACCTTTTGCAGCTGACGAAGCCGTCGGAAAGAGCATACCGGCATATAATGCCGCTGTTGAAAAGCTGTGGGCAGAGTTCGGCGATAGCCTGATAAAAGGACCTGACTTTGAAGCTTTTTTCAGTGAAAGGCCACATCTTCTCTCAGACGGAGTCCATCCGACTCAGGAGGGATACGAAGCTATGCGACGCCTGTGGGCTGAGACCATGTTCGAAAACATATATAAATAAAAAAGCCGGGGACGCAAAGTCCTCGGCTTTTTTTGTATATTTACTTGAGATCTGTCTTCTTGAATATTCTGACACCAATAATAGGAAGTCCGATAATATATGCAAGCGCAAATACCGGCATAGCATATCTGAGGAGTTCGCTGGGATATTTACCTACAGAAACGCCGTGAAGGAGTTCAGATGTCTGCATATCGAGGATAGCGCAGCTAATGAGATCCACGAGCTTTTCATGATCATTCAAAGCAAGCATAGCTATCGCACCGAATGTGCTGAGGAGCGTATTGATAATATAAGCAATAATAGCTCCGGAAACACCGCGGAGAAGCATACAAACAAATACTGTCATTGATGAATAAGCAAGAATGAGAAGCACACTGTGGATAGAATAATAGATCATACATCCGTGTGCAAGGCTGTTCATACCGCCAAGTATCACAGCACCAAAAATAAATGAAGCCAGGGTTGCTACAAGGTGATAGAACATTGCAACTGCGTAAAAACAGAAAAGATGAGCAACATAAATATTTGTTCTTGAATGGCCGCATATGATCTTATTGCGGACTGTGTTCTGAGTGAAGTCACGAACTACAAACATCGCCGGAACAATAGCCATAAACAGGCTCTGATTACCAAGCATGCCAAAGATAACATCTGACAGAACAGCCTTTGACTCAGATTCTGCCAAATGTTCATTGATGGCGTAGTTGAGAAGCACCTGAAGGAGTGAAAGTCCGATGAGTATCCATGTGCAAATCCAGAATCTTTTAGCGTTTCTTGCTTTGGCGAAGCCTTCTGAAATCAGTCTTTTCATTTCTCAACACCTCCAATAAGATTGATAAAGAAGCTCTCAAGACTTTCGTGGCGCTCGGAAAGCTTCTTGACTTCACATCCCATTTCATGAAGTCTTAATACAAGAGGTGTAACGGTGATCTCTGAATAGATCTCAGCCTCTGTCTCGGAAAGTATCTTGTAATCAGCATTCATTTCCTTGAGAACAGTTTCAAGAGGCTTTGTATCGTTTACTGTGAGGTAATTTATACGGCGACATACATGCTCGATCTCCTCTGCACTCATTTCCTTGATCATCTTACCGGATTCAATGAAGCCGTAATGTGTAGCGAGCTTTGCAAGCTCATCAAGGATATGGCTTGAAATTAGGATAGTGATGCCGCGCTCTTTGTTCAGCTTGGTGAGCAGTTCACGAACTTCGATAATACCCTGAGGATCAAGTCCGTTTATAGGCTCGTCAAGTATGAGAAACTCGGGGTTGCTTACGAGAGAGAAGGCAATACCAAGTCTCTGACGCATACCGAGTGAAAAATTCTTAGCTAATTTTTTACCTGTATCGCCAAGTCCGACAAGTTCAAGTATGTCCTTGACACATGAAAAGTCCTTGCCGAGAACTCTGCACTGCTGTTTGATATTCTCCTCAGCAGTCATATCCAGGTAAATTGAAGGTGTCTCAACAACTGCGCCCATTTTTGAACGCGCACTATTGATCTCCGGAGAAGTTGATTTTACACCGAAAAGGTCGAATGTACCCTGAGTGGGAAATGCTACTCCTGTGATGATTCTTATAAAAGTTGTTTTACCAGCACCGTTCCTACCAACGAAACCGTAGATAGACCCCTTGGGAACGTGCATGGTGATGCCGTCGAGAGCCTTGAAAGCATGATAACGCTTGCAGAGGTCCTCAGTCTGAATTACATATTCCATTTTATCAATCCTTATTCCCATTTATCGTTTTAATTTTAACAATGATTTTTTGATAAAACGGCGGCCATGCCAAAGCACGACCGCCGATAGTCGCTGTTTAAATTTTCAAAGAAAAATTATTCGTTGATCTTTGTAACAACGCCGGAACCAACTGTTCTACCACCCTCACGGATAGCGAAACGGAGTCCCTCTTCGATAGCGATAGGAGTGATGAGCTCAACGTCCATAGCTACGTTATCGCCAGGCATACACATTTCCTTGTCTGCAGGAAGTGTAACAACACCAGTAACGTCAGTTGTTCTGAAGTAGAACTGAGGTCTGTAGTTGTTGAAGAAAGGAGTATGACGGCCGCCCTCTTCCTTCTTCAGTACGTAAACCTGACCAGCAAACTTTGTGTGGGGGTGAATTGAGCCGGGCTTACAAAGAACCTGTCCACGCTCAACCTGGTCTCTTGTGATACCACGGAGAAGAGCACCAACGTTATCACCAGCCTCACAGAAGTCAAGAGTCTTTCTGAACATTTCAAGACCTGTAACAACTGTGTTGAGCTTCTCGTCAGAAAGACCAACGATCT
>JAEEVL010000034.1 GCA_016290875.1 Ruminococcus sp.
GCAAACTTTATGAGTTTTTTGATGCTTCCTCATAATTTTTGCTAAGGCACTCTTTGCTTTTGGTGCGGATAACAGGACTTGAACCTGCATGTCCTTGCGAACATATGGACCTGAGGGATATGTCACGATACTGGAAAAATACACAGGTCAGATTTCTCTGACCTGTGTTCTATTACTTATGCTGCATTTGCTTCATTAGTGAAGTCATTATTTGGTTCTGCGTTTTCTTCTAACATTGAAGAATCCGAATTCTCAGTAATACCAATTGTAGCTTCAGATGTTATTTCACTATCATTATTGCTTATAACTACTTCAGAAGCATCATCCTCAACCGGATCAGGCTGCTTTGTAAGAACAAGCTGCCATGTATCCTTATCTACATAGCCTTCTGCACCGTCTGCAAATCTGAATGTATAGGAAGCCTGTCCCCACTTGAAGTTACTGATAGTAAGCACGTCCTCGGTATCGTTCACAGCGATAAGGAGATTAGAGCCCCACTGATCTGATACTGTTATCTCATCAGAAGCAATATCCTTTAGTTCAACAACGCTGTGGTCGCTGCCCCATTCGTTGATAGTGTCGTGAGCGTAGCCCTTGCCGAAGATGTATGTATCCACACCGCCGCTTCCGCAGAGGTTATCATCACCTGCACCGCCGTCGATAGTATCATCGTCATTTGTACCCATAAGGTAATCGTCGCCGTCTGTACCAAAGATAGGAGCAGACTTTGCAGTAATGTCATATTGACCGAGAACAGTTCCGTCATCGAAAACGAAGTTATAGTCACGATTGCTGTTGTAGTCGAAGAACGCCTTGACAACGAGTCTGTCACCGGTATCCTTGCCGAAGTCTATAACAAGATCTTTGTTTGCTTCCCTTGTGTTATTCATATCACTGACACGATAATCGTGAATTATTATCTTATGAAGGTCTGATGAAGCTGCGATAGTATCAACATCATAACCCTTTCCGAAAATATATGTGTCGTTGCCGTGATCTCCCTGTAAGAAGTCGTTTCCTGAACCGCCGTCGAGAACATCTGCACCGCCGCCTCCATAAAGTTCATCATTTCCTTCTCCGCCGCTGAGGTAGCTGGAATCATCGCCGTCATAGATCTTATCGTTTCCGCCTTCACCGTACATTATGTTTGTACCGTTTCTGCCGAGCAGCGTATCATCGTTCTCGCCGCCGTACATAATATCGATGTTTGCACCGCCTGCGATAGTATCCTCACCGTCGCCGCCATAGAATACATTGAATCCGTCGCTTGCTTCAAGATAATCATCACAGTCAGTACCGTTTATAGTCTCCTGAGCTTCACCACCGCCAATAGTTGCTTCAGAATTATCAAATATTATTTTGTAACTATCATACATCGAGATAAAATCAGGTAAATAAATCGTTTCTTCACTTATTATATTTGTTAGAGTGAATACAACTTTATTGTCTAAGATAGAAATACCTGTTTCATAATCATCGGAACTTAACTCATCAGTAAATACGAGTTTTGTTTCGCCAGAATTATCATTAATTACATCATTTCCATGAGAATAATCAAAACAGTATGTATCATCGCCTTTTCCACCCACAAATATGTCATCGCCGTATTCACCAAATACTAAATTGTTTGTTCCTTCTGTATTGATTTGATCGTCACTATACGTACCAATATAACTATAGGTATTGTTTATAATTGATACAATTTTCTGATAATGGTCTGAAATCTGAGAATATTTATTACTGAATCTTTCAAACACATTTGTTCCATTAATGGCATCAAATGCTTTAATGTAATTGCCAAGATCATATATAAGAACATCAACATTTTCGTTGCTCTCAATTTTCTGTTTCAGATACAAATCATAAAAATCGGTATTCAAGTCAATTTTACCATTCGTATCTTCAACTTCAGGAATAAAGGCGTTATTAACGGCAAAAGCTGATTGAAGATTAACAATAGTATAATAATAGTTTTCAATATCGTTATACAAAGGCTTTAATATAGCTGCCGCATTAGCATTTGGATTCTTTCCGTCGACTCCTTCAAACTCACGTCCCATAAACTGCTCAATAACATGCAGATCTCGAGCGTCGATATTACCACCACGGCTATCAGCTGCAATCTCTTCTGCATTAGTTATATTATAAAGTATTCTCTTTAAGTAATAACGTTTTTGAGCAATACTTTCAGCAAGATTGAAATTAACATATAAGAGAGTAAGTTCACCATTTAAATCATTCTCTAATGCTTCTTCAAGATTCGGAACATTTCCAACTGTTTCTTCGCCTTCATGCATTGTATCAGCTGAATTGATATTAAACCAGAATTCACTTATCTTTGTATTTGTAGTATCATTATAATTAACGATAGACGATTCAGCTTCCATTGTACCTGTTTCAGCATTGATAGTTCCGTCATATACACAATTCAAATCTATTGACTGTATGTTTAAATCATGCAGTGTTTTTAATTCGCCTCCATTTGTAATTCCATCATGATTTGAATCTATCCATACTAATAGTTTACTATATACACTATCGTTTTCATCAATTAAGTCGTCATCATTCTCGTTAAGACTTGAAAGTGCTTCAAATCCAGTCTGAGAAATTCTACCATCTGGCATTACGAATTTATCGCCAAACAATTCACTTCCGTTATCAATAATACCGTTTTCATTTACATCAAGTGCAAGGAAGCCATCGTTCTCTCCGATCCAAGCAGCCTTTTCAGCATATCCATTATCATCAAGATCGAAATATACACCGTTTTCAATATCAGTCAGTTCTATACCGACTTCGTCTAAATCAATTATAAGCGGATCACGCTGTGGAGCTGCCTTCTCAGCTGAATTATAAGCTTCATTCTTTTCCTTTATTAATTTATTTATCCCAGTTATTGCCTTTTCAGGTGTTATACTTTCTAGGTCTATATCAAAGTTCTCTCTTCTATGGCTTTTGAAAAAAGTATCAAATTCATTTAAACTAAGCGACTTATAAATAGGAAGCAAGTCAATAAAAGATTGGATTTTTTTATAATCATTAGCACTTAAAACTACATAAGTTTTTCCAGCAAGAATAATTGTTGTTGTATCTATTAGTATATCTTCTGCTATGCAAGATGCTAATGTCAGTATATTTACATATTCCTCAGTAGAATTGTAATTGTCTGTCATTTCTTTCAACACTTTTTTTAAAGTGTTTTTTCCAAGTTCAATAGCTGCAATTTCACAAGCTAATAAAAATACCTTATCAGCTGTTTTTTTAGGAATCAAACATGTATCTTTATCTAACTCAACTAACTCTTCACGGATTTCTTCTAACTCATTAATCTCGTCAGCTTTTTTTATTGCTGATTGAGTTTGTCTTACCAAATCAGCTATATTTTCATATGCTACGCCATTAATAACCAGTTTTCTAACTTCAAGATTAAGCTCTTTAGCTCTTTCCTTTTCTTTTTCTGCAACTAACGCTGGATCTCTTTGTGGAATGGGGGCTGTACGTTCAAACCAATAGTAGATCAATCCGTTATTCACGCAATTATAGCTAACTCTATAATTACCTAAAATAAAAGAATCGCTTGGTATATTTATACCATCTGTATTACCATATCTATAAGTTGAATTACTATTCACATAGCTGGATAATTGTTGGGCTGCCGAAAACAGTTTGGGTGGGAAAGCGTATGATAGAGGTTTAACTTCCCATAAATATGTTAAATCTCCAACCGTTTTATATATATCTGCTCTTCCTATTTTACCGCTTTTTAAATTAATGGTTAATTCAGTCCTACCTATGTTTGGATCTTTAGCTCTAATATGCTTTTGTACTGCATAATGGAAATCTCCCCAATTCATACCATCATATTTAATAGGCTCCCACCATCTTCCAGCCGGATTATCCGAAGTAGCATCGCCCATAGCTTCTCTAATTACATCTAAGTATGATTTATTGAATGAAGCAAATACTGATGATATATTAATGTTTGATATAATTAAAACGAATACTAAAATAGTGGAAATACATCTTAAAAAAGTCTTTTTCATACTTATATTTTCCTTTCAACTATTAAATGTTAAGACCATATTGCTGTAGTTTTTCGATATTAGCTTTCTTTCTTGATGAAATTTCTGATATTATACGTTGATAGTGTTCATTATTATTATATATTGCATCACGTTTTTGAATCAGCTCCTTTCGATATTCTTCTGAATGTTTGAAAAGGGTATTATAATCAGTAAATTGTTTATGGCAAGTCAGATATTGAGAAAATTCATAAGTCATATCACTATGATCATCTATTTTGAAATATAGCAAACTTTCATTGTCACCAAACAGATCATCTTCTTCAGGAATAATATTCATAATAGGTGACTGATATATCATAAAATGTTCCACACAATCTCTTAGCGATGCTATATTGTCCATAACAGGAATGATGTACTGCTTTGTTTGAGACAAAGCCTCTAAAAATGCTTGTTTTACAGAACTACTATCATCGGGAGAAAATGAGTAGCTTCTTTCGAAAAAGGATTGAGTCAATTCTGCAAATCCACCATAATAATAAAACTGAGCTGTATCATTCATTACCTTTATATTATTCAAAACATTCTGATCAAAATTAAACTCTTTCCGGTATAATGTTGCAATTCCGCCAAATACAGAAAATTCAGTTTTATAGTCTTTATTAAAAGTAATTATGTTAAGAATTTCCCCATTTACCACCCGTACATAGTACGGGTGCTTGCTTTTTATCTTCACAAAGCCCAACGGTTCAAGCGCTTCGCCGAAAACCTGTTTGAATGCAGCGTTTAGTGTCAGCTTCTTTTCTTTTTTTGCAGCAGCTTTTCTGAAATAGAGGAATACAGTCTGAGCGTCTTCGACAGCTTCCTCAGCCTCGAGTACTATATTCCTGCTGTCCATACCGATAACAGGAGCAAGCTCAGACAGTCCGTCCTCAACGAAAACATAATCGCCGTTTTTGAGATTGTTAAAGTCGTCCCAGGAAGTACTTTCCGTTAAAAAAGGCTTCCATATGCTTTCTTTAGGCTGTGGTATATTGTCGCCAAAATAGTCATCAGCTCGTCCAATAACAAACATATCTGCTTGCTCACCTTTTTCGTTGTAGAGCTCCATAATAGCACAGTCGCTGTCGATAACAGTAGTTTGAACGCACGCCATTCCAAGCATTTTTGATATTCTTACGACGTCCTTGCGAGGCAGCTCCATATCATCCTTGTAGTCCTCTGACGTGATAGTCACCCATTGAGAGTTATCCGCAAACTTCAGTATATACGAAAGCTCGCTTTCATCGCAACCACACTTAACATATCCTTCCGTAGCTAATCTCTTGCAGAAATTATCAACGAATTGTTCTTTGCTCATTTTTCCATTGTCATATATCTGCATCGTTGTAAAAAAGTTTCCCATTGAATTCCTCCTGTTTATTGAAAATATATTTTAGTTTATCACTATCATTATAATAAATCAATATATTTATTATAAAATCTACAGAATATCTAATGTATAATCATATTACAAATCAATCTTTGTAGTAATAGCCGGTAACAAAACCTCCATTTTTATCATCATAATATATTAATAGGCATAAATAAGCAACTAAGAAATATCTGATGCAGCTATTCTTATAGCTTTTTTCAATCTATCCAATGAATAGCCTCCCTGAACTTTTCCTCAGATATCTCCCCTGACATAAAAGAGACTTTCGCAGTATGAAGCTCCCTGAGCCAGTCGGCATAATCGTTATAGGACAAGTCTTTGCCCTGCTTTTCGTCATCGAGTTTAAGTTCGTACCGCTCGACACGCCTATAATTGCGATTGATAGCTCTGTCGTAGTCAGCTAGCAGTTCGCTGTGCTGAAGCCTGAATTTATATATCTGCTGCGGACCTATCTGTTTACAGGTGCGCCCGTCATTAGTCCTGACCCGATCACAGTATCGGGTCTTTTTCTTTGTCTTGGGTTTGAAGAAGTGTCCGCAGTAGTCGCACTGACTGAAACTTACATCAAACTCCATTGCGTTCAGAAAAACATACCATATATAGGCAGGCAGATCATCGAAGCGGTAACCTCTGCTGTATGGCAGCTTAGGTCTTGTCATCTGAAACATTTCCGTGCCGATGTCTGTATGAGCGATGACCTGTTCAAATTGGCACTTGAAAATAGTTTCCCTGCCTAAGAATGCTTTAGTAGTCTTCTCCTCGTGAGTGCCATCAAATCTGCAATATGCATCGGCGATAGTGAAGAAAATGTTTTGAATGTGTACCATATCTCGCAGCATTTCAACTGCGTAATCCTTATACTCAAAAATCTCTTCATAACTTGATATATCATAACTGTCAACATACAGCTTTGTACACAGCAGAAAGCTGTACACAGGTTCTTCATGGCAAAAGATCTCAGCGGTATATCCAACAGCTCGGCACACGCTCAAAAGTTCATCAGGAGTCGTGTTCTCATTGGTATACGCTTTCAGCTTGTCAAGCAGTCTGTTGAACGGCATCAAATCGATCTCAAGAAAGTCTATCAGCTGCTGCTCAAAAGTTATCTCAGGCAGCTCAGTCGCTTCCTCTCCATCGTACATAAAGCGCCTAATAGTATTTTTATTTTGGAAAACGTACAGTCCACGGCTCAGATACATAAGTTTTACCTCCAAAGATAGGTTACCACTATTATAACACACATCAAATTGAAATGAAAGTGTAAAAAATGTTTTGAGTTTCATTTCGCATTTATTATGTGAAAAAAGTCTGTTATGATTGAAACTGTGGAAGAGTCTTCGGACTTGGGCAGAAACTTGACAATTGAATATGGGATTAGGAGTTACGTTGTTTCCGATGGTGGGGCGGTGAGCCGTACCAGCCCAGAGATGCGCGATGACCTCGAAAGAGCGAGCGATAACATCTCTGGTTTCACATAGTGCAGATGTGAAGTAAGCGATGAAAGTCGGGAACGGATACTTACACTCAGCCACAGTCCGAGCGTGATAAAACCGTCGCAGGCAATGGGAGTGTGCTAGGGCAGCCGAGCATTTAGGTTGCCTATGAGTCCGATGTGCAGTCGGACGGCTTCTGATTCGGTCAGACAAGGGTGCGGCGGATACCACTGTGAGCTCACAGCAGGTCCGTGATGTGTCGCGCACTTTTGTACTGATCCGTTCGTGATCTGCAGCCTTAGAATATATTCAAAACTACATCAAAATGCAATGAGGATACTGCTCCCACTTTTTAATTCCGAAAGTCACATTTCTAACTGAAAAACATTCAAAACTGGCATAATAGCAGTTTTGAGTGAAAATGTCTGCAAGCCTCTATTTTACGCTGTTTGCAGTCGCAGTCATGATTTTATGAGAAAAGGTCAGTTCTCATAAAAATGGATTTGTGTTTCGGAAAACGTTTCAGAGCAGTCAAAAACATATGCAAAAACAGTTCAATTTGCATAAAGGATACTGCTCCCACTTTTTTACTTGTGGAAAGTAGAAATCCGCCCGACACAGCCCACACAAATAGTTCGCGCGGGTAACTGCTCGTAACTAAAAAGCTGTCGGCTGTGTGTAAAGATAAAAAGGAGATGATTTTATAGGCAACGAATTAAAAATCTACAACAGCGAGTACATTATGACAACACCGCTGGAAAAGCAGGAGTACATTATCTACAAAATGATGTATCCCGGACTGTATATCCTTGCAGGCGCACCCAAGATAGGCAAGTCATGGTTAGCACTGGATTGTGTATGTCAGTTGCAAATGGCGAGCAGTTTCTCAAGCACGATACAAATACAGGTCAGGTATTGTATCTCAGCCTTGAGGACAACCTCCTGCGCTTGCAGAACAGGATATACGATCTCACAGATGAACCTTGTGAGAACTTGAACTTCGCAATAGAAGCGCAGTCAATAGGCAATGGTCTCGAGGAAGAACTTGAAAAGAGTAAACAGGAGCTTCCGAATCTGAAAGTAATTGTTATCGATACACTTCAGAAAATCAGGTGCAACACTGATGTCAACTATGGCTCAGACTACAAAGAGCTCTCTGTACTGAAAGCGCTTGCGGATAAGCTGAAAGTTGCAATACTTGTCGTGCATCATACGCGCAAGTGTTATGACAGCGATCCGTTCAATATGGTCTCAGGCTCGACAGGTATCATCGGCAGCGTCGACGGTATCATGGTCATGATAGAACAACATCGCGGCAGCGGTAAAGCTAAGCTACACTGCGCAGGTCGTGACATTGAACACCTTGAATTGAACTTGGAGTTTGCAAATCACAGGTGGAATGTAGTTGACGATGTGCCTGAACGCAAGCCAGACCTTTTCTCTTTCGCGATACATGATCTCATGGTCGATGAGAAGCGCTTCACAGGTTCAGCAACAGAACTCTGCAATCTGATGTATAAACGCTTCGGTCGTGAGTATGCTCCGAACTGGATGACTCGAAATCTTGTTCAGCACACGGACGAATTAAAAGTATACGGAGTACTATTCAGTATGCGAAGAAGTCATGGCTCAAGAATACTGGAACTCGTTTATGACCAGTCGGGTGACAGTAAAAACGGAAGTCTGCTGTGGGTAGAAATTACTGACCATACCGGCACCCGAAGTCCCGAAAACGTCTATTTACCTTTGTTTGAGGCGGGTGACGGTAAAAATATGGGTGACGGCATTTGCGGTTCAGGGTGACGGTATACACACGCACAAAAACGCGCGTTTTTGCCGCGGCTACACAAATCGGGTAGTTATCCCCACCTGCGGCGGTGAAAGCGGTTGTCGCGCAACGTGGAGCGAGTGTGGCGGTACCGCGGAGATATTATCAGCGGAGGAAGAAAACACTGCTGAGGGAGCAGTACAGGTAGCGGAGGTATGAAATGCCAGCATCGCATTCGGCAGTCCGCCGAACGCTTGCTGGTCGGGGCGAACCCCGAGCCCCCTGCGGCGAGGTGCCGCGCCCAATGGCGCCTCCACATAGTCAAAACGGACAGAAAGTCTCAATGTCGGCGCGTCCCTACAAAAACGAAACGGAAGCAAAGGAGGTTGAAATATGCGAAAGAGAAACAGAACTATCACTATCCGCTGTACCGATGACGAGTATGAGCGGATACACAACAAGGCTCAGCGAAACAAGCTGTCCCTCAGCGACTTCGTTCTCAGGTCGGCACTTGACAAGAAAATCGTAGTGGCTGACGGGCTGGACGAGTTCGCAAAGCAGCAGAAAGCTATCGGGCGGAACCTCAATCAGATAGCAATGCTGGCGCACGAAGGACGGCTGCACTCTGTCAGACTGGACGAGCTTGTGGAGCAGCACAGGTCAGTGACAGCGGCAGTCTGTGAGATAGCAAAGGTGGTGAAGTGATGCCCATAATCCATTTTATCAACAACAAAACTCAGACCGCTGGCGGAATGAGGAACGTCCTCAGCTACGTCAGCAGAAAGGAGAAAACAGTGTCTGAGGACAAGCGTTTCGTGACCGGAGTCAATTGTTCGCCCGAGACTGCACTTGATGAAATGACCGCAACCAAGAACTTGTATCACAAGCCTGACGGTCGGTTGTACTATCATTTAGTACAGAGCTTTCCTAGCGGATATGAGATCGAGCCTGAACTTGCACACAAAATTGCAGTGGAGCTCGCAGAGAAAGCCTTCAACAAATACGAAGTTGTAGTGGCAACTCATATCGACAGGGAGCATATCCACAGCCATTTGGTACTGAACTCTGTCAGCTTCGAGGACGGAAAGAAGTATCATTCCAACAAGGAGAGCGTTGAACAGCTGATGAAGCTCAGCGATGAGATCTGTCGGCGGTACGGAGTTCATGTCCTTGATGCTCCAAAGAAGAAAATGAACAGGGACTACCTCTCCGACAGCGAGTACAGGTCAGCCAAGCGCGGCGAGAGCTTCAAGTGGGAGCTGATGAATGTCATAAACCAAGTGATGAAACAAGCCAAAACCAAGAAGCAGTTCTGCTACATGATGAAGCGGCAGGGCTACGGTGTCAGGTGGGAGGACAACAGAAAGTATATCACATATGCCTGTCCAAATGGCAGAAGATGCCGTGACAATAAGCTTCACAGCGACAAATACAGAAAGGAGAATATGGAATATGAGTTCGAAACAAGAAGAATTGCAGCAGATGTACGACAAGGAATTGTCGGCTGCGGAGGAAACTCAGCCAACGGTATTGGTGCTCGATTCCAACTGGAGAGCGCTGATAGAATTGAACAAACTGATGTCGCAGGAGCAGCTGGAAATACTCAGCCGGCTGTCGGTTTTGGCGACGAAAGCAGAGACAGAACAGGTGCTGAAAACGGTACGCTCCGAGCAGAGGAATACCATAGCGACCTGTCAGGAGATACTGGATCAAACGTCGGAAACCGCGACTTTAGCAGCCAAGGAATTGAAGAAAGCAACAGCAGATCTCGTCTTACAGGCTGGGAAGCTGAACGAGCAATATGGCTTGAAACTGAAAGAGCTCGACGAATACAAGCACAGGCTCAGCTTGAAGGTTGCGAAGTGGATAGTGATATCACAATCGGTCTTGATAGCATTGTCAGCGGCGTTGCAACTATGGCTTCGATAATTGAGGACGAGCCTGCCGATGATACCGAGTACGCTCGGGAACACGTTGACCGAAAAGCACTGGCAAAGGAGCTCAGAAAAAAGGAAGAATTCGGTATGCATATGGGGTAACCCAAATCTAAAATGAAAGGAATTTTTAAAATGAACAATTCAAATCACATCAGAAATATGAACAAAGAATATGAGAGGAGCGTGGTATATTGGGAAGAACAAGAATTGAACCGAAGATCAAGACAGCTAATTTCATATATAACGGTGATAATACCGCCTTTGATAATTTCATGGAAGCTATGATCCACGACTATCTGAACTCGTCAGAATCTACACAGACTGCTCAGGTAGAATTTAGTGGAAAGGTCGAATTTTCGGAAGATAAAGAAAAAGCAGTAGACTTCTGAAAAGTTTTGTGGTATGGTGTGTCGTAGCACCGGACAAGGTGCTGCGACTGCCAGGAAAGGAGTATGATATTATGAGAGCATGGCTATATTACAGACTGTCACGCGACGAGGATTCAGAAATGAACAGTTTACAGAATCAGCGGCAGATACTTGCAGATTACGCTGAACAGAACGGCTATGATATCGTCGGAGAGAGCTTCGATGATAACGTTTCCGGTATGACCTTCAACAGAAAAGGACTCGGTCAGCTCGAAACTGCTGTCGATGAGGGAAAGGTTGACATAGTCTTGGTCAAGGACCTGTCCCGACTCGGCAGGCATAGAACACAGACAGCTCTGTTCATAGACCACCTGCGTGAGAACAACGTAAAGGTGTACTCAGTAACCGAGGGCATAGACTCGACCAACGAAAACGATGATATGCTCATTGGCTTCAAGCAGCTGTTCAATGACTTCTATGCAAAAGACATAAGCAAGAAAGTCCGCACAGGAGTGCGGCAGAAACAGAAAACCACCGGCATAGTCGAGACTCTGCCAATGGGATATGTTAAGGATAAGAACATAGGAACGATAAGTATTGATGAAGAAACAGCATGGATAGTCCGCGAAGTGTTCCGGCTGTACATCGAAGGATATGGGCTGACTACCATAGCTAAGAAGATGAACGCGGAGGGAATTAAGTCACCTGACTACTACTTCAACAGAAAGCTGTCCGACCACAAGCCTGACATCTCAAAGAAATATCTGTGGGTGCAGACTACTGTGAAGCGTATACTGACAAATGAACTGTACCATGGAACACTTGTAAATCACAAGACAGTAAGCTCAAAGATATACAAGACTATAACAGCAGTGCCAGAGGATGAGCAGTTCAAACACGAAAACTTCTGCGAACCTATAATAGATGAAACAACATGGAAACAGGCACAGTTCATGCTCGAACAGAGGTCAAAGATAAACCCACGCTCACAGTGTGGAAGAAACATTCATCGGTACGCTGGTATCATCAAATGCGCCGAGTGCGGTGCAAGTCTGGTCGCAAGACGCAGAAAGTGGAAGGACAAGGAGTACGTTGAATACACATGCAACAGCAATCACCGCTACGGCAAAGAATACTGCACTCCGCATTCAGTACGCGAGGAGCAGCTTGATGCACTCATAAACATCGAGATCGTATCGCTGCTTGAATATATACAGGACGAGAGTGCGAAGTACGAGAAAATCGTCAAAAACTGGCTGAAAAAGAAGCCTAAGTTTGACAAGGAGATACAACGCAACAATGAGAAGATCAAGCAGAAGCATGACGAGATCGAACAGCTTATCATAGAACGCATCAGCGACCGCGAGCACGCTAAGGTCTACAACAATATGATCGAAAAGCGTGAAGCTGAGATACATTCTCTCGAACAGAAGATAGCTGACCTGCGGCATTATGATGAGGTCTGCAAGAAGCGGCGTGAGGAGCTAAAGAACACTTCCGAGCTGATAGAAACTATACTTGCAGACGGACATATCTCGAACGTCAACTTGAGAATGCTTGTCCGTCAGGTCACAGTCCACCAGAACGAGGACAAGTCTATCGACATCAGCTTCGATATGAACGGTGCGTTCAATTACAACATCATGGAAGATGTTACAACTGACATACTGTGATACAGGAAGAAGTCTGACCTAAATCCGGATTGACATTACTTAAGTTATGTGATACAATAACAAAGAGTGCCCAGCAAACTTTATGAGTTTTTTGATGCTTCCTCATAATTTTTGCTAAGGCACTCTTTGCTTTTGGTGCGGATAACAGGACTTGAACCTGCATGTCCTTGCGAACATATGGACCTGAGGGATATGTCACGTTAGTGGAAATATTCAACAGGCGGCTTATACAGCCGCCTGTTTTTTATCAGGGAAAATCTTTTGGTATGCCAATTTCTAAAGCCATTTCTGCAGATACGCTTAGATTTATATAATATTTAGGAAGACCTGTTTCCACCGACATTTCAGAAATTTCTTTCAACACCTGTTTACATCTATCAGGATAGCAGTTATAGAGCAATCCAGCCACATCTACCCGATAAGAGATATTATCACTATCTAAAAAAGAGAGTAATTCTGCCTGACGATTAGCATTTATCAATTTTCTTGTATATTCACACATTTTTCTAAAATATTTATTATATTGACTTATACGTTTACCATTTATAAGTATTTCATCCCTCTTTTTTAATGCTTCTATAACATAATCTAAATCATCTTTTTTCATTTCTTTTCCCCAGTTTTACAATCCATATTTTTGATTTTCTAATTGAGTTTATAAAAATCTTCTGCTTCGCTGAAAAACACGTCAAACGCCTGAACATCATCATAAAGACTTATCAAATGATCATACCATGATTCGGTCGTTTTGATGTTGTGTTTCATTTCAAACCAATTTTTTAAATCAGCATAACTCATTGTAAAGATATCATTGTTGCATAGACACATTGCATATTCAAAGCCGTCTAAGAAGCTTTTGAGTTTTAATGCAGATTTCTCACCTAAAAAAGCACCGGGACGCTGTTTTATCATTAATAAAAGTTCGTAAAAGTTTTCTGGATTATCCATTATACCGCCACAAAAGTCGCGGAGAAATAACATCATCGACTTGAACCAAATCTTTTCTTGTAGCAACATAAACAAATTCATCAATATTGCCTATTTCTTCAGCATCATCATCGGTAATATAATATATATTTCCTCCGCTTTCAACTGGAATGATATTATATAAGCCAAGTTTTTCAATAGGGCCGATTTGTCTGCACACCATACACTTTTCTGTGATCTCTTCATCTGGTTCAAGTGGACCTCCAAACAGCATGATCTTACAATCATAGCGTTCTCCGACTTTCATAAACCCAAAGTCTTTCTGATCTTCATCACGTACATCGGAATCATCAAAGCAATGTTCAATTGCTCCTGTTTCACAATTTCTTAAATGCACGTATCGTGTCATACTTGCTTCTTCTATAGATAATACCTCATACATTTTGGGTTCCTCCTATTTTTTTAATGGATAAAATGAAACTATAAAACCGTTATCTCCATAAATAATAGATCACGATAGTTGTAATATTCAACAGGCGGCTTATCCAGCCGCCCGTTTTTTTATCAGGGAAAATCTTTTGGTATACCGTATTTAAGATTATCATATGCAGCAATGCTAATAATTACAAAATGTTTAGGAAGACCTGTCTGTACATTCATATTAGAAATATCTTTAAGAACTTTTTCACATACATCTGGATACGAATTATATAGTAGAATAGCAATGTCAAATCTTATCGAAACGCTTTTATCATTAAGATATGGCAATAAACCATCTTGTTTATTTTCATCAATTATAGAACGGGCATACTTTCTCATTTTATTATAGTATTTATTATATTCTTTTATAGATTTATTTTGTTCAAGTATATCCTTTCTCTTTTTACAGCATTCTAAAACTTTTTCTATTGTCATTTTTCTCTCCTCAACTAATTAATTGGATATCCATACTGCTTCATAGATTCTTCCCATCGTTTCATTCCAAATTCATATTGTTCCTCAAAGCTTTGTCCATTTAACCAATCTCGAACTGTTTTATTGTCTCCAACAAAAGGCTGATGAGAACTGTAATATTTACTTATTTCTTTATGGACCTCTTTGGGAGTGGCTTTAACATTTGAGACCTTGTTGATTTCAGATATATCCAATCCACTTCTTGTGGATTTCGCCTGACATTGCTCAACTATATGATGCCATTGTTTATCCTTACCGGGATCTCCAAGGTATTTCTTGAGTTGCCTGAAATTTTTAAATTTCGTAGCTTCAACAATTTCATCAGAGTTCTTTCCTGTGACTTTACATACGTCAAGTATTTTATCATATTCTTTTTTAGTAACCTTACTTCCCTTTTTAACAGACTCAGCAATATCATCGATAGAGCTTGCCGGTAATATTTTTACAACTTTAGCAAGAACCTTTTCTGATTCTGGTAAATGCTCAGCTGACTTTGATATTGCATTAATAGCTTTTGACGCATCTTTAGAATGCGCACCAACAAATCTTCCTATTTTAGGTATTGCTTTGGCAGCGTCACCTGCCGAACCTCCACCAGGAATTAAATCTAAAAGGAAACCGCCCAGATCCCAAAGTGCAGCTTTGGTATCCCCATTAACAAACACATCCGCTAAATAATCTCTTGCATCAGCTACAAAAGGCACAAAGGATCCTGATATTTGTCCCAGTAATGCAGGAATATTATCTGGAACATCAAATTCACCTAAAACAGCACCTTTAGCAAATGCTTTTGCTGCTTCTTTTCTATCTAAATCATGTTCAAACGGACTTGTATCGTTTTCATATTCCTCTTTATCATTATAGCTGTCATTATCAGGATTAGGATTTGTTGGATCGAACCATAATTCTACTTCTTGACCATCAGACAAGCCATCTTTGTCAGAATCTGAACAAAGCAGCATTGTATTTGAATAAAGCTCTTCATCATCTAATAAGCCATCATTATCAGAATCATTACTTGCAGGATCTGAAAGGATAGGCAAATAATGACGCTTTATATTTAAAGAATTCTGATTTAGAATGAACTTATACTCATCAGTGTTAAACCTTTTCAAATTAGTAACGATTTCACTGATATCGAATATCGGCAGCTCAAAGCTGCCATCTTCATTCCAGATAAGGCGCGACGTATCAACTTCTTCCCAATCCGTAAGAGTATCATCGTCAGTATCAATACCGTTTTCAGGATCTAATGCACCTTTAAGAGAGATCTTTTTCCATTTTGTTGGTACGATTATATTATATACAGGAAGCGGAGTTGACAGTTTTCCTTTGATATGATTTAGTATATCAGTATCTGTATCGTCGCTCAGAGTTATAAACAGATCTCCATTATCTTCTATTATCTTTCTGATATTGTTTCCGAAAGTCGCATCTTCATAATAAAAGCCATCAGGCATTATTTCAGAATAGGCTCCCCAATCGCCATTTGTAACATTTATTTGATCATAGCTATTGAAAGATTTTGTTTTGCCATTAATAAACTGATAAATAAACTTGTCTGCTTCTTCACGTAATGTAATATTTGTTATTAACTCTTTGAAAGCAGCGCCTCTGTTACAATAGTTTGAGTATCTGCTGTATGTGATTTTTTCTAATGCACTCTTTATCGAAGATAATTTAGTAAAATATGGTATATCTACTCCTCTATTACCGAATAGCCAATTAATATTACCAAGAATATTCTCTGTATAAATACACGCATTTTCTTTATCATAGGTAATAATATATACCCTGATATTTTTATACTTATCAAAGATTTCACTGCATATCGAAGAAATGCTCTTCTTCTCTTTTAAAAAGTCACTTTCAGAAGTACCTGCATTCTGAAGAATAAAAACTAAATCAATCGGAACATTTACATATTCTTGTTCCATTTCAGGTGCAACGCTTGAACTTGATCTAGGTGCAGGTTTGAATGCAGGTATACTTTCAGCATTACTACTAGCAGAAGGTAGCTCAACATCCAGATTATGGAGCCATATCTCCATGTCCATAACACAATATGTACCTGTTTGATCAACCTCTGCATACAACTGATTATTGTCAACATCAAACTCAGTATCTATCGGCAAAAGCATTCCCTGTTCGACATCAAATCTAAAAATATTCAGCCGCTTTATTCCATTTAATTCATCTAAAGCAGAATACATATTGAGAGTGTTATTGATATACTTCTCTTTAATATCGTATTTAAGTACAATTTTCTCAGGATTGCAAGTATCTGCGATATTAACATCAATGCTTGCTCCAAGCATTGCATCATTTTCTATCGCAGCCGAATAGCTGCTGTAATCAACCGTAAGTTCCTTTTCCGCGTCACCATTAGTATTAATGTCGATTGATATTTCATAAGGGCTCTCTGTTTTATTTATAGAAGATAGTACGCCACTATCTGTACTGATATGTTGAGGAACAACATACTCACCATCAGGAACACCATGTGTTGCTGCATTGTTAGGATCAAGACCAAGATTTACTTCTGAACCATCTTCAATACCATCTTTATCACTATCAGCATTAAGTGGATCTGTAAAATATATTTTTATCTCGTCATAATCGGTAATTCCATCCTCATCTGAGTCAGGAGACCAAGGATACGTCCTTCTTGTAATTTCATCAATATTACTAAGTCCGTCTTCATCTGAGTCTATATCAGCATCAGCAACACCTTTAATCACAGAATCATAAACGAGAGGATCTGTTTGTGTAAAAATATATTCCTGATAATCAGTCAATCCATCATTATCAGTATCTGCATTATACGGATCGGTGCCTATCTTCAGTTCATATATATCCGGCAACTTATCATCGTCACTGTCAAGAACATGAACAGCATAACTATCTTTATCACGCACTACTGTAAATGGTACAGTTTCGTAAGTCTCACCATAATATGTAGTTTCAATAACTTTAATATATTTCTTCGCAAATGTTTCTTGGATTGAATATGTAAAAGTACTTGTATCTGTAACAGTTCCAATTGATTGATAGTTTACATTATCATCAGATATCTTTATATCAAAGTTGCCTTTGGGTACTGTTGTGTTCCAATATATTTTTAAAGAATTATCGTTTTCAATATAATCTGCTAAAGCCGCAACTTCAAGATCCACATCTATTTCAGGATCATTACCGATAAAACCCGCTAATTGTGTATCATAATTAGCATTCAAATTCGGGCAAGTTATAGATATCTTGTCGGCAATAATAATGACACTGTTAATATTGAGATTCTTTGCTGTTATATCAACGCATCCATTTGGAGCATAAACAAGTCCGTTCAGATTAACATTATCAGTATCAATTACTATATCGCCTGTCTTGGCACAAATTGCGGAATTCTGAGTATTCTTGACATTTCCAGTAAGTTTTATATCATTGAGTGCTTTTAATCCACTTGTAATGTTAATATTTCCAATCAGACTAATATCACCTTCTGCTTCAATCGGAATATTAACATTTATATTGGAAGCCTCAAGGAAATAATCTTCAAAATAAGTGTCTACGTATGAAGAAAAATACTTACTATCAATTTTATTAAAAAACACCTTGATTTCTTCATGAGCATTTTCGGTTATTGAACCATTAATATTAAAACTCTGAGTTGATGTTTTTATTGTTCCATTTGTGGCAATATTTCCATTAATGCAAATATTATCCGAATTGATAGATATAGCATCTTCTTCATTTGACCCTGCAAAAAGAGTATACGGATATAGTTCTATCTCTTCAGCTTTTGCAGGTATATGTGGGATAAAACCCACAACTGTTGCCGCCGATAGTATTATCGACATTATTCTTTTAAACATGTTTCCTCCAATTCTTGATATCGTATTGATTCAGTTGCTTTAATTGTTGATATCATATTTTTTATATTACTTGCAGCATTTGTTTGATGTGTTGTATCACCCCTATCTAATAATAGTTGTGTGTAGCAGAATTATGTTAGAAACAATACTTAGTTTATCATTATCAGTATAATAAATCAATATATTTATTATAAAATCTACAGAATATCTAATATATAATCATATTACAAATCAAAGTTTGTTGTAATATCCGGTAACAAAATCCCTATTTTTTTCATCATAATATATTAATAGGCATAAAAAGCAACTAAGAAGTATTGCTGCAGCTAATCTTATAGCATTTTTCAATCTATCCGATGAATAGCTTCCCTAAACTCTTCCTCAGATATCTCCCCTGACATGAAAGACACTTTCGCAGTATGAAGCTCCCTGAGCCAGTCGGCATAATCGTTATAGGACAAGTCTTTGCCCTGCTTTTCGTCTCCGAGCTTTAGTTCATATCGCTCCACTCGCCGGTAGTTGCGATTGATAGCTCTGTCGTAGTCAGCTAGCAGCTTGCTGTGCTGAAGCCTGAATTTATACATCTGCTGCGGACCTATCTGCTTACAGGTGCGTCCGTCATCAGTCCTGACCCGATCACAGTATCGGGTCTTTTTCTTTGTCTTTGGCTTGAAGAAGTGTCCGCAGTAGTCGCATTGGCTGAAACTCGTATCATATTCCATTGCGTTCAGAAAAACATACCATATATAGGCAGGCAGATTGTCAAAACGGTAACCTCTGCT
The DNA here is from genome assembly GCA_016290875.1 of Ruminococcus sp. Classification (GTDB taxonomy): domain Bacteria; phylum Bacillota; class Clostridia; order Oscillospirales; family Ruminococcaceae; genus Ruminococcus. The sequence continues at coordinate 19,172 of JAEEVL010000034.1, forward strand.
GTACGGCAGCTTAGGACGTGTCATCTGAAACATTTCCGTGCCGACATCAGTATGAGCGATGACTTGCTCAAATTGGCACTTGAAAATAGTTTCCCTGCCTAAAAATGCTTTGGTGGTCTTCTCCTCATGACTGCCTTCAATTCTGCAATATGCGTCGGCAATAGTAAAGAAAACATTTTGAGTGTGTACCATATCTCTCAGCATTTCAACAGCGTAATCCTTATACTCAAAAAGTTCTTCATAACTTGATATATCATAACTGTCAACATACAGCTTCGTACATAGCAGGAAGCTGTAAACAGGTTCTTCCTGGCAAAATATTTCAGCGGCATATCCAACAGCACGACACACACTCATAAGTTCATCTGGGCTGGTGTTCTCTTTGGTATGTGCTTTTAGTTTATCAAGAAGTCTGTTAAATGGAGCAAGATCAATCTCAAGAAAGTCTATCAGCTGCTGCTCAAATGTTATAGCTGGCAGCTCAGTGGCTTCCTCTCCGTCGTACATAAAGCGTCTTATTCTGTTCTTATTCGGGAAAACATAGAGTCCACGGCTCAAATACATCAGTCTCGCCTCCAAAGATAAGTTACCAATATTATACCACATCTTATGTAAAAAAGATAGTTTTTTGAAATGAAAAACAGAAATTGCTTGTGAGTTCCATTTCGCATTTATTCATTGAAAAAAGTCTGCTATCATAGAAACTGAGGAAGAGTCTGCGGACTTGAACTTAACTTGACAATTGAATAAGGGATCAGGAGTTACGTTGTTTCCGATGGTGGGGTGGTGAGCCGTACCAGCCTGAAGATGCGCGATGACCCGTAAGGCGAGCGATAACATCTTCGGTTTCACACAGTGCAGGTGTGAAGTAGCGATGAAAGTCGGGAACGGATACTTACACTCAGCCACAGTCCGAGCGTGATAAAACCGTCGCAGGCAATGGGAGTGTGCCAGGGCAGCCGAGCATTTAAGCTGCCTATGAGTCCGATGTGCAGTCGGGCGGCTCCTGATTCGGTCAGGCAGGAGTGCGGCGGATACCACTGTGAATCCGCAGCAGGTCCGTAATGTGTCGCGCGCTTTAGTACTGACCCGTTCGTGATGTGTCTGATCTATGTGCCAAAAACAGTTCAAATTGCCAAAAGGATACTGCTCCCACATTTTCATTCCGAAACGCTCATTTTTAACGAAAAATCATTCATAACTGTCATCACACAACAGCTATGAATTGAAATGTCTGCAAAGCCCTATTCTATGTGCTTTACAGGTGATGTTTAGTTTTAGTGAGAAAGGGGCGGTTCTCGTTAAAACATTATTGTATTTCGGAATGTCGTTCTTAGGAACGAAAATAGTATGCAAAAACGATGTGTTTTGCATAAAAGATACTGCTCCCACATTTTTCACTTGGGAGAGCAAATATCCGCCCGACACAGCCCACACAAATAGTTCGCGCGAGCAGTTGCCCGTAGCGAAAAAAGCGGTCGGCTGTGTTCGGGAATCTTATGAGAAAGGAGGAATGCTATGAGTAATATGTTACAGACGAAAACCGCAGAAGAAATACTGACAACAGTATTCAAGCCAAAAGAGTTCATCATTGACGGACTGCTAACGCAGGGACTGTATGTACTTGCAGGCGCGCAGAAGGTTCGTAAGTCATGGCTCGCAATGGATATATGTCTCAGCATTGCAACAGGCGCAACTGTTCTTGGACGTGATACTATTCAGGGAACAGCTTTGTACTTATGCTTGGAAGATAACTATCAGCGAGTGCAGGACAGATTGTTTCAGATGAATGCTGAACCTATCGAGTCACTTCACTTTGCTGTTGCCGCCGACAAGATAGGCAGCGGTCTCGAAGAACAGATAGAAGCGTTCAAGAAAGAACACAACGACTTAAAAATAGTTGTGGTAGACGTCATGCAAATGGTACGCAGCAATGTTGAATCAAGCTATGGTACGGACTATGAAGAACTTATCGGTCTAAAACATCTCGCGTATCGCTTAGGCATTTGCATAATGCTTATTCATCACACGCGCAAGTGCAAGGACAACGATCCGTTCAATATGATCTCTGGTTCGACAGGTATCAGTGGAAGTGCAGACGGAAGTTTTGTGTTAGTTGAAACACGACGTGGTTCAGGTCATGCAACTCTACACTGTGTAGGTCGTGACTTCGAGAACGCAGAACTGCAAATGCACTTCGATACAGATGTCATGCGCTGGATAGTTGAGAACGAAGCTGCACCGAAGAAGAGCCGCGACAATATTGTTCTCTCTGCCATATATCTTTTTATCAGAGAGCGAATTCACTTTGAAGGTACTGCAACTGAGTTGGTCACTGAACTAAAAACAGTTACCGATGAAGTGATATATCCGAATAGAGTAACGCGCGACTTGGTTCAGAATGGATACGAACTTAGTAAATACGGAATTGATTTCAAGTACGAAAGAGTTCACAAAGGTCGCATTATTATTCTTCACTACAACGGCGAGCGTGTCGGTAGTGACGGTAGAAATGTTACCGTCACGCAGACGTTGCCTGACAGCTCACAAAGCTCTATATAGCTTCATCTGCGGGGCGTGTCGGTAGCTTTGCGTGTCGGTAGAGTTACCGTCACGGCGGAGTTACTGTCACGCACGAAGCGCGCCGTTTTTGCCGCCAACAACGAAAGCGGGCAAGGTATCCCACCTGCTGCGGTGAAAGCGGTTGTCGCGCAACGTGGAGCGAGTGTGGCGATACCGTACAGATACTATCGGCAGAGGGAAAAGTGGCGGTGGTGACAAAAAATCTTCCCTTCTGGGAAGGCAAGCATAGCAGTTGGCATTCCGCCTGCCGCCTTGCTTGTCGGGCAGAAGCCCGAACCCACTTTAATTGGCATAAGAAAAAGGAGGTAGATAACATGAGAAAACGAAATACCACAATAGCGATACGTTGCACAGAGGAAGAAAGCAGACGTGTTCATGAACTGGCTGAGAGGCACGAATTGAAGCTGAACGACTTTGTGATGCGGTGCGCTCTCGGTAAGAAAATAATCGTCGTTAATGGTATCGACGAGATAGTTCGGCAGCAGAAAGCTATCGGACGTAACCTCAATCAGATAGCTACGCTCGCCAACATGGACAGGCTGACCGCCGTGAACTTCCAACCACTTCTTGATGAGCACAGGAAGGTCACGGAGATGATAGGTCAGCTTCTGAGGGAGGTGAAGTAGTGGCGACGGTCACTGCGATAAGCACGAAAGGCGGTGGCGGCGGAAAGAAGAGTCTGGAATACATCTGCCGCGACGACAAGACCGAGGGCAAAAAATATGTGACGGCTCTGAACTGTTCGCTGCCCACAGCGTATCAGGAGTTCAAAAACACCCGTGAGATGTACGGCAAGACTGGCGGCATTCGCTACTATCATTTCGTCCAGTCTCACCCGAGTGGCTACGATATTGAGCCTGCACTTGCTCATAAGATCGCAGTTGAGTTTGCGGAGCGAGCATTCAAAGGTCACGAAGTTGTAGTGGCAACTCACACCGACGCCGACCACATACATTCGCACTTCATACTGAACGCAGTCAACGCCGACACAGGTTTGAAGTACCACTCCAACAAGTTCACACTGCAAAACTTGCGGCAGCTCAGTGATGAGATATGTCGACAGTACGGAGTGACAACTCTCACACAGCTCGAGCTCGGAAAGCATACTTACGGTGTGACCACAGGCGAGTACAGGAGTGCAATACGCGGTGAGAGCTGGAAGATGAATCTCAGCAATACCATTGATGCGGTCATGAAAAGAGCAAAGTCAAAGAAACAATTCCGCTTCTATATGAAGCAGTACGGCTACGATGTTCGGTGGGAGGACAGCCGCAAGTACATCACATACACCTGTCCTAACGGCAGACGATGCCGCGACAACAAGCTTCACGAAGCGAAATACAGAAAGGAGAAAATGGAATATGAGTTCAAAATACGAAGAAATGAAAGAAGCCTCCAAACAGAATATACAGGAGGCACAGGACATACCAGCTATGGTCTGCGTCACCGACAGCAACTGGCAGGCTACAATAGCACAGCTGAAGTTGCTAACAGATACACTGTTGGAGATCAAGGCTCAGACAGACGTGACTATGACATATGCACAGATGAAACTGTACCTGCGAAATCAGCAGACAATTTACGATCAGTTACTGGAACAGGGAAAGGAGTTTCAGGAGCAGACGTCACAGAACGTGACGGCAGAGGTATCGAAGCTGAATCAGGCGGCAGAGAACCTGTCATCACAGGCTGGGAAGCTGAACGAGCATACCTTATCGCAGCTGAAATGCTCCGACGAGTTGAACAGGAAGCGAGACTTCAGACTTCTCTCAGCAGTAGCAGTGATAGAGCTCCTGCACCTGATATCGTCGATGGCATTGCTGCTGTGGCTACGCTGATTGATGACGAGCCTTCCGACGATATCGAGTACGCACGGGAACACGTTGACCGCAAGGTTCTCGCAAAGGAGCTCCGTAAAAAGGAAGAGCTCGGTATGCACATGGGGTAAACGGCGGTTTGCTATAACAGGGAGTCGTGGGGCGTTGTACCTTGAATCAGGGTACACTCAACTACAATTACGGTACTTGAGTGTGATGTAGTCCCGAAACATGACTGCACTCAGTCCCAGCTCAGGACCGAGTTCCCGTAATGGGAATTCGGTAAGGTAGGATGAAATATCCCGTCATAACTATGAGGCGGTGAACCTCCACCTCACATACCTGAGTCGGCAAAACGCAGGCTCAGCAAAGGGGTGACCGAAATGGCCCCCCCTTTGAGATGACGCTGAACAAAACGTTCACCGTACAGCACCTGCCTTGAATCAGGGCGGGTGGTAAACGAACCATTCAGTACCGACAGGCGTTGCCAAAACGGCAGCACCTGCATATCATCCATAGCGGAAGGTATGAGCTGACAGAACGATTCGTTCGGTCAGACCATGGAGTAACGAAACGTGACTCCAGCTCATAATACAAAAGGGTGTCATGAAACGTGACACCCTTTGCAGAAAGGGTATCGTGAAAGCCGATACGTTATCGAAAAGGAGAATGTTAAAATGAACAATTCAAATCACACAGGAAACATGAACGATACAAATAAAAGGAGAGTTGTATATTGGGAAGAACGAGAACTGAACCGAAGATTGGCATTGCAAGTTTTAAATACAACGGCGATAATACCGCCTTTGATAATTTCATTGAAGCTATGATACACGACTATCTGAATTCGTCGGAATCTGCACAGACTGCTCAGGTAGAATTTAGTGGAAAGGTCGAATTTTCGGAAGATAAAGAAAAAGCAGTAGACTTCTGAAAAGATTTGTGGTATGGTGTGTCGTAGCACCGAACAAGGTGCTGCGACTGCCAGGAAAGGAGTATGATATTATGAAAGCATGGCTATATTACAGGCTGTCCCGTGACGAGGACACTGAGATGAACAGTCTGCAAAATCAGCGGCAGATACTTGCCGACTACGCTGAACAGAACGGCTATGATATCGTCGGAGAGAGCTTCGATGATAACGTTTCCGGTATGACCTTCAACCGAAAAGGCATCGGTCAGCTTGAAACTGCTGTCGATGAGGGAAAGGTCGACATAGTATTGGTCAAGGACTTGTCCCGACTCGGCAGGCATAGAACACAGACAGCTCTGTTCATAGACCACCTGCGTGAGAACAACGTAAAGGTCTACTCAGTGACCGAGGGCATAGATTCGACAAACGAAAACGATGATATGCTAATAGGCTTCAAGCAGCTGTTCAATGACTTCTATGCCAAAGACATAAGCAAGAAAGTCCGCACAGGAGTGCGGCAGAAACAGAAAACCACTGGCATAGTCGAGACTCTGCCAATGGGATATGTTAAGGATAAGAACACAGGAACGATAAGTATTGATGAAGAAACAGCATGGATAGTCCGCGAAGTGTTCCGGCTGTACATCGAAGGATATGGGCTGACTACCATAGCGAAGAAAATGAATGCAGACGGAATTAAGTCGCCTGACTATTACTTCAATCGCAAGCTGTCCGACCACAAGCCTGACATATCAAAGAAGTATCTGTGGGTACAAACGACAGTCAAGAGAATGCTTACCAACGAGCTTTATCACGGTACTCTTGTGAATCATAAGACAGTAAGCTCAAAGATATATAAGACTATAACAGCAGTGCCAGAGGATGAGCAGTTCAAACACGAAAACTTCTGTGAGCCTATCATAGACGAAACAACATGGAAACAGGCACAGTTCATGCTTGAACAGAGGTCGAAGATAAATCCAAGGTCACAGTGTGGAAGAAACATTCATCGCTATGCAGGCATCATCAAATGTGCCGAGTGTGGTGCGAGTCTAATCGCACGACGAAGGAGGTGGAAGGATAAGGAGTACGTTGAATACACCTGTAACAGCAACCACCGCTACGGCAAGGAATACTGCACACCGCATTCAGTCCGCGAGGAACAGCTTGATGCACTGATAAATATCGAAATCGTTTCACTGCTCGAATATATTCAGAACGAGAGCGCGAAATACGAAAAGGTCGTCAAGAACTGGCTGAAAAAGAAGCCTAAGTACGACAGGGAGATACAGCACAACAATGAGAAAATCAATCAGAAGCATGACGAGATCGAACAGCTTATCATTGAACGAATCAATGACCGCGAACATGCTAAGGTCTATAACGGTATGATCGAAAAGCGTGAAGAGGATATACGCTCACTTGAAAAGAAGATATCCGACCTGCGGCATTATGATGAGGTCTGCAAGAAGCGCCGCGAGGAATTGAAGAACACTTCCGAGCTGATAGAAACTATACTTGCAGACGGACATATCTCAAATGTAAACCTGAGGATGCTTGTCCGTCAGGTCACAGTCCACCAGAACGAGGACAAGTCTATCGACATCAGCTTCGATATGAACGGTGCGTTCAATTACAACATCATGGAAGATGTTACAACTGACGAGTCTATCCTAAAATTTGTGTAAACCTCTGAAGTAGTGTATAATAGAAGAGACACT
>JAEEVL010000012.1 GCA_016290875.1 Ruminococcus sp.
TCTTCTTGCACGCTGCTCTTCTGTTTCATTTCTTCGTCTTCTGCTCATAATTAAAACCTCCGAAGTAGTGTCTCTTCTATTATACACTACTTCAGAGGTTTACACAAATTTTAGGATAGACTCCCGGTAATTTTAGATTATGCAAGTGCGGCAAGCATTTCTACTCCTTCATTATATATTTATCATAAGAGATATAGGGGTTATATTCATCTGAATCGTGTTCTTTTGCAAACTTAAAATCTTCATCATAGCACATTTATACTGTTAAGTACATATTATCATCGTCAAATAAAGTTTCTATTCTATCGCTAATAAAATCAATAAAGCTTTTAGAATCCATTATGCTTGATTTCGCCTTATCAGGTAGATTTATGAAGTGTTATACTGAAAGAGCAGTCGGTTGCGGTAAGTCCGCTGGTCCTTCTGATTCTTGCCATTTTCGCCCACTATGCTAACTTAACATCATTTTTATCCTTGACATTTCAATCAACTTCTGTTCAATTTTGTTAGTTACTTATAGTTTAGCCTATCTAGATCTCATTAGATAGGAAGTATATTTTAGGCGGTTACAAATCAAATTGCTAAAGCAACGCGTTTTTCGTTGGTTTCGCTACTCAGTCTTAGACAGAATCTGAACATATGCTCCCAATAGAGCATATTAAATATTTCTTGTGTTTAGTAATTCATAAGACACAATCTATTCATGTTAAAAAAGGGGAGCAAACGAAAACTAAAAAGATGACGTCTTTTTTGAAAAACACACTTCAAAATCATTCAACTTATCCGTGAATTCATTTATCATTGAGCCATCGTACAAAGTCGAACTTTTTTTCAAAATATTTATATACCGAATATGGCATTCTATCCGTCAAATTTGGTCGCACAACATTTCGTTTGTCTTTAAACCAATATTTTTCAGTTAGCTGGATACACTTATCATTGCTATATGAGTGATATGTAAAAATTACTGTTTTATACTTTGTATTACTTAATCTTTTTATTAATTCTTCATTTTCATGTAAATTCCAGGAATTACCAATAACATATACGTTATTCAAATTAACCCTTTTTCTGCGTCTTTCCCAAGCATCTATCGCTTGCTCACAGTTCTTATAATGTAGACAGCATACTTCAATATCCCTTATCTTTATTTTAGGATAAACAATACTGTTATCAATAGGATCGACAAATCTCTCACATAATGCTTCAGCTTCAACACTCATATAATATTCAAGGTTTTCTACTAGTTTAACAAAGTTTTCATCTTCAATAAACATATTAATTGTTGGTGATTTAAACTCAAGTCCAAGATCAGAATAAATAACTCCACCTATACAGTTTTGAGATATCAACGTAAAATCTTTATTCTTATTTTTCTTTCTAAATGAGTTCACTGCCATATTTCTCGCAACAGCAACTATTCTTTTTTTTATACTCATTTCTTCACCTTTTTTCTCAGTTTTCTCGGTAGCAACGCTGTCAAAAACTTAGTCTGATTTAAAAGCAATAATAGTAACACATAAATAATACTGTTCAATGCTAGTTTAAAACCTGCTGAAATAAGCAGACTGTTAATATGTATCAACTTATTTACTATTAAAGACTGTGTAATTAGAAACAAGAAAATCATAAGATCCGGAAGCAATTTTTTCAAAAAGCTTAAATAACTATACTCAAAACCTTTTTTTATCAAATATCCAAATTCTATAAAGAATTTGAATATCAATCCTACCGTTACACACAGAGCAACATATTCTATCTTTCCCATTATACATCCGATAATAGTCATTGAAACTGTAATAATCATTTGAATAACGCCTGATTTAAACATTACTTTTGTTTTATCAAGACTCATAAATATAGCACCTGCTGTTGATGACATCATTTGCGACCAAACAGAAATACTTAGAATTCTAAAACTTATTACTGCTTTTTCCCATTGATTTCCAAACATTAACAACACTATCTCACGGCTAGCAAAAAAGCAATATCCAGTTACAAAAACGCCCAGCAATGATAACAATTTAGTAACCTGCATATATTTATTATAAATATATTGCTTATCATTTTGATAATCTGATAGAATTGGATGTAATATCGGTGTTATAACAAATGTTAGATTCTGAACTGGATAAAGCATGAGCGTATATCCCTTGCTATAGTAAGCAAGGGATTCATTTCCCATCATTTTTCCGATTAAAATATTATCTGTATTTCTAGAAAAATAATTCACAAGATTATAGGCAAATTGAAATCTGCTAAAATTTCTTACTTTATTTATGCTATCCTTTTTATATCTGAACCTAAACTTAAGATCCACGCCCTTCAGATTCCATAGAAATATAATCAACGAAGAAGCAACTGATTGGATTACAAGGGAATAGTACTTAAATCCACAAAGAGCAAGTATTATTGTTATACCACCTGTTAAAATCGTGGTAAAGATATTTCTTGCAGCAACAGTAATAAAGCGTTTATTCTTCATTAGTATTGCATTCGGTATCATATTAAGAGTATTGAACAAAACCGAAATCGATAAAATACAACATATTGATATATATACTGTATCATGATAAAATAGAGAAATTGGGAATGATAAACAGGCAAATAATACTGCTAAAAACAAACCTTGGTAACACGAAAATGAAAAAATATCATTCACTTCATTATCAGTGATTTCTTTATTTTGGATAACTGCACTGCCAAGTCCCATATCCGAAAGTATATTAAAAAATGTCGTAAATACAGTAACCATGGCAACTACACCATAGTCAGTTGGTGAAAGTATTCTTGATAATACAGCAGCAAAGACAAGATTCATCAAAACTTTACCATATTTTGATACAGCATTGATCATAGTTGCCTTTTTTATAGACATTTCAGACATTTTATCTCCTAACCGACTCGATCAAATCTATTATATAAATTTTGCACACGCTTTTTTAAAACGAGATTTCTATATTTTTTTCTTGAAATAAATCCACAATTCAGTACACCTTGAACTGCAAATATAAGTGTAAAATTATTTATTACATTGTACGCTCCAACTTCCACACACAGAGTTAAAGAAAAATAAATCACTGCTAAAAACAATCCAAAATTTTTAGTATCAATAGAATATTTGCATATCAATGTAAAAAACAAAAGAAAAGCAGCCATAACTAGAACTCCATATTCAACTCCTAGTCTAACAAACCCCATATCAAAAATCTTAGCTTGTATTCCAAGTTGGGCAGCCTGCTGAGTACTTATTAAAATAATTTTTCTACCAAATAATGAAAAACCATATTGATTACAGAAATAATGTGCCCAATGCAATCTTGTAGATAAAACGCTATCTAAAGATTTCATAAAAGCATTACCAGAATCATACCTTATAGCCAAAAAGGCACACACAAGCCACATCATCAACGGGATTAGAGAAAACAGTATTGAATGATGCTCAATTATTTCGCTAACCATCTTCATTTTTACAATGGGAATCAAAAAAACAATAAGCAACATGGAAAAAATAGCTGTTCTACTTATACCAATATGATACATACAAAATATTCCCATACTCAACACTATGATTCTAACAAGATTAATCTTTTTAAAATTCAAAGCAATATATTCAGAAAAAATAGTTCCAATTAGTACACCCAAAGTATTTACATGATTAAACCCAAAGGTATTCTTTTCATATCCATTAATTTCAACTTTTTGATTTTGTATCACACCAAAATATACAGACAATATAACAATTAATACCAATAAAATTCTTAAAAAAAGATCAATCTTAATGAACTCTTCTATGCTAATATTATCCTTGGCGGCATATGAGAACAAAATCATCAATAACATCATCTGTGAATGAGATTTCATACTTGAAATCAAAAATATACTTAATATCAATAAAAACATCATTATCGACTTTGCATTGTATCGCGATATGAACATACTGGATATAAAAAGCAATCCAACTGTGGTATATTTAACTAAAGATTCATTTCTATCAGCATCAATTAATAATTTATAACTGCTACAATTGAACAACACATAGTATACTAAATATACCACCCAAGCTATGTAAAATAACAGTCTGTTAATTGTATTCATAAATGTTTCTCCCTCAAATCAGTCAAACGACAGTAAACTGATTCAAAGCTTTCTATCTGCTTCTCAATATCATACATCCATAAATTTTTTAATATATTATCAAAAGTCTTTCTTATATTCTCCCTTGAACAATAATACTTCATGCAATTACTCAATTCAACAATATCTCCGCTTTTATAAATAATCCCAGCATTTGTATTGGCAATTATCTCAGGCATACCACCGCAATTAGAAGCTATTACTGGCAACCCATGGATATTTCCTTCTATCAAAACTCTTCCAAATGGCTCAGGCCAAATTGATGGTACTATCATAACATCACATTCATCGTAAACCTTCGCAAGCTCATTATTAGCAAGTTTACCATGTATAATAATTCTGCGATTTTTTGATGCTTTTTTTTCTACATAGTCCAATAACTCGCCATCGCCGCAAATATGCAGCTCAACATTATAATCTACCAGTGTATCAAATGCTTCAAGCATATGCTTAACGCCTTTAATCTCAACAAGTCTTCCAGCAAACATAAATTTAATTATATCCGAATCCCACTTTTTGCGCCTTTCAAGTGTCGTCAATAATGCTTCCTTATCTACCACAACACTGTTAAATATACATTCTTTAACTGTAGCATTTCTGAAATTATTATTAACCAAAGAGGTGCTCAAAGTGTATGTTGAAGGCGCTGTAACTGCAGAAACATAACTTGAGTATTTTTTTACATATGTTCTATGGAGCTTTAAAACAATACTGTTAACGGAGTGACCGTAAGTAACCGGTGACACAATTCCTGTATCTCTAATCGTGTGAACAACAGGAATACCTTTTTTATAGGCCGTTTTCCAAATATGATATGACATTCCGTAAGTTGAATTAGTGTGAACAACATCTGGTTTGAACTTTAATAACAAATCCTCAAATTCATCAATTGTTTTTTTATTATTGTAGCATATTAGTTTTTGTCTGATTTTCTGAAGCTTACTGATATTCTTTTTATCATAGCTAAATTTATACAGTTCGAAATCACCTGAAGTATGCCTAAAAACTTTTACATTATTGTAATCTTCTACACTTAATTCATTTTCCTGAGAATCTATGCAAAAAACACCAACTATATGTCCATGTTTAACAAGATTTTCGGCAAGCAGCTTTACGCTTTGCTCTGCACCGCCTTTCATGTTCGGATAATAAAATGTATTTACTATCAGAATTCTCATTCTATACTCCTCTACACTTATTGATTGCTTCTTTCAAGTAGTTATACGAATCCTCTCTACTATTATTCAGTAAAAGATCCACATTTTCCCAGTTTATCTCTGAAATATCGTCAACTCTTTTAGTTGAGTCGATAATCCTGTTTCCAACGCCGCTCTCATTAAAAAGGGACATCAGTCTCTCCATTTGTGCCTTCCCCTTCTTAGGGAAAACAAAGAAATTTCGATGATATATAATGCTGAATACTGAAGCATGAAACGAATCTGTAAATACATATTCAGCATTTCGTATGTAAGAAATAAAATCAGCCGGAGAGGCTTTCCATATTTTTTTATTTCCAAAAGAAAAATCATATATTTCAGCGAATTCAGGCTCTAAAAAAGGCATAGAATACACTTTAAGGCCTTTTTGAGTCGCGAATTCTTCAACCATTTTTCTATGTTTTTTATTACACCTTAGAAAATATACAAAAATGTATTTTTCACAAGAAACTTTTCTTTCAGAAATATCATCCCAAACACTTTTATCAACAAGCAAAGTAGGATCAACTACTTTTTCACATCTATTACCGTAAAGAGTCGCATTAATAAGCCTTGTTCCTGAAAGTTCACGACAAGAAACAGCTTTAAAAGAAGAAAGATTTTTTCTTACAATATTCTTCTGTTTATCGGTAAAAGTCTTAACTCCAACACTCGGAGCATATGCAATTTTACTCTTATTGTTTTCAACAAATGTCAGCCAATAAATACTATCGAGTCTTGTCAAAGTTGGATTCCATATCTGATCACTGCCACATATAAAAACATCATATAATTCATTGGTTTTGTATATTGTGTCTTCAGTATAATTATTATCCGAAATTCTCAGATTATCATTAACAAAACTCAATAATGCAGATGTTCTTTCTCTCATTTTAGGAAGACTAAATTTCCAAAAACTAATTTTTAAGGTATTAATAATTCCTCTAGTTCTTAATTTATTGATAAAGTTCTTTAATGTTGCAGGATTCCTGTCATATTGAGAAATTATCTCACACTCAACATCAGGCATTTTATTTAAAACATTTTGAAGAGCATATGCCTGTAATATTGAGCCATAATTATTTCTCCACCATGTAATTACACCTATTTTCATTTCTTCTTTCCTTTTACCAAATCAATGTAGTATTTTTTTAGAAATTCAGCATTCTGAGTAACATCATATCCACTCTGAGATATTTTTTTATCATTTTCTAAACAAATCTGATATCTGTCGGAATTCTTAAGAGTCGCCGAACTTTTTTGAATTTCATTTACCCATTGCTCAGTGTCGTCAATAGCTATAAATTTGAGCGTATCAGTAACATCAGATTCAACCGAAACCTTATCAGATACCAAGCATTGTAGTCCGGCACTTTGAGCCTCAATCAAAACTACCGGCAATCCCTCATACAATGATGGCAATAAAAGAATATCCATAGCCTGCATATACTTATTAACATCCGGTGTTTTCCCTAAAAAAATAACACTATCTGATATTTTAAGCCTTTCAACTTTAGCTTTTATGCTTTCCATTAAAGCGCCATCACTTATTAAAAGAAGCATATAATTCGAATTTTTTTTAAGCAAATCAGCAAATATGTCTATTAGGAATTCATGATTTTTTTGTTCTATAAAATTGCCAACGTGTCCTAATAAAACCTTTTCACCAACTCCAAGTTCTTTTCTGTATTGCTCACGTATGCTCTCAGAATAAAGATACTTGCTGGTATCTATTCCATTCTTGAGTTCAACGAAACTCTTACTACCATACAACCAACGGCCAGCATCCTGACCACAAGCCATTCCATTTGTATAGCAAAGATTAAATAAAGGGTTCAACAACCTATGCAACCATACATGATTACATGTTGTATTGTGGGAATGTACTATTCTTATCGGAACTCTTGCAATAACAGCAGGCAACACATCAATAAGCATCATTGAACTATTACCATGGATGTGAACAACGTCGTACTTCTCTTTTTTCAAAAGTTTCGTCAAATGAATAAAGTATTTTAACGGATTCCCCTTTCTGTTAATGTTAAACACTTTGGAACTGTTTTCGGAAAAGATATTCTTATATTCTTCACTAATTTTATTAGGAGTTACAAGATCAATCTGCATTCCTTTTTTGTTCATATTCAAATAATAATTCAAAATAACAGAAGTTATACCATTAAATCTGAAACGTACAGTAGTAATTATAAGGACTTTCAAACATTTCACCTCTGCTTAAGATGTCTTTTTAATGTTCTTTTTAATTTCTGAGGAATTAAGCTCTTTATGTATCCGCTGTATCTTCTCAAACCGATCTCATTGTTGAATTTTACTTCAACATTTTCCCAACCGCCATCAGCATATAAAGCAAGGATTTCTTCTCTTTTATGATCATATTTTGTGGGAACGTTCAACTGTGCATTACCTTTGGCCGCTTTTTCGAATGTTGATTCATACAAGTTAAATAGTCCACGGTGTTCGTTTATAAGCCGTAATCCCTTATCCGTATTGGCAATTATTACCGAAACTCCTTTTGATTCATCTATTTTTGAACCTCCGAGGCATTCAGGATGCTCCTTCTGAATTCCCCAATAATCACCAATACTTATATCTCCGCATCGTTTACCGTTGGCATATTTACAACTATAACAATTTGTTCTCATTATCAAGCTTTGTGCAAAATAATAGAAATACGAAACCGACGATTCAAACAACCTATATTTTTTTCCAGAATAAGATATTAAGCTACCATTCTTGCCCCAACCAATATTTTTATCTCTGAAAAGGAATTTTTTTGTTTTGATCTCTTTTTTATTCTCGTAGCATTTCAGATAATCCTTAAACATTCTGTTGGATGGTACACCATGACATATCAAGTCTAATGTGAACAGATTGCCATATTCTTTTCCGAGATATGCTTTTAATCCTGCTACCTGACAAGGACACCCGCAGAATAAAACGTTCTTTCCAGTTTTGAGTTTTTCCTTTATCTGGCGAAAAATATCACCTGTATTGCTTTGAGTATATTTAGAGCCTTGAAGCTTTATCAAGTCTTTCATGTTATCCGTAATAATATGATGAAGATTAAAGCCATCATCGAATACTGCACCTGATACATAATCCTTACTCTTCAAAAACGCTGCTGCAAGGGTTGAAAAAACTCCGCCTGAAGCTGAGTGCATAACGATTCTTTCACTACTTGAAACAGCTGCCCAAGTTTTTAATGGTGTATTAGTCTCTTTATAATTTTGATACGCACAAACCGTCTTGCACTTTCCGCACTTTACACATTTATCAGCATCAATATACGGATATAAAAAGCCGTACTCATCCTCTTTCATAGATACCGCATCTCTAGGACAAGAATTTACACAAGCGCCACAGGCACAACAATCTTTTTTTTCTAGAAATAAAACAGGTGTCGTTTTCACTTCATCCATTATTACATTACTCCTCGTTATATAAAGCTCTAAGTTCAGCCGATATACGTTTTACATATAATGCAGCTTTCTTTCTCTCCTTTATCAACACTAGATCAGCTTTTTTAAAATCTATCATTTCAGAGAGACTATTGACATCTGGAACACTTTCAGCTGCCCTTCCCTCAAGTCCGGTCAGATTTAAAATACTTCTGATTCTTGAGCTTGCCTGCTCAGGGTATATCGAAAAGAATTTTGTATGGAATATGATAGAAAAAACAGTCGCATGGAATGAATCTGTAACAACATATTCCGCATTTTTTATAAGATCAAGGTAGTCTTCAACGCTCGGGCACCATTTCAATGTTCCCTTCCTGATAATATCATGTATGTTATAACTGATATTATAAACCTTGACTCCATATTTCTTTGCAAGCTTATGAGCTAATTCATCAACTTTCTTATCATGATGAAGATTATATGTAACTATATATCTCTTATTTCCGTATCTGCCGGTAGTATATCTGTCCCAGAATTTACTGGAGAACAAAAGAGTAGGATCAAGCATCTGAACTGATTTCAGACCGATAGTATCGAGCACCTTTACGCCCTCTTTTTCTCTTACAGATATATATCTATACTCTGCAAGCAACTTTGAAACCTCTTTAGCTTCAGTTTCATCAAGTATTTCATTACCTATGCTTGATGCATATGAGAATTTATACTTATCAGCTGGAACAAAACTAAGATATAATGGTCTGTCTATACCTTCATTCCAATGACTATTCCAAACCTGATCACTGCCTGTACAGAATGCATCACTATCCAGCTTATATCTTTTCAAATCACTTTCATTCCTGTATGTACGGGCAGATAATCTTATATGCCTTTTCAAGAAGCTGTCGAATACTATTTTCTTCTTAACATAAGACACTGACATTATCACTCTTGCAGCGAAAAGAAGCAACGCATTGTTCTGCAGTTTAGAACTCTTATTTTTCAGTCTTTTCAGCAATCCTATACTGGTATATCTTTCCGGATAATAATCTATGACCTCAACATCAAAGCCAGCTTTTTTAAAGAAACTCTGAGTTGCTAATGTTTGCAATGAAGAACCGTAGTTTCTCACTCTGTGTAAGGTAATAATCGAAATTTTCATATTGATCTCCAAATCTTTGTACAAAAGTACCTGATTGACTATTTTAAAGTATTCAGGAAGCTTTCTATCTCATTGATCACAACATCATTTTTTGAAACATAACGATCAAAGCTATGATGTTGTGCCTCTTTAATGCAAGCTAATATATTTTTAGTTTTTTCGCATTTTAAAATCAAATTCTGAGCAGCAAAAGCTTCGGCTATCTGAACCTGATGATCGTCAATATGCTCCTTGTACTTCCTTTTTCGCGGAACAACGATAACAGCTTTGGATCTGCTTAAACCCGAAATTATAGTTCCAACGCCACTGTGTGTTATCAAAAGATCACATTTATCAATCATTGCATCAAATTCAGATTTTTCCATCATTGTTTTATATGGATAGTTTTGGGGAATATAATCAGAAAAACCAATTTGTGCAAATACCTCATCCTTTATATAACCTTTGGCTATCAATTTATCCATTGTAATAAGCAAGCGATTGAATTGAAACTTTTGAGTTCCCACAGCTACAAAGATCATTTAAAAAATACCTCCGACGTATTTGGCATTAGGATATAGTTTAAGCATTTCTTCCCACTGAACCAAAAAAAGATCGCTAATAGGGTACATAAGTCTACCTGTTAAAGATCTTGAATTAACACGCGCAAATGATTCAATGTATACTATTTTTTTTCTGAAAATCTTTGCTATAAGGCAAATCGGATACGAAACCAAAGCTCCTGTTGTAATTACAACATCAGGCTTCTCTTTAAGGAAAATCTTTAGCGATTTAAAAAACAGAACGAGAAAATTAAAAATAAACAATTTCTCTTTGCGGTCGATTTTTTTTACTCCGTAAATATTCTTTAAACTAGAATCATTCATCTGACCGCCTTTTTCTGTAACAAAAAATGACTTGTATTTGTTCATTATCTTTTTCAGGCACATAAGTTCTTCCCAATGTCCGCCCGAAGAAGAAATAAAACATATCTTTAACAACGTTCAATCTCTCCTAAACAAATCTCTCGTATATACCTTATCAGCAACATCATCAAGGCAGCTGTCATATCTGTTGGCTATGATAGCCTGACTTATCTTTTTGAACTCGTCAAGATCGTTGACTACCTTACTGCCGTAGAAAGATGTACCATCTTCAAGTGTGGGTTCATAAATTACAACAGTTGCGCCCTTAGCTTTTACACGCTTCATTACGCCCTGTATCGAACTCTGACGGAAATTATCCGAATTGCTCTTCATTGTAAGGCGATAAACACCGATCACAACGTCCTTTTCACCTACATATCCGCCGGTGTAGCTGTTACCGCCAGCTATCTGAAGAACACGGTCGGCAATAAAGTCTTTCCTTGTTTTATTACTGTCAACAATTGCCCTAATTAGCTCTTCGGGCACATCAGCATAGTTTGCAAGAAGCTGCTTTGTATCCTTAGGCAGACAATATCCGCCGTATCCGAATGAAGGGTTATTGTAGTGACCACCGATACGCGGATCAAGGCATACACCATTGATTATAGCCTGTGTGTCAAGTCCCTTCATCTCTGCATAGGTATCGAGCTCATTGAAGTATGAAACTCTGAGTGCAAGGTATGTGTTGGCAAAGAGCTTTACCGCCTCTGCTTCGGTAAATCCCATAAACAGAGTGTCGATGTCCGGCTTTTCAGCGCCTTCCTGAAGGAGCTTTGCAAATACCTCAGCAGTTTCTCTGCTCTTATCATCACAGCCGACAATAATACGGCTCGGATATAGATTGTCATAAAGGGCTTTTGATTCACGCAGGAACTCAGGACTGAATATTATCCTGTCTGTGTTGAATTTAGCTCTTACACTCTTGGTATATCCAACCGGAATTGTGCTCTTGATTATCATCATAGCTTCCGGATTAACTTCAAGTACGAGACTGATAACCGCCTCGACAGCAGATGTATCGAAGAAATTTTTCTGAGAGTCATAATTCGTTGGAGCAGCGATAATAACGATATCCGCGTCCTTGTATGCGGAAACGCCGTCTGTTGTAGCTGTGAGGTCAAGTTCTTTTTCAGCTAAGTACTTTTCTATGTAATCATCCTGAATAGGAGACTTTCTTGCATTTATCAGTTCAACCTTCTCAGGCACTATATCAACAGCAGTTACCTTATGATTCTGCGCAAGAAGCACAGCCAAAGATAAACCAACGTAGCCTGTTCCGGCTACTGCGATTTGCAAATCCTTAAACTCTCTCATTATTTAAGCATTCCTTCCTAAATATTATCCGTAAACATTATTCACGATATACAGTATAAAAGTTTATAATATAAGTGAAACAAACCCATACATTATTAGTATACAATACGTCGGGATAAAAAGCAAGCAGAAAATGCGCGCCAAAAGTATTAGGTTCTCATCTTTGTAACATTTCACAAAATTCCGGCTATAATATCTGTAAAACAGCACAAGCCAAGAATACAAATAGTATTGTTATAGCAAGTTTGAGCATTAAAATATTGTAAACAAATATACAAATATTATACGCCGTTAACTTGCGCGAACTATCTATTTAATAGTTATAATTCTTCAAGGAGAGCTGATTCATACCATCTGTTCTTCCAACAATACCTGTAAAGCATAATCATTCCATTGTTCTGTAAAGCCGATGACATTTTTGCTCTTACAGTCAATCGTACAAAAAAGAGCTTACGCATAGAACGCAAGCTCTTTTGTATTATCTGTATTCGTTATCTTTTCTGCCAGCTGGATATTTTGGATATTTTCAGTGTAAGGTTCTGAACTTTCTTAGGTTCGCGAAAAGGTCACACCAAAAATATCCATTTTATCCAGTACTCTGACTGCAGCAGTAATCATTCGCTTCGGCACATTTGGATATTGGTGGTAAAAGTTGTATTTTCAGTGTAAGGTTTCTAAGTTTCTTAGTCTCGTGAAAAGGTTACACCAATTTTACCACTTTTACCACCTTTTGTACAGCACTCTAGGATTTTGCGATATACAGCCTTTTATCGTGTCATGCCGGAACAATGTGCATTTTCAGTGTTAGGTTTCAGAGTTCCTTACTCTCACGAGAAGCTTACACCGGCTTTGCACATTGCTCTGATGTCAGCAGAGAATTCAGCTTCTTATTTTTCTGCAAGCATACATAATTCTTCATCAGTTAATTCTATAATGCTCATATTCAATCAAACCCCTTATTTATATATTCTTCAGTATCATACCTTTTAATATCTCGATTAATTGATGTAGTTGTTGAAACACTTTTTCGATCAATCCCTAAATCAAAAAAGAAAACATTGTTTTCAAATTTATAACACGCATCATTATTTGAATATGTTGCTTTTTTCACATCTACATTTCTAACTATATTCAGATGGTTATCAGACACTATTTTGTGCTCATACAACCACTTAGCAAAAATAGGCGCAAATTTCTCAATATCTTCCTGAGTGAAGTATTTATCCGAGAAAAAGAAAGAATTCATTAGTCCTATTTTCCACTGAAAATCCCCGTTCCCCACCTCAGCCATACTATCTATATTGCTGTCATTAACCGTCATAAAATAGGCGATCTCATCAGATTTGAAATACCCTCTTACGTAATCACCTATCAGCTTTTCTAAATAGCTGCTAACGCCCATATCGCTGTAAGTGTCTGTAAAATTGCCTTTTTCGTCTAAAGTAACTTCAACAGTGTTTTTGCCGCCCTCAGGGCCGAATTGCTTCGGGTAGGCGTACAGCGTTTCCTCGTCCATAACACTGGGCTCTACATATCCGGCATAGACGAATTCCTCGTCATACTTTTCGTTGAGGTAAGTTATCATTTCGTAGATATGCTGTATAGAGCACTTTTGCGAAGGTGATAGCTGTTCAATGTCTGTAGGAAGTCCCTCAGCTTTAAGTAAACTCTTCTGCCATTCGTTCAGTGTTTCTGAGTTCTGCCATTGATGTTCACTCTTAGTTTGTTCGCCTATTTGGCTACTGCTTCCACTTGTTGCAGATTTGCCGCAAGATGAGACCATTGATGCTGCAATTACTGCTGTGGTCATTAGTGCGATGTATTTCTTCATTTTTCTTCCTCCGAATCTGCCTTATAACGCCTTATTCAATCTAAGATTTTATCTTTTTCAACATACATAGTTCTTCGTCTGTTAAAACAATTATATTATCCATATTTTTTCTCCTTTGAAAGTTATTCTATTTTTAAGTTGATTGATGGGTAAGTAGAATACGTTCCATCCCCGTATATTGATAATCCATAACTTAATAAAGAATCATCGTAATAATTTGAACAATTATCAATTGTTAAACTAGCTATGGACACATTGCAAAGTATTTCGATTCTATTACTTGAATGCAATCTTCGAGCATTGCTCCATTTTACGAATTCAGCCATAAAATCTTTAATAATATCTTCATCACATATTTTATCTGATATACAAATAATATTTGTTCCGCCAACCTTATTTTCAAAATCATCATCTTCGATTTCGCTAAGACTATCTATTTCAGAGCTAAAGTAGTTAATTAATATGACAGCTTCATCAGATTTAAAATAATCTCTTATAAAATCATTGTAAAGCTTCTCACAATAGTCTCTAACCTCAATGCTACTATAATTATCTGTAAAATCTCCGTTATCATCAACTGTAACTTCTACCGTGTTCCTTCCACCGTCAGCACCGTATTTCTTCGGATAGGCTAAGAGAGTTTCCTCATCCATTAGTCCCGGCTGTATATACCCTGCATAGACGAATTCTTCGCCATACTTATCATTGAGATACGTTATCATCTCATAAATATGCTGAATGGATAGTTTTTGCATTGGCGTCAGCTTTTCAATATCTGTTGGAAGCCCTTGCGATTCAAGCAAACTTTTCTGCCATTCGTTGAGTGTGTCAGAGTTCTGCCATTTGTGTCCACTTGAACTGTTTCCTGCTTTTCCGCAGGATGAGATCATTGATGCTGCGAGTAATGCCGTAGTCATTAGTGCGATGTATTTCTTCATATAGTGCCGCTCCTTTTTGAATTCATTTTTAAATACAGACCGGGATAATTCCGGCATATAACAGAAGCCCTTGCGAAAGTGTGCAAGGGCATATGATAGTATTATTCTCTGTAACCGTTAGGGTTGTTTTTCTGCCAGTTCCAGCTGTCACGGCACATATCTTCGAGTGTTTTCTCAGTTTTCCAGCCAAGGACTTTCAACGCCTTGTCAGCATTTGCATAGCACTCAGCAAGGTCACCGGCACGTCTTGCACCGTAAACATGGTTAACTTTTATGCCGTTCACGCGCTCGAATGTCTCAACAATCTCAGTTACACTGTACGGAGTACCTGTTCCGAGATTGAATATCTCACAGCACTTATCCTGTGAAAGTATATAGTCGATAGCTTTAACGTGTCCCTTTGCAAGGTCAACAACGTGAATGTAATCACGGGTGCAGGTACCGTCCTTTGTCGGATAATCGTTTCCGAATATAGTAAGGCACTCGCGCTTGCCGACTGCGACCTGTGTAACATAGGGCATGAGGTTATTAGGAATCCCCTGAGGATCTTCACCTATCATACCGGACTCATGTGCGCCAATTGGGTTGAAATAGCGAAGGAGAACTACTGAGAGCTTTTCATCAGCCTTTGCAGCGTCCTCAAAGATCTGTTCCATCATTGATTTAGTCCAGCCGTAGGGATTTGTACAGGCACCGCGCGGCATTGTTTCAAGGTACGGAACAGGATTTGCTTCGCCGTATACAGTTGCCGAAGAACTAAAGATAATATTCTTGACTGCAAACTTCTCCATAGTTTCAAGAAGCGCAAGAGTAGTATCAATGTTATTGCGGTAGTACATTATCGGCTTTTCAACAGATTCGCCGACTGCTTTAAGTCCGGCAAAATGTATAACTGCGTCTATCTTGTTTTCCGAGAAAATTGCGCTGAGCTTCTCTGTATCCTTGACATCAGCTTCATAAAGAGCTACTTTTTTTCCGGTCAGTTTCTCAACGCGCTTTATAGATTCCGGACTGCTGTTTGAATAGTTATCAACAACTACTACATCATAGCCTGCATTCAAAAGTTCGACCGCTGTGTGTGAACCGATATATCCGGCTCCTCCTGCGAGTAATATTGCTGCCATATTAACATACCTCTTTCATGTTGTTACCGTTATTTATAATAATATAGTCAAAATCAAAAACAGCAGCACCATAATTATGGTGCTGCTAAATGATCACTTAGCGCCCTTGCGGAGAATAACTGCAGCAGCCGTCTTAAACATCAGTTTTATATCAAGACCTGCACTGCGAGTCTTTATGTACTTAACATCGCCTTCTACCCACTTGTCGAACTCCATATCACTGCGCCCTTCGGTCTGACAGATACATGAAAGTCCGCCCTTTACAAGGAGTCTGTCCATCTGTTCCGGAGTATAGAGCACAACTTCTCTCGGAAGCGGCGGTCTCGGGCCTATGAAAGACATATCGCCCTTGAGAACGTTCCAGAACTGCGGGAGCTCATCGATAGATGTCTTGCGGATAAACTTTCCGATCCTTGTAACACGGGGATCGTCATCGCTCTTGAAAGCAAGTCCATCGGACTGATTCTCTTTCTGAACTTCGGCAAATCTTGCCTCAGCATCTATACACATTGAACGGAGCTTGTACATCTTAAAAGGCTTTCCGTCCTTTGTAAGTCTGACCTGAGAAAAGAATGGATTTCCCTTATCATCAACATATATGATAAGCGCTACAACACCTATCGGCACTGCAAGAATAGTCAGTGCACAGGCTGAAGCTACAATATCAAACGATCTTTTAACAAAGCTATATAGCTTGCCGCCTGCCGGCTTGACCTTAGTATACTTCAAAGTATTTGAAACGCCCTCATGAAGCAGATTCAAAGCACGCTCATCAAAATTAAGGATAGGATACTCTGTCACGCCTGATTTTCCAGGAAGCGTAGGCTTCGGTTCCTCGCCCTTTTCAAGCTGGTCAAGCACATCCTGAGTTACGTCATTCTCAGACAAAAGTATTTCTTTAGTCCTGCGGACTTCGAACATATCTGTTGACACATCCTTCTCATAATTGCTGGTATTTCTGCTCAAAACGTCTGTTGCTTGCATCGTTACACCCCTCCGATACTAACATTGGATAAATTGGATCAATTTTTTATACAGCAGTATGCAGGGACAGTCAGGCGTTTTGAGATAATCTAACCGTACGATCGGCACATCATAGTCTGCTTTCATCCATCAGCTGCTGCTTTTATATCTGATTAAGAAAATTCGTCCTGCAAGTCAGTAATTAATATAACTAAGAGTAGATTGTTAGGTGCATTATACTATGCCGGACATAATTTGTACATTTCAATTATAACCTTTAGGAGCAAAAAAAGCAAGTGGAAAAATAGAGTAAAACAGAACATCTATCGATTTTTGGCAGTTTTCACAAAAGTATCACATTATTCTCTGTCAAAACGACGTAAGTGATTATACTACAAGGAATATCAATTGAGATATAAGCTCTTGGTATATACTTTGCGTAACAGTCATATTCTCTCGCGTTATAATGATTGCCATTCTGTTACATTGTCAAAAGTTGTTATCTTAGTAAAACAATATTAACATTTTACAACTCCAGTGATTCCGAATTTGTATGTTATCTTTAGATAAATATAAAAAAGGCAGCCGAAGCTGCCCTGATAGATAATCATATCTCTGCACGATTTCCGTACATCTTCTCATAGTAGTTCTGATACTCACCGCTAATGATAGTCTCCCACCATTCACGGTTCTCGAGATACCATTTGATAGTCTTCTTGATGCCGTCCGCAAACTTTGTCTCAGGCAGCCAGCCAAGCTCGGTGTGTATCTTCGTAGGATCGATAGCATAACGCATATCATGTCCTTTTCTGTCCTCAACGTGTGTGATAAGGCTCTCAGGCTTGCCAAGCTCCTTGCATATGAGCTTAACGATATCGATATTCTTCATCTCGTTGTGTCCACCTACGTTGTAGAATTCACCAACCTTACCTTTATGGATAATAAGATCTATTGCACGACAGTGATCCTCAACATAGAGCCAGTCACGGACATTAAGTCCCTCACCGTATACAGGAAGCGGTTTATCTGCGAGCGCATTTGCTATCATCAGAGGAATGAGTTTCTCCGGGAAGTGATAAGGACCGTAGTTATTGGAACATCTTGAAATAGTCACAGGCAGGCCGTAAGTCCTGTGGTATGCCATTACAAGAAGGTCAGCGCCAGCCTTTGACGAGCTGTACGGACTGCTTGTATGGATAGGTGTTTCCTCAGTAAAGAAGAGGTCAGGTCTGTCCAGCGGAAGGTCGCCATAAACCTCATCAGTTGAAACCTGATGATAGCGCTGAATTCCATACTTGCGGCAAGCATCCATAAGCACCTGTGTTCCGAGAATATTGGTCTGAAGGAATATCTCGGGATTCTCGATAGAGCGGTCAACGTGGGACTCAGCTGCAAAGTTTACAACTATGTCCGGCTTCTCTTCCTCGAACAGTTTATAAACACCCTCACGATCACATATATCGAGCTTCACAAAGCGAAAGTTCTTATTGTCCATTACAGGTGCGAGCGTCGAGAGATTTCCCGCATATGTGAGCTTGTCCAGACAGATAATACGGTAGTCCGGATAAGTATCAAGCATATGGAATATGAAGTTCGAGCCGATGAAGCCGGCTCCGCCTGTTACAATAATTGTCATATCATTCACCCTATAACCGTATAAATACGTCCTTCTGCAACATTCTTAAGATGCTGTCCGTATGAGGATTTACCATATTTTTCAGCAGAAGAAATGAGTTCTTCCTTGCTTATCCAGCCGGATCTGAATGCTATTTCTTCCGGTGCCGAGATCTTTATTCCCTGACGTTTTTCAATGATCCTCACATAATCCGCAGCATCAGCAAGACTGTCAACAGTACCGGTATCGAGCCACGCAAAGCCTCGGCCAAGCAACTGAGCTTTGAGAAGGCCTTCCTTCAGATACATATCATTCAGCGTCGTTATCTCCAATTCACCACGGGCAGAAGGCTGTACAAGCTTTGCCTTCTCTGCAACTCCTGACGGATAAAAATAAAGACCGGTTATCGCATAATTCGACTTGGGCACCTTCGGTTTCTCTTCAACTGAGAGTACCTTTCCCTCTTCATCAAACTCAACTACGCCAAAGCGCTCCGGATCAGGTACATAATATCCGTAGACCGTCGCTGTTCCTTTTCGAGCGCGGTCAACAGATTTTCTCAATATATGGGAAAAATTATTTCCGTAGAAAATGTTGTCGCCAAGTATCATCGCGCAGGGCCCGTCACCAACGAACTCTTCCCCAAGTATGAAAGCCTGAGCCAGTCCGTCAGGACTCGGCTGTACTGTATAACTCAGATTTATGCCATACCTCGAACCGTCTCCGAGAAGATTCTCGAACTTATGGATGTCGGTAGGTGTTGAGATTATGAGGATATCCTTTATTCCTGCCAGCATCAGCGTGGACAGCGGATAGTATATCATCGGCTTGTCATATACCGGAAGCAGCTGCTTCGACGTGACCATTGTCAACGGATAGAGTCTTGTGCCGGAACCACCGGCGAGGATTATTCCTTTCATAATCAATCTCTCCTGAACAAATCTCTCGTATATACCTTATCTGCAACATCATCAAGACAGCTGTCATATCTGTTGGCTATAATAGCCTGACTTATCTTTTTGAACTCATCAAGATCGTTGACTACCTTACTGCCGTAGAAAGATGTACCGTCTTCAAGTGTGGGTTCATAAATTACAACAGTTGCACCCTTAGCCTTGACACGCTTCATAACGCCCTGTATCGAACTCTGACGGAAGTTGTCAGAATTGCTCTTCATTGTAAGGCGATAAACGCCGATAACAACGTCCTTTTCGCCTACATATCCGCCGGTATAGCTGTTTCCTCCTGCCAGCTGGAGTACGCGGTCAGCTATGAAATCCTTTCTTGTTGCATTGCTCTCAACGATAGCCTGTATAAGATTCTGAGGCACATCTGCGTAATTCGCAAGAAGCTGCTTTGTATCCTTAGGCAGACAGTATCCACCGTAACCGAATGACGGATTGTTATAGTGGCTTCCGATACGGGGATCAAGGCATACGCCGTTGATTATAGCCTGTGTGTCAAGTCCCTTCATCTCGGCATAGGTATCAAGCTCATTGAAGTATGAGACTCTGAGTGCAAGATATGTATTAGCAAAAAGCTTGACTGCCTCAGCTTCAGTAAATCCCATAAACAGGGTATCAATGTCCGGCTTCTCCGCACCTTCCTGAAGGAGCTTGGCAAATATCTCAGCTGTTTCTCTGCTCTTGTCATCACAGCCGACAATGATACGGCTCGGATAGAGATTGTCATAAAGGGCTTTCGATTCACGCAGGAACTCAGGACTGAATATTATCCTGTCCGTGTTGAATTTAGCTCTTACGCTCTTGGTATATCCAACCGGAATTGTGCTCTTAATTATCATCATAGCTTCCGGATTGCTCTCCATAACAAGACTGATGACCGCTTCAACTGCAGATGTATCAAAGAAATTCTTCTGTGAATCGTAATTAGTAGGTGCAGCAATTATCACTATGTCTGCATCTGAGTATGCAGCCTTGCCGTCTGTTGTGGCGGTAAGGTCAAGTTCTTTTTCAGATAAGTATTTTTCTATATAATCATCCTGAATAGGAGACTTCCCCGCATTTATCAGTTCCACCTTCTCAGGCACTATATCAACAGCAGTTACCTTGTGATTCTGTGAAAGAAGCACAGCCAAAGATAAGCCGACGTAGCCTGTTCCGGCTACTGCAATCCGTAAGTCATTAAACGCTCTCATTATTCAAGGTTTCCTTTCATATATCAAGTAGTGCTATGCACACACAAAAACACACTACCAAATTACATTATAATACACATAATTTACTCTTGTCAAGCATTATTGAAGCTGCTCTGATGTTTTTTGCGTACAAGCACTTAATTATTCCCGATCTATTGCAATATACCGTATTCTATGGTATAATAAGGCTCGACAGACATAATACGATGCAAGGAGTGATGCGATACTGAATCAACAGCTTCAGGGAACGCAAATATTAACAGCATAGCAACCATACGGTAAAAATCAACATTTCACTTGAAAGAGAGGGGTTCATTGTGAAACCGAGACTAAGATTTACCGCAGCGATACTTGCAGGTGCTCTGACCGTGTCAGCAATTCCGATCGAAAGAGCAAGTATCACCTGCGCTTCCGAGCCGACCGTGTGCATAAACGAGGTCTGCTCACAGAACAAAGCCTGCCTTGCCGACAGCTATGGCGTATATTCAGACTGGATAGAGCTGTACAATCCGGGGAGTTCAGCCGTTGACCTGTCCGGCTGGGGATTATCAGACAAAGCCGAAAATCCGCTGCTTTTCACTTTCACGAACGGTACAGCTATAAAAGCCGGAGAACATATGATAGTATTCGCTTCAAAGCAGGAGTCAAGAGCGAACGAATTCCACACAGGATTTTCACTCAGCAAGAACGGAGATACCGTCGTACTGGCAGATCCCGACGGCAAAATAGTACAGAAAATAGAACTGCCAACGCTCGGTAACGATATGACATACGGCAGGACTCCTGACGGCGGCGATGAATTCGAGATAATGGAGCCTTCACCAGCAAAGAAAAACGCTTTCACTGTTTCCGCACCGGCTTTTTCTTCGCCATCAGGATTCTACGGAACAGACTTTGCTCTGACACTTTCATCCGACAAAAATGATACTATCTATTATACAACGGACGGCAGCGATCCTACATCGTCATCGACTGCACAGGTCTATACCTCAGCTATAACTGTCAAAGACCGCACCAGCGAACCGAATCTGTACAGCAGCTATGACGAGGATGAGAACTCTGCCATTTCCGTATCAAGAGGCACAGGTTACAAAAAGCCTAACTTCAACGTCGACAAAGCTACTGTTGTCCGTGCGGCAGCCAGAAATACTGACGGAACATTCAGCAGAACCGTCAGTCAGACTTACTTTGTCACAAACAGCAATCTCGCGCAGTACAGGAACATGACCGTTGTGTCTCTTGTGACCGATCCGGATAACCTTTTCGATCCTGACAGCGGTATTTACGTTACCGGCAGGAAGTATCTGGAATGGCGCAACAGTTCCTCTTATGATCCGAGAAAAAATGTCTGGGATACAGATAACATTGCTAACTATTTCTCACACGGCAAAGAATGGGAACGCGAAGCAGCTATCACGATTTTCCGTGACGGAGAAAACGTTGTTGAGCAGAATATGGGCATACGTATAAAGGGCGCGTCAACAAGGAACTCTCCGCAGAAGAGCTTCCACCTGTACGCAAGAAGCGACTACGGTGCTTCAAAGCTGAATTATCCTGTCATTCCCGGCAACCTCGACTGGCAGGGCAACCTCATAGACAAATATGATTCCATCTCGCTAAGATCAGTCAGCGATGAAGTACGTCTCCGCGACGGATTTTCACAGAAGCTTATTGCTGACAGAGAAAACCTCACGACTCAGAATATGCAGAGCTGTGTTGTCTTCCTTAACGGAGAATACTGGGGACTGTATGAGATAGTTGAGAAGGTGTCCGATGACTTTATTGAATCAAACTACGGCATAGACAAGAAAAACGTCGCTATGATAAAGAATGGAGAGCTCGAAGAAGGATCGCAGGAGGAATATGACAGCTTCATCAGATTTGCAAAAGAATACTCTGCTCTTGATCTTTCAAACGACAGCTACTACAAGAAAGTCTGCGAAGTTATCGACATCGACAGCTTTATCGAACACTATGCGGCCGGCCTCTATCTCGGCACCGTTGACTGGCCGAACTATAACTACGCTATATGGCGCAATACTGGCGACACGATCAGCGGCAACCCGTACAGCGACGGCAAATGGCGCTTTGTTTCGTTCGACTTTGATTACACGATGGGTAAGACATTCGCGGATTTCGGCGGAGTTGAAGGCTATGCTTATGACAATTTCAGACAATTCTCCAATGTCTGGAAAGAAGCACCGACCAGCCTTTTTGTCGCTCTGCTCAGGAACAAGGATTTCCGCAGCAGATTTGCAAACATCTACTTAGATTACGCAAATGAGATACTCACTCCCGAAAAAGCCAATGCTATGATAGACACTTACAGCAGGGATTACACAGAAGCTGTAGCTCAGACGACTACACGCTGGTGGGGCTTCTTTGGCGGCTCAAAGGACAGCAATCTCAGCTACAACCGCGAACAGTACAAGAACAATACTCTGCCGCAGATAGCTACATTCTTCCGTGAGCGCAAGAAGTATACTCTTGAACATATGAGGCACTGGCTCGATCTTTCTTTTTCAATGAATACAATAACTCTGAAGACCTCCGGCGGTGGAAAGATACGCATAAATTCGATCACGCCCGACACTTCAGGCGGCTGGAGCGGTGAGTATTCGGAAGACTGTCCCGTAACTCTGACAGCGCTGCCCGATGACGGTCATAAATTCACAGGCTGGAGCGGAAGCATATCCGGCAGCGAAAAGACCGTTACCGTAACACTCAGCGAAGCTATGACGATCACAGCGAATTTCGCTGAAAAAGAGACAGTTCGCGGCGATGTGAACGCAGACGGTGACTTCAATATCGCAGACGTTGTGCTTCTGCAGAACTGGCTGATTGGCAGAAAGAATGCAAAGCTCGCAGATTGGCAGGCTGCCGACCTCTGTGCAGACGGCAAGCTCAATGTGTTTGACCTCTGCCTTATGAAAAAAGAACTCTTTAAATAAAAGCAGACCGGACAGTTCCATACTTCAGGGAACTGTCCGTTTTTTCATCTCCTGCCGGCAAAAAAATAAAAAAAGTCTTAAATTTTTCATAAATAAGTCTTAAATTTTTATTAAAGTATTGAAAAATATTGTAACTGGTGTTATAATGTGCTCAGTGAAGTTTCTTCACAAAAAATAACATGAGAGGAATTGTAACAACTATGAAACACACACTCAAAAAAATCACAGCAATCGCAGCAGCAGCCGTAATGTGCGCATTACCGACAGCAGGTAACCTTTCTGCAAGTGCAGCAGGCGTTACTCAGTACAGAGTGCACAGATCCTACGTTATCTCCAAGAGAACTAACAGCGGCATCAAGACATTCAAAGCTACTCACACAAGAGAAAGCAACCTCACAAAAATGGATGTAAGAACCGGCTCATTCAGCGGCAGCTACACATTCGGCGGCAACAACGCAAAGTCAACTGTTGACTGGACTCCCTTAAACAACAGATGTGATGAGATCGGCGTTGTAGTATCATTCACAGACAAGACAACATCCGGTGAAGCTCCGACATTCCTCAGCGGCACAGGCGTTTCATTCACACGCTATGAGTCAGGTTATGTTGACGCATTCGATATCGAGAGCATCATTGTAGGTGACGTTACAAGTGAAATGAACGGTGCAGGTTCATCTTACAACTATGACGGTCTTACAGGAATGGATGCACTCAAGGCTCAGATCTTCTTAAACAACTACCACAATTGCACATATTACGGTGAAGACGCTATCAAGATCGAGACATTCCTCAGATCTGCAAATTACAACTCACTCGGCAGAAACACTATCCGCGGTATCCTCGCAAGCGATATCAACAACGACGGATATGTAACAGCTGCTGATGCTTCAGCTATCATGTGCGTTCTTGCCGGCAGATATACTGACCTTACAGCATTCTGCTTCAAGGGCGAGCTTGCAATGAGAAACATGGTTGACTAAGTTCAACAAGTAAAACTCAATAATTACACTGACCTCCTGTGACGCCTTTATCACAGGAGGTCTTATATTTGCCGGACGCGCCTTCTGACCGCATAATCCTTGACATTTCGCGCTTTATCTGTTATGATTAAAATATAAATTTTGTAGGAGGATACCATGAAAATCAGTATTATTTCTGCAATTCTTCTTATACTCGGACTTTGCGGCATGATAGGCTCTCTGGCATGGGTCCTCGGCCGCGGAAACCGCAACCGTCTCACGCGGCTTTTCATAAGCTGTCAGGCTTCAATCGTACTGTGGATAGTTTCGGAACTGCTCATTCAGTTTTCGTCTACGCAGTCGCAGTACTGGAAGAGCTACCTAATAGGAAATGTCGGCATAAGCTGTTTCAGTCCGCTGTGGCTCATGCTGACCGCTGAATACGCCGAAGCATCACCGAAACTCCGCAACAGGCTGAACCTCACCCTGCTCATATCATTGGCTTCGATGCTGGTAATATCCACCAATATGAAGCACCATCTGTACTACTATGTATTCTATGCCGGCGAAGTTGAATACGGTCCCCTGTTCTATGTTTTCCAGATGATCTACTACATCTGTATAATCTCAGGCTTCGTACTTATCGGACTGAAACACAAGCACAGACACGAAATGATAAACAAGCAGTCGTTTCTTCTGATACTCTCATCGGCTATACCGCTCGTTGTAAATACTCTGTCTATCACAAATGTGTTCCATTCTAAGTTAAGGCTCACACCTTTCATCTTCGGACTGTCCAGCCTTCTGCTCATTATTGCACTCGGCAGATACGGTCTCCTCAACATCAACAGCATAGCTATGCGGGACACTATCGACAATATCGACAGCGGCGTAATCATCTTCAACACCAACGGCTACATCTCCTATAAGAATAAATACATAGAAAGCCTTTCTTTTCTGAAGGATATAAAAAGTGTTCAGGAATTCATCACAGCTGTTTCAGAAGCAGCTGATCAGGAGATACCCGAAAACTTCTCCACAGCTGAGATTAAATGCGGCGACGAGTATTACAGTCTTAAACAATCAGAAAACGACAACAAAAACGGAAGACTCGTTGCACGTACTGTTACTATAACCGATGTTACTGAATATCACGAGCATATGCTCGCAGAAAAACAGCTCAGTCTCGAACAGGAGCGCACCCGCATAGCTCAGGAAATGCACGATTCCGCAGGTCATACATTTACAATGATAAGCGCACTTGCAAGGCTTCTGCGTTCAGATATGCAGTCAGAGGAACGTGATACAGCCGCTGCTCTTGAAAAGCTCTCCGAGATAGACGGACTGTCACGAAGCGGCGTAACACAGCTGCGCTGTACTATCAACAACCTGCGTGACCAGGCGTTCATGACATCTGTAACAAATGCCATACAGTCAGTTATCACCGCAATACGCGGCGTTGAGACCGAACTGTGCATACAGGGCGATGAGGATGCAAGGTATCAGTTCTGCATAAGAGAGATGTATGAGAACTGCCGTGAAACTATCACCAACACACTGCGGTATTCCAATGCAGACAAGATAGACATTATCCTCAAATTCCTGCCGGAGCGCATAGAGCTCCATATTCTCGACAACGGAAACGGATGCGACAATATCGAGGAGCACAACGGTCTTCAGGGTATACGCTCCCGTACTGAAAAGCTCGGCGGTGAAGTTAAGTTTATGTCAATGGCAAATGAAGGATTCCATACAAGTATAAGGATACCTGTCAGGGAGGTTCAAATATGATAAAAATACTTTTGGTGGACGATGTTTCTATACTTCGTGCAGGTCTTAAAGCTGTCATATCAGGCGACGACAGTCTGAAAGTAGTCGGCGAAGCTTCAAACGGAAAAGAAGCTTTTGAAATGGCAACACGTCTCAGTCCGGATGTTGTGCTTATGGATATGCGTATGCCGGACTTTGACGGCAGTTACGGCACAAGGCAGATCAAGACGGCGTTTCCGGATATAAAAGTTCTCGTTCTCACGACATTCGATGACCAGGAGACTGTTGACCGCGCTATCGCTGCCGGTGCAGACGGTTATATCCTCAAAGAAATGGACAATGACAAAATAGTGAACTCCATTAAGGCTGTCGCCGGCGGTATAAATGTGTTCTGCGACAATATCTTCCAGTCGATAAAGAAAAACGTAACTCAGTCCAATCCCAAGGACTTCGGACTGACCGAGCGCGAGATAGATTTCATCAGATTGATATGCGACGGTGCTGATAACAAGGAGATCTCCGCAAAGCTCTTCCTTGCCGAAGGTACTGTCCGAAACGGTATTTCCCGGCTTCTCGAAAAGCTCAGCCTCAAAGACCGCACACAGCTTGCAGTTTTTGCGATAAAGAATAACATTGTATAAACCAATACACCGGCCTGTAATGGTCGGTGTATTTTATTATAGTGACATTTGTCACTCACAAAGTGACAGTCGACCTCTTCCAAATTTCAGCAAAATGAGTATAATTACAATATAGAATACAAAAAGCAGGTGAAAACCTATGAAAAAAAGCACTAAAACTAGACTTATAATCACTGCTGCATTAATATTAATAACCGGAACAATAACGCTGACTGTTAACGTTTTCATCGGAAGCGGCATCATTCTTATAGATCTTTTTTTACTGATACTTTATAACGCATTCACAACTAATTCCCAAAGCGCAGATGAAAAAGAGACTGGCAAACTTATGATTATTGCATTTCTCCTGATATTAGCATATTGTATATTATTCTTTGCAGCTATTTTCAGTATAATCAACAACTGGTAAGAAGAAGTCAACGACTATTTTAACCCTGCAGCGAAATCACAGGATAAAAACGAAAGACAAGGTGAATTACTATGAAAGTAACATTCTACGAAATACAGGATTGCTATTACGAACTTGTATACAATAGCCCGGCAATCATCGCTCCCCCGAGCACTGATAAGGAGCTGTTGAATAAATACATATTTATTCAGCTGTTAGACGGCCGATGGGTACACTATATGAACCAGGACGAGATCGCTCTTCTGGAAAAAAATATCGGCTGCGATACTCTTATCTTCTGTAGTGATGAAGACAGTCACCGGATAGACGCTCAGCTCCAGGCAGACTATGAAGCTCAATCCGGCATAGGACTTACTGTGCTTATGGTATTGCTGTTCATTCTCGGCGTCTTTATGCTTGCCGCCGACATAAATTTCGGCAAATATATGTCAATTGCAAGTTTCTTAGTTTTATTCATAAGTGCCTTGCGCTCAAACAAATCAGCAGCCATAACCGTTTTAATTATACTTATAAGCATACCGATTATATTTGTCATTTGCGTCATGTTGGTGATCGCAGCCTGCTCAGAAGCTATTAACGACTGCGGCGGTGAAGCAGAAGCAGTCGGCAGAATGGGAAGCCTGCTGCTGAGTTTCTAATACTACCAACAATAAGTCCGGAGTGATAATTATGAAAGTAACATTCTACGAAATACAGGATTGCTATTACGAACTTATAGACAATAAACCAGCTATCATTGCTCCAGCGCCTACTGATAAAGAACTGCTGAGTAAATACCATTTCATTCAGCTGTTAGACGGCCGTTGGGTGCATTATATGAACGAATTTGAATTTTCGTATATGAAGCACAATTCAAACCGTAAAACAGTGCTTTTCATCTTTCCGATTGAAAACCATCAAATGACCGTACAGCAGCGAAAAAAGAATATTGCGCTAATAATATTATTAATCATCTACTTCCTTATAACAGCATATTTCTTTTGGTTAGTCAACAGTTGTGTCAATGATTGTGAGAATGACATTAATAATTTTCCAAATTCGTGTCAGGAAAGCCAGGAATAAAAACCTCATTCAGAAAGGTCAATGCTATGAATATACACATAAATACAGATCACGGTGCGATATCACCGTACAAGATCTTTCTCCTGCTTGCATTAGCCGCCGGAACAGCTGTTATCCTACGACTATGCATCAAGCGCGGGATACCGGCTAAAAAAGCCCTGCTCCTTGCAGTTATCCTCCAGCCAATGTGCATTTTCTGCGCTGCGGTGTTTACTTTTATTACATCCGGCGGAAAGAACATAGGCATCGCTTCAATAGGAGCAGCTGCCGGTGTGTATCTGTCTGCGCTTATTATCTCCCGCATATGGAACAGGCCCGGTGAACAGAGAATAATACTCCAGAACTGCACATTTGCTATGCCGCTGATGTACGGTATAGCAAAAACAGGCTGCTTTACAGCCGGCTGCTGTCACGGTATAGAGTATAATGGTGTACTCTGTGTTGAGTACTCCGGCAAGCTGACTGGTGACATATGCGTGTTTCCTGTACAGCTCCTTGAATCCGCAGTCTTTATCGCTATATTCATAGCCGGAATGATCTTTCTGAAAAAGCACGACATACATTCAGTACATAAGGTAACCATTCTTTCAGCCGCAGCAAAATTCACCCTGGAATTCCTCAGGAAGTCGCACTCGCACAAGGCATTATCCATCGAACAGGCAGTCTGCCTTGCAATAACGATAGTTTGTCTCATCGATATGAAGAAAAAACAGAAGCGTTCATCGGTCCAGGAACTTGCATGACGCTCGGAAAAAGGGAGTGTTTCTATGAAAACAACGACTATATCCAAGAATATCCCGGGTACATTAGCAAAAGCGAAAAGTGAAAGCTCTTCAATGAAAAACAGGAATATCTTTCAGAGTATGCGCTGTGCGTTTCAGGGTATGCAGGCAGCCTGGAGGAAAGAGCGAAATTTTCGTGAATATACCGCGATATATGCGGTGTTCTTCTCGGCAGGACTGCTGCTCGGTATATCGGCTGTAGAATTCCTTATCGGCTTTGCACTTGTCTGCGGAGTCTTTGCGGCAGAATACCTCAACACCGCACTTGAACGTCTCATCGACAGCAGATTCCCTGAGATTTCTGCCGATAACAAGTTTATCAAGGATACCGCCGCTGCCGGAGTATTCATTCTCTCGATAGCATTCTTCGTATCACAGGCGATCATCCTCATTCCAAGACTTATAGAACTGCTAAAATGAGAATTCTTATCATGTACGCGACGCTGATGCCGGTAGTTATCGCCGGAGCCGCAAATATGGTCTTCACAAAGACTCAGCTTTACCGCTCCCACAATTCCCCGATAGACGGCGGAAAGAGTTTCTCTGACGGCAAGCGCATCTTCGGCGACAACAAGACATGGGCAGGTTTTTTCGGCATGACAGCGGCTGCCGCACTCGCGCAGATACTATGGGGACTTCTCTCGACATCGTCCGAAGCAATAGGCAGCAGAAATGAGCTGTATCACAGCTTTGACAACACTCTGCTGTTCAACGCTGCGGCAGGTGCATTGTTCGGTCTGGCATATGTGCTGTTTGAACTCCCGAACAGCTTTATCAAACGCCGTCTCGATATACAGCCCGGAAAGACTGAACGCGGCTTAAAAGGCGCTGTGTTCTTCGTCATAGATCAGGTAGACTCTCTGTTCGGAGTAGTTCTGATACTTGCATTTTTCTCAGGCCTGACATTCCCCCAGTACATACAGTATATCATCCTCGGCGCATTCACCCATATCGCGCTGAACGCTCTGCTGTTCACTATGAAGATACGCAGAAATATTTAACGCTAAGGAGGCGTTCTTTATGCTGAAACGACTTAATATTTATTTCAAGGAAATGTATCCCCTGATACCGAGACTTCTTCTCGGCGGAATAGTCTTTTTCGAGATTTACTTCATAATACTTCTCAATAACGGAGTAACAGATTTCAGGATAAGCCTGGCTGAATTCATCGGCGGTTTCACGGTATTCAGCTTCCTTTGCTGGCTTCGTATCGCAGATGATTTCAAGGACTACGAGCTCGACTGCCGTCTGTTCAAGGAGCGTCCGCTCCCATCCGGAAGAGTTACCAAAAAAGACCTCGCCATATTCATAGGACTTCTCATAGGCGTGACGATTCTGCTCAATGTATGCTTTATGAACAACATCCCGTTCTTTGTATTCCTCTATGTTTACGGAACACTGATGTCGATGTGGTTCTTCCAGAAGAAAAAGATACAAAAAAGCCTTCCGCTCGCACTCGTCACACACAACCCCGTGCAGATGATAATGAATATCTACATCATTTCATTCACCTGCATAAAGTACGGTCTTAGCGCATTTACTCTGACAACTGTCCTTGCAGCTTTCACGCTCTACTTCCCGGCGCTGATATGGGAAATTTCCCGAAAGATAAAGGCTCCCGAGGACGAGACAGAATACGTCACATATTCAAAGCTTTTCGGCTACCGCAAGGCAACGAGATTTGTACTGATACTCACAATAGTTGACATCATAACTAACTTCCTGCTTGTTTACAGACTCAGCTGGCTTTCAGTCATCGCTCTTTTCATAAACGTCTGCTGGATGACATGGAAATTCATCGAATATATGCGCGATCCGCACAAGTTCAGACTTGTTGAAAAGGTCGAGCGCTACACTTACATACAGGAAAGCATTATGCTCCTGACAGTCGGAGGATATATTGCTTTTGCGAGGTGATATAAATGATCGTAACTGCTGAAAACTACACCCGGTACTGCGTCGGTGCAAAGGCTGAAAGGCTCTTTCAGATGAAACAGCACGGGATGAACGTCCCCGAGTTCTTCTGTATAACCCGGTATTCAACTGACCAAGAGATACTCAGATACGTAAATAAGACATTCAGCAAAGGAACTCTGTTTTCTGTACGCTCTTCCGCATCTGCCGAGGACAGCAGTTCATTCTCGTTCGCCGGACAGCTGGACACATTCCTGTTCGTTCCGGCAGACGAGCTCCTCGAAAAAATCACACGCTGCCGTGCTTCTGCCGACAGCGCGTGCGTGAATGAATACCTTCGCATCAACGGCATACACCGCGACGAGCTTCAGGTCAATGTCATTGTACAGGTAATGGTAAACGCTGACTGCTCCGGTGTTGTTTTCACCGCAAATCCGCAGGGCATACTCAGCGAGACGGTCATCACCGTCGGCGCAGGAACAGGCGATAATGTGGTCGAAGACCGCGTAGCCGTCAACACTTATTACTGCAGCCGCTCTGACAGCAGTTTCTATGCAGAACTCCATGAGGGCGCTCCTAAGCTTACAAACGATATGATCCGGGAGCTTCTGAAGATCGCTTCTGTTGTGCGCGGACAGTTTGGCTGCGAATGTGATATTGAATACGCTGTCAAAAACGGCGAGATATTCATTCTGCAGGCAAGGCCTATCACTACGCTGCACGCTGACGGACATATAATTCTCGACAGCAGCAATATATCGGAAAGCTATCCGGGTATCTCATCACCGATGACTATCAGTTTCGTCAAGGACGTTTACAGCATAGTTTTCACAAGCTGTGTCCGCCGGATAACACGTAATGACGGAACTGCCGAACAGCTCAGCGATGTCCTTTCTAATATGACAGACTCTGCAAACGGCAGGATATACTACCGTATAAGCAGCTGGTACGACATAATAACAATGCTGCCTTTCAGCAAGAAAATAATTCCCGTATGGCAGGAAATGCTCGGCGTATCCGATAAAAGTGTGTCCCGTTCGGCCGGTGCTCCGCGTCGCATGACAAAACTAAGAGTAATGTGCTCTTTCGTTCAGCTTATGCTCGCCAACGAACGCAATATGAAAAAACTGAACCGAAAATTCGGCACGATATATCCGCAGTTCTGTACACGTATTGCTCAGACTGATTCCCCTGCTGAGCTGTTCAGCATATACGTTGAGCTGAAAACCGCACTCGCTGACTGCTGGGATCTTACGCTCGTTAATGATATGTACGCATTCATTTTCACCGGACTGCTGAAGCACTCACTCAGATGCGAAAATCCTGAGGATACGGCTAATCAGATCATCTGCGGTTCAAGCTCGATAGAAAGTATGAAGCCTGTCCGTATGCTGAGCGATATACGCGATTCACTCCGCAGCGAAAACAGCTATAAAGAATTCTGCGGTATTTCAACTATTGAAGAATTTGAGAAATTCATCTCACAGCCAACGCGCTCTGCGGAACTCATAGAACAATACATCAGCGAATACGGCGACAGATGCTCGAGTGAGCTAAAACTCGAAGCTGAGACC
Source organism: Ruminococcus sp. (assembly GCA_016290875.1). GTDB lineage: Bacteria > Bacillota > Clostridia > Oscillospirales > Ruminococcaceae > Ruminococcus. The sequence continues at coordinate 32,819 of JAEEVL010000012.1, forward strand.
TACCGCACCAATCCGCTGCTTCTTATCGAGACCATATCCACATTCAATGAAGTGCCGCATGAAGAAACAGCTCAGCGTCCGAAGCTGCACGGTCTGTCCAGACTTTACGCTAAAAAAGCCTATAACGGTATTCTTCTCCGCGAAAAATCCCGTATGTCACGCAGTAAGATATTCGGACTTATCCGTGAGATCGTACTGAAATGCGGAAAACACCTCAGCGAATGCGGATACATAATACAGCCTCGTGATGTATTCTATCTGACATTTTCCGAGCTTGAACAGGCGGTAAACGGTAAGACTTCCGGACTGTTTGAGCTCATTGATTCACGCCGCCAGCAATGGAAATCTTTTGCGGCTATTCCCCAGTATACGCGCATAGTTTTTGACAGGGAAGTCTTCGACAAACACCCCGCTGATTTCGTATCTGCTACCATAAACAGCGGAGATCAGCTTATCTACGGAACGCCCTGTTCATCCGGCATAATCGAGGGTGAGATAACTCACATCTCGTCACTCACCGCAGATACTGACGCATCTGGAAAAATAATTCTCGCCGATGTCACCGATCCCGGCTGGGTATTCGTTATCTCTCAGTCGCTCGGAATAATCTCAAAGCGAGGCTCTCTTCTCTCCCATACGGCTATAATCTCCCGTGAACTCAGAAAGCCTGCCGTAGTCGGTGTCGGCAATGCCTGTGATCATTTCCGCGACGGCGATTACGTCCGTCTGAACGGCATCGACGGCACTATCCAGCTGCTGCGGCAAGCTGCATCATAAAGGAGCTAACTATGAAATTCAAGGCAGTAAGTTTTGAGCCAACGGATAAAAAAAACATCAGAAAGTTCCTTCGCTTTCCTGCCAGACTTTACACGAAAACACAGCTCACCCAGGATCCGGCAGCTGAAAAAGCCATTCTGACAGATCAGCATATACTCAGCCGCTATTTTACCGTATATCCTTTTCTTGTATTCGATGAGAAAAACAGAACTGCCGCACGCTGCATACTTACTGTTTACCCTGATGTTCCCTGTGCATATATCGGTTTTTTCGAATGTATTGACAACTCCGATGCTGCACGCTGTATTTTCAGAGCAGCTGAAAACAAGGCAAAATCTCTCGGCTGCAGTTCAGTAGTCGGACCAGTTGACGCTTCTTTCTGGATAGGCTACCGTCTCAAGACAAATGCATTCGACAAACTGCCTTATACCGGCGAACCATATAATCTCCCCTACTACGAAAGGCTGTTCCTTGAAAACGGTTACAGCGTCAGCGGTGAATACGTCTCCAACCGTTACGGCAGGATACCGCATAGTTTTCTCAACAGAAAAAATGTCCGCAGGCTCCAGCACTTCACAGAGAACGGCTATTCGATTTGCAGTCTCACTAAGGATACATTTGAAAAAAGTCTGCATGAGATCTACCGCATGATAACAGCTCTGTACAGTGATTTTCAGACGTTTTCGCTCATCACCGAGGACGAATTCTGCAAGCTGTATGCCCCGATGAAATACGCCGCTGATTATGATATGGTCAAGATAGCATATCAGAACGGCAAAGCAGTCGGATTCTTTGTAACACTTCCGAATTACGGAAACGCTTCATGCGGAAATCTTACTCTCTCAAAACTGCTGCATATCCTGAAAGTCAGAAAAGCTCCTCAGGACTATATTCTTCTGTATCTCGGCTCAGAACCGGAACATCCAGGTCTCGGGAAAGCACTCTCCGAGTGTCTTCTCAGGGATATATGCAAAAAACAGGCTGTTTCAGTTGGTGCGCTCATACGCAAAGGCAAAGTCACCGGAAGCTATTTCAGTCAGCTCATAGAAGAACAGTATACTTATGCCCTGTATGAAAAAAAGGTATGACCTCATAAATATGTAAAAACCGCAGTATTCCGGGTAATGTCCCCGAGAATACTGCGGTTTGAACTGTCAGGTTCAGAATTCCTTGACAGCTTTTTCATTGTTAGGTCTCCATATGAGGAAGTCGCGGAGCTCAAGCGGTCTTGCATAGTAATAACCCTGGAAGCTCTGTATATTGTAATGATGAAGTATATCTATCATGCCTTCAGTCTCAATACCCTCGACGCAGACTTTAGCGCCGAATGTAGAAGCAACTCCGGCGAAATACTTGATAAGCTCGCGCTCTTTTTCGTCCTCTTCTATCCTGAGAACGAAACTCCTGTCTATCTTGATAGTATCGAACGGCAGGTTCTTGACGAGTCCGATAGACGAGAATCCTGTTCCGAAATCATCGAGAGCTATCTGTATGCCATGTCCGCGAAGGTTGATTATCACGTTCTTCAGCAGATACATATCAAGCAGTCGGCAGCGCTCTGTTATCTCCATACAGAGATGTTCCGGCGGGAAGCCCTCTTCCTTGAGCGTTCTGAGGACCATGTCCACAAAGTCCGGCTTTTCAAGCTGAGTATATGAAAGGTTTACGTTGATCACGAAGTCCGGATTGTCCTCCATAATGAGCTTTGCACCGTTGATAGCCGTTCTCAGTATCCACTGACCGAGATCACAGAACAGCGGATCCTTTTCAAGGATAGGTATAAAGTGATCGGGCGGCACCATACCGTATTCATCGTTTTTCCATCTGAGAAGAGCTTCCGCACCGATAAGTCGTTCCGAAACCGCATCAACGACAGGCTGATAGAGCAGATAGAAGCCCTTGTAGTTCTGCATGATAGAAGCACGGATAGCGTATATCTTTTCAAGACGCTCTCTGTTGCTGCCGGTGATATTGTTGTAGAATTCAACGAGCTCGCCCTGTCTGCGGAGCTTTGATTCGCTGTAAGCAAAATTCAGGCAGGCATATACAGTCTGATAGTCAATGTCGTAATTTGTAACATTGAGCATACCTGCACTGAGGTCGAGTATGACCATTTTCTCATCGATAGAGAATCCTTTTCTGAAATGCTCACGGAGTTCGTCATACATTCGTCTTATCTCCTCCGGAGTACGGCGTTTGCTGATTATGGCGAACTTTGTTCCGTCGAGACGGTAAGCGTTTCCGGAGCTGCCTATATTCTCGAACAGGTATCTGCCGAACCGCTGGAGTATAAGGTTTCCGAACTGATAGCCGTAGACCTCGTTGATGTCTGAGAATTTGTTTATGACTATCATAACGACCTTGAGGTCGGCGTGTTTCAGCATATTAGTCTGAAGGTCTTCAAAGAAGCCGTACTGGTTCCTCAGGCCTGTGAGCGAATCTATGTTGCCATGTATTCCGTGATTTCGGATAACACCGCCGAAGTATTCCGGCTTGCCGTTCTCATCTCTGAGAACTATTCCGCGGCAGGTGCAGACATCATAGCTGCCGTCGGGTTTGACTGCACGGTACTGCACATCATGAGACGAAGCATTGCCGGTGAAAATATCATTGATAGCGCTGCGGTATATCTCTCTGTCTTCCGGATGTATGTGCTCTTCCCAAACAGCTCCGGCACCGTACATATACTCAGAGGGAAGGTCGAAGCACTCAACACAGGCTTTTGACCACCTTGAATAATCATATTCCATATCACAAAGGTACACATAAGAACCCTCTGAAACGAGTTCAAGCGCATCATACAGATGAGACAGCTTTGCTGCTCTTTCCTTGGGAATACGGACGTGATCAAGATTATCCTCGTCGAATGTCATCTTCTTGAGGAACGACTTGTTCTCATACATACGATTGTCTGCACGGTCGAACACAGCCGAGAACTTCTTATCATGCTGCGGCTCATACACAGCTATTCCGGATGCAAGAACAGGACCTTCGCCATGTTTGAGGTTGTCATAGACCTGATCGCGCAGTCTGTCCATAAGATTTTCTTTGTTATGGTAGTCGCTGCTGTTCAGAAAAGCTACGAATTCATCTCCGCCTATACGGAAAACGGGACTGTGGGTAAACACGTTGCAGACAAGTCGGCTCGCAGCACGAAGCAGCTCATCACCTGCCTGATGTCCCTTGGTATCATTTGTATATTTAAGATCGTTGAGGTCACATACGACGATCGCAAACGGGAGATAGTCCTCGCCGTTGTCAAGTTTATTCTGTATATTGGCTTCAAGCTCGCAGAAAGCGTTCTTGTTCTTGACACCTGTCAGTTCGTCACGCCTTGCAAGTTCATTCGCCATATTCAGAGCTCTTGTGTTTTCTTTTTCTTTTTTGACCTCATCGTCGATATTCTCAACACCGAGGATATAATGCGAACCGCTTCCGGAACACATCGCTGTCAGACGTGTGTAGCTCGGACGTCCTTTTATCATGAGTCTGTAATCAAGCGAGAACTGCTTTTTGCTTTCAAATGTTGTTATAAGGTAGTCTTCATTGAGCATGGAGAGAACTCTTGTCCTGTCCTCGGGGTGAACGACTTTATTGCAGTTTTTCTTGACATCTCCGAAGAAATCAATACCTTTTTCCTGTATATCAAGACTACCGTAGATGCTGTTAGCGTTGTATTCCGCATATCTGCCGGTATCACGCTCAACGTAATAGATAATGTCATAGTGTGAGGCAAGGCTCTCGGCTATTTGATTGTATGTAGTGCGTTCTATCGCAGTTTTTGCTGCTTCCTGACGCTCCCTGACTTCTTTGTCCACATTGATGACGCCGAGAATGAAGTAATCATCGACATCGCTCAGACCTCTGATAAGGCGCAGGGTATGATACACAGGCTTCCCGTCGATCATAAGGCGGTATTCGATGCTCTTCATCGTTCCCTTTTTCATCATAGCTAGGAGGTTATCCTTTTTCATATCCTGCATAAAGATATGCTTATCCTCCTCATATATCACCTTATCAGCATCACGGACGAGGTTCTTGAAAAAGTCATCTCCGCCCTGCTCGATATGGAGAGAATGAAATTCCGGATCGCTGGAATACCACTGATATTCATTTGTAACGGCGTTGACATAATATACACTTGTATAGTCTACAAGAAGTGCTTCAGCTATTTTAAAGAAAACATTGCTACCATCATTCATTTTTTCAATCCCTCCATTTTACTGGTATATCTCTATTATACTACGTTTTCAAGCAGTTGTCAATGTTTGATAAATAATTGTTCGATGTATAGAAATAATTGTTTTCTTTCTATATAAATTGTAGAGAAAATCACCGTTCGCAACATAAATTGAGAAAAATATTCACAGAATATCAATTGATTATTCATTCTTTAAGTGATATAATAAAATATATATGTAACCTGTTTCAGCTATCAGATATCTACCGGCAGCAAAGGAGGGAGACATTTTGAAGAGCAACGACGTAAAAAAGACTGCATTTTTAGTAAACGCTGTTATTCTCACTCTCGTCTTCGGACTTATGGGCTTCTTTATCATGTGCGATGCTGATTTCCTGACATATTTCAGCATTCCCACAGCAGCAGTATATGTTTTCGGTTTCTTCCTAATAAGCAGGGACAAGCTTGACATCTATGTGTGGATGGTCTACTTCTGGCTAACACTCTATATGGGCGTCACGACGCTCTTTCTCGGCTACGGATACGGCTTCCACCTGTACTGCTTTTCAATGATACCGGTAATGTTCGTTACAGAGTATCTCTCTTACAAGCTGCACAGGCGCAGCATGAAAGCGATGACGGTAAGCTATATCATAGCAGCGTCATACATACTCTGTACCGGCTATGTGGCATATTTCGGCCCATTGTATGAAAGAGACCAGAAGTATGCAGCGTTTTTCTGGATATTCAACGCCCTGATAGTTTTCAGTTTTCTGATATACTACACCAACTATATGATAAAGGCAGTAATACTCTCCGAAGAAAAGCTTATCGAAGCCGCTCATATCGACCGGCTCACAGGTCTGTACAACAGACACTATATGCTCGACAGGCTGAATTCCCTGCCTGCTGACGAAAAGCAAAGTCTCATAGCTATGGCTGACATTGATAACTTCAAGCATATCAATGACACCTACGGCCATAACGGCGGAGATGAAGTGCTGAAAATAATCGCTCAGAAACTCCGCTCTGAGTGCAAAGGCTGCGAAACAGCGAGATGGGGCGGTGAAGAGTTCCTGATACTTTCAGAAGAACCGCTCCCGGACGGAAAAGCTATGCTCGAATCTCTCCGCAGGAGCGTGGAAAGCGAGACAGTAAGCTTTGAGGGAGAGGAAATAACAGTCACCATAACGATAGGCATGGCTGTAAGAGATATTGACCAGGAAGTAGAAAAATGGATACAATCCGCCGACAACAAACTGTATTTCGGCAAAAACAGCGGAAAGAACAGAGTCATAGACTAAATGATACAAGAAGGAGTGAACGGATGATGCTGCGAGATAGCTCCTCGGTGCAGTTTTAAAACCTGATAACAGAACGCACCGAGTATACTGATGTTATCAGTTGACTGCACCTTTAATTCCGAATAAATAACCAATAATAAAGGAGTAGTTATTATGAACACAGAAGAATTAAGAAAAATATGGGAAAACGAAGAGAAAAAGGCAAGAATAAACGGATGGGATTTCAGTTATATCGAAGGACGTTTCAGCTCCGGCGATGATAAACTCCCGTGGGATATGACCGATGTTATAAACAGATATCGCCGCAGCACCGACAGACTGCTTGACATAGACACAGGCGGCGGCGAGTTCCTGCTAAGTCTTGGTCACCCGTACAGTCTTACAAGCGCTACCGAGGGTTATCCGCCGAATGTTGAGCTCTGCCGTAAAAAATTAGGCGGTCTCGGTATTGATTTCAGAGCTATGACAGACTATTCTGCTATGCCGTTCCCGGACGCTTCGTTTGATATCGTCACAGATCGGCACGGAAGCTACGATATCAGCGAAATATTCCGCGTTCTCAGACCGGGCGGTGTTTTCATCACACAGCAGGTCGGTCAGGACAACGACCGCGAGCTTGTTGAAAAGCTGCTTCGGGAAGTTCCTTGTCCTTATCCTGGACATGATCTGAAAAAACTGGAGCGCGAACTGAAGAATTCAGGGTTTTCGCTGCTTGAAAGTGACGAAATTCACCGCAGAATAAGCTTTTACGACACAGGAGCTTTAGTGTGGTTCGCAAGGATAATCGAATGGGAATTCATCGGATTTTCAGTAGAAAAATGTTTTGAGCAGCTGCTGGCAGCCGAAAAGGAAATACAACAGACCGGTTCAGTTAACGGCAGGATACACAGATTCTACGCCGCTGCCCGCAAACCGTAAAAACTATACAAACACCATCCCCCGGGCATACGCCCGGGGATTTTTATGTTTACACACTCTAACAGCGTTCATCTCTGCCATTGACAGAGCGCTGACTTTGTGATAAAATTAATATATCAATTAATGACCGTGACAGGAGCTGTTACTATGCAAAAATCTACAAAGATAAAAATACCGATATTCATTGTCTGCTTCGTTCTCATGTTCCTGAGCGTTATCGCAGGCTATTCATACAGTACATTCCGCGTTCCGCAGCTGACCGACAAACAGCTTGAAAACAGGAACATCGACAAAGCCGACAAACTAATGATAGTTGCCCACCCAGACGACGACGTCCTCTGGGGCGGTGCTCACCTGATGGAAGGCGGATACTTCGTGGTAGTAGTCACAAATGCCAACAACGCCGTCCGTAAGCAGGAATACGACAAAATGCTCGAGAAGAGCGGCAACAACGGCATTATCCTCAGCTACCCGGACAAGTCTTACGGCAAAAAGGACAGCTGGAAGCACAACAAGGACGGCATAAAGAAAGACCTCGAAAAGATAATCAATTACAAGCACTGGGATCTCATCGTAACCCACAACCCCGAAGGCGAGTATGGTCATATCCACCACAAAATGACAAACGGCTTTGTTACTGACATCTACAAAGCAAACAAGGAGAAGCTCGATACCAGCCTTTATTACTTCGGAAAATACTATCCCAAGACAAAGATAGGTGACGTTGACTCCTCTATCCCATATATTTCCGATGAACAGCTTAAATACAAGGAAGACCTCCTTACAGTTTATAAATCGCAGTCAAAGACGATAGATATGTTCTCACATATGAATCGTCACGAAGAATGGGTTCTCTGTGAGGACTGGAAATAACCGCAAAAATAAAACCTCAGAACAGTTAATCTGCTCTGAGGTTATTTTTATTCATACTGTTTTGATACTTTAAGCTGTCCGGAGCTTATCTTCTCCTTCATCTCATTATAAGGCACAGGCTTGCTGAAATAATAGCCCTGTACTTTATGGCAGCCTATCTCAACAAGGAACTCAAACTGTTCCTTTGTCTCGACACCCTCTGTAAGCGAGGTCATTCCAAGTCTCTGAGTGAGATCAACGATGTTCTCAAGTATGGTTTTGGTCTTTTCGTTGTTTCCGAAGCCGTTAAGGAACTTCATATCAATCTTCAGAACATCGAACTGATAGTCCTTGAGGACATTGAGCGACGAGTAGCCGCTTCCGAAATCATCGAGCCATATACTGTAACCAGCATTTCTGAGACGCTTCATAGCGTTATGAAGGAAATTCTGCTGCTCTGTAAGAGCACTCTCAGTTATCTCGACATCAAGATAGTTCTTAGGAACGTTGTATTTCTCAGCCATCTTTGTAAGAATGCCGACTATATCGCAGAGCTCAAAGTCAAGGCGCGAGAAATTGAGTGATACAGGTACAAAAGGCTCGTTATTGTCACGGGCATGGCGATAGTCGCTGCACACAAGTTCTATCATACACTGGTCGAGCTTGTGTATCTGACGGTATTCCTCGAGGACAGCGATAAACGTTCCGGGAGAAATAAGTCCGTACTTTGGATCCTGCCACCTTGCAAGAGCTTCAAAACCTATAACCGAGCTGTCCAATGTTGATATGACAGGCTGGTAGAAGACTTTGATATAGCCGTCCTGTATTGCATTGTCGATGTTATTGACGATGTACTGCCTGAGAGTAAAGCGTTTCTCAAGATCTTCATCGTAAAGACAGTACGCAACATCGTAGTGCTTCTTTATGCTGTTGCAAGCAAAACGCGCTCTGTCACAGGCAAGGCTTATATCGTCATTTTTCATAGGCTTGTAGGCGCCGCATTTAAGCGTCAGCTGCACTTCACCCTGAAGATCCTTTATGTATTCGGAAAGCTGACTTATCGTCTCCAAAGAGCCTTCCTCCCTGGTGAGGACTACAAAATGGTCATCGGAGTATCTTGCAGTTAAGGAGTTGCTGAACAGCTCACTGAGATGCTTTGCAAACTTTATCAGAAGGTCGTTGCCCTCATAGAAGCCGTACTTATCGTTATATGACTTGAAGTTCTCTATGTCAAAGAAAAGTATTACGGCGCTGTCGGTATCAGTTGTGACATAATTGAGGAGCTTCTCGCCCTCTGTACGGAAATACACCATATTGTGTATACCTGTCATTTCGTCCTCGACTGATATACGTGTAAGGTGAGCGTTCATCTTTTCGAGATTCTCGTCCTTCTGCGCCTGTGAGAGCGTCTTGTTGTAGTTCGCTATACAGAACAGCATAGTCGAGAGCCACATAGTGAAACCGTTTATCTTTATGCCGTCACCGAGACCGGGCTTGACGTTCGTAAAGTCCACAACGCCCTTGAACTTGCCTACTGTGCTGAGGTCTATCATCTGACTTATGCGGTAATAGAATATCAGGTAAGACGATGTGAGGACAAAGAAGCCCCACACGGGCTTCCACACAAGCAGGCAGACAACGAACAGTTCCATAGTTAGGAACGCAAGCATCTGTTCGCCCTTTTCATAGCCGTTTACAGATATGTATATGCCGAAGTTGATACATACAAAGGAGAATACATACATAACTCCGAGACTGTAACGCTTGCGTTCCTTGCCGTTTGCAAGGAGTATGAACGAATATACTATCATCGCTATGGCAGATGATAGAAGTATCACATAGTTTATGAGTTCCGGTGACTTTTTGCCGCTTCCCGGAAAATCAACAAGCATCTTTACCTCAAACACCGCGACAGCCGCACACATTGCTATGACCGCTGTCGCAAGCCATCGCTGCTTCCGCATATTGAACAGCGCTCTGAGTGCAAACAGCAGCATAAGTATGCCGGAACCAAGAAGCAGGAAGTAGTTCGAGAAATACTTCTCCGTAAGTACCCAAACCTGACTTTGAAGATGTTTCTGATATATCAGCTTTATCATACGCAGTATCATCCACGTTTCAAGAACGATAACCACAACTGACATATATATACTCGCACGCATATTTGTCGCGTAGAAATAATCCCTCACATATTTTGTCTGCTTTTCCACTCCAAGGTATCTCTTGATACTATTCTTCACGCCGCTCACCTCTCTTCACAATTCTTTCTCATCCCATCACACCATTAATAAACATTAATAGATTTACAATATAATTATAGCAAAATACACTATTTTTGTCAATAATCAATTGTTAATTATGTGTGAACAATGCAAAAGGACGCCCTGCAAAATCGGGCGTCCCGTTATAACAATCTTAACAGAGATAGTGTATCAGAATTCCTCATAGGCTGCGCGTACAGCAAGGCAGAGCTGATCTGCACAGGAAGTAGGACGGCTTCCGCAGGTATTGCCCTTGAGCTTAGCCTCTATCTGCTCAACAGTCCAGCCGTCAACAAGCTTTGCTATTGCTTTGAGATTACCGTTGCAGCCTCCGTGAAACTTGATGTTTGTGATAACATCATCCTCTATGTGAAAGCTTATCTGCTTTGCACAGACCATTTCTGTATCATAAGTATAATCCATGATTTTTGACCTCCTTGAATATTCCGGCAGGTTCATACCTGCTTAATCACACAATCTCTCCTGATGAATATAATGTAGTATACAAAGGAGGGATACATATGAAAATCGTAGTGATAAAGAGTCCTAAGCTGATCTCAGGTCTTCTCCGCGTGATATTCCGCATAAAGAAAGAAGACGAAGCCTGAGTCAGGCAAGCCGCTCTTTCTGCAAAAAGCTCCCATAAAGGGAGCTTTTGTTTTTGGTCATATACCGCAGTCTTCGTAATCCTTCCAGCGCTCAAAATCGAGCTTGTTGCTCCAGCTCTTGTACATTACATATACCACTGAAGCGATCGCGAGAAAGATAGCCGCCAGCAAAGGGAGAGAATCCTTAACAAACCTGCGCGAATCAACTGTATTTTTCCGGATCATAAAAACACTTCCTTTCCTGTACGTTGACGGTAAATCCGTTTATAATTATGCTTCTGTGCTATCAGAAGCTCCGCCGTTCATCTCAGCCATAAGTCTCTGGAGCTCTGCATCTACCTTAGCGTCAGATTCGAGCTTCTCAAAGGTATCATTAAGGTCGTTATCAACGCCTGCTATCTCAGAGAAAGCTGCTGCTTCGGCTTCCTTCTGCTCGATCTTCTCTTCCATTCTGTTGAACTTTTCGAGAGATGAGTTGCCGTCAAAACCGCCGGCAGCCTTAGCGAGTCCCTTCTGAGTATCAGCCATCTGTGAACGTGCAATGAGCATAGCCTGACGGCTCTTAGCCTCTTCAAGCTTGGACTTGAGCACCTCTACCTGATTGCCGATAGCCTCGGTCTGATCAGAGATAGACTCATACATCTGCTTGTAGTTTTCTGTATCCTCGTCTGCCTTGACCTTCTTTGCAAGAGCCTGCTTAGCGAGTTCTTCATTGCCCTGAGAGAGTGCAGCCTTAGCCTTGTTCTCCCAGCTCTGAGACTGCTTCTGAGCCTCGAGGTATCTCTTCTCAGCGAGGTGTTCACTTGCCTTAGCCTTGCCGTAGTTCTGCGTAGCCTTGGTAAGCTCTGTCTGCATATCGATAATGATCTGCTTGACCATCTTCTCAGGATCTTCAGCCCTGTCGATAAGGTCGTTGACATTTGACTTGAGCAGATCGCTTAATCTACGAAATATTCCCATTTTCAAATCCTCCTTAAGATATGAATATATCATGTGCACCGGGACCTCCGGTGTTGTTATTATTATAGAATAAAACGGCAAAAAAGTCAAGGAGATACGTGTCGATTTCATCAAATTTTAACAACTGAGACACAATTTGACAACGTCTATTAACGGGTGTGTTACTTTTTGATATCACCGCTGTCACTTTCGAGTTCGTCAATATATCTGCCGAGTTCTTCGAGCGATATTCCCTTAGTGCCGATAGGCTCATCCTCGTTGTATCTCAGGAGCTTTTCACGCAGATCGAGCACTTTCTTTCTGCGTTCAAACGCTTCTGCATCAATGACTATAAGGTCGGAACAGCCTTCCTTTACAAGCTTCACAGGCTCGGCTGTCATTTCGCAGAGCTTCACGAACAGATCGTAGTTCTTATAGAAATCATCATATTTGATAGATATCATATTATCATTATCCTTCCGGGTAAGCAGTTTGCTTCATATCATAAGGACATATCCGCAAGAGCCGGCATTATTCCTTTGCGTCGGAATTGCGTGTTCCACGCACAGTTATGCCGTCGGAATAATCGTCAAGGAAATGGTGATGCTCACTGCCGTCACGGTATGAGATAAGCTTGCGGAGATTGACATTCTCAGCACTGCGGAAGATATTCATATCCACAGCCGGATTGACGCTCCTCAGCTGCACAAGGAGCTTCTTTATCTCTGCACGTTTGGATTCCTCCTGATTATCCTGACGCACCTCAGTCATCCTGCAGGCACAACGAATAAACTCCAGCCCGTTGTACTCAGCCCAGTCGATGACTGACTGCTCACGGACGAAATAGAGCGGCCTTATAAGTTCCATACCTGCATAATTCTCGCTGTGGAGCTTTGGCAGCATAGTCTGCATCTGCGAACCGTAAAGCATACCCATAAGTATAGTCTCGATGACATCATCAAAGTGATGTCCGAGTGCTATCTTATTGCAGCCCATAGCCTTTGCAGTCTTGTACAGCCAGCCGCGGCGAAGCCTTGCACATATAAAGCAGGGATTAGAGTTCTCGTTCTCCACGGAATCAAAGATACGTGTTTCACGTATCGTCACCGGTATCCCGAGTAATGCTGCATTTTCCTCTATCTTCCTGCGGTTCGCGGGACTGTATCCCGGATCCATAACGAGAAATCCCACTTCAAAAGGCATCTTGCTGAAGCGTTTCATTCTCAGCATACACTGCGCCATAAGCATGGAATCCTTGCCGCCTGATATACAGACAGCTATCCTGTCACCCGGCAGTATAAGCTGGTAATCGCGTACTGCTTTATTGAATCTGGACCAAATCTGCTTGTTGAATCTTCCTGCGATGGACTCTTCTATCGGATTCATACCTGATGAGGATCTCCAAGGCTGTCAACAATATTATAATGCTCATCGATAGCGGCTTCACAAGCCTTGATATCGCCTGTGAGCAGATTGTAAGCTATCTGTTCATGAGCAACTGTGAGACGCGCTTTTAGCTCATCACTGGCTATCATAACCATACTGTCTATCCACTTTCGGTGAACACCCGTAACCGCATCGAGCAGAGTTATCATAAAACTGTTCTCTGTCGCACGTATAAGAGTATAATGGAAATGCGAATCTGCCTCTGACAGTTCGTGGCTGTCAGCTGCGTTTTTAAGCTGCTTTACAGCCTGAGCGATGTTCTTGCGGTTTTCATCGCTGCAGCCCTTGCGGATAATATAACCGCAAACGGTCTTTTCCATATACCTGCGGAACGTAAATATCTCGTCCTTTGTGGTATGCTTCATCATGAGCATAATATTAATGATCTTTGTGAATGTCTCTGAGAGGTGGTCTGTGAGATAAGTTCCTGAACCCTGCTTACACTCAACGAGACCGAGGTCCTCCATTGTTCTTAGCGCTTCACGGACTGAATTCCTGCTTATACCGAGTCTCTCAGCGAGAGCTCTTTCGGTAGGCAGTTTGTCTCCGGTAGTTATCATACCGCCTTCGATAAGATCGAAAACATAGTCCATGATCACCTGATACTCTGTCTTTTCCATGATCCCTCCAGCCTTTTAGTAATGATTTTTTCTTCTTCCATAGTTAAAACAAAAAGTTGTAAGTACATTATAACACAAATAAATTAAATAGTAAAGAGAAATTTGCAAATTTTAACAAAGAATATTTTCACCTTCCGGGATAAGGCATTTTTCCAATACGATCATAAAAAACAAGGCGGATCAATACGATCCGCCTGTATAAGTTTCAGATTATATCAGCTTTCCGAATTAACGAGAGCCTCATTGATATTATCAACGAGTGTTCTGATCTCGTCAATTGACTTGTGGATATCTGCAGAGCTCTCTGTTGTCTTTGTAACATTGTCATCGAGTGCGCTGAATGCAGATATAGTCATCTCAAGAATATTGATGAGCTGCTTTACACTGTCAGCATCCATAGTGGGATTCTCGTTACAGAATGCAACAACGTTCTGGAGAAGATCCTTAACGACAGTAGCTCTCTCGCTGGTTGCCGATGTAGAAGCACCGATAGTCTCCATATTCTCTGTGATACCCTTAACTTCGCCCTTGAGCTTGTTGGAGAGTTCGAGACATTCTGCGGTGATCTCAGCAAGTCTCTCGTGCTGCTTAGCCAGCTCGGAGTGTCTTGCAAGGAGTACGGATTTTGCATGAACTACGCAGTTCTCGGGAGTATTGACACCTCTTGCGATAGCGATAGCCATATCACGACATCCGTTGTATCCGCAGGCACGGCAGTTGTAGTTTCTGTCCTCTTCAGTGTGCTTGCCCATCTTCTCAAAGATAGGTTCGAGCTGCTTGATGTTAGGAACAGGAGTAGGCATAGTACCCTTGTATGTTCTCATGAAGTCAGCAACGCGGAGCTCCTCGTCGAAACGCTTGAAGAGCTTATCCTCGCCTCTGCCCATGATACCACCTGATTTACGTCTTCCCTTTGATTCGAGCTCGATAGTTCTCATAGTAGCCATTACATCGAAAGCTGTCTGCTTTGTTCCGGCAGCCGGTCCGACATTACAGCCGAATTCACATGAGAGCACGTCGAATATCTGAGGATGCTTGGACTCAGGCATCTTTGAATACATATCCAGCTCGGGGTACACCTTGCGTACACCCTCTGATGTTGTGATATTGAGCTCGGGATCGTGCAGCCAGAGGTTGTCTCTGAATCCGCCCGGACGTGAATATACAGAACCGAGCTGTCCCTGCTGATCCTCAAACTTATACTCAAAGTCATCAGTAGTATTTGTAGGGATGTTTATGCCGTTTCTCTCGAAGTAATCCATCAGCTTCTTGAATGTTACATTGTATTCAATGAGGCCTGTCTCTTCAAACTCTGCCTTCTTGGCAATACAGGGAGAAAGGTAAGCGATGGGATTGGTTCTTCTGAGATACTGCTTTATGAATACAGCTGCACAACAGGCAGGGCTGTGTACAGGTGAAAGATTCGAGAGCATCTTAGGTACATATGTCTCAATATACTTAACGATAGAAGCACAGGGCTGTGTAATGATGTTGCCAAACTTCTTCTGCTCGATCATTCTGAGGTGAACCCATGTGCATATATCAGCACCGAAGGATCCGTCATATACAGAACATCCCTGCTTCTTGAACCAGTCAAGTATTCCCTTCCATCTTGTCGGGAATATAGTCTTGATAGCCGGAGAAGCTATGATTATCATCTTTTCTTTGATAACTCTTGACATACATTCTTCTGTATCGTCGATAAAATCTCTTGCACCGTGCTGACATACCTTTACACATTCGCCGCAGCCGATACACTTTGCGTGATTGACAGAAGTAACAAATCTTCCGTCATCCAGACGCTTTACTACATTTGCTTCCGGAGCCGGACAAGCACGCACACACGCATTGCAGCCCTGGCATTTTTCGGGTTTTACGATAACGAGTTCATTCATGTTTATATACCCCTCTGTTATTATGTATAGTGCAGGAGTTCCTAACCTCCTGCTGATAAACAGTTATTACTTGTCGCCGAGAGCGCTCGCCTGTGCTGCAAGTGCTGCGAGATCGATCTTTCCGCTCTTCTTCTCAGCAGGCTTTTCCTCTGCGGGAGCGCTCTCCTGAACGGGAGCCGAATTCTCCTCGTCAGACTTTTCACCGGACTTCTCGAGCTTTTCAAGAGCCTCTGCCATCTGCTTCAGCTTGTCGAGACCTTCCTTCTGCTTCTGTCTTTCCTCGTTGCGTGCAGCGATCTCTTCTTCTCTCTGCCTGAGAGCTTCTCTCTTGGGAGCTTCGGGAATATTGAGCTCAACGCGCTCGGGCTCTCTGAATACAGGTACTCCGCCTTCTCTGAGAGTATTGCTTATCGTGAAGAGTCTCTCCTCTGCATCGCTTATATCAGCAAGACCGTTGTCTACGAACTTTTCAAGTACAGTTCTGAGCTGTGACATCTGAGCGCCTATTCTTGTGACGTCATCGAGCATAACAGCCTTGAGGTTGTTGTTGGATGTCTTGAGTTCTTCTGCTGTATTCTGAAGATCTGAGAGCTTCATAGCAGCTTCTCTCTCTGCATCATATATTATCTGCTTAGCCTCATCATTGGCATCGGCAACTGTTGATTCTGCAAGGCTCTTAGCCTCTTCTTTAATTCTGTCAGCCTCTTTCTTGGCATTGTCAACGAGCATATCAGCCGATTTCTGAGCCTCAATGAACACCTGGCTCAGTGCAGTAGGATCGGAGCCTGCCTTCAGTGCAGCGACCGTCTCCTTTGCCTTCTTGAGCTGATCCTCAAGACCTGTTACTGTACCGGTAAGCTCTGTGATCTTGTCATTGTTTACGCGGTTTTCCTCTTCGACAGCCTTGAGCTTGGTTGAGAGAGTTTCATTCTGAACCTGTACCTGTGTGAGCTTGGCTCTTTCGCCAGCCATAACAGTTTCGTTTGCCTTTTCAGCTTCAGTACCCTTTTTATAAGCCTCCATCAAAAGCTTTGTCTCTCTGAGCTCATTTTTAAGGTCAAAAACCTGATTATTGAGGTATTCAAGTCGCCTTATGACCTCTGCTTTATCATAGCCGCCGAACGTGACGGTCTTTATGAATCTTGCCTCTGCCATTTCAATCCTCCCCGGCACCAGCGCTATCTTCCCTACGCTTATATGATGCCTTTAAAAGTTAGTATTTATAAAAATATTATACATCATATTGAGCCTAAAGTCAATATAAGAAATATACAAAATACTTTCGGCTTTTATGCACGTTGCACAGTTTTTTCACATATGCAGATCAAACTAAAAAACGTTCCCGGATACATATCCGGAAACGTTCTGTTTCAGTCATATATCATTATCTCTTATGAGCTGTCTAACCTCATGATTGTCATACAGCCCGAGATCGAAGAGTTTATCCGCCTGACGGCGAGTGAGCTTTCCGTTGCCGGAATGTACATACTGACCGTGCTGACGTTCTCTGCCGTCCCACGAATCTATTATCTTCAGCCAGCCTGCACGTTCAAGGGCAGTTTCCGGGTACTTGGACTTCGGGAAGAACTTCCTTGCGAGCATAACAGCACACTTATTGTGGTTGGTATAGCTGCACGAATAGGTGTCGCCGTCCGGAGACATCCAGCCGAGCTTGAAGTCCGGATCATTCTTGTAGAACATATCCTCCAGCTTGAGAGGGAATTCATCGTCGGACTCGATTATCTTGACAAAGCGGAAATCACCGAATTCAAACTTGAAATAGCCGCCAGTACCGTCAAGGACTATCGGGAGCTGCTCTTCCGTTATCAGCTCTTCAAAGCCGGTATCGGTCAGACCTTCGATAGTATCGACATATTCGTAGCAATAGAGCCCTGTCGGCGATCTGTAAACAGCGTACTTTTTCACCCTCTCACCTCTTTTCCGGATAGATATAGCTATATGTATATTTTACCATTAATCATACTACTTGTCAAACTATATTTAACTGGCATTAATCTCAAGTATTTGTATAGTTTGCATAAAAAAACTGCCGGTACTTTCGTACCGGCAGTCCTGATAATATTCAGATCAGATGTCAACAACTGTATTGACCATGTTACCGCCGTTGAGCTTAGCATTTCTGAGTGCTGTATCGAGCTTAACGAGCAGTGAGTTAACGTTGAGACAATCACCCGGCAGGTAGTGATAAACGCTTCCTGATGTCGGGAGCTGTACTGTAAGGTTAAGTACATCGTAAGGACTTGTCATAACAGCGTGGATATTCTGAACGATACCCATTGCCTGGCTCTCTGAGATCTCCTTGTTGAATACGAAGCAGAACTCATTACCTGTGATGTTGTAGATTTCAGCAGAACCGCCGAACTCGTTCTTAAGTCTTTCAGCTACTGCGATGAGATACTCATCACCGAAGTCGTAACCGTATGTATCATTAATGCTGCGGAAGTTATCCATATCGAATACCGCGATATTGAAGCGGTCTGATTCGAGTCTGCCGCTGATTTCTTCATCGAGAGCATAACGGTTCTTCATACCTGTAAGAATGTTTGTAAGAGCAAGGTCACTTGCCTTCTGACGTGTAGACTTGAGCTTAGCGTCAACCTCACGGAGGCTCTTCTCACGCTCTTCAAGGTCGAGTCTTGCCTTCTTAGCCATCTTAGCGATGAACATGATAGCAATTTCGCCGATGATAAGGAATACGAACATGAGAGCTTCAACAAGGATGAATACTTTTACAATTTTAGCGCTCTGTTCAGAAGCATCTCTGCTCGCAACGTCGATCGTACCTTCAAGCATTTCTGAAGCTGTGATCTGAAGAGGATAGATCTCCTGCTTGTAGAGAGTTTCCATACTTACACCGAATGCCTCGACACCGGAGCCACCATCAGCCTGAGCTTTTTTGAACTGAGCCTGGAATTCCTGAAGACGTGATTCATAAGTCTTTATCAGTGATCTTGCAGTATTAAAACGCTTTTCAACCTTAGCAGACTTTCCTTCAGTATCGTCAAAGTCATTCATAGCATCATAGATATTATCAAAAGAAAGCTGGGTATCTTCAGCAAGTGAACCATAATCAGTCGGATCCATAACGATACGGAGAACGTATCCGTTGATAGTTTCCATCTCTGATTTCATACGGTTAATAGAGTTCATAGTACCCTGTGTCTTTTCCGAAATACTGCGGTTCGTTCTTGAAAGGAAAGCCACAAGCGCCATATTAGCAAGAACAACGACAGCCAGAAGAATAGCACCGAAGGTGTAAGCTCTGGATTGATAATTTGCATTATTTTTATCTTTAGCCATAGTCTTTTACCTCCATTAATTACCATTAGGATGAATAAGAAGCTGAATATAGTCATCGTTCATATTCTTCGCATCAACCCATGTAACTCCGGTATCAAGTGTCTTAGGCACTCTTGAACCGCCTTCTATCTTCTTTGCATATCTTACGCCACAATATCCCATGTTATAAGGATTCTGGATAATAGTGCCATCGAGCTCACCAGTCCTTAAGTAAGCGAGCTCCTGCTCATCTGAATTGAATCCGATAACATATACCTCCTCTTGCTTGTTAAGATCTCTGATAGCTTCGCAAACGCCGAGGGTAGTATTAGTATTTGTAGCAAAGATACATCTAATGTTACAATCATCAGCCTGCAGCATTGTCATAGCCTGATCCTTAGCATCCTTAACAGATGAAACCGGATCGCCTGCCGTAACGAAGATATTATCGAACATAGCATCCAAATTTAATGGACTATCAGACTGAAGACTTGCCTCAGCATATTTTTCAAGATCAATACCGTCTTCCTTAAGCTGTCTGGTTACCTCTGTACGTGTAGAAGTCTTAAAACCATCAACACGAGCCTTACCAGTCGAAGCCGAATGCTGTACGATACCAACGGCACCACGTCCGAGCTTGTTAACATCATCAAGTGATGCACCGCCCTTCTGTGACATTACCTGTCTAACTCCGTCGTTGAGAAGAACGCCGTCAGCAGCCTGTCTTGCTGCCATATCACCGCCGTCCTTATCAGACGAACTGATAAGTGAAGCCACTTTGACATCTTTGCCTTCAATGCCCGAGTTGATGTTGATGATCGTTATGCCCTTATCTTGTGCTTCCTTTAAAGCTTCATTAAGTTCTGTCTTGCCATTAGGAGCGATAATAATAGCTTCAACGTCCTCGTCTACAGCATCGTTGATAGCAGCGACCTGTGTCGAAAAGTCGTTGTCGGAATCAGCTACAGTGTAAAGTATTTCATAACCGAGCTCATCTCCGGCATCTTCTGCACCGGCTTTAACATCATCCCAGAATGTTACGTCTTTATTTTTTGTGATTACCGCTATCTTTTTCTTCTTGTCGCCGGGCTTGCCGCAGCTTGTCGCAGTCATAAAAGACATAGTAACGGCGCAGAGGGTGATAGCGCTGAGAAATCTCTTCTTTCTCTCTTTGTTCATAAGAACTGAACCTCCTTTAACATAATTAAGTCCGCACAGGGAAAACCGTTCCGGACAGATAGTGCCAAACGTGACCGGATTATCCCCGTCGGCTCCAAGTGCTTTCTTCCGTACTTATAATTCTATCACAAAACTCTCAGGATTTCAACAAAAAAGTGAAAATTCTTTATTCACACTTTTGCCAATAATTTAACTGAGAATATATGCAAAATAAACGATTATTATACCAAATTTTAACATCCTAAAATTATATACTCTTTGTATAGTACTTCCGTGTACAGACGCAAAAACCGCTTCCTTTAGCTTAAATCATTGATTTTCCGGCATTTTTGCCATTTATAGGCATACGAATTGTTAATACTTTTCTATCAGAAATATTATCTTAAACTTATTTTTACTTGACAAGTATTACAAAAGGTGTTATACTATTTGTGATAGCAATGTGTAAATATTCGTGTAATAACACTACTACTGTTTTCGTAGTTATTCCGACTATTAATTATCAACATAACTTTTTTACGTCAGGAGGGTAATTATGCAGTGCGAGAAATGTGAAGCCGAAGTCAGCGCGAAACTCGTGTCCTGCCCGAACTGCGGCGCGCCTGTCCCACAGAATATCGAAGGTTTTGAGAATACGATAGAATTTCAGAGAGAACTTCGCTCGATCGTTGTCAATCACGGTCCGTACGGTGTTCTGAGAAAGAACAGATTCATCGGTCTCCTCAATGACTACATACCGGACTACAACAGAGAACGCCGCCTACTTATTAATATGTATAATATGGGCGTCCTCACTCTTATGCTTAAAGAACCAAACAGAGAAATATCTATCATGAGAGCAAAGAGCTTTATGCTCAGCGACGTTTTCCTTTCAGAAAACGCCACCGAATTCGTTCTCGCCTGCTACACATATATGCTCGGCTGGCCTTATGAGTCAAGCCTCAAGGAACTCCCGCCCGAAGAAGGTGAAGAGGAAGAGACTGTTGAGGAAGCTCCGAAGAGAGCAGTCAGCGTCAACGATATGGTATTTACTCCAAGAAACGCGTTCAGATACCGCCTGAGCAGCAATATCGTAATACCGGACGGCTTCACAAAGCTTGATGCCTTCTGCTTCGATAAGTTCGGCTCGCTCAGAACTATCCAGCTCCCACAAACATTGCTCGCTATCGGCGAGTATGCATTCTCAGGCTGCAAGAGGCTCAGAGGTCTTGAGCTGCCGGAATCCCTCAGGATCATCAAGCAGGGTGCTTTCAGCCAGTGTGCTAAGCTCGTTGTTGTTAAGATACCAAAGGGCGTTATGGAGATAGAGGATAGTACATTCTCATTCTGTACAAGTCTTGAGGTAATAGAGATACCTGATACTGTCAGCAGTATCGGTGCAGAAGCTTTCTCCGGATGCGACAAGCTCAGAAAGCTCTTCTTACCGGACAGCGTTAAGTTTATTGACATCAATGCATTTTCTTACTGCCCGAATCTCACTATCCATTGCCTTGAGAATTCTTACGTTCACAAATACTGCCTTGTCAACGGCCTCAGCTGCAAGCTCGTCGCCTCGTCGGCAGAAGTCTGAACACCACTAACTAACGAAAGGATGATTTCAGATGGTTGAGCTCGAAATCGGTCAGGAAGTCGAAATGGAATACGGCGGAACCGCCAAGGTTCTGAGCGTTATCGGCAGCGGCGGTCAGGGTGTCGTTTATCTTGTAAGATTCAACGGCATGAAGTGGGCGCTTAAGTGGTACGACATCGACAAAATGAAAAAACCAAAGGAGTTCCGCAAGAACCTCCAGAACAACATAAACGACGGTCCACCCAGCAACAAGTTCCTCTGGCCAAAGTACCTCACTAAGGAAGCAGAGGACGGTACATTCGGCTACATAATGGATCTCAAGCCCGACGGCTTCGATTCATTCGTAGACATCCTCAATACTTATAAACTGGAGATAGACCCCCTTACAGGTCACGCTGCAAAGAAGCCTGTTCGTTTCAACAGTCTCAATGCTATGGTGACCGCAGTTATCAATATAGTAAATGCTTTCCGCCAGCTCCACCGTTCCGGTAAGAGCTATCAGGATCTTAACGACGGAGGCTTCTTCATCAACGTGAACACCGGTGCCGTTCTCGTCTGCGACTGTGATAACATCGCTCCTGACGGAAGCAACTTCGGTATCGGCGGTAAGCCCGGATATATGGCTCCCGAGGTCGTAAGAGGCATCGCTCAGCCTAACGTGCAGACCGATAAGTATTCACTCGCAGTTGTCCTCTTCAAGCTTCTCTTCAGAGGCGATCCTATGGAGGGCGAAAAGGTAGTCAAGGATGTCTGCCTTACAGAATCCTCAGAACTCAAGCACTACGGTCAGAACGCCGTATTCGTGTATGATCCCAACGACGCTTCAAACCGTCCTGTAAGAGGAATCCACGATAACGTGATCAAGTTCTGGAGGATCTACCCCGATTACATCAAGGACGCTTTCATCCGCTCCTTTACCACAGGTATCAGTGAGCCTACAAAGCGTATCATAGAGAATGAATGGCAAAAACTCTTTATCCGCCTGAGATCTGAGATCATCATGTGCGGCTGCGGCAGAACGAACTTCTCCTCAATGTTCGTTCAGCCCAACGAAAAGACATTCAAGTGTCCGAAGTGCGGCATGGAATTTGCTTCACTCGGATTCAGCGACAGAGATTACCGTATGCCGCTTTATCTCGGCTGCCGTTTCTATGAGTGTGAGATCAGCGCAGATTCTGATGATTTCACAAAGATCGCCGGCGAGCTCGTCGAAAACAAGCTCAAGCCCGGTGTACTCGGTATCAAGAACTGCTCCGACAGAAAATGGAAGGCTAAGATGCCCGACGGCGCATTTTATGACATCGCACCGGGAAAAGGTTTCCCTATCTGGCAAGGTCTTGAAATAGACTTTGGCGAGATCAAAGCACAGATATAAACCGCTGTTCCTAATTTAGCAAACAGCAGGATCGAAAGGATGTATGTTAATTATGAGCAATGAGAATATGACAGAGCCCGTAGTAAATGAGAATACTTCAGGTCTCGACGATTTCGAGCCCGCAGCTGCTGAGAATACAGCTCCCGCTGCTGCAAGTGCTCTTGATTTCGACGATGATCCCCTTAGCGCTACCGGCGTTTCAAGAAAAAGTCTTGTTATCTTCTTCCTGATCGATACTTCAGGAAGTATGAAAGGTAAGAAAATGGGCGAGCTCAATACAGTTATGGAAGAGCTCATCCCCGAAATACGCAGAGTCGGCGAAGCTGATACAGAAGTTAAGGTCGCTGTTCTTACTTTCTCAACAGAGGTAAGATGGATGTACTCAACTCCTATCGCTATCGAGGACTTCGAGTGGGCAAGACTCCGTGCAAGCGGCGTTACCAGCATGGGCGCAGCATTCAAGGAGCTCTCTCTCAGAATGTCAAGAAACAGCTATCTCAATTCGCCTTCACTTTCATTCGCACCTGTTATCTTCCTCATGACAGACGGTTACCCGTCTGACGATTACAGAGAAGGTCTCAAGGAACTCCAGTCCAACAGCTGGTATAAGTTCGGTCTTAAGGCTGCTCTCGGTATTGGTGACGAAGCTAACGATGACGTTCTCGCTGAATTCACAGGCAGCAAGGATACCGTTGTACACGCTTACTCCGGTACACAGCTCGCTCAGATGATCAAGATCATCGCTGTAACTTCAGCTCAGATCGGCAGTAAGTCAATGACACTCTCTGATGACAGCGGTCACGAGCTCGGCGAAGAAGATGTATTCTCCGCTAAGCAGAAACTCCTCGGTCAGCAGATCCAGGAGCTCGTAAGCAATAATGTTGAAGAAAACGATGTTCCTTTCGATACAGGTTGGTAATAACCAGACATAATTTCTAATCATAATCGGAAGGAGGACTGAGTTTCTATGTTCAACGGCTTCAGCCACTCGGTCAAAGGTGCAAGTCACGACAAGACCGGTCTCGTCTGCCAGGACAGCTCAGCATACAAGGTAACTGATACCTATGCTGTAGCAGTTGTTGCTGACGGTCACGGAAGCAAAAAGCATTTCAGGAGCAATATGGGCTCAAAATTCGCTGTCGAAGCTACTATTGAAGCTATCGATACGTTCTTCGGGGACTACGACCAGCTTGTAAGTAACTTCCCTAAGAATCACAGAATGATAATCAAGAATATTCAGAAGCAGGCTATTTACAACTGGAACCTCAAGGTCAACGAACACGTAGAAGCCAATCCTGTTACAGACGAAGAGAAAAGCAAGTTTACTGAAGAGGAATTCGAGGCTATCCCCAAGGAATCCTACTACGGTACTACTCTCATCGCAGGTATTGCAGCCAAGGACTTCACTTTCGGCCTCCAGATAGGTGACGGTACTCTCGTCGCACTCTTCGATGACGGAGAAGCTATCATGCCTATGGAGTATAACGAAGCAGCTCCCGCTAACGTTACAGCATCTATGTGCAATTCAAATGCGGCTTCCATGTTCAGCGGTTTCTATGTTGAAAACAAGAAACTCATAGCTATGTATGCCTCCACTGATGGTCTTTATACCTCTTTCGGAAGTGAGAATGATTTTCTCGATTACCATACTATTATCACAAGTCAGCTCTCGAATCTCGAGAACTTCAAAGCAGTTATCGTAAACAACCTCACCAAGCGTTCACACTATGGTACAGAGGACGATATTTCCCTCTCCTGTGTGTACGATACTGAGATGATAGATACCCAGATGGGACTCATCCTCTCCAAGGTCGAGGAGAATAAGAAGCGTGCAGCTGAAAGAAAGGCCGCACTTCTTACCAAGAAGATCGATAACTTTGAATGATCTTTGTCCAAAACGGCTGTATTGCCGTAAGAATCCCTGTACTCAACGCTGGATAGGCACTCTCATGCGTAATACGAGACAGGATATAATATAATAACGAAAGGGAAAAGTGGTGTTTGCTATGGAAATTAGTGCATTCTACAATACTGCAAAAAATTTCGCAGACAAGATCAAATCCGAAAAACCGGAATTAGTTTCCGATCCCGACGCCTGTCTCTGCCTTTTAGTTGCAGATACTGAGGAGATATTCTCAGGTGTTACTACAATAGGTATCAATGACGAGGGCAATGTTGTTACAATACCGGCTGATACGATCGCCGTTATGTCTCTTCTTGCAAACGGAAAAGCTAAGGCACGTCAGATGATCAATATCACATTTGACGATCATGGCTTCTTCGAGCCAAGTCAGGCTAGCATCGATCTCCTCGTAAAGTCCGGTCCTGAGAACAGCAGCTGTCAGATAGTTACCTCCCCCGAGGAGTCAGCTACTGCTGCAAGTATGTCAAGTACAACTCCTGACTTTATCAGTGGTTTTGACGATGCAACTGCCCCTGCACTCGGCGCTCCTGCCGATTTCGCAGCAGGCTTTGACGTTGACGAATCCAATCCCTTTGCTGCTCCCGGTGGAAATCAGCCGGCTGCTCAGAACACTGCTCAGAACGGAAACGATCCTAAATTCCTGTATGAGTCAGCTGCAGAAGCACAGCAAAAGGGCGCAAGCGGATTCATGAGCCAGCAGGCAGGTTATCCTCAGCAGGCCGGATATCCTCAGCAGAGCGGTTACCCGCAGCAGAGTGGTTATCCTCAGCAGAGCGGCTACCCGCAACAGGGTGGTTTCCCCCAGCAGGGCGGCTATCCGCAGCAGGGCGGTTATCCCCAGCAGGGTGGTTATCCTCAGCAGGGCGGTTACCCACAGCAGGGCGGTTATCCTCAGCAGGGCGGTTATCCCCAGCAGGGCGGTTATCCTCAGCCTAATCCTTATATGGCAGGCGGCGGACATACTTCCATGTATCAGAACAATATGAATGCTGCTCCTTACGGCCAGGGTGGCTATGGCAGCCGTTCAGTACATTCAGTTCATGTAGGCGGAGCAGCTCCTTTACGCAGCAACTATCAGCAGAGCAGTGTAATGCTCTCTAAGTCAAGCGGCGGAGCTTTCAAGAAACGTCTTAACAGCTTCCTTGATGACGAAGACGGTACAGTCGATGCCGAGACAGCAGAGATCGCAGCAAATGCAGCTACTGCCGGCGAAACAAGTCTCGAAGATGGTCCTATGTCCAAGAACGATATGCTCAAGCAGGCAAAGGACAGAAAAAAGATCGCTAAAGCAAACCTCAAAAATAAACTTTGATGTAAGTTTGATATGTGTTTCTCACACACACCTGAGAAACACATATTTTTCCCGCAAGCGTCAACACTATAACTTTTGTCTAAATACAGGCGCTTTCTAAGGGCGATTATTCACATTTATTGCAAAAATGACTTTTTCAAAAGTTCACTATTGCAATTTAATATTCAATGTGTTATAATTATTTTGTAGGACTATGCTGATTTGATCACTACAAGATTATGCTTGTATTATAGAGAATTGATTAGCGCTGTAATTATTCAATGTCAAGGAAGGGATTTATATGACTTATTTGCTTAGTATTGATGAGGCTATCGACAGAAAATTTCTCGTGACAAAATCTATAAAAGGACAGGCAGAGGCTGGTACTATCATCCATGTCATGGACGCAGAAAAAGTCAATTCCGACCTTCTCGTTACATACCGCGTTGCCCGTTTTAATGGTAAGTTCCACGATTATCAGGACTATAACGCAAAGTTTGATGACATTGCTCAGTTCTGCAAGTGGGCTCAGCCTGATAACTTTATCGCGAGAAACTATGAGAGCTTCAGCATAAAAGACATTCAGCACTACATAAAGGTGAAGAACAGAACAGTTGCTTCTTTCTGCCTGCCGCTTATCATTGTTATGGCAGCTATCGTTTGGGCACTTTCCTTCATCCTTCTTTCCGGTGTTATCAGGATCGCAGTAGGTGCTGTCCTCACACTCGCAGCTATCGTCCTTGTATTCGCAATGTTCAGATCTCAGAAGAAGAAAGAGAAGATGCGAATGTACAAGAAGATCAGTTCCGGTTGGGGCGTCGTTATCAATTAGTACTTTAAGTCACACAGGATCAGCTTGTGTGACTTTTTTATTTTCCCGAAAGGAGATATATGCTCACAAGCTTCAGAAAAAAATACATTGGGGACAGAGCATTCTATTCATCAGTCCTGCGTATGGTCGTGCCTATGATACTGCAGATGGTAGTCACCAACTTCGTCAGCCTCATAGACAATATCATGGTAGGTCAGATAGGTACGGAACAGATGAACGGTGTATCTATCGTAAACCAGTTCATCTTCGTTTTTAATATAACTGTTTTCGGTGCAGTATCAGGTCCTGGAATATTCGGCTCGCAGTTTTTCGGCAAGGGCGACTACGAAGGTCAGAAACAGACTGTACGTTTCAGGATCTATATATGTGCAGCTATAATTGGCGTTGGTATCGCCCTCTTCAGTATTTTCGACAGCACACTTATTTCGCTGTTCATCAGCGATGATGACTCGCAGGAAAAAATAGCGGCTACCCTGCATTACGGAAAGCAGTATATGTCCATTATGCTCATAGGACTTGTCCCCTTCGGTATCGGTCAGGCTTATTCAAGCGTTATCCGCGAATGCGGCGAGACCAAGATACCGATGATAGCAGCTTTTTCCGCTGTCGGTATCAA
The DNA here is from genome assembly GCA_016290875.1 of Ruminococcus sp. Taxonomy (GTDB): domain Bacteria; phylum Bacillota; class Clostridia; order Oscillospirales; family Ruminococcaceae; genus Ruminococcus. Next base: position 60,706 of record JAEEVL010000012.1, read on the forward strand.
TGTACTGCTCGACTACGGTCTTATCTTCGGTAAGCTCGGTATGCCGGAACTCGGCGTGCGCGGCGCTGCCGTTGCAACGGTAGTTTCAAAGTTCATCGAAGCCGCCGTTATGATAATATGGGCGCACACTCACCCACAGCGAAACAAGTACATAACCGGACTCTACAAGAGCCTGCACATCTCGAGTGACCTTGCAAAGAAAATAACGGTAAAGGGACTCCCACTAATGCTCAACGAGTTCCTTTGGGCTGCCGGAATGTCTGTCATCGCACAGAGCTACTCAGTTCGCGGACTCAATGTTGTCGCTGCAAGAAACATCTCCGGTACTATCACCAACCTCTTTGGCGCAGTTTATATACAGCTTGGTGCGTGTATCGCAATAATCGTCGGTATGCGTCTCGGTGCAAACAAGCTAAAGGAAGCACGCGACCTCGACAACAAAATGCTGTTCTTTGCAGTTGCTGCCGCTATTGCTGTTTCGCTGCTAATAATGCCGCTTGCAGCTGTATTCCCAAAGCTCTACAACACCGAAAGCGAGATACGCTCTCTCGCATCGTTTATGATACTCATACAGGCAGCAGCAATACCGCTGTGGTCTTACACCAACGCCTGCTACTTCACGCTGAGAAGCGGCGGTAAGACCGGTATAACGTTCCTGTTTGACTTTGGATTTACGTGGTTGCTGATGATACCGCTCACGTTCATCCTTGTACACTTTACTTCGCTCAATATCTATATTATATTCGCAGTTGTGACCTTTTCTGAGATAATCAAGGTCATTATCGGATATTTTATGGTGCGCAGCGACATTTGGATAAACAATATCGTCAATAACATAAAAGAATGACTTCCTCAGGTCATAAATAGCTACGGGCACACAAGGTTTATCACCTTATGTGCCCGTTTTTATTATTCTCAGATCACATATCGCCGCTCTTTACGTCGATAGCGTCGGTAGTCTTTGTTATATCGCCGGTAAGTCCGCACCAGCCGCAGGTTATACGCTCCTCGTTGTTCCAGCAGGATAGCTTTCCACAGCGTCCGCACTGAACAAACTCCTTCGACTTGCAGTAAGGACATCCGTTGAATTCACTTGTATACATAAGATTTCCGGTTATCTTTGTCTTATCGTATCCCTCACGCGAAGCTCTGGTCTCATCGACAGGGAACGCCCATGTTCTGAACCAGTCGCTGTATTGTTCTTCTATGCGTACTCCGTAGATGCGCTTGGCTTCCGGACATTTCATAAGTATGACTTTAGCATTCATTGTCAGATTCCTTTCCGGCGTTTCTGCGGTAATCCGAGGGTGAACAGCCTTCGCACGACCTGAACTGCCTTACAAAATAGTTATATGATGAATAGCCGCAGTCACGCGCGATATCCGTGACCGTCCTGTTGGTCTGGACAAGCAGCTTCTTTGCTTTTTCTATGCGGAACAGTATCATTTCTTCGATGATACTGTAATTGAAATAGGACTTGTATGTCTTCTGCAGATAGCTCTTGCTGAGGTACAGACCTTCGGCTATCTCACTTATCTTCCACGGACGCTCCGGATTTTTCATTATCCTGCTGCGAAGCATACACAGCTTCTCAAACTGCGGACTCGAAGTGCTCTCCGAAGTCGCATAGGTGTAGACACGATTCACGGTAGACTTGTACACAGCGTCTGAAGCCTGTGTGCCCGAACCGGCAGTAAAGCTGAAAACTCCGACTGAGAAGTCCCCTGCCGAACTGTCACTTCCTGAGAGTTTCATGCTCTTCACGCGTGAGAACAGCGAACTGCTGAAATGCTCAGCGCGGTCACGAGCCCGTGTTATGATGCAGAATGTGCTGTCACCCCAAAGACCGCATATTTCATCAGATGATGAGCACGATGAGATAGTTTCGGCAAAAGCGTGTATCAGCTTACGGCATTTCTCCTCGCCGCTCTGATAGTACGCTTTTTTTATGCCGGAAAGCTCGACGGTTATTATATCAAATGAAGCAGCTGGGTTCTTTGAATTGAGCAGCGCGAATTCCTTTTCGATACCGCTGCGATTGAGAAGACCAGTGTATTCATCGTATAGCAGAGCTCGGTTCGTTACCGCGATAGTATTGCTCATAAGTATCTTCAATCTGACGTGCTCGAGCGCTACATTTACATAATTGAGCCATTGCAGATAAATAGAACTGAACGAAAGAGGTTCCTTGCCGAATGAGATAGCCGCATATCCGAAGAAATTATCATTGTAGTGGAGCGGTGAAATATAATAGGCTGAAGGGTAGCTTCGTTCTCTGCCGAATACCGGAAGAAGATCATTTGAACTGAACTTCTCGTTAGTGGTAGGTTCACGCATAACAGCAGCCTTTCCCATGATCTCGGTCATACCGTCGCCGTAGTGGAAATTCAGCGTCGAAGCTGTATTCGAGCGTGTCGACTCCAAAAACTGATCCGTAAGACATATATATATACGCGACATTTTGTAGAGAAGGAAAGTATAATTGTCCAGTCTGTCCGCAAAGGTCGGTATATCCTGGACGTTTGTTATGTCAAAAAGCATATCTCCGTAAAGGAGCTCGTTCTCAAAATCAGCATTTATCTTTTCAGTTCTCGCCACACCCGGACGCACGGGAGCAGTTTCCCGACAGCCGCAGCTTCTTCCGAGTCTGATACCGCCGTCCTCATTCGGGACCTTGCTGCATATCCTGCCGGTGATTATTCGGTAAAGTCTACGGAAAGCTTCTGCACCGAGCTGGAAGTTCGGACGACAGTAGCTTGTGATAGAAGGTGTAGCGCGAAGTCCCTCCTCTGTCGAATCGTATCCTGTAAGAGCTATGTCCTCGGGTACTCTGATGCCGGCAGGTTTAAAAGCATTCATCAGTCTGAGAGCCATTATGTCGTTACCGCAGACAATAGCTTCCGGACGTTCGAGCTTACCGGATATTATACGCTTGGCAAGGTCATCGGCAGCATTATGCCAGAAGTCGCCGTACTCGTACATTGACCTGTCGCAGCTGAGTGAGTGTTTTTTCATAGAAGCCTTCCAGCCGTCAAGCCTTGCTTCGGAAATATGAGCGTTGCGAGGGCCGGTAAGACAGAATATCCGCTTTTTTCCGTGAACTTCTATAAGATGGTCTGTGATTGCTTCAAAAGCGCTCGTATCATCGACAGAAGTGGTTTCAAAGCTCTTATGACCGTTGGAATCAAGAAGCATTACCGGCTTACCGGAACGTTTTAAAAGCGACTCGATATACTCTCTTATGTCCGGACGATAAAAGGAATTCCTGTCGTACAGAAAACCTGCGAAGCGGTCTGAGAGTATAAGGTCGAAAATAGCCTTTTCGGCGTTTTTATGAGGTGAATCTGAAAAAAAGTTATGGAGCGGCGCAATAATGGCAACATCGCAGTTGCTCTTGAAAGCCTGAGAGATCATGCCTCTCAGTATCTCTTTCTGAAAATCTATATGGCAGTCTGTGATGACAGCGCCGATCAGCAGTCTTTTTCGCATAGATAAGCTCCTAACAGTCGCATGGATAAAGTGCGTATTATTATATAGCATAATAATCGATATGTACTATTGTATCATAAAACGATGATAAATGCAAGATGATATTTCACATTTGTTGTACCGTAAATTATAGAAAATAATGATGCAATGTACCTTCGCCAAGGCTTTTTATGTAGTTCTGCAAGATATATCGTATATTGCTTGACAAATTTACAAATTTGCGGTAAAATATATAGTGTATAAACATATCAATAAACAGCGCAGAAAAGCGCTTATGTATAAAACAGGAGGACAGTAATATGCCGGGATTAGACGATTACGCACCTGCGGTAAGAAAGGTCATGACACTCTTCTATGTCATTGATACTTCAGGAAGTATGCAGGGCAGCAAAATAGGACAGGTTGAGTCTGCACTCGAAGAGGTTATGCAGACACTTCAGGAGATCAGCGACGAAAGTGATGATGCAGAGATCAAGATCGCCGTTCTGGAATTCTCCACCGGCGCAAGATGGATCACTCCCGAGCCGGTCTCACCGGAAGGCTACCGCTTCAAGAACTTTGAAGCCTGCGGCGTTACAGATATGGGCGCTGCTTTTAAGGAGCTCGACAAGAAGCTCTCAAGAAACGAATTCCTTCAGACAACTGCCGGAGCTTATCCGCCGGTAATCCTTCTCTTCAGCGATGGTGGGCCGACAGATAACTGGGAGAGCGGACTTACTTCCCTCAAGGCCAATAACTGGTTCAAGCGTTCTATCAAGATAGCTTTCGCTATCGGCGAGGACTCTGACAAGAGCGTTCTCGAAAAATTCTCAGGAAGCTGCGAGACAGTTCTCGACGTTAAGAACAAGGATCAGCTCAGACTTATGATAGAAAAGGCAAGCGTTATCACAAGTGTATTCGCAAGCCACTCAAGCACCGTTGACAGTGATACCGATCCGGTAGAGATCTCCAAGAAACTGGCAGAAGAGGTAGTTGAGCAGACTCAGGAAGCATCAGCAGATGCCGGAACTGCCGACTGGGATGAGTCGGACTGGTAAGGTGATACGATGAGTAAATATTCTTCCTTTGCACACAGCTGCATAGGCGAGAGCCACATAAAAAAAGGATTGGTCTGTCAGGATAGTTCCCTCTGTGTGAGCAACAGCAGATACACATTTGCTGCATCGGCTGACGGTCACGGAAGTCTCTGCTATCTGAGGACCGATATAGGTTCTGAATATGCCGTAGACTGTGCACAGTGCTGTGTTGACGAGTTCCTGCGCAATCTTGGTGAAGCTCAGGCAGACCTTGACAACAGCAAGGAACGCGATCAGCTTTTCGGACAGCTGTGGCGGAGCATAGTTTCACGCTGGCACAATATGGTCGAGGAGGACTACCGCTTTGAGCCGTTCACTCAGGAGGACCTTGACAGTATCCCTGAACAGTACGCCTACTACCGCGACCGATATCTTGCCGGAAACTACATAGACGCCTATGGAACTACACTTGCTTTTGCAGTAGTGACTGATGATTTCGCTTTCTGCGCTCAGATAGGTGACGGTAGCTGCGTTGCACTCGACGACAACGGTGACGCTTTCGAGCCTATCCCGGAAGATCCGCACTGTCACGACAACGTAACGACTTCGATGTGTCAGGACGATGCGGCTTATTCCGCAAGATTCTGCTATTTCCCGAAAGACAGCATCCCTGCTGTGATCTTTCTCGGCTCGGACGGCATAGAAAATTCCTATTGCAACCGCGAACAGCTCTACGGTTTTTACCGCGGACTTGCGCTGACATTCTCGGAAAACGGTCTTGACGAGGGACTCCGTCAGCTTGCGGCTTTCCTGCCGGAGATGACCAAACGCGGCAGCGGCGATGATGTTACAGTTGCCGGAATAATCGACTTTGAACAGCTCAAGGCTATGGAGGAAAAGCTCCGTACTGCTCTTGAAGAAGCTGATACAGAGGAGAATCCTGAAGAAAGCGAGTTTGCTTCAAACGGCAATGCCGACGATGAAAAGACAGTTGCAGCAGTAACAACAGAGAACACCGAAGTTCCCGACAATAACGAATAAATAACAGCCTCCGTTAATTGCGGAGGCTGTATTGTTTATGTGATCTCTATTAATTCAAAAACCGCCGGCAATACCGGCGGTCAACGTTTATATTACAGTAAATGAACTATTTACGGTCTTGCATACGTGTGCAAAATAGCCTTTTTCACGCAGCTGCACAGCACACTTCTCTGCCTCTGTATCCGAGCTGAACAATCCGAATACAGCTGAACCGCTTCCGGTCATAACCGAATTCAAAGCACCGCCAGAGAGCATAGCAGCCCTTATATCATTCACCTCTTCAAGGCTGACAGCCTGTTCAAACAGGTTGCCGAAATAGCCATACGCAGTATCAGGAGCATTTTTCAGCGCGTGTACAAGTCCGTTTGTATCGGGATGCTGAGGATCTTCAAGCGCATCTATACGAGCATACGCCTCACCGGTCGAAACGCCTTCCGTACCTTTTGCGATAAGGAGCGTTCTGCCGGAATAATCAGGAAGTGGCTCTATCTCCTCGCCGATACCGCCCACATAGGCAGTTCCGCCGGTAAAGAAGAAAGGAACATCAGCACCGAGGGACTTCCCGAGAACGGCAAGTTTCTCCTTATCGAGCGGCCTGCCGTTCAGTTCGTTGAGACACCACAGAACAGCGGCGGCATCGGTGCTTCCGCCGCCCATACCTGCCTGTGAGGGTATACCCTTTCTGATATGTATAGTACAGCCGGAAGGTATCCCCGTTTCATCAGCGAACTTCAAAGCTGCTTTATATGCGATATTGCGTTCATCGCAGGGGATAGGATCAGCTTTTGCAAAGTCTTCGGGCAACTCACAGGAAAGGCTTATCCCCTCACCTGAAAGTTCCACGCTTATTTCATCGTATATACCAACAGTCTGAAACACGCTTTCTATGAGGTGATAGCCGTTGTCGAGCCTGCCTGTAACATCAAGTGCAAGATTAATTTTAGCGGCAGTTTTTATCTTCATTTCTTCTCAGCCTCTAACTTCTGAAGGAATTTCTCGATGCGCTTCATAGCTTCCATAAGATGCTTCAACGAGTAAGCATATGAGATACGCATATATCCCTCACCGGACTCGCCGAATGCACTGCCTGGGACTGCTGCGACTCTCTCCTCATATAGCAGTCTTTCACAGAATTCCTCGCTCGTCAGACCTGTTGACTTTATACACGGGAACACATAGAAAGCACCTTCCGGGTTAAAGCACGAGAGTCCGAGACGGTTGAATTCGCTCACAAGATACTTGCGGCGGATATTGTATTCGTCAGCCATTTTTGCTATTTCAGCGTCGCAGGATTCAAGGGCTTCAACTGCGGCATTCTGGCTTATGTACGGGCTGCACATTATGCCATACTGATGTATCTTTGATATCTGTGAGATGATAGGTGCAGGAGCTGCCACATATCCGAGTCTCCAGCCTGTCATGGCATAAGCCTTTGAGAAGCCGTTTACGTAGATAGTACGCTCAGCCATATCCTCGAACTCGATAATAGAAAAGTGCTTTCTACCGTAGGTAAGCTCTGAGTAGATCTCATCGGAGAGCACCATAATATTTGTATCGCGGAGAAATTCAGCGATAGGTTCGAGATCCTCCCGTGTCATAACAGCGCCTGTCGGGTTGTTCGGGAAAGGCAGTATAAGCACCTTTGTACGGTCTGTGACCTTATCCTTGAAATCCTCTACTGTCAGTTTGAAGTTGTTCTCGATACGTGTGGGAACTGACACCGGAACTCCGCCTGCAAGCTCTACAAGAGGCGCATAGCACACGAAGCACGGTTCAACAACAAGTACCTCGTCGCCCGGATCAAGAAGTCCGCGAAGCGCTATGTCGATAGCCTCAGATCCACCGACAGTTACGATTATTTCGTCCGATGAGTGATACTCAATGCCGTGCTTTTTCTTTATGCGTCTGGAAATGGCGCTTCTCAGCGGTTCGATACCTTTGTTAGGTCCGTAGACGATATGCTTGCGCTCGAGCACCTGTATAGCAGCTTTTCTTATCACCCAAGGAGTAGAGAAATCCGGTTCACCGACACCGAGAGAGATTACATTTTCCATAGTACCGGCAATATCAAAGAATTTACGTATGCCCGAGGGTTTTATGTTTTTTATCTTTTTGGAAAGTACCTTATCGTAATCTATCACGATCAGCCGAGTCCCCTTTCGTCCGGCTCTTCACCGTCGATGAAGATACCTTTTTCCTTGTATTTTTTCAGAATGAAATGAGTTGATGTGGAAAGTATACCATCGATAGTTGCAAGTCTCTCCGAAACGAAGAAAGCAACGTCCTTGAGATTGCTGCCCTTGACTTCAACTGCAAGGTCATATGCACCGGAAGACATAAGGCTTACGCTCTCGACTTCATCATACATCATGATAGTCTTTGCTATATCATCGAAACCGCAGTCGCGCTGAGGAGTTACTTTCAGCTCGATAGTAGCATAAACGATAGATTTATCATACTTTTCGTCATCGACTATAACGCTGTATCCGCGGATAACTCCGTCATCCTCAAGCTGCTTTATCTTAGCGGCAGCCTCATCGGCTGAAATGCCGAGTATCTCGCCAAGAGCCTGATTGGAGATACGGGCGTTCTGCTGTAATATCTTGATAATATCTTTCATAGTAACAACTTCCTTTCATCGGATCATTATGAATTGTAAGGGACAGCGTCCCACAAGAATACTTTAGTCTATCTTAACAAACAACGGCTTGCGCTCCTTGAAATAAGCAAGGTGTGTAAATCCGGCGGCTTTGGCTATTTCAGAACCAGCTTTCACATCCGCACCGATATCCTCAACTGTATGCGAATCAGAACCGACTGAGAGTATCTCTCCGCCGAGTTCACGGAAAAGCTTAACGTATTTCAGGTCAGGGAATGTCGCTCCGAAGCCCTGTCTGATACCGGACGTATTTATCTCTATGCCCTTTCCGTTCTGAGCAAGAGTGCGAAATGAGTCCGCTATGATGTCGTCAAATCGGCTGATGTCGGCTTCGATGCCGTGCCGCTGCTTCATATAACGCAGACAATAGGTAATGTGACCAAGAACGTCAAACAGCCCTGTCCTGCACATCTCGGCTACTTCCTTAAAGTAGCGTTCGAGCAGATCATATATATCATCCATTGACATTTTAGTATAATCAATGTAGTAGAAGTCCTTTTCATCGACTATCTGATGTGCTGAACCAATTATAAAATCGAGTCGGTTGTCGGCGTTGACTTTTTCCGCGACTTTCTTGTCGTGTAGTATCTGACCGAGCTCCGTACCGCAGATGAGATTGAGCTTTCCGGCGTATTTCTCCTTGAGTGCTGTTACTGCTGAAACAGAAGCCTCAAAATCTTTGGCGTAGTCATAGGTGTCAAGGACTTCCTTTTCCTTGGCAGAATAATGCTCCTCGGAGTACCACGCATTGCACTCACAGTGATCGGTAATGGCATAGGCGGCAAGACCGAGCTCCGCGGCTCGTCTGACACATTCGTTGATGTCAGCCTCGGAATCCATCGAGAACTGTGTGTGGGTATGGCAATCAATAAGCGTCATATATCTACCTCCTGAATCCAATGTATTATATTATTATAACATATATCATAAAAAATAGCAACCGCTGAAGAAGAATAATTCGATAAAAATGAAGGGGCGTTAAAAACGTCCCTTTGTTTCTCATATTGAATCGTAATCAAGGCCGAACTGGTCAGCGATACTGCGCGCGCGGTTCTCGTCCTTCAGAAGCATATAGCCGCCGTACTTACGGCAGTATACTATCATCTTAGCTGCTTCAAGGTCACCGTGCTGTGCTGCTCTCTCAAACCATTCGCAGGCCTTTGCGTAGTTCTTATCGGCAGCCTGTCCGTTCATATAACAGTATCCGAGAGCTATCTGCCCCTGGATATTGCCCTGATTTGCCGCAAGTTCATACATACGTCTCGCCGCGTTATCGTCACAGCTGATACCCTCACCGTGCTGGAGACACCAGCCGAGTGAATACTGCGCATCAGGATCGGACTGGTCAGCCGCTCTCCTGTACCACGCAACAGCTTCTGTAAAATTCTTGGTTACGCCCCAACCGTTGTACTTGCACTCACCGTAATTGAATTGCGCTCTTGCAAGTCCGCCGTTAGCAGCTTTCAGCCACAAGTGTGCCGCCTTCCGCATATCCTGGTCTATGCCCTCACCGAAGTAAAGACAGCTCGCAAGATTATTCATAGCGTCAAGATCTCCGGCAGCAGCAGCTTTCTGAAAATATTTAACTGCTTTCTCCTTGTTGACAGCCACCCCAAGACCGTTTGAATAACAGCAGGCAAGGTTGAACTGTGCCGGAGCATATCCCTGTTCAGCGGCACGTCTGTACCATATGACAGCTCTTTCTCTGTCAGCAGACATACCCTTTCCGGTATAATAAGCATTTCCGAGATCGAACTGTGCGCCGGGATTTCCGCTCTCAGCATCTCTGAGGAGTTTTTCAGCTCTTTCGTCATACTCGACTGTCACACCGTAACGTGCTGAATATCTCTCTGCACGTTCATGATCCGGAGCAAGGTTCTTTCCGCCGATCCTGAAACACATAACAAGCGCCTTCTGCGACTCAAAATCGCCCTGTTCGGCAGCTTCCTTATACCAGTATGCAGCCTTTGAAATGTCCGCTTCAGTACCGAGTCCGGAATGCCAGCAGGCAGCCAGCTTCTTCTGTGAACTGCAGTCGCCGCGCTCAGCTGACCTTGTATACCACTCGACAGCCTTTTTATAATCCTGCTTGACACCGCGTCCGTAGTAGAAGCTCTCGCCGAGATTGAAACAAGCATCGTTATCACCGTTCAGAGCTTTGCGGAAGAGTTCCTCAATAACAGTACCCGTATATTCATCGTCGCTGTCATCTATATCAGCAGGAGCTTCCTTCCAGCCAAGTGCAAAAGCAAAGCTCTCAGCTACCATAGTTGCCTTATCATCGTTAAGGTACTCGCTGATTATCGACTTCGCCTGACTTATTACTTCGCCGGCACTTCTGCTGCCTGAGAGAACATTTTCATTCTCGCGCAGATAGAGCGCTCCGACATTCTCGCTCAGGGCAACAAAGAAAGCCTTCTTCTCCTTTGTAAGTTTTGGCGCGATATCACCGAGAGCTGCACAAAATCGTTTCTGATCGCCGATTATCTCTATTCCGAATATATCAGTGACCTGCTTTACCGCGTCAGCCACAGGCATTATCCCATTATCCAAGTTATCATCTCCATTCAACCGTTCACAGCAGGAGCATCTGCAAATGAACTGTATATTATCCCTGTTATATCATCACCGGCATTTATGAACGCGCTCAGCTGACCGAGCAGCTCGTCAGCGCGTCGCATACATTCCGCCGGAGTCCTGTTTCGGAAGTATCTATCGCCGCTCGCAGCATCATTAAGATAGCGTACAGCAAGTTCCCCTGTTGACCATAGTATTCCGTAATAAAGTGAATCTATCTCCTCACGGCTCAGTATGCCTCCTGTTCCGGCAGCAAAGCCTGCTGAAGCCTCCCTTATCCTACCGAGGTCGGGAACACCGTTCCTGCATACCGAACGTATCAGGTCACCAAAATCGAGCGCCGCATAGCCTTCCATAGCCGTATCAAGGTCTATAACCGTACATACCCTGCCTGTTATGACATTGTCGGTCTTCGCGTCACCGTGAATGTTACGCTTTGGAACAGCTTCAAACACATCTGTAAGGGTTTCGGCAAGTGAGCTTATCCTGCGCACAGTCAGTGGACTGACGCTCCTCTCAAAATGTTTCAGCCGTGAAAAATATCTCTCAAAGTCGTGGTAGCCGTCCACAGCACATAAAAAGCGCTTTTTCTGTCCGTTCATTATGCGTATAAAAGCTCCGAACGCGTATCCGGCAAGACAGTCATTGTCTTCCAGAACTTCCTCAGCTTCGGCACAGCGATACATACGCCAAACATTTCCGCCGTCACGGACAAATAATCCACCGTCAGCTGTCAGCCATTCCGGAACAGTCACTCTTTCACTTCCGCTTTTTTCAAATACGGCAGTTATGAGCGAAATGTTTTTTTCAACTGTCTCCGGTTCACGGAACACATCAGTATTTAGCGACTGGAGGATATATTCTCCGCCGCAGCTAACATGGTAAGTCTCGTTTATATGCCCTGTACCGACCGGCACTATATCCGGACTGCCTTCAAGTCCGAAAGAACGGCATATCTCAGTAAGCTCCACAACTCCACATCCTTATAAAACGGGCGGAAAGGAACTCCCCTCCGCCCTTGTTTTTCTTGTCACATAAAAGAGACTGATGTCTCTCCACCTGTATCAGTTCTTGAGGCTCTGCATAGGTGCAGGGATACGTCCGCCGCGGTTGATGAACTTCGCAGGTGACTTCTCTCTGATAGGCATAACAGGACCGCTTCCGAGAAGACCACCAAATTCGAGAGTCTCGCCCTCTTTTCTGCCGATAGCAGGAATAAGACGTACTGCTGTGGTCTTTGAGTTTACCATACCGATAGCAGCTTCGTCAGCGATTATAGCAGATATAGTCTCGGGAGTAATGTCTCCGGGAACTACTATCATATCGAGTCCAACTGAACATACAGCTGTCATGGCTTCGAGCTTTTCAAGGCTGAGTACACCTGCAACAGCTGCATCTATCATACCTGCGTCCTCTGAAACAGGTATAAATGCACCGGAGAGTCCTCCGACTGTTGAAGAAGCCATTACGCCGCCCTTCTTGACTGCGTCGTTGAGCATTGCAAGGCAGGCTGTGGTTCCGTGAGTACCGCACATCTCAAGTCCCATTTCCTCAAGGATATGAGCAACGCTGTCTCCGACTGCCGGAGTGGGAGCGAGCGAAAGGTCAACGATACCGAAAGGAACTCCGAGGAGCTCAGAAGCTCTTGCACCTACGAGCTGTCCCATACGCGTGATCTTGAATGCTGTCTTCTTGATAACATCAGCTATCTCATCGATAGAAGCATCAGGATACTTTGTAAGCGCTGCACGTACAACACCGGGGCCAGATACACCTACGTGTATCTCGCAGTCAGGCTCGCCGACACCGTGGAAAGCTCCTGCCATAAACGGGTTGTCCTCAACGGCATTGCAGAATACAACGAGCTTAGCAGGTCCGATACAGTCACGGTCAGCAGTTCTCTCAGCTGACTCCTTGACGATCTGTCCCATTATCTTTACTGCATCCATATTTATACCGGACTTTGTAGAACCAATATTTACGGATGAACAGATATTCTGTGTTACATCGAGAGCCTCAGGTATAGACTTGATAAGCGCCATATCTCCTGCGCTGAAGCCCTTGTGAACAAGTGCAGAGTAACCTCCGATGAAATTTACGCCACAAGTATCAGCAGCTCTCTGAAGAGCCTTTGCGAACTTAACCGGATTGTCATTCGGACAAGCAGCTGCAAGCATTGCGATAGGTGTAACAGATATTCTCTTGTTTACTATCGGGATACCGTATTCCTTTTCGATCTGCTGACCAACGGAAACGAGATTTCCTGCCTTTGAGACTATCTTGTTATATACCTTTTCACAGGCTTTGTCTATGTCTGTGTCGATACAGTCGAGGAGTGAGATACCCATAGTTATGGTACGGATATCGAGATACTCGTCCTGTATCATTCTTATAGTTTCAAGAATATTATATACGTTAAGCATTTACCGGACATCCTTTCAGATCATATACTGTGCATGGAATTGAAAATGTCTTCATGCATTGTGTGGATAGAAAGTCCGAGCTCTTTCCCGAGAGAGTCCATTCTGTCAACAAGCTCAGAGAAATCTCCGCTGATGCCTGTTATGTCCACAAGCATTATCATTGCGAACATATCCTGAAGTACACTCTGTGTTACTTCGATAACATTTACGTTATACTCGGCACAGATACCGCTTACCTTGTGAAGGATACCAACGGTGTCCTTGCCTATTACAGTTACGACTGCTCTCATAAATAAAAACCTCCGTTAATTACTGTGCCATTCTTATCCGGCACATTGTCTGTTATAATTATAACATACTCTGCTGCAAAAATAAAGGGGATAACATAATTTTATTTTTTTACTTTCACAGCTGTCTGCTCTGATAAATCCAAAAGGACGCACATCAGTACGTCCTTTATCTGTTCAGTTATATCTCTGCCGTTCTCAGCGCTTTAATTCAGGATGTAGGTGATAGAACTCCTTTTTGTCAGCGTACATACGCTCATCGGCTGCACGAAGAGCCTTTCTGATGCTCTCGGCAGAAGCCGTCGAACTTCCGAGCGCGAAACACACGCTGTCAGGATCAGAAGTATCCGCGCGAAGTTCCTCTATCATTTCTTCAAGTCTTTCCTCAGGGATATCGGGAGCGAGTATCATAAACTCATCACCGCCTGCACGGTATATCTCACACCCCTGAAAATGCTTCTGAAGTATCAGCGCTGCATTTTTAAGAAGGAGATCACCTGCATAGTGTCCCTGATTGTCATTCACACGCTTGAGGCCATTGAGGTCAGCAAAAACAATGCCTACGTTTGTTACCGGCTTCTTAGGTTCACCTGCACACAGACTGTCTACACGGTTGTTCATAGCGTTGCGGTTGAACACACCAGTGAGAACGTCCATAGAGCTCGTCTGCTCCAGCCGCTTGAAGAGCTGATGCGTTGCTACCTCGGAAGCAAGGATGAAAGAAGTCAGTTCAAGTGTTTCCTTTATCTGCACGACATTTTTAACGTTGAAATTTATCGCCCATATGAAACCAAGTATATCGCTTCCGGCTCTGAGCGGGAAAAGAACTATACTCTCTGCACCGGCAGACAGCATAGATTCATACCATACAGGATTACGTTCTTTCAGAACAGCCCAGTCGTGGTCATCCTTGATGATAACACAGGTGCTTCCGGCAATAGTATCCGGCCACGTATCAACTATTGCAAAGAAATCGTCATTGACGTATTTCTTCATCGAAGCGAGAGTTGTTGTAGCACTGAGTGCTTCACAAAGAACAGAGCATTTCCTGTTTGTGAAATCACTGAGGAGTATACAGCAGTGGCTCGCGTCACATATGTCACGGATATCAGCGATAACCTCGTTCATTGTCTCCTGGAAATCGTCAGCGCCTTTCAGCTTGATACAGGTGCGTATAACAGCATTGGACGTCTCAACGGACAGGTCTGACATCAGTTCAGAATCAGCATTCTTCGAGAGTTCCTGGGTATATGCACAATAGTGTATATTCTCCTTGTCCGAAGCAACCGGTATCATCGTCAGACTTATCCAGAAATCAAAGCGCTCCGGGTGAATATAAGTATGCAGTGTCTTTCCGAGAACAGCACAGCGATAGCAGAAATCCTCAAAATTAAGATCCTTCAGCATATAATGCTCATATGGCATATCCGGAACGAATTCCTTGCCAAACGAACGCTGTGTCGAAGCCAGATAAGGCTCATTTCCGGTCATGATGCGGATGTTTCCGTATGAACCGTCCGGGAACGTCTCAACAGATATGATACAGGTCATAGGTTTGAACTGTTTTACAAATTCATTCAGATCCATGCACACCACTCCAATCCTGATTGATTATAGAACAATTATAGCATAATCATTCAACTTTGTAAAGTTAAATTATGTATAAAACATATAAACTTTCTGTTAACAGATGTTCGTTCACTTGTTTGACACGACAAAGGTTAGCCATAGATAACGAAAGTTGACAAAAATGTCTAAATGGATTAAAATAATAATGTCTTAAAGCATACGTATATCACTCTGACCTCGCAGCAGAGGTCATTACACCCCGATGTCCCGATGTGGTCGGACACGGGACTTTTTCTGCCCGAACGGGCTGGTATTTACAGGAGGTCTGTATTTATAATGACGCTGAAGGATATTAAGATCGGCGAAACAGCAAAAGTCGAAAAGCTGTGCGGAGAGGGTGCGCTGCGCCAGCATTTCCTTGATATGGGTGTTCTTCCGGGAACTGAGATAACCGTTGTGAAATATGCTCCTATGGGCGATCCCATAGAGCTCAGGCTGCACGGTTATGAACTGACTCTGCGGCTTGACGACGCAGAAAAGATCGAGGTCGCAAAGGTAGATAAGAGCACCAGCAAAGAGGACAAAAAGTCCGGCAAAAAGAAGATAGCTCACCCCGGTCTCGGTGAGGGAGGAAAATTCCACCCCAAGGGCACCGGAAAGGCACTCCCGGAGGACACAGTCCTCACCTTTGCGCTCATAGGCAATCAGAATTGCGGCAAGACTACGCTTTTCAACAGACTCACCGGTTCAAAACAGCACGTCGGCAACTTCCCCGGAGTCACAGTTGACCGTAAGGATGGCGCGATTAAGGGGTATCCCAACACAATGATAACCGACCTGCCCGGTATCTACTCGATGTCTCCTTACACGAGCGAGGAGATCGTATCGCGTAACTTCGTCCTCAACAACAAGCCGCACGCAATAATCAACATCATAGATGCGACCAACATCGAGCGAAATCTCTACCTCACTATGCAGCTGCTCGAAATGGACATACCTATGGTAGTTGCGCTGAACATGATGGACGAGCTCACCTCAAACGGCGGAAGCGTTGATATAAACACTATGGAAATGCTCCTCGGAGTTCCTGTCGTACCTATCTCTGCGGCTAAGAATTCCGGTATCGACGAGCTCGTTGAACACGCTCTGCACGTTGCAAAATACCAGGAAAAACCACTCAATCAGGACTTCTGTGACAAGACATCCAACGGTGGCGCAGTTCACCGCTGTATGCACAGTATGGAGCACCTTATCGAGGATCACGCCGAAAAATCCGGACTCCCGCTGAGATTTGCAGCGAGCAAGGTCATTGAGGGTGATCCCCTGATTCTCAAACAGCTCGCTATCGACGAAAACGAGGAAGAGCTCACAGATCACATCGTTCTCCAGCTTGAAAAAGAACGCGGACTCGATAGAAGCGCCGCTATTGCAGATATGCGCTTCTCGTTCATACTGCGTCTCTGTGAACAGGCTGTCACCAAACCCAAGGAGAGCAAGGAACACATCCGCAGCCGCCGCATAGATACTTTCCTGACAGGAAAATACACCGCTATTCCGGCTTTCATCGGCATAATGGCACTTGTGTTCTGGCTCACTTTCAATGTTATCGGAGCCTTTCTTCAGGGATTGTTTGAAAAGGGTGTGGACGAGCTGACAGAGATAACTGACAAAGCTCTGACAAACGGAAACGTCAACAGCGCGATACACAGCCTTATCATAGACGGTATCTTCGCCGGTATCGGAAGCGTTCTCAGTTTCCTGCCTATAATCGTCACTCTATTCTTCTTTCTGTCGCTCCTCGAGGACAGCGGCTACATAGCGCGAGTAGCGTTCTTCATGGACAAGCTACTGCGAAAGATAGGTCTCTCCGGCAGAAGTATCGTCCCGATGCTCATAGGCTTCGGCTGCTCAGTACCTGCCATAATGGCAACAAGAACTCTCCCCAGTGAGCGTGACCGAAAGATGACCATTCTGCTCACTCCGTTTATGAGCTGTACCGCTAAGCTGCCTATTTACGCCTTCTTTGTAAGCACTTTCTTCCCCGGCCGCGGTGCGCTGATAATGATAGGACTCTACCTGCTGGGTATCATAACAGGAATAATCGTTGCCTGCGTCTACAAGAGCACTCTTTTCCGCGGAGAACCTGTCCCGTTTGTAATGGAGCTCCCGAATTACCGTATGCCAAGCGCCGGAAACGTAGTTCAGCTGCTGTGGGAAAAGGCAAAGGACTTCCTCCAGAAGGCTTTCTCCGTGATACTGATAGCAACAGTAGCCGTATGGTTCCTTCAGAGCTTCGATACTCACCTCAATATGGTCGATGACGCTGAGAACAGCATACTTGCCCGAGTTGCAAGCCTGTTCGAGCCTCTTATGGATCCTCTCGGACTCGGTGACTGGCGCGTTATCGTTTCGCTGTTCAGCGGCTTCATGGCAAAGGAAAGTGT
Organism: Ruminococcus sp.; assembly: GCA_016290875.1. Taxonomy (GTDB): domain Bacteria; phylum Bacillota; class Clostridia; order Oscillospirales; family Ruminococcaceae; genus Ruminococcus. The sequence goes on from JAEEVL010000012.1 coordinate 78,211, forward strand.
TGTTTCAACTATGGAGATACTCTTCGGCGATGAGATAAAGATGTATATGTCAACTCTTGCAGCTGCTTGTATGCTGGTATTCTCTCTGCTTTACACTCCCTGTGTAGCTGCTGTCGCTTCCGTTAAGCGCGAACTCGGAACTAAATGGGCTATCGTAATAGTCATTTGGCAGTGTGTTATCGCATGGTTTGCAGCACTCGCCTTAAGACTTATCTGTACTATGATAGGAGTGGGCTGATGAACGTAATAGATATTATCCTGCTGATAATGATAGCCGCCGCAGTCGGTGCGGCTGTCAGAAAATGTATCAGCGACAGAAAAAACGGACGTAGGTGCTGCGGCAATTGCAGCTGCTGCGATAAATGCACGAAAATGTAAAACGAAAGGGCGGATATCTTCCGCCCTTTTTGTATAGCTGTTGATAATTGATATTAAGCGTTATGCGCAGACTGGAAATGTCTTTATTCTTCCAAGCAGAAAGTCGTTGAGGAGCTGAACATCCTTTATGTCTGCTCTGCCGTTTCCGTCGAGATCAGCTGTCTCGAGGTCGTCAACATTTCCAGAAGCCGCTGCTTTTTTCAGCAGGATAAGGTCATACACATCGAGCTTGCCGCTGCCGTCCATATCGCCGTACAGAGCTTTCTTCTCAGGCATATTGAGTCTCCACCAGTTGAGATTGTAGAGATAGCCGTCACCGCCCTTGAATACGAAATACAGGTCGTGAACGCCATTTGTCTGCTGGATAGAGCATTTCTGAGTTGCCCACTTCTGCCAGCCGCCTGTTGAAACAACGTCCATCGAGCCGATAAGCTTTCCGTCGGGAGAATCAATGCGTACTTCAAGTGAAGCAGAAGCACCGTTTGAACCTATACGGAAGTCTATTGAATCAGCTTCGCCGTTTGCAAAATCAACATCCTTGAAGCCGATATAGTCGCCATTCTCAATGTATGCAACATCAGTGCCGCCCTCGCTGCATTCTTCAGTCTGTATACCGGACTGATAATCGTAGCTTTCTGCTTCAATACCTGATGAAGAACCGCTGACTCTCAGGATATGACTGGACTTGCTAAATATCTTTCCGTTTGCGTCAACAACGTAGATACGGTACTCGCCCTCATCAGCAGGAGTCTTGACAGTATCGGAAGAAGCTGACGCCTTTGTCATAGAAGTGCCGGCTTTGAAAGAAGTTGTTCCATCCGGAGCAACCCATACGGTGTTCTTGCTCTTTCTTATAGGCAGAGCGCTTCCGCAGGAAGTCTGGCAGCTTGCCGGGAACACCTGATCTGCTTCGGAAATGAGCCAGGTAGGAACGAGTCCACTGTACTGACCGGATACGCCGGAATCAAGACATATCTTATACTGCTTGAGCGGCCATACGTTGTCGGATACCACGATAGGAGTGTCAATATCGCTGTAAGGCGGATTCTTGCCCATTTTGTTTACAGTTGCGTATGTTCGCTTGATCGTGAGGTGGTGTTTATCGCCGTACTCCTCACAGTTGATAGTATAAGTTACATCAGGGCTTATCTCGAGGACATTGTCGTTTTCCTCAATATAAGCTGTACCCTCATCATTGTGGAGACCATATGTCGGCTGCCATTGAGCTGCCGCAGGGATGCCTTGTATGTAGTTCTCATTGATTACTGTGCCTTCCATCTGACCGATAGTGTAGATTCCGCCGCTGTCGTGGAGACGGTTAAGGCTGTCGATAACACGGTTGTAGCATATCATATTGTTGCGGCAGGTTGTGCTGTCCTTGAAGTTGCACCAGCCCCAGCCGAGATGTATGCCGTTATATGCAGTCTTTACGATAGTGTTGCTGAGTATCTTCACGGTATCAACGTAATATGCAGTTATTGCTGCACAGCCGCCGAAACCATGTACCACGCTTATGTCATAGAGCATATTCTGCGAGATAACATTGTTCTTGCATATCCCCTCAACGCCCTTCGGGAACTTTTCGTGGTTGTCCCAAGCAGCATCACCAATGTAGATATGCTGCGGATGTCCGATAGTGATACCGCTCGAGGTAATGTCGGTTATATAGTTTCCGGTAACGTTGGAGTTGATAACATCGTTGGTCATTGAAAGACCATCAGCACCTGTGTGCTTGACAACGTTTCCGGTAAAGCTTATCGAATCGCTGCTTGTGATGTGAACAGCTGCCGGAAGAGTATCTGCCATTTCATATTTTTTGCTGTGCCAGTTGGAATCAGCATAAGCTATATATGTCTGAGCAGCCTGACAGGTCGTCTTTCCGTGCGAACCTGCGACATCCGTGAGCTGATAGTCGGTGTTTGCAAAGGTAATACCGCTGAAACTCAGTCCGGTCACACGGTCGGAAGTTGACTCGCCCTTTACAACAAAGAGCTGATCTGCAACAGGAGCTTCAACATCGGCTTTGGACATATCTTCGCCCTGACGCGGATAGTAGTACAGCACCTTTGCGGTCTTGTCAAAGTAGAATTCGCCCGGCTCGTCAACGAACGAAAAGGCGTTGTATATGGTATGTGTGCCCTTTACAGCAAATCCAGCATTCCAGCCGGGAGTCTGTGCGATAGCACCGTATGGCTGCTGAAGAAGCATTATAAGCGAACCGTTTTCGTACTTGACATCGCGCGTGCAGACGATATTCTCGTTCCATGTAGTACCGTTGATTATCTCGAGGTCGTCAAAATTCGATGTTATACGCGGCACATCATTCGCATTATAGACAATACCGTCGGAAGCCTTTCCGGAATCCCACGCCCAGTCTGCCTGACCTTTGGTTATGTTATACTGACCGTAACCGTCCCTGGAACTGACTCTCACGCTTCCCATATTTGCACGCTTGTCGTTTACATAGAGGTTACGCAGCTTATAGTCGCGGTCAAGAGATGCCGCATAGAGCTTATCGTTGTACTTTTTCCAGCCGCCGACCTTTTCAGCGCCGTTTATGACCGGAGTTTCATCGGAGTAAGCACAGTAGTTTATCTTGTAACCGTTAGTTGCAGAATCGCGCGTGTCAAAAACTACCGGCTCAGTTATGCGGTAGTCACCGCCTCTGAGATATACCGTAATATCGCACGACATATCCGAATTGCATTTTCTTACTGCGTCACGAGCCGCTTCGATAGTCCTGAAAGGATACTTATACGAACCGTCACCTCTGTCGCTGCCGTCCGGCGAAACATAGAACACCGTCATGCTCTGCTCGGCTGAAACGGTCCCGAGACACACGGCAGGCTCGAGCGAGACGACTGCACTGATCAAGACAGCCGCCAGCGAATTGACGCACCTTTTTAAATTCATTTTTACCACCCCTGTATTATTTATATATTTCTTTGGCGGAATGATATATGTACGCCGTCAAGGCATAGTATACCAATCTTATTTACTATTTTACAGCTTTTTGTGGATTTTGCAACCCACAAAACACACATTTCAGGTGGACAAAATGAAATCCTCTCCCGGGAATATTCCGTCGGGAGAGGATATTTTTCATATCAGAGGTCTATTTTCAGTTTCTGTCCGACAAAAATGAGGTTTGGGTTCTTTATGCCGTTCTCGGAAGCTATCCTGCTGACGGTAGTACCATAGCGCTCTGCTATGCCGGAGAGCGTGTCACCTGCTTTCACGGTATACACAACAGTCCTGATGTCAACAAGCTGATCAACGCGCTCCTGCACCGCTGTATAGTCATAACCGGCTGCTGTGAGCCTTTTGCGGCGTTCAGCACCGTTCCCCCACCTGCCCTGTATTACTTCCTCAGCAAGCTCATCAATGCTCTTGCGCGGAACTTCTTCCGTGAGTTCTTTTACAAGGATATTGCAGTCGAGCGAATCACCGAACCCGGCTATTTTCAGCTTGTTATCCGAGCAGTACTGCCACAGTGCAAGGTTATCGCCTTTGTAAAGACACTCATTGAGATAACAGGGACACCATATCGGATATTCTGCGAGTTCTTCCGGTATCAGTTCATCTCTGAGCCAGTAATATCCGGTATATACTCCGCCTGTTCCGCCTTTCTGAGCAACAGCCTCACAAAAAGCCCTGACCGCTGCTGTCCTCTCTGCACGGCTGAGATTGTCAGCTCTGCCGCTTCCGCTTTCGGAGCGTTCCGAATCGCACCACACGCCGTACTTTGCTGAGCCTACATCTGTTTCCTTTGCTATGAACTCAGCTTCTTCGACGGCTTCTGCCGGAGTCATAGCCTGCGAGTAGAAATACAGTCCATAGGGTATCCCGTGCGCTACACAAGCACCGAGATTCCGGCTGAAACGGCTGTCAAGAACGAGTTCGCCGCTCCCGTATCCTCTGTAACCCACACGTATTATGACAAAGCTGCACTTTGCTTTGATGTCCTCCCATTGGCTGTCCGTGATAACGCCCTGCCATTGTGATATATCTATTCCGTGTTTCATAGGACCACTCCTTTGTTAATTCACGACCGGTCACCCGGTGTATTATTGTATGAACTTAGAAATGTTATTGCTACTCATAATATAAAACCCGCCTGAATAAATCAGGCGGGTTTGCTTATATCTTCTCAATCTAATATCAAAACAGTATACCGCTTATCTTATAGGACAGTAACCAGCCATTTTCACTAATTCCTGTCCCTCATCGGAAATGAGGTAGTCCTTTATCTCTTCTGCCTGAGGATCCTTGTCCTTGATAGTTACTGCGAAATAGCCTGACGAGAACGGGTAGCTCTTATCAAGAAGATTCTCGTTGTCAGGTGATACGCCGTCTATTTTCAGCACTTTGATATCCTCATTCTTATAGAGGTTGTTTATGTAATAATAGAATGTGTAGCCAATGCTTGTCGATGAGTTCTTATATTGCGCAACGAATTCGATAAGCGAACCCATGGCTTCAACAATCTGATCCTTAGGCGGTTCAGCGAGAGTTTTGCCTGCCATTACCATATTCTCCATAACAGTCTGACTTCCGGAATTAGGCTCACGCTGATGAAGGGTGATAAGGGAATCGAGCTTTGCAAAGAAAGTGCCAATTTGGTGCTGTTCCTTTACATTGGACGGTACTGTAAGGACTGTTTCAAAGTAATCAGCAGGAGTGATATTGAGCAGTCCGTGATTTCTTGCACCCTCGGCAGCAATGGCTTGAACACCCTTATGCCAGCAGTCGGTATCATAATACGAAACAAGAAAATCAGAGTCGATATTTCCGTCCTCTTTCAAAGCGAATACAATGTAAAGTGTCGATAATACGCCCATTTCGTACCTATCGAGTCTCTTTACAGCACCCCACGGGGCATCTGATGATGTACTCTTATTGTAGGCAAATTCACCTTTTTTCAACAGGTAATAACCGCTTACATCTCGGCTTGCGATACGCTTATCGAAGAACTCGTTTTGATCTATCAAGCCATACTGTGCTGATATAGTAAGTGGCAGTTCTGATTCAAGGTTTTCGTTCTTTCTCGTCACTCTCTCGACCATATCAGACAGCTTACGCTGTTCCCAGGAAATCGTCCAATAATCCTAATAGACAAGATTTATATAAACTGAGCCGACTTGTAAACAAATCGGCTCATTCACTTTGAATCCACTGGGTTTAAAGTTGCTTATTCAATTCCTTGCTTGCCCCTGCCTTTAGCCTTGTCCTTCGGAGTTTTCGGCTTCTTAGCAAGCCTTGCAGCATCACGCTTCATCTTCGCCCTCTCAAAGTAGCAAGTCTTTTCACGCTTCGGAGCGTTCTTCTTGGCTTCAATAGCTGCCTGATTCAGCTCATCAGTCACGACTTTCAGCCTTTCCGATATTCACACTAACTGCAATGACTGAAAGGAAGTATCCCTATGATTGATGAGATCTACAATAGCCGTATCGGTGCTATCAAGACAGACCACTTCTCTGATGAATGGGAGCAGACCGCTATCCCATTTGAGGAGTCGCTGACTGAGGAGCAGACAATCTTGTACCATAAGCTATGCGACTTGCAAAGTGAGACTGCCGCTGCTGAAATGAGAGCTGCGTACAAGGCAGGCTTCAAGGACGGCGTGACTCTGATGAGAGAGATTCAGGAGTAATAGAATTTTCCTAAGCGATCTTTTTCCATGTTCCCGAAATACCGCTCCAAACCCCTTGACATTTTTGTCCTCTTATGGTAGAATTAGATTGAATAGTTGTATTCTTGTTCACCAAAAGTTTACAACTAATTTCGCAGAAGGGGTTGACAGGCGTATGACGATGCGGTATAATGCTCATGTACGGTAAGGAAGCAAGCAACCGAAAACAAGAGATAGACCGCCAGCACTACACTATTCCGAACCAAAGACCAAAAGATAAGCATTGTGGGAAAATCTAAACTTTT
>JAEEVL010000035.1 GCA_016290875.1 Ruminococcus sp.
CGATTGCAGGAACGCCAACCTGACGAGCGAGAAGGATGTGCTCTCTTGTCTGAGCCATAGGACCATCAGAAGCAGCAACAACGAGGATAGCACCATCCATCTGAGCAGCACCTGTGATCATGTTCTTAACGTAGTCAGCGTGACCAGGGCAGTCAACGTGAGCGTAGTGACGCTTGTCTGTCTCGTACTCAACGTGAGCTGTGTTGATTGTGATACCACGCTCTCTCTCCTCAGGAGCCTTATCGATCATATCGTAAGCCTCATACTGAGCCTGTCCCTTGAGGGCGAGAGTCTTTGTGATAGCAGCTGTAAGAGTGGTCTTACCGTGGTCAACGTGTCCGATAGTACCAATGTTTACATGGGGTTTGGTTCTTTCAAATTTAGCCTTAGCCATTGGAAAATTCCTCCTTGATTAAGAAATTCAGAAAACTGTATAATATATTATACCATATTACTATGGCAAATTCAAGTGTTTTGGAGAAAAAATATTCTCCGGAAACACATGATTTTGTTTGATTCGCCTTAAAACAGGCGAGAGAACTTTTACTATTAGTTCTTAGCTCTGTTTGCCATGATCTTCTCAGCAATGCTCTTCGGAACTTCCTCATAGCTGTGGGGTTCCATTGTATACTGACCACGTCCCTGTGTGTTGGAACGGAGGTCTGATGTATAACCGAACATTTCTGAAAGCGGAACGAGAGCGTCAACCTGGATAGAACCGGATCTTGTCTCCTGTCCCTGGATCTGACCACGACGTGAGCTGAGGTCACCGATAACTGTTCCGAGGTAATCGTCAGGAACGATTACTGCAACCTTCATAACAGGCTCCATGAGAACAGGCTGTGCCTGCTTGAGAGCTTCCTTGAAAGCGATAGAACCAGCGATCTTGAACGCCATTTCAGAAGAGTCAACTTCGTGGTATGATCCATCATAAAGCTCAACCTTAACGTCAACTACTTCGTAGCCAGCGAGGATACCAGCCTTTGTTGCACCCTGGATACCAGCGTCAACAGCAGGGATGTACTCCTTCGGGATAGCACCGCCGACAACGGAGTTCTTGAACTCGTAGCCCTTACCGGACTCGTTAGGCTCAACACGGATCTTAACGTGACCGTACTGACCAGAACCACCGGACTGCTTCTTGTACTTATAGTCGATATCTGCGTTGCCCTTGATTGTTTCCTTGTAAGCAACCTGAGGTGCACCTACGTTAGCCTCAACCTTGAACTCACGGAGGAGACGGTCAACGATGATGTCGAGGTGAAGCTCACCCATACCAGCGATGATAGTCTGACCTGTTTCTTCGTCTGTCCATGTCTTGAAAGTAGGATCCTCTTCAGCAAGCTTTGCGAGAGCGATACCCATCTTCTCCTGACCAGCCTTTGTCTTAGGCTCGATAGCGAGCTGGATAACAGGCTCAGGGAATTCCATGGACTCGAGGATGATCGGGTGCTTTTCATCACAGAGTGTATCACCAGTAGTTGTATTCTTAAGACCAACAGCTGCAGCGATATCGCCTGAGTAAACAGTTGTGAGGTCCTTTCTGTGGTTAGCGTGCATCTGAACGATACGGCCGAAACGCTCACGAGTATCCTTAGTTGCATTGAGGACTGTATCGCCCTGGTTTACAACACCGGAGTATACACGGAAGAAAGCAAGCTTACCAACGAACGGGTCAGTTGCGATCTTGAATGCGAGAGCTGAGAACGGCTCTGTATCGGAAGAAGGTCTGTCCTCTTCCTCTTCTGTATCGGGATTTACGCCCTTTATAGCAGGAACGTCGAGCGGTGAAGGCATATAGTCGATGATAGCATCGAGGAGCTTCTGAACGCCCTTGTTCTTATAAGAAGTTCCGCAGGTTACGGGAACCATGTGGTTAGCGATAGTAGCCTTTCTGATGCAGGTCTTGATCTCTTCCTGAGAAAGCTCGCCCTCTTCGAAATACTTCTCCATAAGGGCTTCGTCCTGCTCGGCAACGTGCTCTACCATTTCATCGTGATACTTCTGAGCGATCTCTTTCATATCCTCAGGAATATCCTCGACCTTGATATCTGTACCGAGGTCGTTTGTATAGATGTAAGCCTTCATCTCAACGAGGTCGATGATACCTCTGAAATCGTCCTCAGCACCGATAGGAAGCTGGATCGGAACGGCATTACACTTGAGTCTGTCCTTCATCATGTCGATAACACGATAGAAGTCGGCACCCATGATATCCATCTTATTTACATAAGCCATACGGGGTACCTTGTAGTTATCAGCCTGACGCCAAACGGTCTCAGACTGTGGCTCAACACCGCCCTTAGCACAGAGAACTGTTACAGAGCCATCGAGTACACGGAGTGAACGCTCAACTTCAACAGTGAAGTCAACGTGGCCAGGTGTGTCGATGATGTTGAGTCTGTGGCCTGCCCAGTAGCAAGTAGTAGCAGCAGAAGTGATTGTGATACCTCTCTCCTGTTCCTGCTCCATCCAGTCCATAGTAGCGGAACCTTCGTGAGTCTCACCGATCTTGTGGTTTACGCCGGTGTAGAAAAGGATACGCTCTGTGGTTGTGGTCTTACCTGCATCGATGTGGGCCATGATGCCGATATTTCTTGTATTTTCAAGTGAACAATCTCTTGACATAAAGATCCTCCTTCGTAAAGACGATTACCAGCGATAGTGTGCAAACGCCTTGTTTGCCTCTGCCATCTTGTGTGTATCGTCACGCTTCTTGCAAGCACCGCCGGTGCCGTTAAGTGCGTCGAGGATCTCTCCAGCAAGTCTTTCCCTCATTGTCTTCTCGTTTCTCTCTCTGGAGTACTTAGTGATCCAGCGGAGACCGAGTGTCTGACGTCTTTCAGGTCTTACCTCCATAGGTACCTGGTAAGTAGCACCACCCAGACGGCGAGCCTTTACCTCGAGTTCAGGCATAATGTTCTCCATAGCCTGCTCGAAAACCTCGAGAGCGTCCTTGCCTGTTTTTTCAGCTACGATCTCGAATGCATCGTAGACGATCTTCTGTGCAACACCCTTCTTACCATCAAGCATAATGTTGTTGATAAGGCGTGTTACGAGCTTTGAGTTGTATACAGGATCCTGTAATACATCACGCTTTGCGATATTACCTCTTCTTGGCATTTCGCTTCCCTCCTTCACATAGATTCATGAATTCATAGGTACTCGTACCGAACCGATTACTGCCGGAACGTGTAACCGGCGATCTTCACCGGTCGGTATGTCAGCAGCCAATGCAGAGGAATACAGCATAAATCTATATTGAACTCCGCATTATTCTGCGGCATTAGTCAGCCTATATTGTTAATGATACGGCATATTTTATTGCAGCCTTGCCGTCAAGCTGCACAGGGTATCTTACTTCTGCTTGGGCTTCTTAGCACCGTACTTGGAACGAGCCTGGCCACGGTTAGCAACGCCCTGAGCGTCGAGAGTACCTCTGATGATGTGGTAACGCACACCAGGGAGATCCTTTACACGTCCGCCTCTGATAAGAACAACGCTGTGTTCCTGAAGGTTATGGCCGATACCGGGGATGTAAGAAGTTACCTCGTAACCGTTTGTGAGCTTAACTCTTGCGATCTTTCTCATAGCTGAGTTAGGCTTCTTAGGTGTAGCAGTTCTTACAGCTGTGCAAACGCCTCTCTTCTGAGGTGAGCTGAGGTCGATCTGAACCTTCTTCTTTGCATTGTAGCCCTTCTGAAGAGCAGGAGCAGTAGACTTTGTCTCAAGATCCTTTCTTCCCTTACGAACGAGCTGGTTAAATGTAGGCATATTTTTCCTCCTTTTCTCAAGATATAGTTATGCTGATACAGCATACTCAAATATTATACCGAAAAAAATCCGGCTTGTCAAGGGTAACCCTCAAAAAAGCCGGATAATTCATTATATTTTGTTATTTTTCCTATTACGTTATGTCCGCAGAGGGCGTGGCTTGGTTATTTTTACGTAATATCCCGAGCCGTACCGTCTGTATAGTGTTTTATTCTAACGCTTTAGCCTGTTCTGCTGTAATGACCTTCTTATCGAGCAGCCATTCCACGAATGACATCATTTCGCTCTCGTGACCGCTTGCAAATCCGGAAGCGTATGTGAAGTAAGCCAGAACATTTGAAGCATCATCAGCTGAATACTTGCCGTCACGGTTCGTATCGCCCATATCTCTCTTCCAGTCTTCATCGAACTGTGAAGGTCTGTTGGAAGCGAGCATTGTATACTCTCTGAATATAGCCGATGCGTCATCAGCGGTATATCTTCCGTCACCGTTAACATCACCAAGGAGATGCTTTGCAGGCTTAGCTTCGCTTACATTAAATCTGATAACCTCTCTCTTATAAGTGTTCTTCATATCTGAGAGATTGATAACCTGCTCGCCGGACTTCTTGAATGTTACTTCATAAAGAGCACCGCCGTCTATTCTCTTTATAAACTTGCAGCTGATGTTGTCGCCGTTTGAAGATGTCGAGAAGCTTACATCATTTTTACCGTCAGAAGTGAATACCTTGAATTCAGCAGTATTGCCGACATAGCATTCGCTTGCAGCAGGAAGCTCATATGAGAAGAACGGTGTCACCTTGCCGCCGCGCTTGAAGTAATATGTTGTCTTTTCAGCGTCATTAACGAAAGTTATAGTATCGCTTACCTTATCGTAAGTACCTGTAACAGGTGCTCCGGGCTTTTCATCATAAGTGTAGGAAACAGTGTTCCCGCTTACAGTCCACTTACCTGTTGACTCAGAATACTTCTTTTCGCCCTTGACGGAGTAATTGAATGTATTATCTTCATTGAAAACAAGGACTGCTTCATCTTCCTCAAGAGTAAATCTGCGGTCAACACCATCGACCTTCTTGTCATAAGCGTAGTTGTACCATGAACCAGCTACATCAGCATCAGGGATGCCTGTAGTTGTTGTCGTGGTCTCAGACTCTGTTGTTGAAGAAGTTGTAGTAGTTGTTTCAGCTGTGGTAGTAGTTGTTGTTGAAGTAGTTGTAGTGGTTGTTGTTGTAGTAGTGGTTGTAGTAGTAGTAGTTGTTGTTGTCGTTGTTGTTGTTGTCGTTGTTGTTGTTGCTTCCGTTGTAGTAGTAGTGTCAGCAATTACAAGGTCAACACTTCCGGAAGCAGACTTGCCGTCAACAGTTCCGTGAACAGTTACCTTGAGCTCGCCAGCCTTTTTGAGCTCAAGTATAGTATTGCTGATAACGCCTGCAGCGTTCCAGTCGCTTAATTCAAACCATACATCGCTGAGCTTTGAACCGGTGGATGTCTTGTATTCAATAGTAACACGGTTGCCGACATAGAGCTGATCCTTTTCAGGCGCCATAACATAAACCGCAGGTGCTGTTGCCTCTGCTGTCGTTGTAGAAACTTCTGTTGTCGTTGTAGAAACTTCTGTTGTTGTTGTTGTCAGATCTTCTGTTGTCATTATAGAAGTTTCTGTTGTCATATATTCTGTAGTCGCAGTTGTCTCTGCTTCGGTTGTTTCTGTTGTAGCCTCAGTTGTCGTTGAACTTGTTGTCGTGCTTGAAGTTGTTGATGTAGTAGTCGATGTGGTCGTTGTAGTTGTAGATGTGGTGGTAGTAGTTGTTGTTGTTGTGGTAGTCGTTGTAGTTGTAGTTGTTGCTTCTGTAGTAGTTGTTACCGCCTCCCTGATAGTAACGAGAGCATAGTTCTTGCCGTTGTTTGCATAGTTCGCATAAGCAGAACCATTAGCATCGCTTACCATAAGGTCGTCAAGAGTTACCTTGTATGTGCCAGGCTTGCCGCCTTCAAGTGTGACTGTGATATAATCACTGCCGGGAGCAGATGTGTTACACGAAGCCACAATGCTTGTCTCGTCATTAAAAGAAGAACCGGCTCTTGGAGAACCGCTCACCTTTATGCCGGTGAAACCTGCTTCTCTGTAATCCTTGCCGTCAACTCTGATCTTGCCTTTGACACCGCCAATGCCCATTTTGTCTGTGTTAGACAGATCAATATTGAACTGCAAAGAGCCGTCTGTCACATTAGCCTCAGCGTCATTGTAGCCAACAGTTACAGTGCTTGTGTTCTTGGTTGGCCTCTCATAAATATCCTTGAAAATGCTATCGGTAGTTGAGCCAGTGGATATAGAAGCATAAACTCTGAATGAGAGATACGCGTCACGGATATCTACTGCTCCGTCACCGTTGATATCACCCTTTGAACCTGTGAAATACTCATAGCCGGAAGGATCAAGCGTGCTAAGTCCTATGAGCTTCTTGATTATCAGTGATGAGTCTCTTGCGTCTAATATAGTATCCACGTTTACGTCTGCGTTGTTGATAAGACGCTGGTATGGCGCAGTCGTTGTCTCGGGAGCTGTTGTTGTGATGGTAGTAGTCGTTGTAGAAGTTGTAGTTGTGGTTGTTGTAGTTGTGGTAGTTGTTGTAGATGTAGTAGTTGTTGTGCTGGTTGTAGACGAAGTAGTCGGAGGCACAACTGAACCGCCTGATACCTTGATAGCACCGGGAGCAAGTCCGGGTTCAAGAGTACCCTGTGAAGTACCTACTACGGTATTTTTTATGTTCCACTTGATGTTGTAGGTGCCGTCAGGGCAGCCATTAGGAACAAAGAAGTCAAGTGTCATTACGTCGATATTACGCGGCTTTGCAGCGCTGCTTCCGGAGAAATTGAAGTTTATAGTGTTGCCGCTGACACTGCTGTTGATCTTAACTCCGAAGTGCTTGTCTGTAACGCCGATAGGCTGGATATTTCCCTCAACTGTAACGCTTGCATTCTTCATCGACTGAATGTACTCAGAAGAATAAACAAACACAGGGACAGAAACATTCGTGCCCGGTGCAGCTTCAACAGTTCTGATAGTAAAGAATATCTGAACTGCCGCTGTGGCGATGAATCCTGTTGCTGCAGTCATAAAGCACATAACAGCCATCATAAGGCTGAGCGCAAACGACAGGATCCGTTTTTTGGTTTTCTTCATTTGAAAATTACCCCTCTCTTTAATATAAATTTACCTCCTTTTAGAGGCAAAGAGCATAATTATCGGATATATCTCAAGTCGTCCGAGAAGCATATCCGCACTGAGGACCAGCTTTGTAAGCACAGTAGTATCACTGAACCCCCCCTTAGGTCCGAAGCGCCCAACTCCGAAGCCTATATTGTTCATACAAGTGATAACAGCTGAAAGCGATTCCTCTATTGAATATTTATCAAGAGATACGATAAGCAGAGATACAGCCATAAGCAGCATAAAGAGCACCATATAGGAAAGCGCACCTCTTACTACTGCCTTTTCAACAGGCTTTCCATCCATTTTTACTGTTGTGACTGCTCTCGGATTAGCGAGGTATTTGAGTTCCTTCATACCGGATTTGAACAGTATCATTATTCTTGCAACTTTCATACCGCCGCCGGTAGAACCTGCACATGAACCTACAAACATGAGCAGCAGGAGCAGAGTCTGCGAAAATCCGGGCCATTGCGTTATATCAGCAGTTGCAAATCCCGTCGAGGTTATCGTCGAAGACACCATGAAGAAGGAATGTCTGAGTGCATCTCCGAAACTGCTGTAAAGATGCATTATATTAATTGTTATCACAGCCGTAGCTGTCAGTACAAGTCCGAAGTATACCCTTACCTCTTCGTTTTTCAGTGCAAGAGAGTACTTCCTTATAATAAGGTAGTAGTAAAGGTTGAAGTTTACTCCGAAGAGAAGTATGAAAGCCGATATTACCATTTCGATATAAAGGCTGTTATAATGTCCGATACTGTCGCTGTATATTGAGAATCCTCCGGTGCCGGCTGACGAGCAGGCGTGTATGATGCAGTCATACAGCGGCATACCGCCGAAAAATAGGAGTACTATCTCGGCGGCTGTAAGCGACATATATATGCCGTAGAGAATTCTTGCAGAAACACTCGATTTTGAAACGAGTCTGCCAACATTAGGTCCCGCACACTCGGCTCGCATCATATGCATGGTACGCGAGTCGTTGCTCGACATTACCGCAAGCACGACCATGAGTATTCCCATACCGCCGAGCCAGTGAGTAAAGGCTCGCCAGAAAAGACACGAACGCGACATAGATTCAATATCGTCCAGAGCTGTCGCACCGGTTGTCGTAAAGCCGGAAACTGTCTCGAAAAGAGCAGCAGCGTAGTCTTTGATCTCCCCTGATATAACGAAAGGGAGTGCTCCTACTGCGGATACCATTATCCAAGAAGCCGCTACGCTGACAAAACCCTCAGTCGAGAAGAACGACTTGTCCGAAGGTTTTTTTATAGTTGAGATCACGCTGAAAAGCATCAGTATCAGGAACGGTATGCCAAATGATGTTACAACGTGGCTCTCGCCATATATAGCTCCTACAAGTATGGGCAGCAGCATGGCAAAACCTACTACCTTGCAGATCTGTCCCATAATGTAGAATATCATCCTATGGTTCATTTAAAACATTCGCTCCCTTAATCAAAAATATTACTGAGATCGTGGAAGCCCTTGTTTGTAGTTACGACAACAACACTGTCATTCAGTTTCAGGCAGTCATCACCGTTTGGTATGATAAGCTCATTTCCGCGCACGATACTTGCAATAAGTATACCGCTGCGTATCTTGAGCTTTTTGAGCGGAACTCCTACGTATTCCTTTTCATCGCGCACGATGAATTCCATCGCTTCAAGCCTGTCATTGACAAGACGGTAAAGCGTCGTTACGTTGTTTCCGAGAGAATTCTGTTTTGCACGCACATACTGGAGTATCTGGTTTACTGTGATAGATTTAGGCGAAATGATACTGTCGAGTGAAAGTGTATCCGAAAGCTGTATCAAAGACATACGGTTAACCTTCGTAACGACCTTGTCTACGCCGTTTTTCTTTGCAAGGAGAGAAAGGAGAATATTCTCCTCGTCTATGCCTGTAAGCGTAACGACTGCATCTGCATCGTAAACGCGCTCCTCTTCAAGGATATCATGGTCTGTACCGTCAGCGCAGGAGATATTCACCTTGTCAAGACGCTGGCTGAGTTCGAGACAGCGCTTTTCGTCTATCTCGATTATCTTGACCTTGACGCCCATCTCTATGAGCTGCTGAGCAAGGTGATAAGCTACTCTTCCGCCGCCTATGAGAACTGCGGACTTTACACGCTTTTCACGGTAAGCGGCGCTGATGCTCCTGAAGAACTTTACCATAGCGCTGTGCGAAGCCGTCATATGGATCTTGTCGCCCGCTTTGAGGATAAAGTTTCCGTTCGGGATTATAAGCTCCTCACCGCGCTGTACTGCACAGATAAGAACGTCGAGCCTGAGTCTTCTCGAAAGGTGGCTGAGTGCCAGATTATCGAGTATGCTTCCGCTGGTTATGCGTATTTCAGCAAGATCGACTCTGCCCTTTGCGAATGATTCTATATTTATAGCCTCGGGATATCTGAGTACCTTGGCTATCTCGTTTGCAGCGTTGTAGTCCGGATTCACCATCATGCTGATGCCGAGTTCTTCACGCATGAATACGAGCTGCTTTTCAAATTCAGGGCTGCGGACTCTTGCTATACAATGTCTTGCTTTCATTCTCTTCGCGATAAGACAGGAGAGGATATTTACCTCGTCCGAAGTCGTTACAGCGATGAAAAGATTTGCTTTATCGACATTTGCTTCTTCAAGTACATTTGTCTGAAGACAGTTGCCTGCTATACCCATTATGTCAAAGTCATTTATGGCAGCGTTGATAAGGTTTTCGTCCTTATCTATCATTGTGACGTTATGCTCCTCGCTGAGTACCTCAGCAAGAGCGATTCCGACCTTTCCGCAGCCTACTATGATAATGTCCATACTTCCTCCGTGAGTATCCATTTTTGAAGCTTTTTCAGCTATAATTACTCATATTAATTATACTCTCCTGTCCAGCTTTTGTCAATAGAAATAAAAAAGAATATCCGCCTCTGCAAAGAGCGGATATTCCTGCTGTTTTATTATAATTTGTCTATAAGTCCGAGCTTGAATTGCTGTATCAGAATTGCATCGTTGTTGGTGAGTCCTTTCTTACCGTCAACATCGCCGTTTATCTCGCCCTGCGGTGTTATGCTTTCCTCAGACTTGCCGGGTGCATACACATCCGGGTTAGTTGCGACCTGCATAACAAGCACAGCATCAGCTAAATTAACATTACCGTCAAGGTTAGCATCGCCCTTTATAGTGGAAACTTCTCCGGTGGCATTCTCATCGCTGCCGACCACCTTGATATAACCGTTTTCTATACCACCAGAGAAAACTTGGTACTTCAGGTAACTTCCGGTTGTTGACGGATAATCAACATCTCTGATATAATCCATCGAAGGAGCTTTATACATATAGGAAATGCCTATGGGATAGAGATCACCTGGCTTAGCATCATCAGGAAGAGTAAAGTTTATCTCCACAAACGCACCATCACGTCCACTATTGTTATCAGGATGCCTGTCGCTCCACCATCCCTCTGCGCGAAGATATATCTCACCGGGATTTACTGTCGATTCATGCAGTTCCATCTCCGATGAAGCTCCACCTTCAGGACTTTCTATTTCGCCTACTTCTAAACGTGTATCGTAGTATATATGAACAGCAAGATCGTTGTAGAGCTTATCCATACCGCTTACATTAAGATTTATTTTGTAAGTCTTGCCCGAGGCTTCATCAGCTGACACTGATAATTTGTCAAACGAAAGTTTGGGATTAACTCCTTCAATTACATTAGGTGAACATACTTTATATGTATCCTTATAACCAATATAGTTGTACGGTATCTCAACATTCTCGTGACCGTACCTGATCCTGTCTACATAATCTTCAGGCAATCTGTAGATATCCTTAAAACACTCCGGGATTTCCCGAAGCTCGCCTGCTGTTATATCGGCATTTTCTTCAGCCGACACGATAGTGTTATTGTACCCCTTTGCGCTCTCGGCAAATGCCTGAGCTGTTGTGCAGAAAGGCATTGCAAGTGAAAATGCCATTACTGCTGCAATTGTTTTTTTCATGATAATCCTCCTATAATCATAATTATATTTTTATCAGCTCTTATCACCGACAAGAACCGATAAAATGCTTGTATTTTTACTAAAGCGGCCATCCGGATACCCCAATGCTCCGCTTTAAGTCATATCGACGAAAAGACCTTTCCTATCTTGTCACAGATAAGCAGCTCTGCCGCATTGTCCATCTGAGTAGGTGCCATATTGATGATAACGAGATTGTTTCCGTTGAAATAGCGGATAAGACCGGCTGCAGGATATACATTCAGCGATGTGCCGCCGATTATGAGCGTATCCGCCTGAGATATATCTCTTACAGCTCCGGTAACTGTATCGTCATCGAGCCCCTCCTCATAGAGAACAACATCCGGCTTGATGATGCCGCCGCATTCACAGCGCGGAACTCCCTCCGAATCGGTTATTGCCTCAACTCCGTAGAATTTATGACACTTCATACAGTAATTTCTGAGAACACTTCCGTGGAGCTCATAGACCTTTTTGCTGCCGGCAGCCTGATGAAGACCGTCAATATTCTGCGTTACCACTGCTGTGAGTTTCCCCTCTTTTTCGAGCTCAGCAAGCTTTAAGTGTGCCGGATTAGGTTTAGCAGAGGTGCATATCATCTTTGCACGGTAAAAGCGGTAGAACTCCTCTGTGTTCTTCATAAAGAAGCTGTGGCTGAGGATAGTTTCCGGCGGATATTCCCACTGCTGACTGTAAAGACCGTCAACGCTTCGGAAATCCGGTATTCCGCTCTCTGTGGAGACTCCTGCTCCGCCGAAAAAGACTATGCGTTCAGAGCTGCGGACTATCTCCGCAAGTTTTTCTATCTTATCGTCCATACATCAGCCTCCCATTATCTTCACGTAGAATTTTCTTGTTCTCGGACCGTCAAACTCGCAGAAGTATACGTCCTGCCATGTACCGAGAAGCAGCTTACCGCCGCTGATTATGATAGTCTCGCTCGCACCAATGGTCGAGGATTTGATATGCGCATCGGAATTGCCCTCCGAATGACGGAAGCTGTTAAGCTCCGGAAAGCTCTGTGACATTCCCATGATAAAGTCATTCTGAACGTCAGGATCAGCGTTCTCGTTTATAGTGATAGCCGCAGTCGTATGCGGACAGTAGACTATGCATATCCCCTCGAGCACTCCGCTCTCCCTGACTGCCGCGCTCACCTCATTGGTGATGTCCACCATACCCTCCGCAGGCGTACTCAGTCTGAAATCAAATAACATAATATCCCTCCTTTAAGTATAACAGCGAATCCCGCATATTATTTCGAGTTTTTTGCGTAATATCTGCAAAAATAGCTAAGCGAACAGTTCCCGCAGTCCGGCTTTCTCGCCTTGCAAATATCACGTCCGAACTGAACCGTCTGATGACAGAAATGGTTGGACGTTTCCGGCGGAAGAAGCTTCACAAGGTCTTTTTCTACCTTTGCAGGCTCTTTATTGTCGGTAAGACCTATCCTCCCGGTTATTCTTATACAATGCGTATCCGTTACCACCGCAGGCTTTCCGTAAACATCACCGAGTATCAGGTTAGCAGTCTTTCTGCCGACTCCAGGAAGACTCAGCAGTTCTTCCATAGTCTGCGGAACTTCGCCGCCGAAGCGCTCAATAAGCTGAGCAGCCATTTCTTTAAGACTCTTTGCCTTGGTGTGGTAGAATCCGCAGGGCTTTACCTCCTGCTCAAGTTCAGCAAGGTCTGCTCCGGCAAAGGCTTCGAGCGTCGGATACTTTTTGAACAGCGTTTCCGTAACGATATTCACTCTTGCATCGGTACACTGTGCCGCAAGCCTTGTCGCAAACATCAGCTCATACGGCTTGTCGTACACAAGCGAACATTCAACATCAGGGTAGAGCTTCTCGAGCTCCTCGCAGGCGAGCGCCGCACGTTCCTTACGAGTCAACCTTATCAGCCCCCTTCACAGCAAATTCCCTGCGTTTTTTCAATATGTCATCATAAACCCTGTACATCTTCTGCACCGTATTCTCAAGGAAGTAATAGTGCTTTATGTAGAAAGCAAGCAGCACAAGTATTATTGTTACAAGCAGAAGAACAGGAAGATTAACAGTAAACATCAGCACTGACATAAATATCGTCAGTACCAGTCCGAACAGCATAGTCACCAGAAAATGCACTATGCGTTCGTGCTGCATAAATGCTATCTTGTCCTTATGCTCTGCAAGTATCTCTTCAAGGAGTTCGCTGTCCGTACAGCTGTCCAGTCTCTGCTGAACATATTTCATATAGTTAGTAAGATATTCTGTCATAGCACCGCCTCCTTATGTATAAATTATACACCTTTTTACCAAAAAAGTCAATGTAAATCCCCTAATCTATCAAGAATTTATTAAATTTCATATAGACTCCTTAACTGTTATATCCGGCTCTCTCAGTATCACAAGAGTATAACAATATGATATACCTCTTTTTCCGCCGGAATATGCGCAGAAACGCATACAGGACTTGATTTATTTCTCAGTCTGTGGTATAATAAAAACGAATTTGTCCAGATTTATTAACACAGGAGGCTTTTATGCTAAATGCAGATCTGAAAGAATTTGAATTCACTTCCGCCTTTGACGGACTTCTTATATCCGCAGTCATAGCTGTCCCTTCCGAACAGCCCTGCGGCGTCGTTCAGCTCATTCACGGCATGAACGAACACAAAGAACGCTATTATCAGTTTATGGATTATCTCGCTGAACAAGGCTTTATCACCGTTATCCACGACAACCGCGGTCACGGAAAGAGCGTTTGCTCCGCTGATGACCTCGGTTTTATGTTCAGAAACGGCGGTGAAGGCTTCGTGAGCGATATATTCCAGCTCACCAGGATAGTCAAGGAGACCTATCCTCAGTTGCCGTTATTCATGATCGGTCACAGTATGGGTTCTCTCGGACTCCGCTGCTTCCTCAAAGAGCACGATGACATGATCGACGGAGCTGTTGTTCTCGGCTGTCCGTGTTACAGCAGATTCTCCGGTTTTGTACGTGCCGTTGACAGCGCTGTTTCAAAGAAGCTCGGAAGCCGTTTCAGAAGTGAAAAGATCTATGACATCTCTGAGGCTTTCCTCAACAGACATTTTGATACCGGGCTGCCGCATTCGTGGATATGCAGCGATACAAAAGTAGTAGAGGAATTCAATGAAGATCCGCTGTGCAATTTCAAATACACGCTCAACGGTTATGAGGGACTGCTCTACCTTATGCGCTCGACATACTCCAAGCGCGGATGGCAGGTGAATAACCCCCATCTCCCGATACGCTTCATCTCAGGCAAGGACGATCCGTGTATGCTCTCAGAGAAGAAATTCTTCAAGGCTGTTGCAATGCTCGAAAAGATCGGCTACGAAAGCACTTCGCACAGACTGTTTGACGGTATGCGCCACGAAGTTCTCAACGAGAAGAACAATATCAACGTCTGGAAGGACATAGCAAAAACACTGTTCTCATGGATCGACAGATTCAACGACAGCATAGCAGAACAGATACCGGCGGAGGAATGAGCTTCCGCTCTCAGAAAGGATAAAATATGGAAATCAATAAGATACTCGCAAAAGAATTCGGTCTCAAGCAGGAACAGGTCGATAACACAGTCGCTCTCATAGACGACGACAAAACTATCCCTTTTATCGCCCGTTACCGTAAGGAACTCACAGGCTCTCTCGACGATCAGATACTCCGTGACCTCTACGACAGACTGATGTACCTGCGCAACCTTGAAAAGCGCAAGACAGAGATAACAAACTCTATCACAGAACAGGAAAAGATGACTCCCGAGATAGAAGCTGCTATCAGCGCAGCTATGACTCTCGTTGAAGTTGAGGATATCTACCGTCCGTTCAAGCCAAAGCGCCGTACCCGTGCAAGCATTGCGCGTGAGAACGGTCTTGAGCCGCTCGCAGTTCTCATCATGGAACAGGCTGACGGTACAGAGCCCGAAAAGGAAGCCGAAGCCTTCATCAACGAGGAGAAGAACGTTTCCGACGTTCAGACTGCTGTACAGGGAGCTATGGACATCATCGCCGAGGATATCTCCGATGATGCTGACATAAGAAAGAAGCTCCGTGCTCTCGCCGGTACAAAGGGCGAGCTCGTTTCAAAGGCTTCTGATCCCGAAGCAGAGAGCGTTTATATGAACTACTACGAATACTCTGAGCCTATCCCGAAGGTGGCTAACCACCGTGTCCTCGCTCTTGACAGAGGTGAGAAAGAAGGCTTCCTCAAAGTCGCAGTAACACTTGATGAGACTGCCGCTACTGATATAATCTTCGGCAAGTACATAAAGAGCAACAACGCCTGCGGAGAGCTTGTACGCGCTGCCGCTGCTGACAGCTACAAGAGACTTATCTTCCCCTCTATCGAAAGAGAAATACGTTCTGAAATGTCCGCTAATGCTGCTGAGGAAGCTATCAAGGTATTCGCTTCCAATCTCCGTCAGCTCCTTCTCCAGCCGCCGCTCAAGAACAGCGTTATCCTCGGACTCGATCCTGGCTACGCCCACGGCTGCAAGACCGCTGTCATCGACGGTACAGGCAAGGTACTCGATCACGCTATCATCTATCCCGTAAGGGAAACAGCTTCTGCTGCAAGAGTTGAAGAGGCTAAGAAGAAGGTAAAGCAGTTCATCACAAAGTATAACGTAAATACAATTTCTATCGGCAACGGTACAGCTTCACGCGAGACAGAGAGTTTCGTTGCTGAGATACTCAAAGAGATCCCCGAGAATGTAAGCTACATGGTGGTAAGCGAGGCAGGCGCTTCAGTCTACTCAGCTTCAAAGGTAGCAGCAGAAGAATTCCCTGAGTACGACGTTTCCATAAGAGGTGCTATCTCAATAGCACGCCGTCTCCAGGATCCCCTCGCAGAGCTCGTTAAGATCG
Organism: Ruminococcus sp.; assembly: GCA_016290875.1. Lineage (GTDB taxonomy): Bacteria > Bacillota > Clostridia > Oscillospirales > Ruminococcaceae > Ruminococcus. The sequence goes on from JAEEVL010000035.1 coordinate 15,877, forward strand.
AGCCGAAAGCTATCGGCGTTGGTCAGTACCAGCACGATATGCCGCAGGCACGTATGAGCGAAGCTCTCTCCGGCGTTGTTGAAGACTGCGTTAACTCCGTTGGTGTTGACCTGAATACAGCTTCACATTCGCTCCTCTCCTATATATCCGGTATCAACGCAACTGTTGCAAAGAACATCGTTGCTTACCGCGAAGAAAACGGCAGATTTACAGACCGTAAGGAGCTTATGAAGGTTGCTAAGCTCGGCAAGAAGGCTTTCGAGCAGTGTGCAGGCTTCCTGAGAGTACGCGACGGTAAGAATCCCCTCGACAACACAGCTGTTCACCCTGAGAGCTACGCTGCTGCAACTTCACTGCTCAGCGAGTGCGGCTTCTCACTTGCCGACATTTCCAACGGCGGTGCTGAGGGCATCTCAGAAAAGGCAGAAAGCCTTGGCATAGATAATATCAGCAAAACTCTCGATATAGGCGTTCCCACACTCACAGACATCATCGGCGAGCTCAAGAAACCAGGCCGTGACCTCCGTGACGAGCTTCCGCCTCCGCTCCTCAGAAGCGGCGACGTTATGGATATCAAGGACCTCAAGCCCGGTATGGAGCTTGTAGGAACAGTCCGCAATATCATCGACTTCGGTGTATTCGTAGATATCGGTGTTCACGAGGACGGTCTCGTTCATATCTCACAGATATGCAACCGCTACATCAAGCACCCCCTCGAAGCAGTTAAGGTAAACGAAGTCGTAAAGGTGCGCGTTCTCGACGTTGACCTCAAGCGCAACCGTATCTCCCTCACTATGCGTCTCAATGACGAGGAGGAGAAGAAGCAGTCCCGTCCGAGACCGCAGAAAAAGCGTGAAAACCGCAAGCCCAAGGGCTTTGACGCAAGTCAGCTCCGCAACAGCAGCTTCCGCATAAAGCAGAAATAAACACAAAAAGAGGACTCGTATGAGTCCTCTTTATTTATCAATTGAAGCAATATCCTCGCGGTGATAGTCCTCGGCAGAAAAGCCGCCGGTTATCTCCTCAAATACCGCTTCATCTGCGATAAGCCGCAGCTTTTGCGCCTTTGTAAGCTGTTTTATACGGTATTCGAGCTTTGAAGCAAAACTGCGGTCAGGCGCAGTCCACAAAGCTTCAAGCGACTCGGCTCTGTGTGAACGCGTATACTTCGCACACTTTTCCGTCTGCCCGAAGTGTTCCTTCATACGTCTCTCAATATCCGCAGCTATACCGGTATACAGCGTCCCTCCGGCACACCTCAGGATATACACATAGTACATTACTTAGCGGAAACTCCCGGTACTTCATCAGCACGGTGAGCAGCTGCATCTCCCTTTGAAGCAAGGTTCACCTCGAAAAATGCGATAGCTGTCATAAGCTGAGATGTGAAAGCCATTCCCTCAAACTCACGTACTACTCTGTCAAAATCGCCGGAACGTCTCAGCAGATCAGCCATGAGGAGCTTGAAATTCGCATCATTCTTGAATGCTGCCGGATGTCCGTCCATTACTGCAACAGCTGCTTTGCGGCAAGCTTTAGCCTGCTCGTCGAGCTTTTCATCGTCGAGCATCCACGCTGCATACAGATAGGACTGTACAGCTTCTTTGTAGTTGTGGTTCTTTACGCAAATAAGAGCCTTCCTTATCATTTCGGAAGTCTTTTCGCCAACACCGGTGATACCGCCAAGTCCGGTATATTCCTCAGAGCTGAGGTATTCGCGCTCAATATCAGCAGGCATATCGAGTGTTGCGTTACAGTAGCCGCACTCGGGGCACTTCATCACCCAGTAGTTTATGTAGCCGCGGTGAGGTTCATCGGGACGAAGGTCAATGTCCGGAACTCCCTGCGGAGGATCAGTTTCTGTTATTAGCGTATGTTCAGAAGCAGTTTTGCAGACACTGCATACAAACTGCCTGTTTTCAGTCTTGAAAGCCATAGTTATCTCCTTTGTTTATGCCGGTATCGCTCCGGCGTCTGTGCGGAGTTCTCTCCGCTGACTTTAATTATATCAGTCCGTGAGAGCATTGTCAATAGTAATGGCATACAGATATTTCTATGTGAATATACTGCAAAATATCGTAATGGCTGTTTACAAAGCTCGAAAAATGTGTTATCATATCTATATAGATATTTATCAATTAACAGCACAGCACTTCACGGAGGAAAAAATGTCTGATAGAACTGAAAGAAAGAACAAACGCAAAAGCTACAAAGGGCTCGCAATAACAGAACTCATTATCATATTAGGTCTCGTCTGCGGACTCTCATGGGACCTCTTTATACGCGACCGCGGCAGCAATAAAGAAGCAGCTGTACCGGCAAGCAAACAAGTCTCGTCTGCTTCTTCGGAAGATCCGGAAGCACGCACAAAAGCCGTTATCGAAAAGGAAGAGACATTCTATCAGCTGAACGGCAAAAAGATACTCTACAATGACGGTGCTCTTGGACAGGTCTATCTACCGGTGTTTGAGAATGTTCCGGCGTGCAGTCTAAATATGAACGACCTCGTCACACGAAACGGCTACTCCTTCTACCGTGAGGGCAGCAATATAACTTCTATCGCTGGAATTGACGTTTCCGAGTATCAGCACGACATAAACTGGGAACAGGTAAAAGCTGCCGGTGTTGATTTTGCTATCATCCGTGTAGGTTACCGTACATACGGCGGCGGCGAAATGACATACGACACAAAGTTCAAGGAAAATCTCGAAAAGGCTGACGCTGCAGGTGTTAAAGTGGGAGTTTACTTCTTCTCACAGGCTGTCAGCACCGAGGAAGCTATCGAGGAAGCTGACTTCGTTCTCGACGCAATAAAGCCTTACAACATCACCTACCCCGTTGTATTCGACTGGGAGCTCATATACGGTGAGACTGCACGAACTGATTCTGTCGGAGTAGATATGCTCGCGGACTGCTGCGTTGCTTTCTGCGAAAGGATAAAGTCTGCCGGCTACACCCCAATGATTTATCAGAACAAGAACACTTCTCTGATGAAGCTCGACCTTCCGAGACTCACAGGCTATGACTTCTGGCTCGCTGAGTACAATACAGCGCCTACATATTACTACGACTTCCAGATGTGGCAGTACAGCAGTACAGGCTATATCCCCGGCATAGATGGCAGTGTTGATATGAACATCTGCTTCAAGGATTACAGTAATCCTGCTCCGGAACAACCAGCTGAGACTTCTACAGCACCTTCTTCAGAAGCAGCAACAGAGACAATAGCTTCAACATCAACGGCAGTCTCATCTGTGACTGAAACTTCAACTGCGACTGTAACGGCTTCACAAACTGATACAACAACTGCAACAACCACTACAAGTAAAGAATAACAAAAAGGGACGCACGGTGCGTCCCTTAATTTTTATATATTACCGCTCTTGACAAAGTTTATCTTCATCGAGTTGATTGTATATGTACCGTCGTCGTGGCCTGTGAGCTTGAACTCAACAGACTTAGACACACTCTTTTCCATCCATGCAGGAAGTTCGTCGATATAATCAACGCTAACTGTGTACTCGCTGCCGCTCTTTACAACCGACTTGATATCAGGTGAATAAGTAAAGGTAACAGGCTTGAGCTTTACGTTGTAAGCTCCCTCTGAATAGAAGAATCTTGAGTCAACAGGACCAACTGTACAATGCTCAAACTCGGGGTGATCCTTGCCGAACATCTCAACAGCTCTTGCTTCAACGTCCATATAAGGAATGGAGATAGTATCTGTTCCGGGGTTTACATCGTACTTGGATACTCTGTCCTCATCCATAATAATAGACCATATAGAAGCTGTGATTATCTGCTCAGAGCTGAGCTCAGACGGTGAGTTGAATGACTCTATGTCCATAATTACAGCAGGATATATAACTTCTGCAAAGCCGTCTTTCTTGACTTCGCCGGTCGCAAAACGCTTTACAGCACTGATGCCCTTGCCGGCTACGACAATAACACCGATAACTGCAAATACTGCAAATACTGCTCCAAGAGCGGTGTAAAGCTTCTTCTTGAAATTCTTCTTGTCTGCGGAAACAGCTGTATCGTCAGCTTCTGGCTTTTCCTTGCTCTCATTGAGGAGCTCGTCAGGATCTTCATCAAGAATACGCTCAAGAACGTTCTTCTTTTTGGGTTCCTGCTCAGTTTCAGCCTTCTCTTCGGCTTTATCCTCTGCCGAAACTTCTTCGGGTTCCTCAGTCTTTTCCTCTTTCGGCTTTTCAAGGTCAGCGATAGTGCTTGCGGCATCTTCACGCATTTCCTCGATCATGCTGTTCACGCGGTCTTCGCCGGTATCGTCTTCCTCGGGAGATTCTTCCGGCTCAGGTTCTGCCGGAGTTTCTTCTGACTGAACTTCTTCTTCCGGAGCAGTTTCCTCTGCTGTCTCAGAGTTGTGGATAGCTGCAAGTGCAGCATCAAGGAGTTCTTCTGCGGAAGGCTCTGCTTCCTCTGTAGTCTCCTCTGTAATTTCCTCTGGTGTCTCCTCGACTATCTCTTCGGGAGCTTCGCTCTCCATAGGAACATAAACGTTCTCTTCGGATTCCTTTTCGACGTTCTCGATAAGCTCGTCTAACTCGTCCTTTTTCTCAGGCTCGGGAGCTTTCCTTGCAGACGGCGGCGGCACAGGCATTCCGCCCATGAAGTCGTCATCGTCTTCGTATATATCATTAGCAAGTATCTTGTCCTTCAGCTTTGCAAAGAAGCCTTTCTTCGGCGCCTGCGGACTAAGATCAATAGGCTTGAACTTAGGTCTCTTGACACCTGCTGCGCGGGCGTCTTCCTCTGCTCTTTCCTTTTCGGCAGCAATACGTGCCTCACGCTCTGCTTCTTTTCTTTCAGCAGCTTCACGGGCTTTGCGTTCTGCCTTTTCTCTTTCAGCAGCCTCGCGGGCTTCACGTTCTGCCTTTTCTCTTTCAGCAGTTTCACGAGCTTCACGCTCTGCTTTTTCTCTTTCGGCAGCCTCGCGTGCTTCGCGTTCTGCTTTTTCCTTTTCAGCAGCCTCGCGTGCTTCACGTTCTGCTTTTTCCTTTTCAGCAACTTCACGCGCCTTGCGTTCAGCTTCTGCCTTTTCGTCTACGGAAGATACAAATACCTCTTCAATGACGATAGGTCCGGAATTCTTTTTAGCTTCTTCTCTTTCGCGTGCTATACGATCTTTCTCGAGTTCACGCTGACGGATAGCTTCATAATCCGGAAGCTCACCTGTGATAACGATTTTTTTGTGCTTGCGCTGGGGAACTTTCACCGGCTCCTCTTCCTTTACAGGCTCAGAAACTTTCACAGGTTCGGGAATTTTTACCGACTCAGGCACTTTGACCGGTTCCGGTATCTTTACTGGTTCAGGGAACTTAACAGGTTCCGGTACTTCTACCGGTTCAGGTATCTTCACAGGCTCCGGTACTTTTACAGGCTGCGGCGCTGTGAATTCCTCTGTAAGTTCTTCCGCGATCTCTTCAGTGTGAGTATCGTTCTTATCATCGGCAAGTGCGCTGAGAAGGTCATCTATCGACATATCGTCGTATATGCTTTTTCTCGGGTGAACGCTCTCTGCGCTTTCCTTAGATTTTCCGGTATCCGATGTGCTGTTTCCGCCTTTAAGGCTGTTGAGCATATCGTCCAGATCTTTTCTAATAGCCATTCAGTCCTCCAAAATTTATCTTATCTGACCGTTGCCGTTTATCAGGTACTTAACGGTAGTAAGCTCTCTGAGTCCCATAGGTCCTCTTGCGTGGAGCTTCTGAGTCGAAATGCCTATCTCAGCACCGAAGCCGAATTCTCCGCCGTCTGTGAACCTTGTGGAAGCGTTGACGTAAACAGCAGCTGCGTCAACTTCCTTCTGGAATCTCTCAGCACTCTCCAGTGAGCTTGTAACTATACACTCGGAGTGTCTTGTGCTGTACTTTCTTATATGTGCAATAGCCTCGTCGAGCGTGTCAACGACCTTAATAGCTATAACATAATCATTGAATTCTGTTGCGTACTCAGTCTCGCTTGCCTTTTCAATGCCGCTGCCAAGAATAGCGATAGTCTTGTCGCAGCCGTAGATCTTCACATCGTGCTTCTTGAAGCGCTCAGCTATCATGGGCAGGAACTTTTCAGCACAGTCCTTGTGAACAAGAAGGCTCTCTATGGCGTTGCAGACAGAAGGACGCTGTGTCTTTGCGTTGTCTGTTATCTCAACAGCCATATCAAGGTCAGCAGAAGCATCAACGTATACATGACAGTTTCCTGCGCCGGTCTCGATAACAGGTACAGTAGCATTCTGAACTACAGCCTGGATGAGTCCTGCACTTCCGCGGGGGATTATAACATCAACATAGCCGTTAAGACGCATGAGCTCGTTTGTAGTCTCACGGGAAGTATCCTCTACCACCTGGATAACATCAGCAGGGAATCCGGCAGAAGCAACAGCTTCTCTCATAATAGCGCCGAGACATACATTTGAATGTATAGCCTCCTTGCCGCCCTTGAGGATAACAACGTTTCCGGCTTTGAGACAGAGTGCAGCTGCGTCAACAGTTACGTTGGGGCGTGACTCATAGATGATGCCGATAACGCCGAGTGATGTTCTTGTCTTTACTATTCTGAGTCCGTTGGGACGTGTGAAACCTTCGATTACCTCGCCGATAGGATCGCCGAGCATGATTATCTCATCAACGCCCTTAGCCATACCAGCTATACGGTCAGCGTCAAGACGGAGTCTGTCCTGCTTGGCTTCGGACATACCGTTAGCCTTTGCAGCTTCGAGATCCTTAGCGTTCTCAGCTATTATTCTGTCCTGATTAGCGAGGAGCGCCTTTGATATAGCAGCGAGTGCGTTATTCTTTTCGCGTGTGCCAGCGGAAGCGATGAGAGCTTCGGCAGCCTTTGCGTTTTTACCAAGTTCTAATGTATAGCTCATATATTTCACCTCAGATCAATTTTTACCAAGGAATATCGTACCGATTTCCTTATCCTCGAACAGATCATAGAGCAGTTCGGGATCCTTACCGTTCATGATAACCATATCTATACCGGCTTCTGTTGCAATTTTAGCCGCATTAATCTTAGTTGACATACCGCCTGTACCGAGACTTGTTCCGGCGCCGCCGGCAACCTTCTCTATGTCAGGAGTTACCTTCTCAACAACGTGTATCGGCTTTGCATCCGGATTTGTACGCGGATCATCATCATAGAGACCGTCGATGTCGGAAAGGATAAGGAGAAGATCAGCTCCGGAAAGCTCTGCAACGAGAGCTGAGAGAGAGTCATTCTCACCTATCTCGAGTTCCAGCTCGTCGATAGCAATTGTATCATTCTCGTTTACGATAGGGATAACGCCCATCTGAACGAGTGACTCAACTGTGTTCTTGAAGTTCTCACAGTGATTCTCATTGTTAATGATAGTCTTTGTAAGCAGTATCTGTCCGACAGTTACACTGTACTTAGCAAACATATCGTCATAAACGTGCATGAGCTCGCACTGTCCGATAGCTGCAACAGCCTGTTTCATTTTTGTATCCTTAGGCTTCTCGGGAAGACCGAGCTTACCTGCGCCGAGACCTACTGCACCGGATGATACCATGATTATCTCCCTGCCGGAATTATGCAGGTCTGAGATAACTCTGACAAGATTGGTCATTCTCCTGATGTTGAGTTTACCGGTCTTGTGTGCGAGAGTTGAGGTTCCCAGCTTTATAACAATTCTTTTCTTTTCGGAAATATTTCTCATTTTAAAACTTCTTTCAGTTAACTTTATTGGTAGGAGTGCCTTTCAGCCACGCTCTGATATTATCACAGACAATATTAACAAGGCGTTCTCTTGTCTCCTTAGGAGCCCAGGCTGTATGCGGCGTAATAGTACAATTCTTAGCATTTTTAAGTGGAGTATCCGGCGACATAGGCTCTTTTACAAGGACGTCGAGATAAGCTCCTGCGATCTTTCCGCTGTTGAGTGCGTCAGCAAGGTCATTCTCATTGACAACTCCGCCGCGGGAAGTATTTACAAGTATCGCGCTGCTCTTCATCCTGTTAAGAAGCTCAGCGTTTACGATACCAGCTGTCTGCTCAGTAAGAGGACAGTGGAAAGTAATAACGTCAGCCTTTTCAGCAGCTGTGAGCCTGTCAGCAACTTCATACGGACAATTCTCCGGCTTAGTTCTTGTGCTGACAACGATATTCATTCCAAAGGCTTCACCTATACGAGCTACTGCTCTGCCGATAGAACCGAAACCAACGATAGAAAGCGTTTTTCCGGCAAGCTCGGCAGTTGGTATCGGGAAACATGAGAATATAGGTGAACGCTCCCACATACCTTCCTTGACAGCGTTATCATAGTCACGGATACGGCTGAAATGATCGAGTATATAAGCAAAAGTCTGCTGTGCGACAGAGTTTGTCGAATATGAACCGGCATTGCAGACAACAATGCCTTTCTCAGCAGCACAGGCAATATCAACATTATTATAGCCTGTTGCAAAGAGTCCGATACAGCGAATAGACGGACACTTATCCATAACTTCGCGAGTAATAAGAACTTTATTACAGAGGACGACATCAGCGTCACCGATGCTGTCAACAGTTTCCTCAGGTGTTGTCAGGCGGCAGACCTTTATCTCGCCCAGCTCTTCGAGCTGGGCAGTTGGTATATCGCCGCAGTTACTTACAGTATCCCAGTCAAGAACAGCTATTTTCATAGCTCAGTCCTCCTGAGGGATGCTATCAAGGATCTGATCTACTGTAAGTGAATCTGTCTGCGCTGCAACTGTTTCTTCAGTTTCAGCAATAACATTTTCAGCAGTATCCTTAACAGCTTCTGTAACCTCTTCTTTGACCTCTTCAGCTTCTTCCTTAACAGCCTCAACAACCTTCTTAGGCTGCGGCTTTACGTCGTCATCTTTCTTGTCGCTATCTTCGGGATTCTTGAAAATGATAGCAGTTACGAGTGCAGCGAGTATAAGGATAACGTCAACAAGGCCGACTCCATAGTACACCTTTCTGTTATCAGAGAGCCATACGCCCATAGAAGCGAGGATAGCAGCAGCCATTATCATCTGATAAGGTCGCTTCTGAACAATAAATCTGTATGAGAAGAATGCGACGCTAATAAGTACAAAGATAAGGTGCATCGAATAGGGAAACGGGAAAAGTGAAGGTTTCTCGGCATCTGCCTGTTCTGTGAGTGTGATAAAAGCATTAGTAAAATTCATAGAAACTCCAAACCGCCTTAGCGGTGACTGGTAACATTACGGCTGCCAGTCAAAGCCGATTTTATATACCATCGCCTGCGAACAGGCAAAAATACGCTATTTACAGTATAGCACAAAGCCCTCAGGAATTCAACCTTTTTGCGCAAAATACAGCTTTTTTAATAAAAAAGAGCCCCCATCTATCAGGAGGCTTAATATTATTTCTAAAAAGTTAAGAAATAAAAAAGTCTATCCAAATGGATAGACTAAAAAAGTGCCGGCATTGAAATAGTTTCCCGGGCCGTCGCCAGCCAAGTATCGTCTTCGCGGCAGAGCTTAACTTCCGTGTTCGGAATGGGAACGGGTGTGACCTCTGCGCCATAAACACCGACTATGAAAC
>JAEEVL010000036.1 GCA_016290875.1 Ruminococcus sp.
CTCTATTTGTATTATGTCATTTGAAAAATCCTAAGTCCGGATTGTCAGGCAATCCGACTATTGAAGCTCTGTCAAGGAAGCAGTTAAAGCTCTCGCATGATGTTTCAGGGAGCAGAGTGCAATCATGACACGCAGCGTAATTCAGATTCTTGTATCCTTGCTTTGTGGCAGAAATGCACAGCGGATCGCCGCTGCACCAGCTTGCCCGTTCAGGCATACTGTCCATTATTCTTTCAAATACATCTTCGTTATCTGCTACGCTTATAAGACCGCCGAGACTGCTGTCACTACTGAGTTGAACTCTCCTTAGTGAACAGAGTGACCTTATCAGAATTCGGCTTTATAGCACGGTCTTCGATAATACCATTTGCGCATGAAAGCAGTTTTTGTATCAATCGAACTCTATCTAATGCCGATAGTAGATTTTCAACATTAACCTTATCAGAATAAATAAATGTCAAATAGTCTTTTGTTCCCTGAGCATAGCCATTAACGATATTCTGAACAAAGCCGAGAATATCTGATTCTATGTCTTCCTCACTATGACTTGCCAGTTCGGAAATGATTTTGACTATAAGTATCGGTCTTTCGGGATCGGGTTCTGCTTTTACGATCTCAATAGAAAAAGTGTATCTGCCACTATCAATGGCAGGAGCGTATAAGGAAGCATAACCTTTTGGTAGAAAACCGAGTTCCTTACCGTCCTCAGTAAGTAAAAGAACAGCATTATGGTCATAGGGATTGTCACTCTGGTGTTTAAGTACAAGACCTTGCTGAAGAAACAGAGGATTGTGATTTATAGCTCGACCTTCATACTGTGTCCCTACTATCTCTATAATAGCTTCTCTTTGTATTTCCATATTATTATTCATGTTATCAAACCTTTCGGTGAAATCGTTGTCCGAGTAACATATATATAGAACTATTATACCACATTTTTACCAAAATTTCAATAGCCAGAGCAGCTTTTTCTCTCCTTTTTCACCGAGGATTATTCTGCTTTGTATTTACTAATTGTAAATAAATAAGCTCTATCATACAATTAGAATAGAGCTTATAGTATTAATATATGAAAGATGTTATCTTTGACTCCACTGGGTTCAAAGTTGATTATTCAATTCCTTGCTTACCTCTGCCCTTAGCCTTGTCCTTTGGAGTTTTCGGCTTCTTAGCGAGCCTTGCGGCATCACGCTTCATCTTCGCCCTCTCAAAGTAGCAGGTCTTTTCGCGCTTCGGAGCGTTCTTCTTAGCTTCAATAGCCGCCTGATTCAGTTCATCAGTCACGACTTTCAGCCTTTGCTCCTTAGTATCAAGCTCATCCTGCTGAGGGAACGGCTCTGCTACGATCTTCTGAGCTTCGGCGTGGTCAAGCCTGAGCTTTGCGAGGTTATCCTGCGTTCTCTCAATTCTGCCGTCAATGTTGTAGAGGGCAGCTTCAAGACGGTTCAGGTTATGGGCAAAACTCTCGATCAGCTTCGTGGTATGTGAAGCGGCACCTTGCAGACAAGCGGACAAACCGCCGCCCATCATGTTGCTGTTTACCGTCACACTCAGCTCAAAGCCCTGGAACGAGCCGACTTTAACGGGAGTATCCGCATACTTGATAGCCAGCACCGCATCTTCCAAAGCCTTAGCTGCTTCTTTTCTGTCGGTGTACTCAACATCACCGATAGTGATTTTGAATACAGGCAGTTTTCGCTCAGGATCGATCGGGAGCTTGCGGAGTGCTTCACGGTCTGTATGGAGGTCAGCAAGAATCGCAGTAAGTTTCTGTTCCTGTTCAGGGAAACGAGCGATCTTGTCCTCCATTTCAAATACCGTGTTGCGGTGTTCCGCAGCGAGTACCCTCAGTTCCTTCACTTCATTTTCAAGCATGAGCTTTTCCTTGATACGCTCATCGCCTGTGCAGAGAGCCTTGATCTCGGAATAAGTGAGTGCCTGCTGGTCCACATCTTCGCATTTTCTCGCAGGAGTCTTACTTGTCATGATCTGAGAGATAAATTTCTGCTTGTTCTCCAAAGTCTGATAGGAATAAGCGTCGAATGTGCCTTTGGTGACATAACGGAAGATCTGCACCTGCTTGTTTTCATTGCCTTGACGGATAATTCTTCCGGCGCGCTGTTCCAGATCAGCAGGTCGCCACGGAATATCGAGGTCATGGACTGCGATCAGCTTCTTCTGTACATTTGTACCCGTACCCATTTTGGCGGTTGAACCGAGCAAGACACGGATTTCTCCGCTGCGGACTTTATCAAAGAGGTCAGCTTTCTGCTGTTCGGTTTTCGCATCGTGGATATATGCGATCTCCTCCGCAGGGATACCCCTTGCAATCAGCTTATCACGAATATCGTCATACACGCAAAAATCGCATTCTTCTTCAAGAGACTCGACCTCAGCGATAGACTTCTTATCCTTCGCATCGTCTGCATCTTCGCCTTCGACCGCTGCTTCTGCGGCCTTGTGCGGAACGCCCAAATCACAGAAGATTATCTGTGTGAGCCTGTCCTCAGCCGTTTCAGCGTGAATACGGGCAACGTTCTCAACGCACCTGTTCAGCTTTGTATCGGGGTTGTCCTCAAAGGACGGATCAATCAGTCTCGGATCAAGACCGAGCTTTCTTCCGTCCGACGTAATCTTGAGCATATTGTCGATCGTAGGATCAACGTTTCCTGCATTGATAGCATCAGCTCTGTCGGCAAGTTCCTGAACAAGTTCCTGCTGAAAAGGAGTAGCTTCGACCTGAACTACCTGATAATCACAGTCGGGAACATCGAGTTTCAGCGTATCCGCCGTCCTAATGTCAGCCACCTGCTTGAACATACTCATCAATTCGGGCAGACCAATCTGAAAACCTTGCAAAGAAAATGGCGCAGATAAGCCGATTATACGCACATATCTTATAACGATTGCGAGGTTCGATGATATGATGATTGATGCACTTTACAACTACCGCCAGGGCGATATTCACTCTGCTGAGTTCTCGGACGAGTTTAACGCTCTCTGTATTCCGTTCGAGGAGTCGCTGACCGAAGCACAGCTCGTCACCTTCCACAAGCTCCTTGACTGCGTGAGCGAGACTGCCGCTGCCGAGATGAGAGCTGCATACAAGGCAGGCTTCAAGGACGGCGTGGCTATGATGCGGGAGGTTCAGGAGTAATATAGACTAAAAACAGAGTGCCAATCTCGGAATGAGATTGGCACTCTTGGTTAATGCTATTTATTAAATGTGTGATAATGGACTATGATACTTACATCATATTTATAGACGGCGTTTTTCTTAAATGTTTCGCCGTTACCGCTACCGATCACAACCTTTTCAACAGATCCGTCCTTCGTAATCCATCCAGTAACAAGGTCTTTAATTGGTGTCGTATATATTTCAGTAAACCCTAATGCTGACAATCGTGAGCAAGCCTCATTAAAGTTGAGTTTTCTCAGCGATGATGCTGAAAACGGGATAGTGATCTCTTTCTTTTGGTGAATCGTGATGACTATCTGAGCATCATACGGAAATTCACTGTTGGCATTAAATTGAGATCGGCCATTGATTTCTACTTTCTCAACCTCATTATCATAATATTGGGAGTTGACATATATGTCTTTTATTACAAGCCGTTTCACATTTTTAAAGCCACAGTTATGTAAAATGGCGTACACTTCCTCACCACTTTTTCCAATTAAGCTATAACTACTATAATCAATGGGAATAAGTTTGTGCTTAAATAAAAATGCTTTCGCTCGTTTACCGAATAGTTCACTATTAGATTTCAGAACTTGTCGTTTGGCTACTGGAATATTGCCCTTTGAAGAACCTTGATATGTATCGTTAGTATCTGTATAATCTACGGAACTACTTTTACTGGCAGCGTATGCTGCTATACCAAGTCCAATTAACCCACCAAGTAATGAAGCACCAGCACTTATATCCGAACTATCATATGAATCATCATCCTCATCATCTCCGCTAAAACTGCTCGAATCAATATCTTCATAGCTACCATCGCTACCAAAGAACGATCCACTTCCATCGGAATTGCGATAGCCCCAACTACCGTCACCGCCGTAGTATGTACTACTACCATCAGAATTACGATAACCCCAGCTACCATCGCTACCATAGTATGATCCACTTCCATCAGAGTTTTTATAACCCCAACTGCCATCACTTCCATAGAATGATCCACTGCCATCGGAGTTTTCGTAGCCCCAACTGCCATCGTTGTCCTTATCGTATTCAAAATCGTCATCCGAAGAATTCAAGTATTCCCATCCACGATCGCCCATACTATCATACCTTTCCGCTATTTACGCTTAAACCCTCTTTCTATACGGTTACAGGCTTTCTCAGGTTGCTCTCTAAGTTCAATGAGCAATACAAACGCACCGTCCCCGTCAAGGTATTCCGACAGCTCGGACAGTTTCTTGGCTGTATAGCCCTCCACGGTTACAGCTCCCTCTGCTTTATAGGTTCTGTTCGTGATCCACTGCTCGAATTCCTCGGCAATATCGCTGTGACGGCTGAAAGCTGCGACCTTTTGCTCAACGATCGGCTTAGGAAGATTGTTTTTCTCGTAAAATTGTCTGATAATATCATTCATACTTCATAGCCTCCGTAAAAAGGTTAGCAAATGCTCTTGCATCTACCTCTACATACTGGTCTTGGTAGTCTGTGAAGAACACCCAGCCACCACCAGGCAGCGGTATCGGTGAGATATAGTTATCAAGGTTTACTCTGTATAGTGCATCTTCCCGTGTTTCAAGCAAGCCGGCACGATACTCCTGATAAGCGTGACGCATTTCGTGTGCAATGGTGTTTACAAGCTCAACGGGGTCATCAAAATACTGGCAATTCAGGTTTATAGTATTATCTGATGGGGAATAGAAGCCGTAGGCATCGTCATCATCGAATACAGCAACTTCTGGAAAATTCTCAAGCTCCAAGCCTTCTCCCAATGCACTGACAAACTCAGAGATGATTTCATATCTCTCTGAATCGTCCATGTACTCCCATGTCTCAGGCGAGAACTGATCAAGCAGCTTAACAAGCCTGTCACCAATGACAAAATCAATGTCAAGCTCATCTTCTGACCTATTAAACACCTCTGAAAGTAAGGTATCATATTCGTCAAGGCTCACCTCATCGTGAGCTTTCTGAAATTCAGCTTTCCAAAATGCATCAGCTTCCTGATCGGTCATACTGTCTGACGGCTTAATATCTGTATTATGCTCTAACTTTTCAGGTGTAATGCCTTTTTCGGTAACATCAGAAAACCTTATCATAGTTTTGCCCTACCTTAGCACAGATACTTCTTTTTCCAATTCTTCTTGAATTGATATGTTCCCTCTGACAAGTCAGTATAATCAAAATCGCTGTGCATCTGACCTGTTCTTGTCACAGTCATTGTCATATTAGTCCAGAGGGCTTTTTTCTCCTTACTGCGTTCCTTTGAAACTATCTTATCAATAGCAGAAAACGATTTTGCGAGTTCCTTATCCGAAACGCCGGGAATATCGTAGCACTTGATATATTTGTTTCCTGTCTGAATATAAAAAGCAAATGAATAGGAAGCATTTCCGTATTCAAGATAAACGATCAGTTTATCCCATTCTGCGGTAAGATACTTACTCAGTTCATCGAACATAGCCTGATATATCTTCTCATTCATCATGTTTTAGCCTCACTTTCATTCTTGAACACAACGGCATCCTTGTCGCCATCGATACTGTAAGTAACACGGAACTCAGTAGGTCTTGTGGAATCGCCCTCATATACAGGCTCGACTTTGAGCTTTACATCTGCTCCGTCCTTGACCGCATCGGCAAGAGTGTTTTCTAATTTCACAAAGTCACCCTGATTTAACTTTGCGTCCATTGGTACAAGGTTTTCTAACTTGTCGCTTCCGTCAAACTGATGACCGATCAAGTGTCCTCTATCATCTGTTGTTTTATACTCCTGACCGTCAATCCTACGGACATCTTCCATCTCCCGTTCGTAGCTTGGATCGCGCATTCTAAGCTGTCCTTCTGCCGATACAACTCGTCCCTTATCATCGGTTTCATACTGATAGCCTCTGACTTCAAACTGTGTATTCGGCAGCAAGGAGTCGCCTTCACGGTATTTTGTGCCATTATCATCAAAATACTCTTTTGTAGTATTGTTTTCAACAGGTGCGGTATCCTCTACCTTTGCCTGTTCTGCCTGATCGTGAAATTCAGCTTTCCAGAAATCATCGACCTCTTTGGGTGATGTTTCATGTTCAGGCTTAATATTCTTGAAGTTTTCCATAGAGGGATTTTTAACCTCATTCACTTCGCTCTTGCCGATTTCGCTATTCAAAATACACCGCCCCCATTCTTATAGACTTCTGTAAATGTATGGTAGATATTTCTGTATGACGGATCACGGATTGTCTTTTCGTGCAGGATCAAAGCCATTGTAAGGTCGATCTGTTTCTTAGTGAAATCCGAAATTGACGGTTTCAGCTCCGTTATAACAGCATCTACCCATTCATGAATATCATCATGCTTAGTGGCTGACTGTATAGCGTCCTCTGCTCTCAGGAAATCGTAGATCAGGCATCTGAGTTCCGCAAAGCCTTTTTCTCTTTCGGTTGCAAGATAATCAAGGAAATCCACCTTGACGAGTGAATCCAGCGTAGAACGCAGGATCAGGCTTTTCAGCTCTCTGAGGTCTTGCTTGTCGCCCTTCTGGAAAAGCTCATTGTCCATGATGCACTTTAATAGAGAATCGGATATATCGTCATTTTTCTGTATCAATGCGGTATTATCGTTCGGCTCAAAGGAAAATGAGCCATTACCATGCTTATATTCTTTTACCTTGCATAAAACAGGCTGTATCCACTCATTCTGATACACAGCAGCTACACCGCAAGGGAGCTTAGCAAGCTCATCTATCTGATCGTCATTAAGGTTAGCCGCCTTGCCCACAAGCTCACGGTCGCCACGGTCGGGCAGACGCATAATGATCTTGGTGTTCGTGTTGCGAATAACCGACATATCCATAAGTCCAGGGGCTTGGTCTGCGATAATAAAGCCCTCGCCGTAGGTACGCATTTCAGCGATAGCATTGGCGATCATCTCAACACTTTTGCCCATAATATTGGAACTTTCGGTCGGCTGTTCGATAGATGTCCTTCTGAGGATATTATGCGCTTCTTCCAAAACAGTAATGTGTCTGAGAGTGCTGTTCATAGCAGAGCTTTCACTTATGCGGTATTCCTGCAATTTCAGTACAAGCATACCCATGATAAGCGATTTTGTTTCGGTCGCTCCGACTCTGCTCAGGTCGATGATAACATTGCTGTCAAAAAGCTGTTTCCCTGTAAGCTCATCTGCGGAGAAAATCAGTCCATTGATGCCTGTGGACAAGGATTGCAGTCTTGTAAGGAGCGAACCTTTATATGCGCCCTTGTTCTCCTTATCATATTCGCTGGTGTCGATGATTTCCTTGATATTTCGGGCAACATCTGCGAAGCTCGGATATAAATGATCGTCATACTTGTTGACAGAGGACATCAGATCCCAGCCGCAGTCAAGATACGAACGCTCCACAGCACTCTTTAGTACCGCAGGCATCGCCGCATACATGGGCCAGCAGACATTGAATATCTCCACAAGACGGTCGATATGCTCCAGCACATGAACATCTTCGGGGAAAGAGAATGGATCAATACGCAAAAGAGGTGTTTTCCTCGGATTCGTTCCATATACTGAAATATCATCATAATTGCTGAATACATCTTTGTATTCGCCCTTAGCAGGCTCTATTACCAGGAACGGAATGTCGTTCTTATACGCTTCAGAGAGCATCTGATAGACAGTATTACTTTTACCAGAGCCAGTGCTACCAGTGATGAATGTGTGAGAGGTAAGAGATTTAGCAGATAATTCCACAGGTAATTTCTCTTCATGGTGCATATGGAATATCTTGCCAATGCTTAACTGCCGTTCATCAGCGGGAATCGAGTCAAAAGTTGAGACACTTCGTCCGAAATCTGCACACTGTATTACTGGAAGTCCTGCAATTGATTTTTGCGGAAAATTAAGCGAATAAGCCAATTCTTTTCCCGAAAGACTTGTTGTAGCAGTTACAGCAGTAGGATACACCTGATAATCTCTGCCTTCCTCTGTATCTACGATCAAAGGATTTAGTCCAAATACAGGATGACGAAGCTCTCTGAGATAACTGCATATCGTCTTTGCGTAAATATCGGAGCTTTCCTTATCACCACGCCATAGATTCACAGCAGAACTGGACATATATGATGTTTCGCCCTGAGTCAGTGAAAGATATGTATGAGCAACATTATTGGCTACATTCCTATCCTCAGAAAGAACATAAGCTGCAAAGTCCCACATTCCTAAAGCTGTGCTTTGCTCTAAACGCTTCATCTGTTCTTCAAGAAGCTCTAAAGCGTGCTGAATATTGTAGTTTTCAAACGACTGAACTATGCCCTCATTCTTGCCAATAGATGCACTGACGTTTGAAGAACGAGCAAAATTCATGCCAAAGTTCACTCCGAAACTTGTACTGCTGAATACTCCAGCCGTTTTGGATAGGGTATCGGTCACGGTTTTTCCAAGAGTTTTGGCAACAGCGTGACCTACCTGGCTTGACGTTGTTTTTGCAACAGTATTTGCAAGTGTTTTAGCTGTGGATTTTGTTACAGCATCAGCAGTACCCTTCAAGATGGTTTGTGCTGTGGTTTTTGTTGTAGTATCAGCAGTGCCACTCATAAGTGTTTTTGCAGTACCTTTGGCAAGGGTGTCTGCTTTTCCGGAGCCAGTTGAAGAACCCCAGCTTCCACCACCACCGCCAAGACTAAAGCCAAACGCAGATGGAGCAACATTTACGTTACCACCTTCAGTTGAAGACTCGTTTGAACTATCAGTATGAGACGTATTTTCAGAAGTAGTATCTGAAGTAGAGCTATTATCAGTATGAGCTGTAGAATCAGATGTCATATCAGATGTCGATTCATTATCTGTATGCGTAGTAGCATCAGAAGTTGTATCTGATGTGGTATCGCTGGTAGTATCTGCTGTACCTTCACTTGTCGAATCGGTATTTGTATTGCTTTCGCTGTTTGAAACAGCATTTGTATTTGTGGTTGAGGAGGTTTGTCCGTTCTGAATTCCTGCACTCGCACCTACATTTACGCCTACTGTAGCAGATGAACCCTGTGTATTCAGTTCGGTAACTGTAAAATTAGTTTGCCAAGCTGAATATGGCTTTAATCCTGAATAAATCTGAGAAAGTCTAAGTTTTCTCTGTTCAACGTCATTTATCGGGGACGCAAGCAGAATGAGGGTATATTCTTCTTTGGATTTGCTCGGAACAATACCATCTAATAGCTTTTCAATTGTTTGGCTGATAAACTTCTCCGATTTTTCAGTCGGGATATTTGAAGCAGAAGCGACGGAGTAAGGCTTATCATTGTTGAGAAATGGAGGGATACCACTTCCGCACTCAGTACCAAATTCAGTACCGGGGAAATTCCCCTTGACTGCTTCTTGTAGACGTTTCATAAATGTGTCCGCATCACTGTTGCTGTTAGCATTTCGGGTATTAGTTACCGCAAGATATACCTGTGTCTGCTGAACTGAACGATGAAAGATGAGCGCAATATTGCAAGTTTCATTAGAAAGCACAGCATACACATTTACGAGCTTTTCCAAGCTATTCTCTTTTGTGTCCGTAACCCACTTTGTGATGTTAAAATATCTCACATTATAATCGCTGTCAAAGCTGTCTTTGACAAGCGGAGTATAAAGAGTTGAAATCTGTGGCAGATAGGCATTAAAAACCTCTATGCTGTTAGCTGCAAGCAGTTTTTCCGTGGTAGCCTGTGCAATAACATCATTAGGATCAGGCATTTCAAGGAGATAGTTGTCTCGCTTCTCGGCGACATCACTTAGCTGCTGCGGACTTAGAGCCGCAGCTTTTGCTATTCCATCTCCAATTTTACCATTAGCTCTGGATACGATCTGCATTAAACCCATACTTTACCTCCGTTCATATCGAATCAGTTCCACCCCATAAGATGCTCGATTTCCAGCTTGTAGCCTTGCAGTCTTTCTTTTCGATTTCTCAGATTAGAAATCTGCTGTGCCTGTGCGTCAATTTGTTCTTGCAGCTTCCTGAGTTCAGGGTTCAGCTTTATTATGTTCTTTTTTAGCTCCTGTAATAAGCTCTGCTCCCATTTTATAAAGCTGCCTTCATGACTTGTCCTGAGATTACCGAGCATTTCAGCGATATAATCATGCATTAGGGTGTTGTATTTTGTTCTAAGTTTGCTAAGATTAAGGGAATTTGTTTCTACCACGATGAAGATATGGCGCTTAAATTCGTCAAACTTAAATACCATATCGGCTGTCTTATCGAATTCAAGTGCTTCATAGCTTGCGATTATTTCCTCAAGCTCTCGCTTTTTATCCTCAGATATGCCCTCGGAATTTGTTACAGCGTCTATCATCTTAGTGCGGAATTCCTCTGATGCATCGCTCCAATACTTTTCAGATGCGGTTGTGAGGTTAGTTTGATGATTTTTCATTTCGTCATCAAAACGCTGTTTTACCTCTCCGAATAATTTCTCAGAAACCTCCGCTTCAATCTGCCTTTCAAGATCACGAAGCTTTCGCTTTTTATCCAGAGTTTCCTGAGTTGAATGAAATGTATCAGATGCAAATTTAGCAGTACGTTGTGCAGTTTTTTTCACGGCTGCAAATATATTTCCTACAATACCGGGGCTTGTATCGCCTGCATCCTGTGCTGTTTCATTGCCCGACTCGTCAGCTATAACATCAGCTTCTGTGACTTCTACTTTATCCTTCTCAGACGATGAATCAATCTCATCACTGGATTCCTGACTTTCAGATTTGAAGAATCTGGCGTCTTCTTTCTGAGATGCATAGTCTTTGGACTGCTGAACATCGGCTTCAATCTCGTCCTGCCGTTTAGCAAGTTCTTCACGGGTAATGGCGTTATCAGAAGAATCCCTCACTTCTTCCATTTCGGGAGTTGGATAGCTATCCGAGAAACCATTGCATAATTCCTCAGCTCTTTTTTCAAGTGCTTCAATACAAGCACTCTGTTCATCTTCCAACTTATCGTCAAGGGTTTTCTTGGCAGCTTCAAAGCCTTTTTTGCTTTCTTCTATACGATCCGATGTCTCAGCGATGATTTCGTCAAGGAAGTGCTTGGATTGAGTACACTTGTTGTAAGGCGAATAAATCTCTGCAAATATTCGTATTTCCTGCTCGATCCAAAACAGGCCGCTGTTAGCGAATGCCTTATTAGCCTCACGTTCAGATCTTCCTACACAACGAGTTTTGATCTGCTCCGGTATAATATTATACTGGTAAAGGCTCATGGCAAATTCATCATCAGAACCATCGTAGGAGTCGATTTCACGCGCATAGACCTTTCGGTATGCTCTTTCAATTAACTGACCGCCCTGTTTTGCTCCTAAGCCAATAATAGATGAAACATAGAACACACGATTTGAATGTAATGTTTTACATACGGTTTGACCAATTTTTAATTCTATGTCCTCTTCACTAAATCCGTCCTCCGGAAGATTTGCATCGTCCGCTCTATTTGCAACAACCATTGTAAAACGATTGTCGAAGCATTCCATATCAATGAGCTTTTTGCATAGCTCTCTGCCTTCAACCTTATCAAGCGATTTGTTGTCTGTGATAAACATAATAAGCCCGTTAGACAGAGAACGCATCTGCCTTTCAAGCGTTTGAGAATGGTCTTCATTGGTAGCCGAGCCTTCGCCGGGAGTGTCGAAAATAACATATCTGCACTGTGATTGTGAGAGAACACCCTCACGGCTGAATGGCAGGGTGATTTTGATCAATGACTCAATATCCTTATCACTGCTATCTCGCTTGCGCTTCTTTTTATGCTCTTCCACGAGAGCAAGCAATGTATGTATTCTTATATGAACAGGCTCTGATGCTATCGCATCAAGGCGTTCCTGAATAAGAAGAATAAACTCATCATTGCACTTGCCAGCACCTGATATGTTACAACCAGTTCCTCTGTTGTATTCGTCCATCGAAAATTTGATCGGCAATCCATGATAATCAAATTCTACAAAGCCGGATTCAGCGTTTTGGGAGCGCGTTATCTGGTAGACGCAATCCGTCACAGGATCGTCACCACTTGGCAGTATCTCTTTTCCTACCAAAGCATTTATGAATGTTGACTTACCAGAGCTATAATTACCTATGACGCAGATAGGAATCATTTGCTTATCAACTGCATCTTCAAATTTTCTTCTATTCAGAGCAACCTGTTCATTTGAGCGAACGCTCTCCTCGATCAAGGGTTGCATCTCTTGGAAAATTTCGGAAATCTTTGGCAATATATCTTTGGCGCTGCTTAAATAGTGCTCCTGCGGAAGTAACTTTACCTTATCACGATATTGTTCCTCAGAACAAAGGTCTTTCAGATCCGCATATTCATCATCAGTACCTTCAAAGACAATATTGACTTCTTGCCCAGGCTTGTGCTTCATGCGGATAATCTCATCGACTATTCTTTTTACATTGTACGGAAAAAAGCCATGTACAAGTTCGTCGCTCACAAGGTCGCTGTTTTCTGTTTCTGTCACGGGTGTTGGTATATTTGTCTCAGGATCAACTGTTTCAAATCGTATCTCTCTCTTGTACGGGTCGCTAATAATCTTAAAAACTATCATATTCCACCTCTGCAACCAATATTTTTATCATAATATAGCCATTAATATGAGACTGAATGGCATAAAATAGAAAGATGCTATATATTTCTTATTATAGCACATTTGGGCGAATAAATCAAGGATTTTGAACGATCTTTTGTGTAAGATTACAAATAGTAGCATTTTCAACAATCAATTGAGAATGATTATCAAAATCAACAAGATACTACGTCTTGGTATATAGTATAGCACGACACAAAAATTGATTATTAAAATGGATTCCAATAGTTCAAAAGGGACATCCTTCTGCTTCGATCTTGCTTAGTTTAACTTACACTAATTGACAGTATCATAGGAAAATGCTATAATAATCAAAAAGAACGGCATTTCATCATCACTTGTATTATCATTCCATAATATCGGAGGTAAGAAAAATGAGCAAAGAAACCGAACAGGAGCTTACCCGTGACGAATACACGGAATACATCTACAGCGAGACTTGCTTCGGTGAGCCTGTGAATGCACAGACTGCCGAGGATGTGATCGGCGGTGTGAACAGAGCGATCGAGCTGGATGCACGTCCCGTTTTCTTGGAGGGGCTGTCCGCAAGGCTCACACAGCTTGGCGTGGAATGCAGTTCACACGATACGGAGATCATGCTGTCTGAGGTCAAGCAGCGCTACAAGTCCATTCTCGGAAAGTCATGTCCTCGGACGGTGCAGGAGTGGTGCAAGGGTACGACACCGGGCATCACCAACCGCAGGAACAATTATGACCTCTGCTATGCCCTTGAAATGGACTATCAGCAGACGGCTGTTTTCTTTCAGAAGCACTACCTCTCGCTACCGTTCATCATCAAGGCGAAGGTCGATGCGGTGTTCCTCTACTGTCTTTACCACCGCAAACCCTACTCCGGCGTGACGGAATTGATTGAGAAGTCAAAAGGCTTTGTTTCTCAGGAAAATGCCCACACTTCGACTTCACAGATCGCCGCTATGATCTTTGAGATAGATGATGATGAGAAGTTCCTGCGGTATCTGTCGGCGCATTGCTATGATAATGAGCAGCAGTTTCAGCTTGCCCGGTCGATCATCAATGACGAGATCGGCATATTGAAAGCAGGGATACTCGATGACGGTGCTGTTGAGATCATCTCTCCCGACAGGCTGAACAGCTTGACGATAGACGCCCTTTTAGGCTATCGTTACCAGAGCCGTGACAAAGGAGAAGGCGCAGTCAAGCTCCCGAAACGCTTTACAGAATCGCTCCCGAATGATGTGACACTCGGCAAGATCATCAAGGGCGACAGCATTTCCTACGAGGTGCTTCGTAAAACGCTGATGCTCCTGAAATTCTGTAATTACTATCGTGCCGCTGAAGCTGAGGACAGAAAGCGTGGCTATGAGCCTGACAAGTACGAAGTCAATAACCGCCTGATGGACTTTTACGATGAGCTGAATGGTACCCTGATCTCCTGCGGTTTTGCCCAGCTCTATGTGCGTCACCCGTTCGACTGCTTGCTCCTATACTGTGCCAACTCCTATGATCCGATCCTGACAATTCATCTTCTGAACGAACGGAATTGATTTTAATAACCGCTTTTTCAGAGCGTGTATAATAGAGATGAAAGGAGGCTGATGATATGCTTGAAAACGGCTATACGCTGTCTGCGGACGGCAGGCAGTACACGATCATAGAACAACTTGGCAGAGGTGCGAATACGGTCGCTTA
This sequence comes from Ruminococcus sp., assembly GCA_016290875.1. Classification (GTDB taxonomy): domain Bacteria; phylum Bacillota; class Clostridia; order Oscillospirales; family Ruminococcaceae; genus Ruminococcus. The sequence continues at coordinate 14,445 of JAEEVL010000036.1, forward strand.
TCTGGCGGAGTGCAGTCACGGAGAGCTTGTGACGAAATGTATTTTGAAAGAATTTGCTCCCCATAACACGGATGATTTTAAGGGCGGCAAGGCACGGTTTCTCGCCGCCGGCAAGATGCAAAATGCGATACGGCAGAAGTCTGTGCTGAACAATCAGACTCCACCTGTGAGTCATGTTTTTGAAGCGAACGGAACAACTTTTATTGATGTTTCCTGCTATAACGGCACGACACTTGACAAGCTCAATCTCACTTTACCGCAGTATATGGCAATTTGCGAAACGATAGCGAAAACGGTCGGTTACTACCACAAGTCGGGCTATCTCTGCCTTGACCTGAAACCAGAAAACATCTTTATCCTGCAAAATGATCCTGATGATACGGTCACACAGCTTGTGGAGTTTATCGACTTTGACAGTATCAGAGATGTTCAAAACGGCGGTAATACGGCATTTTCTTACACCAGAGAATGGGCTGCACCCGAACAGCTCAATCCTTATTCTGTCGGAAAAATCGGCAATACGGCGGATATTTATACCGTCGGTGAGATCGTCTTTTATCTTCTTTTCGGGCGGCATTCCACGGAAACGGAGCATAGGGGCTTTTCCAGATTTCCGTTTGAGGACTGCAAGCGTGAGTATCACAAATACTCGGAGCGCCCCGATGTTCAGGCACTTTTTACCAAGCTTTTCCGGGGAACGATTCGCTCGTCTGCAACGAACCGATTTCAGACCATTGATGAGGTCACAAAGCTCCTCGGTGAGCTTGTGGAATTGGTGAGCCAAAAGGACTATGTGATTCCAATTTTGCCGTCCGTATCGCCCGACTTTGTGGGCAGAGATACGGAAATCAGGCAGATTGCAGAGAGCCTGCAAAGAGGTCGTGTTCTGTATCTGACGGGTGTGGGCGGTATCGGTAAGACCACGCTCGTCAAGAACTATATTTCACGCTATCGGACGGAATATGATGTGATCGCTTACCTTGAATACGATGGCGATATGCAGCACACCTTCTGTGATGATATGCAGTTGCAGATCAGCACGGTGTCACGGCAGGACGATGAACCGCTTGACGATTATTTTGCCCGTAAGCTCAAGGCTTTCAAGCGTATCTGCGGCGGGCGGCGGGTGCTGTTCGTGCTGGACAACTACACGGACAGGCTGACCAAAGAACTGAGCCGTATCATCGACTGCGGATATGACACCATTATTGCAACAAGGCAGAAGCCGCCGAAAAACAGCTTTGCCGTGTTGGAGGTCTGTGCGATAGCCGATACAACGGAGCTTTTCAGGCTCGTGACGCTCAATCTTGAACGCACACCAACAAAGGAAGAACGGCTGTGTTTTGATGAAATAATAACGCTGATCCAGGGGCATACGCTTGTTCTGGAACTGATCGCCCGACAGATCGCAGCAGGCAGGCTCGATATTCATACGGCGCTTGACCTTATCCGTGAGAACGGTTTTTCTCGCTTTTCAGGTGAAAAGGTTGGGAATATCAAGGACGGCGAGGAAGTTTACGATACGCTGTCGGCTATTATTTCGGCTTTATTCAAGGCAAGTGCCGTGGACGATACAGCTCGGCTCACGCTGAAAATACTTGCTCTGCTGAATGTGCGAGGTCTTGAAAAAAGCCTTATACAGCAGTTTTTTCCTGATATAGCGGAAGAAACACTGGCGAAGCTCTCTGCGGAGGGCTGGCTCTACGATGGAAACAGGATTCATCTGCACCCTGTTATAGCGGAAACGGTGCGGAACTGGCTTTGGTCTGCGGACGATGTGACCGTCATGGACTACCACAAGAAGATGATCGACATTTATGTGGGAATGGCGAACGATGTGCAGATCAAGGAGATATTGCGTGAAGCCGATTTTTTCAGAGAACAGCACCCTCGGCATATCATCACAGCACTGTATTATGATATGCTCGGTTGGTACTACGATGTTTTGATCGCAGGGGCATACTATCCCGAAAATGAGGAAGAAGCAAAGCTGCTTCGGAATGAACTGAAAACGATGGAGCTTGCGATCACGGAAATGGAACAGTCCTCCGATCCTCGCAGCACAGCGTATCTCACGAAATACTACATTTCGCTGGCAAGTATTCTGATTCGGAGCTATCCCGACTATTACGATGAAGCCGCTGAACTGCTCGACAAGGTGTATGATTTGATCGAGGATAACAGCGATAACCATTGCTACTACTGTATGGTGGCAGCTTGGTATTATACGCTTGCTTCACCCGATATTGAGGAAACACGGGCACTGACAGAACAAGCGGAGCGTATTGCAAGACAGGTGTTCCCGACAGACTTGGAGCTGATCGACATTATCCATATCCCGACGGCGAACTGTTTCTACTATCATAATGACTTCCGTTCGGCAGCCGATAAGATAGAAGAAGCGGTGGAAATCTGTAAGAAGTATCCTGACATGATACCTTATATCGACAAACAAGCGGAACTGCTGAATATTCTGCTTGACATCTATATGGAATTGGGAGACACAGCAAGATGCCGTGAGCTGATCGCAGAGATAGACCATATTAACGAAACGTACAAGGAACAGGGCGTTTGCCGAGAGGTATCGCCCGACAAACGAAATCAGCTATAAATGCGAAAGCAGGTTCTTTATGAGCCTGCTTTTTGCTTTGGAATCCGTTTTAATAACCCCCACCCCCAGCGTGGTATACTATAATCAGCAAGAAACACAAAGCTCAAAGCCACATACCAAAAGGAGGTCAAATCATGAGTGATATTGGAAAAGGAATGCTGATTGTTTTGGTGATCCTGTATATCGTATCACCGATCGACTTTGCCCCAGGTCCGGTTGACGATGCTATCGTGCTTCTGCTCGGACTGGCGGCAGCCAAAAAATCAGATTGAGGGACAAACTCCCCATAAACCACAACAAGAACGGAGGGTTACTATGAACAAGCTGAATAACATCAAAAGAGGTCTGTTTGCACTGGTCATGTGCCTGTCTCTCACACTTTGCGGATGTGGCAGTAAAGAACAGACAGAAGATGCAGGAACATCGTCGGCAGAAACTCAGCAGAGTGAAGATGTTTCCGCAGAGGAAGTCATGATCGACTATGGAGATGCAGAGTCGTTTGAAGCTGCACTGAACGAGGGCAAAAACCTTGAAGGTAAGGTGGTTCGGTTTATTGCAGGAGAATTTCACCCGCAATCAAAGCTCGGTTATAATGTATGGGCTGGCGAACACCTGAACTTCGTATCTTCTCGCAATCCTGATATTCAGGAGGGCGATACAGTGACCGTAAAGACCACTACTATCGAAAACATGGCAGGTTCATGGGTAATCAACTATGAAAAGGTCGAAAATGCTGTTGTCGGGGAAGATACGATAACTTATTCCAAGCCAAAGGAAACAACAGCAGCTACAACAACAGCAAAGCCCAAGACAACGACCACGGCGACTACGACAGCAGAGGAAGAAAAAACTGAAGCAGAGACAAGCGCTCCCAACGAGCCTGCTGAGGAGAAAGCAGAGAATACCTATGAACACAACGAATACTATGATATTGTCGAAACATCGAGTTTTCAGAACTCTATCGGCACTACAATCGTGATTCATAAGGTGCTTGCAAAGAAAGATGTGTCTGTTTCCGCTACACTCTTAGCGTATGGATCTGACGGCAATGTTATTGGAAAGAGTTCCGATGATATTGTTCTGACCGCAGGACAGAACAACTTCTTCCGCTACTCCTTTGAGGGTGATATATCAAGTGCAAGTATTCAAGCGAATGCTCAGGCAAAGAAGGACTCTTTTATGACCGGAGAGCGTAACGGTGTTGAAATGGTGCAGTATAATCAGACTGATGATGATCTGTATATTACATTCAAGCAGAATGTTGACGAGCTTGACTACTTCGCTAAGTTTAAACTCCTGTTCTATAAAGGCGATAAGATCGTTGATACCGAGGACGGCTATTTCAATATCTATGCGGAGAACCTGAACGGGAACGGCGCTACCGATGTGGCTAAGATTTGGGCTTATGGTATTGATTACGACAGGATTGAGTACATTTTTGAACCGTAAATAAAATATACTTACAATAATGAAAACGCTCTCTGAACAATTAGAGAGCGTTTTACTGTTTCGGGGTATCGGTTTCCCCATAACCAACACGAACGGCTCTGAGGGGCTATTCCGTTCGCCAGAGAGCCGATCATCATTCGAGGTCATTCCGCTTTCTTTTCTTCTGCTGATCGCGGCTCTGCTCCTGCCGTAGATACTCCTCGATCGTCCGCTGTGCATCGGCAAGCTCACGGGCTTTCTTGTCTGCCTGATCAAACTCGCTGTTCATAGCTGTGAGCTTATTTCGGAGTGCCTTGATACTCTTTTCCAGATTTTCCACGGTTGGGATATGTCCCGACGGGTAAAGTTCCAAAACCTTTGTACGCACTTTCCCATATTCGGAAAGTTCATAGCTGTGGGATTCCTTATACTTCTTCTCGGCTCGACCGCTGAGAGCTTTCAGTTCCTCGCCGTAATGCTTGACCTCACGATATTTTCTCAGGACATTCAGCTTGACTTCCAGATCTTCGATCTCAGTTTTCAGGTTGTTCAGCTTGGAGAGAAGTCCACGGCTGTGAGCATAAGCGGAAATCGCTGCATTGCGTATTTCTTCAGGCTCAACTCCATATTCAGCTATAATGTTCTTGGCGATACTCGCCACCTTCATATTGCCACGGTCGATAGCGTCCTGAACAAATTTGTTCTCCACGGCTTTCGGAGTAACTACTCTGATCTTCGACCTCGGCACATAAACCATACACCCTTGATACTGAGCGATACGGGATTTTATCTGTTCGGTTTCATAAAACCAGCCCAGTGTTCTTGCACGGGTGAACCTTGCTCTCGGATTGCGTTTCTTCTGTTCGGCAAGCATAAATTTCAGGTCGATCTTATGGTCGGGATCATACTCAACAAGCACACCGAAATCAGAGCATTTGGCAAGGAAGTCATCAAAGTTTTCGCTTACCTTGATAACCTGATCTATCGCATATTTCAGCTTTGCTTTCCACGATAGCCCCTGTCGTGTCATATCCCATTCCCAATGACTCTTACCCTTGCCCATTTCAGGACGCTCGATAACATAAAGGTGGTGCCGCTTGCATACCTCATCGGTGATGTTCATGAGCTTCTGAAATGACCTGTCCTGCTTTGTAGTCCTGCGGTTCTCATGAGTTTCAAAAGTCCTGCCGTCGATGCAGTTGGTATTATTGAAAACGCAGTGGAGGTGGGTATGCTCCTTGTCGATATGGCAAGCCATGAAATACTGATACTCGCCTTTGAGAAACTGCTCACATATCTCCTGACCGAGCTGCAATGCTCGCTCCGGCGTGATCTCTCCAGGCTTGAAACTGACGATAAAGTGCTGTGCGAGGACGGTGCTTCTGCCTGTTCCGTTCGCCCGTATTTCTTCATAGTCACGGTGAGCCTGTTCGGGATCAGCGCTGCACCCCTGAGTAAAAATCAGTCTGCCGTTATCCGTCTTTTCGGGATTGGCTATGTATTTCAGTGATGCAAGCTCATCAACTGAGACTGAAAATATCTTAGTGGTTGCCAGAGCTTCTCCACCCCCTCCCTCAAAGCAGAAATATCTTCGGGGTAAACCTTTCCGCCGCTGTTGGCTCTGACCGCCACCTGATTGAAGTTGTTGGATATGCTCCTCGCAAGTTTCAGCAGCTCTTTCAGCTCGTCATCGTTGAACTTCACGATGTAGCCTTTGAAGATCATGTGGCGGAAGAAGTCGCTTCGTGACTTCATACCGCTTGCCGTGAACTTGCGGTTGAACGCTTCGTATTCCTCGTCACTTAACCTGACCTGAATACTGTGTGTTCGCTTGGTTTTGTTGCTCATGTTTTCTGTTTTCCTTTCTATTTCTAATTGCAGGGTCTTAGGGGCGGCAGCCCTCTAACAAGCGGTGCATTGATGTACTCAAATCTGTGATTTGTAGTGCAGCTATGCCGAGCTTGCGATTTGTGTTAGCCCCTGTGGGGCTATTTTGCATTTGAGCCTGTCGGCTCAGGTGGTTTCCTCACTTTCGTGTGAGGAATTGGAGCGTCAGCGACTATATTTCTCTGTGTCCGATCGCTCCGCCGCCGTCCTTATGATAACTATACTGGAAAAATCCTGAAAAGTCAATGAATCGGATTTCGGGTATTCGTCAAAATGACAGTTGGGGGTTTCTATGCTCTTAGGGTATCGTAACCCCCTCATAACTGCACGTTTCTGAAAATTCGGTTGCTCCGATTTCAGGCTGTGTTGAGAAAAGTTTGTCTGGTATGCGAATAGCTTTTTTTGAAAATATCCAGTACAATTAGTGTAGAACTTAGGAGGAATGGAGCTTCGGCTCCTACATAGAGATGCTGTTACAGTTTTCCGAGAGAGAAAGAGAGGTGAAAATCGTATGGCTATCTATATTGAAAAGATCGAGGAGAACAACCGGAAGATCGAACAGCTCTCCAAGAACATCAAGCGTGATACTGAAAAGCGTAAGAAGCTCTTGGAGGATAATCGTATCCTGAGCTACAACGCTCTCTGCGAACGCTACAACTGCGGTACGCAGGAACTGCTTGACATCATCATGCGTGAACATGACCAGGCTGAGATGCTCAGGGCAAGCGGTGTGTCGGAGAACGATCTGTTTGATCTCTGCGACAAGAAAAGTTCAGAGAACGGCAAAAGCTCTGAGAGCGATGCCGATGAGGACCAGATGTCATTCTATGATAATGAATGATGGGCTTACAATGAAGTAAGCGTTTCCCTGTAACCATTCGGGAGATATTTTAGGGTTTGACAGCATAGAGATATAGATTAAGCTGTCGGAAAGGATAGTGCAGAACGAATAATACTACAAATGCCGTAGAGAGAGAAAAGGCAGGCGTAAGAACTATGCAGGAGATGGACGAGCTTTACAAAGATTGTCCGACGCACACCAACACCTATGAGGTGGACGGTGTTAAACATAAGGTCGTAAGTCACTTTGTCGGAGACAGGGATATTAACGATGTGATGTTTGGCTATGCTTTCAATAAGGTAGTCAACGAAATGCTGCACCGTGTTCCTTGCTCGGATACAGAGTAAACTTTTTTCTCAAAAGCTATTGCTTTTTCCGATACGGCGCGCTATAATAGACTCGTATCGGAAAGAGCTGCTTTGGAAATGCAGGAAAGGAGTTTACGATGTTACCAAAGCAGACTGAATATAAAGTGGGAATGTACCTCCGCTTGTCCCGTGATGATGAGCGTGTGGGAGAATCCCTTTCGATTGAAAACCAGCGAACCATTCTGACGAAATATATTGAGGAACAGCACGGGTGGACGCTCTATGACGAGTACGTCGATGACGGAATTTCAGGCACTACGTTTGAACGTCCGGGCGTACAGAGATTGCTTGATGATGCGAAAAACGGCAAGATCAATCTTATCATCTGTAAAGACCTCTCACGTTTCGGAAGAAACTACATCCAGGTCGGGCAGTACACGGATTACATATTCCCGATGTACAATATCCGCTTCATAGCCCTGAACGATAATATCGACACAGCGAAATCGGACAGTGCTTCAATGGATATGATGCCGATCATGAATGTTTTTAATGAATGGCACGCAGCCAACACTTCAAAGAAGCTGAGAGCTGTATTTGAAGCTAATGCTAAGTCGGGAAAGTATAAGACCAACTATCCGCCTTACGGATATATGAAAGGCACAGACAAGAACTGTACGCCTATCGTTGATCCGTATTCCTCGGAGATCGTCCGCCGTATCTTTGAAATGAGGGCGGCAGGCTACAACGTGAAACGGATAGTCGATGTTCTCAACTGTGAACATATCCTTGTACCGTCCGATTACTACTATCACACTATCGGGAAACCGAATCCATACCGCACCTCACATCTGTGGGGAGTGTCTGCGGTAAAGCGTATTCTCCGCAATCCTATCTACCTCGGACACCTGATTCAGCTCCGCACCACAACCGTGAGCTATAAGAATCATAAGACCGTCCGCCGTGACGAAAATGATTGGGCGGTAACTGAGAATAATCATGAAGCGATCATCTCTCAGGAGCTGTGGGACAAGGTGCGTGAAGTTGATGATTCGGTAAGCAACGGAAAGTCCTCAAAGAACGGTATCACAATGCCGCTGTCGGGCTTGTGCTATTGCTCGGACTGCGGTTCCAAGATGAAGCAGAACAGCAATATCCACTGTAAGACAAAGCCTTGCTACACTTGCGGTAAGTATAGCCGTTTCGGAAAAGAATACTGCTCCTCGCACACGATAAGGCTTGAACTGATAGAGAGCCTTGTGTTGCAGGATATTCAGCATCAGATCGACTTTGTTATGAATGAGCCTGATGTGAGAGCAAAGCTCCTCGCTTACAAGCAGGGAGAGAACGCTGTGCAGGACAGCTCCGACAGGAAACGGCAGCACGATATTGTGAAGCGTATCGACGAGCTTGACGGTCTTATCCAGAGCGTCTACGAGGATAAGGTGGCAGGCAAAGTTCCCGAAAAGGTGTGTATCGGCTTGCTTGAAAAGTATCAGGCAGAGAAGGATAAGCTGACCGCCGAACAGGACGAGTTGAGAAAGCGTTCCGAAGCGACACGGCAGGACGAGCGTGATGTTGACGAGTATATCCGCCGTATGAAGTCCTACGCAGGAGCAAAGAAGCTCACCCGTGAAATGGCTCTGGAGCTTATCGAGTACATCAAGGTCGATGCTCACCCAGGTCACCGCAACCTTCCGAGAACGATCCATGTCTTTTATAAGCTGATCGACAAGCCGCTGACCAACAAAAGAAATGCCCTCGAATGATCGGGGGCATAAAAAACAACTATTGAACCTTCCATAATTGCTGTTGATATTATCAAAGAGGTCAGCTTTCTGCTGTTCCGTCTTAGCATCGTGGATATATGCGATTTCCTCCGCAGGGATACCCTTAGCGATCAACTTGTCACGAATATCGTCATACACGCAGAAGTCGCATTCTTCTTCAAGAGACTCGACCTCAGCGATAGACTTCTTATCCTTAGCATCATCGGCATCTTCGCCCTCGACCGCTGCTTCTGCGGCCTTGTGCGGTACACCCAAATCACAGAAGATGATCTGCGTGAGCCTGTCCTCAGCCGTTTCAGCGTGAATACGGGCAACATTCTCAACACAGCGATTGAGCTTCGTATCGGGATTATCCTCAAATGACGGATCGATCAGGCGCGGATCAAGACCGAGCTTTCTTCCGTCCGAAGTGATCTTGAGCATATTGTCGATCGTGGGATCAACATTTCCTGCATTGATAGCATCGGCTCTGTCGGCAAGTTCCTGAACAAGCTCCTGCTGAAAAGGAGTAGCTTCGACCTGAACCACCTGATAATCGCACTCAGGAACATCAAGTGTCAGCGTATCAGCGGTACGAATATCCGCCACTTGCTTGAACATACTCATCAATTCGGGCAGACCTGTGTAGTTAGCGATACGGGTGCGCTCCTTGAAGCCATTGCCCGCAGGCTTTAACTCATAGTCTGTCTTTTGCTCACCGAACACCGCAACCCAGTTGTCGAAGTGCTGCAAGCCGTGGTCTTTCAGGAAGTCATACTCCAAGTAACGCATCATGGTGTGCAGCTCAGTAATACTGTTGCTGAGAGGTGTTCCCGTTGCAAAGATCACGCCCTTGCCGCCAGTCTTTTCATCGAGGTATCTGCATTTGAGGAAAAGATCGAGTGCTTTCTGTGAAGCCGAATTGGAAATTCCGGCTACATTCTGCAATTTTGTGGCGACGAACAGGTTTTTGAACTCGTGGGCTTCGTCAATGAACAGACGGTCGATTCCGAGCTGTTCAAATGTCAGCGTATCGTCCTGATTAGCCTTTTCGAGCTTGTCAAGCTGTTTTTGCAGGCTCTTACGGGTACGCTCCATAGCCTTGATCTGGAACTTAGAGCCTTCGCTCTTTTTCAGTTCCTCAATGCCTTGCAGAATATCGTCGATCTGCGTCTGAATGGTCATGACCTGTCGCTCCTTAGAAACAGGAATCTTACCGAGCTGAGAGTGACCGATGATAACCGCATCGTAGTTGCCCGTAGCAATCTTAGCGAATAACTGCTGTCGATTCTCTTTCTTGAAGTCCTTTTTTGTTGCAACAAGAATGTTA
>JAEEVL010000037.1 GCA_016290875.1 Ruminococcus sp.
AAAGCTTGAGGGCGCAGAGAAGCTCGTCAAGATGGTTGACGGCATCATGAACCCTGTTGGCAAGATGCTCGGCGATACACTTCCTGTTTCTGCATTCACAGATCACGTTGATGGTACATTCGAGCAGGGTGCTGCTGCATATGAGAAGCGCGGAGTTGCAGTTATGGTTCCTGAATGGAATCAGGATACCTGCGCAAAGTGTAACAAGTGTGCATTTGTATGCCCGCACGCAACAATTCGTCCTTTCGCTTTGACAGACGCTGAAGTTGCTGCTGCTCCAGAAAACATCAAAATCGCTCCGAAGCCTATCGTAAAGAGCGAGTACAAGTACACCCTTGCTGTTTCCGCTATGGACTGCATGGGCTGTGGCGTATGTATCGGTGTCTGCCCAACTCAGTCTCTCAAGATGGTTTCAAGAGAATCTCAGGAGCCACAGCAGGCAGTATTTGATTACTGTGTTGCAAAGGTTACAGAGAAGACAGATGTCGCAACAGATGCTACTGTTATCTCTAGCCAGTACAAGAAGCCACTGCTTGAATTCTCTGGTTCTTGTGCAGGCTGTGCTGAGACTTCCTATGCAAGACTCATCACTCAGCTCTTCGGTTCAAGAATGTATATCTCTAACGCAACCGGATGTTCTTCAATCTGGGGCGGTCCTGCTGCAACTTCACCGTACACCGTTGATGCAAACGGCCACGGTCCTGCATGGGCAAACTCACTGTTCGAGGACAACGCTGAGCACGGTCTTGGTATGTATCTCGGTCAGAAGGCAATCCGTGAAAGACTCATTGAGGAAGTCAAGGAAATTGCTGCAAGCGACAAGGCATCTGCAGAGCTGAAGGCAGCTGCTGATGAATACCTCGCAACCGTTAACGACGGTGCAAAGAATACTGCTGCAACTGCTGCACTCGTTGCTGAGCTCGATAAGTGTGCTGACAAGTGCGAGAAGTGCGCAGATATCGTTGCAAACAAGAACTACCTCTCCAAGAAGTCCGTATGGATCTTCGGCGGTGACGGCTGGGCTTATGATATCGGTTTCGGTGGTCTTGACCACGTTCTCGCTACAGGCGAAGATGTAAACATCATGGTATTCGATACTGAGGTTTACTCTAACACAGGCGGACAGGCTTCCAAGTCATCCAACATTGGTCAGGTTGCACAGTTCGCAGCAGCAGGTAAGGCAATTGCAAAGAAGCGCCTTGCTGATATCGCTATGAGCTACGGCTACATCTATGTTGCACAGATCGCTATGGGTGCTGACATGAACCAGACACTCAAGGCAATCAAGGAAGCTGAGGCTTATCCGGGACCGTCACTCATCATCGGCTATGCTCCTTGTGAGATGCACTCTATCAAGGGTGGTATGACTAACTGCCAGGCTGAGATGGAGAAGGCTGTTAAGTGTGGATACTGGAACAACTTCCGTTATGATCCTCGTCTTGCTGCTGAGGGCAAGAACCCGTTCCAGCTTGATTCCAAGGCTCCTACAGAGTCTTACCAGGACTTCATCATGAACGAGGCTCGTTACAGCGCACTCACACGTTCCTTCCCTGATCGTGCTAAGGAGCTCTTCGAGAAGGCTGAGCAGACTGCAGCTAATCGTTACGAGTACCTCACAAAGCTCGCTGAGAAGTAATTCTGAACTTAATACGTTTTAACGTTATATAATGCTCATACGGATTTCCGTTTAATATGGAAATGAAAACCTCCCCGATACTTCGGTACCGGGGAGGTTTTATTATGTTATTTTTCAGATGAGAGCTTACGGTATTTCTTTCTGTTTACAAGGTAAAGTATCTGCCAGAATACAACAGCAGGAAATGCAGGGAATACTAAGCTCCATACCAGTATGCCATACCACCATAGATTACTCCAGAAGGCTTCGATGCCGTATACTGTGGAGTACATAAATGTAAATTCGCCATCAGTTACTGAATATATTATGAGGTATATGAAAGGAATGAACGAGAGGAGAAATGTTGCCGTGTATGCGTTTGATATAGGTCTTTTTCCTGATTCAAAACGCTTTCTCAGCCATATGCGTGTTATTATGGCGGCGGATCCGGGGAATGATATGGCGAAGAATATACCCAGCGGAAAAGTGATGCCATCGAAAAATTGATAGTCAAGTTCGTCGCCCATTACGAACACCTCTATTATGAGATTGACAATGAATGCGATGATACCGCATCCGAATATGCATAGCATTGTTTTTTCTTTCTTTTTCATAAAAACAGCCCCTTTCTGCTGAGTATCGTTTATCTTTGATACTATTTTACAGCAGAAAGGGGTATTTTTCAAGCTGATGAATGTAACTATTGCAATGACATTTGTAACTGTTTTTGAGCGGTCACATTTTCTTGCGGTAGTAAAGAGTAACTCCGAGGTATACGAGCATTGTGAATCCCATACAAGCGGAGAGAGTGCAGCTTACCACATAGCTGAAATAGCCTGACAGAATGGTAGCGACTGCAAGTCCGCCTATCGTGATGATAAAAGAAGTCTTGCCGGCTTCTTTGAAGATCTGATTGCTGCGCTCGTCGGTATTGCGGATATACAGCTCTTTGAGGAGCTTTTCATCGTTGAGAGCCTTCTTGTTTCTTTTGATATGCATAAGCGAAACTGCTATCATAGCGGCAAAAAAGCCTGTGATACCGGACTGAGGACCGCTGCCTTCTTTTGTTCTTCCGTATATGATGCGAAAGGCGATAATACCTATTATGGACAGTATCGAAATTACAATGAAAAGACGGTATGTCCTGTTGTTCTTCTGGATTTTTTTTCTGAATTCTTCCATTATTATCCTCCTTTATCCCTTTACATTTTCTTATTGTAATAATACTTCACAGCACTTTTTATCAGCCAGATACCATAAAAGCATATTCCGGGGACAGTTCCGGCGTTATTACCGATGAATAATGACATAACAATGAAGCTTATAAATAGACATATCATTACAATGTTCAATGTTACGCGGGATGACTTAGCTTCAATGCTGAGATTTCTCTCATCGATATTGCGTATATACTGTTCCCGGAGCTTATTATCGCTGCCGAGTGTCGTTGAGTCGGTTACAAAATAGCACAATGAAAAAATGAACAAAAATCCGAACATAGCGCCAAATGCGCGTCTGAGCTCAACATCCATGCCGAATAATACTGAGCCGAAAATAAAGAAGATCCCTATCCCTGCAACCGAAAAGAGAAGAAGCAGTTTCCATATAGTTAAGCGTTTCTTTAAAGTGTTGATATATTCTTCCATAATTATCCTCCTTAGTATAAGTACAGACTGAAATTATTTGGTGGGTTGAAAACGGCTGCTGTGAATCATATCAATCAAGCAGCGACTTATTCATCAGATTGGCAATTACGTCGATATTCTCATCTTCCCCGTCGAATATGAAGAGTTCCTCTATCGGCAGACCGAAGTACTGAGCCGTTTTGTGGGCGAGAACGAGGGAAGCGTTGTATTTGCCGTTTTCGAGTGAGATTATAGTCTGCCGCGTGACTGACAAAGCGTCCGCGAGCTCCTGCTGTGTGACTTTTCGTGATTTTCGGAGTTCCTGTATCCTGTTTTTCACATATCCGACCTCCTTTTGTAAAGTGAACTTTACTTCTGTTGTGATTATAGTATAGCACGCTTTACATTTTCTGTCAAGCACACTTTACATATTTTTATGTTTTAACTTTATCTGCACTTGTGGCGTGTCAGCTTTTATGATATAATATTTTCATACTAAAAAGTGAACGGAGTGGGATAATGGAAATGGAGATAATGCGAGCCGGTGCTGACATAACGGAAGAACTTGCGGAAGAGCTTTCAAAGCTGGACAAACTGTGTGTCGGCGCTGACGGCTGGTCGGCGGAATCGTTCCGGAGCGAAGCCTGCAAGGATAACGGTTTTGTGCTGTATATCGCGGTTTGCGGCAAAGTTGCAGCGCTTTTGTCGGGGTATTCGGCTGTTGGTGAGGGCGATATTACGAGTGTCGCTGTAAGTCCGGAACACCGCAGAAAAGGCTTTGCACAGAGCCTTATAGGGGAGTTTGAGCGTTTGCTTCCCGAAGATACCGAGAGCATATTCCTTGAAGTCAGGGAGTCGAATGCAGCTGCGATAGCTCTTTACGAAAAATGCGGCTTTGAGCGTATATCCGTCCGTAGGAATTTCTACACCCAGCCGCGTGAAAACGCCGTAGTTATGGCAAAAAAGCTGACAGGGGGCGAGGACTTATGATAATGATATCGCTGATGGAACTCGAAAGAAAAGCACAGCACGACCATGCTCATGCGCTCCTGAGAGAATGCCTTAAAAAGCGCAATATACGCTATGATGAGAACACTCCGGTAGTGAAAACAAAGCTCGGTAAGCCTTCGCTTGCCGAGCACCCGGATGTTCACTTTAACCTTTCCCACGCTAACGGAATAACTGCGTGTGTAGTCTCGGACAGTATCTGCGGTATAGACTGCGAGGGGATACGTCCTTACCGTGAAAATGTGGCACGGAGAGCCTTTTCAGATAGCGAAAGGGCACTCCTTGAAGCTGTTTCCGGAGAAGAAAGGGACCTGCTGTTTGTCCGTCTGTGGACGCTGAAAGAAGCCTATGTAAAGGCTCTCGGCGACGGTATATCCTATCCTCTCGACAAGGCTTCCTTCTCATTCGAGGACGGTGAGATAGTCACGGATATAGAGGGGTACAGGTTCAGGCAGTACGTTATAAGAAAAGGAAAGTTTGTCGTTTCCGTATGTGAAAAGTACGGCGGCTGAATTATTTTTGCAGAGCGGCAATTTTTTTCGCTGCGCTTGTTGCTATTTTCGGAATTATATGTTATAATCAGAATAGTATTATACTGGGGAGTATGGCACTTGTCCTCGGTACAAAAGGAGAATGAGAATTATGCAGTATGGACATTTTGACCTCAAAAACAAAGAATATGTCATTACTAATCCCGCAACCCCTGCGCCCTGGGCTAACTATCTTGGTGATCCCGAATACGGCGCTATGATCTCAAACAATGCTGCCGGATACAGCTTTGTAAAGTCCGGTGCAAACGGACGTATTACACGTTTCCGCTTCAATTCTGAGATGGATCTTCCCGGAAGATATATCTATATCCGCGATAACGAAACTTCCGATTTCTGGTCAGCTTCATGGCAGCCTGTCGGCAAGCCCCTTGATAAGTATAAGAGCGAATGCCGCCACGGTACTGCTTATACAGTTATCTCAGCTGACTATGCTGACATAAAGTCTGAGGTGACATACTATGTTCCTTACGGCAAGACATACGAAGTTTGGCGTGCTAAGGTCACAAACAACTCCTCCAAGGAGAGAAAGCTCTCTGTTTACGGCTTTGTTGCTTTCACAAACGAGCCTAACTACGAGCAGGATCAGGTTAACCTCCAGTACACACTCTTCATCACACGTACAAGCTTTGAGGAGAACAAGATCCTTCAGCATATGAATGAGAATACCGGCTTCGATGAGACAGGTTCAAATCATCAGGAGCGTTTCTTTGGTATGGTAGGTCAGCCTATCTCCGCATATAACGGTTCTCTCAGCGACTTCATCGGACCTTACAGAACTTTCGCTAACCCGATCGCAGTAGAGTCCGGCAAGTGCAACAACGCTATGAACTACAACTCAAATTCCTGCGGTGCTCTTCAGAGTGATATAACTCTCGCTCCCGGTGAGACAAAGGAATTCGTTTATATCCTCGGTCAGCGTGACGATGTTCAGGCTTCCGCTATACTCGATGAGTACAAGACAGCCGGCAAGGTAGACGCTGAAGTTAAGCAGCTCAAGGACTATTGGCACGGTCAGCTCGACAAGTTCCAGGTTGAGACTCCTTCCGAGGAATTCAACAACATGATCAACGTATGGAACGCTTACCAGTGCTTCATCACTTTCATCTGGTCAAGAGCTGCTTCATTCATCTACTGCGGTCTCCGCAACGGCTACGGCTACCGCGATACAGTTCAGGATATCCAGGGTATCATCCACCTTGATCCCGAGCTCGCTGCTGAGAAGATCAGATTCATGCTCTCAGCTCAGGTAAGCAACGGCGGCGGACTTCCCCTTGTTAAGTTCGACCACAACGCAGGCCACGAGACCTGCCCCGATGAGAGCAATCCCGACAGCGTTTACGCTAAGCAGACAGGTCATCCCTCTTACCGTGCAGATGACGCTCTGTGGCTCTTCCCGACTATCGTTAAGTACCTCGGCGAGAGCGGAAACAAGGGATTCCTCGACGAAGTTATCACCTACGCGGAAGAGGGCGGCGGAAAGGCTACTGTTTACGATCACCTCAAGAACGCTATCCGCTTCTCTATGGAGCGTCTCGGTGCTCACGATATGCCTGCCGGTCTTCACGCTGACTGGAACGACTGTCTCCGTCTTGGTGCTCAGGGTGAGTCAACTTTCGTTGCATTCCAGCTCTACTACGCTATGAACGTTATGCGCGATATGGCTAAGGACAGAAATGATACAGAGTATGTTGCTTACCTCGACGGCGTTCAGAAGAAGCTCGGCGATACTCTCGAAAAGTGCTGGGACGAAGACCGCTTTATCCGCGGTATCCGCGACAACGGTACTATCGTAGGCGCTAAGAAGGATCCCGAGGCTAATATGTGGCTCAATCCTCAGAGCTGGAGCGTTATCTCAAGATTCGCTTCCGAGGAACAGGCTGACAAGGCTATGAACAGCGTTCACGATATACTCAATACTCCTTACGGCGCTAAGCTCCTCGAGCCGCCTTACAAGTATCACCACTTCGAGGGCGCTCTCATGCAGGTATTCAACCTCGATACAAAGGAAAACGGTGGTATCTTCTCTCAGTCTCAGGGCTGGCTCATCCTCGCAGAGGCTCTTCTCGGCCACGGCGACCGCGCATTCGAGTACTTCCTCGAAAGCTCACCGGCTGCAATGAACGACAAGGCTGAGATACGCGTTATGGAGCCCTATGTTCACGGTCAGTTCACTGAGTCAAAGGCTTCACCTTTCGAGGGACGTTCACACGTTCACTGGCTCACAGGTACTGCTTCAACTGTTATGGTCGGCTGCGTAGAGGGTATCTGCGGTATGCGTCCTGACCTTGGCGGTCTTGCTATCGATCCTTCTATCCCTGCTGAGTGGAACGGCTTCACTATCAGGAAGGATTTCCGCGGCAAGAAGCTCAATATCACTATCGATAACTCCGCACACGTTCAGAGCGGTGTTAAGGAGATAACTCTCAACGGCGCTAAGCTCGAGGGCAATTATGTTCCTGCTGACAAGCTCGCTGACGTTAATGAGATCAAGGTTGTTCTCGGCTGATAAATCTATAATAAAAAAGGACTCCGGTGGGAGTCCTTTGTTTTTTATTCGCTGGTTGTTTCAGTAGTTGTTTCTGCTGTCGCTGCCGCTGCTGCTATCTCATCCTTGATTATCGGTATGGACTTGCCCTCTTCGTCATAGAACACGATGTTGTCTATGTAAAGGTTGGAGTCGTTTTCTACGCCCCAGCGCATTATCAGGAAGTTTGCATCGTCCATTGTATCATCCCAGCACTCGCCGGAATCAGCAAGCAGGAACTTGAATTCGCCGTGTACAGCTCCGGAGAAGTCAAAATCATACTCTCCGCCCTGGAATTCGGCAAAATCACACCATTTGCCCTTGCCGTCCTTATCCTTAAGCGCTACGACTGTTCCGCCGCCGCCGCAGATAGTTCCGGGTACCTGTACGTGTTCACCGGCGAGATTCTCATAGTTGGGAGCTGTCGCGTCTGCGTATACGTCAAAGCATATCTTCCGCACCTTGCCAAGGTTTTCCTGCCCTATGAGCTGTGCTGCCTGTATGGCTATCTTCTGAACTTTTCCCTCCTGCGGTACTTTCATGTCATCCTTGAAGCACAGCATTTTGTTGCCCTGTACCTCCGCTATCATCAGCTCGCCTGAAGCTGATTTTGTGTCGTCGGATATAAGCTTCGCAAAGGAGAAGTCTCCGTCGTCAAATGTAACTGCGTTAGGATCGTCAGCTTCCGTTGGTACAGGCGGAGTACGAAGATTTTCAGTTGTTTCTTCTGTGTTTTGTTCTGTTGTGTCCAGCGTTCCTGTGGATGTGGGTTCTTTGCTCTGAGCGGAACTGCTATCACCGCTTCCGCAGCTGTATGTGCAGGCAGCAAGTGAAAACGCCAGAGCGCTGGCTATAAGATGTTTATAGTCCAAGAATTTTCTCCTTTCTTTCTGTTTCTGTGTTATACATCATTTTAGCATAAATAATTTCTTTAGTAAAGGATAGTTGTGCACAAATATGATAACTGTAAAATGTTACTGTTAGTGCATATGTACTAATTTTGAGAACGATTCTGATAGATTATCTCAACTGTCTCTTTCATCATGTCAAAAGGTCTTATCTTGGGCGATATTTTGACGGAAACATAGGACTTTCCGGCACCGTTGAAGGTTATTTTGCCCTTGTATGCCTTTGAGAGTCCGGCTATCTGCTCCGGACTGAGATACTCGGTATAGAAGTACATAGCGCCGTTTCTCTGCGATATTTCCGTAATGCCGAGGTGCGCTGCCTTGTTCCTGAGGAGTGATACTTCGATGAGTCCGAGTACAGAGCGAGGCGGTTCGCCGTAACGGTCGATGAGCTCGTCGATGAGGTCGGTCTTGTCGTTATCCTCGTTCACAAGCATTATCTTTCGGTACATATCTATGCGCTGGTTAAGGCTCGAAATGTAGTCCTCCGGGATATGCGCGTCTATCTGTATGTCAACAAGACAATCCGGTATCTTTTCAGGCTGTTCGCCCTTTTCTTCGGCAATTGCTTCCGAGAGCAGCCGCAGGTACATATCGTAGCCGACTGCTTCCATATGGCCGTGCTGGCGTCCGCCGAGTATGCTTCCGGCACCGCGTATCTCAAGGTCACGGAGCGCAATACGGAAGCCGCTTCCGAACTGGGTGAACTCACGCATCGCGTCAAGTCGCTTGGTAGCTATCTCGGTGAGTACCTTGTCACGCTTGTAGGTGAAATATGCGTAGCCGCGGCGGTTGGAGCGTCCTACTCGTCCGCGGAGCTGATAGAGCTGTGAGAGTCCGAAACGGTCGGAATCCTCGATTATCAGCGTGTTTACATTCGGTACATCAACACCTGTTTCGATGATAGTCGTGCAGACAAGGATATCTATCTCGTGCTCGACAAGCTGTTCCCATATGTCGGACATCTCGTCTTCGCTCATCTGACCGTGCGCAACGGCTATCCTTGCGTCCGGAAGAAACTCATGCAGGCGCGAAGCACACGCCTGTATCGTCTCGACGCGGTTATGTATGTAGTATACCTGACCGCCGCGGCGAAGTTCACGGACGATCGCCTGAACTATCGTTCCGACGTTGTATTCTATTACGTAGGTCTGTACGGGGTAGCGGTCCTGAGGAGGTTCTTCAATGACCGACATATCGCGTATACCGCTCATCGCCATATTCAATGTTCGGGGGATAGGTGTTGCGGAGAGCATAAGGACATCAACGCCTGTAAAGGCTTCCTTGAACTTCTCCTTGTGCGCCACGCCGAAACGCTGCTCTTCGTCGATTATGGCAAGTCCGAGGTCACGGAACTCAACCGATTTCTGAAGTATCTTGTGAGTGCCTATGAGGAGGTCTATCCTGCCCTGTTTCAGCTTCTTGACTATCTCTGTCTGCTGTTTCGGGGAGCGGTAGCGCGAGAGAAGCTCGATGTTTACCGGGAAATGCTCGAAACGGCGCAGAGCGGTCTGATAGTGCTGCCACGCAAGAACGGTCGTCGGTGCGAGGATAGCACACTGCTTGCCCGAAAGTACGCACTTCATAGCCGCACGTAGAGCAACTTCCGTTTTGCCGAAGCCTACGTCGCCGCAGAGAAGCCTTTCCATAGGTCTTGCACGTTCCATATCTGCCTTTATCTCGGAGATTGACTGGAGCTGATCGTCTGTCTCGACGTATGGGAAACGTTCCTCGAAATCGTGCTGTATCTCATCGTCCGGGTAGAATGCGAAGCCCTGGCTCTTTTCACGCTTGGCGTAAAGCGCTATGAGTTCGTGCGCCATATCCTTGACGGCTCGCTTGACGTTGCTGCGCGTTTTCTGCCATTCGCCCGAGCTCAGCTTGTTGAGCCTTACGCCGCTGTCGTCTCTCGGTCCGATGTACTTCGATACCATATCGAGCTGTGTTACCGGGATATAGAGCTTATCTGTGCCGGCGTACTGTATGGATATGTAGTCCTTGGTTATACCGTCCATCTCTATTTTGCGGATACCGATGAAACGTCCGATACCGTGGCCGGAGTGGACGATGAGGTCGCCCTCTGATATATCAGCGAGGGAGCGTAT
The DNA here is from genome assembly GCA_016290875.1 of Ruminococcus sp. Classification (GTDB taxonomy): domain Bacteria; phylum Bacillota; class Clostridia; order Oscillospirales; family Ruminococcaceae; genus Ruminococcus. The sequence goes on from JAEEVL010000037.1 coordinate 10,337, forward strand.
CTCCTCCGCTTTGTTCTTCTTTTTGCGGCGCTTCTTGCGGGCAGAGTCGAGCGAACGTCCCTGTGTGATGAGGATGGTCTTGTTTTCGGGATATTCAAAGCCGCCCGAAAAGCTTCCAGACATAAGACATACACGTCCGCTGCGGAGTTCCGTTTCGTCTGCGGCAAGGTCGCAGGGGATGCCGTCTTCTTCGAGGTCGTGCTGGATTATCGGGAGCGTCTTGTCGCTGCCGGCTGCAAGGATTATGCGGTATTTGCGCGAAATGAAGTCGGTGAGATCTTCGGTGAGCTGTTTCATTTCGCCGCTCCAAGGTGCGGTCTGCATAGCTTCAAAGCTGACAAGACGGCGGAAGTCTATGCGCTCGCCGCCCTGCATAAAGCTGCTCATATACAGGCAGACTTTCTTCGATGCGATATTCTGCACGAAGGGGAGGTCAAGGACATAGCCGTCAAGTCCCTTGCAGAGCTGTCCGTCTTCGAGAAGTATCTTTATATCCTCATTGTAGCGTGCGGTGATGCCGGCGGCGCTGTCCATTATGTCGGAATAATCGCTGAAAAGCACTGTTCCGTCGATGTAGTCGAACACCGTTGTCGGTTCGCCGTAGACGAGGGGATAGTATTTTACGCTGTGGGCAAGAAGTTCGCCGGCACGAAGCCTGTGAACGTCCGAACCGAGCCTTTCGCGTATGAGCTCGGCACGCTTGCCGCGTGCTTTTTTGCAGAGTTCCTCTATCTTTCCGGCAAGTTCCTCGCAGTCGTAGAGGACTTCGCCGGCAGGGGATATGTCGATAGATTCCAGCGGCTCGGTACGGCGCTGGGTATCAGTCTCGAATTCGGTTATAGAGTCTATCTCGTCACCCCAGAATTCAAGGCGGACAGGTTTGTCTGCCTGGACAGGGAATATGTCCAGTATTGAGCCGCGCACGGAGAACTGCGATGCGCCCTCGACCTTTTCACAGCGCTGGTAGCCGCACTTTGCAAGGAATTTGCAGAGCTCCGGGAGATCGGTCTCTGCGCCCTGTTTCAGGGTGATGCCTGAGGCTATGAGCACTCCTACCGGTATGACAGGCTGCATCACGGCTTCTATGCTCGCGCAGATGACGCTGCACTTGTTTGATGCGGCGCGTGAGAGCGCGGATATGCGCATATGCTCGTATTCGTGGTTGGAGCTGTCAACGGGTGTGAGGACGAGCTCCTTTGAGGGGAAGAGCACGGCGCTCTCGCTTCCGGACATCATGTTTATATCGTCGCAGAGCTTCTTGGCTTCTGCTTCCGAGCCGGTAATGACGAGGTTCACTGTGTCGGTCTCGCTGAGAGAGTTTATGAGCTGGGCTCTGTGGATATGCGAAATGCCCGTCACGGAGACGGGTGTGATATGTTTTTTTATCGCTTCGCATATGCTTTTGTAGCCGGAAAGCTCGGTAAATTGTTCTTTGAAGAATTTCATCTTAACTTAGCCTTTTCAGGAATTATACTTGTTCATCGCCTGATCTGTGTCGCCCTGTACCATGAGCTTTATGCACTCACAGGCGTTTTCGGAGGACTCCTTCATCTTGGCGGCGTCTTCCTTGCCGAATTTGCCGAGTACCCACTTCGCAAGGTCGTAGTCCGGGTGCGGTTTCTTGCCGACGCCCATTTTGATGCGCGGATAGTCGTCTCTGCCGGTGAGGTCGCAGATGCTGCGGAGACCGTTGTGGCCGCCGTGACTGCCCTTGCGGCGTATGCGGAGCTTTCCGCAGTCAAGGGAGATGTCGTCACATATAACGATGAGGTTCGCTGCGTCTATCTTGTAGAACTCCAGCGCCTGAACTATGGATTCACCGCTGTTGTTCATATAGGTGGTGGGCTTGAGGAGCAGACAGCGTTTGCCGTTTATGGTGACTTCCGCGGTCTTGCCCTTGAAGCGCAGGCGGTCTATCTTTTCACCGAGCTGTTCTGCGAGCATATCGAGAACAGCAAATCCTGCATTGTGGCGTGTGCCTTCGTACTCCATTCCGGGATTGCCGAGACCGGCGATGACATATTCTATTTTACCATTCGGTGCCGGCGATTTAGAGGAGATCCGGTCGAACACATCAAAAATACTCATTATATTTCTCCTTAAAGTACATATTTCATATCGGTATATTTCGAGAAAGCCTCCTCAAAGCCGAGGGACTTGTACAGTTTCAGTCCGTCTTTGGTGGCTTTCAGCTCGACATAGTCGAGACGGAGCTCTCTTGCTTCGTCAAGCAGCATTTTCATAAGCTGGCCTGCAAGTCCGTGGCGGCGGCAGGCAGGTCTTGTATATACATTGAGGACTGTTCCGGTGAGTCCGTCCGGGAAGCGCGGTCCTGCCGGCTTTTCTGTAACGAGCAGAAAACAGCAGCTGAGGAGTTCGCCGTTTTCGTCTGCAACAAATACGCGGAGGTCTTTTCCGAGGTGGCTGCGGAAGTAGTCGGGGAGCTGTCGGCGGAGCTTTTCTTCCATTTCGTGTGAAAGCTCTCCGTTATCCTCTGTGAGGTAGGCTATGCGGAGTTCCGTAAGGGCGGGTATGTCGTTCAGTGAGGCGTGTCTTGCAGTCATTGTTATCACTCCAGTCCGGGTATCCTGTCGATAAGTGACAGTCCGTATTTTTCAGCGAGCTTCATGCCGCGTTCAGCAAGTGCTGTGTCGGCAAGTGCGGAGGGAATATGCGCGTCACAGCCGAGAATAGCCTTGCAGCCCATGTTGCCGGCTGTTTTCAGGAAACGCTCTGACGGGTAGTTCCTGTTGCCGCCGAGTCCGAGAAGATTTATCTCGACAGGGGAATCGTTCTCTTTGAGCCACTGACAGATTCGTGCCATATTTCTGTCAAAATCGGCTGTGTCTCCGGTATAGTATATTACGTCAGGGTGGGCAAGATAGGTGTATCTGCCGGTCTCCATGCCCTCTATGACAAGGTCGGTATAGCGTTCAAGGAGCGAAAGATCACCAGTCGGTGAACCGGTGTATTCACTGTGGTTCTCGGGTGCCCATGAATGCTGTCCGAGTATCATATAGTCTACCGGATAGTCTGCGAGAAAGCGGTCCTGTGCTTCCATGAGCTCCGGTATGTATTCGGCTTCAAAGCCTATATATATCCTGATGTCGCCTGCGTATTCCTTTCTGAGGTCGGAGAGCGACTGGAAATAGCCGTCGGTCTCGGCCGGCGTCATTCTTATCTCTGAGATGTAGCCGTCAGGGAATACCCACGGGCAGTGGTCCGCGAAACCGAGGACTTTTATGCCGGCGGCGATCGCGGCTTCTACGTATTCTCTGTCCTCGCCGGATGCGTGGTGACAGCGTTTGGTATGAGTGTGATAATTAGCAAACATAGCATCGTTCCTTTGCTTTGATATCCTATCATTATATTATATCACTTTCCGGAAAGTTTTTCAACACCGGCAGAGCAAAACTTCCGGCTGGGTCTTGACAAAATCCCGGATATGCCATATAATAGTAGAAAAGCGTAGCAGTCAGAGTAGCCTTTCTGCGGTCTTTCAGAGAGCGGACGGTAGGTGCGAGTCCGTGGACGGGATCGGTGAAGTGCGGCTGTCAGCTCCGGCGTGGAAGGGTGTTTTCCTGTGTATACGCCGGCGTTTCCCGCGTTAAGGATAAGAGTTATAAACCGGAGTGGAACCGCGTATCTACGCCTCCTGTGTATGTTCACAGGGGGCTTTTAATATTTTTTAGCAGGTGAAAATTATGAGCGTATTCAACGTTGAACTGAAAAAAGTCGTTGACGACAGCTACGAGATAGAGGTCGGTCACGAACTGGAGCAGAAGCTCATCGATGACATCAGAGCCGGACTCGTCGGCAATATCAAGAAATTCGCCGTAGTCACAGACAGCAACGTCAGGGAGCTCCACGCAGAGAAGATCTGCGGTCTGCTGGAGGAGAACGGCTATAAGTGCGACCTTATTGTCTTCCCGGCAGGCGAGACGAGCAAGACTCGCGAAACCAAGGAATTTATCGAGGACACGATGCTCGGAAAGGGCTATCGCCGTGACTGCTGTATCATCGCTGTCGGCGGCGGTGTCGTTACGGATATAGCCGGATTCGTTGCAGGTACTTACGGAAGGGGAGTGCCGTTCATAAACTATGCGACTACCCTTCTTGCAGCGGCTGATGCTTCCGTAGGCGGAAAAACTGCCGTTGATACGCCCCTTGCAACTAACCTTATCGGTATATTCAATCAGCCGGAAAAGGTTTATATCGACATTTCAGCGTGGAAGACTCTTCCGCAGAGACAGCTTTCGAGCGGTCTCGCTGAGACTATCAAGCACGCTTGTCTCGCAAGCAGTGAGCTTTTCAGCTACCTTGACAGGAATATGGACCGCATTTTTGCTTTTGATGATGAGGTATGTGAACATATCGCTGCCGAGAACTGCCGCATAAAATACAGCGTAGTTATGAAGGATGAGCGCGAGAGCGGTCTGCGTGAAGTGCTCAACCTCGGTCACACGGTCGGTAGAGCTATCGAGACTGTCAGCGGTTATAAGCTGCTCCACGGTGAGGCTGTGTCTATCGGTCTTGTTGCTGAGGTGCTCCTCGCAAAGAAGCTCGGCTACTGTTCGGACGAGGACGTTGAGCGCGTGAAGGCACTCCTCGAAAAGGCTAAGCTCCCGACAGCTGTTCCGGATTACATTGACCGTGAGGCTCTCGTAAAGAAGCTCTACACAGACAAGAAAGTCCGCGACGGAAAGCTGCGTTTCGTGCTCCAGGACGGCATAGGCGCAATAAAGGAGTTCGACGGACAGTACGCTCTCCCGGTATCTGAGGATACGGCAAGAGAGATAATAAACGAAATGTAACATCACCGGGTTCAGTCCCGCAGAATAACAACAGGAGGAACATCATGCAGTTATATAATTCACTTTCACATAAAAAAGAGGAGTTTATCCCGAATGAAGCCGGCAAGGTAAGTATGTACACCTGCGGCCCGACAGTTTACCACTTCGCTCATATCGGAAACCTCAGAAGCTACATCATGGAGGACGTTCTTGAAAAGTATCTCCGCTTCACAGGTCTCGATGTCAAGCGCGTTATGAATATCACTGACGTTGGTCACCTCACAAGCGACGGTGATACCGGCGACGACAAGATGCTCAAGGGCGCTAAGCGCGAGCACAAGACTGTTATGGAGATAGCTAAGTTCTACACGGACGCTTTCTTCGCTGACTGCGCTAAGCTCAGCATCAAGACTCCTGATGTTGTGGTTCCGGCTACAACTTATATTGACGAGTTCATCCGCGTTATCAGCACCCTCATGGACAAGGGCTACGCTTACGAAGCAGGCGGCAACATCTACTTCGATACATCTAAGCTCGATAAGTATTACGTTTTCGGCGATTTCAGCGAGGAAGACCTCGAAGTCGGCGTAAGAGAGGGCGTTGAGGAGGACGGAAACAAGCGCAATAAGGCTGACTTCGTGCTCTGGTTCACTAAGTCAAAGTTCGATGACCAGGAGCTCAAGTGGGAGTCTCCCTGGGGCGTCGGCTATCCCGGCTGGCACATCGAGTGCTCCTGCATATCTATGAAGAACCTCGGTGAGTACCTCGACCTCCACTGCGGCGGTATCGATAACGCTTTCCCGCACCATACAAACGAGATAGCTCAGTCTGAGGCTTACCTCGGTCACAAGTGGTGCAATTACTGGTTCCACGTTCATCACCTCAACACCAACAGCGGTAAGATGAGCAAGAGCAAGGGCGAGTTCCTCACAGTATCGCTCCTTCAGGAAAAAGGCTATGATCCGCTGGTTTACAGATATTTCTGCCTGCTTTCACACTACCGCAAGTCGCTGGTATTCTCATGGGAGAACCTCGACAATGCTGTGACTACTTTCAATAAGCTCGTTGCGAAGATAGCTCCGCTTACTCAGGATAAGTCCGGCGAGATAGATAAGGCTGAGTACGACAGACTCTACAAGCTGTTCACAGATGCTCTCGACAACGACCTCAACACAGCTATGGGCATAACTGTCCTCTATGATGTTCTCAAATCAAAGGCAAATGCTGTCACAAAGCTCGCTCTTATCGCTGAATTCGACAAGGTGCTCGGTCTTGACCTCATAAAGAAGGCTGAGGAGAAGGCTAATGCTTCTGCCGGCGGAAATACTGCTGACATCCCGGCTGAAGTCCTCGAACTCGTTGAGCAGCGCAAGGCTGCCCGCAAGGAGAAGAACTTCGCTCTCGCTGATGAGCTCCGCGACAAGATCGCTGCTCTCGGCTATGAGATCAAGGAGACTCGTCAGGGTACTGAGATCAACAAGATAGGCTGATTTCCCAGGAACGGAGAAGATACAATGGCAAGGATATATCCTCTTTTCAGTTCAAGCAAGGGGAATTCCACCTACATCGGCAACGAAAAAAACGGCATACTCATAGACTGCGGAGTCAGCTTCAAAAGACTGTCCGCTGCTCTTGAAGTCAACAATATACCGCTTTCGGCTGTTAGAGCGGTATTCATAACACACGAACATTCGGACCACATCGCAGGACTCGCTATGCTCAGCAAAAAGACCTCTCTGCCGGTATACGGTCAGAAGAGGACGCTCCAGCGGCTCTGCGACGGCGGAAAGATAGCACCGGGTTCGCCGGTGATAGACATAAGCGGCATATCTATCTCCTGTGCGGATATGGAGATAAGCTGCTTCAATACGCCGCACGACGCGATACAGAGCTGCGGTTACAGGATACATACAGGCGATGATAAATACTGCGCTGTATGCACTGACCTCGGACACGTTACCCCCGAAGTCGATCAGGCTCTCGAAGGCTGTCGTCTCGTTCTGCTCGAAGCCAACTACGACGAGAATATGCTCCGCACCGGCCCTTATCCGCTGTATCTCAAAGAGCGCATACTCTCGCAGAACGGGCATCTTTCAAACGATGACTGCGCCGTTCAGGCGGCAAGCCTTATCAGCCGCGGTACTACACATCTGCTGCTCGGACATCTCAGTCAGGACAATAACCGTCCGGCTGTCGCTGACAGGACGGTTGAGACAGGACTCGCAGGATTTGTCCGCGGCAAGGATTACCTTATGGGCGTTGCGCCTGTGGAAACTCAGGGAGGAGCTGTGATTTTCTGATGACCATAAAGCTTATAGTTATCGGTAAACTCAAAGAGGATTACCTCAGAAGCGCCTGTGCGGAGTATATAAAAAGGCTCGGGCGCTACTGCACTTTTGAGCTCCACGAGCTTGATGAATGCAGGCTCAGCGATCAGCCGTCCGACAAGGAGATAGCTGCGGCTCTCCGCAAGGAAGCTGAGCAGATAAAACGCTACGCTTCGGGACTTATCGTGCCTATGTGCATTGAGGGTAAACAGCTCAGCAGTCCGGAGCTTGCAGAACGCATTTCAGAAGCTGGTGTCGGCGGACAGAGTACGGTGTCTTTCATTATAGGAAGCTCTTTCGGACTCGATCCGGAGATAAAGGCTATGGGAGGATTGAAGCTTTCAATGTCGAAGATGACGTTTCCGCACCAGCTTGCGCGTGTTATGCTGCTTGAACAGATATACCGCGCTTTTCAGATAAATACCGGCGGCAAGTATCATAAATGAGCAGTCCTTTCGGACTGCTTTTTTAGTTTAAGATTTTAGTTTACTAAGGAGACGCCCTCTCTTGCAGGGCGTCTCCTCTTTCAAAACAGTCCACCGGACTGTTTTGAAATTCATCTCTTGCGGAGCGCTTGAACGCATTGCAGGGCGCTGCCCTGCACCCGCCAGAGACGCTGTCTCTGGACTCTGCCAAAGGAATAATATCCCTTTGGAATCCCGTTATTGGTTAAAATCTACTTTTTTGATAAGCTGAGCAGTCCTCGTGAGGGCTGCTTTTTTGCTGTAAAATGACAGTTTTTTGCCGAATTGTCGTGATAATTCGGCATTATCACAGTTGACACTCTGTATGACCTGTGATATAATTAAAAGATACAATGGAAAATTGTGTGTTTTTGAAGGAGATACAGATATAAATGAATACAATTAAAGAACTGTATGCTTACAGGCAAATGATCTTCAGTCTTGTCAAGAAGGATCTCAGAGGCAGATATAAAGGCTCTGTACTGGGATTTTTGTGGACTTTTATCAATCCGCTCTTCCAGCTTATCGTTTACACGATGGTCTTCTCGTTCATCCTGAAATCCAACATCGAGAGATATTACCTCTACCTCTTCGTGGCTCTCATACCGTGGATTTTCTTTTCATCGTCCATAACGGTCGGTGCGGCTTCGGTAGTGGCGCAGAAAGACCTCGTCAAGAAGATATACTTCCCGCGAATGGTCATCCCTATCTCGTATGTCACGAGCTGCTTTGTCAATATGCTGCTGTGCTTCATAGTTATTTTCGCCGTCATTATCATTACCGGCGTCGGTGTGAATTTCGTGGCGCTGCTGGCGCTCCCCATCATTATGCTGGTCGAGTATATCCTCGCACTCGGTATGGCTATGCTCACTTCGGCTGTAACGGTCTACTTCAGAGACCTTGAACATATCCTCGGCATCATTTCTATGGCATGGATGTATATGACTCCTATCATGTACGACAAATCTATCGTGCCGGAGAGACTTCAGCCGGTATTCAACATAAACCCTATGACTCACGTTATCGAATGTTACAGGTCAGTCCTTTACGAGAAGAGCTTCCCCGACCTTTCATCACTGTTTTCGGCAGTTGCTCTCGGTGTGCTCTTCCTTATGCTCGGCTGTCTTGTTTTCAATAAGCTCCAGAAACACTTTGCGGAGGAATTATAATAATGGCGCGGAATGAAACTGCTATCGAAGTAAATAATATAACCAAGAACTTCAAAGTGTACCTCGATAAAGGCGCTCAGCTCAAAGAGAGACTGCTTTTCCGCAAGAGGAACAAGTATGAGCTCAGACAGGTGCTGAAAGGTATCAGCTTTACCGTTAAAAAAGGTGAGGCTGTCGGTCTTATCGGTCATAACGGCTGCGGAAAGAGTACGACTCTCAAGCTGCTGACAAGAATCATGTATCCGGACAGCGGTTCTATCACGATGAACGGCAGAGTTTCAAGCCTTATCGAGCTTGGTGCAGGCTTCCACCCCGATATGAGCGGAAGAGAGAACATCTACACCAATGCCGCTATCTTCGGTCTTACAAAGAAGGAGATAGACGCTCGTCTCAAGGATATCGTGGACTTCTCAGAGCTTGAGGAATTCATCGACAACCCGGTAAGAACTTACTCCTCCGGTATGTATATGAGACTCGCTTTCTCCGTAGCTATCAACGTTGATGCGGACATACTCCTCATTGATGAGATACTTGCGGTCGGTGATGCCAACTTCCAGGCGAAGTGCTTCAACAAGCTGAAAGAAATAAAGGCTCAGGGTACGACTATCGTTATCGTTTCACATTCTCTCGGTCAGATCGAGCAGATATGTGACCGTTCAATATGGATACACGAAGGACTTATCCGCGCGGAAGGTCCTCCGAAGGAAACTGACCTCGAATACCTCGACTATATGGGACAGAAGCTCCAGGAACATACAAAGAAGGAGCTCGCTGAAAAGAAAGCCGAGGAGGAAAAGAAGGCCGCCGAAGCCGGAGAAGAAGCCGTTCAGGCTCAGGAGGAAGAGGAAGAAGAAAACGATAACAAGCGCTGGGGAAGCGGCAAGGCAAGGATAAAAAAGATAACCGCTCTTACCTCTGATGGCGCAGAACAGCGTGTTTTCCGTACAGGTGAGGATATAGTTTTCAGGATAGACTATACTGTTAAAGAAAAGATACCGGACGCAGTTGTCGGAATAGGCATTTTCAACCGCGACGGTGTGCAGTGCTACGGCACGAATACACGCATAGACAAGCTTCCGGAATTCGAGCTTACCAAGAGCGGTACGGCAGAGCTCGTGCTTAAAAATGTCGGTCTGCTCGCAGGTGAGTATCTGCTCGATTTCGCTATCGAGACAGGTGACGGTATCCCCGTGGACTACTTCCGCGAGGCTTACAAGATAGAAATGATAACACGTTCGGGCGATGTCGGTATCTCACGCATCGACCATAAATGGAGTATCTGACTATGAATAATGTTTTGAAATTTCTTGAAGAATTCGACGCAGAGAAAGGCCTGAAAGGCAAGATAAAAAAGAAGCTCTACGGCGGTATCATGCCTGCCTTTGAAGCTGCTGCGGTCGATATAGATGAGAGAAGAGTTGCTGAGGAAACTATTGCCCGTGAACAGGAGAGGATCACTGCTGAGGCGGCAAGGATAAGTTCTGAGCACATCAGAGTTAGCGAGGAGAACAAACGCATCGAAACTGAACTTACTATGATAAGACAGCGCGTAGAGGAGCTTTCTGCCAGAGCCACAGCTGCTGAGAATGCTCTGACTGCTCACGCAGGTACTATCGGTGCTATCCGCAGTGACCTCGACAATATCGGTACTAATCTCAGAAACAACAACGCCGCGCTCGACAAGCTCAGCAGCGATTCTGAGTTTATGCGCGTAAAAATGGGTTCACTCAGCAAGAATATCAAGAACCTTTCGGCAGGCACAGCCCCTGCAAAGGAAAACAGTGAAGAAAAGACCGTAACTGTTGTTCCGGCGGCTGATTCCGACTATGAGAGCATAGATTACTTTGACTTCGAGAACCACTTCCGCGGCTCTATCGAGAGCATTAAGAAGGCTCAGGAGGCTTATCTGCCTTACTTCCGCGGAAAGAAGAGAGTTCTCGACATCGGCTGCGGCAGAGGTGAGTTCCTCTCGCTGCTCAAGGAAAACAATATCCCGGCAAAGGGTGTGGATATCTATGAGCCTTATGTTGACTACTGCAACAGCAAGGGACTCAAGGCTGTCTGCGGCGACGGAACGGCTTTCCTCGCCGGTGTTGACCACCTCGATGGCATATTCGTCGGACAGGTCGTGGAACACCTCAGACCGGAGGAGATCATCAGACTATGCAATACTGCTTACGAAAAGCTCAGTGAGGGCGGCTGTATCATCATTGAGACTCCAAACCCGACTTCACTTGCTATATATACCAACGCTTTCTATATAGATCCCTCGCATATCAAGCCGGTCCACCCGCTTACTATGAAGTATTACCTCGAAAAAGCAGGTTTCCGCAATATCGAGACGCTCTTCACAGAGAACAGCCGTCCGCCTTACAGCATACCGGAGCTCGCTGTGGAAGGTGCTGAGGAATTCAACTCGGCTATGAAACAGCTCTCGGATACACTCTATGGAAGTCAGGATTATGCGGTAATCGCCGTAAAATAAGGAAGGAAGAACAAAATGGAGAATACTATCAATATCGAAGAGATAATGGCTGAGATAAAGCGCGGTATCAGAGAAAAGGGACTTACTGCGGATATGCTCAGCTTTGAGGATGTTCCCTATGAAAAGCCTGTGGATATGACTTCAGGCACTTCTGTTGAGGAGAGCGACGAAGCACTCCGCTACCTCAATACTCATTACTATATACAGCCTTACAAGGAGCTCGGCGGAAATCCGCTGAAGGTCTTCTTCAAGAAGGTTATAAGAAAGCTGACAAAGTTCTATGTTGAACCGGTAGTATTTGAGCAGAACGAATTCAATGCCAATACTGCAAAGGTGCTCAACACTATCAGAAATTCAGTAGGTGACGCTGCTGCTCCCGATTACAGCGGAAGGATAGAAGTCCTTGAACTCGCTCAGAAGGAGCTCCTCAACCGTCTTGACCGCCTCGAGCGTGAGAACGCAGCTCTCCGTGAAGAGCTCGGAAAGCAGAGGGCGGAATGAGAATAGTTCAGCTTCTGCCCACACTTTCTTTCGGAGATGCGATAGGTAACGACACCATTGCTCTCCGGGGTGCTATCAGGGATATGGGCTTTGATACTGATATATATGCAGAGAATATTGACAAGAGACTGCCGGCAGGTTCCGGTCAGAGCATAGAAAAGCTCAAGGGACTCAAGAGCGATGATATTATCCTCTATCACAAGTCCACCGGTACTGATCTGACTTTCAAGATCGACAACTTTAAATGCCGCAGGATAATGGTGTATCACAACATCACACCGCCGGAGTTCTTCCGTCCGTACAGCACGGCTGCAACAGCTCTTACCGAGTACGGTTACAAGGGCGTTGAGTTCCTGCGCGACAAGGTTGAATACTGCCTTGCCGACTCGGGCTACAATCGCGGCGAACTGCTGAAAATGGGCTACAAATGTCCCATTGACGTAAGACCGATACTTATCCGCTTTGAGGACTACAAGCAGGCTCCCGATGAGGAGACTCTGAAAAAATATAAGGACGGCAAGACAAACCTCGTCTTTGTGGGAAGAATCGCTCCAAACAAGAAGCAGGAGGACGTCATCCGTGCATTCTACTGCTACAAGAGGATAAACCCGGAGTCGAGACTCATTCTTGTCGGCTCATATTCGGGTATGGAGAACTACTACAACAGACTTGTGAAGTATGCAGCTGCTCTCGGACTTTCCGATGATGTGGTATTCACAGGACATATAAAGTTCAGCGCGATACTTGCATTCTACCGCGCAGCTGACGTTTTCGTCTGTATGAGTCAGCACGAGGGCTTCTGTGTGCCGCTCGTCGAGGCTATGTTCTTCGATGTGCCGATAGTTGCTTATGATACAAGCGCTATTTCCGATACTCTCGGCGGAAGCGGTTTCCTTATCGACGACAATGATCCCGTATTTACGGCTGCTGTCATTGACCGTATCGTCCGCGACAAGGCTCTGCGTGAGGAAATTATTTCCGGACAGCGCCGCCGCCTTGAAGATTTCTCATATGAGCACATAAGAGATATTTTCGACAAACAGCTCAGAGATTTCATAAGCCGCGGCTAAAAATAATGAAAGAGATTAAACGATGAAAAAGATAGGTTTTGTCATTCCGTGGTACGCCGACGGTATTCCCGGCGGAGCGGAAATGGAGCTCCGCGAGGTGGCTTCTCACCTGCATTATGCCGGTGTGCCCGTGGAGATACTTACCACCTGCGTTAAGGAATTCGGCGCAGACTGGAGCGAAAACTACTATAAAGAGGGCGAGGACTCCACTGCAAACGGCATAAAGATTCGCCGTTTCAAAGTCAGAAAGCGCGATACAGCGGCTTTTGATGCGGTGAATCTCAAACTGATGAACAAGACTCCCGTGACCGCTGAGGAGGAGGATACTTTTCTCCGCGAAATGGTAAACAGTCCCGACCTCTATGAATATATGGACAAAAACTCTGACGAGTATTCGCTGTTCGTGTTCATTCCCTATATGTTCGGAACAACCTACAACGGCGCTCAGGTTTGTCCGGAGAAGTCGGTGCTCATACCGTGCTTCCACGACGAGGCTTACGCTTATCTCAGCCGTTTCAAGGAAGTATTTCCGAAAACAGCCGGAATGGTGTTCAATGCCCGTCCCGAGGCTGAGCTCGCTGAGAGACTCTACGGTTTCTCTCAGAGCGGCACAAAGACTATCGTTATGGGTATCGGCATGGATACGGATATTGTTCCTGATCCGGCGGCTTTCCGTGAGAAATTCGGCGTCAGGGAGCAGTTTATACTCTACGCAGGACGCAAGGACGAGGGAAAGAACGTCCACACGCTCGTGAAATACTTTGCTGAGTATATCAGGCGCAACGATACCGACCTCAGACTTGTGCTCATCGGCGGCGGTCAGATAGACCTCCCGAAAGAACTCACCGATAACGGCAGGATACTTGACCTCGGCTTCGTTGACCGTCAGGACAAGTACAATGCTCAGGGCGCGGCGGAATTCCTCTGTCAGCCGTCAAAGAACGAGCGCTTCTCCACTGTTATCATGGCGAGCTGGCTCTGCGGAAGACCTGTA
>JAEEVL010000058.1 GCA_016290875.1 Ruminococcus sp.
TGGGAAAGTAGACTTCGGCTATATGACAGTAATAATCAGCTTATAAGCAGCGAGACTATTTCCGACGATAGTAAATACTCTTGGTTCGATAGTAATGAGGTATATAAGGCAGCACCAAAGGATATTGAAATACAGGAAATGTTCAATGATATATGCAATATCATCGAAAATCTGGACGTTGACGAGGATTATAGCATAAGTAAGATGTATATGGAATTTGGTTGGATTGATTTCAATACCGGTCAGAACGCCTACATCAATGCTCTTGATGATCTCCGCAGCGGATATACCCTTAATCTCCGTAATTACTTTGAAGCAGCAAGGAATGATGCAGAAAGAGAAGGAAACGATAATGTATTATCCGATTCTAAACACGCTCTGGAGCTGATTAAAAAGCTTGAGAATAACTTTACATATAAAGCTATCGAGCGTGATGGACTTGCAAAAAGGCTTTCAGCTCAGGATACGGAGAAATACTATGTCAACGATGCTGATAAAAACGTAATGCTTGCAAGGTATTCTTCGGAAAAGCAGCAGCTTGAATACTATAATGTTTACGAAAATCAGCTTGAACAGGCTCTGAATAGCGATAATTTCAGAGACTACATCTTAGAAAACTGCTTTAGTTATAGTGTTGATAGCACGGCTGAAAGCTTTGACTATGATGCAAGAGAGTTTTGTAAGCCTGACGAGGATTTCAATAACAAAGACTACGCTGCCGATGATGAGCTGCGAGAAGTTCTTGACCGTTTTCAGCGTGTCGATGAGATAGCACAGGAAGAAATTGAGCCTGAATATACCGATAAGGAAATGTCTTTCCTTACCGGAGATATAGTCAAGTTTATGGCTAAATCAGAACTTTCTTGGGATGAGATTGAGGATATGGGATATGTTCTTTTTGAAAAGGGATATATTGATAAGCACAATCCCGGTGAAAATACCACATTTAGCAATAATCTTGCGGAAACAGTCCTATATGACCTCTCTCGCCGTATGAATAGCGGTGAGGATATACGCAAAGACCTCGCTCTGGCTATGCTCGGTAATCAAACAACATTCAGAAATTCCAACTGGGACGAATTTACCGTTGAGTACGGTGAGGAATCATTTACAGCCAAATACGGTAAAGCTGAACGTGAAGTGACTTATGAAGCTATGGGCGAAGGCTATCTGTCGCTGATTCAGGGCGAATATGATGATATAGTGCAAGGTAGAACTGTTCAGGATCTTCACGATGAGCTGCCGGAGCTGTCAGAAGATACTGCCAAAGAGCTTATAGCTGCCTTTGACGGTGCGGTAATGCACGATTGGCAGAACGATCAGATTAAGACCAATCATATCAAGCAAGCTCTGAATGCTATTCTTGGTGATGAAGTAAGGACAGAAAAGGCTTTTTCCTCGATAGCATATATGAAGTATGACGTAAGAATTGAGGACGAAAAGGCTGAAAAAAATACTTCTGTTCCGGAAGTCAAGAACCTCAGTCAGCTAAAAAACACTCTTAAACCCGGAATGGCATTTGAGATTGATGAACATAATCGTCCTGAGTGTGTGGGAGAACACAGAGTTGTTACTTCTGTAAATACAGTCGGTTTCACATCTCAGAAGCTCGATGAAAACGGACAGCCTTCCGGTAGAGACATTCATATGGAATGGGACAAGGCTTCAAACTGGACTTTTGAGAATAATACATTTACTTCCAGACTGGATAATAAAGAGCTGCTTATGAAATTCCACTTCATAGAAAGTCCGGAAATTGACATAAATATCTTGCAGCCTAAAAGCTATCCGAACACTATCGAGCATAGAAACTATGTAGCTCTTACAAAGCTGTTCCCGGATATTATGAGTAAGGAACACAACTATGAAAAGCGTGAAAGTGATACTTATGAGCCTTTATCCCTTGAATGGATAGATAAAGATCAGTTATCAGTTATGCACACTTACGTTTCCAACGGTGATCTTATGTACGATCCTGATATAGTGCTGCATATAGATCACGATAACCAGACCGCAGCTGCTTATTCCTATGAGCAGTCTGATATGGGCGTGTATCAGCTGTGCGAGGGCAACCCTTTCCAACAGCGTGAGATAAACAACTTTATGCAGACTTGGCTCAATAATCTTGAAAGACAGGATCATACTCTTTCCAGAGCTATCGTTGAACACTCATTTGAGGGCGATGTACACGATATTACTATCGAATATCAGAATGGCAGCATAACAGCTGTAAACGGTGATGAAAGAGCTGTTTCCGACTATATCAGCTTAAAGGGCATAGAAATAGCAGCTCCTCCGGAAGAAACATACAAGATATATCAGCTGAAAGACAACGAGTATAACAGGCAGTTTGAATTTGAAGGTTCAGACTGGCTCGATGAACACCAGATAAATCCGGTAATATCCGACTATGACGAGGTTTATTCCGGTAGTCTCGCTGATATTGATTTCAAGCAGCATAAGCTTGACGGTATCTATCAGAAGTTCAACATAGATCATCCGTCTGACTTCCGGGGACACTCTCTTTCAGTCAGTGATGTTATCGTACTGAACCAGAATGGCAAAGATACTGCATACTATGTTGATTCCTTCGGATTCAAGGAACTGCCGGATTTCTTTAAGGAACGCTCAAAAATCAAGATTTCTGAGATTACTTTCGATAATCAGCTTGCTGCTGAAAGTGAACTGGAAAATCAGATTGTCTCTGAACCGGTAGTTCAGGAAATACCAGATGATAATGAAGTTATAATTCAGGAAGAAACTGAACCAACAGTTCAGGAGCTTTCTGTCGGTGACATTATCGAAACTGAGGGTAAGCAATGGAAGGTCGATAAGATAGACGGAGATTTTGCGATATACCTTACAAATACAGATAAGAATGATATTATGTCCTGTATGTCGCATATCGGTCATTGGAAAGAAAAGCTCGACTATACTCTTATTGAAAAAGCCGGAAATGATGTAAAGCAGCCGGAATTCAGTCAGTTGTCACTCTTTGAAGCTATGGAAGAAGCTGTTACAGCTGAACCGGTGGCGAATGCGGTTACTATTGAGACAAATGAAGCTGAAAAGCCTGATAAGCTCGATTTCCGTATTACCGGTGATATTCAGAGTGGCGGTGCAAAAGAGAAATTCCGCAACAATGTAGCTGCTATAAGAACACTCAAAACCATTGAACAGGAAAACAGAGCAGCTACGGCAGAGGAACAGGCTGTTCTCGCAAAATATGTAGGTTGGGGCGGTCTTTCTCAGGCATTCGATGCTACAAATGATTCTTGGAGCAAAGAATACAGTGATCTCCGACTGTTACTCAATAATGACGAGTATAACGATGCAAGAGCTTCGACTACTACTTCTTTCTATACTTCTCCGGTAATCATCGAGGAAATGTACACAGCTCTCGGAAATATGGGATTCAAGGGCGGTAACGTGCTTGAACCGGCTATGGGTGTCGGTAACTTCTTCGGACTAATGCCGGAAGATATGCGAAACAATTCTCAGCTCACAGGCGTTGAGCTTGACAGTATTTCCGGTAGAATCTCAAAGCAGCTCTATCAGAGTGCTGATATTAAGGTCAAAGGCTATGAAAAGACCTTATTCAGCGATAACAAGTTCGATATAGCTGTCGGCAATGTCCCTTTCGGTGATATAATGGTAGCTGATTCACGCTATGATAAGCACCATTTCAAGATACACGACTATTTCTTCGCTAAAACGCTCGATAAAGTTCGTCCCGGCGGTGTTGTTGCTTTTGTAACATCAAAGGGTACGCTCGACAAGCAGAGCGATACTGTACGAAAGTATCTTGCTGAACGTGCAGAGCTTGTGGGAGCTGTAAGACTACCTAACAATGCTTTCAAGTCCATTGCAGGTACTGAGGTAACATCTGATATTCTTTTCCTCCAGAAGCGTGAAGAACCGGTTATCGGTGCTGAACCGGAGTGGACAAAGCTCGGTCATACAGCTGACGGTTTGCAGATCAACAAGTATTTTGAAGATCATCCGGAAATGATTATCGGTAAGATCGTTGAGGGCAACAAGCTCTATGGCAATAAAGATACTATGTGTGTGCCGGTTGAGGGACAAGAACTCAGAACAGAGCTGCGAAAAGCATTACAGAACATCAGATGCGAGATAAAGCCGGTTGAAAGAGCTGAGAGAACTGAGAAGTCAGCAGAAGCTCCCGATAAGCTGACGGTATTACCGGCAGAAGATGATATGAAAAATTTCAGCTATATTATCAAGGATAATCAGCTGTATTACCGCAACAATGAAGATCTTCTCCCGGTGAAGAATTCAGGCTCATATAAGAGAATATACGGTATGGCGGAGATAAACGCTGCCGTTCGTGATGTACTGGACGTTCAGCTTCAAGGTGGCTCAGCCGTTCAGGTTCAGGCTGCACAGGAAGAGCTCACAGCTAAGTATGACAAGTTCGTTGCAAAATATGGAAACCTCAATGATAAGGCTAATATAAAGGCTTTCAAGGACGATATATCTTCTCCGCTGCTGCAATCACTTGAAAAAGTCGAGAAT
>JAEEVL010000013.1 GCA_016290875.1 Ruminococcus sp.
AGAACGCCCTATCTTGCAGGGCGTTCTCTCTTGAAAAACAGTCCACCGGACTGTTTTTCAATTCACTCTTTGCGGAGCGCTTTGTGGATTGTGGGACGCTGTCCCACACCCTGCAAGGGCTGTCAGCCCTTGACCTGACCAAAGGGATAATAATCTCTTTGGAATCCCATCATTAGTTTAAATATACTTTTTAGATAAAAAAGGACGCTGTATATTACAGCGTCCTTTATCGTTATATCAGATCAAGTTGTCTTGCAGAGTCCGATTGGACTCACAGGTCAGTCCTGTGCAAGTATCTCCTTGTAGAACTCAGCGTAGTCCTTTCTGCCTTCCTTTGTGAACTGGATAGCAGTTCTCGGGTGCTGGTTGAGAAGACCTGTCATGAGGTACTGGAGATCATATCCCCATACAACGCCCTCTTCACGAAGCTTTGTCATATGCTTCTCGATGAAGCTGAGAACAGGGTATACATTGTACTTGGGATTCTTGAGGAAACCAAGGAGAAGTTCCATAGCACAGTTTCCTGCACCGCGTCCCATTGCGGAATATGTTGCATCGAGCCAGTCAACGCCGTCACCGACAGCTTCGATAGTGTTAGCGAAAGCGAGCTTCTGATTATCGTGAGCGTGGATACCTACCTTCTTGCCGTACTTGTCAGCCATCTCACAGTAGAGATTTGCGATACGTGCGAGCTGCTCGGGGTAGATAGAACCGAAGCTGTCAACGATGTAGAATACGTCAACAGGGGACTTGCCAAGGATATCAAGAGCGATCTTGAGGTCTGTTTCCTGAGCTGTTGAGATAGCCATGATATTACAGCTTACCTCGTAACCCTTTTTCTTTGCGTCCTCAATCATATCCACAGCTGTGGGGATCTGATGGAGGTATGTAGCAACGCGGATGAGGTCAACAGGACTCTCAGCGCGGTCGTGGATGTCTCTCTTGTAGTTGCAGCGTCCTACGTCTGCCATAACTGCGATCTTGAGGTCGGTATTGTTCTCGCCTACGATAGAGCGGAGGTAATCGTCATCGCAGAATTTGCAGGGACCAAACTTAGTCTCATCAAAGAGTTCTCTGTCGCCCTTGTAGCCGAATTCCATGTAGTCAACGCCTGCACGGAGGTTAGCGTTATAGAGGTCCTTTACGAATTCGTCTGTGAAAAAGAAGTCGTTTACGAGACCGCCGTCGCGGAGTGTAGCGTCAACGACCTTTATATCAGGTCTGTAATCGAGGAGCTTTGAGATTTCTTTCATTATGAACAATCCTTTCAAATTATACTTTACGCATTTAAAGCTTTACGTGTTTAAAGTTTTACGCTGTAACGCTTTAAAGCGAATATCTTCAACGTATAATAGTATATCACAAAACATCTGAGTTGTCAAACGTTTTCTGAAAATAATTATTTTTTGTTTAAATCGCCATAGATATCAGCAAATAATATGCTGAAACAGGGCATATTGCGGTAAAACGTAAAATAATTAGTGTTTGTATTTAAAGCTGACGGGCGGCAGTTGCCGCCCGTCATTCTGTCATATATCCGGGACGTTATTGTTTAGCGATAAGGTAGAGGACGAATAGTCCACCTGCTGTGAGCAGAAGAAGTCCTCCCCATATCAGAGCACGCTTTTTGTCCTTCTGTCCGATGCCTGACGTGCAGTTGTATATACATATCAGCATGAAAAGAACTATCAGCTTGCTGATTATCTGTGCGACCACAGCTTAACCTCTGAGTTCAGCTCCGATTGCTGCAAGCGCCTTGATAACGCGCTTCATAGCGCTGTCAGCCTGTTCGTCTGTAAGAGTGCCGTCGTGTGAACGCATTGAGATAGCGTAAGCAAGGCTCTTCTTGTTGTTCTGCTTCATATCGTCGCTGCGGTAGATGTCGAAGAGAGTTACCTTTTCGAGTGTCTTGCCGACAGCGTTCTTGATAGACTTTTCGATCTCAGCGGCAGGAGTGTCCTCGTCGCATACAAGGCTGATGTCACGAGTGGTTGCAGGGAACTTCGGAAGAGGACTGTATGTTATCTTCTCAGCAGCTGCTGCCATGAGTTCGGGAATGTTGAGCTTTGCTGTGTAAGCCTTTACGCCGATCTCGTATGTCTCCTGTACTTCGGGGTGAACTTCACCGAGGATACCGAGATATGCGCCGTCTTTGATGATAACTGCGCTTCTGCCGGGGTGGAGTGCAAATCTCTCGTCGAATTCCTCACAGTCGTTTGCGCGGATGTATTCAACTTCGCCGATGTTCATTTCATCGAGGAGCTGCTCTACCATACCCTTGAGTGTATAGAAGTTTGCATCGCCGCCGTACATACCGATAGTAAGGCGCTGAGGCTCATCAGGGAGAGAGTAATTGTACTTGTGCTTCTGATTGCCGCTGTTTGCGAGAATGTCGCCGTTGATGAAAGGCTTTTCTTCCTTTGCGGGGAGGTATTCCTTTGAGATCTCAAAGAGACAAGCCTTCTCGTTGCGGTTGTTGTAGTTGAAGGAGAGAACATCAAGCATTGAAGGGATAGTAGATGTTCTCATAACGCTTGTGTCCTCACCGAGAGGATTTACGATGCGGACAACGTTGCGGAGCTTGCTGTTCTCGGGGAGACGTATTTTGTCGAAATACTTGGGAGATACAAATGAGTATGTTGCGATCTCATAGCCGCCGAGTGATACTGCAGCGTTTCTGAGAGTGCGGACGAATTTCTGCTCCTCTGTGAATTCTGCCTTTGCAACGCCGCGGAAGTCTGTTGAGGGGATGTTGTTGTAGCCGTAGATACGAGCAACTTCCTCTGCGATGTCAGCCTTGCAGCCGATGTCTATACGGAATGCAGGAGCAACGACCTTGTCACCGCTGAATGTGAATTCGAGACGGCCGAGGTATTCTTTCATCTTGTCCTCGGAGATGTCTGTGCCGAGGAAATTGTTAATCCATCTGGAGTCGAATACGACCTCAGAGGGCTTGAAATCAGACTTGTTGCAGTCAATGACTGTGTTTACTACTTCGCCTGCGCCGAGGAGTTCAACGAGCTCGAATGCTCTCTTGAGACAGGTCATGGAAATAGTAGGATCAACGCCCTTTTCATAGCGTGAGGAAGCATCAGATTTGAGCTTGAGCTTCTTTGAGGTCTGACGTACCTGGGAAGGCTCGAAGTAAGCTGACTCGAATACAACAGTTGTTGTATCGTCCATGATACCGCTGTACTCGCCGCCCATAACACCGGCAACGGCAACAGGCTTCTTCTCGTCAGCGATAACGAGCATATCGGAAGTAAGCTCGCGCTCAACGCCATCGAGAGTCATTATCTTTTCGCCGTTCTGAGCATTGCGGACATTGATATGAGCGCCTTCAACATAGCGGAGATCAAAAGCGTGCATAGGCTGACCGTATTCGAGCATTACATAGTTTGTGATGTCAACGAAGTTGTTTATCGGACGAACGCCGCTTGCACGGAGACGCTCTCTCATCCAGCGGGGGGAGGGGCCTATCTTTACGTTCTTTACTATACCTGCACAGTATCTCGGGCACTTCTCTGCATTGTGGATATCTACCTTGAGGTAGCTGTTTACATCACCGTCAACGCCCTTGAACTCCGGAGCCTTTACTGTGAGGGGGAGGTCATATGTAGCAGCAGTTTCTCTTGCGAGACCTATAACGCTGAGACAGTCAGGGCGGTTTGAAGTTATCTCAAACTCAACAGAAGTATCATCGAGACCGATAGCTGAGTGGATATCCTGTCCGAGCTTGCAGTCCTCTTCGATGACGAAAACGCCCTCGGGATCTGCATAGGGGAAGTCGTGTGCTGTGAGACCGAGAGTATCGAGTCCGCAGAACATACCAAAGCTCTCAACACCGCGCATCTTGCACTTCTTTATCTTGCCCTCGGGGAGAACAGCTCCGTCAAGTGCAACGGGGACGAGGTCGCCCTCCTTGACGTTCTTTGCGTTTGTAACTATCTGTATGGGAGCCTCAGCACCGATGTCTACCTGACAAACGAAAAGTGCGTCAGCGTTTTCGTGAGGTCCCTTGGAGAGTATCTTGCCTACTACGACGTTGGAGATGTTCTTTCCCTCTTCTTCGTAGCATTCAACCTTTGAACCGCTCATTGTGAGAGCGTGACAGAAATCCTTTATAGGCATATCGGCTTTGACATAGTCGCCGAGCCATTTCATAGATAAATTCATATCTTTATTCCTTTCGATAGATTTACGGTAGATTGTATACCTTTATTTCAGGGTTGTGTTTCGTGAAATTCTTTACGGCTGTGCGGCATTTCCGCTCGCTGTCGCTGAGCCTTATGCGGATTATGCGAAAGCCGCTCCGTACATACAGTGAGTAATAACCGGAAAGAGGTATCAGCACCTTCCGGTAAGGACCGATTCGCAGGCTGCCTATACCGAAGGTATTCTGAGAAACGGTTATGCTGCTTATTTTTTCATAGGGTATCCTTCTCAGCCTGCGCAGGTCGAGAAAATGATCGCTGAACCAGTAGAACCGGTCTCCCACACGGTATGAGCTTTTGCGGAAGAAGTGTTCCGGCTCTTCGGGAAGCTCGTCTGCAAATCGCTTCAGTCTGAAAACATATACAGACTTTTCCATCACCGCGAAGATGAGCAGTATCATTATTACTATCAGCGCAGCGGCAGCCGGCTTCGGTATCTCTTTGAACATAAACAGCATCAGAAACGCTGCAAGAGCAGCCGCACACATCGCAGAAATGTAGATCTTCTGCCTGTGTATCAGGTCGCTTATCATCAGAACTGCTCTAAGAAGCGAACGTCGTTCTCATAGAGGAGACGGAGATCGTTGATATCATAGCGGCCCATAACCATACGCTCAAGTCCGAGTCCGAATGCAAATCCGGAATACTTCTCGGGATCAATGCCGCAGTTCTCGAGGACCTTGGGGTGAACCATACCTGCACCGAGGAGTTCGATGTATCCCTCGTCCTTACACATTGAACAGCCCTTGCCGCCGCAGTTGAAGCAGCTTATATCAACTTCACAGCTCGGCTCGGTGAACGGGAAGTGGTGGGGACGGAAGCGGAGCTTGCAGTCCTTGCCGTAGAGCTTCTTCATGAGCATTTCAAGAGTTCCCTTGAGGTCGGACATTGTGATGCCCTCGTCGATAACGAGTCCCTCTATCTGGTGGAAGAGAGGGGAGTGTGTAGCATCAACGGCATCTGAACGGAAAACTCGTCCGGGTGAGATGATGCGTATCGGGGGCTTCTGATTCTCCATAACGTGAACCTGTACGGAAGAGGTCTGAGTACGGAGAAGAATTGATTCATTAGTGTTCTCTATGTAGAAAGTATCCTGGGTATCTCTTGCCGGATGATCGGGCGGGAGATTGAGAGCTTCAAATACGTGGTAATCGTCATCGATCTCGGGGCCGTCTGCGATCTCAAAGCCCATACCCATAAATATCTCGCGGATCTCGTTCTCTACCTTTGTGAGGGGGTGGAGCTTTCCGAAAGGAGCGTGCTTGCCGGGGAGAGTGATGTCGATAGTCTCCTCCTTGAGCTTTGCAGACTGAGCTTCGGATTTGAGAGCTGTGAGCTTGGAAGCGAGAGCTTCTTCAATGTCTGCACGTACCTTGTTTGCGAGCTGTCCGATAACAGGACGCTCTTCAGCAGAGAGCTTGCCCATCTGCTTCAGGATAGCGGTGAGTTCACCTTTCTTTCCGAGGAACTTTATCCTCAGGTCGTCAAGCGCTTTGATCTCTGTACATGAAGCAAGTTCCTGCTTGGCGAGCGCTTCGATTTTTTCGAGCTGTTCTTTCATTTTTTCACCTCATAGAAAATATTTAATGTGTCGTGACAATAAAAAAAGTCCTGTCCAACAGGACAAGACATAATACCTTGCTTATAAACCACCCATTGTCAGGAGAGCCGACACTCTCTTGTCTTTAACGCAGACCTACGTTGCAGTCTACAAGAATAACAGCTGTCGCCATATCGGAACCTAAGCTCATGCGCGAAAATCGCTGCACCTTCAACCGCACCCCTCGTGAGTGAACTTCGGAACGTATTCTGCCGGAGCGCTCACACCTGTCCGCTCCTCTCTGTGGACATATCCCGTACCTACTCTCTCAGTCATTGGGTTGTATGTATATTATAGCGTGTGAAAAGGAAAAAATCAAGTGCTTTTTGAAAATTTACTGAAGAATTAAAACTGAAATTAGTACAGCACTTTATAGAAATTACACAAATCGATCTGCTTTTATATGTGCAGATATACAAAATTAGTTTCAAAATGCAACAAAACGGCTCTTTGGACTGACTTATTATATAGAAACTTTTTTATAGAAACTATTTCCGAAGAGGTGATCCTATGAAAAAATTATATGCAGCAGCGATCGGTCTTTTGCTCCTTACGAGCTGCGGACACGTTGATCTTTCAAAAAATGTATTTGAGTCGTCTTCCGGAAGCGGAACAGCAAGTTCACGTTCGACAGCAGAAACTACTTCAACTATCACTTCGACTGTGACTACTATGTATTATACTAAGCACAGGACATCTGAGACAGATACTTTGAATAATGCTGATGACTCTGTGCATAAGCCGTATGTCGCTCTGATAAGGCGCGTATTCAGCAACGAATACTGTTCGGACAAGAATAGCGTATCGATAATCGACAGGAACGGAAAACGCTATTTCACAGAAGACAAAAACATCTGTAAGATGGATAATCAGAAGATAAATGAAATGCTTGCGGCAGGCGCTCTGGATGCTTACCGTACAAAATGCAGCGATGTTGATACAGAGGAGATAGCTGCAATTTACAAGCTTGTTTGTGAGGCTGTCGAGAATGACGACTGCAGAATGCGTGAGTGTGAAATGCTTCCTAGTGTTGAGGCTCCTCTCGTAAGCGTATATTTTATGTGCTGCAACAGCGACGGTACTCTTAGAAGTGTGCCTATCTATGTGAACAAATGCATGACACCCATTTTCACAAACAGCGATAAGCTGACAAAAGTGTATAATTGGTATAATGACCTGAATAAAACTTTATAATTTAATAGTGATCTGCAATTTTTTCTTTCCGTGAGTCTTGATATTTCCTGTGATATGTGCTAATATATTAATATGTATTAATATGACAGGAGATATATTTGATGGATAACTTTTCCGAACAGCTCGTGAAGAAGAACGAGACCTCTGCCGATAAGAGCCGCAGATTTATGCTTATGATACTGGGAATACTGCTTACGATAGCGCTTGCGGTACTGTCTTTTCTCCAGCTGGACAAGCCGGCTATGGCTTTCCTGGGAATGCTGCTTGCGGCAGCTGCCGGTTACGGCACCTACTTCATAGTGCAGGGGACATATGTTGAATACGAGTACACATTCACGAACGGCGAACTCGATATTGCCAAGATAATCGCCAAGAAGAAGAGAACGGAGCTTCTTTCTGTGGATGTGAGGAGCTTTACAGCTTTCGGAAAATACAATGACGATATGGAGGAGACAAAAGACATGACAGTTGTTATCGTTTCCGACAATATCGCATCACACGAATATTATGCGGAGTTTCAGCATGAGGATTACGGCTTTACACGCCTGATATTCGTGCCGGACGAGAAGACTCTCGACAATATCACCAAGTCTCTTCCACAGAAGCTGAAGGCGCAGCTAAGGAAAGAAAGTGAATAATGATCCTTTGCGGCAGATGACCGCATTATATAGATCAATATTACGGAGGTGTGCAAATTGCAGATCGTATCACCTAAACAAATGGCAAAAATCGAAGAGCATTCAGAGAAAATGGGCGTTTCACGCAGACAGCTCATGGAGAATGCCGGCAAGGCTCTCGCAGGCGTCATAGATGATTACTGCCGAAAAGAACCGGATATTTCCCCTGAGGAAAAGTCGATAGTATTCCTCGCAGGCAAGGGAAATAACGGTGGAGACTGCTTCGTGGCGGCAAATATTCTTGTCTACCGCGGCTACCGTATCACTATCATCAGCGTGGGTGGAATGCCGGTAACAGACCTTGCTGCTGAGATGTATGACAGGCTTCCGGCGGACAGAGTGGAGTTCCTTGAGGGTTACAGGAGCGAGAATGTTGAGGCAGCGCTTGAAGCTGCGGAACTTGACTATATGACTATCCCGAGCAGCCGTGAGGGCTCTCACGACGGCGGTGAGGACAGTCCGTTTGACAGCCTGATAAAGAAAGAACAGCAGCGTATGAGACTGGTTAAGAATGCCATTCTCCGCGCTTATGTTGTTGTTGATGGTGTGTTCGGAACAGGATTTCATGGTGAGCTCGACACGGAAACAGCCGGTATTTTCGGTATCGGTTCGGGAGCTTACAGGATAGCAGTTGATGTTCCGAGCGGCGGAAACAGCGCTACCGGAACTGTTTCACCTGGAGTTTTCAAGGCAGATGAAACTGTTACATTCGGTTTTCTCAAGACCGGTATGACACAGTTCCCGCTGAAGAAATACTGCGGAAAGATAACCGTAGCCGATATAGGTCTGCCGTGCAAGGCAGTTGAGGTGATAGGCGGTGAACGTGCTTATTATCGCATTGAACGCAATCATCTTGCTGCATATCCTCCGAAGCGTGAACGTGATGCCTACAAGGGCAGCTTCGGAAATGTGCTTATAATAGCAGGAAGCTCTTCTATGAGAGGTGCGGCTGCATTTGCGGCGCTCGGTGCGCTTAGAATGGGCGCAGGACTTGTCCGCATAGCATCTGTTGAAAAATGTATAGATACGGTTGCAACACTCGTTCCGGAGGCTACTTATATAGAACTCGATTGTGACGATTATGGATATATGCTCTATGACAGCAGCGTAACTCCGCTTACTGCCGCTATCGAAAAAGCTGATGCTGTAGTGATAGGCTGCGGTATGGGAGTTACTCCGGATACCATAGAACTCACAAGATTTGTCACGCAGACTGCAAAATGTCCTGTTATCATCGACGCTGATGGAATAAACTGCATAGCTTCGGACATAGATATTTTAGTGAAGAAGCAGACAAACATCATCATCACTCCTCACACCGGAGAAATGGCAAGACTTCTGAGATGTGAGTGTGCTGATGTCAGCAATGACAGACTGGCTGCTGCTGAAAACTTTGCGGAACAGTTCGGCGTGACTGTCGTTCTCAAGGGCGCAGGTACTATCATAGCAGACAACCGTCTTACAGCTGTGAACCATACCGGAAATCCGGGTATGAGCGTAGGCGGAAGCGGTGATATACTCGCAGGTATGATAGGAGCTATTGCTTCGCAGGGCTTCAATGACATAGACAGCGCCTGTGCCGGAGTATATATGCACGGACTTGCCGGTGATGCTGCTGAGAAAAAGCTCGGACAGGAGTCAATGCTGCCGAGAGATATCATAGATAGTATATCTGATTCTTTCAGGATATTAAAGAAAAAGAAACTGAATAAGGACTGAGCTCAGTTTTAGCTGCTGCTGCCGTCCGCGGAAGTCAAAGTCTTGATAATTTTTCAGAATGGAGAGATCTTATGAAAAGACTTGTATTATCTGCGGTTACGGCGGCAGCGCTTTGTTTTGTGTCGTGTTCCGTACCTATGAAGAATGAAGCGAGCCGTCCTAACAGACTTGGTGAAAGCTTCTCCGGCGATGTTGCTATCACTATTGAGAAGATGCACGCGGCAGGCAGACTCGAACGCTCCGGCGGTGACTGGAACGTTGAATTCTCCGAACCGAATACTCTCAGCGGAGTGAGCCTTGGTTTCAGCGACGGCAGCGTGACTGCGTCATATAAGGGCCTGAGTTTTTCCGTGCCGCAGTCTGCTGTGCCGGTAAAGGCGATGATGCTGAATCTCATAAAGGCAGTCGATGAGAATTCCGCGAGCGAGGAACTGAAAGGTGAAGAAAAGGACGGTATGCTGCGGCTGAACGGAAAGCTCGACGGTGGAAGCTACGTATTGTCGGTCGATGACAACGGTTTTATCTGCGGTTTTGATATGCCGGGGTATGAGCTTTCGATGACGTTCATGAATATCGCAGAAGGGGCGGATAATATGACGGCTTCTGATACAACTGCTGAAGCTGTTACAACTGTTACGGAGACAGCGGCAACCTCGACGACTCAGAACGTTGAGCATTCCTGATGTATACTCTTGTAAATAAAAAAGGAACTGCAGGTGCAGTTCCTTTTTTATTGTTTATTAATCGTACTGATGAGGTACGCTCAGGTCAAATCTGGTTATTGCAGCAGAGGGGGTGTACTCTGAAGTTACTACCTTGCCGTTTGCGTCAACACTGCTTACGAGACAGCGAAGCTCTATTCCGTAGTAAGTATATGTGTAAGGTTTGTAGAATTCGTCGTAGTTAGTAACAGTATAAGTTACATCATCGCCTTCGAGGTCGATGTAGTTGTTTGAGGTCGTTTTTATATTCTGCCAGTAGCTTACATCTTTTCCGCCGATGCTCCAACGATAATACTTCTGCCATGTGTATGTATATTTACCTGTACCGCCTGTTGCATTCACATAAACACGGAGAGGTTCTGTTGCAGGGATGTATGAGCCGTTAGCGTCTATGAGATAGGACAGATACTTCTTCAGACACTTTGAAATAGACAGATAGCTTGTTTTAACAGTAGCAGTGCGGCTTGTTACGGTATTATTTGCTGAGTCTGTAATGATACAGTAGTATTTCCCTGCTTTTCTAGCGGTTATTTCAGCTGTGGTGTCAGACAATTTTGTGCCGTCGCAGTACCATTTGTAGGTGTAAGAGCCCTTGCCGCCCTTTGCTGCAACTGAGAGCTGACAGCCGGTTGAGTAATCATAGATAGTGGAATCCTTAACGTCCTTTGTCAGTGTCAGGTAACTGTTCTTAACAACGATGGGGGCACTTTCCAGTTCTCTGCCCTTGCTGTCTGTTATTTTGCACAGGTATGTTCCGGCGCTGCTTATAGTAGTGGAACGCGATGTGCTGAATGCAACGCCGTCTTTCTTCCACTCATAGGTGTAAGGAGAAGTTCCGCCCTTTACTGTTACGAAAATATTGGTGCGCTCGCCGCTGCTGTAACGTGTAAAACTCTTGGACTGAGAAGTTATCTCGAACTTATAGTGTACGTTAGCGCTTCTTGTTTCGTATGTTGAAGTTGTATAAGCTGTTGCAATTTTCTTGCCGTTGGCATACATGGACATTGGTGTCTTTACTGTTACCTGACAATAGTAATCGCCGGGATCATATGCCATTATACCGCTTGATGTTTCCGGTACTGCCATCTCGTTGCCGTTGAAGAACCACTTATAGGTCAATGTGGCACCTTCAGGGAGAGTATAGGATGATGCTTTCTTTACGTTGATGATATCGTAGCCACCCTGTGTTATTTCGACATCTGTCTTGTCGAGAGAGAACTTAGCCACCTGTAAGATAGGTTGAGTTGTTATCGGGCCTGATATAGTTTTAGTAGGCTCGAGTGGGGGAGTTTTTGCCGCACCTGCGTTAATACTGCCAGCACCGCAGAAAAGTACAGCACTTGCGAGCATACAAGCCGCTTTTTTGTAGATCGACCTCATTTTAAAAACCTCCTGAACATATTAAAATATTATAAAAACGTTTGCGTTTTAAACGCTTTTATTCCGTAAAAATATAACTTAACTATATCACAGTTCTTTGCGCCTTGCAATACTTTTACGTAATTTTGTAGATTTATATAATCAAATAATCAGGTTTCAAGCTGCAAATCGTTAATATAAACAACGAGATACTTTGCTTATCAAAAGGAAAATGTGTGCATTGGCTGTGAAAGCTGTTGAGAAGATCTGCTTCTGTGAATGCAATTGATTAAAACAAGAAAATATGTTCTCCTGCGCTGGCTACTATTTATTTTATTAAAATTATGTGCTATAATAGTAGTTGAACATTTCTGAATAAACTGAAATACGTTTTAAGGAGCTATTATGACTGATAAGATTATAATAAAAGGTGCAAGAGAGAACAATCTGAAAAATATCGACCTCGAGCTTCCCCGTGACCAGCTGATCGTTATGACTGGTCTGTCCGGCTCGGGAAAATCCTCTCTCGCATTCGATACTATATATGCCGATGGTCAGCGCAGATACGTCGAGAGCCTTTCGTCCTATGCGAGAATGTTCCTCGGACAGATGGAGAAGCCTGATGTTGACAGCATCGAGGGACTATCGCCGGCTATTTCCATAGATCAGAAGACCACTTCAAAGAATCCGCGTTCCACAGTAGGAACTGTCACGGAGATATACGATTATCTCAGACTCCTCTATGCGAGAATTGGTGTGCCGCACTGTCCGGTCTGCGGAAGAGTCATCTCACAGCAGAGCATTGATCAGATGGTGGACTCTGTTATGGAGCTTCCCGAGGGGACGCGAGTGCAGCTCCTCGCACCTATCGTAAGGAATCGCAAGGGACAGTACGCAAAAGAGCTTGAAAGCGCAAGAAAGTCCGGCTTTGTCCGTGTCCGTATCGACGGCATAATGTATGAACTCGCTGAGAATATCAAGCTCGACAAAAACAAGAAGCACAACATTGAGATAGTAGTTGATCGTATCGTTATCAAGCCAGGTATCAAGTCGCGTGTTACCGACAGTCTTGAAACTATTTTCCGTCTGACCGGTGGACTGGCTCTCATTGATGTTATCGGCGGCGAAGAGATACTCTTTTCTCAGAATTACGCCTGCCCTGAGCACAACATTAGTATCGGTGAGCTTGAACCGGTAATGTTTTCGTTCAACAATCCTGTCGGCGCCTGCCCGAAGTGTACAGGCCTTGGCGTTTTTCGCCATATTGATCCGGAGCTGCTCATTCCGAACAAGGAACTCTCAATAATAGACGGTGCTATCAATGCGCCCGGCTGGAACAGCCTTGACGAGACTTCTATGTCGGCGATGTATTACCGCGCTGTTTCGGAGAAGTACGGCGTACCGCTGGATGTTCCGGTCAAGAAGCTGAAAAAGGAACAGATTGATCTTTTCCTTTACGGTACAGGTGATGAAGTCCTCGAACTCCGCAGACCTGATTCAATAGGCGGAGGAACATACAACACACCGTTTGAGGGTGTTGCGAATAATCTCGAACGCCGTTACCGTGAAACTTCAAGTGACTGGTCACGAAATGAGATAGAAGAGTACATGAGCGAAGTGGATTGTCCGGTTTGTCACGGCAGAAGACTCCGCGACGAATATCTTGCTGTAACTGTTGGTGATAAGAACATCAGCGAAATGACTGATTTTTCCGTCCGTGATGCTCTTACCTTCTTCAAGGAAATAAAGCTGTCCCAGCAGGAAAAACTCATCGGTGAGCGCATAATCAAGGAGATAAAGGAGCGTCTCGGCTTCCTCGGAAGTGTCGGACTCGAATACCTTACGCTCTCACGTTCTTCGGGAACGCTTTCCGGCGGTGAGAGTCAGAGAATACGTCTTGCAACTCAGATAGGCTCGTCTCTTGTGGGTGTTCTTTATATCCTTGACGAGCCGAGCATAGGACTTCACCAGCGTGACAACGATAAACTGATAGCTACACTGAAACGCCTCCGTGATCTCGGAAATACTCTCATTGTAGTTGAACACGACGATGATACCATGCTTGCCGCCGATTACATCGTGGACATTGGTCCCGGTGCAGGAATACACGGCGGAGAGGTGGTCTTTTCCGGAACTGTGGATAAGCTGCTCAAATGTAAGAATTCTATCACAGGTCAGTACCTGAGCGGTAAGAAGAAAATACCGCTTCCGGACAAGCGCCGTGAGGGCAACGGACTCTTTCTCAGCGTTCGCGGAGCTTCGGAAAACAACCTCAAAGATGTGGACGTGGACATACCGCTCGGAAAGCTGATATGCGTTACAGGAGTTTCAGGTTCGGGCAAATCGAGTCTTGTAAATGAGATAGTTTACAAGCACCTTGCCGCAAAGCTCAACCGTGCCAAGATAAAACCCGGAAAATTCCGTGAAATGAAAGGCTTAGAGAACCTTGACAAGGTGATCTGCATAGATCAGTCACCGATAGGCAGGACTCCGCGTTCCAATCCGGCGACATATACCGGAGTTTTCGGCGATATACGCGAGCTCTTTGCAAAGACAGCCGATGCAAAGGCGAGAGGTTACTCTGCCGGACGTTTTTCGTTCAATGTTAAGGGCGGACGCTGTGAAGCCTGCGAGGGCGACGGCATAATCAAGATAGAGATGCACTTCCTGCCGGACATCTACGTTCCGTGCGAGGTCTGCAAGGGCAAGCGCTACAACCGCGAGACTCTCGAAGTACACTACAAGGGCAAGTCGATATATGACATTCTTGAAATGACCGTTGACGAGGGAGCTGAGTTCTTCGAGCATATCCCGAAGATCGCCCGCAAGCTAAGAACACTCCAAGATGTAGGTCTTGGCTACATCAAGATAGGACAACCGGCTACCACGCTCTCAGGCGGTGAAGCACAGAGAGTCAAGCTCTCAACGGAGCTTTCAAAGAGGGCAACAGGAAAGACTATATACATCCTCGATGAGCCTACAACGGGACTTCATACAGCGGATGTTCACAGGCTCATACAGGTGCTCCAGGAGCTCACAGATCAGGGCAATACAGTTCTTGTCATTGAGCATAATCTGAACGTGATAAAAGTCGCTGACCATATCATCGATCTCGGTCCGGAGGGCGGAGACGGCGGCGGAACCATCGTTGTGCAGGGAACTCCCGAGGAAGTTGCAGCGTGTCCCGAGTCGTATACCGGACAGTACCTCAAGCAGTATCTGAATAATTCCTGATAGCTCATTTTGCAAATTGCTTGTACTGGTGCGTTTTACCATTGAAAAATACGTTTATAGATGTTATGATAAGGAGGAATAATGGATCATTTCGTGCTTCATTCCCAGTATGCGCCGGCTGGTGATCAGCCAAAGGCGATAGACCAGCTCGTCAGGGGACTGGAAGAGGGAAAAAAGGAACAGATACTTCTCGGTGTTACCGGTTCGGGAAAGACCTTCACAATGGCTAACGTCATCGCTAAGGTCAACAAGCCGACGATAGTCCTTGCCCACAACAAGATACTTGCGGCACAGCTCTGCTCGGAATTCCGTGAATTCTTCCCGGAGAACGCTGTTGAATACTTCGTGTCCTACTACGATTACTACCAACCTGAGGCTTATGTCCCCAGCACGGACAGCTATATCGAGAAGGACTCCTCCATAAACGACGAGATAGATAAGCTGAGGCACTCGGCGACGACAGCTCTTGCTGAGCGCAGGGACGTTATTATCGTTGCGAGCGTTTCGTGTATCTACTCTCTCGGTAGTCCGGACGAATACCGTTCGATGTGTGTTTCGATACGTCAAGGCGCGGAAAAGCCGCGTGACCAGCTTATCGAAGAACTTGTACGTATCAGGTACGAGAGAAACGATATCGCCTTTGAGCGTAACCGTTTCAGAGTTCGCGGCGACGTTGTGGAGATATTCCCGGCAATGTCGAGCGATACAGCAGTCCGCGTTGAGTATTTCGGTGACGAGATAGACCGTATCTCCGAGATAAATGTTGTTACCGGCGAGGTAAAGGCTGTTGTGTCGCACGCGGCTATATTCCCGGCTTCGCATTATGTTGTCGGCGATGATAAGATGGAAGCCGCTCTTGCTGAGATAGACCGCGAGCTGAACGAGCGCATAGATTATTTTCAGAAGAACAATAAGCTCATAGAAGCTCAGCGTATCGAGCAGCGTACACACTACGATATGGAAATGCTGCGTGAGGTGGGATATTGCAGCGGCGTTGAGAACTATTCCCGAGTCCTTGCCGGACGGCCTGCCGGAAGCACTCCCCAGACGCTTCTAGACCACTTTCCGGAGGATTTCCTGCTGATAGTTGACGAGAGTCATGTTACACTGCCGCAGGTCCGCGCGATGTATGCCGGTGACCGTGCAAGAAAGACTACTCTTGTGGATTACGGTTTCCGTCTGCCGAGTGCTATGGACAACCGTCCGCTGAATTTTGATGAATTCAACGCACATATCAATCAGGCGATATATGTAAGCGCTACCCCCGGACAGATAGAGCGCGAAAAGACCGATACAATCATCGAACAAGTCATCAGACCGACAGGTCTTGTCGATCCCGAGATAATAGTTAAACCGACTCAGGGACAGATAGACGATCTGCTTTCAGAGATAAACACTCGTGCTGCAAAGGACGAGCGTGTACTTGTTACTACTCTCACCAAGAAAATGGCTGAGGATCTTACGAATTACTATGAGCGTCTCGGCGTAAAGGTACGTTATATGCACCACGACATAGACACCATTGAGCGTATGGAGATAATCAAAGACCTGCGAAACGGCGTGTTTGATGTTCTTGTGGGCATAAACCTTCTTCGTGAGGGACTCGATATACCCGAGGTCAGCCTTATCGCTATCCTTGATGCAGACAAGGAAGGATTCCTCAGAAGCGAGACATCGCTCATTCAGACGATAGGACGAGCTGCACGTAATGCAAAGGGACAGGTAATCATGTACGCAGATACTGTTACAGGTTCTATGGAGAGAGCGATAACAGAGACTGAGCGCCGCCGTGCGCTTCAGATGGCTTACAACGAGGAGCACGGAATAGTTCCCAAGACCATAATCAAGGGCGTCCGTGATGTCCTTGAGATCACATCTAAGCCGAAGCTCGAGGCAAAGACCGCCGGAAAGAAGCTGTCGGCTTCCGAGCGTACAAAGCTCATAGAAAAACTTACGGCAGAGATGAAGAATGCTGCGAAAATGCTTGAATTTGAACACGCCGCATATCTCCGTGACAAGATACGTGAATTGCAGGAAAAGTAAGGGGGCGGTACTTTGAAAAGACCGGTCATAAAGATTCGCTATATCATACCGCTTGGAGTTATACTGCTTATGGCTCTGCTGAATGTCATGGCGAGACTCAGCCGCGGATTTGCAGACTTCTATGTGACAAAGGTGTTTCCACCGATAAGCAGCGCCCTTTCATTCATCAGCGGACTGTTCCCGTTTTCGGTCGGGGAGATGATGATAATCGCCCTGATACTGGTTATTCTGCTTGGCATACCGGCGACCGTGATACTGCTCATCGTTCTGAAGGACAAGCGGCGGAAAACTGCCGGTATAGCAGTACTTTCAGCGCTGTGGATATTTGCTTACATATGCACCACAGAGACACTCAACTGCTTCATAATGTATCAGTGTACGCCGTTTTCGGAGCGCTACCTTGACCACAAGGAGCACACGCGTGATGAACTCGTTGGCGTGTACAGGATACTTGTGGAAAAGTCAAACGAACTCGCATTGAAAGTCCCCCGTGACGAGGAAGGCAGGTTCTATTTGACCTGTGACGTTGACAAGGAAGCCCGTGCTGCTATGAAAAGGGCTGCTGAGGACTATCCTCAGCTCAGAGGCTACTATCCCAAAGCAAAGGCGATAGAATTTTCATACTTTATGAGCCAGTCCGGACTTGCAGGTATATATTTCCCGTTCTCTATGGAAGCGAACTACAATGATGATATGGTTCGGACTAATCTTCCGGATACTATCTGTCACGAATATGCTCACCTGAAAGGAATAATACAGGAGGACGAGGCTAATTTCATCGGCTTCATTGCAACTACCGGCAGCGATAATGTGGAATTCCAGTATTCCGGATATTTGTCTGCGCTGGAGTATGTTCACAATCAGATTTACGACCGTGAGATAAGCGCGGGTTACGGTGTTACTGATGAAATAAGCGACGAAGTCAAGGCTGACTGGTTCAGATTTCTGCCGGATGATTACTGGGAGAAAAACAAGAAAAAAGAAATAATCTCCACAGATACAGTAAGCACCGTTTCCGAAACTGCTATGGATACGAACATCAAAGTCAACGGCAGGGAAGAGGGCACGGAGTCATATTCCTATGTTGTAAATCTGTTGTTGGATTACTATTATCCGGCTGATAAATGATGATATTTTTTTTTGAATGGGCGCACATTGTGCGCCTTTTTTGTTTGCTGAGCTGAGAAACAGGCTTGTTTCCGTCGTTTTTTGTGCAAAACGGACTGCTTTTTGAGGCTGTATTTGAGCTATCCTACAAAATTTATGGAAAATACTTTATTTATCACTTAAAAAATGCTATAATTAATCAGTCATTATTTAATTTCAGAACAGGGGGATAATATGAAAAACGGCGTTAAGATGCTTGATATAGCTCAGAAGCTCGGAGTCAGCGTAGTGACTGTCTCCAATGCCCTTGCCGGACGCGAAGGCGTCAGCGACCAGATGAGACGCAAGATCTGCGAAACAGCTGATGAAATGGGCTACAAGCCGTCAAATACAAGAGGAATGAAAAAGATGATGATGCCGCGTTCGGGAAAAAGCGTGGGTATACTTACATCTGAGAGGTTCGTCGGACCAAGAGGAACATTTTACTGGGAACTTACGGCAGGTATTTCAAACAGGCTCTCAAAGCTGAATATCTTTACGGTATATGAATGTGTATCAGCCGAAAACGAGGACATGGGAACTCTGCCTAATATGCTGATAGATCACAAGGTAGATGCTATCATTGTTATAGGTCAGGTACACAGGAACTATATAGAGATGCTCAGCAATATAAAGCTGCCGCTTCTGTTTGTGGATTTCTACGACAGCCGATTTGATATAGATTCGGTCAATTCAGACAGCTACAACGGTGCATATCTGCTGACAGACTACCTCATAAGAATGGGACATCGCGACATAGGTTTCTTCGGAACTCTCAATGCTACCAGCAGTATCAATGACAGATTCCTCGGCTATATGAAGTGTCTTATTGAGAACGGTATAGAGTACCGCAGTGACTGGACTATCGGTGACCGTGAAGAGAACGGAACTCTTCTCACAGATCCGGTATTCCCTGATGATATGCCTACTGCATTTGTATGCAACTGTGACGAGAACGCTGCGCTCGTTATAATGGCTCTGCGTTCAAAGGGCGTTCGTGTGCCGGAGGATATCTCTGTTGTCGGATATGACAACTACATCACAATGGGCATAGGTATACCGGCTGTAACAACTGTTGCGGTTGATCTTGCCAAAATGGCAGAAGTGTCGGTAGATATAATGCTAAAGAAACTTGCTGATCCTTCATACACGGCAGGCAGACGCGTTATAAGCGGCAAGCTCATAATAAAGGACAGTGTTATGAATGTGAACGGGGGCGGCAGAGATGCTCGATAACCTGAAAGGACACTTTCTGACCGTTGTAAGGCACAGACGAAAGGTCAGGGAGCATTGTTTCAAGGCAGGCATATTCTGGCGCGGACTGTGGCATGATATGTCGAAATTCTCACCGACCGAGTTCATTCCCGGCGTTATGTACTTCCAGGGAAGCAGAAGTCCCAACGAGAAAGAAAGAGAAGTGATCGGGTATTCGCAGGCGTGGATGCACCACAAAGGCAGGAACCGCCATCACTTTGAATACTGGACCGACTACAATACTGTTACCAAGAAGCTCGAACCAGTAAAGATGCCGGATGTGTACATATTCGAGATGTTCTGCGACAGAGTGGCGGCTTCAAAGATATACAACAAGGAAAACTACAAGGACGATATGCCGCTCGCTTACTTTATGCGTGCGAAACAGAAGCGCATGATCGAAAAAGAGACAGCTGAAAAGCTCGAATTTCTGCTGACTATGCTCGCTGAGCGTGGTGAGGAAGAAACCTTCCGCTATATCAGGAAACAGGTGCGCCGCAACAGAGTCGGTATGACCAGATGGCGCGGATTTGATATGGCTAAAGTCAAAGAGGTCGGCGGACAGGATACATAACGGAACTTTTTTGCTGTGATTGTTGCTATTTTATTAATTGTGTGATATAATGTAATATATATCAATTCTGAACAGGAGTGTAAACTTACAATGAGATATAACAGGACCGAACTTTCCGGAAATATCGGATTTTCTTCGATCATTGACGAAAAGTTCAAGACGGCTTCGCTGACAGTCCGTTTCATTACGGAGCTCTCAGGCAAGGAAGCCGCGGCTAACGCTCTCGGTATCGGAGTACTTTCATCGTCGAGTGCTGAGTACAAGACTCTTGCCGAGCTCAACGAAAAGCTGTCATCGCTCTACGGCGCTGCTCTCAACACCTTCGCAAGAAAGCGCGGAGACGTTCAGGTGCTCGGAATGACTGCTTCGTGGATTACGAACAGATATGCCTTTGATGGCGAGGATGTTGACAGCGAGATGCTCGGTATAATCCACGGCTGTATATTTGAACCCAATGCAGAAAACGGCGTGTTTGACGCTGATTCATACATGATAACACAGAAAGATCTCCTCGACCGCATAGATGCCGAGCTCAATAACAAGCGCGGCTATGCACTTTCAAGAGCTGCTGAGATAGCTTTCAGAGGTGAGCCTGCGGAATTCTCCTGCTACGGCACAAAGGAGTCTGCAAGTGCAGTGACCTCAGCTGAAGCTTACAGCGCATACAGAAAGCTGCTCGAGACTGCACAGGTGGAGATATGCTATATAGCTCCCGAGGAGAACAATGCTGTTCTTGAGATGTTCAGAGAGAGCTTCGGCACTGTGAACAGAAACTCAGGAAAGCTGACATTCAGGAGCGTGAGCCCTGCAAGAGCAGAAACGGTAACTGAGTCTGATAAATTCGACGTTCTCCAGTGCAAGATGGTAATGAACTTCAAGACAGATTCCGATGATCTGTTCGGTGTAAAGATGCTCAGTACGATATTCGGTGAAACACCGGTATCAAAGCTCTTCATGAACGTCCGTGAAAAGCTCAGCCTGTGCTATTACTGTGCCTGCCGCTTCACATATTCTAAAGGCAGCATAATGGTTGACATCGGCGTTGAGCGTGAAAATATCGAAAAAGCTAAGGCGGAGATACTCCGTCAGCTTGACGAGATGAAGAAGGGTAACTTTACCGATGCTGAGATGGAAAGTGCTCTTCTCAGCCTTGACAATGCTCTCACTCAGATAGGCGATACGCCTTCCTCCTATTCTGGCTGGTACTTCGAGCGTTTCTGCGACGGAGCCATCGTTACTCCATCAGAGCAGTACGAGAACTATAAGAAGGTCACCAAAGAACGTATCATTCAGGCTGCAAATTCACTCAGCCTTGACAGCGTTTATCTTATGCTCGATAAGGAGGAACAAGCCTGATGGATAAGGAACTTATAAAAAGCGAACTCACCGGCGACAGCTGCATACACGTCAAGCATAAGAGCGGTTTGGACATATACATCTGTGAAATGCCCGGTTTCAGCAGCGTTGAAGCACTCTTCGGAACAAAATACGGCTCTGTGAACACTATGTTCCGTCAGAAAGGTGACGAGAAGTTCACAACTGTACCTGAGGGTATAGCACACTTCCTTGAGCATAAGCTCTTTGAGAACGAGGACTGCGACGTGTTTGAACTCTATGCAAAGACAGGTGCTTCCGGAAACGCTTTCACTTCATTTGACAAGACTGCTTATCTTTTCAGCTGTTCCAAGAACTATCAGGAATCGCTGAGGATACTACTCGACTTCGTACAGAAGCCGTACTTCACCAAGGAGACTGTGGACAAGGAACAGGGTATCATCGGTCAGGAGATCAAGATGACCAACGATAACCCGGAATGGCGTGTATTCTTCAATATGCTCCGCTGTATGTACCACTCTCATCCTGTAAAGATAGACATAGCAGGTACTGTTGAGAGCATCGCACAGATAGATGCAGATCTTCTCTACAAGTGCTATTATACATTCTACAATCTGAACAATATGGTGCTTTCCGTTGCCGGAAACATCAGCGCGGACGAAGTCCTTGCAATATGCGATGAATGCCTCAAGGACTGCGACGACAAGGGACTCGAGACAGTATTCCCTGACGAGCCTGATACAATAGTTCGGAAAGAGATATATGAAAAGCAGCCGGTGGGAACTTCTATATTCCACATCGGTTATAAGTGTAAAGCCTGCACAGGTAAGGAGAAACTCAGAAAGACGATGGTCGCTTCTGTTGTATCATCACTTCTTTCGGACGCCTCCTCGGATATGTATCAGAGACTTCTCAAAGCCGGCATAATCAATTCCAGCTTCGGCACAGAGGTGTTCACCGGAGACGGCTACTTCACTGTAATATTCAGCGGTGAGTCTGACAGTCCGGAAAAGGTCCGTGATGCCGTTGCAGATGAAGTTGACCGTATGATAAAGGAAGGTATCTGCGAAAAGGACTTCCAGCGCATCAAGAAATCAACTTACGGTATGTTAGTAAGAGAACTCAACAATGTTGAAGCTGTTGCAAATCTCATGATGAATTCCCATATGGAGGGCATAGGACCTTACGATGCAATAAACGTGCTCTCTGGCATAACCTCAGCAGACGCTCTTGAATTTATGAAGAATGAACTCGGACGTGAGAGACTCGTAATGTCCGTGATAGAAGGTGAGGGAGAATAATGCAGGTCGACAGAATAACAGATTCCACCGAGATATATTTTCCGAAGCTCGGCTGGAGATTTCACATTGATCCTACAGCATTCAGCATAGGCGGTATCGAGATACAATGGTACGGCATACTGATAACATTAGGTCTTCTTCTGGCGATAATCTACTGCTTCCCGAGAATGAAGCGCTTCGGACTTGACACCGACAGAACAGTTGATGCAGTTATCGGCGGTATCCTCGGAGGTATCATCGGTGCGAGACTCTATTATGTAGCCTTCAACTTCGACGAATACAAGAAGGACGGTTTCGCCGAGACCATGAAAGCTATCGTGAACACCCGTGAGGGCGGCCTTGCGATATACGGCGGACTTATAGGAGCGGTGACGGTCGGGCTTATAATATGCAGGCTGCGGAAAGTTAAACTGCTGCCGATGCTGGATATAACCGTTCTTGGTTTCCTTATCGGACAGGGAATCGGACGCTGGGGCAACTTCGTCAACCAGGAGGCATTCGGTGAGAACACAAGCAACTTCCTCGGTATGACCGGCGGCAAGATACAGGATACCATTTACAGCAACGCCATCTTCACTGATGGCAAGCTCGCTGACGGAAGCGTTGATTACCTTCAGACAGTACATCCGTGCTTCTTCTATGAGTCAATATGGTGCCTGCTTGGTTTCTTCATCCTTGCATGGTATTCAAAGCGCAGAAAGTATGACGGACAGCTGTTCCTGCTTTATATGTGCTGGTATGGCGCTGAGCGCTTCGTTGTTGAGGGACTCCGCACAGACAGCCTTTATGTCGGAAACAGTGACCTCAGGATATCACAGCTCGTTTCAGCTGTAATATTTGTTACATCGGTGATACTCCAGATCGTGTTCTACTCAAAGTACCGCAGAGATCCGGAGGCGTTCGCACTCTATGTCAGCACAGAGGAGTCGCACAGACTTATCGAAGAGGCCCGCAGAAAGCGTATGGGTATGCCTGCTGAAGACATTCACGCTATGATGGGCGATGACGACGATGATGAAGAGTTCGATGACGACTTCGATGATGATTTTGACGATGACGATGATGAAACAGTAGGTTCTTCTATTCTCGGAGACGATGACGACGAGGACGAGGAAAGCGTTCCGGAAGCTGCTGCTGAAACGGCTGAGGAAGCAGTTGAAACAGCAGAAGAAAAAGCTGAGGAGATCACCGAAGCTGCCGAAGAAGCAATAGAAGAAGCTGCTGAAACAGTTGAAGAAAAAGCTGATGAAGCAGTTGAAGCTGCAGAGGAAAAGGCTGAGGAAGTTATCACAGCTGCCGAAGAAAAGGCAGAAGAAGCTGTTGATGAAATAGAAGAAAAGTACAGTGACCTTGCTGAGAGCGTCGACGAAAAGCTCGGCGGCGGCTCGGGAAAGAGTTATCACAATAAAAAGAAACGCAGATAATTGCAGGAGGAACATTAAAATGGCACAGATCATAGACGGAAAACAGGTTTCCGCAAGCGTTAAGCAGGAAGTTAAGGACGAAGCTGCAAAGCTCCGCGAGGAAAAAGGTCTCAAGGTAGGTCTTGCAGTAGTTATCGTTGGTAACAATCCGGCTTCAAGAGTATACGTAAACAACAAGAAGAAAGCCTGTGAAGCAGTAGGCTTCCAGTCATTCGAGTATGCACTTGACGAGAACACTACTCAGGAACAGCTCCTTGATCTTGTAAACGTTCTCAACCGTGACGACAGAGTAAACGGCATACTCGTTCAGCTCCCTCTGCCAAAGCACATCGACGAGAAGACTGTTATCGACGCTATCTCCCCCGAGAAGGATGTTGACGCATTCCACCCCGTAAATGTCGGAAGAATAATGATCGGCGATTATGCATTCCTGCCCTGTACTCCTGCCGGAGTTATGCGCCTAATCGCAAGCACAGGCACTAAGATCGCAGGCAAGCAGTGTGTTGTTATCGGAAGAAGCAACATCGTCGGCAAGCCTATGGCGATGCTCCTCCTCCACGAGAGCGGTACAGTAACAGTATGTCACTCCAAGACAAAGAACCTCAAGGAGATTTGTCTCGGCGCTGATATTCTTGTTGTAGCAGTCGGCCGTGCTAACTTCGTTACCGGTGATATGGTCAAGGAGGGCGCAGTCGTTATCGACGTTGGTATGAACCGCCTTGATGACGGAAAGCTCTGCGGCGACGTTGAGTTTGAGTCAGCTGAGAAGAAGGCTTCCTACATAACACCTGTTCCGGGCGGCGTAGGTCCTATGACAATTGCAATGCTCATGAAGAACACTCTCACCGCTGCAAAACAGCAGAATGGTCTGGCATAATTGAACATAAAAAAGCGCACCGTAGGGTGCGCTTTTTTATTGGTGTTTAAATTTTTCGGATAGTATTTTATTCGTCGAGGAAGCTGAGGTCTTCTCCCTTATAGTTATTGTCGATTAGATATTTATGAATATCAGCAGGTGTTGTGAGATTTGGAGTATCGTCATCATATTTTAATTCTGTAACTTCAAATGTGATATTTTGGATATCACTTACTTCTTCTTCGCATTGTTTTTTATCATCATAAAACGAATACTTGATAGGAGTGTGCTCTGTGTATTTGAGCAGCAGTCCGGTTACAATGTCAATATGTGCAGTATAGGTATATTCTTCTTCGTCATGAATTTCTTTATATCTTATTACTGCACATTCTCTTCCACAGACAGTATCTCTGCCTGTGATAGACCAAGTATCCTTATTAGCAATTGTCTCTTCCAAAAAATCTCGAAAATGAATGCTGGTAAAACGATGATCTGTAATAGTTGTTTTAAAGAGGTCAATAAGGGCTTCATCAGTCTCTTCATAAACTTCATATACTTTATCCTCTTTATCAATGTGTATCAATTTGTTGTTGTACACGAAAGTGTCTAAATCGAGGTGCTCTGTGTTTGAAATCTCATACAAATAATTCTTGTTCCAGTCAACTTGTATCGTATGGTGTAATACTATATCGCTCTGTGGGTGCTTTGGGGTTGACTGTGTTACATTTGTTTTTGCATAAAGCTTGTTAAAGTTGTTATGAGAGTTGTTTAGTATATTTACAATATAGTCCTTATCTATCTCAGCAGGCAAGTCTGAATCGGACTGTGTTGTTTCAGCTCCTGTTGCTTTTTCAGCAGGAGTTTCAGCTGTTACATTCGGAACTCCGTCAAGGAAGCTGAGGTCGAGTCCTTCTTCGACAATGTAGCCGCCGTCAGCTATCAGCTTCTTTATATCCTGCGGAGTGGGGATCTCGGCCGCAGAATCATTAACGTGGAACGATGTTGTTTCCATAATCGGTAAAGTCGTTCCGTTTTCAATTGTGAATGAAGCAACAATTATACCTGTTTCAAGGTCGATATACTGAACCATGATATCTTTATTATCATCCGCATTATCGTCAGGACGGGGCAAGCAACGTATAGCGGCACATTTTCTGTCGATGTATTGAGTGTTGGGCATGATATCCCACAAGCTGAGATCGTCAAACCTGTCGCCGTAATCGAACAGCTTGAGATTTTCGACCGGATTTTCGATAACTTGTGGTTCATCACTGTGTTTTGGCCATATCGAGATACGCTTTCCGTTGTAAGCATAGTCTATTACGTCGGATTCTATTGATTTGCGGTATATGATGCCGCTTTTGTTATCGACAGCTTTTATCCAGTGCTGACCGCTTTCTGAGTACTCCATATAGCACTTGTCGAAATTCTTTGTATTGTTCTTGCAGCGGTCACTGAGCCAGTCTTTTGTTATATTATCGGGAATAGCAGGTTCCTCTTTGGTGCTTGTGGAATCAAATGGATGCTTTAGCGGAACGTCGAGGAAGCTGAGATCGATATTGTTTTCGTTGAATTGTTCTGCCAAAAGTTTAAAGTCTTTCGGATTTTGTATCTCGGTCACATCATCAT
This sequence comes from Ruminococcus sp., assembly GCA_016290875.1. Taxonomy (GTDB): domain Bacteria; phylum Bacillota; class Clostridia; order Oscillospirales; family Ruminococcaceae; genus Ruminococcus. The sequence goes on from JAEEVL010000013.1 coordinate 26,282, forward strand.
CTACATAGATCGATGTTGCTTCAAGAGTGTATTCTGCGCTGGTATCTGTCGCTGGTGATTCGTTGTTGAATACCGATGCTTTGAGAAACAGGCCGGTCTCAAGGTCAATATATACCTCAAAGTTAAGTACGTCAGTTCCCGAGAAGAAAGGACTTTCTCCAGGCTGAGTGACCTGTATCACGGCACAGTCTCTGTCAATGTAATTCTCCCTGCCCACGATAGACCAACTGCTGAGATCTGCAAGCAGATCGCCGTAGTTGAAGATAGGGAAGTCCTTGGGTTCTGATTCAATTAATACGCCGCCTTCGGCTCCGGAAGGAACAATGTACTCTACGCACTTGTTCTGGTAGGTATAACTAAGGTGTTTTATGTCCATTTGATCGTGGGAGTCTTCAGAACCCGTGGAAACTGTGGATAGTTTTATTCCGTTTTCCTGATCTATGCCGTAGTATTCTATGCCGTTTGAACTCTTCAAGAAAATGCTGCACCTTGTAAAGTTGCTGAGACAGTTCTTGTTGCGTTCATAGAGCCATTCCTGAGTGATCTCTTCCGGTATGTCTGACTTTGAATAGCCGTTGCCGTTATCGGATGGGTTCTCCGTTACAGCAGCTATGGAAGATGATGACTTGGACGGACCGCTCTTGCTGAGCATATAGACGGTACCTGTACCGGCAGCCACAAAAGCGATGCAGGCAGCAATAGTTGCGATACGGCGTACTATATTCTTTTTATAGCGTTCAACGCCGCTGACGGAGTCTGCGGATTCACCGGAATTTCTGAGAGCCATACGCTTCTCGACCTCACGGTAGATGCGGTCAGCGTCCTTTTTATCATATCCCGGAAACTCCTCCGTAATGTTTTCAATAGTTTTATCGTCTGCGTTATGGAGTATTTCAGTTATTTCCTTTTCGTTATCCATATCATGCACTCTCCTTTGCAGTATGATCTTTTGTGAATTTTTCTCTCAGACGTTTAAGCGCACGGGAACATCTGAGACGTACAGCAGCCGGCGAAAGTCCGGTAATAGCTGCAATCTCTGCGGAATTCCTTTCGTAGAAATACTTATGTATGATTATTTCAGAATCCGGTTCTCCGAGAGCGCGTATGTGGTCGAGCAGCTGTGCTGCAAGAGCATTGTTTTCTGCTTTGGCAGCAACGTCTTCTTTTGAAGCTATATCCCGTGACTCTTCATCGTCGAGTGAGAAGTCACCGCTTCTTTTTTTGAGTGAGCGGTATGCGCTTATAGACTTATTCTTGACAACAGTACCGATATAGCTTTTCAGGGTATCTGCTCTGTCAGTATCAACATTCAGCAGTATATCGGTAAATGAATCTATAACACAATCCTCTATATCATCTTTGGTACCAACATTTCTAAGGTTATTGAGTGCGATAGCATAAACATAATTGTAATATTCATCGAATAATGCACGGTGCCCTTTTGAAGGGTTCTCGCGTATCATCTGAAGTATCTCGCTGTCGTTCATTCTCCTTAGCCTCCTTTCGTAAGCAGATCTGCTTTCACTATACACATACGCAGGAAAACGAAAAGTGTATCATAATTTTTGAAAAAATTTCACGTTCCTATTTATAATGTCGGGGAGCGGGGATTGATCGGTTCGATAGATGATCATTTCCACAGTTTGAATTAAAAGATTTCTGCTTTGGTGTGAGTTGCATTTACTATTATACATCATTGACGAAAGATATTCAACAGTAGGAGTTTTTTTGCGGTTTTCCCTTGACAACAGGTGCATCAGATGATAAAATAAAGGTGATTATATATACGTTCTTTGTCCGGCCGGCACTCCGGACATCAATGTATGAGAGGGGTAATATTTATGAATAATTTCAAACGTTCAGCAGCAGCTGTAATTGCGTCCGGTGCAATGGCGCTCACCGGATTTGCAGCTTCAATGCCGGTCACTTCACCTGTCACAGCTTACGCTGTTGACGATACCAATGATGACTGGCTCCACGCAAAGGGAAGCCGTCTCTATGACATGAACGGCAACGAGGTATGGCTCACAGGCGCGAACTGGTTCGGCTTCAACTGTACCGAGAATGTTCCGCATTATCTCTGGAGCGGTGATATCGACCATATGGTAAAGGATATTGCTGATCACGGTGTAAATGTGCTCAGACTGCCCGTTTCTACTGAGCTCCTTTACAATTGGATGATAGGCAATCCGGATCCGATAGAGAGCGTTAATCCTAACGATGATCCTAACTATCCTATCAATGTAGACCTTATCAATCCTGACGGCTCTATAGCAAACAGCCAGCAGACCTTTGAGGTGCTTCTCGCTAAATGTAAAAAGTACGGCGTAAAGTGCTTCATCGACATCCACAGCCCCGAGTCCAACAACTCAGGACACAACTACGGTCTGTGGTACGGCAAGAGCTTTGAGGCAAACAACGGCAAGACAGTTGAAGTTACAACAGATGTCTGGATAGAGACACTTGCATGGTGCGCTGATAATTACAAGAACGATGATACTCTCATCGGCTTCGACCTCAAGAACGAGCCGCACAGCACTTACGGCGGAGCTCCGGTCGATGCTATATGGGATGATTCAACCAAGCCCAACAACTGGAAGAAGGCTGCTGAGGACTGCGCTAACGCTATCCTTGACAAGAACCCCAACGCTCTCATTCTTATCGAAGGTGTAGAGGGCTTTGAGGGACACGGCGCATGGTGGGGCGGAAACCTCCGCGGCGTTGCAAAGTACCCTGTTATGCCTGAGTCCGGTACAAGTCAGATAGTTTACTCACCTCACGATTACGGTCCGGTAGTAAGCGATCAGACATGGTTCCACAAGGACTTCACAGAGGATACTCTTCTTGACGATTACTGGCGCGATACATGGGCATATCTTATTGAAAAGGATATGTATCCGCTCCTCATAGGTGAATGGGGCGGTCGTCTTGACGGCGGTGACAATGAGAAGTGGCTCGGTCTTCTCCGTGACTATATGATAAATAATCACATCAACCACACATTCTGGTGCCTTAATGACGACTCCGGTGATACAGGCGGACTCTGGAAGGACATACAGTTCGGCGTTACACGCAACGCTGACGGCACAGTTGAGGGCAAGACCACTATCAACTGGGATATAGAGAAGTATGAGACATATTACTATCCGGCAATATGGAAGACTCTTACTACAAAGAAATTCATCGGTCTCGATCACCAGGTAGCTCTTGGTAAGGACGGTATATCACTCAACGACTTCTATGCAAATTATGCTTCGTCTGAGGGAAGCAACCTCGACGGCGGCAAAAAGGCTGACGGAACACCTGTTGAAGCAAGCAGTTCTTCATCTCAGCCTACTACACAGAAGGTCACGACAACAACTACTATCGAACCGACAAAGGAGCCTACAACGGCTGATCCGACAGTTGATGATAAGAGGGCATGGGGCGATGCAAACTGCGATGGATACGTAAATATCGCAGATGCCGTACTCGTAATGCAGGTAGTTACAAACCCTGACAAGTACGATATCGGCAAAACATCAAACAGTATCACAGAGGAAGGCTACCTTAACGCCGATGTTGATACTGAAAAGAAGGGACTTACAAACAGAGACGCTCTGATGATACAGAAGTTCAAGCTCGGTCTCATCGACAAGCTCCCTGTTTGATAAGAATAATGAGAGGGGTAAAAACACTATGAACAACTTCATCAAAAGGCTGACAGCAGCTGCTACCGCAGTTGTTGCCGGCGCATCGTGTGCTGCATTTTGCGCACCGGTCAACACAAGCAACATCATCTCAGCAAACGCCGTCGATGACGGCAACGACGACTGGCTCCACGCAGTCGGAAGCGGTCTCTACGACAAGGACGGCAATCAGGTATGGCTCACAGGTGCAAACTGGTTCGGATTCAACTGCTCTGAGAACTGTGCTCACGGTCTTTATGCAACAGATGTAGACCAGTTTCTTTCATCCGTTGCTGATCATGGTATCAATGTTATCCGTTTCCCTATTTCCACAACTCTTCTGAAGTCATGGATGGAGGGAAAGCCACATAAGGTGAGCTCGGTACAGGCTTCGTTCAATCCGCCTAAGGATGTTATCGGAGAGGACGGAACTGTTACTCCTGCCGGCAAGTATGGCGACATCAACCGCGACTTCGTTCTCGAGGACGGCAAGACTCTCAAGAACAGCATGGAGATCTTCGATATCATCATGCAGAAGTGCAAGAAGTACGGTCTGAAGGCTTTCATCGACGTTCACAGCCCTGACGAGAACAACTCCGGTCATGACTATGAGCTCTGGTACGGCAAGGCTGGCATAACTACCGATGACTGGATCGACACACTCGTATGGATAGCTGACAAGTATTCAAACGACGATACTCTTCTCGGCTATGACCTCAAGAACGAGCCTCACGGCAAGCGTGGCTACAAGGGTACAGAGTGTCCGGACAATATTGCTAAGTGGGACGACTCAAAAGACGAGAACAACTGGAAGTATGCAGCTGAAAAGTGTGCAGATGCTATCCTCGCTGTAAATCCTAATGCGCTCATTATGGTAGAGGGCGTTGAGCAGTACCCGATGACTGACAAGGGATACGGTTGGGACGATCCCGATATATTCCAGCCTAAGCCGGGCGAGGAAAAGTGGTACGGCGCATGGTGGGGCGGAAACCTCCGCGGTGTTAAGGATCACCCTGTTTCTCCCAAGGCCGGCAAGTCTCAGATAGTATATTCACCTCACGATTACGGCCCGTCCGTTTACGCACAGACATGGTTCGACAAGGATTTCTCAACAGAAACTCTCCTTGACGACTACTGGCGCGATACATGGGCTTACATCAACGAGCAGAATATAGCTCCGCTTCTCATCGGTGAGTGGGGCGGTCATATGGACAAGGGCAAGAACCAGAAGTGGATGGAGCTCCTCCGTGACTATATGATAGAGAACCACATCAATCACACATTCTGGTGCCTCAACCCTAACTCCGGCGATACCGGCGGACTTCTCGGCAACGATTTCAAGAAATGGGACGAGAATAAGTACGGCCTCTTTGAGAAGTCTCTCTGGCAGACTACCGACGGAACTTACATTGGTCTTGACCACAAGACAGCTCTCGGAAACAACGGTATGTCACTGGACGAATTCTATGCTTCCGGTAAGAAGAGCAACCTTAACGGCGGTAAGACATATGATCCCAAGGAGCCCACAACTCAGCCTGTATCTACTGTTACAACAACTTCGACAGTAACAACAACTACTTCATCTACATCTTCAACTGTGACAGAAACTGTTACAACAACAGAGCCTGAGCCGCTTGGTGATATCAAGGCTGATATCAGAATCGTTGACAAGGAAACGGGCGAGCTTATCGAAGGCGTAGAGTACAAGATTTGGACTTGGTCAAATAACTACTTTGGTACGAAAGACTGTGTAAGCAATTCTGTTGACAATACATTCTACGCTAACAAACTCACGTTTGACCATGATTATCAAGCACTTCAAGCAGACTATGCGGTAGAGATAACCGATGTTCCGAAGGAATATGCAATGCCTAAGAACTCAACAAAAACTAATTTTAACGTGTATGCCGACAGAACAGTTAAGGTCGAGGTAGAACTCGTGAATGAAAAGACTAAACTCGGTGATGCAAACGGCGACGGAAGTGTAAACATCGCAGACGCTGTACTCGTAATGCAGGTTGCTACAAATCCTGACAAGTACGATGTAGGAAAGAGCTCCAGCAGCATTACAGAAAGCGGCAAGAGAAGAGCTGACGTTGACGGCAAGAAGGGACTTACAAACTCTGATGCACTTTTGATCCAGAAGTGCAAGCTCGGTCTTGTAGATAGTCTTGCACAATACACGGTTACTCTTAAAACATATGATATAGAAGAGGAGACATAACAATGAACAGTTTTATCAAAAGGCTGACAGCAGCTGCAGCGGCAGTTGTTACCGGCGCTTCGTGTACAGCTTACTGTGCACCGGCTGCTACCAGCAATATAATTTCAGCATCAGCTGCTGATGACAACAATGATGACTGGCTTCATGCCAAGGGAAGCCGTCTGTATGATGCGAACGGCAATCAGGTATGGCTCACAGGTGCGAACTGGTTTGGTCTCAACTGTACTGAGAACTTCCCACACGGTCTCTGGAGTGCGGATGTTGACGAGCTCCTTTCAGGAGTTGCTGACCGCGGTATCAATATCATACGCTTCCCGATCTCCTCGGAGCTGCTTCTTTCGTGGATGAATGGATACCCATACAAGTGTGAGGGACTGAACCCGAAGAATACTGACGGTTATAAGTTCAATCCGGATTTCTGCCACGCTGACGGCACAGAGATGAACAGTATGGAGGTCTTTGACGTTATTATGCAGAAGTGCAAGAAGTACGGTATAAAGGCACTTGTTGACGTCCACAGCCCATCCTCGCACAATTCAGGTCATAACTACGAGCTCTGGTATTATGAGAAGAGCAGCAAGACAGCTGAAGATATGGCAACTATAAAAGAGGAAAAATACGCTCCCAATGCCGGTGATCCTGTAACCTTCGATGACTGGATAGACTCTATTACATGGCTTGCCAAGAAGTACAGCAATGACGATACTATCATCGCTTACGACCTCAAGAACGAGCCGCACGGCAAGCGCGGATATAGCGGTACTACCTGTCCATCCGATATTGCAAAGTGGGACAATTCAAACGATACCAACAACTGGAAGTATGCCGCAGAGACATGCGCGAACTCGATACTTGCAGTTAATCCACACGCTCTCATACTTGTAGAGGGTATTGAGCAGTACCCTAAGACTGAAAAGGGCTATACCTTTGACACTCCGGATATCTGGAACGCTCCCGCTGACCAGTCACCGTGGTACGGTGCATGGTGGGGCGGAAACCTCCGCGGAGTAAAGGACTATCCCGTAACTCCCAAATCAGGCACATCGCAGATAGTATATTCTCCCCATGACTACGGCCCGTCAGTTTATCGCGAGCAGGCGTGGTTCCATCTGATGGAAGACCCGACCGGTATGTCGTTTGACACACAGTCGCTTCTTGATGAATACTGGTATGATACATGGGCTTACATCAACGATAAGGACATCGCTCCGCTGCTCATAGGAGAATGGGGCGGACATATGGACGGTGCTGAGAACCAGCGCTGGATGACGCTCCTGCGCGATTATATGATAAACAATCATATCAATCACACGTTCTGGTGCCTCAACCCGAATTCCGGCGATACAGGCGGACTTCTTGACTCACAGTTCAAGGTATGGGACGAGAAGAAGTATGCTCTGTTTGAAGAATCCCTTTGGCAGACTGATTCCGGTAAGTATATCGGTCTCGATCACAAGACAGCTCTCGGAAAGAATGGTCTCTCACTCAGCGAGTTCTATGCATCCGGTGCTAAGAGCAATCTTGACGGCGGAAAGAGCAGTCCCGGACCTCAGCCTACAACAGAGTCAACAGCTGTCACAACAACTGTCACAACAACTTCTTCTACTGTTACCGAAACGGTTACAACAACTGAGCCTGAACCGCTCGGAAAAATCAAGGTGGATGTTAATATCGTTGACAAAGAGACCGGCGAGCTGATAGATGGCGTAGGCTATTCGATCTCAGCAATGTCAAATAACGGCGGCGGTGCTTACTACGGCGAACGCAGCTATACTTCCAACTTAACAGACAATATATTCGATCCGAATAAGCTTAATTTCGGAAGTGAAAGTGAAATATTCGGTGCTGTATTCAGTCTGGAGATAGAATCTGTTCCTAAGGGGTATGCAATGCCAAAGAGTTCACCCAGCGCAACTTTCGAGATAAGTGCTGACAAGCCGCAGATCAAGGTCGAAGTAGAATTTGTTAACGAAAAGACTATTCTTGGTGACGCTAACGGCGACGGAAGCGTAAACATTGCAGATGCTGTGCTCGTAATGCAGGTTGCTACGAACCCTGACAAGTATGATGTAGGCAAAACTTCCAACAGTATTACAGAAAAGGGTAAGAGAAGAGCCGATGTTGATGGAAAGAAAGGCCTTTCTAATGCTGATGCGCTTCTGATCCAGAAGTTCAAGCTCGGACTTGTCTTTACACTCGCAAAATAATAATGATTTCAGGAACCGCTCATTTTGAGCGGTTCTTTTTTATGCCCCGCCACGGTATCACCAAGCTGTAAATACATACCGATGAATCTGTAAGTGCTGTCTGAAAGTGGGATATTGTATATAATACCGATAGGAATTTGATAAAATTGCGGCTGAAGCGAAAAAAATGTTGACATTTCAGCTGTTTGCGTGTAAAATATAAATGTACGGGCATTTTTAGGCGCGTATTGGTTTATATGTGAAAATTTGTATTAAGGTATCGGAAGTCAAGACTCCAAAGGGTGGTTAAATGGTATTCAGCAGTTTGGAATTTATCTTTATATTCCTTCCTGTTTTTATGGCCGCATATGCGTTCGTACCGCGAATGTATAAGAATGCAGTCATATTTGCCGGAAGTGTGTTTTTTTATAGCCTTGGTGTTAAAAAGCTGGTATACATTATGCTGTTCCTGCTTACAGTCCTGCTGAATTATATCGTCGGACAGTTTATCGAGAGTTCAAAGTATCTGCGTAAGATATGGCTGACCTTTGGCATAGCATTCAACTTCTGGTGGCTGATATTCTTCAAATACTGGGGATTCGGCGCTGAAAACATCAATAACGTTTTCCACGCAGGTCTTACAGTCAAGGATATAATCCTGCCGATAGGAATCAGCTTCTATACGTTTCAGAATGTTTCCTATATTATAGATGTATACAGGCGAAAGACAAAAGCAGAGAAGCGCTTTATCAACTACGGCGCATATATTAGTATGTTCCCGCAGCTTATTGCCGGTCCTATTGTTACATATGATTCGGTCGCAAAGCAGCTCCGCCACCGTACTCACAGCATAAAAAAGGTCGAGGACGGTCTAAAGACATTCACTATCGGACTCGGCTTCAAGGTGCTCATCGCCAATCAGATAGGCGGACTTTGGAGCGATATATCGACTGTCGGCTTTAATAATATCTCCACAAAGCTCGCGTGGATGGGAATAATAGCCTATTCGTTCCAGCTGTGTTTTGACTTCTGGGGTTATTCGCTCATGGCGATAGGTCTCGGACGTATTATGGGATTTGAGCTCCCGAAGAACTTCGATTTCCCGTATCTTTCCGTAACTATGACAGAGTTCTGGAGACGCTGGCATATGACTCTCGGAACATGGTTCAAAGACTACATATACATTCCCCTCGGCGGAAACCGCAAAGGTCCGCACAGAATGATATTCAACACCTTTGTCGTATGGCTGTTCACAGGTCTGTGGCACGGTGCAAGCTGGAATTTCGTGTTATGGGGACTCGTTCTCTTCGGCATAATCATGTCGGAAAAGTTCTGGACAGGAGAGTTCTTCAACAAGTACAGGATACTCGGACACGCTTATATGATAGTGATAATACCGCTTACATGGCTTCTCTTTGCAGTAACCGACTTTGAACAGCTCGGTATATACTTCAAGAGACTTATTCCGTTTATCCCCAAGGATAACTCGCACGTTTTGGACGGAGATTACAGCCAGTACTGGGATACCTACCGCTATTTCTTCATAGCCGGAGCGGTATTCTCAACAAAGCTGCCGTTCCTGATATACAAAAAAATGAAGAATACGGTGATATGCTCGCTGGCTCTGCTGGCTGTATTCTGGGGCTCTGTCTACTGTATGTACAAGGGACTCAACGATCCGTTTATGTATTTCAGATTCTGACAGGAGACTTTAATTATGAATAGATTCAGACAATGCGTATATACTGTGATACTGCTCGCGACCTGCGTAGTGGCTTCACCGTTCATATACAAGCAGATATGGGATTCGAGCAAGGAGAAGACCAAGACCGAAAAGCTGCCGCCCATCGAGGTGAATATGCCAACAATGGGTGCAACTCAGGCTGGTACAGCTCCGGAAGGCGAAAAGTCTACCGATGCTCAGCCTGCAACAGCTGCTGACGGTTCAACAGTTACAACAGTACAGGATGCAACAGAAGCTACGACTGAAGCTGCACCTGCGAATGCGGTTAATTTTGTTCAGAGCGAACCGACATATTTTGACGATGCGCTCTTTATAGGAGATTCGCGTACTGTCGGACTTCAGCTCTATGGCACACTGAAAAATGCAGACTACTACTGTGAAAAGGGATTGGCTGCCTACAAGATAAACTCGTCTTCAGTCAACGGACAGACTCTCACAGGAGCTCTTCAGGCTAAGAAATACGGCAAGATCTATACTATGCTCGGTATAAATGAGGTGGGCAACGACCTCGATTCAACGGCAAAGGCTTACGGTGCAATGATAGAAACTATCAGACATGAGCAGCCTGACGCTATAATTTATATTATGGCGAACCTTCATGTTGCTACCGGCGCTCAGACTTCCTCTATCTCCAACGAGAGGATAAACTATCTTAACGCTCTGCTTTCACAGCTCGCAGATTATCAGAACGTCTACTACATAGATGTAAATCCTGTGTTCGATGACGGCGACGGAGCGCTGAGAACCGATGCTACAAGCGACGGAGTCCACGTTTTTGCAAACTACTATGAAACATGGTGCAACTGGCTCTGTATGAACACTATCGTAAAATAATAACTTTCCCCGAACGAGGGTGCGCTGACACTTGGTTCGGGGATAATGATATAAGGAGGAATTGACATGGCAGAACTAAAGAACGGTTTCAAGGGAAGAACAGTCAACGGGGGAGAATTCACCGTACTGGAGTTTCTTGGTGGAGGCGGACAGGGAAACGTCTACAAGATAAGCTTCAACGGCAGGGAAATGGCTCTCAAGTGGTACCACAAGTCCACTGTTGAAAAAATGAAGAATCCCAAGGAATTCTATGAAAATCTACGCAACAATATCCGCAAGGGCGCACCGACAAAGGCTTTCTTATGGCCGGAGGAGCTTTCTGAGTGGATAGACGGAACTTTCGGCTATATCATGCAGCTCCGTCCGCAGGGATTCGAGGAGCTCACACGCTTCCTCATATGGGAGCCTAAGAAGCGCCGCATGAAGGCACAGTTCTCGGGTATAACTGCACGCTGCAACGCTGCTATCAACATTATTGAGGGATTCCGTGCGCTTCACAATGACGGCTACAGCTATCAGGACCTCAACAACGGTAACTTCTTCATTGATCCTAAAAACGGTAACGTCCTCATCTGCGACAACGACAATGTTTCAGAGAGGGGAGTAAACTTCGGTATCGCAGGCAAACAGCGCTATATGGCTCCTGAGGTAGTTCTCGGCGGCGCTCCTGACAAGCGTTCGGACCGTTTCTCACTTGCTGTTATCCTGTTCCGTATGCTCTTCATTGAACACCCGCTCGAGGGCAAGTATTCTACACCGCCCTGCATGACTCCGGAACTTGAAAAGAAGTTCTACGGTACTGATCCTGTATTTGTTCTTGATCCCGAGGACGACCGCAACGCTGCAAACAATCAGCTCAACACAAATACTCTGCGTTTTTGGAAGATATATCCGGAATACATCAGAGACCTTTTCGTAGAATCATTCAGCAAGAAATCCGTTCAGCCGCCTTATGACCGTGTTATCGAGAGAACATGGCTCGATGCTTTCGTGCGTCTGAGAAGTGAGACTGTAGCCTGCCCGCACTGCGGCAAGGAGACTTTCATCAGCGAGGGCTATACAGTAAGCTGTATGTACTGCGGCGGACCTCTTACCTGCCGCGGCGGTATCAAATTCAAGAGGTTTGAAGTTCCTGCATTCGGCGGAGTGAAGCTCTATGACGGACAGGTCAGCGAGACAGAGGGAGATTTCCACAAGATAGTGGGCGAGATCGTCCGCAACAAGAAAGATCCCAGCAAGCTCGCTCTGAGGAACCTCACAGAGGGTGTATGGAACGTAAAACTGCCCGACAACAGCGTTAAGAGCGTTGATCCGAACGGTGTAATGCCGCTTATCAAGGATTTTGTTCTCAATATCGGAAGCGCTGAGGGTACAGTTTATTAAGCAAACGATAATAATCAACAAAAAATGCCGGACTTCTTTCTGAAATCCGGCATTTCTCATAAATCGTCTCCAAATGGCTTGACATCTGGACTTTAATGAGCTATAATAATATAATGTATCAATATGGAAAATTGTCGCTGTTATCAAGATATTATATCATACATAACGACGATTGTCAATAGGTTTTTGAAAAATTTTCCGTAAAGCAATGGCAACGTTCCGTATGCTTGCCGGATTAGGGCAGAGCAGCGGATAAGCAAAAATATAAGGAGGTTTCCGCCTATGGTGAATGTTACACCTAAGCAGCTGGGAAAGAATGTCAGAATGAGTTTCGGTAAGATCACCGAACCCCTCGAAATGCCTAACCTTATCGAAGTTCAGAAGAACTCGTATAAGTGGTTCAGGGAAGAGGGACTCAGAGAAGTTTTCCGCGACATGACCGCTATCACAGACTATAACGGCAATCTCACACTCACTTTCAAGGATTACCGCTTCGACGACACCCCCAAGTATACTCTTGCAGAATGTAAGGCAAGAGGTGCTACGTATCAGGTTTCTATGAGAGCTACCGCCGTCCTCTACAACAACGAGACAGGCGCTATCTGCGAAAACGAGATCTATATGGGCGATTTCCCGCTGATGACTGACAGCGGAACCTTTGTAATAAATGGTGCTGAGCGTGTTATCGTATCACAGCTCGTTCGTTCACCTGGTGTTTACTACGCTTTCGAGAAGGACAAGACAGGTAAGGATCTTTTCAATACAACAGTTATCCCTAACAGAGGTGCATGGCTCGAGTATGAGATGGACTCCAACGATGTTGTTTATGTCCGTATCGACAAGAACAGAAAGATCCCGATAACAACTTTCATCCGTGCACTCGGTGTTGGTTCGGATGAGGAGATCTATGAGCTCTTCGGTGAGGATGACCGCCTCAAGCAGACTATCCTCCAGAAGGATCAGACAAAGAACAACTCAGACGCTCTTATCGACGTATACAAGAAGCTTCGTCCTGGCGAGCCTCCGACGGTAGAGAGCGCTGTTACACACCTCAACAACCTCTTTTTCGATGCAAAGAGATATGATCTCTGCCGCTTCGGTAGATACAAGTACAACAAGAAGCTCGGTATCGCTTCACGTCTTGCAGGACATCTTCTTGCAGAGCCTGTTATCAACCCCAACACAGGTGAGATAATGGCTGATGAGGGCGAGATCGTTACCTACGACAAGGCTTGCGAGATCGAACAGGCTGGTGTTTACTACGCATTCGTAAAGGTAGAAGCTAAGGAATACTACACCGACGAGCGAGGCGAGACCAACATCCGTATGGTTGAAAAGGTCGCTAAGATCATCGGTAACGGCATGGTAGACATCAAGGGCTATGTTGACCTTGACACAGAAAAGTACGGCATCAACGAGAAGGTATCCTACAAGGTGCTCAAGGAGATCCTTGATACTTCTGCTGACGCTGACGAGCTCGAGGAGAACATCAAGAAGCGTGCTGATGATCTCGTTCCCAAGCACATCATCCTTGATGATATCTTCGCAACTATCAGCTACTTCCTTAACCTCTGCGAAGGTGTTGGTACTGTTGACGATATCGACCACCTCGGAAACAGACGTATCCGCAGCGTAGGTGAGCTCCTCCAGAACCAGTTCCGCATCGGTTATGCACGTATGGAAAGAGGTATCCGTGAGAGAATGAACATTCAGACTCAGGATGTAAACACACTCACACCTCAGACTCTTATCAACATAAGACCTATTTCTTCAGCTATGAAGGAATTCTTCTGCTCCTCACCTCTGTCACAGTTTATGGACCAGAACAATCCTCTTGCTGAGCTTACTCATAAGAGACGTCTTTCAGCTCTCGGTCCCGGAGGTCTTTCAAGAGACCGTGCCGGATTCGAGGTTCGAGACGTTCACTACAGCCACTATGGAAGAATGTGTCCTATCGAGACTCCTGAAGGTCCTAACATCGGACTTATCTCATACCTCGCTACATTCGCAAGAATTAACGAGTACGGATTCATCGAGGCACCTTACCGCAAGGTTGACAAGGCTACCGGCGTCGTTACCGGCGAGGTAGTTTATATGACAGCTGATACTGAGGACAACTTCATCGTTGCTCAGGCTAACGAGCCTCTTACAGAGGAAGGCAAGTTCGCAAGACCTCGTGTAAATGCACGTTACCGTGAGCAGATCCTCGAGTGCGAGCGTGAAAAGGTTGACTACATGGACGTATCTCCTAAGATGGTCGTTTCAGTAGCTACTTCAATGATCCCGTTCCTCGAGAACGATGACGCTAACCGTGCCCTCATGGGTTCAAACATGCAGCGTCAGGCTGTACCGCTCCTCAAGACCGAGCGTCCGTTCGTCGGAACAGGTATGGAGTACAAGGCTGCCGTTGACTCCGGCGTATGCGTAGTATCAGAATACGACGGAAAGATCACATACGTTGACGCTGAGAAGATCCATATGATCGGCGACGACGGTATCGAGCACAAGTATGAGCTCATCAAGTTCAAGCGTTCCAACCAGGGTACCTGCGTAAACCAGAGACCTATCGTCGCTGTCGGCGAAGAGGTCAAGAAGGGACAGGTGCTCGCAGACGGTCCCGCTACTGCTGACGGTGAGATCTCACTCGGTAAGAACGCTCTCATCGGCTTCATGACATGGGAAGGTTACAACTACGAGGACGCTGTTCTCCTTAACGAGAGACTTGTCCGCGAGGATGTATTCACCTCTGTTCATATCGAAGAATATGAGATCGAGTGCCGTGACACCAAGCTCGGACCTGAAGAGATCACACGCGACATCCCGAATGTCGGTGATGATGCTCTCGCAAACCTCGATGAAAACGGTATTATCCGCATAGGTTCGGAAGTTAATTCCGGCGATATACTGGTAGGTAAGGTAACTCCTAAGGGTGAGACCGAGCTTACCGCAGAAGAGAGACTTCTCCGTGCTATCTTCGGTGAGAAGGCAAGAGAAGTACGCGATAACTCCCTCAAGGTACCTCACGGTGAATCCGGTGTTATCGTAGATGTAAAGGTATTTACAAGAGAAAATGCTCCCGACGAGCTCTCCGCTGGCGTAAATATGCGCGTTAAGTGCTATATCGCTCAGAAGAGAAAGATCACAGTCGGCGATAAGATGGCCGGTCGTCACGGTAACAAGGGTGTCGTATCACGTATCCTTCCTGAGGAAGATATGCCGTTCCTTCCTGATGGTACACCTCTCGATATCGTGCTCAACCCCCTCGGCGTTCCTTCACGTATGAACATCGGTCAGGTACTCGAAGTTCACCTCGGAATGGCTTGTAAGGCTCTGGGCTGGCACATCATGACTCCTGTATTCGACGGCGCTCACGAAGATGACATCCGTGAATGCTTCAAGATGGCTGACGCTCATGCCAAGGAGCACAGAGAAGATATGTTTGAGCTCAAGTCAATGGATAAGGTAATCAACCCCAATGCACTTGAATTCACTGACGATTGTAAGTTCACACTTTATGACGGACGTACAGGTGAAAAGTTTGATAACCGCGTAACTGTTGGTTATATGTACTACCTCAAGCTCCACCACCTCGTTGACGATAAGATCCACGCTCGTTCCGTTGGTCCTTATGCACTCGTTACTCAGCAGCCTCTGGGCGGTAAAGCTCAGTTCGGCGGTCAGAGATTCGGAGAGATGGAAGTTTGGGCTCTTGAAGCTTACGGTGCAGCTTACACCCTTCAGGAGATCCTCACAGTCAAGTCTGACGATACTATCGGAAGAGTCAATACCTACGAAGCTATCGTCAAGGGACAGAACGTTCCTACACCTGGTATCCCTGAGTCCTTCAAGGTACTCATCAAGGAAATGCAGTCACTCTGCCTCGACGTCAAGGTACTTGACATCAATCAGGAAGAGATCGACCTCAAGCAGAACTTTGACGATGAAGATACAGTACCGGCTGGCGGTTCATTTGATGATGAGGATACAGGCGATACTTCAAGCTACTCTGATGATGATATGGGCGATGCAGGTTTCGGATTTGAAGGCGACGATGACTTCGACAGCGTTGATAAGGACGATGAGTTCTCATTCGACGACGATGAAGATGAGTTCGCACTCGATGACGACGATGCTGAAGATTCATACGACAGTTTCGATCTTGATGATTCCTCTGACGAGGTCTGAAACCCAACCGCAAACAGTAATCAAGCAATATGCATAAATATGTGCAGGAGGTAGCAGTTTGGAATTTAATACTTTTGAATCTATAAAGATCGGTCTCGCTTCGCCTGAGCAGATAAGAAGCTGGTCATACGGCGTTGTTGAAAGACCTGAGACTATAAATTACAGAACGCAGAAGCCCGAGCGCGACGGTCTTTTCTGTGAAAGGATATTCGGACCTACCAAGGACTGGGAGTGCCACTGCGGAAAGTTCAAGAAGATCCGCTTCAAGGGCAAGGTCTGCGACCGCTGCGGCGTTGAAGTAACAAGAGCAAGAGTAAGAAGAGAGAGAATGGGACACATCGAGCTCGCAGCTCCCGTATCCCACATCTGGTACTTCAAGGGAACTCCTTCCCGTATAGGACAGGTACTCGAGATCTCACAGAAGAGACTCGAGGAGATCCTCTACTTCACAAAATATATCGTAATCGATCCCGGCAACACAGAGCTCGTTAAGAAGCAGCTCCTCTCCGAGAAGGAGTACCTCTCCTTCCGTGAGAAGTACGGTGACGATTTCAAGGCTGAGATGGGCGCAGAAGCTATCAAGAAGCTTCTCAACGAGTACGATCCCGAGAGATACGATACTCAGAAGAATCGTCTCATCGAAATGGGCAAGATCTCTATCGGCGCACCCAGGGTAAGCTGCTTCAACAAGCCTACCGAGTGTGACTGTGAAGAGTGTCAGAAGTTTGCAGCTCTCGAGGATATCGAGTGGAGAAACAACATCGAGATCGTAGCTGACGACCTCAAGGCTGAGCTTGTAGGACTTCCCGCAGGTCAGAAGAAGGTAAAGCTCCTCAAGAGACTCCAGATCATCGAGGCATTCCGTCTCTCAGGAAACAAGCCTGAGTGGATGATACTCTCAGTAGTGCCTGTAATCCCTCCGGATATCCGTCCTATGATCATGCTCGACGGCGGACGTTATGCAACATCCGACCTTAACGATCTTTACAGACGTGTTATCAACAGAAACAACCGTCTCAAGAGAATGCTCGAGCTCGATGCTCCTGACATCATCGTAAGAAACGAAAAGCGTATGCTCCAAGAAGCAGTTGACGCTCTCATAGATAACGGCAGACACGGCAGACCTGTTACAGGTCCGAGCAACCGTGCTCTTAAATCACTCTCTGATATGCTCAAGGGTAAGCAGGGACGTTTCCGTCAGAACCTTCTCGGTAAGCGTGTTGACTACTCCGGACGTTCAGTTATCGTAGTAGGACCTGAGCTCAAGATGTATCAGTGCGGTCTCCCGAAGGAAATGGCTCTCGAGCTCTTCAAGCCCTTCGTACTCAAGAGACTCGTTGACAAGAAGGCTATCGCAAATATCAAGTCTGCAAGAAAGCTCATCGACCGTGCTGACAACAAGGTATGGGATGCTCTCGAGGACGTTATCAAGGATCACCCTGTAATGCTCAACCGTGCTCCTACGCTCCACAGACTCGGTATCCAGGCATTCGAGCCTATACTCGTTGAGGGACGCGCTATCAAGCTCCATCCGCTCGTATGTTCAGCCTTCAACGCTGACTTCGATGGTGACCAGATGGCTGTACACCTTCCGCTTTCAGCAGAGGCTCAGGCAGAGGCTCGTTTCCTCATGCTCGCAGCTAACAACCTCCTCAAACCTTCAGATGGTAAGCCTGTCGCCGTTCCTTCACAGGATATGGTACTTGGTTCTTACTACCTCACAATGGATAAGCCCGGCGAACCCGGTGAAGGCAAGGTATTCCGTGATGTGAACGAAGCTCTTATGGCTTACAACGAGCATGATGTTTCACTTCACGCCAATATCAAGGTAAAGATAACAAAGGACATCGGCGACAAGAAGGTCTCCAAGATAATCGATGCTACTGTCGGACGTCTCATCTTCAATGAGAACATTCCTCAGAACCTCGGCTATGTTGACAGAACCAACTCCGATAAGCAGTTTGACCTTGAGATCGCATTCCTCGTAGGAAAGAAGCAGCTCTCAGACATCATCGAGCGCTGCATCAAGATCCACGGCACAACAACAACTTCCGAGGTACTTGACCGTATCAAGGCTCTCGGTTACAAATACTCCACAAGAGCAGCTCTTACCGTTGCTGTATGCGATGCTTCAATTCCTCCTCAGAAGAAGGAGATCCTTGCAAAGGCTGATGAAGAAGTTGCACAGATCACAACAGAGTATGAGTACGGTTATATCTCCGCTCAGGAAAAATCAAAGAAGATCATTTCACTCTGGACAGATACCAATGATCAGGTTACTGCAGCCCTGAAGGCAAACTTCGACAGATACAATCCTATCTGGATGATGGCTGACTCCGGTGCCCGTGGTAGTATCTCACAGATCCGTCAGCTCGCTGGTATGCGTGGACTTATCGCTAACACCTCCGGTGGCGTTATCGAGATCCCGATCAGAGCTAACTACCGTGAAGGTCTTAACATCCTCGAGTACTTCATCGCATCTCGAGGCGCCCGTAAGGGACTAGCTGATACCGCTCTCCGTACCGCTGACTCAGGTTACCTCACACGTCGACTTGTTGACGTATCTCAGGACGTTATCATCCGTGAGGACGACTGCGGAACTACTGACGGTATCGAAGTATATGAGATCAAAAACGGCAACGAAGTCGTTGAGCCGTTCGTTGAGCGTCTTGTCGGCAGATACCTCTCCGAAGACCTCCGCGACGAATCCGGTGAACTCATCGTATCACGCACAAAGCTCATCAGTGACGCTGATGCAAAGAAGATCGTTGAAACGGGCATCGAAAAGATCAAGATACGTTCAGTTCTTACCTGTAAGGCAAGAAACGGCGTATGTGCTAAGTGCTACGGTGCTAACCTTGCACACAACAATGTTGTATCAGTCGGTGAAGCTGTCGGCGTAATCGCTGCTCAGTCAATCGGTGAGCCTGGTACACAGCTTACAATGAGAACCTTCCATACCGGTGGTGTTGCTTCTGCCGATGCGGAAGATATCACACAGGGTCTCCCCCGTGTTGAGGAACTCTTTGAGAGCAGACGTCCTAAGGGTGCTGCTATCCTCTCACGCATCTCGGGTAAGATCCACATCGAAGAGATCAAGACTACAAGAAACATCATTGTTTCCAATGATGAAACAGGCGAGTCTGAGACTTATATGATTCCCTACAACTTCAAGATCAGAGTTCAGGAGGGCGAAGTTATCGACAAGGGTGTTCGTCTTACAGAAGGTAATATCTACCCGACAGACATCCTCAACATCCTCGGTACACAGGCTGTTCAGAACTACATCATCAACGAAGTTCAGAAGGTTTACCGTTTACAGGGTGTTGATATCAACGATAAGCACATTGAAGTTATCGTTCGTCAGATGCTCCGCAAGATCAAGGTCGAGGAATCCGGCAGCAGCTATCTGCTTCCCGGCACACTCGTTGACCGCAAGGAGATCGACGCTATCAACTCTGAGATTCAGGCAAGGATCGACTCCGGCGAGTACGATCTCCAGCTTGTACAGACCAGCCCCGTACTTCAGGGTATTACCAAGGCTTCTTCCAACTCCGACAGCTTCATGTCAGCAGCTTCATTCCAGGAGACAACAAAGGCTCTCACAGATGCTGCTATCAGAGGCAAGAGCGATAAGCTCCTCGGACTCAAGGAGAACGTTATCATCGGTAAGCTCATTCCTGCCGGTACAGGTATGGACATCTACAACAAGGTCGAGGTCGCTAAGAACGAAGCATATATCGAGCACAACGCTGCTCCTATGGCAAACCCGATCGTGTAATATAATTATTGCCTGCCGCATTATGCGGCAGGCATTTTTTGTTATCAGGAAAAGTGGAGTAAAAAAATGGACGCACAGAAATGCGTCCTTGTTATCATAATGAGCTTAAAAGCTTTCCTGCATCCATTATCTGTATGGCAGCAAAGAGAACTGCGAGACCTAATCCCATGATTATGAGTGCCATAAAGAGTATGTTCACGGGTTTTACACCGCCGGCAGTCATAAGCTGTTTTGTGGGGACTTTGTCGCCGCCGATCTGACTTTTCATGCGCCGCAGTGTTTTCATAGTGTAGCGGTAGTACAGCCAGTTTCCGAAGAGACAGAAGCCGATACTGGTGAAAGTGCTGAACACACTGAATATTCCGTCGAGGTTTTCAAGAGATGACTGATTGTCATAGATCATTGAGAGGAATCCCTCAGTATTGGAATTTGAAGCGATATGCTTGCTGAGCCAAAGTATATATGTCGGCATATTGAGTACTATCGAAAGAACAGCTGAGATCATTGCCCATCCCCACATTTTGCGGTTTGCAAAATAGAAATAGGGGAATAACAGGCAGGAAATATTGAATGAGATCTTCGAGCCGAAATCTTTCATACGCTTGAAAATAGGTATATAGTAGAGTGTGTTTGTGCAGACGAACTGAGAAACTTCTTTCAGAGTAGCGCCGCCCATATCCTCCTCAGGATCAAATCCAAGGTAAGGCCTTGCTGCAGCAAGTTCGTTTTCCATATACTGAATGAAGGGATCTTCGTTTGAAGAGTTTTCCTTTTCGGGAGCAGCTTCCTCAGTTTTTTCTTCCTGCGTAGACATATCAGCACCGCAGCGGATGCATTTATCAGCACTCTTAGGGTTAGGAAAACGGCATGACGGGCAGGGAACTATTTCGCTGCTGTCCTGGAACGAAGCCGGATCGACCAGAGCTTTATGCCACTTTTGTCCGCTCTCGTGAAAAGCGATGTTTGCGCACTGATTATTCTCCTTGTAGCACGCTCTGTGATGAGGCGAACCGCAGTCGGGGCAAACGACAACGTCATCATCTTCGGTAAAGACTTCACCGCAGGCTGCACATTTTTCACCTTTATATTTCATAGCTTTCCTCCGATCCTTAAAAATACACACATTTATTATAACACTTTAAGGGGTTAAAATCAAGGCTTTTTCAAAAATAATGGTAAAAAAGCAGTCACTGAACGACAAATAATCCTGTAAAACGTCCTACGGCGCATAATAATAGCTTACTCCGCAGAATGTTCGGCGGTTATGGTTGACATTTATCGGGCTATGATGTATAATTTTAAATATAATACAGCGAAAAGTAATAAAGGGAGAGAGACTATGAGGTCAAAAGGCACGAAAACGATAGCAGAAAACAGAAAAGCCAGACACGATTACTTCGTGCTCGAGACATATGAGGCAGGTATAGAGCTTGTCGGTACAGAGGTGAAGTCTATCCGTCAGGGCGGAGTAAACCTCAAGGACAGCTGGTGCTCTATCGACAAGGGAGAACTGTTCGTGAGAGGTATGCACATATCACCGTATGAAAAAGGCAATATCTTCAACCGTGATCCTATGAGAGTACGTAAGCTGCTCATGCATAAGCGCGAGATAAACAAGCTCTACGGAACACTCAAGCAGGAGGGACTTTCACTGATACCGCTGAGTCTGTATTTCAAGGATTCAAAGGTCAAGGTGCAGGTAGGCCTCTGCAAGGGTAAAAAGCTCTACGACAAGCGTGCTGATATCGCAAAGCGTGACGCTAACCGCGAGATAGACCGCAGTCTCAAGAGCCGCAATCATTGATGATTCTATGGGCGGATGATATCCGCCCGTGTTGTTATATACAGGATTACGAGTAACAGGAGGTCAGTACATGAACGAGATCAAATGTCCGCACTGCGGAGAGGCTTTCACTATCGACGAAGCCGGATATGCTGCTATTGTTCAGCAGGTGCGGAACAAGGAATTTGAAAGAGACCTGAACAAGCAGATAGAAGTTCTGAATGAAAGAAACAAGACCGAAACAGAGCTTAATATAAATAAAATAACCGCAAAAAAAGACGAGAGAATTAAAGAACTCGAGATTGCTGTGCAAAAACTCGAAGCCGAGATAGGCAATAACGATGTCAGAATGGAGCTTGCGGTCTCAAAAGCTGTCAGCGATGAAAAGAGCAAGTACGAAAAAGCCCTCAGCGACAGCAAGGAAAAGATAACGGAACTGAACAACCAGCTTGAAAATATAAAGATAAAGAATGATCTTGCAGTTTCTAAAATGGAGAATGAACTCGGTCTTACGATAAAAAAGTACGAAGACCAGCTGAAGATCAAGGACGAGACAATTAAGAACTACAAGGATCTGAAAACAAGTCTTTCCACGAAAATGATAGGTGAAACGCTCGAAAAGCACTGCGAGAATTCGTTCAATATGGTGCGTTCGATGGCGTTCAAAAATGCTGAATTCGGCAAGGACAACACTGTTGCCGACGGAACTAAAGGCGATTATATCTACCGCGAAAAAGATGATGACGGCAACGAGATCATTTCAATTATGTTTGAGATGAAGAACGAAATGGACGAAACTGCCACCAAGCACAAAAACCAGGACTTCTTCTCAAAGCTTGACAAGGACAGAAAGAACAAAAAATGCGAATATGCAATACTTGTTTCTCTGCTTGAAAAGGACAGCGAACTCTATAATCAGGGAATTGTTGATGTTTCTTACGAGTATGAGAAGATGTACGTTATCCGTCCGCAGTTCTTTATACCGATAATCTCTATTCTCCGCAACGCGGCTATGAACTTAATGGAGTACAAGCGTCAGCTTGCAGATATGAAGAACCAGGAGATAGATATAACTCATTTTGAGGAACGCATAGAGACGTTCAAGAGCGGCTTTTCGAGAAATTTTGACCTTGCGAAAAAGCAGTTCGATACCGCAATAGATGAGATAGACAAGACCATAGACCACCTAAAAAAGGTCAAGGACAACCTTATGAAGTCTACGAATAATCTGAGACTGGCAAACGATAAGGCACAGACTCAGCTGACTATCAAAGCTCTCACCAAAGACAATGAGACGATGATAGAGATGTTTGATGAGCTGAACAGGGACATTGACGTTTAAGATGTAAACAAGAGAAAGGAGCATGGATATGCTTATACCGGAACCGCTCAGAAAAGGCGATAGAATAGCGATAGTAAGCCTATCAAACGGCATACTCGGTGAACCTTACTGTGCTCATACCAAGGATACCGGCATTGCACAGCTTCAACGCTTCGGACTCGAGCCTGTATTCATGGAGCACGCCCTCAGCGGAGCGGATTACATACTTGCACATCCGGAAGCCCGTGCGGCAGACCTTAAAGCAGCCTTTCTCGATGACTCAATAAAGGGTATAATAACGGCTATCGGCGGTGTTGAGACATTCAGGACGCTGCCGTACCTTATGGAGGATAAGGAGTTCATCGAAGCTGTCCAGAACCACCCGAAGTTCTTTCTTGGCTTTTCGGATACTACGCATAATCACTTCATGTTTCACAGACTCGGGTTGCAGACATTCTACGGTCAGGCGTTTATGTGTGATTTAGCTGAGCTTTCCGGAGAAATGCTGCCATACTCAAAGGCACAGTTTGAGAGCTGTTTTGCGCCTTATCACGGCAGGAAGATAACTCCATCTGATGTATGGTACGATGACAGGACGGATTTTTCACCGTCTGCTCTTGGCACTATGCCTCTGTCACACAAAGAGACTCACGGATATGAGCTTTTGCAGGGCAAGCCGGTGTTTGAAGGAGAGCTTCTCGGCGGCTGTGTGGACAGCATGGGCGAAATGCTCCTTGCCGGCAATCTTGAAAGGCTTGGCGACCTGATAGCACCGTACTGCGAGCGTATCCCGGGACTTGCCGATGATTTCAGAAATCAGGCTGATATAATACGCAAGTACAATATCTTCCCGAGCGCTGAGGAGTGGAAGGGAAAGATATTCTTTGCCGAAACAAGCGAAGTCGCTCCGACTCCCGATACTCTGAAATGCTACCTTGAAGCGTTCAGGAAAGAGGGAATATTCGGTAATGTCAGCGGAATCATTATCGGCAAGCCGATAAATGAAAAATACTATGAGGAATATAAGGACATATGGCGTGAAGCTGTTGATAACGCGGAGCTGTCGATACTCTACAACGTAAACTTTGGCCACGCAACGCCGAGAGCCATACTTCCATATGGAGCAAAGACTCGCGTTGACGCGGACAAGCAGGAGATAATTCTCATATAACAAGCAATATTCTGATTTCTGCAAAAAGGAGAGATTATTATGATAAGAGAAGCAGTCAGAACTGACCTGGAAGGTTTATTGAAGCTATATATGCAGCTCCATGACAATCCGTTCCCGGAGATAGACGAGCGCGTTTCCGGCATATGGGATACTATGATGTCGGACAGCTCACATCATGTCATAGTTGCAGAGGAGGACGGAAAAATCGTTTCTTCCTGTATCTGTGTCGTTATCCCAAACCTCACTCGCGGTCAGCGTCACTACGCTTTGATCGAGAACGTCATCACCGATAAGGACTATCGCAAAAGAGGAATTGCAACAGCCTGCCTGAACTTTGCAAAGGATATTGCTATAAGGAACAATTGTACAAGGCTGATGCTTATGACCGGCTCTAAGGAGCAGTCTACGCTGGATTTCTACGAACGTGCCGGATATGATCCGAACGATAAGAAAGCATTTGTGCAGTGGCTGATAGAAAGATGATCTGACAGTTTACGACAGATTTTCTGTTTCTTATTCCTTGACAATGCGGGATAATTGTTGTATAATAAATATACATTATCATTACTTGCGTACCACCGTTATCCCTCATTAATTTGGGGGCGTAAAGGTTTCGACGGGGATTTTGAAGTATGATAAGCGAGCGGAGCACGGCGTGATCTCCATAACCGTCGCCACGTTTAAATATAAACGCAAGAAATAACATTACAGTTTCTAGAAATAGCGAACTGGTAGCTGCTTAAGTCAGCTTCTGTCCACCGGATGAGTACCACGGCTTCCGCTTGGACATCGATTAGTGGTGAACGATATAAAGGCGTGTCCGTGCCTTTATATTGTATACGGACTACTCTGTCTCTCAGCCCGTTTACCGGCGGTCTGACAGGGGAATCTTAATAGGTAAAATACGCTCGTAGAAAGTTGTATGGATGAGTTTTCGGACAGGGGTTCAATTCCCCTCGCCTCCACCAGAATCAAGGCTTGTAAATGGCTTAAAATAGTCACTTTGCAAGCTCGTCCTTTTTTATAAGTGCTTTCAACCACTTATTGACCACTTGTTTTTTAATTTGACATTTTAGTTGCTCCGCAGAGCTTTTGCTCTGCGGAGATTATTTATGTCATTGACATAGCTTGGCTTTCTTCTTCCTGCTCGTCCTCATCTCCTTCAGTGAACATATCAGATTCTTCTGCGGACTTGATTTCTGCGTTATCTTCTCTCGTGTAAATCTCAGTGCGTTACTTATGGCATCGCAGTTTCGAGCCCTTGCCTCTTGGAACATATGGGAATACAGGTTCAAAGTCGTTCCTACGGCACTATGTCCCATATCGGATGAAACTGCGACAACATCTATTCCTTCATAGATGAGAAGTGATGCATGCAGGTGTCGTAGAGCGTGAATACCGCGGAATGGGATTTTTATTTTTTTACAATAATCCTTTAAC
Source organism: Ruminococcus sp. (assembly GCA_016290875.1). Classification (GTDB taxonomy): domain Bacteria; phylum Bacillota; class Clostridia; order Oscillospirales; family Ruminococcaceae; genus Ruminococcus. The sequence goes on from JAEEVL010000013.1 coordinate 52,002, forward strand.
CACTTATAGGGCATTTCTGGATACATCGGAGCCCCATTCCATTTAGTGAACAGTCTGTCGTGATCTTCCCATTTGCTACCGAGTCTCTGTGCTTCCTTTGACTGCTCCTGTTGAAATCTTTTCAGCAGTTCCATTACAGTTTCCGGGAATTTTGAAATACGTTGAGACTTTTTCGTTTTTGTGGTATCAGTATAGATACCCTTTTCAGAGGTGTACTGAGAGGTGCGTCGTATCTTAATTGTGTTGTAGTTGAAATCAATGTCTTTCCATTCAAGACCGAGCATTTCACTTCTTCGGAATCCACTATAAATTGCAAGTGTAAGATATACTTGATAGTTTAACGGCTCATTTTGCAGATTGCTGAACAGCTTTTTCACCTCGTCCAGCGTATATATTTCCTTTTCTGTCTGTTCAGTTTTCGGAACAACTACGCGCCTGCAAGGATTGTCCGTCAGCATACCCATTCTGACGGCATAGTTGAACACGTCGCTTATAAAGTTCAGGTGATGCACAGCTGTTTTTCTTGAAAGTGACTTGCCGTTGTTCAGATTTTTTTCATTAACAAGCAGACCTGTGATGAATTTTTGTATGTCACGCGAAGTTATCTTGTCAAGCCGTTTGTGACCAAGAGCGGGATATATACGCTTGGTGACCTGTATCATCTTTGAATACGATGTGGCTCGCAGATTAACTTTAGCGTATTCTTCAAGCCATTGTTCGGCGAATGTTTCAAACTTGATTGCAGATGTTATTTGTCCTTTCTTGCATTCCTCCTCGAACAGCACCGCCTGCCTGTTGACCTCCTTTTCTATCTGCTTGGGAGTCATACCGGGGGCCGGATAGTAGCTTTTGTATTGGTTATGCTGCTTTCCGTCAACGCCATAGCCGCAAGATACTTTTATCTCATAAGAACCATTCTTCCTTTTTCTGAAAGTCGCCATATATCAAACCTCCGTTCAGTAATACGGCGCGTTTTTGCCAACGACATCATACCACAACTCTCTGTGGAAGTCCAGCAAAATCGCGCCGTTTGTACTTTTTTTACGCAGTCTCGCCGCGCAGATATCTAAGGAATAATTCCTTGTTTATGAGATATTTCTTACCCGCCATGATATGCGGCACCTGACCATTGATGCACATCTGGCGTACTCTGTATTCAGTCAGCCCTTCGACCAGAGCTGCTGCTTCCTTTATTGTAAGCATTACGATTTTAGTTTCTGTTTTGTTTTCAGCCATTCAATCATACTCCTTCTATTTGTTTCGTGGTTGTGTCTGATGTGATTTACATTGTTCATTTTTCATTACTCCTTTGTAAATTTTTGTTATGGGTACGGTCGTTTGGCGTACCCTTTGGTGAGCCTGCGATTTGCCGACTCAGGTATGTGAGGTGGTATTTCACCACCTCATAGTCGTGACGGGATATTTTATCCCGTCATACCGAATTCCCATTTTGAAAACTCGATGCAGGCACGTTGTGTTACCCCATATGCATACCGAGATCTTCCTTTTTCCTGAGCTCCTTTGCGAGTGTCTTGCGGTCAACGTGCTCCCGAGCGTATTCAGTATCGTCAGCTGGCTCGTCCTCTATCATCGAAGCCAAAGTAGCAATGCCGCCGATGATATCAGGTGCAGAAACTCTATCAGCACCACCAGTCGGAGCAGTCTGAAGCCGTGACTTCTGCTCTGCTCGTCGGAGCATTTCAGCTGCGATAAGGTCTGCTCGTTCAGCTTCCCAGCCTGTGAGACGAGAGCCTTCGCCGCCTGATCCAGCTTCGACACTTCTAACGTCGTGATTTCCGACGTTTGATTCTGTATCGCCAATGACTTCTCTATGACCTGATCGAGTATCGTCTGCTGATTTTGCAGGTACTGTTTCATCTGTGCATATGTCATGGTCTCGTCCGTCTGAGCCTTGACATCGAACAGCGTGTCCGTCAGCAACTCCAGCTGTGATATCACCGCCAGCCAGTTGTTTTCCTGGACGCAGACCATAGTTGGTATGTCCTGTGCTTCCTCCATATTCTGTTTGGAAGCTTCTTTCATTTCTTCGTATTTCGAACTCATATTCCATATTCTCCTTCCTGTATTTTGCTTCGTGAAGCTTGTTGTCGCGGCATCTCCTGCCGTTGGGACAAGTGTATGTGATGTACTTTCTGTTGTCCTCCCATTTCACATCGTAGCCACACTGCTTCATGTAGAAGCGAAACTGCTTCTTCGATTTTGCTCTTTTCATGACCATGTCAATGGTATTGGAGAGAGCCATCTTCCAACTTTCGCCTCGCATCGCAACACGATACTCGCCGTTAGTAACGCCGTTGCTCTGCTTGTGGAGCTCAGGACTCTTGAGGGTTGTCACTCCGTATTTGAGACATATCTCGTCTGATAATTGCCGCAGGTCTTGCAGTGTGAACTTGTTTGAGTGGTACTTCAAACATGTCTCTGCGTTGACTGCATTGAATATGAAGTGCGAGTGTATATGGTCAGCGTCGGTGTGAGTTGCCACTACAACTTCGTGCCCTTTGAACGCTCGATCCGCAAACTCAACTGCTATCTTGTGAGCAAGAGCTGCCTCTATCTTGTAGCCGCTCGGGTGTGACTGGACGAAATGATAGTACTTCACACCGTCAGTCTTTCCGTACATTTCTCTTGTGTTTTTGAACTCCTGATAGGCTGTGGGCAGCGAACAGTTGAGAGCCGTCACGAACTTTTTATTCTCGGTCTTGTCATCGCGGCAGATGTAGTCGAGGCTCTTCTTGCCACCGCCACCGCCTTTCGTACTTATCGCTGTGACCGTCGCCACTACTTCACCTCCCTCAGCAGCTGACCTATCAGCTCCGTGACCTTGGTATGCTCATCGAGGAGCGGCTGAAAGTTCACTGCGGTCAGCCTGTCCATGTTAGCCAGTGTAGCTATCTGATTCAGGTTGCGTCCGATAGCTTTCTGCTGCCGAACTATCTCGTCGACGCCATTGGCGACAACGATTTTCTTGCCGAGAGCGCAACGGATTACGAAGTCGTTGAGCTTCAAGCCGTGCCTCTCAGCAAGTTCATGGATATGCCTGCTTTCTTCATCTGTACAGCGTATCGCTATTGTCGTATTTCGTTTTCTCATGTTATCTAACTCCTGACTTTTGTTGGTGTATGCCTTTGAATTGAAGTGGGTTCGGGCTTCTGCCCGACAAGCAAAGGCGGCAGGCGGAATGCCGGCTGCTATGCTTGCCAACCCAGTGGGGTTGATTTTTCTCGGGTACCGCTACTTTTTCCTCTGCCGATAGTATCTGTGCGGTATCGCCACACTCGCTCCACGTTGCGCCACAATCGCTTTCACCGCCGCAGGTGGGATAACTACCCGATCTCTGTATCGATGGCAAAAAATGGGCGTTTTTGTGCGTGACAGTAACTCAGCCGTGACAGTAAAACTACCGACACGGAAACCTACTGACACGCCCCGCAGATGAAGCTATATAGACGTTTGTGAGCTGTCGGGCAACGCCTGCGTGACGGTAACATTTCTACGGTCACTACTGTCACACTTGCCGTTGTAGTGAAGAATAATAATGCGACCTCTGTGAACTCTTTCGTACTTAAACTCAATTCCGTACTTGCTGAGTTCATATCCGTTCTGTACAAGGTCTCTTGTAACTCTGTTCGGATAAATAATCTCAGTGGTAACTGATTTCAATTCTTCAACCAACTCAGTTGCAGTGCCTTCAAAGTGGATGCGCTCTTTGATGAAAAGATAAACAGCGGAGAGAACAATATTGTCGCGGCTCTTTTGTTTAGGTGCGCTCTCAACTATCCAGCGCATGACATCAGTATCAAAATGCATTTGCAGTTCAGCGTTCTCGAAGTCACGACCAACGCAGTGAAGTGTTGCACGACCTGAACCACGTCTTGTTTCTATGAGGACGTAACTTCCGTCTGCACTTCCGCTGATACCTGTACTGCCTGATATCAAATTGAATGGATCATTGTCCTTACACTTGCGAGTGTGATGTATCAGTAGAATGCAGATACCTAAGCGATACGCAAGTTGCTTGAGTGCAATTAATTCAGCATAGTCAGTACCATAGCTTGACTCAACATTGCTGCGTACCATTTGCATGACATCGACCACAACGATTTTCAAGTCACCGTGTTCTTTCTTGAAGCTTTCAATCTGCTCTTCAAGACCTGCACCTATTTTGTCAGATGCAACTGCAAAGTGTAATGACTCAATCGGTTCTGCGTTCATCTGAAACAATCTGTCCTGTACGCGCTGATAGTTATCTTCCAGGCACAAGTACAGCGCTGTACCCTGAATAGTTTCTCGACCAAGCACAGGAACACCTGTTGCAATGCTGAGACAGATATCCATTGCCAGCCATGACTTACGGACCTTTTGTGCGCCTGCGAGGACGTACAGTCCCTGTGTGAGCAGACCGTCAATGATGAACTCCTTTGGCTTGAATACTGTTGAGAGTATTTCTTCTGCGGTTTTCGTTTGTAACATATTACTCATACGATTCCTCCTTTCTCATAAGATTCCCTAACACAGCCGGCAGCTTTTTTTGTTACGGGTAACTACCCGCGCAAACTATTTGTGTGGGCTGTGTCGGGCAATTCGTCACCTCCTTGAACGTGGGCAATAAAAAAGCGCCCCGCGAAATGCGAAGCGTTTTGCCCTCTAAATATATTATGGTACGATTTTTTGAATTTGCATAAAATCAGGTAACAATTATTTTTCGTTCAAAACGACAATTTTACTTGCATTTTGATTTGAGGTGTGATATACTATAATCGGAGGCGAAGAACATATGTTTTCTGACATAACTTTTTACGTCAAAGGAAAGACTATTGAAGTAAACGGACAGGATTTCCTGCTTGGTGAGCTTACTGAGTCCTGCCTGAATATTACTCCTGATGAATTCCATGAGATAAGAGACAGGCATAAAAAACTAAAGGATAAGATCAAGCCTGAAATTATAAATGAAACCCATGATGAAAAATTACTTGATTCATGGATAGATGAACTCTTTGAAATCGACAGTCTGATGCGGAAACATATGATTTTTCAAGTAATAGGTGATCCGGTTGAAGAACTGCGTTCGTTAGTAAGCAGCGATGATCTCCTTGAAAGAATAACTGTTTTTCTTCCTATGATTATTAAATATGATATTATAATTCAAGATATATACAGCTTTAATCAGACTATCTTCGTTTTTATTATAAACTGGATAATGAATCTCGGGAAATATGAGCCATGGAACTATGCGGCAGCATATTATGATTTTGTATATTCACCATCAGCGTACAAGTATATAATAAACCCGATACAGCATAGCGGAGGTATGTATAAATACCATGATGCGCTGTCATCATTCACTCTTGTACCGAGAGAAAAATTCAAGGGCAGCGGTGAATACATTATTGCTGAGTATTATCATACATCTTCATTGCAATCATTATTGAAAATTGACTACATGAAGGGACTTATGATAGGTCACTGTATCCGCAGGTGCGAGCATTGCAAACGATTCTACCTTTCGACAAACGCATACAGAACACGTTTCTGCGACAAGCCATCGCTTGAAGATCCCCAGTTCACCTGTAAACAGATCGCATACAGGAAGACTCATGTTAAGGATAGTAATGACAATAATCCCAAATATCAGACATACAAAAAAGCTGTACACCGAATAATGAGAAGCTATCAACGCGGAGCCATTACGGAAGAAGTGCGTGACACATTATTGAATAAAGCCGAAGCCATTTATCACAAGGCTTCTACATCACCAAAGCACAGTGATCAGGTATTTGAAAAGCAAATGTCCTCGGATAACCTGTACAAGCTGTGCGGCATCGAACCACCAAAGCGCGGACGTCCAAAGGCGGTGAAAGATGAAAACGGATAAACTTATAGAGCAGTATTATAACGGCGATAATACCGCCCTTGATATTCTGTACAGACAAAATACAAACTATATCCACAATATCGTTGCTGACATTTCCAAGCGCAGCGGATTGAAACTGTCCGAGGATATGCAGCAGGACTTGGAACAAGTCGGTGCATTAGAATTCGTGGAGCGCCTGCGTGAGAAAAAGTTTGATCCAACAGTAAGCAAGCTCCAGACATATCTTTATCCTTTTATCTTCGGAAAGATGTGGCGGTATATAGAGGAATACTATGGACTCATAAATATCTCACACGGCACTATGACACAGATACGCAAGTGTAAAAAGCTGCACATCAACGGACTTGCTATTGAGAAGATAGCAAAGGAGTTGAATATAAAGGAGAAGTTAGTTGTTGATTGTCTGAACTTCACATTTCGATACGAACAACTCATGCTATCATTTGATGACGATCCTGACGAAGACCAGAATCCTCGCATAGCTCCTATCGGAGACAACGTCAGCAAGAAAGCTCTCCAACGAGCGGTATATCCATTGCTGAGACGGGAGTATGTCAAACTGAAGGCAGAGCAACAGCATATTCTCGGTTGCTACCTGGGAATATTCGGCTACGCCAAGATGCCAGTATCTGATATCGCTGATATGCTTATGGTCACTAGGAATACTGCTCAAAAAAAGATTCGTAAAGCTCTTGAAAAGCTGTATGAGTATGTTTGGGACAGCGAGATCAAGTATTGGATAAATGCGTATTTGGCTTTGTTTTTATATTAAATTTCACTGTTGTTTTATCAACAAAACTATTGACTGATTTGATAAAAAATGCTAAAATATATATTGTATATAAATATTTCAGAGGGAGGTAAAACTATGAAAAAAACGGTCGCACTAATAACAGCAGTAATGCTTGCAACATCAATGGTCTCATCTTGCGGTAAATCCGCAACAAGCGGAAGCAGTAGCCAAAGAGGCGAACAAACTAATAGTGAACATCAATGGCAGAACTCAGAAACACTGAATGAATGGCAGAAGAGTTTACTTAAAGCTGAGGGACTTCCTACAGACATTGAACAGCTATCACCTTCGCAAAAGCGCTCTATACAGCATATCTACGAAATGATAACTTACCTCAACGAAAAATATGACGAGGAGTTCGTTTATGCCGGATATGTTGAACCGGGGGTTATGGATGAGGAAACTCTTTATGCTCGTTCACTATCGGATGAAAAGCAAAGCGCTGTTACTGTAAAAATTGACTCTAATGGTGATTTTACTGATGATTATTATAGTGTAGGAATTAGAGATTACTGTGAAAAACTCTATAATGACTTTATAAAGGGATATTTTAATTCTGATAAAGCTGTTATTTTTATTGATAATTTTGATTGCAAAATTAATAATCTCAATGAGATTAAAAATGATAATTTTGAAAACAAAGTTGGGGGATGTAATAATATATTTATTTCAAGTAAAATCTGTACAGAGAAGGAATTTGAGGATTTTATTGCTGATTATTATCGCTGGTGTGATAAACACGAACTTGTTTTAACTAATAGAATAACATTAATAGATATTGATGATTTTTCAAATATTAATTATTTGAATTATACTGATTATTATAAAAGAGAGCTATTTCTTGCAGATTATATACTTAATCTATATGGGAATCATGAATATACAACAACTTTAGAAAAAAAACTTGAAGAATTAGGAAAAAATAATTAAGGAGATGCGATTATGAATACTATTTACTTAACAGATGAAGAATTATGTATGTTGGAGCAGCTTACGTATCTAAGCGAAGATGTTGCTGAAGCTGCTTCAAATGATACTTTTAAGGTGGAATTCTTCAGAATTAACAAATAACATATCGATTTGAAAATTAAAGATATTTTAAGTAGATTTAACGATACAGCTCTTGCTAACCTTCGCAGTCATTCGGAAGCGATTGATCCATATAAAATCAGCGGAGTTGAATGGGCTGATATTATAGATTATCTTAAGACAAGCCGACTGAAAGATCTGTATTTGACAGATATCATGTTTAATAACGATAATTTTAATACATATATTGAACTGGTATATGAGAAGAATAACGAAAAGGAGGGTGAGAATAAAGAAATAAAAAAGGAATACATAAGTGTAAAGAACGATGTTATAACTGATGCTCTAAGGAAAAAAATAATTGAAAATAATCTTCAGTCACTTGTTTATAATAAAGTAACTGGTAAATATTTCGCTAATGCTAAAGATGATGAAGAGTATCCTTCATATCAACCCGATGATTATGTTCCAGTGAAAATTTATCGTCTTCCACTTGTACTTTGCTTTGTTGAGCAAGAAAAAGATGAAAATGGACATGAATATAAAAGGCAGATGCTTAAAGAGCATGAAGCCATAATCGCGTATAAAGGCACTTCAGGTGCTGATGAATGGGCAGATAATGTTAAGGGCGCTTATGTAACTGAGACTTTACCTCAAAAAGAAGCTTTGGATTTTGCGAACAGAATGGTTAGGGAACATAACTTTACTGAACTTACTGTAACCGGTCACTCTAAGGGCGCTAACAAAGCTATGTACACCACGATAATGTGCCCAAATGTAACACGCTGTGTTTCATTTGACGGTCAGGGTTTTTCAAGAGAGTTTATGAGTGATCTCAATAATATACCCAAAATTCTTAAACGTTCCAAGCTCATTACTCAATATTCATTGTCAACTGATTTTGTACATATCCTCTTGAATCAGCTTCCGGGTTCAAGACAGATATATTGTAAGGGATATGGAGTGGACAGTATTGGCTCAAACCATTCTCCAAATTCATTCTTTGTTCAGGAAACAAGTAAAGTTGACGGAAATGAAGTAGTCAATCTTAAATTAGTTAATTCTCATCCTACTTTTACTATAGAAGAAGAAAAAACAAACGTTACTACATTAAAAGGATTAATAGATCAAATTGTTACTCATGGAAGTGTAGAATTTCTTCAGTACGTTGAAAAGTGGCTGCCATTAGCCGTTAAAAAAGATAAAGAAGAATTAAACAATGTGCTTTTTGGTGATATTCCGCATTTCTCTGAGCTGTTAGCTAATTTGTTCTATTATACTAATAAAAATGATCTTGATTTTTATGATGTTATAGATTTGATGAATGAATTTAGTTGTAGTCTTGGAATTGGAGATGCCTTTGAACCAACAATTAATTGGGTATTTTATTTGTTAAAACAATCTGTAGATTTAGATGAAAACGAGAAAATAAAATACATTGTATATGATTTATTGGACAAAGAAAATAATGACAGTATAATATCAGATGTATCATCTGGATCAAACAATATAGTTATTGATGACCTATTTTCATGGGATGAAATAGAAAAAGATGCCATGGATTATATAATAAACAATATAATAAATAAAGTTGATGATATTGATAAACCGGTAAGTTTAAAAGATAAGGCAATACATTTCTTTGAGAAACTTACTAAACCTACCATATCAAAGCTTATAGACGACGTTGCATTCTATAAAGCAAATAAAAAATTAGATGATATAATTGATTCTTATGAAAATGTTATCAATATGATAAAGCAAAACTTTGATTCACTATGGTCAGAAATGCAAAAATCATACGCAGTATTAAAAGCTGAAGATAATGATCTCCTAAAAATTTATTATTCTGATTATATTTCAGAAAACGAAAAAAATAAAGAGGATTTTAAGAAGGTTTTTTCTGATAATCTTGGCTCCTTTTTTAATGAATATCCGATCATGTTTAGCGATTCAAATTATAATACTGTGGATGAATTTGTTAGAGATTATTTAAATGATCCTGAATCTGCAATTTTCGGTTATTCAAATAATATAATGCTCAATAGATTTATGAAGAATTTCATAAACACGATAATATATAATGCAGTTAAGGAATTGCCTGCCAAATATGCTCGTTCATGGAGAATCGAAGATTCCGGTAATAATGTTATTTCAGATTACTCATCTGATACAGTTCTCTATACTGGCAAAGGTGATGATTTAGTTTATACTGGGAATGAAAGCAGTATAATACTCGGCGGTGAAGGAAATGATGTTATAATTGCCGGTGAAGGAAATGATGAATTATATGGTGATTCAGGTGATGACTATATAGATGCTGGTAATGGCCACAATTATATTTATGGTGGAGAAGATAAAGACTCTATATACGGCGGCACAGGTGTAGATGAAATTTTCGGTGGAGCTGGCGATGATACGATTTATGCTGGTGATGGTGAAGACAAGATATATGGTGGAGATAACACAGATACAATTCACGGTGGTGAAGATAGAGACTGGATCTATGGAGATGAAGGCGAAGATACCATTTATGGTGATGGTGGAAACGATACTATAGATGGTGGTATTGGTAATGATACTTTATACGGAAATGATGATAATGATACTTTAAGAGGAAGAGAAGGCAACGATACGCTTAACGGCGGTTTTAACGATGATACTCTCCGTGGAGGAGATAATTCGGATACATATCATTTCTATAAATCTGGTGGCAATGACAATATTTATGATAAGTATGGTTCAAATACGATTGTCTTTGATGGCGTTGATATGTCCGACCTCTCAATTGCTTACACTGATACGGAGCATCATAATCTGCTTTTCACTATTATATCTACAAATGATACCTTAAAAATCATAGATTATAAGAACACAGCAGATAATTTCAAGTATAAATTTGAAGATGACTCGGATTACTATACTATTGAGGATAATGAAGGTGTACTTTCTTTTTCTAAGATAGAAGACAATGATATTGGTGTCAGATATGGTAGCCATTGGGAAGAACAGCACGATGATAATGAAAAAAGAAACAGTAACAGATATAGTACAGCGACTGCGGCACAGCCTCCGAGAGATCCACTTGTTATAGATTTGGGAACAAAGGGCATTAATCTTTCTACAGTTGAAAACGGTGTTCACTTTGATATTGACAAAAACGGCTTTGCTGAAAAGACAGTATGGACTGATGGAGAAGACGGATTCCTTGTTTTAGACAGAAATTACAACGGAATAATTGATGACGGCGGAGAGTTGTTCAGTGATCATGTGATAATGAAAAACGGTCTTACATCCTCTGACGGATTTGAAGCACTTGCTGATCTTGATGAAGATAACAATGGTATCATTGATGAAAAAGATTCAAGATTTTTCGATCTTCGTGTTTGGGTAGATTCGGAAAGAGACGGATTTTCCACAGCTGATGAAATCAAAACCTTAGCAGATTTAGGTATAACGTCAATCGTACTTCCAGAAAATCAAGCAGATCCGGATGATGATACAGTCGAGTTTATTAAAACCGGCTCTGTAATTTTTGAAGAAGGCATTCGTGATATTCAGGAACATTGGTTTGAGATCAATGGAGCAGACACTCAGGAAATCACTGTAAACAATGTGGAAAACGATCTGACATCATTTGGTAATATGCACAGCCTTTCCTATGCTCTGGAGCATGATGAAAGCGGAGAACTTCAGGCTTTAGTAGATTCCTTTAAGAATACAGACAGCTTTATTGAAAAGCGTATTATTTCCAGAAAGCTCCTCTACTTCATTACGGGTTCAACAGATATTAATGTGAACTCAAGAGGTGGTACAATTGATGCCAGAAACCTTCATGTCCTTGAAACGATCATGGGTGTGGATTCCTTTGTCGGTGTGAATGGTAGTACTACGCCAAACTCCACAGCAGCATCTATCCTGAATCAGCTATTTACCGACTTTGACAGAACATATTTCAATCTCATGAATAAGGTCCTTGGTATGGCTGATTATCTGGAAATGATAGAGGAAGAACCAAATGAAAAAGGAGAGATTGTTCTTGATCTCACCTCTGTTGAAGGAGTAGTAGATCACTACATTTCACTTGATATAGATGTACATGAGATGTTATACAATATCGGTATCTATGTAAAATCTTACGATACAACTTATGAAACTGATCATCTCAATTCCTTTATTGCACATTACCCTGACTATGCTGATGAAATCAGCGCAATGGTGAACGGCAATTTTGTAATTGGTACTAAGGAAGACGATACACTGAACGGCTTCAGTACACAAGATATCATCTGGGCAGAAGATGGAAACGACAGCGTCAGCACAGGTTCGGGCAACGATATCATCTACGGCGGTGCTGGCGACGATACAATCAACGCTGGCTCTGGAGATGATGTTGTCTACGGTAATGATGGCAATGACAATATTATCGGCGACGATGGAAACGAGCTTCTTTATGGCGGAGACAATGACGACATTATAAACGGTAACGCTGGGAATGACATTATTTACGGTGAAAACGGAAATGATACTATTACCGGTGGCACAGGTGAAGATGTTCTTTACGGCGGAGACGGCAACGATTCCCTTAGCGGCGGCTCAGGCGATGATATACTCAGCGGTGGAGCAGGTGATGATACATATATTATCAACACTGAACACGGAAATGATACTATCTATGACTCTGAAGGTCTCAGTACGCTTGCATTTGGCGATGAACTGAGTGCCGATGGCTACTCATTACATATCGACATAAACAGCGGTATTTCTCTCGTCAATACTGAGACTGAAGAAACTATCTCTATACCGGATTTCATCAATATGCCGGAAGCATATGACTTCACATTTGAAGGCGAAGCACAGATCATCGGCGGCGGTTCTTCTCGTCAGGTGATTGAAGGAACGGATGAGGATGACACAATTACTGCCGAAAATGGATTTAATATAATCAGAGGCGGAAATGGCGATGACACCATTACCGGAGGCGATAACCTCGACTTCATTTATGGCGGCGAAGGAAACGATGTTATCAACGGCGGCAATGGAACAAATATTATCCGTGGTGAAGCCGGAGATGATGCCATCACAGACGGAGTCAATGACAGTTATCTTGATGGCGGTGACGGTAACGACACTATCCATGCAGGTGCAGGCAATGATGTTATCATTGGCGGTGCAGGCGTTGATATACTTTACGGCGAAGACGGAGACGATGTTATCGCAGGCAATGAAGATAACGATGAGATCAACGGTGGTAACGGTAATGATACTGTTTATGCTGATGCAGGAAATGATACCGTTCACGGTGATGACGGAAACGATTCCCTGTTCGGCGGAGACGGTAATGATACACTTTACGGTGATGCAGGTGATGATTATCTCGAAGCAGGCAATGGTGAAGATACTCTCTACGGCGGCGAAGGAAATGATGTATTTGTCGGCGGTGAAGGCATAAACAATATGTACGGTGAAGACGGCGACGATATATTCCACGGCGGAAACGGCATAAATAATATGTACGGCGGTGACGGTGATGACAACTTCACAGGAGGAGAACTTGCTGACTATATCGAAGGCGGTGCCGGAAATGATACCATGAATGGCGGCAACGGCAATAATCGTATGTTTGGTAATGACGGCGATGATACTATCTACGGCGGAAATGACGATGACCATATTGATGGCGGTGAAGGAAACGACGAAGTCTTCGGTGGTAACGGAGTGAACACGATTTACGGCGGTGCTGGCAACGATATAATTCATGACGGTGATAATGACAGCTTCCTCTATGGCGGTGACGGAGATGATGAGATCCGTGCAGGCGGCGGTTCAGATGTTCTCGACGGCGGTGCAGGCAATGACTACCTCCAGAGTGATCACGGCGGTGATACATATGTATTCGGCATTGGATATGACGTTGATACGATCAATGCTTCTGCTGATCTTAATACCATTCTTATACACGGCTATACAGCTGCTGATATGCATAACACAAGAATGCAGAATAACGACCTTGTTATCGACTTTGGTGAGGATACAGGAGACAGACTTGTAATTACAGGCTTCTTTAACTTCACAAGCAATCGTGACTTTAACTTTACATTCGATGATGAAACAGTTCTCAGACAGCATGATATCACAGCAAAATCAGCTCCGATAACAGGTACGGACGATAATGACTACCTCTTCGGAACTGACGGTAATGATATATTTGACGGCGGTGCTGGTGACGACTGCCTTAACGGAAGCAACGGAGAAGATACCTACATCTTCGGCAAAGGTTACGCTCATGACACTATCAATGAATGGGGCAGCGACCACAGTTTTGTTGAACTAAAGGACGTTGCTTCTGATGAGGTAACAATATCAGATCAGTGGGGATCAAATCTCCTTATCGCTGTTAATGATACTGAGGACGTGCTTACTATCAGTAACTTCAAATGGGGACAGGCTTCATATACGTTCAGATTTGCAGATGGTGCAGAAGGCTATGTAGATAAGGAGACATGGCAGCTTGTTCTCACAAAGCAGCCTGAACCGGTTGAGGAAGACATCGAGCAGACCAATGCTGAGCTTCTCAATGAAATATATTCTGATGATGAGCTCGAAGCAGATATATTTGAAAACGACAGCACTATTATCTCAGAAGTAACTGACAGCATCACAGTATCAGATGATACAGATGAAGTATCAGATATGACAGATATCCAGACTATGATACTTGCTGAGAATATGTCTGCATTCTCTGATGACAGCAATGTATACGACAATGCAAATATTACCGATATTACTGCGGATACAGCTGCTTTAGATCAGCTTCTAATTTCTTCAGTACAGTAATTCAATATTTCGTGCAGCAGCTATATGCTGCTGCATATTTTTGTGTAAACGGAGGTCGTAAAATGACAAAAAAACAAGACAGCGGACTGTCCTGTTTTATGATAGTTATGAAATTCCTTGGCATACCTATTACCAAGGAACAAGCTGAAAGCCTTGCCGTTCTTGATCCGGAACAAAAGACCGGGGAAGTTGAGATAATACAATCGGCTAAAGCATTAAAGACAAAAGCAAGGCTGTGCCAGCTGAATGTTAACAAACTAAAAAATGTGATGTCTCCGATAATTGCCAAGGATAATAATGGTGAATTTTTCATAGTAGCCAAGTCTAAAGAGGATCAATTTATGATACTCTTTGCAGATAAAACTCAGCCGGAAGTCAAAAGCCGTGAAGAATTGTCACAGATATGGGACGGAACTGCTATTATCATAACCAAGAAAGGAATACTTGACCGCGAAGCAGCATTCAGCTTCAAATGGTTCATTCCGACTATACTCAAATTCAAGAAAGAGTTCATACAGGTTCTGATAGCGGTATTTACTATCCAGATACTTGGCATACTTACTCCTGTGATGACACAGGTAGTTGTTGATAAGGTGCTTGTTCACCGCAGTATGTCGACACTGAACGTGCTTGCGATAGGAATTGCGATAGTATATATCTACGAGCTGATATTAGGACTTGCGAAGAATTACGTATTCACGCATACCACGAACCGTATAGACGTGATGCTGAGCTATAAGCTGTTCAAGCACTTATTCGCCTTGCCGCTCAAGTATTTTGAGTCAAGGCGAGTCGGAGAAACAGTTGCAAGAGTAAGGGAACTTGACAGCATACGTAGTTTCCTGACCGGCACTCCGCTGTCGTCAATGATAGACCTGATATTCATAATTGTATATATCGTAGTCCTGTTCCTTTACAGTAAGTTCCTTACACTTATCGTTCTGTGTTCAATACCGGTATATGCTATTCTTTCAGCAATAGTAACTCCGCTTTTCAAGAAGAGACTTGATGAAAAATTTGAGACCGGAGCTAATACTCAGTCATTTTTAGTTGAGTCCATTACAGGTGTTCAGACTGTAAAATCATACGCTCTTGAGCCTAAATTCGAGAAGAAGTGGGGAGAACTGCAAGCTGATTACGTCAAGGCAAGCTATAAGACTTCTATGGTATCTGCAACTGCCGGAACAGTCGGTCAGTTCATTCAGAAAGTGTTTGACCTGCTGATACTATTCTTTGGTGCAAAGGCTGTTATGGACGGAAACTTTACTGTCGGTCAGCTTGTTGCATTTCGTATGCTCTCAGGAAGAGTAAGTGGGCCGGTGCTCAGACTTGTTCAGTTGTGGCAGGAATACCAGCAGGCTTCACTCTCTGTAAAGCGTATCGGAGACATTTTCAATACTGCTCCGGAGCCTGTTCTCAATGCTAATCAGACCTCTATGCCGACACTCAAAGGTAAGATATCGTTTGAAAACGTTCATTTCAGATATGATCCACAGGGCGGCGAAGTCATAAAGGGGATGAGCTTTGACGTTGAAGCCGGAACAATAGTCGGAGTTGTAGGACGAAGCGGTTCAGGCAAAAGTACAGTCTCTAAGCTGATACAGCGTCTGTATATCCCTGAGGGCGGAAAGATAACTGTTGACGGTATGGACATTTCACTTGTAAATCCAGCTATGCTGAGAAAGCAGATCGGTGTTGTTTTACAGGAGAACTTTATGTTCAACGGCACAGTGGCTGAAAATATATCTATTCACTGCCCGACTGCGACTATGGATCAGATAATCAAATGCGCAACCATTGCAGGTGCTAATGACTTTATACTTGAGCTTCCTAATGGCTACAATACCATAATCGGTGAAAAAGGAATGGGACTTTCCGGGGGGCAGAAGCAGCGTATTGCAATAGCAAGAGCTATTCTTGCTGATCCGAAGATACTGATATTTGACGAGGCAACTTCCGCTCTTGACTATGAATCAGAAAGCATTATCCAGAATAATCTGAAAGAAATATGCAGGGGACGTACAGTTCTAATAATCGCACATCGTCTTTCGACATTGAAGGATGCTCAGAAGATAATGGTCATTGACAAGGGCGAACTCGTCGAATATGACACGCATGAAAGACTGCTTGCTTCAAATGGTCTGTATGCTTACCTTTACAATCAGCAGCTGAGAGGTGATGTAGATGGATAATAAGGAAACAAATTACATACTGAAACACAGCCGTAAGCGTGATAAGGAACTGAAATATGACTTTATGCCGTCTATGCTTGAAATAATCGAAAGACCGGCTCACAAAGGCGGTACAATTATAATACTGGGTGTGTTCACACTACTCATTGCTGCTGTTATATGGGCTTGCTGCTCTAAAACGGACGTTGTGGTGACTGCAAACGGAAGTATCCAGCCGACCGGAAATCTCAGCATAGTACAGCCGCAGTCCAACGGCGTTATCAAGGCTATAAACGTTTCTGAGGGCGCTCACGTTGAAAAGGACGAAATTCTCGTAGAACTTGATACCGGTCTCATTGATGTGGACATTGACAAGCTCAATGCTCAGAAGAAAATATACTCCGTTCAGAAAGAGATATACAATAGAATTCGCAACGGTGAAGATGTTTCGAATATCAGCGTGTATTCTTATGATGCAGAAGTGCAGACCTATGTACGGTCAATAAAGGACTCCTACGCAGAATATATATCCACCCTTTCTGATTATGAAAAACAGAAGGATAATGCGGAATTATCCAAGCAGATAGCGCAGATACAACTTGATGAGTACAAGGCTACCGGTACACAGAGACAGCAGCAGTCGCAGGAATTGGTAGTTCAGCAGGCAGAATTAGCAGTTGAAAAGGCATCGCTGAGCGTTGAAAACTGTAAGAAGAAGTATATGGCAGATGTGAGTGCTAAAATCGCTGAGGCAGGCTCTAAAATTCAGGAGATAGACACCTCTGCCGAGAAATACCGTCTTTCAAAGGACTGTCAGAGCATTACTGCTCCGGTAAGCGGATATGTGAATTCAATATCTGTCAATACACTCGGTGCCACGGTAACTCAGGGACAGCAGCTTATAACGATAGTTCCTGATGACATGCCTTCAGAAATGGTGTGCTATGTAAAGAATATGGATATTGCTGATGTCAGCGTTGGAATGGACACTGAGATAAAGCTCGAAGCCTATCCGTACAATAAATATGGTACTGTCAAAGGCAAGGTAAAGTACATTAGTCCGAGTTCTTTTCAGAATGAGAATTTGGGCAGCGTTTATCTTGTGAAAATCGAACTTACTGACTGGAATGACAGCATTGACATTATTTCCGGTCTGTCAGGAAGTATCGAGATAAAAACCGGTGAACGCTCCATTATGAAATACTTCCTTGATCCAATAACGAAGGGATTCGGTGAGAGCTTGAAGGAAAACTAAACGATTATTGACATAAGCAATTTAATTGCGGCATTAGAGTATGGCGATGAAAGTAAAGGGTTATATCATATTTTATATGGCTCCCCAAAAAAAGCCGGACATTTAAAGCACTTCTCAGATAGAGGAATAAAATGTTAAATCATTTATGTATCAAGCGGTGCAAAGTTCACCTATAAGGAAAGGCGAACGTATTGGAGAAACAGGACACCTTGAACTTTGGGCTGATTATATAATTGATGACGAAAGTTATCGCCTTGCTTATGGTGATAATGGTTTTATAGTATCATTTTATCCAATTTAATATGTAGGAGGAAGTGGAATGTTTGAATTAATTTCTATTGAAAATGACTGTATGACAAGGTATGTGTATTTGAAAAATTGCGAAACCGGTGTAGTAGAATTATGTTTTGATGACTCTGAACTCTGTTATGAAGGTCAAAAAGACTTCTGGTTTATGAAAGTCGGAGAACGCTATGAATGCAAGATACTTCTGTTTGGATGCCCTCTTAAACCAGGCGAAGAAATTGATGAGGACTGTATTCTTTGTAGAATAATTGGCCCAATGGAAAAACTTGGGTTATATAATATAATTCCTGTTGAGAGCGGAGGGAATTACTATTATATTTCAGAGAAAGATGCAAAAAAGATAGGTTACGCTGATGGATTTATATTTCATTCTACGAGAAGGGATCTGGTTCAAGTTAATGATGTTATAATTCCAAGATTTCTGTGATAATCATAAAAGGAGCAAACAATGCATGAAGTAATATCTATAGCAGAAGCATGTATGACACGATACGTGCATTTAAGGAATTGTGAAACAGGAGCGATTGAGCATTGCTTTGATGATTCTGATTTATGTGATGAAGGACAGAAAGACTTCTGGTTTATGAAAGTCGGAGAACGCTATGAATGCAAGATACTTCTGTTTGGAAGAACTCTTAAACCAGGTGAAGAAATTGATGAGGATTGTATGCTTTGTAGAATAATTGGACCAATGGAAAAACTTGGGTTATATAATATAATTCCCGTTGAGAGTGGAGGAAGCTATTATTATATTTCTGAGAAAGATGCAAAAAATATTGACTTCACTAATGAGTTTATATTTGATTCTTCAAGAAGGGATCTGGTTCAAGTGGATGATATTATAGCTCCAAAATTTTTGAGGTGATATAATGAATAATCCAGAAAACTTTTACGAACTTTTATTAATGATAAAACAGCGCCCTGGTGCTTTTTTAGGTGAAAAATCAGCGTTGAAACTCAAGAGTTTCTTAGACGGCTTTGAGTATGCAATGTTTTTATGCAATAATGAAAGCTTTACTAAAAAATATGCTGATTTTAAAAAATGGTTTGAAATAAAACACAACATCAGAAACACTGATTCATGGTATGAATATTTGATAAGACATTATGATGATGTTAAGGCATTTGATGTGTTTTTCAGAGAAGTGGAAGAATTTTTTGACCAAATACGAGGAAGTAAAAATGTTTGAATTATGTCTATCGAAGAAAGCTATGTGACAAGATATTAGTTTTTGAAGAATTGCGAAATCAAACTCAGGATGGCAGCTTTTTGGGGGGAAGTTTTTGAAAGGACACACAAATGATTATTTACGACTTAATTCAAAGGACATCAGCAGATGATGTGCTAAAATCAATCAAATTTTATTTTGGTACTAAGCATACAACCGAGATCAAAGATTTCTTAATTAAATTGAAAGATATGGAACTACAGGTGTGTAGACATATTTTAACAATTACAATCAACGCATATAAGGAAGTTGATGATGAAGTAGAATATCTAGATGATTTTAATGAAAATGACCCTGATATTATTTATGATGTAACAGCTTACAAAGGAAAAACGTGTGGTGGATATTGATGCTACCCGTGTGGTACAGCGTAAGGCTGACGATATTCGCAAGGCTTTCAAGGCTTGGATCTTCAAAGATCCGCAGCGCCGTGAAGCTATTGTAGAGCGTTACAATGAGCTGTTCAACAGTATCCGTCCCCGTGAGTTTGACGGCTCGGCTCTTTCTTTCCCGATGATGAACAGCGATATTCACTTGCACGATCATCAGAAAAATGCTATCGCTCACGCTATGTTTGGCGGAAACACCTTGTTCGCTCACTGTGTTGGCGCCGGAAAAACCTTTGAGATGATCGCTACTGCTATGGAAAGCAAGCGGTTAGGTCTGTGTACCAAGAGCCTGTTTGCCGTTCCAAACCACTTGACGGAGCAAATCGGTGACGATTTTCAGAAGCTCTATCCGGGAGCTAATATTCTTGTTGCGACCAAAAAGGACTTCAAGAAGGAAAATCGCCAGCAGCTTTTTGCAAAAATCGCTACTGGCAACTATGATGCGGTTATCATCGGTCACTCTCAGCTCGGTAAGATTCCTGTTTCCAAAGAGAGACAGGTCATGACCATTCAGAGCCAGATCGACGATATTCTGCAAGGCATTGAGGAACTGAAAAAGAGCGAAGGCTCTAAGTTCCAGATCAAGGCTATGGAGCGAACCCGAAAGAGTTTGCAGAAACAGCTTGACAAGCTCGAAAAAGCAGGACAGGACGATACGCTGACCTTTGAGCAGCTCGGAATCGACCGTTTGTTCGTCGATGAAGCCCACGAGTTCAAGAACCTGTTCGTCGCCACAAAATTGCAGAATGTAGCCGGAATTTCCAACTCGGCTTCACAGAAAGCACTCGATCTTTTCCTCAAATGCAGATACCTCGATGAAAAGACAGGCGGCAAGGGCGTTATCTTTGCAACTGGCACGCCCAACGCATCACCTTATCAACACTAAAAAATACCGAAATTCCGCACTTTTTCAAATGCTGAATTTCACCTCAATACCTGTTTCATCGGATATAAGCACGACATCGATCATAGCTGCCGCTACATCGTGCTTTTCCTGAACCGTCAGTTTATCCCACTGCTTCATAGGTTCTTCCAAAGGCTTTGTGTCGATTGCTTTACGCTTACGGCACATAGTCTGCATTTTTTTATCAAGCTCCGACTTCTGTTCGTGCAGGGCGCTCACACGCTTCTGAATGTAGTCAAAGAGTACGCTGTCCGCATCAGCGAGCTTTTCCATGAGCTTCTGTATCTCACTGTCAATGCGAATGATCTCCGTCTTGATACTCTCCGTTTCGGTGTCGGGCTTGCTGTCCTCACGCTTTGCGATTTTAAGCTGTTCGATACGCTTCTGCATTTCTTTCAGCACAGCGTCCTCGACCTGTCTCGGCTTTAACTGAATGGGCGGAGTGGGACAGCCGTTCAGCGTGAACTTTCCGTAGTCGATGAAGCGATGATACACAACACCTTTTCTGTTTGCACAGTGATTGAAGTGCATTGCATATCCGCAGCAGGCACATTTCACCATACCCACAAGCCAAGAATTCATAGCCTTGCCGTTTGTCGGGAACTTGCTCTGGTGCGACTTCCTGTCCTGCACTCTCAGCCACGTTTCCGCAGGCACAAGCCCTTCATGGTAGGCTACCTTGACGAAATGCGTATCATCAAGCCCAGCGTGGACAAACAAGCCGTGAATGCCGTCATAGGCTTCAATATCGTCAAGCATTTCATATCCTTTGGAAAGAAAATAGCGGTAGACCTCTTTATCCGCACGAACATACAGCGGATTTTCAAGAATACGGCTCAGGTGTGACCTGTCAAGATTGGAAATGCCTGTTTTCGTGCGTGGTGTCGGTCTTGAAGCATTGATACCGTTCTCCGTCATGTAGCGGATAATATCGGTCAAAGAATTCTCAGGGTGCTGATACAGGTCATACGCCACACGCACTGCCTCAGCATTCTCCGAGGGAACAAGCACCGAACCTGTTTTGCCGTTAATTGTTCTTCTTTCGGGAGTATAGCCGAACTGAACTTTACCGCCCTGATAAAAGCCTGTTTCCCTTGCCTTAGTCTGGAAAGCATCAGCCACTCTTGCGGCGATCGTCTCACGCTCAAACTCCGCAAAATTCAGCAGATTGTTTCGCATCATACGTCCCTCTTTTGTCTCCGTATTGAACGGCTCAGAGAGCGAATAGACGGTCACGCCGTAGCGGTCAAGCTCGTCTGTAATGTTGAGATATTCACGCATATTTCTTGAAAATCTATCGTACTTTTTCACGATAATTCTGCTGATAAGCCCCTCACGGGCATCGCTCATCATCTGCATAAATGCGGGACGGTGCATCACATCTTTGCCCGACTTGCCGTCATCACAGTAAATACGATAATCGCATTCTCCCACAAATCTGATACACTCCTCCTTCTGTGCGGAAATGGACAAGCTGTTGTTGCCCTTATCCTTGTCGCTAACGGATCGACGAACGTAAATTGCCGTGATACCGTCGTTTGTTTTAGTTGATTTTCTCATTGTTGACCTCCAATTGCGTTTGCAATCGGACGGTTGGTTTTACATCTATATCATAGCGCAACCGTCCGAAAATTGCAACAGCGTTCTTGTAACTGTAATCATTTTTCGGCAGATTGCCAGATCATTCAGTTGTTTCTTCTGTTCCGTTGCGGCGCATTGCACCGAGGAAAATATCGTACATCTTGTTGATCTTCTGCTGTCTGATAGTATCATTCACATTGTCGGGATAAGTCACCCTGACTTTGATACCCTCGTCAGACACATAGTCAACCGCCTTCTCTCTTTTCTCTACGGCAGATGTTGTATTCAAATTTTAGTCCTTTCCGACAGCTTTATCTTTCTCGCTGTCTGTCATTTCGGGTTTGGTTATCAGCTTCATCGCATCTTTCAGCTCATGCTGAATTGTGAAAGTATCGCAGTACCAGTTATCGGCATATCGCTTGCAGACGGCAAGCTGAATATCAAGAGGTCTGCGGCGGAGCGTTCCCTCCGTCATACGCAAAAGTTTTGCGACAGCAGGCAGGAAAAAAAGGCAGTCATCGCCCTTATGCTCCGCTATCTCCCTGCGTTGTTCAGCATACTCGTCCGAAGTGAATTTTGCGATAATTTCATCAACGGACTCCTTGTAAATGCCGTCATACTTGAACAGCATACGCTCTTTATCAAACCGCCCTTTGAACGGGATACCGCTTGCGGCGAGGGCAATGCTGATCAGCTTTCCCTTGTCAGTATCTATTGAAACATATTCCTTGTTGCTGCTCTCATAATCGTCACCAACAAGGAAAACATAGTCACTCATTCAAAGCCCCCTTTCATCAATCCTCGTCAAACAGAGTACGGGGAGAATCCTCATACAAAGTAGCCTTGTCCTTATCCGCAGGAGCATTGTCTGTCAGACTATCAATATCCGAATCGGACATACCTCCGTCACGGAGCTTTTCAAGCTGTTCATGCTCACGCTCGATAGCGGAGAACAGGTCTTTGCCACTCAGCTTATACTTGCTTGCAAGAGCCGTCAGGTAGAGTTTATTGTACTCCTCCATTTCCTTGTTGAGCTGCTCCTGTTCGTCAGCGATAGTTTTCTCACGCTTAGCGATCTTCTTTTCGAGTTTCGCCAGCTTGTCAGCGATAGAAGTTGTAGCCATATCATCACCACCATTCTGAAATTTTAGTTGAGCTGAATTATTCAACTCCATAGTAATATTATAGCGCGCTCGGATACCAAAAGTCTATTGGCAGTGCGCAAGAAATAGAGTGCGCCATAAAACTTTTCTTATCGTGAAAATGTTATGGGGAAAATAAAAAAGCGGAACGCTTGCAACGCTCCGCATTAAGTAGATATTATTTCCTTTGATTCTATTACTTTATGTTTGTAATAACCCAGTCGTGTTCCTCGTGCAAATATTCAGTGTTGCAGTACGGGCAGGCTTTCACATTGCGTGCATCGAAACTTCCACCGCATGACGGACAGCTAACGGCTGCGAAGGAAAATCCAAGCTCGATCGGAGCTTTGATATGCTTTCTGATACGCATTCTGTATTTATCTGTTTTACTTTGAATTTTTCCCTTTCTGTAATGAAGGCAATCAAGAAAAAGCGTGACCTCTACATCGCACACCATATCTTTTATTTTACAACTGTTTATGTTGAAATTGAATAGCTGTGCTTCAATGATGTCAGCCGCTTTTTCAGGACACTGGCACTTACAGCAGGCAAGCTCTGTGGCATCCTTGCTATAAACAGCCATTCTGAACAGTGATGTGATTTTATCTCGGAAGTATTCGATTGAAAACTCAGGATCATGCCGTTTGATCTTATTCGCATAAAACAGAGTTGAGCCTGTACCTCCTCCGCCTCTCATATTCTTGCCCATAAAGAATATGACCTCAAATAGCTTTTTTGCACCAAACAGCGCGATGCCGACAATACCTCCGGCAACGATACCTCCGGTAATTTTTTCTATTGCGCTGCTGTTTTGACCTGTGAACAGGACGTAGATCATCGTCAGAATAATGCTAACCGTTATAAAGATTGCCAACTCACGCTTGTTTTTAGCAGCATTTTTGTCTCTGTTATATTCCTCGCTAATGAAAAAATTAACGACCTTCGGATATAGTTCGCTCATAAGGAATCCGGTACCACAGTATTTGCATCCGGATTCGAGTTCCCCAAGCGTAGACGGCGCACCGCAGTGAGGACAGGATAACGGCATAGAAGCACTCGGCTGGGTATCATTTTTCAAACTCTGGAATATTGTACTCAGACCGATGTTCGCTGTATTTTTATAGAGCTGAGTCTGATTGCATCCGATGTTTCTTGTCATGCACATATTTCCGTTGACACTGCTGTTTGTGAATACTCTGTCGCTGTAAGAAGCACCATAAATATTGCCCGTAGCTGATCCCGTATTTTTGAGATTGCATTGCATATCAAGTCCGAGCGATTGCAGTTTTTGTCTTTGCAGTTCTAAGGCAAAGCGAAGATCCTGACTCGCAAGTTCGGGCATTTCCCCTCCGTTGTACCATTTCGACATCTGCCTTACAAATGTTTTATATGGCTCTGCCAAATCAGAATGTTCCGTAAAACTAAAGCCAAAAATACTCATTTGTTATTCCTCTTTTCAATATTCAAGCCAAGCGCCTGTTGTTACCTCATTATTATACCACACCGTCCCTGAATAATCAATCCCATTTCTGAGAAAATCTCCCCTCCGAAATCGCCGTCATCATCAACAGAAATACCGTGTTGAAACTATGCAAGAGGGAGAATCGCCATGAACAAATTGTAAACTTTTCAGAAAATCATGCCCGAAACCTCAAATTTCACGGTAGATAAGTGAGGGGTGTTTTTCATGGGCGGTCA
>JAEEVL010000014.1 GCA_016290875.1 Ruminococcus sp.
TGGCAGCGTGATCCCTAAGAGCAAATTCACGCAGGCTTTGCATCTTGCAAGGTCAGCGTTAGCATACACTTTTTTTCACTGCGAAATTTTTTTGTTTTACCCCTTGACATTTGATAGCCGGTCTGCACTGGCGTGTCATAGATGAAGAAAACAGGAAAGCAGGAATTGTTGGCTGTACAACTAAAAAGGATTCTGTAAGGCTCGATGTACCGGATACGTTGTATAATAATGGCAAATGCTACAAAGTTACGGAGATAGGATCGGATGCTTTCTATAACCAGAAACAGATCGTTGATGTTGATTTATCCAAGTATCTGACCAAGATCGATGAATATGCATTTGAAGACTGCACAAATATTGAAAGAGTCATGCTGAATTCAATAGACGAACCTGGTCATTTTTACGGTACTTATACATTAGAGGAAATTGGCGATTATGCTTTTAATAACTGTCGTAAAATGCCTTTTTTAACAACGACAAGCGTTAAAACTATCGGAAGGGGAGCGTTTTTTAACTGCAGAAGTCTGGGATTTATATTTGCTGACAATCTGACATCGCTTGGCTACAGCGCCTTTGCGAATTGCTATGCTCTGCATAAGGTGGAAATGGGTGGCAGTAAGCTTACTGAGATCCCGAACTATGCGTTCCGTAACTGTGGAATAGAAAGCAAGGATGATTTTACCATCACACTGCCTGAAACATTAACAAAGATCGAAAGAGGAGCTTTTTATAATGTTAATAAGATGAGAAAGATCTACATTCCTAATGTAACAAGCATTGGCGAGTCTGCATTCGAGAAATGTTCCGGACTGAAAAGCGTGCTGAGTACGTATAAGCTTTCTTCAATCGCTAAGCGTGGATTTTACGGCTGTGACGATATGACATACTTCGTTTGCAAGAATACCGGTGTTTCAATTGGTGAAAAAGCTATCGGTTACAGCGATAAGTGGAGCAGCTCAGGTACGATCCCCAACTTCACTATATGGAGTACAAATTACAACTGCAACGCAAAAAAATATGCAGATAATAGCAGAATAACATACCGCAAGACCAGTGAAGCAGCTGCTCTTGCTACCGAGCGCTATAAGGATTATGAATGGGCTTGCCCAAATGTTTCCACATACTGGGGAGACGGTCTAAAGTATTGTTTCAATCAGAAACATCGTACGTATGCAAATGGATATCTCGATCAGAAGTTTGTCGATGTTAGTGCCGGAATGGCAACTGTCAGTGCTATGACTTCATCTGGTTTGCTGTCCGTTTCAGATTATGCACCAGGCTATAACACTCTAGGCTCAGTCCGTAATAATTACGGCTTTATTCCCGGAAACACTATGTCGTATGTCAATACGGTCTTTGCAAACTCTTCGAGCAGAAACAGAATCTATGATTATAATTCATTAAGCAGGATTGATAAAGAGATGATGGCCTATGCAGAATATATCACATATGGAGCAGATGCAGCCACATTTACGATCCGTCCTTACGATTCCCCCGAATCCGGTCATACAATGGTTTGCTTTGGAATTGAATTCAAGGCGGATGCATCTGACAAAAATGATGCCTGCTGGAATGGCTGGGATGCAAGATTGCTTATCTACGATCCGAATAGACCCAAAATATATGGCCCGAAGCAAAATGCTGCTCACAGCAAGGACGATTATGTATATGTAAGACTGTCTGACGGCAGATGGGAGTCTAAGCTCGCCTCCAAGTACTGCAAAGGTGTGGAGCATCAGAGCATTCAGCTGTCTTTGACACATTCATATTCCAAGATGGTGTCAACATCTAACTACAAGATGACGGCTGATGAGTTCTTTACGGCAATTAAGAACTGATGACAGATCATATCTGATAAATTTCTGAAACAGGAGCCAATAGGAAACGGGAATGGAGTCCGATGCTTCATTCCCATTTCTTTTTTGTCAAGGTAACCGTTTTGGCATCAGATGATACCTGAAGAGGTGTATGCAGATAAAAGTGAGATAAAAAACAGGGCAAGGATTAGTTCCTTGCCCTGTTGCTGTTTGTTTGATTATTGAAAACGATTACTCCTGAACGATATTCCCAAAATAAGATATATGGGTGAAGAAGTCTTCAAAGTTCATCCATACTATATGACGGATACCAGTTGTATCAGTATATATGACCTTGCTTTCGTAAACATCTCCCTGAGCATTCCAGGAAATGAGTTCCCACGGTGCATCATCTGCATCAATATCGGTACAGCTGCACCCGGTCCCGAAATCTTCAAGGGACTCGTTCGTTTTGAACTCGCTGAAAGTATTTATAAGCTCCGGGAACATTATCACTTCGAGCACCTCGACTTTTATCCAGGCATTGTATTCGTCTGAGGATATCACCTGTATGAATCTGCATTTCACGACCGCCGAACGCTCAAACTGGTCTGCGGTCTCTAAGCCGTCAAGATAAGCCGACACCGGCAGGTAATCCATAAAGAACTTGCCGCCAATCTCTTCTTCAAAAGGCAGCTGGACTCTGACCGTCCTGATCTCTCCTGCCCTGGGGATATTATCACTGCCTATTTTGGTGACTTCTTCGGTGATACGCCAGCGTTCCTGCGACAAAGGCGGTACTTCATCGGTGAAGTCAGACCATTCCATACCGGGATAACTCCAGCCGGAAAAGCCTTCGGGGACTGTTTTCTTTAAATCATGATAACTGTCACAGCATTTGCATTTAAACTTTAAAACTGACATACATTCACCTTCTTTATGTGAATATCATATCATATAATTCCCCGAAAGTCAAAGGCTGTCTGCCGGTGGTATATTAGTGGATGTAGAAAATGTGGAAAGTTGGTGTAACCTTTTCGCGAGCCTAAGAAAGTTTAAAACCTTACACCGAAAATCCACAAAATCCACAACTGTGCCGGTCGTGACGCGGAAAAGGCTATATTACGGCGAATTCATAAAAATGTAGAAAGCTGGTGTAAGCTTCTCGTGAGACTAAGAAACTCTGAAACCTTACACTGAGAATCTACAGATTCTACTGCCGTCATCAGAAAAGGTAGTAAAGTTGGTGTAACCTTTTCGCGAACCTAAGAAAGTTTAAAACCTTACACCGAAAATACTACCTTTACTACCAATGTGCAGGAAGAGAAGATATTGCTGCGTTTCAGCATTCAGCAAGCTTCTTTTTGAAACTCTCACCGTTCGTTCTCGAAACGTGTAGTTCCTCCTTGTTTGAAAGGACGGCAATGAGAGTTCGGTTGAAGCCGGTCTTATATCCGACGGTTTTTTTCATATTTACAATGACCGAACGGGATATACGGAAGAAATCTCTCTCAGCAAGTATATCTTCAAGCTCGAAAAGCCGTTGTTTTATCTCGTATTTCCCGTTTTTCATAGCGGCGAAGACTTTTTTCTCGCAGGATTCAAAGTACATTATATTCTCCAACGGCACCTTTGTCATAGAGCCGTTATGCAGTACCATAATTGTGGCAGAGGACTTCTTGTTATCAGCAGGAACTGTAAGCTCTGCCTGTGTCTCTGTCTGTCGCGGTTCTTCCGAATAGACGGAGCCGCTTCGTACACGCAATATCTCGGCGCCTATAGCTATCCTGTTTGCGAACAGCTTTGCGTGGAGGGTATATGTACTTGGTTCAGCATAGCCCATCGTCATGAAGCCGTAGACACGCTTATCGAAAATAAGCGGAAGGACATGGACATTCTGTATCGGACCGAATGAAAACATATCCGGGTAAATGTTCCTTGCTCTGAAAACTGATGTTTCGCCGTTTATAAGGTAATCTTTCAGGAATATGCAGTTAGCTTTATCATCGTCCTGATCCATAAGATTGATGCTGACGCTTATCTGATTGCGGATAAGGTACTTGTGGTTTTTGATGAATAGCGAAAGCTCCTTCTGAGAGCTGACTTTATATAGCTTATCCTCAAAAAGGCTGTTCCTGAATTCCATGTCAGCGATCTCCTTTTTATGAAGAATATCCAGCTGAGCACGGATATTGAGTTTTTGTTTTCTGCCGCAGCCGCAGCTGTCTCCGGTGATGATGCTGTGCAGCGGCGGTTGAAGCTGTTCCGGAGGTTCTCCTGTTATAAGAGAATGGAGAAGTGCAGCAGCTCTTCGTCCGCAGAAATGTGTATCCGCAGTAAATGTCGTAATAGAAACAGCACTGTTGGAGGCATAGGATGCATTATCAAAGCCTGTGACAAGCAGATCGTCTGGCACACGAAGTCCCACGAAGTAAAGCTGCTTTATAAGGGCATATGCGATCTCGTCATTGAGACAAACGACCGCATCAGGCTTTTCAACAGTACCAAATGCAATATCTTTCGCAAGTGATTCAGCGCCGGATATCCAGTATCCGCCGTAAAGAAGATTCTTCTCACCGCAGGGGACACCGTTCCGCTCCATTACCCGGATAAAGCCATCTATACGTTCATCAGCGATACTCTTATCGCCGCCGAGACAGTATATCTTACGGCAGCCGTGTTCTTTTATGATGTGCTCTGTGACCTGTTCAAAAGACTCGCGGATATCCATATTTACAGCATTCGGCAGAACTTTTGAATTACCTATCACTACGACAGGACACTTGCATTTCTCATGCAGAGCCTTTTCGATAGGCGGTATGAGATTTTTGTGGGTAGAAAAAGTATGCTCCACAAAAATAATGCCGTCATAGCGTTCAAAGTCTATCAGACTGTATACCCATTCCTCGTTATTGGTATACAGTTCGCTGGTCTGCGGCATTGAGAATGTAAATGTGCGATATCCGTATGCGTTAGCCTGGGTTTGTATCCCGAGAATGTAGTTGTCGTTGTAGTCGTTTTTGAAATCAGAAAATATTATGGCAATAACTTTAGATGTTAGCATAAAAACGCCCTCCCTGCGTCTTTTATCGCATAATAATTATATCATATAAATATTTCCGTTGTCAAGCTTTAAACAGCCGTATTCAGCGACGAATTGTACGATCCGGCTGACGAACGGGCAGATCATACCGTTCGTCACAGCCATGGCAGTTCAGTCCGTTTTTTGTGCATTTCGTCGCCGCATATGACATTCTGTCGCGATAATCGACATTTTGTCGAAAAATATTGCTTTATATATTTCTTTATGATAAGATAAAGTTGCAATAAAACAGATGAACGACGTCGTTTATATTAATCAATGATCACTATTCTATCCGAACTCAAAATCAAGCAATCAAATTCAAAAATGTGGAGGAAACTACAATGAAAAAATATGCTAAATTTATCGCAGCAATTTCAGCTGCAGCAATGCTGACCATATCTTCCGGGATGACAGCTTATGCTTATAACGCTGGCACTGATCCTGATCGGAAGGCAACGAGTGAAAAGAAGGGTCACCAATACTATTATAGCGTTGTCAACTATAATACTGATGATTCAAGAGGCTATACATGGGACACATTGATCCGACAGGATAATCTTCCTGTATTTGACAAAGCTTTTCTTGATGCCAGAAGCTCTTTTAACTTCTATGCTCCGACAGATAAAGAAGGAAATAAATATGGAAGCGGACATATTTTCGGACTTCTTGAAAAAGATGTAGCAAAATCAGAAAGAATTGCATCAGCAAAAGCTTATGTAGATAAGTTCAATCTCTGTGAGAACAATTTAGGTATTGTAATGGAATATCACAATTACTCATGGGAGGATGTATATCATGATGAGGATCCTGATCATTATCTGGATTATGCTCTGAGAATGTACAGTGATTATTACATGAATCATGATGTGCTTGACAAAGCTTACGTTGGGAATATTTCCAAGAATTCAGATGGCAGCCTGACTGGATACATTTATCTTGATAATTATTATATTTCCAATTTAACAGCAAGCTGTTCAACTAATAATATGCTGTTTTGTAATCCTGAACTGGAGACAAAAGCAGACGGAATCGGATTCCGGACAAAAATAAAGTTTACTGTAAATAATCCATACAAGAAAAAGTACTATGTATTCGGTGATGCTTCTTCAATTTCCGGTACTCTTAACTATACGATATTAAAAGATCTGAAATTCTGTTATTCATGCGGTAAAACTAAAAAGACCTATACTACAAACGCATTAAAGAGGACAGTCAAGTTTGATAAAAAAGACTGCTGTGTATTTAATAATGAATTTGATGGAATTATATTGAATAAAGAGTTTGTTACTATTTTAGAAGGTGACGATATAACCAATTTCAAAAATGGAAAGTATATTGCTGTTTCTGTAAATAATAAAACTCTTAAACTCAGCATAGGTTATGGACTTAATATTCCGAGTTATAGTGTGGGTGAGAATGGTGTTCCACACTATTACTCTGCTGATTATATGTTTCAAGAATTCTGGATTGGCCACGGAAATGAATTAAAAGGCTGCCAGTGGCTTTACAATAAGCTCTCAAAAATGAATACTGTTATAGTGGATTTTGCAGGCAGCAGTAATGATTATTCATGCTCAGCAAGTGCATTTCGCTCTAAATTTTGATAATGCTGAACGGAGGATCTGACTATGAAAAAAATCATAAAAACTATCGCAGCATTATCTGCTGCTGTAACTCTCGCAGTTGCTCCGGCTATGAATGTTTTCGCTTATGAAGCAACAAAGAGCAATTACCAGAATCTTGAGATGATATACCAAGGCGAAGATGCAGGAATATCGTGGAATTTACCTGCAATACAGGCTGGTATGCCTGAGCTTACAACTAAATTTCTTGGAACTGTAAGCGATTCAAGCACTTCGAGCAAGATAACACTTATTGCAGATCAGTCAAAATTCCCTATCTACAACAATAGTATGGTTGCAGTTCTGGGCAAGGAGCTCAATAACGGAAGTCTTGACATGATAAAATTCTTTATGGATAAGCTTCAGTTTAAGATCAAAAAAGTAAATGGTTCACTTAGTCCGAGATTTATAGCTCTGACTTATGACAAGAACCCATCATCTTCAACTACAAGTCGTTGGGGAGTTCAGCTGTTCAATAATAATGATCCTAAACGCAGTGGCAATTCTAATATCAATCCATTTGATGAGAATTTGGATGTTGAGAATTTCAGACTTGATCAGAAGACAGGTAAATACAGCGGAGACATCCTCGTCTATGATTACTATGTACCGAGAATGAAGTTCTCCTGTGGAGACGGTTATACCAAATTCAGCGATCCTGTCCTTAAGATAGGTTACTGCGGAGAAGAAGGACTTGTTACAGTTACTCATTTTGAAGGAACTCTTCCCAATGCTGATACTCTTGTTTTCGGCAAGGACGCAACGCCTTCAACTTATAACATTCTTAAAGGTATCACGTGCCGTTACGATAACGGAGCAATGGGATATTATTCCTATGAAAGACAAATGGGAACTCTGAATTTCTACGAAAAGCTCTACTACAGTTCCAACAAGAAGTACGACGGCATTCTCGGAAGTACTGATCTCATCACAACGCTGACAAATGCTTCGACATCTTCTTTCAGCAAGAATGATTTTGTAGGCTTCAAGTCGAGCGGAGATACGTTGAAAATATGTGTCGGAAAGAATCTTAGTATCAGCAGTTCCTCATGGAATAGCAGCAATGGCGAGGACAAGCTCAAGGTATTGCTCAACAGCGGATACAAAAAAGCTTTCAACAACAATACATGGGTAAAGAATAATATCAACAAATACAGCAGGATAGAGTTTTACTGCAACGCTACAACAACAAGCAACGGAACTAATTTCTACTACTGCACTCCTGCTGCATTCAGCAAGCTCCTTAAATAAGCTCTCACAATAACCGATAGCATATAAAGAAAGGCCGCCCGGATAAACTTTGTTCGGGCGGTTCTTCCTGTAATGCTTGAATCCGTGATATTTGTATGCTATAATAAAACGGTGAAGAAGCAGCATTGGAAAGGAGCGGTGAATTATGGTAGTATGGAATCCGTGGCACGGTTGTCACAAGATAAGTCCCGGATGTGCGAATTGCTATGTTTACCGCCGTGATGAGAGCATAGGCAAAGATGCTTCTGTCGTAACAAAGACAGGCGATTATGACCTGCCGCTTAAAAAGAACCGTCAGGGACAGTACAAACTGACAGCTGATGACGGTATTGTTTTTGCCTGTATGACCTCTGATTTCTTCCTTGAAGATGCTGACGAATGGCGGCAGGGCTGCTGGGATATGATTCGTCAGCGCAGTGACCTTCAGTTCCATATCATTACTAAAAGAATAGACCGATTTGCAGAATGTATGCCGCCTGACTGGGGTGACGGCTGGGATAATGTAACGATATGCAGTACCTGCGAGGATCAGGCGAGAGCTGATTACAGACTCCCGATATTCTTAAAGCTCCCGATAAAGCACAGGGAGATCATCTCAGAGCCTATGCTCGGCGAGATAGATATTGGAAAGTACCTTGCGACTGGTCTGATAGAACACGTCAGCTGCGGCGGTGAATCCGGAGATAATGCACGTCCCTGTGATCTGCGCTGGATACAGGAAGTACGCCGTCAGTGCATACGCTGTGGTGTTCCGTTCACTTTCCGGCAGACTGGAGCGGTTTTTATCAAGGAAGGCAAGGTATACCGTTTGGAGCGAAAACTCCACATCCCACAGGCTAAAAAGTCGGGATACAGTTATACGCCCGGAAGTAATTCAGGTGCTGCCATAAAGTATCAGCTGCCTGACAGGAATGAGCTTTTCGCAAGACTGAGCCGTTCTGATTTCAGGAGCCGTTTTCATCTGACTGAAAAGGATAAGGCGTATGTCAGAGAGAAGGGTATGGACACTATCCGAAGTCATGCAAAGGACTTTGTTGAAAAGCGCTTGTCACCTGAGGCACCCGAAAACGACGGCAAGCAGACTCCGATGAAAGGGCATCCTGTTTTTATCGCACAGCACGCAGCTGCCTGCTGCTGCCGCAGCTGTCTTGAGAAGTGGCATAACATTCCTTCCGGAAAGGTGCTTACACAGGCAGAACAGGAATACATCGCCGATGTGCTCATAGAGTGGATAAAAAGAGCGTTATAACCAAAATGAGCCTCCCGAAGGAGACTCAGACAGAAGTTTCAAGCATATTATATATGAAAATAAGTCCTCATAGTTTTTGCACTGTGAGGACTTTGTGTTATAGTATTTCTTCTCCGCTGTGCAGAGCGATAAGCTTATTGCCCATGATCTCTTTCATAAGTTCAAAAGCAGGGATACCGGTGCAGTGACCGCTGTAAAAGACGGTATCAAGCTGAGAAAGTTCCTGAGCAGTTTGGATTATGACGGCTTTTTCTTCTTCGGTATGCTCGCCGTCTTTCTTCATCATGTGGAAGCCCGTGATAACATAGTCGGGAGCGTTTCCGAAAATCTCTCTGTATCGGTCAAGGATATTGAGGATACCGTTATGCGAACAGCCTGACAGCAGCCAGTTCTTGCCGTCCTGATTTATAACAAGACACTGTTCGTGTGCAAAATCATCGGGAATTTGTACATCGTTCATCAAACGGGAGAGTTTGCGGTTGCCCTGCGGATAACACCGCCTGCCGGTTATACCGCTGAACAGGAATAATTCATCGTCAAGCCGGACATCACCGTCAATAAGCCGTACATTCGGCAGTTCAGGTATAGCCTTGTCAATGCCGATATAGCGTTCACCGTTGTAGTGAGGTTCGGCAGCTGCTTTCTGCATGATTATCCGGGCACTATGGTTTAACTGTGAGAAGGGGAGTATGCCTCCCGAATGGTCATAGTGTCCGTGACTGAGTACGACCGTATCGACTTCGGACAGGTCTATCCCGAGAACTTCCGCATTCTTGACTACTGCGTCCGTCTGTCCTGTGTCAAGCAGGAGCTTGTGCTTTTCGGTCTCGATATAGAGCGAAAGTCCGTGCTCAGCGATACATTCTTTATGTCCGCAGGTATTCTCTACAAGCGTTACTATTTTCATCAGTGATTACCGCAGCTGTGAGTGCCGCAGCCATGGTTTCCGCAGGAATGTCCCTCGCCGTGTTCGTGAGAGTGGTGATCGCAGGTCGGATTGGAATTCTGTGTGAGTGTCTGTGCGAGGAATGCAGCAACAGCTTCATCAGCACTTCCTATATTGCCGCCGTAGAGAGCAATGCCAGCCTCCTGCATAGCCATCTGAGCTCCGCCGCCGATACCTCCGCAGATGAGCACATCAACCTGAGCGTTCTTCAGGAAACCTGCGAGAGCACCGTGTCCTGCACCGTCTGTGCCAACGATCTGCTCGTTGATTATCTTGCCGTCAGCAACATCGTAGAGCTTGAATTGTTCAGTTCTGCCGAAATGCTGAAAGATCTGTCCGTTTTCATAGGTTACTGCAATTCTCATAATGGTACTTCCTTTCTGAGTTATCTCCTCCGAGATAGTGTTGTCAAGAGTATAGTTTCCGCCTGAAATGACGATGCGTCTGCCTTCGACCAGAGCCTGTGCAAGTTTTCTTCTTGCGGTATCATATATCGCCGTAACGGTAGTCCTTGCCACATTCATTTCAGCGGCACACTGCTCCTGCGTTTTAGACTGATAGTCGATAAGACGTATGGTTTCAAACTCGTCAAGCGACATTACTATCGTATCATTTGCCTTGTCCTGATCGGGGGCGAAGCTCCAGTAATCGGGATAGCAGCAGATACGGCGTGATTTTTGCGGTCTTGGCATAGTTACATCTCCTTTCTGACTTATGTCGATTATAACATATTTATCGACTTATGTCAAGTATGTTCTCTCGTATTAATAATTGGCGGATATTGATTTTTTCCCTTACCTAAGGCTTACAGCAGACTATTGAATTTTGTGTTAAAATATATAATATCTCTGTTTCACGGTTGATAATATATATATCATAGCTGAAAAACAGATATGAAGCGCGAAAATGGTTGACAAATATCTGCAAAGCTAATATAATAAATAGAAGTTGCAACTATATTTAGCTAATATTAGCCTAAAACGATACATAACACAATAAATAATTGAACGTTTAGAATTAGAACTTGTTTTAGATTATCAGGAGGAATGAAAATGAAATTCAATACTAAAAAACTTCTTTCAGTTACTTCTTCACTTCTCATTGCAGCTCAGCAGTGCTTTATCGCAATGCCTGCAGGAGCAGTAGATGTTCCCAGTGAAGCAGAGACATACGCACAGCAGATCGGTCTTGAGCTCAACAGCAGCGATGCTGAGAATGCTCTTTCCGATATTATTGATATCAATGATTCTGCCCTTGGAGTAGCTGTTGATGATAACAACAATGTAACACAGATTGATGGTCTTCTTTCAGAAGATGCTGTTGACAACAGCAACGATGCTAAGGATATTATCGCTAAGGCTTCAGAGCTCCTTGGTATCGACAACGTTAACCGTGAGATCCGTCTCGATGACGTTTCTGAGAGTGAATACAACAGAATCTATACATTCAAGCAGTTCTATCAGGGAATTGAAATGGTTAACTCATACATCACAGTAGTAGTTGACAAGGAGACAGGTGAAGCTGAGTTCCTCAACAGCTCGGTTGTATCCGATTTCTCAATTGATACTACACCTGCTATTACAGCACAGCAGGCAATCGACGCAGTTGTTGCTAAGTTCGGTCAGATAAATGTGTCTTCACATAAACTGGCCATCTATTCTGAAGACAATGAGAGCTTTAAACTTGCTTGGAAGCTTGATACGGATCTCCTTACAACAAAGACTGTATACGTTGATGCAACTTCCGGAGAAGTTATTAAAGACATCAGATGTAAGGATGATACAGCAGCTAACAATAATACTATTTATTCTAACAATCTTCTTATGTCAAATGTAAGAAGAATTCTTCCGAGTAATGTTTATAGCTTCAATGTTGATATTGCAAAGGAAGGCAGTCTATTTAAGCTTCATGATATGAAGAGAAATGCGTATATCGTTATGGATCCTTCATATTACCTTGGTAATAGTTTTAATGCTCGTAATTCTTCAAAAACTGTAAAATCGTATAATAATCAGTTCACAAGTAGTGATGATGAACAGTTGGCAGTTGCTATTCTTTACAACTATGAAAAGGTTTACGATTTCTATAAGAATACATTCGACAACTACTGCGGATATGATGGAAAGGGCGCTGCTATGTATATCATTCCTAATCTCAAGGATGAGAGCCAGGGAAGATTATCTAATGCATATAGCTGGGGCACATTTATTGGATTTGGTGAAGGTGACGGCAAAAATACACGTTCTTGGGGATCTGATATTGACACAGTTGGACATGAGTTTACTCATTGCGTCACTGGTTATAAGATTGGATGGGGAAGTTCAGGCGAAGCTGGTGCTATAGATGAAGGATATAGTGATATCATGGGTGAATATGCTGATATGTCACGTGAGTGGATTCATAGTACAGATAGAGTTTTAGGCAGCAATTCTTCTTCAACTTATAAAAATTTAAGACATCTGTCAGAAAGAAAGGTTTATGTCGATACAGCTGATGTAAACAGAATCGGTTCTCACGCAGGCGGAAGAATCATTTCTCACGTTGCGTATTGGATGGATCATCTTGGTATAGATGCAACTACCGGTGCAAAGATTTGGTTCAATGCACTTGATTATCTTCCCAAGGGTGCTACTGCTGCAACTTTCAAGAGCCTTAGAACTGCAATGGTTAAGGCTACTCAGAAAGTGGTACAGAGCAAAGCACAGAGCGAATATGTTTTAAAGGTTAAGACTGCATTTAACAGAGTACGTATTTATGATGATAAAGAAATCATAGGTGATATTCTTAACGATGGACAGCTTGACGTGTTTGATCTCACTCTTCTCAAGCAGGCTGTTCTTGGTAACAGGACACTTACACCGGCTGAAAGAGCTCAGGCAGACCTTAACTTTGATGGTAAGGTAAATGCCGCTGATGTTACTCTTCTTCAGGATTATCTTTTAGGCAAGATCACAGAATTCTAATTTTTCATATGAATTAATACTTAGGAGAGCCTTGCGGCTCTCCTTTTTTGAACTATGTTTAAGTTGACGCACCGTGACCTGCGTCGAGGACGATTATCGGTGTTTTTTCTGCCGGAAGAGCCGACACTTTGACCGCGTCATCATAGCTCTTGTTATTGGTTCTTGAACCGGCAGCTGCCGCACAGAGAGCGCATACAGAAATAACAGCACCTCCGATGATTTTTCTTTTGGCTTTTTTCATATTGTTGCTCCTTTGGAAGAATTGTTTGTACATTATACGCCAAGGTGCGACATATTATGCGGTACTGTATATCTTCCACAATTAGTGTTCCTTAGAGTTGTCTATTTCTCTGAAAAAACGCTGTTGACTTCTAATTTGTGAAAAATGCTTTATTTTTATATTGCCTGATGATATAACTAATATGTATGTATTCTTTGCATACTTCGCTTATTAATGTCAGTTCCGTTTTGAACTGATGATATTAGCGGACATTTTTAACAGACATGATCTATTATCAATACTGATGCAGGAGGTATTACAATGAATTTTTTCAAAAGAGCAGCTGCTATTATTTCAGCATCTGCAATATGTGCTCTCAGCACGTTAATGCCGGCTTCGGCTGCTGTAAGAGGAGATATAAATGATGACGGTAAGGTAAACGTTTACGATGTTATCCTTTGCCGCAGAGCTATCGTTAATATGTATGCCGGAGAATATGTTGATCCGAGGACGGACATTGACGGCAATGGCTCTACCAATGTCAACGATCTTGTACTCCTGTTAAATTTTGTACTCGGCAGGTCGACATCTTTCCCTGAAATACAAACAACAACTTCAGAAGTGATAACGACTGAAACAAATCAGACCGTAACTGATGTAACGACCACGCCTTCGGGTGACAGCTATATGCAGAAAATGGCGGCTGACATACACCTTCATGAAGACAGCTCTGTTACTGAAAAGAAGAGCGGTGTCGATTACGGAACGGTAGAGAAGAAGACATATTATTCAAAGGACGCTCAGCGCGATAAGCAGCTCAATGTACTTCTTCCGGCAGGATATGATCCGAATCAGAAATACCCTGTGCTTTATGTGTTCCATGGTATCTTCGGCAGCGAGGATTCAATGCTCGATGACAATATGAAGATACAGACTATGCTCGGAAACCTTGTTGCTTCCGGTGAAGCTGAAAAGATGATAGTAGTATTCCCGCAGATGTTCACGACAAGCGAGAATATCTTCCCTGCATTCACAAATGAGTCATCACGAGCTTATGACGCTATCCGTGAAGATCTTGAAAACAGTATCATGCCGTTTATAGCTGAGAATTACTCTGTCAAGACCGGTAGGGAGAATACAGCTGTTACAGGATTTTCAATGGGCGGCAGAGAAGCTCTCTATGTAGGAGTCACAAGACCTCAGCTCTACGGATATGTAGGAAGCGTATGCGCTGCGCCCGGAATATTCCCGACTGTTGACGGCAATATGACACATGAAGGCTGTATGTCACCCAGCGAATTCGGCTTTGGCTCCGGACCAAGTCCATATGTCCTCATGCTCACCTGCACAAGATTTGACGGAACTGTCGGTGACGCACCCGAGTCATACCATAATGCACTTACAAAAAATGGCGCAGAGCACATATGGCATGAGCTCACAGACGGTGATCACGGCGGTATATCAGTCAGAGCACATATGTATAATTTCCTGCGCTATATCTTCAAGGCAGTATAAACTTATAAGACTGAGCAACTATTATAATTGCTAAAAGGAAAGCCTGTATTTCAGAATCAACTCTGAAATGCAGGCTTTTTATTCGCATAGTATTCATGAACAAGACTTCGAAGACCTGAACGGCGTATATCTTCATATCTGACATTGAATCTTGATTTGGTGCGTTTGCCGGTAATAAGATAGCGGACACAGTCCTGAGCGTAGTTGTCTATAATGCGGAGACTGACATCTGTATTTATAACAGAGAAGAACCATTTATTCCATGTCAGATCGCTGTTGTCAGAGCATTCAAAAAGTTTGCTGTTGAATATCCGTATGAATGCAAGGGCAGCTTTTTCGCCGTCCAACTCGTTGCGCTGTCTCCAACGACGCAAGGCTCTTGTTTTACGGCGCATTTTATTCTTCATTTTTGTAACAGATGCAGGTGCGATATCTATTACACCATTTTTGTATGAGAAACCGAGAAAAGTCCACTCTTCGCCCGGAGAGCTGAAGTTTTCTTTTTTAGGGTTTATATGCAGTCCGCGTTCGTTGATAAAGCTCCGTAGGAACTCCGCGTATTTCATGCAATTCTGCTCACTCTCAGCAAAGAGGATAATATCGTCCGAGTAACGTCCGTATGGAATGTCACTTTCGGCGAAATACTTATCAAGTTCTTTGAGATACAGATCTGCATAAAAAGCTGACAGTGGAGTGCCTGCCATTATGCCTTTATCTTCAATGATGATATTGCTGCCGTCGATAACGCGCTTTTCCAGAAGCAGACTGCTTAGGAAAACATACAGTCTTTCGTCATCAGATAAGACCTCTTTCAGCATTGGAATAAGCTTTTCTACCGGAATGGAATTGAAGTAATCGCTTATATCGGCTTTGTAAGAGTACATCTCATTAATGTGCGGAGTACGTGTGAGCTTTCGTATAGCGCCTTTCGCGGTGCGGTTAGGGCGGAACGAATACAGTCCGTCGCTGAACAGTCCGTCATACTTTCTCAGAAGCAGATGCGTAAGCAGTTTGAGTACCATGTTTTCAGCCTCAGGATATGTGTATACCACGCGCTTTTTCTGAGTGTCCTGTTTGCTTATGAATGACTTTCGCGGGAGAGGGAACTCCTTGCCGGAATCTATTGCCTGACATATCAGAATGTAGCTTTCGCTGTCGATGAAGCTGCGGAGCGCCTTACAGAACTGAGTGCTGCCGGTAAGCGAGCATTTGTACTTATAAAAGTTCTCCCAGCTGTCACGCTGTGAAAGTTTATCGAGTAACGACATATGTTTCACCTTCAAAAATAAAAACAGAAAGAGAAATCATTAAATCCAAGAAAATTCTTGGAGGTACAAGACCGTACACGATACGGCTGCCTGCGAAGCCGTTTGCTGTATCGTGCCTGATCCGCCGCAGGCGCAAAGCGTTCTCTTTCTGTTTTTTTCAGTTTATCAGCCTTTGAGGGCATTTTGTGTACGCTGCTTGACGTACTCTCTGGTATTCCACCAACCGTGATAATCATAATAGAATCTAAGATAGGGGACTTTTTCCTTTTTACAGTCAGCGCGGAGCTTGTATGCAGAACTCTTTCTTGAAACAAGCTCGACTACAAGGACTTTCTGACCGCTTTCCCAAAATGTAAATACCGTGGCTCTTCCGCAGTTGGCTTCGGCAGTTTCTATTCTGTATGCAGGGAACTCTTTGCTGAAGACATCGTTGAAATACTCTTGGTATGTGCCATTGAAGTTGTACTGGTTTTCTTCATCCGGCATTTCAGGTCCCCATGAGAAACCGGACGGACCTTTGGTTCTTGCAGTGTTATTGCTTTCAGGTGTTGATTGTGAAGTATCGTAAGCTGACGTTTCTCTTTCCATGCGGTCTGATGCTTCCTGATTCTTTGCATTTGCTATATCATCGATGATATTTGCCTTATTACCGAATAATTTTGAAAACAAGCTCATATCAAGTCCTCCTTTGACAGTAAATATAATCTGTAATTATATTTTAACATAAAGTTGCCTGTTCGTCAATATGCAACATTGTTATAATATGGAAAAATAACAGGTGTTTTCTCACTTGTTTAATGTTCATAATTTAGAAACATATTTTTGCAAGATAGTTAATTGACTTTCGGTTGATTAAGTAGTATAATGCAAGTAAGGTTATTTCTGCTTTGCAGTATTTAGTTTACAGTAAAGGAGTTGGCGATATGGATTTTGAAAGAATGCTTAATGCTTATAAGAGCAAGGCGTGTGTGATATCTGTTGAAAAGTTCTCTGACGGCAGCTACGGAAATATACGCATTGCAGCAGGAAACAAAGCGCATTGTGATGATATGCTCAATGTAATGGGACGTCCGTTTATTCCGGATTCTCCATATGAAGAATATCTTCCGCAGAATAAGAATTTTGAGGATTTCTGTTTCCGCAGTGCTTTTCTTGGCAAGCCTTTGCATTCATATGTAAGCCTTCCTCAGATGGGACTTTGGCTTAATATGTATCTGATGCCCCTTGAATCTGACAAGGAGAACATTGGTTACTGCATATATACATATGATGTAACTCCGAATGCTGATGCAGAACAGAGAGCAAGTCTTTCTGCTGATACGGCTTCAGCAGTATTAAAGACCTGTATCAAGCTTCGCGGAACGGATGACACACATAAGGCTTTTAACGAGGTCATTGAGGATATACGTCAGATGTGCGATTCGGATCATTGCTGTATATTACTTGTTGACAGGTCGGAGCACAAGTGCGAGAATTTCTGTGAAGCACTCAGACCGGACTGCGGACTCCATAAGATTGACGAATATCTCGATGATAAATACTTTGATGTTGTTCAGACCTGGGACAGTACCATCGGTGACAGTACGTGTGTGATAATCAAGGATCAGAATGATATGGACTGGCTCAGATCGGTAAATCCCGTGTGGTGTGAAACACTTGCTGAGTCAGGCACTAAAAGTATCGTTCTATTTCCGCTGGTATACAACGGAGAGACTCTCGGATATATCTGGACAAAGAATTTCAACGTTGA
Organism: Ruminococcus sp.; assembly: GCA_016290875.1. Lineage (GTDB taxonomy): Bacteria > Bacillota > Clostridia > Oscillospirales > Ruminococcaceae > Ruminococcus. Next base: position 17,666 of record JAEEVL010000014.1, read on the forward strand.
AAACACGGTCAAGATCAAGGAAACGCTTGAACTATCCACGTTCTTTATAGCTTCGGAAATAGCAAACTATCAGCTTATGAAAAAGCTCGAGGTACTCAGTTCAATAGATATGCTTACCGGAGTCAAGAATCGCAATACAATGAATAATGGTGTTGATGAGATAGTGGCTGGAAAGAAAAAAATGCACTATCCATATGCTGTGGTATTCGTTGATCTGAATGGCCTGAAACGCGTTAATGATGAAGGCGGTCACACAGCAGGCGATCAGCTTCTCAGAAACGCTGCTGCCATACTGCGCGGAGTCTTTTTCGACAGCGATGTTTACCGTGCAGGCGGCGATGAATTTATGATAATAGCTGATGATAAAGATGAAAACAAGATCAGTGCAAGAGTTGAGCAGCTGAGCAAGCGGACGGAATCGACAGACGTTCATTTTGCTGTTGGCAGCTGCATCGTTGATGAAAACGATGACATACGCATGGCAATGCGACTTGCTGACGAGCGGATGTACGCTAACAAGAACGAATACTACGAAAAAATCCCGAGCTCAGATACAGGTAACACAAAAAAATAAAAAGTCATAAGAGCAATTGAAGCTCTTATGACTTTTTTGCTATTTATGATTCTAATGTCAAACAGAACAGTTTCTGTTACTATTTGCTGAACAGCGCTCTCTTCATCAGACAGAGATCAAACACATTCAGCTTTCCGTCTTCGCAAAAGTCAGCTGCTTTCCAGTCAGCAAGAACTGAACCCGGTGAAGCAAGCAGCCATTTTTGCAGAGTGACTACATCTGCTATATTGAATTCTCCGTCGCCGTTGACATCTCCTTTAACAGCAGAAGAAACTATGGGTGATATCCAGCCACCGTCGTCGGTTATAAGGCAGAGCATGGCAATTGAATTGCCAAAATACGAGTCTGTTCCGATGTCGATAACTTCTTCGCGAATGGTATCGTGCCATTCTGTGTCAACTGCGGATCTTGCAGCAAGCATGAGCGGTGCTGTGAAGCACAGGTCGTCCCAGTCGGAAACAGCTTTGCCAGCCGGTGTGTAGCCGGCCATTATTCTTTCGGGATTACCGCCGGTCTCCTTACGGAAGAAAGCATTTACTGTCTCAGCGTATTTCCTGGCGACAGCGTTATTGGTAACAAGTGCATCTGTGCTTATTCTCCAGGGGGTGCGGCAGGAATTGTAATAGTAATTGCCGTCGTTCTCGTCTTCAAGGAAGTTAGCAGGTGCAGGAATCCATTGACCTTTTTTGTCCTTGATTATAAAATCAGGAAGCAGGCCTGTTTTGTACTGGTCAGTGAATTGTTCAATGATACTGTAAGTGTTATCGTACAGGTTCATCCAGCGTTCGTCGCCTGTCACCTCGGCAAAGACCGGGAAATACTGCATTATGAAATCCGAAGCGCGTGTTGCAGTATAGTATTTGTCGTTTTCGTCAACATCATATGCCCAGTCACCGAGCCTGAGGATATAGTCTTCGTGGCTGACATCATACTCCATTATATCGTTGATAACGAGTTCAGCTGCATGACGGTAGTTTATATCACCGCTGCTTCCCCAGAGCTTATCGGCTAAAAGGAGAGCATAGGCGATGTCGAGATCGCCGTCTGTTGCCGAATCGCTGCCGTTGGAGTCAACGAGCGCTTTTCCGTTGTCGCTTTGCTGCCATGCCATAAGATATGGACCTATACTGCTCGGATGTGCGAGATAGAAGCGATACATACCGTCGAATATCTCCTTTGCATCTTTGTCATATGAAGACATAAGAGCAGTTATCAGCATTCCGTAGCCGTGCGCTTCTGAAACAGTTACAGGAACTTCGGTATGCGCCTGTTCGTAGGTCTGTTCACCGTAGAAAACATAATACTGGGCAGGACCGCTTTCGTACTTGTTCTTCTTAAGGTACACGGACTTCCATTCCTTATAGTATTCAATTGTTTCGGCGGACAGGACGGAAGTCTCTTCGACAGCTTGGACTGTATTTCCCGGATTCAGAGGAACTGCATATGCAGGGACTGGAGCGGCGTTTACAGTAAGAGCAGACGACAGGAGAGTGCTCAGGATAGTGGTGAGTGCTTTTTTCATAGTATTCCTCCATTCGTTTTATTTCCCTAATTATAGCACATACAGCAGGGATTTACAATGCCTTTCTGATATTTCTCTAATGTATAGCTTGGGGCACACATTTTGATTTAGGATAACTAAGCTTTTGGAACATTAATGAAACAGCATAGAAACGCAAAAATACCGGGATATATAATCCCGGTATTTTTATTTAAGTATGGAATACCAATAGTCGCATATTATCAGGACTTAAGCCGGATAGCATGAGGAGCTTATTCTCCATTCGCCGCTGTCATTTCTTGTCATAAAGTATGATATTGAATCTCTTCCGCATTCTTTTCCGTATTCATCCTCTGTCTGTGCAGAATCCTTGTCAGCATTAACTGTCATTGAGTTTCCATCAGAAACCTTAGTTCCGAGTACTTCGGGATCGTGTTTCATTTCGCATACATAGTGTTCTCTTTCAAGGTCAACTACACTGCTGTCCCAGAAATTATCAAGGCCTCTTACTCGACTGTAACCGCTTACTGTACACAGATAGAGATCGCCGTTATACATAATGTAGCGCTGGAGCTTTTCAATCTCTTCGATCTCGCCGTCTTCGTCATAGCTTTCAAGGAATGAATAGCCGTTTCTGTAACCGGTAAGATCTGCGCCAACAGCAGTCCTGGAAAAGCTGTCTGTATATTTAGTATTGAGATATGCAAGAACATCATCTGTATTTGCGAATCTGTTGTCAGCTACCCTTGAATAGTGAATATACCACTCACCGCATGAAGGGTCTTTTGTGTGAACGCGGAAAGCTATTCTCTTGTTGTCATCATATTCAACACCGATACCATAGAATGCGTTGTGTACTTCCTTATATCCGCTGAATAATTCTTTAGCTGTTGCAGCAGCTTCTTCCTCTGTGAGCTTGCCGAAATACTTGCTTCCCTCAACAATATCGTCAACGCGCCAGTCATTGATTTCATCTATCCATACGAGATGCATAGTCTGAATATCTGTTACGCCTTCATAATCGAGCTCCCAGTGAACAAGCATCTCATTGTCGTTGATCTTTTCAGCTGTGGGCTCTGTTCTTATTCCTTCTAATCCGCAATTTGAAGCAACTCTGTAAAGCTCATTATTATATGTGAAGAAGATGCCCTTTGTGAAATCGGAATATGTGAAATCAGCAAATTCAGCTGTTGCATTGTCGATCTTCTCTGTGAGATCAGGAATCTCTATATCATTCTTGATTCCGGGAGCCCAGAAAGCGTTGAGGTGTGCATTGATAGCATCAGCTGAACAGTATTCTTCATCTGTTACCTTCCATGCGTCCACTTTATCAACTACTGAACCTTCAGGCAGCTTGAAGCTGACAGGATTCTCTTCATGCTTGATACCGCCGAGGACTATCTTCCATAAGTATTCCTCATACTTATCTTTCCACTCATTAGCGAATGCGTCAAGGTCTTCGGGATTGCGTTTGTCAGAGGTGGGTGCTGCTGTGATTACCTCAGGTGCTGTTGTCTCAATGACAGCAGCCATTGTAGTTGTAGCTGCCTCTGTTGCAGTTGATGTAACAGTTGTAGTTATGCGGCTTGTTGTTAAAGCTGTTGTTGTAGTCTGGATTGTAGTTGCAGTTGTTGATGTAGTAATTGCATCTGCTGCGACTGCTGCACCGTGCTTGCTGTTTTTGTCCATGTGCTTGCCGAGAGCAATACTTCCGCCTATGCCGCCTGCAAGGAGTACGAATGCAGCAGCTACTGCCGCATATTTCTGCCATGTATGGCTTGTGGATCTTTCAACGTCTCTTACCTGATTGTCGTTATTGTTATTGTTCATATTATCCTCTGCAAAAAATCTGTTATTATTCATAGAAAACTTCCTCTCTTTTTCATATTTAGTAAGTGCGGGGATATCGTCTGCATTATGCTCCGTGCTCATTGCCCCTTGTTGATTGCTTTATTTGTGATACGTATCATCGCTTTCATAATATACAATCGCGCACTGATTTTCAAATCAGACATAAAACTCAAAAATATTTTTTGCTTTCAAAAATCAATGCTTCTGTTATAATAAAACAGCCGCTGTATTATGCAGCGGCTGGGGATAATATTAAGTTAGTTCAAGAGCGGTGCGACAATACTTCTGTCAGTGCCTTCAATTCCGCTGTACTCTTATAAGATTGCTACTGAAAATAATAAAACGGGAGCAACTCTCAGAAGTGTTCCCGTTTTTACATCATAGTTCGCACAGTTTTCTGAACTGCGTCTTTGCTTCTTTCATAAGAGCTGAATAATCCGTGTCGGATCTGCTGCGAAGAAGCTCTGTCATTTCGCTGACAGGGAGTGTCAGCGGAGTAAGTGAAAGATTGGCATATACTCCTTTAAGCGCGTGAGCAGTCTCGAATGCCGCAGAAAGCTCCCTGGCGTTTATCTGTTGTTCGAGCTGATAAAGCTTAGTGTCGCTGACAGTCTTGCTGACAAGCATGATGTAGAAGTCTTCCTTATTCATACAGCGTACAAGTGCGTCATCAACATCTGCTCCGAATTCACGGAGTTTATCTAAAGTCAGCATAGGTCATGCTCCTTTCAGCTGTGTTCTGATGAGTTCGTTTATTTCATTTGCAGGCAGCGGTTTGGAGAAATAATATCCCTGTATTATATCACAGCCGAGTTCCTTTAGCAGATCATACTGCTCCTTTGTCTCGACACCCTCAACTATCACAGGGACTTCAAGAAGTCTTGCTATATCGGTCATAATGCCTACAAGGCGGTAGTCCTTCTGATTGTCGCATATATTTTTCACGAATTTCATATCGAGCTTTAAAGCGTCTATCGGCAGCGAGCACAGCATATTGAGTGAGGAATATCCGCTGCCGAAATCGTCCATTGCAATCTTGAAGCCTTTTTCACGAAGTATGGCAACGGTATTGATTATCTGTTGTGCATTATCGGAATATGCTGATTCAGTTATCTCCAGCAGGAGATCCTCGTTATGAATATCGTTGGTCTTTGTTATGTCGCTGAGCGTTTCTACGAGTTTGGGGTTGAAAGCATCAACTCGTGAAACATTTACCGATACGGGAATGTTGAACCCGAATTCGTTTTTCCATTGTTTTATCTGCGAAGCGGCCTCGTTCCATACATATCTGTCAAGCTGGCGGATAAGTCCGTTATCCTCGAACAAGGTTATAAATTCGGCGGGAGATATCATACCATATTCGGGGTGGAACCAGCGGACAAGAGCTTCGAGACTGGTGAAGACAGGTTTTGGATCTTTAATGTTATATTTTGGCTGATAGAATACCTTGAACTGCTTTTCTTCAAGAGCCACAGACATATCGTTTATGAGACGCTCAGAATGGAGCTCTTTGTTTTGCAGTTCAGCGTTATAAATTTCAAAACAGGTAGTGTAGTTACTTTCAATCTTGCGGCAGACCAGTCCGGCGCGTGCGAAGCGCTGTTCCATGTCAAGCTTGTCTCCATCGTCGGAATATACTCCCATTCTGATGCTGACCTTGCTGTCGCCAAGAGCTTTTTCTATCATGGACAAATACATCTGAAGAGCCTTTTTTAGGTTATTGGCATGAGGAAGATAAATACCGAAACAGTTGCTGTTGCTTCGGCAGGCGAGTCCGCCTGTCAGCGAAACGAGTTCGTGCAGGCTGTTGCCTATCTTTTTCAGAAGCATATCGCCGTATGCTCTTCCGTAAAGCTCATTTATTATATGAAAACGGTTTATATCAAGAACAATAGCATCCATAGGCATATTGTTGTTCTGATTATCAAGCCTTCTTGCATATTCAAAGAAAAATTCCTTGTTGAACAGCCCGGTCAGTTCATCGCGCTCTGTCTGATGTATTATTATCCTGTCCTCAGCGAGTTCAATAGCGTGCTGGACTCTTGCTCTTATTACATCGGGCATATTGTAAGGCTTTGATATGAAATCTGCTGCGCCAAGCTGAAGACTTTTGGCTTCTGCGTTCTTTTCAGAAGTGAGTACGATAACAGGTATACGTCGCAGTTCGCTGTCGGAGCGCATTATTTTCAACAGACTGTATCCGTCGAGCTCCGGCATATGAAGATCGAGCATTACAAGGGAAAGCGTCAGTTTCTCTTGACGGATAATATTGAGCGCTTCGGCACCGTTCGGAGCGTATATGACATCATACAAGTCACTGATCATTGCTCCGAGCATTTCTCTTTCGATCATTTCGTCATCAACAATAAGCACAGTCCGGTGAAGACCTTTCGTGCGTTCCAGCAATTCCTGCATAATGCTCCCTCCTGTATCAAATATTTAGCTTTATTATACCATAATAATGCATATTAGTCAATTATTCTGTTGAATAAAACGAAGAAGCTGGTAAAATATCTTCGTTTTATACAAACTTTGAGTAGAATGACAGGTGCAATTTTGGTGCTTGAAAATGCAATTTCAGAAAGCTGTCTATCATTGTATATAATAAAGTGGGGCATCTGAAAAACTTTTCAAAAAGTACTTGACAAATTATTCTTAATGTGTTATTATCATATTAATAAAAACAAAGGAGGCTGAAACAATGGACAGCGAAAAGGCATTTCTATCAGAGTATAATATCAATGATTATGAACGTCCCTCATTGACCACCGATGTTGCAGCATTTATGATAAGCACGGAGGAAAAACAAAATGAGCGGAAAGGTCCTGATAACAAGCTAAGACTGCTGCTTATAAAAAGAGGAGGACATCCTTTCAAGGATATGTGGGCGCTGCCGGGAGGATTTCTGAAAAAAGACGAAACCATCGAAGAGTGCGCTCTCAGAGAGACTTTTGAGGAGACAAATGTGATGCCGACAGCGCTTATGCCGGTCGGAGCTTTCAGCAAACCCGGACGCGATCCTCGCGGCTGGATAATCTCAAACGCCTTTGTTTCAATAATCACAGAGGAGTCAGTAAAGCAGGTTGGCATGGATGATGCTTCCGATGCACAATGGTTCAGTGTGAGCTTTGACCGCGATGATGATGGCGTATATCATCTTTCGCTTGAATATGAAGATGTGCTGCTGAAAGCTGTTCTTGCAGAAGAAAAAACAAGCTTCGGACGCGGAGAGTTTCGCATCATAGATAATGGTGGCCTTGCATTTGACCATGCTGCTATTATTTCAAGAGCGCTGACGGTGCTGCGTAACGAAGCAAAGAACTATGATACGATATTTGATTTCCTGCCGGAGAAATTTACTCTGACCGCATTACAGAGAGTTCAGGAAACCATAATGAATGTTTCTGTACTTCCTGGAAATTTCAGGAGAATGGTCAGCAGTTATGTTGAAGAGACTGACGAATACGTTAAAGGCGAGCGACATCGTCCCGCAAAGCTGTTCAGACGTAAAAAACAATAATATTTAAGGAGAGGATCTTATGAAAAAATTTCTTGTAGTAGTTGATATGCAGAAGGACTTCATTGACGGTGCTCTTGGAACAAAGGAAGCCTGTGCGATAGTTCCGGCAGCTGTCAGGAAGATAGAAGAGTTTGACGGTGAGATATTTGCAACATTTGATACTCACTTTGATAATTATATGGAGACTGCTGAAGGTAAAAAACTTCCTGTTCCGCACTGCATAAAGGGAACAGCAGGCTGGCAGCTCGATAAGGATATAGCTGCTGCTCTTGAAAAGAAAAAGTTCACACCGGTAGAGAAACTTACATTCGGTTCTGTTGATCTGCCGGAACTTATAAAAAAGGCTGCTGACGGCGATGACTTTGCAGTTGAGCTGATCGGTCTCTGCACAGATATATGCGTTATCAGCAACGCACTTTTGCTGAAAGCTAATTTCCCGGAGGCTGTGATAGCAGTTGATGAAAAGTGCTGTGCAGGTGTAACTCCTGAGAAGCACAATGCGGCAGTTGAGACAATGAAAAGCTGTCAGATAGATTTGATCTGAGGAGGAATAGTATGAAACTTGAACCTATCGTTATTTCACTTCTTGATACTGATCTTTACAAGTTCAATATGGATCAGGTCATTTTTCACAAGCACACAGATCTCTGCGGACAGTACTTTTTTAAGTGCCGCAACAAGGGCGTAGTCTTCACTCCTGAAATGGTAAAGGAGATAAATGAACAGATAGACCACCTCTGCACACTGACATTCAAAAAGGAAGAACTCGATTACCTCCGCTCCATTCGTTTCATAAAAAACGATTATGTTGAGTTCCTCAGACTGTGGAGACCTATACGCGATTATGTTACAGCCGAACTTGACGAGAACGGCGAACTGAAAATAGTAGTTGACGGACCGCTTTTCTCTGCAATGCAGTTTGAGATATATCTGCTGGAGATAGTGAACGAGGTATATTTCCGTATGCAGTACGATTATGAAAAGCTGAGAAAGTCTGCTGAGGAGCGACTTGACGCTAAGATTAAAGCTCTCAACGACGGAACATATACTTTCAGATTTGCAGAATTCGGCTGCCGCAGAAGACTTTCACGCGAATGGGAAGATGTGGTGGTCGAGCGCCTTTGCACAGAGACTGATAAATGCGTAGGAACGTCTAATGTTTATCTTGCAATGAAATACAACGTAACGCCCATCGGAACCTATGCTCACGAATTCGTACAGATGTATCAGGGAATCGACTCAATACCGCTTGCATATACCAATCACTACGCAATGAAGGACTGGTATGACGAATACGACGGAGATAACGGTACAGCTCTTACTGATACAATAACAACTGACCTATTCCTGTTGGATTTCAACCGCTCAATGGTCAATAACTATACAGGCGTACGCCACGACAGCGGAGATCCATACGCATGGGGGGACAAGATAATTGCACACTACAAGAAGTACGGCGTTGATCCTAAAACGAAGCTCCTGCTGTTCAGCGACAGCCTTGATTTTGACCGTGCACAGAAGCTCTATGAGTATTTCTGCAATAAAGCCAAGGTTTCTTTCGGTATAGGAACTTTCTGTTCAAACGATACAGAAGAAAATGCTCTGAACATCGTGATAAAGCTCCAATATGTCAACGGCAGACCTGTTGCTAAGCTCTCTGATGACGTAGGAAAGGCTATGTGCCGCGATGCAGACTATCTTGAATACCTCAAGCGCTCTGTAGGCTTCAGAATAGACAGAGAGAAAGAATAATAAGTCAATTCCAAAAAGAGAGCCGTGAGGCTCTCTTTTTGAATCTTCTTTGCTTGGTTATATTTATAATTTTGTGCCGGTTTTGTATTTTCCCTAAAAAATTGCAAAAAGTCTTGAAAAAATAGAAGCTTTATGATACAATTAAATTGGAGTTGTCTGACTCCGTAATTCAATAAAAAAGATTGAGAGTAAACAAGGAGGGCTTTTTTATGAGAAAAACTTTTATCAGGGCAGTAGCTTGTGCGGCTGCTGTAGTACTTACTGCTGGTGTACCGATCTCTGTGCAGAGAGGCGCTTTTTCAACATCGCCGGCATCTGCATACGCTGAAGAAAAAGATTATACAGAGGGAACATCAGGTATTTTCAGCTATAAGAAATACTCTGACCACATCGAGATTTGGAACTGTGATATGTCGGCAACATCAGCTGATATCCCGTCTTCCATCGAAGGTCTCCCTGTAACAGTAATTGATATGTATACATTCCAGGGAACAAAGCTGAAGAGCGTTACTATACCTGATTCGGTTACTACAATAGGTCATTGGGCATTCTGTATGTGTTCAGATCTTGAAACAGTAACTATCCCTGACAGCGTTACAAGTATCGGAATTCGCGCATTTGAGTTCTGTTCATCACTTAAAACTGTAAACTTCCCGGATCATCTTGTAGAGACAAGCTCCAGTACTTTTGCAGACACACCGTGGCTCGAAGAGCAGCGCAAAAAAGATCCTCTGGTAATTGTAAACGGCGCTGTTATCGACGCTCAGACCACCAAGGGTGACGTTGTAGTTCCTTCCGGTGTTAAGTATGTTGCAGCAGGTGCATTCGCGAGAAATGACAATGTTACTTCTGTTGTTTTCCCGTCAACTGTATCCAAGATATGTGATGATGTATTCTTCTACTGCAGCAACCTTACATCAGTTTCTGCAACCGGAGCTGAGAGTATCGGCATTATGTCGTTCAGCGACTGCAATAAGCTTACAGAGCTCAAGCTTTCAAATAAACTCAAGAAGATAGACGGCTATGGCTTCTCTGACTGCGGCGGTACTGCTAAGATAACTTTCTATGGTACTAAGGATGACTGGGATAAGGTAGACAAGCCTACAAATGATCCTTTCCTCAACAGAGCTAATATAGTATTTGATTCAAGCAACATCGAGCCTGAAGAAGTAATGGGCGACGTTAACGGAGACGGTAAATTTGATATTTCCGACGTTGTAACATTCCAGAAGTGGCTTCTCCGTAAGTCGGGAGCAACTCTTTCAAACTGGAAGAATGCTGACTTTGACGGCAACAAGAAACTCAATGTATTTGACCTTTGCCTTATGAAGAAAGAGTACGTAAATAAAAAGTGAGCCTGAACAGTTTACTTTAAAATAGCAGAATATTTCAAAAACAGACAGCGTGAGCTGTCTGTTTTTTTGTGCGCTGGGAGATGAGATCTGCTTTTCAGAGGGAGCAAATCTTAACATATACTAATAGTAATATGTTAAGATTTGATAATTAAATATAATTTTTTAATATCGTATAAATATTGTTAGCATTTTTAGTTATTAACAAAATAAACTACAAATAGGCATATATTTATGTAGAAATATTAAGAATAGTAGTGTATAATATTATCAAAGAACACATTCCAGCAACCTTGTCATATATGGTACGACAGGGCTGCCGGATAGTGTTTTCCTGCCGCTGCCGGACGTTTATCGTCGGAATTGAGGCTGGGCGGGTGAAAAAGCGAAAGAGGTGAAAATGATGAATACAAATGACACTATCAATGCTGCTCATACTGTCGCAATTCAGATGCTGGAATCAAATTCATTCATCTCTCCCGAAGATACTGTTTGTTCTGTCAGGACAAGATCAGGAAGGATATTTACTGGTGCGAGCCATATGAATGTTCACGCCGAGATCGAGGCTATACGTAATATGCAAGCAGCAGGTGAAGGGATAGTAGATGAACTTGTACTCATCAGCACACAAACGAGAGTACAGCTTCTGCCGTGCAATAACTGCGTCGGATATATACTGTCGCTGCACCCGGAAAATGCAAATTGTGCTGTTATCATGCCTGACCGTGCGATAAGACTTGCAGACGTTGGTATGTTTGCATCTCCGCCGCCGGGAATGATGAATCAGCCTTTCCCGGGCGCTCCCGGTATGGGAATGAACGGAAGCATGATAGCACCTCCGCCTGTTAATCCGATACCGCTCAAACCTCAGGAAGCCAAACCGGAGCCTGAACCTGAGCCGGAAGAGGAAGACGATGAGATACCGGTTGCAGCAGTTTCGGAAAATGCAAGCGGAGATATGTTGAAAAACAGAGTAAACAGTCTGCTTAGAGTTGCTTCAGATGACGACGAAGAGATCGACAGACTTACAGAGAAGAAAAAACGATTCGGGTTTTTCAGAAAATAACGAAAGGAAGAATGTGCTATGAAAGGTACCAAAAGAATATCAACGCTGAATCTCATCCTTATAATTCAGCTTGTGATAATGATCGTACTCTCAGTTGTCATTACTGCGACTATCACAAGGACGACTAAGAAAAACGCTATCGAGCATATGCAGACTATCACAGACGAGCGTGCTCATATCATTCTCAACTATGTTGAAAACGCAGAAAAGACTCTTACATATTACAGCAAGGCTGAACAGGTAACTAACATTCTGAGCGATCCCGGAAATCCTGAGTACGTCGCAAAAGCACAGGCTTTCACAGAGGATTATTCAAAGAATATCGACAATATCGAAGGTCTGTGGATAGGTACATGGGAAACCAAATGTATCGCTCACACCAATCCGAATACCGTAGGTATGGTAACAAGACCTAAGGATACAAAGGCTAAAGAGCTTAAGGAACTCCAGGACGCTATGCTTGAAGCAGGAGACGGCGTTTACAATATCGGTATGATCATCTCACCGGCTACCGGCAAGCAGATCGTTTCGATGTATAAGGCTGTTTACGATGAAAATGGTTCACCGATAGGCTTCGTAGGACTCGGTATCTACACAGATCAGCTTGTAAATACTCTTAACTCACTTTCTATAAAGGGTATCGAGAATTCTTCTTACAGCATGGTAAATGTCAATAACGGCAACTACGTCTTCAATGACGATGCTGAGCTTATCGACAAGAAGGCTGATAACAGCGATATCCAGGAGCTCTGCAAGAAGTACGCTGGTACTAAGAGCGCAGAAGACGGTGACTTTGAGTACAAGAAGAGCGGCGAGAAATACGTTTCAATTTACTCATACATACCTGAGTATGGCTGGCTGCTCATGCTCGACGATACCCGTAAGGAAGTTTACTCGCTGACTTATGCACTGAGAATATACATGATCATATTCGCGATCGTTATAATTGGTCTCGTACTTGTATTCGCATTCATCAATAAGAAGCAGGAGAAGGTAAACCAGAAGCTTGCTTCCACCATAATCAAGAACAACAAGACCAAGGAATCGCTTTATACAGCGATGTTCAAGGACGTTCTCACGGATGTAAGTAACCGTATCTCGTTCTCAATGGACGTTGATGAAATGAAGACAAAGGGCGTTAAGGCACAGTACTTCACAATGTTCAATATCGCTGAATTCAGCAAGGTAAACTCACAGCTTGGTAACGATAACGGCGACTGGCTGCTCGTTAGAACTGTTGAGATACTCAAGCAGAATTTCAAGAACAGCAAGATCTACCGTACAGGTTCTGATGAATTCGTTATCATAACAGATGCTGCTAAGGTAAGCAAGGATGACATAATGAAGAGTGCTAATGATGCTTATTCAACCCTCACATCCAAGCAGACAACGCCTGTTGGAAAGCATACCTTCAAGTATAAGGCTGCTGTTGTCAAGAAGAATAAGGACTTCAATACATCGGTTGTTACTGTTCTCAAGGAGATGCTCAATAACTTTACAGGTTATGTCAACTATGAGGAGTTAGACAAGAACTGATAACAGGACAAATAACAGACCGGCGCTTCGGCGCCGGACTTTTTGTGTTGCGCAGCATATATACAATTAAAACGGCTCCGGAATTCCGGAGCCGTTTGGGAGTTATTTGACAACTGTTGTCAGAACTTTAGCGTTTGTGTAGATGATGTGATCGTCATCATAATATGCACTGCTGTGATCATCTCCTGTAAGAGTGGGATAGATGTCTGCTGAGACTGTAACCTTATAATTAGCATATCTTGGTTCGTAATCATCTTCGTTATCATCAGCATAATTACCTGTCTTAACATTGAATTTTATCGGTATGATGAAGTTGCCACTTGGTTGTGTCTGAAGCATATCTTTATGAACTCTTACTTTATACTGTTCATAATTGCTGGTGTTTTCGTCTTTATCCACATATTTAACATTAATGTTGTCAGAATCATCTTCTGATACGGTTTCTCCCTGTACGAAAACAGGATCGTCTTCGCCGTCATTATTTCTGTCCTTACCATAAATCGTAACTCCGTCTAGGTAGTCACCTATTGTCAATACGTTGTTATAATTGCTGCGGTTAGACAAGTTGAATGTGATTTCGACATAGTAATCATCAGGAGTATTCACTTTGCTGATGTCATATAACGCGACTGTATCTACAGGAGAGAGAGCATCGTCCATTTCAAGAGTGTTGATGCCAAGACTACTGTAAGGTCCTGCTGGATCATTTGGAGTTTCAGCAACATTGTAGATAAGCGTCGCATTTGATTCATCCTGTGTGTAGTAGCGCTTTTCGCCAGTTTTCTTGTCGGATGTAGCACTGTATGCAGCACTTTCCTTTGTCGATGCGATTCTTGAATAGCCGATAACCTTTGAACCAATATCATCTCCTGAGCCTTCGGCTTTTTTAGGAAATTGATATACAAGGTCATTTGAAGAATAAACCATATTATACTTTACCTGTAAAGTTACTGCGTTCTGTTTTGATGAATCAGCAAGCAGGTCTATGAGATTCTTATTGTTTCTCAGCTCAAGATACTTGGTGGATATTATTTTTTCATTTGTGGTGATTTTTGTTGAACCGCTGTCCTCATCAGTAAGATCAATGGTGTGGAGATCACTTGCACTTAATTTACCTGATTTATAGTAATACTGTACACTGGCTACCGGATCACCTGTTTCAGAAGCAATACCTATCTTTGATGTACTATTAGGAGTTTCACGCATATCGTACATCATTAGGAATGTCTGATAGATCTTTGCGTTTGCTTTGAAGACATTCATATTGAATGGTATATCGTTTGCCGGTAATTTAGCGGTATCTGTTAGACTAACATTGGCAGTCATAGTTATAGTCAGGTAATCATTCTGCTCTGACATTTGTTCATCCTGTTTTTTAGATGATACTCTCAGATCAAGATTATTTTCATACAGATCACCTGTGAAAAGGTGCATTACTGTATTCTTGTTATCATTTATCTTGTTAGCTCTCCATTTATTAGTATCTGTCATATGAGTATCGCTGAAAGTATCAGGCGAGTAGATCTCGTAATGGTAGACCTTGTCTGCTTCTGCGGATTCACCGGACTTAGCTTTAGTGAAGATCGTGATATAGTATCGCTCGGATACCGGCTTTGTTACAGTTTCTACTGTGAATAATTCGTTTGTGTTATCTTCATCTGTTTTCGGTCGGTAATAAACTCCGCCGGCAAACACGGTTGCGCCTTCCTCAGTGTCATTTTTGACAAGTGTACCGTCTTTATCCCGAACAATAGTAACGTTCATCAAAGAATTGAAATCAACAGGTTTGTATGGTTGATTATTGATGTCTTTGAATTCATAGAAGTTCATCGAAGCGCCTGTCGAAGTAGTGTTCAGAGGAGTATCAAGATAATACAGCTTACCATTATTGCTTACGTCAACGAGCACTATCTTTGTGTCCTCCGGCCAGTCGCTGTCACCTGTGTCGTTATGACGTTTGATAGTAATGCTCTTATAGTAGTTGACCAGAACACTGTCTCCGGCGTTTATAGCGTCCTTCCATTCGTCTGCGGATCTGTCGTAGTCCCATTCAAATGCTATCGTCACAGGGTTTCCAAGGTTTTCAAACATTCCCTGGTTTCTTGTAAGAAGCAGTGTGTTTACGGAAAGCTCATCATATGCCGGCCAGTTATAGTCAGTGCCTGATTTGATCTGAGCATTGAAGTTATAACGCAGTATCTTCTTAACATATACAGGTACATACAGATGATATGCGATTTTAGCTGTGTCGCTTGGATCAAAGAACTGTATGTCCATTAAAGTGAACTGCGGTTTGTCACCGGTATCAACGTGCTGTGCTTCCATGAAGAAGTAAGGTTTGCTGTTGAACTCTTTGATTTTCAGGTTGCTGTCATTATAGACATCGAAGCTTCCACTGTCGTTAAGAGTACATCTGAACAGTCCGACATTATAGATGCTGCTGTTTGTCTCATTATCAGCAAAGTCGTAATTTGTGTTTGTGAGTGTTCTCAGATAATTGTTGATAAGATCAGTAAGTGTGGAATAATTAGTATCTTCGGCTATGAGCAGTGGGAAATTCTTCAAACTGCCGGCAGAATCATAGCTCTTGAACTCTGTCAAAGAAGTTGATAGTTCGGATTTGAGCGTCTGAAGTGCTTCATCGTCAAGCTGAGGACAACTCTTGTATGCTTTATTGATTTGAGCAGCTTGATCATCGACTATCTGTTTAAATGCCGATACGTCATAGATAGGCGAGCTTACACCGTCGCCGGTAAGCCATTGTGTAGCTGAGATGTAGCCCTTGGGATTGGTTGTGACAAAAGGCGAATGAGCATCCGGGGTTGAAAACTTGTTTGTCTTGCGACATTCTGTTATATCATACAGAATGCCGTCAGTGTTATCGCCAAAAGCAGCAGTATAAGCAGCCTGTTCATCTGAGGTTGCATCTCTTGTTATTGCTGGTGAACCTACTGGAGAAATCGTAGAACCAGAAATATCTATGCTGCTATATTCAGATACAATGTATCTTTCATCAATAGCATTGACACCGGCAGATTCTAATTTAATCTTTCCTGCATTATTAAAATCAGTGTGATAGCGGAGTCCATCGCCTGAACCTGAAAACTGCAAGTATCTTATAAGTGTCGGATTATCACGATCATTACGAATATATATAGTATCACCTGCCGAAAAGGTATGTGGGTTGAATGTATTACCGTCTTTTGTTCCAAGGGTAAATATATCCGCATCTGTTGTGCTTAACTTGATTCCTACAGGGACTGAGCTATTCAGTTTTGTATCATCTGAAAGAATGTATTTACGAACGCCGTTTACATAAGTGTAAATTTTATATTTTCCGTTACACGGCTCAAAATACCATACTGCTTTGGAATTTGATGAATCGACCTTTTTAAAAGCACCATTAGTGTTTATGGAAGAAGAATAATAGCCTTGTGATGCACTATTTCTTGCTGTATCAGCATATAAATATACTCCTTGTAAGACTTGAGATTCAATACAGCTTCCTGAATAAGATAAAATAGTATCAGTTCCAAAACTTTCTTCATAAGCTTCATCGGGTTGTTCTACGAAATTGCTTTCATCTATTCTGCTTCCGCTCAGGGTGTTACCGATAGCTTTTTGTTTAAATGTTCGTTCTTCGACTTTTCTGCCAGTGCCTGTCGCACCGATATTCAATCCGCTTGTCTGAACATTTGCAAACTCAGCATTTTGAGTGCTGCTTGCTTTGTCATTATAATCCGCAAAGATAACATAGCCTCCGGTGCCGTAATTCTCTGTTCTGGCTGAAGAATTGCCGACCATTTGGGCAACATTGATATTTCCCTGGCGTGAGAAACCGGCTATCTTTACAGATTTATTATTGTTATTTCCAATTAAATAACCGTTATTTGTGATGGAATTAGCAGTATTAGGTTCTGAACTCTGATTGTTCATAAGGATGTTATAGCCATTAAGTGAACCGTTTTGGAAATAACCTATCATACCGCCGACCTTGTCGTTACCTATAAGCTTATGATCGGTAAGAGTAAGATTTGTAGCTTTCAGTGATGGCGAACTGTTATTATGTCCGATTAGGCCGCCGACATTGTTTATGCCTTTGATAGTGTAGTTTTCAAGTCTTGAATCGGTGATGACTGAAGCTAACGGAGCAGTATTCTGACCTATGAAACCACCGCTTGCGCCAGAACTATCTGTGCTTTCAATCCTGCATTCAGGCTCTGTATCTGTGATTACATATGAGTTATTGATAGTAACATTGGAATCTGTTCCGTTCAAACTGCCAATCATGCCGCCAGCATACTTGCCGCAGATATTCAGGTTTTTAACTGTAACATTTTCGGTAGACATAATAGTTGTTTGAGCACCGCAGCCGATTATTCCACCGGCTGATATTGTATTTGTATTTGTGAAGTTACCTGCTGCATTTTTATTACATCCGATATGTCCACCATTTGGAGTGCTTGCTCCATTGGAAATGGTGACGTTTGTTATTCTTATGTTTTCTGCGGTTGCATCAAAGCCTGAACGTCTGTCACCGATAAGTCCTCCAGCAGCAGGAGAACCGCCATCTCCGATCGATGTTGTTTCAGATGCTGAGATAATACTGATAATTCCAAATTCATTATTCTGGAAATCAGCATTGATTTTAGCATTTTGGTTACGCATATAGCCAATCAAACCACCAGCAGCTCCGCCAGCAAATACTTTCAAGTTGTTAGCTTTACACCCAGTAAATGTATATAGAGCAGGAACGTTCATTGCTCCTATGAATCCGCCTGAATAACACATTCCGGAAAGTTCCATATTATCCAATGTGATATTTGTGAACATAGCATCACCGCTTCCGGCGACCGGAACGCCTACAAATGCGCCAACTGCAGGGTTCGATTTTCGCTTCTGATTAGATAAGTATGTCTCAGAATATGCTGTGTGATTTCCAGTAGTGTGGTCAATTAGTTCATATTTTACACTACCGCGAATTGTCAGATCTTTGAATTCTTTTCCATTTTTAGACTGTAAGCAGTTTATGAAACCAAATCCAGTTTTAAAGCAGGCTTGATTAGCTGATAAAGGCATATACTTTGCATCGTTATCATACACATATAAGTTCATATTCAAAGAAACAGTTTTATCTGAACCATTAAAACTGGTTAAAAATAAAGTGAAATCTTTGATGCTATCGAGATTGTCATTTTCTGAACGTCCAAACATCATTGCACCCAATCCGCGATAGCTGTCGGGAAGATAGAATTTATCATCGTTTCCTGACAGTATGAGGTTGTAATAATGATTATCAGTTCCTGCAGAATTAAATGCAGGATAGATTGTATTGTCGCCTGAACCGATAGAGGATGTGTAGTTTTTGATGATATAAGGCAGTTTATCATCACCGTGATCATAGTATTTATCACCGGTAGTCTTTGCATAATCGTTTTGCGCATTGGTATCTGAAGAACCAATGTATGTGTATGATGCAGCGTTATGGGTTGCCATATAATCATCGTAAGGCTTCAGAAAAGTTCCTTGTGAGTATTTTCCGTTGGTAGATTTTCCAAGACCGCTTTCGGTTATCAGAGACATTATATATAATGCCTGAGCACTGGAAATAGTGATGTTGCTGTCATCGGTGATACCACTCATAACAAAAGTATTAGTTTCCGGCTTTATGTCTGCGATAGAATAATTCTTGGTACCATTCTGCATAGTTACATGGCCGTCATTCCAAGTATCACTTGTATTATCCGGATAAGTTCTTGTTCCGTCTTCAAACGGACGATAAGCCGGCAGTTCAGTTGTGACACCGTCTTTCACTACACCGCTTTCAGTTACAGCAAATCCGTTAATAACTCTGCCGATTATCGGGTTTATATAGAGCCACTTTGTATTATCGTCGCTTATAGAAGCATCAGAATTAAAAGTAACGTTGGCAAATAGGTTTTCGCTGTATGTTATTGGTTCGTTCTGACCGTTGAGACGTTCCATATTGCGGAAATACAAACCACCGTTAACAACTACGCCAACATAACCTCCGACTGGAGCAAGCTGTGCGAAATTGCCTGACAATGTGATATTAGCCTTTGCATCGTCTGTGCCCAATGCGATCGAAACATGATCAATAATGTTGTCACCGCCGAATATTTTGCCTATAACTGCGCCATAGGCTTTGCTTTTACTTTCGTTGCCAACAAATATATCACTGGCAGTGTTATCAAGTGGGATGACATTAGTTGGCTGTGTCTTTATTATCAGATCTTTTACAACACTTCCGTTGCTGCTTTCGATAAGAGGATATGAAGAATGGTTAATAAGTTCTTTACCGTTACCGTCAATAACTCCACGGAAGATTGCCCAGGTATTTGTTGTATTGCCTAAGCCTTTGAAGCCGTCTGTTGCTGAGATACTGATTTCTGATACGCTGTCGGAGAATTTATAATATGCTCCTGCAAGGTATTCTTCAAGTTCGTCTTCAGTGATTGAATATTCTCCGGATTCTTTTTTGATTCCATCTCCATCGATATCAGTATAGTACACGCCGGAGTCATATGTGAAATTGTAATGCTGTGTGCACCATGTGGTATTTAAGATATCTGAAATAGGTATAACACCATTGGCGTCAGCATCTCCGGGTGTGTAATAACCTGATACGACCGGCAAATCAATTCCGTTGCTAAGTCCGCCATAGATTCCTTGAAGTATATTAGATATCGTTACAAGATCGGAACCTTGAGTAATAATATACGGATGATTATATGTTCCGTCGCCGCTGAAGGATTCAGAAGAATGGTTTACACGAAGCTGATGATAATACTCTGCTTCATCGTATTCTTCATATACGTAAGGAACAAAATTATCAAATCCAGCATAAGGTGAACTATTATTTGCTGCTGTAACAGGATCAGTATAATGATTGGGTGTGCCTGAATACCGCTGTTCTTTTCCAGGGTATTCGTTACCAGTAATGGGAGTGCCAGGACCATTTTTTAATTCTTCACCATATGTGACACCAAAGTAGGTTTTATTTTGGTTGGCGTCTTCTGTATAGTGATGATAGGAGGGAACTTCGTTAGTACCTGTATTATTCCAGTCTTCTGCAAATGTATAATCATACTTGCCTGTAGAACCTGAAGCATACTTGAAAGAGTTAAGCAGAGTCGCTCTTGTAAAGATAGAACTGGTAGTGCCATAAACACTGTTTAGTTCGTTATTATAGTCATTAGTATTATCAACTGGAGATTTTCTTCCGTCCAGGGTTATTTTACTGAAATCAACAGTTATACCGGTAGGAGTATCGCTAAGACCGACATCGCCAATAAGACTGCTTGCAGCCTTTTGTCCGGTACTGTATGCGTTGGTTGTGCGGACGTTTGAAATGTTAAGATTTACGTAGTCGCCCGCTTTGTTTATAAGGATAGGAGCATAGTGAGTGCTGCTGTTAGTAACGCCTGAAATACAAATACCATCGAGATAAAGAGGACCTGTTAAATTTATTCTTGCCTTTGAAGTCGGAGAAGATCCTTCGATAGTACCGCAGATAAGCGCACCTGAACCACCTTCTATAAGACCAACATTACCTTGGAATTTAGTCGTGCCGACAGTTAAAGTTGTACCGCTTGCAACATTGCGGAAGAGTCCGCAATGCATTGTGTAGTGCTGTGTGTTAGGTGAAGTGCTCAATGAAGTACGGTTTGTAGTATTGACTGTTTCGCTGCCTTCAAATTCACTGTTGTAGAATTTAAAAGTTCCGTTAACTGTGATACTCTTGTCAAGGTTAACAGGATACCAGCTGTATCCATTCATGTCATACTCATTATTTGCAATAGTGCTTCCGAAAACGTCAGCAAAATACTGCTTCAGATTCGTGCAGGCATACTGATTCAAGCCCCAACTAATCAGTTGATTTTTATATGCGTTGGGGTTAGTAGATTCATCATAAGTAAAAATAGAATCATTTGATGCGCCTGCTGTTACTGTATCAAGATTATAATAATATCTTGAATTGGGGTTTGCAGATGCGCCCTTAGCAGTTCTTGCGTGATAGCTTCCGCTTGCTGTTGAGCCATCTGTCTTGAAAGTTGTGGCGATAGAAATAACACCATTACCGTTTCTAAGAACGCTGTCTGCGTCAGGAGCAGTGTAGGCGCAGAGTTCATCAAATACAGAAGATGATATTTCAGAGTTATTGTCAATATTTAGATTATATGTATAATTAGATGGGAGACAGAGGTAGAGCGCTGAACGTGCTTGGCTTGAATAGAATGTAGAATCGTCGTGTGAAATGCCCTTGTTTACGATTATACCGATTGAGCCAGTAATATTAGATGATTCGTTATTTGACTCATCACCTGTCTCATCGTCTGACACATCACTTTTTATCAGAACATTCTGTATATCAAGTGTATTAATGTTCCACTTGCCAGTAGCACGATAAACAAGACCGCCTATTGCGCCTTCCACGTTTTTATTTATGATAGTTGGTTTATTTGAAGAATCGTTCTTCACAATTACACCAGTAGCATTTACAACAACATCTGTTTTCAGCCATGAGTAACCAAGCAGACCGCCCATTGATGAGCCGTTGCCTGAAACAGACAGACCATTGATTGTAACACCGCTAAGAGTCAGTGTTCTGTGATTAGTGTTGCCATTGTAATCACCTTTTATCACAGCAACAAGTCCGCCTAATTCTCCGCTTGAGCTATTTGAGATAGTTCCGCTGATTGTTGTATCGTTAGTGAAAGTCCATGTTCTAGTTGCGTCAGATTTGTGGCTTATCTGTCCGATAACGCCGCCGATAACTGCTTCCCCATTGCCGCCTGAAATATTTGCATTAACGGTACAACTGGTAACGTTGATACTTCTTATGCTACTGTCAGCTTCGCCAAGGATGCCGCCTATATATAGATTGCTTGAGCCGCTGTAAGGCATTGCAGTATTAACAGTAACATTGTTTGCTGTGAAGTTACCTGTTGCTTTTGCAGCAGCAGCACCAACATACATGTCGGATTGAGCATTTACTGTTATTGTTCCGCCAAAAGTCACATTCTGTACTGTACCGCCGTTTAGTTTGGCGAAAAGGCCGTTGTACTTGTGGCGGTAGATAGTACCTGTGTCGAAAGTGACAGTATTACCGCCGCCGGTGAAAGTGCCACTGTATACGCACTTATCCATTGTGCTGCCGATGTCGTTGTCTCTTGTAAGACCATAGACACCTGTGCCTGACAGATTAACATCACCTGACAGAGTTATATCTGAACTGCTTATATCAACTTTGGAAGTATTGAATTTCAAGAAAGATGTTTCATCGAATTGGAAATTCAACGCACTGATGATGAAGTCAGAAGTGTTGCTAATAGCAGTATAAGAAGAAGTTGGTGAGCTGACTGTTACAGTATGAGCTTCGTTATTCACAGCCAATACCGAAGGATAATTAAGAATTCCTCCCCAGGAGCCTATGTCGTCTACATTGGCGAGTCCGCTTGAACAGCTTGCGCCACTGTCCAGAAATACCAGACCATTGTCACGATAGCCAACTTTTTTTCCGACTTTTATGTTTTCGCTGTCGTTGCTTGGCGAAGCGGATGTTCCGGTTATTGAACAAGTACCACTTATCTGTAAAACGCCGTTCGCAAGGCTGCCGACCAATCCGCCACCTTTGTAGATGCTTGCGTTTACAGATACACTTGTTGATTTTATGAAAGCGTTGTCTGCACTTGCGACAAGTCCACCGAAAGTCAGAGAACTTGCGTTTGAGGCATTCGCTGTAAATCCGTTGAATTCTACATACGTTGGATTCGTTGGTTCTATCTGACCTATACCGCCGCCATAGAAATTTGTGGCAGCAGTTTTGTTAGAAGTTGCAGTTAAAGAAGGAATAGTCAGGGTAAGCGCTTTATTGTCAGCTTTATATTGTCCTATAAGTCCGCCATAAGCATTACATTTTCCGCTCGTATTATTAGAGTTGTGTTTTGATTTTATATTTTCGCTGCCTGATATGTTTATATCGTATGATGTATCCAGTATACCGAAAAGACCGCCGGTATATCCATTTCCGTTGACCTGACAGTCAATGGAGTATTTGCCTGTATCAAAACTATTATCACCTGTCAAAGCCGAAGTTGGCTTATAGTAACCATAGACACCGCCTGCGCCGCTGGTGCCGGTTATGTGTTGAGTGACTGGATATACTGCAGGAACATCTTCGATTGATTGTTGCTCATCAGTATTTGCATCTTCGTTATTATTGTTCTGTTCTTCGGTGTTATTAGTTGATTCTTCGTTATTAACAACTGATTCAAATATCGTAACTGTTCCGCCGACATTCTTTCCAACAATGCCGCCGGCAAAGCTGTTTTCTGCGGTTGTGGATATATTAATTCCGCTGGTAATAGCATTTTCGTTTTTTAAAGTGAACTTAGCGCCGTTTTCCATTTCACCGACCAGTCCGCCAACATCACCGCCTGACGTTTGTATCGCGGAGATAGCTCTGTCTGCAGAGTAGGTGAAAGTCAGTTCAGAACCTGCATCCATATGTCCACAAGCCAGACCAAGATCACCACTTCCATTAACATTTGCAGGAGCATTGTCGATCTTAGTGACACCATTCTTTTCTAATTCCGCGTTGTTCATTATAACGCTCAGTTCTATCTTGGGCGCTGAACCTTTTTCATCGTCCATTGTTCCAATGAAACCGCCGAATTGAGACAAATAAAGATCAGTACTGCTTGATGGAGTAGTTAGTTCAATGTTCCAGCAAACAGGATAGTTTACTGAATGATAAGCTGTCTCTGAATTTTCAGTTGTATATTGATTAGTTGTATCAAAATAAACATACTTTGCAATTATTGGAGTAGTTTTATCTGCACCGTTTTCGTCGTAACACCTTGAAATTAAGAGCTTGTTGCCGTTATTAATATTAACGGAATCGTACACGTAATTAAAAAGTGGGGCATCGAGATTCAAGGGGATCGTGAATGCGCTTGAAATAGATATCGAGCCCTTGAATGGATACTCTTTTGTTCCTAATCCTGCGAATCCAGAGCAAAAGTAATCAGTTATATTTGTACTTACAATAGTAATATTGTCTTCCTGGTGTGACTGTGGATTATTCTGGCAATCTAATGAGTATGCAACGAATTCTTCTATTGGGATAGAGATCGTTTTATTTGCCGGATCGGTATAATTTGTAAACTGTGGAGCTTCTACTGCTTTTGCGCTGATGAAATTAGGGGATATGTTTTTATCGGCTATATCATCAAGAATACTCCATATATATGCTTCATTTGAAAGCATAACCAAAGCAACAAATGCGCTTGTTGCACGTCGGATAATTCTCTTTTTAGTCTTTTTATCCATTCTCTTATCTTTCATATGTTTCACCTTCTGCCATCCTAAAACGAATAATGAATTATGAGTATGAATAAGCTACTGATCTTCAATATTGACTGACAACCAAACTGTACTGCTAAGATCACTGCCGTCATCTGCGAAAAAGTTCCAGTTAGCAGGCAATGTGATTCCAACTTTGTAGAACTGTATATCATAACGGTTTCTGAAATTTGTAACTTCATTGGCTGCATCAGCATTGATAACTAGAGTTGCGATGTTGCTGTTATTTGTTATTCCTGTTGAATCAACTTCATTAATGGTAGTTGTTGTTTCTTCATCAACATCAATATTGTATGTACCAAAATCATATATCGTATTATTATAGAAGTATTTGTTGCAGGTAAGCTTAGTGGTATCCCATTTTATTGTTATAACAGCTTTTCCTGAACCGGTAGTTACAAGATTAAATGCATCGCATTTTGTTATATCACAATTAGCTTGTTTTTCTGCAAGATGTGCCTCCCAGGCACTTTGGCCGAGATCAACTGATTCTTTCAGACCGATAACTGCACTTATTGTGGAGAGATCCTGATATTTTGAGTCGTCGCCGCCGTTATAGGGCTCTGCCTTTATTTGTACGCAAATATCAGTATCATTTTCTAAATTCCAGTTCGCTCCTGAAAATTGCAGAACATAATGAACTTCATCTGATTCAGAGGTATTATTGCCAATAGTCTGTAAAAGCTCATTGTTTTCGGAGTTAACTGTCGTTGCAGCAGTAGTGCTGTTCAGAGTGAGCAAAGGAGTATCATCGTTTTCCTTGTAGAGTGAAACACTTCTGCCGTTTATTTCTCCTGATGAAAGAGGAGTTCCGCTTGCGTTTGTAAATTTCAGAGTTAAATTATAGTCGATTGGAATAGGATAGAACTTAGTTATATTACTAAGACTGTAATTCCAAAGATATAGATTTACATCATATGTGCCTGAAGGCTTTTCGTCATCCGAGAGAGCTTGCTTGTAAATTGGATAGTAAGTGTTTTCGCCGTTATCTATGAGAATGTTTGATGAAAACATTCTGCCTTGATCTGAAGTCGAGCGTACTACCTTTTTCATTGCGCTGGAGCTTGTTTCGTATTTGGCTGCAGCAAGCATACAGAATAACGACAGAGAAGTGATAATGCACCAGAGCGGCAGCCAGAATTTTTTTATGAAATCTATGAATTTTACTTTCATTACAGGCGCCTCCCTTCGTTATCGTTAGTCCTGTATCAATCTATACGTTTTACTGTGAAATAAACAAGGTCAGTTTCTTTTGATGTCTGAGAATTCTGTTCGCTTTCTTTCCATGTTATCTCAAGGACAAAGTATTTGCAGAACTGTTTGTTTGAATCCTGATCTGAAGGTATCGTAGCCTGCCAGTAGGATGGGACAGAATACGGATCAACATTGGTGTTGTTGCCGTAAGTTTTATTATAATATTTGTCATTAGTGTCAGTTATTGCAGTTGGTTCTTCTGGCATATTCTTATATTCGTCGTCTACCGGATCTCCCTTAACATAGTATAATAAATCATTTGCACTAACTGTATCTCCCGGAAATACCATATCGTTTTCGGGATGATCAGTCTGTGTGTGTATTTGATATTCTATGATATCCTCTGACGCGACTGTTGATGCTTCTTCGTTTTCTTCATGAGGGAGAGTAGAAGCTTCGGCTAAAGTTTTATACTCTTTTGCTTCGTAAATTTTGTATTTGAAGAGATTGTTGTTAGTGTGTGCCATCTGAAGAGTGAAATGATTTGTATTTGAACCTGAAACAGAAAAAACTGCTCGTTTTGTTATAGGGATAGGTTCATTGTTTTCATCTCTTATGAGTTCGCCTTCACTGTCTTTTAGGTAGCTGTTCACGTCGATGCCGTCAACTGCAAAATGTACCCTGTCTTCGCGGTGGGCTGCATTAATGTAGAGCGCGTTAGGGTATTCGATTTTGAACAGCTCAGCAGCTTTTTTCTGACTTGAGAACCATGCGTAAGAATATATCGCAGCTGAAAGCGCTATGGTAAGGACTATTGCTGTAAAGAACTGAACTTTTCTATGCAGAGGCAGCTCTTTGAATTTATGTATTATTTTTTTCATAAAGCCTGCCTCCTTTCGTAATTCAGATCAGTTGACTGCCACTTCTATCATAAAGTAAGCTATCTTTGTGCCGATAGCGTAATCGGCTGTGTTGTAGCAATCACTCAGGCGATTGAAATTGTTTTCGGAATCAGCACTGTCTATCATACTGTCTATGACCTGTGCTGGTGTTTTTTGATTGTTGTTTATCTGATAAAGTTCTGCTTGTGTAAAGTCAATCAAACTCCAGTCTTTCAGGAATGAATCTTTATTGACCTTAATATATTGAATGATCTTTTCTTTATCAGTCATCGGATCATTAGGTAACGCTGTGATCTGTTCATTTGTCAGATCTTCTACGACTGGAGGACCGCTTCTGAGTTCTGAATTATTGTTTTTCAGAGCGATTTGTCCGAATGTATTTGTCCACATCCAGTATATAGGCACCTGGATTTTTTCACCGCTTTGGTTTGCGGGAATATCAAAATCAAAGGAAATATGTGAATCTGCGTTTCTTTCCGTGATGGGAGAAACATAGTAGTAGCTGGATGTATCGTTGCTTTCACCGAAGAACAAAATATGACCTCTCAGGTAATCAGCTGCAGCTAAATACTGAGCAGCTTCATCGTAGGCTTCTTCGTTTCCGGCGTTACTTGCGGCTGTGCGAAAAGCATTCTCGTTGGTTAGCTCGATTATTTCTGTGCCTGCCTTCTGAGTCACCATAGTAGTCACTGGCTCTTCATTTTCATCGGTGACAGGCTCACTGTTTGTGTCTGTAACGACCTCGGCAACTGTTTTATATTTGTCTATCTCAGCGAATGCGACTACGTTCAGCGAAACATTTACCGAGAAAGCTTCATCGACTTTGGGGATAACATACAGATTGAGTTCTCCGCTGCTTCCGGGAGAAATATCCGGAGGATTCTCATATTCGTTGATGTCTGTATCCGGATCATCGGCATCGGGGGTGAATCTCAGGAGAAGGCGGTCAGAAGAGTAGAAATCTTCTTCGTCGGAAACACCCTCGATGTACTCTGTATTTATATTTGTCATAGTGGACTCGTTTCTGATCTTTGCACCTTTAGTTGCTATGTCGAATTTCATAGTCGCTGTTGTTACCGACATACCGCTGCCGGAAGCGTTCTTATTTTTCGAGAACCACGCTATCGAGCTGAACAGCCACACGATAATTGCGAGGACGAGCACTATGGCAAGCTTGATAAGAGCTGATTTTCGCCTGTTGCGAATGTCCTCGCCGGCGTCTGCATTTATATTATTTGGCTTAGTCATAGTGTCACCTCCTGAATAATACAAAATGGAAAATAAATACAAAAATTGTTACATCTTGTCATAATATATTATACCATATAACATAGGATTTTGCAAGGGTTTTGGGCGATTTTTTACAATATATTACAATTTACCGTCTGTATATTTGAGATAAAAATCAACGATCTGGAACAAAGAAATATCCCCTCCGCAGAGGAAGGGGATATAAGAAGGAATTATACTTCAAACTTGTGGAGGAAAAGGAATGAAAAAGCATTTATTGAGGATTAAGTAGATGTTGACATAGCGTTATTTGTTGGCAGAGTCTTTGCACTAGTATTTGTTGCTAACTCAAACTTAAGACCAACTGTGAGGGTATCGAGCGTAGCGGTAACATTTTCAGACTTACAATTTGGATCTTCACCTTCATACCAAAGGTAAATATCTGCCTGTAAAGGAGAATCTGTTGTTATGCCGTTTAAAGAAGCGACATCGGTATAAGCTACGGCGTTAGCTGGTAAAGCTTCGATTTCGATATTTTTCGAACCTGAATTACCGTCAAAAACATAGTAGCTTGCAGGCGCGTCAGTAATTTGATTTGGGGCTTCTCCTGTGGTTACGCCTGTGTATAGTGGAGCGAAGATATAGAATTTTCCGCCGATTGCTACGCCAACTCTAAGGGATTTATTGAGAGTAGCGGAATTATTTGAACCAGAAACCGTGACATCTTTGATTGAAAGGCACTGAGCGCCATTGTTTAATGATAATCCGGTTACTCCTTGCTCATTAGAGGTTTTAAGGTAATAAGTATACTTTACATAATATGCGGAATCGCCGGAAGAGCTATAACCTTCACTGCCGTCACCGTTAGTATAGTAAATAGAGTTAGCGGCATTTGTTCCTGCCTGAGCTGTGGTGTCAGCGTGAGCTAATCCACTAAGTGTAGTATAAGAACCGCTGAGGTTTTCGCTAAGAGTAGAAGCAGCTGCACCGGCCTCATCGTTTGCGGATTTACTATTAGCATGATACCATGACAATGTATTTGATGATGATGTAGGGAGTAAAACAACACCTGAAGGTAGATTATTTGCAGTTGCAATATCATCCCACATATCGGTTGCTGTGTGGCCGGCAGTTTCGGAAATTAGGAGTCCGCCTTCTGCTTTAGCCTGAACCAACATATTTGTTACACTAACCTCTCTGTTCATAGTGAACCAAGCGTAAGTTGCAGAAGAAAGTGAAATAGCCGAAACAGTAAGCATAGCGAAAGCCGGCAATAACTTTCTCATTTTTGAGTTTTTCTTATTAGTTTTTTTCATAAATCATTACCCCTTTGTTATGTATTTCGGCTTTTTGGGTTTGAGTTGCCGTCACTCATTTTTTGCGTTTGAATATTACGTTTTGTTTATATTTAGATTATACACGAAAAAATGACGTTTGTCAATATAGTTCGACAAAGTTCTTGGTTAAAAAAACAAAATCGTGAAAATCACCAAATATCGGCATATCAAATTTTGGCAAATGACTAATCGAATTTGTACAGAAAATATTCAGTTTTACAGACGGTATAATTTGTAAATATTTCCGTAACAATTATTCATAATATATTCACAATTAATACCCCTATACTATTATATATATAAAGACTGGCACATCGTCTATAAGTTTTAGTTCAAAGTGTTTTCTTTTCGTTGACATTCATTGATTAATGTGGTATAATTAGATTGATAAATTATATCTTTGGACAGGAGGTGGCTGATATGGATGCCGGAGCTGACAAGGTGGACGGTTTACGGGCAATTGAGCTCAATTACAGGGTTATCAGAGAGATCGCTTCGGGCAGCCCTGCGTTCTATCAGTCCCAGGCAAGGCTGAACGGTCCGCACCTCGGAGTTATGATGCCGGAGGCTTACCGCGAAGTTGCTGAAATGTCGGCGCAATGTCTGAACCTCTTCGCTCTCGAGCTCGTACAAGCGCTCGAAGCGGTGAACAAATTCAGCGAGCGTGAGCTGATATTCGGCTGGCTTTCGGTGTATATGCCGGTGTGGTTCCTCAAAGAGAAGCGGGCAGAGAAGAAAGTTCTCGAACAATGCGAAAAATTCAAAGTCCCCACCAATAAGCTGTGTTTCGAGCTTTCGGAAAAACTGCTTTCTGAGGACGACGGTACTGCTGCGGCGGCTATCGTGAATATGCGCAACAGAGGCTTTCACTTTATGCTGACTGATTTCGGCGGAAGCGCCTGCCCGATGATGAGACTGTCGGATTTCCCGGTAGATTACGTTATGCTCAGTCCCGAGGTAGCGAACTACATAGGCAGGGACGAGCGGTCCGACAGTGCTGTTAAGTCGATAATAGGCTTTGTTGATGATATGGGCTGTGAACCTATTGCGGACGGGGTTTTCAACAGCCGCCAAGCGGAAAAGCTGCACGAGCTTGAATGTTCATACTGTGCAGGTTCTCTTGCGGGCAAGTATATGACCGAGAGGTACGTCCGTCAGAAAAACGAGGATTGAAAATATTCATTATATAGAACGGAGAATGCGCTTTGATCGGTAAAAAGAAAAAGAACAGCGCTGCCGAAGAGACCACAGCCGAGAATACAGCTGAAAACACTGCTCCAAAGGAACAGGCAGAGGAATTCCCGGCGGAACTGAGAGATCCCGAGGCAAAA
This sequence comes from Ruminococcus sp., assembly GCA_016290875.1. Lineage (GTDB taxonomy): Bacteria > Bacillota > Clostridia > Oscillospirales > Ruminococcaceae > Ruminococcus. The sequence continues at coordinate 48,200 of JAEEVL010000014.1, forward strand.
CTCAGGGATGTACTCACACTGCGGCGAACAGCCAAAGAGGTCAAACGGTATACTGTTATAATAAGAGTATTGAGTCTTCTTGTGATACTTCTTATAGCGATTGTTGCCATAGCGTATGCTATTTCGTATTTCTACGATCAGTTCGGCAGCTTTACGGTAAGAGTAAACAAGTATGACATGATAAATCAGGGACTTACACTATCAGAAACTCCTGATTATGACAAGACGAATGCTGTGCTCAATGCTGACATAGTCTATGATATGACTAACATCAGCGGAGAAGACATACCGCCCAATGTTGATAAGGTGAACGGCAGCCACAACGGTGAGAATTACATCGCCTATACATTCTACCTTATCAATTCCGGTGATGATACCATTTCTTATGAAGCGGATCTGGTCATCGAAAACGTCAGCAAACACGTTGACGAGGCGGTGCGAGTAGCGGTCTACTGCAACGGTGAAAAGACAGTTTATGGAAAGACGAAATCAAGCGGTGCCGGCAAGGAGAGCGACTGTGATGAAGAGTTCGCCACAGCAACAAAGGTACTGCATAAGCTTCGTGAAAAGTTCGAGCCTAACAGCAAGGATAAATACACGATAGTAATATGGCTCGAAGGAAATGATCCGGACTGTGTTGACGATATCATAGGCGGCACTATAAAGCTCGGCATGGACTTCAAGATCACAGAATCCACATAATTAAGGAGTATAAGGAAATGAAAAAAGCGATAAAAATAACATTTAACATCTTAGCATGGATGATGCTCATATTTGCACTTCTCATAACAATAGTAGTATTCTCAGCGGAGAGAAACAACGGCGTGTCCAACATACTTGGCTATATGCCCATGACTGTTGAGTCAGACTCAATGAGCCCGACCTTCAAGAAGGGAGACCTCATCATAGTCAAGGAAGTAGACGATACGAATTCTCTTGATGTGGACGATGTTATCACTTTTTGGACTATCATCGACGGCAAAAGAGTAAAGAACACCCATAGAATCGTCGAAGTCAAGGAAAGCGACGGAGTAAAGAGCTATATCACACGAGGCGACAACAACAGCGTTGATGATGATATGCCTGCAAATCCCGGCGATATCATAGGTAAATGGACAGATACAAAGCTTTCGGGCTTCGGAAAGGTGCTCGACTTCCTCAGAACGAAGAAGGGCTTCTTCATCTGCATAATCATTCCTATGGCAATATTCTTCCTGTTTGAGCTCTACAAGTTCATAGCAACGCTCATTGAGGTTAGAAAGCCTGAGACAGCTGAGATCGACGAGGAAGAGATCAAGCGCCGAGCTATTGAGGAATACCTTGCAGAGCAGAAGAAAAAGGACGGAGATGCTCCCGAAGCAGCCGAAAAAGCTGCCGAGACTGTAAAGGAAGCAGTCAGCGAAAAGGTTGAAAAGTCTGCTGAAACAGTCAAGGAAACAGTAAAAGATAAGGCAGAAGAGGCTGTTGAAGAAGTAAAGGAAGCAGTCTCGGATACAGTTGATAATACCGCAGAAAAAGTTGAAGAAGTAGCTGATGTGGCCGCTGAGAAGGCTGAGGAAGCAGTTTCTGAGACAGCAGAGATAATAGAAGAAGCAGTTCCGGAAAATGAAACTGCAAACGACGATCAGGAGAAATAACTCCTGAGGAAAATTATCGGAGTATATTATGAACGGATTTCTTAAATTCTTTTTCGCGTTCATCTCGGAAATGCTCAAGGGCTATACCGAGATATACAGGGGATTGCGCGACGGATTCAAGCAGATATTCAATATACCGAACTATGTGGATATTTTCAAGGAGCATACCCGCAGCCTGGGCGCACTTGGCTGGGTGCTCACGATACTTTCCGTTATAATAGTAGCAGCGATATATGTGCTTATCCTTGTGATAATCTTCCTGGCTATAAGAAAATATATACGCTTCCGACATTCCATAGTCAGCAACGAAGACTTGCTGGAAGAGATAGCTGCTCTCCAGCGTCAGGTTATGAAAATGGCTAAGGAAAAGGACGAGATCATGGCGATGAAGGTCTCTCAGATGGGACTTCCTACGTCCGGAGTGCTCTCACTGGCGGACGGAAATATGGTGCCTGCCGAGGGCAGCACAGCTGCAGAAGGTCAGCCCGGAACTATCGAGGACGGCGTTGTACAGACCAGCGATTACCGTTTCTCCAAGCTCATCGAGGTCGATACCTTCTACAAGACCTATACTGCGCCTGAATATGACAACAATATCACTCTTGAGGAACTCTGTGACAGATACCGCAACTTTGCTTGTTCGCGTATGCACCTCTATTATGAGCCCAAGACCATACGTCTGTTCATAGCTGGTATGGCTTCCACAAAGCTCATTATCCTCCAGGGTATTTCCGGTACCGGTAAGACTTCGCTTCCTTACTCGTTCGGTAAGTTCCTCCAGGTCGATACGACTATTGCTTCGGTACAGCCTTCATGGCGTGACCGTACCGAGCTCTTCGGTTACTTCAACGAATTTACGAAGAACTTCAATGAGACCGAAGTCCTCAAGCGTATTTATTCTTCAAACTACAACAATGACATCAACCTCATCCTCCTCGATGAGATGAACATCGCGCGTGTCGAGTATTACTTTGCTGAGATGCTCTCCATTCTCGAAATGCCTAATGCAGACGAATGGGCTCTCGACATCGTGCCTAACGTATGGAGCACCGACCCTGTCAAGCTCGACAGAGGAAAGATCGTTATACCGCAGAATATATGGTATATCGGTACAGCTAACAACGATGACTCTACATACGCTATTTCCGATAAGGTATACGACCGTGCTCAGCCTATCAACCTCGATTCAAAGGGCGTAGCGTTCGATGCACCGGATACACCACCTCTCAATCTCGGCTTCGATCACCTCGATCAGCTGTTCAGAGAGGCATTCGACAAGTACCCTATCTCTCAGGAGAACCTCAAGAAGATACAGCAGCTTGACCTTTGGGTAATCGAAAAGCTCAGAGTAGCGTTCGGTAACCGTATACTCAAGCAGATGAACCTGTTTGTACCTGTATACGTTGCCTGCGGCGGTGAGGAGCTCGATGGTATCGACTACGTTCTCGCTACAAAGATATTCAGAAAGTTTGAATCTCTCAACCTTGCAATGCTCCGTGAAGAGCTTCGTGAGCTTTGCGTATATATGAACAAGTCATTCGGCAAAAATAAGATGAACGAATCAATAGCTTATCTCGAAAGACTTCAGAAGCTGTTCTGATCCGTTCATGACGGGCAGGTGATTACGAGTGAATGAAAATCAATATGAGCGCTGGTACGGCGAATTCAAGGATCAGATGGACGCTTTCCGCGATGATAAGCTCTTTGAGACACTCGAATCCCTGATACGTTCCAGCCGGAACACCTTTGCGATGAACAGGAAGATAATGGAAAAGGTCATTGACGTCTCGTGGGTTGAGGCGATAGAGAACGGCCTTGTCCATGTTGATAACTTTCTGCGTGCCCCGAGAAAAACGATCGAGGACGTTGAAGAAGTCGTTCCGATAGCACTTTCCAAGAAGATCACAGTCGAGTCGGTAAAGCACCTTGCCCAGCATACCGACCTTATACAGAGTATAGACAAGAAAACGGGCAAGATCACTCCCTCGAAGATACTCAATGTCCACAAGGAAGAGAGTATGATGACCTATGAGAACAAGTTCGTCAATACTCTCATCGACAGGCTCTATATCTTTATAAATACCCGATATGAGAAGCTGGCACAGGTCACCAAGGACGAAAAGGTCATGGCTATGGGATATGACACCGACATCGACGACGGTGCCGGCGGAAAATTCAGGATAGAGCTGAAAGTTGAGTCAACGGAGAGCCTTGACTCGTACGATGCCGGCGGTATGACCATATGGCAGCGTGTTGAAAAGCTCAAAAAGGCTATCGAGGGCTACAAGGGCTCAGAGCTTTGTCAGAAGCTCGGAACCACCTACATCAGACCGCCTGTTATGCGTACAAACGCTATTATGAAGAACGTGGATCTCAAAGCCTGCCTTACCCTTTGGCAGTACATCGAGAGCTACGACAAGGTCGGCTATGAGATTAACGTTGAAAACACTGCGGTCAAGCCGGAAGACGGCTATATTGATGATTTCTACAAGATAGTTATACTCAATTTCCTGCTGTTCAGAGCCTATAACGGTTCTGACGAAGAGAAGTTCAAGGAACTGAAAACTCAGAAGTCAAAACCTATCGCACCTAAGTTTGTGAAGAAGTTCGACAAGGAGCTTGCAAGCGATTACGGTGTGGTTGCGGAAACTGCGGCAGGATATATAAGCTCCGGCGGCGAGATGCAGTTTGTAAAGCAGCTTCCGGAAGACCTCACACAGGTCTATGAGGAGATAAACGCAGTTATCGACATCGAGCGCGAGTACATACGCAAGCTCGAAATGGAGCGCGTTCACCGCCTTGAGGAAGAAGCTGAAGCAGAGCGCGTCCGTCAAGAACAGGAACGCATAGAACAGGCTCGTCAGGAAGAGCTCGAGCGCATACGTATCCAGAAAGAAGAAGAGCAGAAGCGTCTTCAGGAAATGCTGGAGAAGAAACGCGCCGAACAGGAAGCCGAAGAGCGCGAGCGCCAGCGGCTGGAAGCAGAGCGACTGGAGCGTCTTGCAGAGATACAGAAGCGCGAAGAGGAAGCACGCAAGCGGCGTGAGGAAGAAGAACGCATCGCTGCTGAACGTGCCCGTCTTGAAGAAGAGAAGAAACTTGTCCGTTCTGAGCTCGGTGAAGCCGAGGGTATCGATGCTGATGCTATAAACAAGGCAGAGGATGAGGAACTCGAAAAACAACACGCATACGAAGAAGTCACAGAGGAAGATCTCGAAAAGGCAAAGGCTGCGATGGAGGAAGCTCCGGAGGAGCGAAAGAGCGAATTCGAGGATCCGAGAGAAGTGGCTGCCCGTATGAAGCTCGAGCAGCAGAAGCGCGAGAAGGAGCGCCAGGAAAAGGAACGTGCCGAACGTCTCAAAGCCGAGCGCCAGTACTTCGAGAGCAAATCCTTCAAGCAGATACGCCGCGAATACACAAAGAACCCATTTTTCGCAATACCTCGTCTTATACGTTACATACTTGCAATGGTATTCGGTATAATACCTGAGGATGCAGACCGTCCGGACTTCAAGATGAAGCGTGCTCAGATAGAGGAAAAGAAGCGGCTCAAAGAGGAAGAGAAGCGCAAGCACAACGAAATGGAAGTATACTACAGAAAGTACGCGCAGACCTTCAGATACCGTTTTATGCGAAAGATTGGCGATATAAAGTTCAAACGCAAGAAGCGCCGCGAGGCTAAGGGACGTCCCAAGCCTGTGTATAAACCGCCTGTAAGGACCAAAGAAGAGCAGCTTGCAATCGACAGGCAGATGAAGCAGCTTTACAAGACCTACCATGTAAGCCGAATCGAACGTATCCGCAGATGGTGGGATCAGAGAAGGCGAAAGTATGTTGAGCAAAGCGAGGGACAGAGTTGATAAGTTCCGATAATAAGCAAAAATATCTCAAATGGCTGAGCAAAGCCGGAAATGCCGCTATAATAATAGTTACAGCGCTGCTTGCCGGCTTTATCGCCTATATAATGGTATGTTCCGCGAGGGGGAAAGCAGTTGACTGCTTTGGACGATGTGTCCTGAAGGTAGTAACAGGCAGTATGGAACCTTCGCTGCATACCGGTGATTACATATATGTGAAAAAGACTGACGCTGCCGACCTGAAAGTGGGCGACATAATATCGTTCTACTCCGAGGAGGATGACGTCCGCGGAAAGATAGTCACGCACCGTATCGCGGAGATCAACAGCGACGGCACATTCACGACCAAGGGTGACGCAAATAAGACAGCTGATGTAAAGCACGTCAGAGCAGACCAGCTCGTTGGGAAGTACACTGCAAAGGCTCGATTCTTCAAGTGGCTGAATTCGTTCGGTGACCGGCGAAAGCTCCTTATGATATTTGTTATCATACCGATGACGCTGATAGCACTTTATGAGGTCAAGACCATCGCCAAGATAAAGCTCGAGGATAGAGTTCCGGAGCCAATGTCCGACGAGGAGAAGGAAAAGCTCATTCGAGAGGCGATAGACCGCGAAAAAGCACGTCTTGCAGAGGAACACTACGAACCCGGAATAGAGGTGGAAGCAGTTGAATCAGGAAAAGATAATGAAGAGGAGAATGGTTAGTGCCATAATCCTGTTTATAATAACGCTCATAGCACTGCTGGTTTTCATCGGCCTGTATATTGATGAAACGCGCAGAGTCCAGAGGACGTACAGAGCGCAGTACATGACTGAGATGAAACACGTTTCGGGCGAGATAGAAGGATATATGAATACCGAAGGCGGCTACGACACAAGGTATTCCATGATAATCGGATACATGAGCAATGCTGCTTCGTATGCTTTTCTGATGAAGGATTTCACAGAAGAGCAGAAGATAATCAACGAGGTGAGCACAGCGCTCATACTGTATCCGGAGCAGATGTCAGAAAAGCTCGAGGAACTGAAAACGGCTGTTGATGATATTCTCGATAACCTCGACAAGGGTTATGATGAAGCAGCGGAGATCGTGGCTTCGCTGAATAAAAAAGGTCATTGAGGAGGAATTGATATGGGAGTCAGGAGCGAAAAGCGAAAGCTCAAAAAGGAAATAAAGGTCTGCATGCAGACAATTGAAGAGATCGAGAGAAAGCGTTCGAGATCTCAGTCTGCGCTTGTTCAGGCGGTGCTTCTCCAGGAAACTCCTGAAGAGAGTGACGTTGAGTGGTTCAACAAGTACACAGGCGAGATAACAGCCTGCCGTAATCATATGATCGAGCTTCAGAAGAAGCTGAAGTCACTTTAAAAGCAGCATATCGGGCGGTGTGAAAACACTGCCCGTGTTATTTTTATGTGTGTGTATCATCGCGCTCTCACGTCGGCTATAAAGAGTATCACAGAGCCTATGAACAGCGGAAGCACAGCTGTTCCGGAGCGGATGACAAGCAGCAGGAGCAAAGCGGAAAAACACAGCTTGATTACGGCGAGGAGTCTTTCGGCAGCAGCTTCGGAGGGGCTGCCCGATGTGAAAAGAGCTATGACTGAGCCGCCGTCAAGCTGACGGTAGGGCAGGAGATTGTACAGAGCTGCTGCGAGATTCAGCACAGGAAAACTTCCACCGCAGTTAACAGCTTGCATGAGAAAATACAAGAGAAGATTTGTTCCCGGACCGGCGAGCAGAATGAAGAGTTCTGTTACCACAGGCGAAAGGCAACTGCGCTGAGTCTTCATATGAATTCCGAAGCCTGTGATATCAGCGGAAACGACACGCTTTCCCGAGATAACGGCAGCAAAGATGTGGCCTGCTTCGTGAACGGCGCATACCGTGTAGAAATTCATAATAAGAATACTGTCACGCAGCAGGAACATGAGTGCATTGAATGCAAAAAACGAAAAATGCACTCTGATACGCGGCATTTTCACAGGAGATTGCCTATCAGACCGAGCGGATTGGTGAAAAGCTCATTTTCGCTGGAAGAAAGAGACTTTATCAGCCTGAATACAGGATCGGCAGTTTCGGGTGCAAACAGGTGTGCGGCAAGCAGACCGGCGGAAAGAAGTAAGCAAATAACTGCCTGCATTGCAACAGCATCATCTGATCTTTGTGAGCGCCTGCTGAAACGCTTTATAAGCTCGCTGTCGGAGACAGTGATAGTTTCGTTTTCGGAATTCTGTTCATTATCCATATCATTCACTCCTTTTTTTGCTTTGTAAATAGTATGAGCGTCGGTACAATGATAGAACATCTTCATTATGGTTGACAATGCCTGTCGGCGGTGATATAATTATATTCGTCAGCTGAAAAAAGCTGCAAGGAGGATATGAAATGAAAAGAGTTATAACAGCGGTAACTGCGGCTGTTCTGGCTGCGGCTGTATTTACAGCCTGCGGAAGCAATAACAGCAGCAGTGAGACCAAGAAGAATATACGTGTAGACGGTACAGCAGAGGAAGCTATTGAGGAAATGGTCAATCTGACATTCTTAGGCGGCGATGCTGATAAGTGCTATGAATATATGTACCCGGTAGTGCTTCTTGACCAGGTAAAGGCTGGCGGTGCATATAAAGCTCTTATAGACAGGTTCAAGCTGTCTCAGGATAAGATGATCAGTGATATGAAGCAGACTCCGGAATTCAAGGGCGTAACTGCAACTATTGACATGACCGACGATCAGCTTGCGGCAGCAGCGAGATATTTCTCTGATGCGGCTTTACAGTTCGGTGTCACACTTGATCCTGACAGTATTAATATCACAAAGGGCTGTGAAGTCCACTACGAATTCGTTGACTACAACGGCAAGGAAGATTCAGACGACAACGAGTGCATGGTTTATGTTGAGGGCGACGGCTGGAAGAATATCTTCTACTCGGCAGCCGGTATCGAGGAGCGTTATCCTGATACTCAGAGCTCATCAGCAACGGAAAGCGTTTCTCAGGAAACTACCTGAGTGGCTCGGATAATACGATCATTTATTAGCAGGACCTGACGGTCCTGCTTTTTCTTATACTTGACAAATGACGTAAAATGTGGTAAAATATGAAATCGAAACTCATTTTCAATTTGGAGGGCGAAATGAAACGCGAATCCGGTTATAATACAAAACAGAAAGAGAAATTGCTTGAATATCTTATCGAAAACAAGGACAAGCACGTAAATGTTCAGACGATAAGCGCTTACATGGCGAGTGAAGGCATTTCTCTCGGTACTGCGACAATATACCGCAGGCTCGATAAGCTGGTGGAACAGGGTATCGTCCGCAAGTATGTAATAGACGGCAAGACAGGTGCTTGCTACCAGTATATAGATGAAGATGGCGACTGCTCAACGCATTTTCACCTCAAATGTGTAAAATGCGAGAAACTCATCCATATCGACTGCGGTCATTTAAAGGGCATCAGCAGCCATATAGCTGAACATCACGGCTTTATCGTAGACTCCTCAAAGACCGTGTTTTACGGTATTTGTGCTGAATGTGCAGGAGTGGACAGCGAATGAGAAGACGTATAATATGTATGCTGACAGCTGTTGTTATCTTTACCGTGTCCATGCTCTGTGGATGTGTGCTGGAGCCGATAAACAGGAACGGCAAGCTGTCAATAGTAACGACTTGCTTTCCGCCGTATGACTTCACAAGGGCAGTAACAGGAGATTCAGCGGATATAACCATGCTGCTCCAGGCGGGAGCCGAGGCTCATTCCTATGAACCTGTACCGCTTGATATAGCAAAGATACAGAACTGTGACGTCTTCGTCTATGTAGGCGGCGAAGGCGAAGTCTGGGTGGATAAGATACTTGACTCTATTGACACCTCTGACATTGAGATAATACGTCTTTTCGACTTTGTTGATCCTCTTGAAGAAGAGGAAGTCGAGGGCGCTTCACCGAACGGTCATAAGCATCATCACCATGAGGGCGAAGATCACGATGAAGATGAATGTGATGATGAAGACTGTGATGAACACCACCACGATGATGAAGAGGACGGCGAGTACGATGAGCATATCTGGACATCACCGCGCAATGCCATGCTCTGCGTTGAGGGCATACAAGCCGCTATGACAAGCGCGTTTCCGGAGAATGAGGAACTTTACCATTCAAACAGCTTCACATATTGTGAAAAACTCAGTGCGCTTGATACAGCTTTCCGTGAAATGTCCGAAGGTACACCGAACCATACTATCATAGTCGGAGACCGCTTCCCGTTCAGGTATCTTGCACACGATTACGGTCTGAAATACTATGCTGCGTTCAGCGGATGCAGCTCTGAATCCGAGCCGTCGGTCTACACAATGGCTTACCTGATAGACAAGCTGCTCGAAGAGGACAACAACTATGTCTTTTACCTTGAATTTTCAACAAAGAAGCTCGCTGAAAAGTTGAGCGATGCAACAGGTGCGCATATGCTCCGCCTGCATTCTTGTCACAATGTCTCGAAGTCCGACTTCCGCAACGGTGTGACATACATTGATCTGATGGAAGAAAACTTTAAAAATATCCAGGAGGCGCTGTATTGGAAACTATTCTCGAATGTAAAAACATGATCGCCAGCTATGACGGCGTAAAGGTGCTGAATTCCCTGTCTTTCTCTATAAAGGAGGGCGAATTTCTCGCTATCCTCGGCGAGAACGGCTCAGGAAAAAGCACTCTGATAAAGTGTCTGCTCGGAATAAAGCAGCTCGACAGCGGAACAATAACAATGAGCGACGGTCTGAAGCCAACTGATATAGGCTATCTTCCGCAGCACACAAATCTTCAGAAAGGCTTCCCGGCAACTGTAAGCGAGGTAGTCATTTCGGGCTGTCTTGGTAGAAGAGGTTTCCGCCCGTTCTATTCGCCGGCAGAGAAGAAGATTGCCCGTGACGCCATGGAAAGGCTCGGAATAGCTGATCTTGCAAAGAGAAGCTGCCGTGAGCTTTCAGGCGGACAGCAGCAGAGAATGTTCCTTGCAAGGGCGATGTGCGCCGCAAAGAAGCTGCTTCTGCTTGACGAGCCGGTAACAGGACTTGATCCGAATGCGCAGGAGGAGATGTACTCCCTTATCACGGAACTCAATCAGAAGGACGGAATGACAGTCATTATGGTTTCACACGACGTTGTGAAGTCTGTTGACTGTGCTGACCGTATACTCTGCCTTTGCAGCAGCGACCACAGCTTTTTTGGTACACCCGAGGAATATGTTGGTTCGCATCTCGGTAGTAAATTCTTAGGAGGAGCAAAATGAACGAGAATATAAGACTTATGTTTACGCCGGAATTCTTCGGAGCGATACTTCTTCCGGCACTTATCGGCGGCATAGCAGTAACAATATGCTCGTCGCTGCTTGGCGTAACGCTCGTTCTGAAGCGCTATTCGATGATAGGCGACGGACTTTCGCATATCGGTTACGGAGCACTCTCAGTAGCAGCTGTAATGAATCTTGCACCGCTCAAGGTAGCACTTCCGGTAGTCATAGTAGCGGCATTCATACTGCTTCGTCTGAGCGAGAGCAGTAAGCTCAGCGGCGATTCTGCGATAGCTCTGTTTTCTACAACAGCTCTTGCCGCCGGCATACTCGTGTCGTCAAAGGCTGGTCTTACCAATGATGTCAGCCATTATATGTTCGGAAGCATACTTGCGATGAGCAAGAGTGATGTGATACTGAGCGCTGTTCTTTCAGTGATAGTGATATTCACATTCATATTCCTGTATAACCGCATTTTCTCAGTCACATTTGATGAGAACTTTGCCCGTGCGACCGGTGTGAATGCAGGTATGTACAATATGGTATTTGCCATACTGACAGCTGTGACAGTTGTCCTTGGCATGATGATGATGGGAGCTCTGCTTATATCGAGCCTTATCGTTATCCCCACGATCACAGCAATGCAGATATGCAACAGCTTCAAGGGCGTTGTACTGACATCGGGAGCAGTATCGGTAGCGAGCTTCCTTATCGGAATGATGATTTCACTGCTTTTCAATACAGCTCCCGGAGCGAGCATTGTTATCATTAATGTTGTATTTTTTCTCATATTCTCGTCTCTTGGCAGGATCATGAGACGCTCGGGTAAAGCTTGACCTCTTCTGAGCCGTCGTCCGGTACTGGAGTCTTGACAGAGCTTCCGGGGACATAAATTTTAACATCGTCATCAGGCATAATTATCACCTCCGCGGTATTATTATAACCGCCGGAGATGTGATTATACATGGGAGAAATGAAAATGAGAACTCTGAAAGCTGTCCTGATATACCTTGCTGCGGACGTGCTATGTATGTTCATAAATATAACGTTTTCGGCTTTTCATAATGCGCTGTTCCGTATGCTATGCTCTGTATGTACGGCAGGAATAATGCTTGCGCTGATCGGCAACTATGCTCTTTCTTCGGCAGCATCTGACGCAAAGGCGGAAAGAACTTCCGGAAGCAGAAAAAGCATCGGGGCTTTATGTGATATATGCGGTATTTTGGCTGTACCTGTGCTCAGCTGGGGAGTGCTTTTAGCTTCACTGGGAGGCAGTTTTGATTTTTACCGCTGGCATAAAGTGCTGAATGGCGGTTTTCTGCGAATGATCAATTTTATCGAGCCTGATGCTTCATCATCTGCGGTGAGTATGACAGAGGCTTTGCTTATGCTGCCGTTTGTACTGATACCGGTTGCTGCTTATACGGCAGTATATATGACAGCCAGGTCGAAAAGTCAATAAAGTTCTGAAAACGTCCTGTGGGGCGTTTTGTTTTTGGGATAAGAAAAGATTGCTTATCATCAGTATTTTCTGTCTTTTCTTGACAATATACCGTATATGTGGTAAGATTATTAATGAAATTATTGCCAGGAGGTCTAATTATGCCATTTTGCAGATTTTGTGGAAAAGAACTTAGCGAGGGAGAGAAGTGTACCTGTACTGTTCCGGTAGCCGCTAATGCACCCTCAGCTTCAACAAGCACTACGCCGGGATATGATCCTGCGTTCGGAGGCGGTTCTACACCTTTTCAGGTGAAAAAGGACAATAGTCTCCGTACCAAGCTAATCCTGATAGGCGGAGGTTTTGCGACACTTATATTACTGACAATACTTATCATTTTTATCTACAATCATACCGGCCCGAGAAAGGTCGCACGCGATTTCTCAAAGACCATGTTCAGTTCGAGCGGCGGTAAGGATTTTTACTCGATGACTCTGCCGGATGACGCGTACAGCGCTCTGAAGGGGAATAAGCGCGATGCTATGGTCGACGAGTATAACGATACCGTAGAAGAACTCAAGGAAGATTATAAGGTCAAAGTAAAGAAAGTTAAGCAGGGCAAGAAGCTCAGCGGCACTGAGCTCGATGGTGCTGAGATATTCTTTGCTCAGAATGCGGGACAGTATATACGCTCATTCAAAAATGAGGAGTTCAAGGCTAAAAAGGGATATATCTTCAAGATCACTTACAAGGTCAAGGACAAGGAGACCAAGGATACCGAAACAACAAGCAAAGAGATTGCTGTTGTTAAGTTCAAAGGTGAGGGATGGAAGGTACTGGTACCTGACGTTGATGATGATATATCCGTTAAAAAGTTCCTCAGGAATCTCGGCGACAGCAGTTCGTATGATGAAGATGATGATGACGAAGACGAAGACGAAGATGATGATGATGACTATGATGATGACGATGACGATGACCCCTATATGTCATTCAGATTCTAAGGAGGATACGTATGGCTTACTGTATTTTCTGTGGAAAAGAAACCGATAACGGTACAACTTGTCCCGAATGTGCGGCAAAGGCAGCCGAAGCTCAGCCGCAGACAGCTCCTGCTGAGACAGTTCAGCCGGCAGAAGCCGCAGCAGCACCGGTTGCTGTACCGGCTGTAAAGGAAAAGGTAAATAAGGCGATCGTTGCGATGCTCTCACTTCTTGGAGTGTTCGCAGTTATGACTGCCGTAGTGATAGGAATTTTCATCTGATGGCAGAAACAATACTCAGACAGACCATTATCATGCTCATGCTGATAATGGTCGGTGTTTTATGTTCAAAAACTAAGCTCATAAGCAAGGAGACTAACAAGGAACTCTCCGGATTCGTGCTTCAGGTGGTCAATCCGGCGATGATATTTATGTCGTATCAGACCGATTACCGCTCTGAACTCGTTGAAAACCTGCTTATGACATTTATACTGTCAATAGCGGCTCTTGCGGTAATAGCGGCCGCTGCATACATATTCATACGCCGCAAAGAGGGGAGAGACACAGAGATAGAACGCTTCTCAGCTATCTACTCAAACTGCGGATTTATGGGAATACCACTTATGAACGCCCTGTTCGGTATGGAGGGCGTTTTTTATCTGACCGCTTTTATTTCCGTGTTCAACATCAGCGTGTGGACTCAGGGAATAGTACTCATATCAGGCGAAAGGGATATGAAGAAGGTCGTAAAGGTATTCTATTCACCGACTATGATAGCGATAGCGCTTGGAATGCTGTCGTTCTTCCTCAGGATAAGGATGCCGTCTGTACCTGCAAAGGCTGTTGACTATGTCGCAGAGCTCAATACTCCGCTCGCAATGATAGTTTCAGGTGTCACCATAGCTGATACGAATGTGGTGAAGTTGCTGAAGAAGCCATCGGTATACTATGTTACTTTCATGAGGCTTCTGCTGATACCTATGATAGTCACATTATCAGTTGTACCGCTTCCGGTAGATGAGAAAGTTAAGATGACAGTGATAGTCGCTGCATCAGCTCCGCCGGCTGCGATGTGTACTCTCCAATGTATCAGATATGGACGAAATTCGCTTTACGCATCAGAGATATTTGCTTTTGGTACGATCCTTTCAGTTGGCTCTCTGCCGTTGATAGTTCGAGTAGCAGAGAATTTAACAAATTTGATAGATAGAGTTTGTTAAAAGTGCTGATTTTAAGAATTTTTGCGTTATACTGTTTTATTTTTATCAGAAATGTGTTATAATATATATGTGTACTGAAGATAAAAATTCAGGTCAGGCTTAACCGTATAGGCAGCTAAGCCGAATTGCGCAGCACTTAGGCAGTTTGGTGAAAAAGTATCGGGTACAGCTTCGTTTCACATCATTGGATACTTTGTTATCCGCAGGGCAAAAAAACAGCGCCCAATCTATAAAGAATAGGAGTGTATTTCATGGAAAAAAGAGGAATTAGTAAGCTCGACCTTAAACGCCGTAACAGAATGCAGATTCTCCGTGTGATCCGCGAGTCCGGACCGATCTCAAGAGTCGACGTGGCGAGCGCCCTTGAGATCACCAGAGCAGCTGTTACAATTATCACCAATGAGATGATCGAGGAAGGAGTACTCGTCGAGATCGGCGAAGCTCCAGTAAACACCGAAAAGCTGCAGAAAGGCAGACGTAAGATCCTTATTGACATCAATGTTAACAGCCGTTTTGCTATAGGTGCTACAGTTGACGAAAAAGAGGTAAGTGTAGGCCTTACCAATCTCAATTCGGAGATACTTGACAAGGCGAGCATGGTAATTGACGAAAGAACTACAAGCAAGGACATCATTAACTACATAATCAGGACCAGCAATGAAATGGTAGATAACAGCTGTCTCACCAAGGACAAGATCCTTGGTCTGGGTGTTGGAATTGTACCCTCAATGTGGGGCAAGCTGAAGATCTTCTATAAGGATGGAGTGCTGGACTTCACAAACTTCATTGATAAGCTCTCAAGCGGACTCAGCTATGATATCTGCTGCGGCAACGCTATCGGTCTTATGGCTCTCGCAAGCAACGACTTCCGTTCACAGAACGGCTATCAGACCAATCAGGCGTTTATCCACAACGGCAATCAGGTGAACCTCGCTATCATCAACAAGAATGAGCTTTCCAGCGACTACATCTCATATACCTCGATGATCGAGAAGTATATCGTAGCTCCCAACGGAAAGCAGTATGAGGGCTATCCTAACGGCTCTGTAAAGGCTGAGCTTTCCAGAACAGCAATGCTCAATTCATTCTACGAGATCTACTCAAAGGAAAAGACACCTGTTCTTTACGAGCTCACAGAGGGCGACAAGACCAAGATAAGCACAGACAATGTGTTTATGGCACTCATGCGCGGCGAAGAGCCTGTCAAGAATGTTGTTGACGACATCATCGCCAAGTATACTGTACTCATCAACAATCTCGCTATCAGCCACTTTGCAAAGAAGATAGTGCTTCACAACTTCAAGCTCAATGACAAACAGTTTGATTATGTTAAGCGTGAGATGATACGTCTTGTCAGCGAGGAGATCGCAGACAGAGTAGTACTCAGCAAGCTCGAAGGAAAGAACAATTTCCTTGGCGGCTGTGCTCTCATCATCCAGGACAACTTCTATACAAGAGGCGGAATGCAGTAATAAATTCAATTACAGAATCAAAGCCCCGAAGCAGTTGCTTCGGGGCTTGTTTTATCATTGAGTCTTTGTTTTTTCAATGGGTGGGAGCTTCATCAGCTTTGCAGCGATGAGCATTACTGCCATGGATATTATCATACCTGTGAGAGCACCGCTGGTGTCTATAAGGACATCTGTGAACATACCGGAGCGTCCGGGGATGAATGTCTGGTGTATCTCATCAGAACAGGCGTACAGAAAGCAGAATACTATCACGCCAAGAGTTTTTTTGCTGAAAAGCTTTCTTATTCCGACAGTAAGTGAAGCCAGGAAGCCAAGCAGGGTGTAAATTGAGTAATGTGCGAGCTTGCGGATGATGTGTTCGGCTTTGTCGAGTATTGAATTCTGTTTTGCCGGCGGCAGTTCATCGTAGTCCTTCACGAAAGTATGGACGGCAGTTTTAGTTACTCTGCCGCTCTTTTTTGAGGATTTTGCGGCATTGTCTCCCGAAAAGAAGAAAATAACGACCATACATGCGATAGTAAGCAGCGCAAAGACCAGACGGGCAGGGTAGATCCTTATTGTTGAAAACACAGAACCCCCCCTTTCTAATAGCAAATTTTGATATATCTTATGTCTATTATACACTTTTGAGACCGCTTAGTAAAGAGAAAACGCATGATATTGTTATAAATAGCCGAAAGTAAGCGTTTTTTGATAACTTTTTTGGAGAAAAAATTTCAAAAAATATCTTGTATCTTGCGTTTAGAAATGGTATAATATAGATTGACAACATTTGCTTGGCGGCAGGAGCCTTTTTGCCGCAGCAGTTGCTGAATCACTCTTGACAGGCAAGGCCTGCCGATCTCGGAGGTTTAAATGAAAAAATTCTTTGCAAACGTCTGGACGAAAAGGGTGCTGGCAGTCGTAAGTGTGCTGTATGCCCTCGGAGCGTGGCGTTTATGCTATTTTTCCCTATTTTATGATATACATATCCATGACAGAGTTTCACAGTGTCTGATACTTACAGCGGTATCGGTAATAGCACTTGTAGTTATGCTGTACACCCGAAAACAGATACTTACACGAATATGCAGCTTTCTGATACTTCCGCCGATGCTGCCGGTCGTACTGCTTTACTTCGGCGAATGGGGTATGATAATCCCGATAATCGCGACGGGCGTCATAATCATGCTCCTGTCGGGAGCGGGCGAAGGCGTCAAAACTGCACTTGGTACGGTAACCTTGCTTTTTTACGTATTCGGTGCGCTGGGCTACTTCCTGTTCACCTCGTTCTTCATAACGAATGCCAAGGAGACGGTTATTGATTCCGGAGTTTCTCCTTCTGGCAGATACAGATACAGGGTAGTCAATACCGAGAGCAATTCAAAAGAGAACGCAAACGGAAGCACTTCCGTTTATGTTGAGCCTAATTACGCTGATAAGGACTTTCTCTTCGCAACTTTCTCACTCAAAAACGTTGATCGTGTTGTTGACCTAAAGAGACCTATTGTTGAGGATGTTAAGATCGAATGGGTAACTCAGACCAGAAGTGAGATAACAGAACAGCTCAATGCCAAGTCTGATAATATCGTTCTCCACCTTTCAGAGGAAGCGCTTGAAAAGATAGGCTACAAGAAGACAGATCACTATACTCTTTTCGGTATCTCATCTGAGCAGAAGAAGGCGCTTGGTATGGATATTTCCAACTTCAACGATGTTCTTCTCTCTGATGTTCCGGATGATAAGCTCTCTGTATTCAACCTTGCCAAGGATGAACAGGGCAGTTATTACGTTCTTCAGCCGTCAGAGCAGTTCCTTCAGGTAAGCGGACTCAGCGGCGATCAGAGGATATACCTCAGAGATCTCAGTGAAAAGCTCCTGAGAGCGTTCCACATAATGATAGATGACTCTATCTACCTCAATACTCTTACCGATGAACAGCTCGATAAGCTGGGCGTACCGGAAAGCGGTGACGTTATGATGTTTAACGGCGAGATATGTTTCAGATACTATGTAGCAGAGATCGAGGAATATTTCGATGTTGATTCGAGACATTTCTCACTCGACCTGCTTGGCTGATGAATATTAAAAAGGGACTCATTTGAGTCCCTTTTCTTATTTCAGTATACTGAGCGGATCAATGAATTTCTTGTTGTGTGTCATTTCGATATGCAGATGCGGTTCTTTATTGCTTTCAATGTCAGCTGTATTGCCAACTGTGCCGATAGTCTGTCCTCCGGCAACTGTATCGCCCTGCTGTACTGACAGATCTGTACCGAGTCCGCAGTACTTTGTGACATATCCGTTGTGGTGATCAAGAGTGACAGTTACTCCCCACAGCGCATCGTTCTCGATCTTTGTTATCTCACCCGATGATACAGCGTAAACCTCAGCTCCTACTTCGGCTTTGATGTCTGTGCCGTTATGCGTCTGCCAGGCCCCGGTAGTTTCATTCCTTATAAGCTCGCCGTTGCTGAAAGGCTCGATGATATTGCTTATATCAGCGAGGGGAAGATTAGGATTTTCAAGAGTATTGCTGTTGACCGGAGCTACCTGCGTAGTCGGTTCGGTTACCGGAGCAGCTTCCTTGACCGGCGGAGAGTCGATCTTTATATCGGCAGCCGGAACAGTTGCCGGCTCGGTCACTTTTACAGCCGGCTGCGGAGCGCGTGTGGTTATCACGGCAGTTGTAGTCGGTGGAGCTGTCGTTATTGTGTAACGATAGCCGGTCGCTTTGGGTATGTCATCACTCTTCCTGTCTACAACTGCATCGTGTGGTGCGGAAGACTTGTTGTCAGGTTTGCCGTTCTGTCCGTAAGCGAAAAAACAAGCGGAACCTATCATAACAGCGCTTATTCCAAGTGCGGCATAAAATCCCCTTGCGCCTTTATTTTTGTTTTTGTCAGTTGATAGTCTTTTGTTCACGTATAACACCTCCGACACTATTGTTGGCGAAGTTTTCTGAAATATACGTCATTATACAAAAAAACGGCAGCCTGTATGGCTGCCGTTGGTTTATTCGGGCGGAGAATCACCGGGAACAGGCGGATCACCTGCCGGCGGGATATTCTGCTGCTGCTGAGCCTGCTGTTGATCAGGAGGCAGTTGCTGCTGTTCCTGCTGCTGGCCCTGTTGTTCCGGAGAGATTTGCTGAGGCTGGTCAGGTATCTGCTGCTGTACAGGCTGTTCTGGAACCTGCTGCTGCTCTGCAGGTACGTTCTGCTGAGCCTGATCGTTGTTCTCGGGTATCTGTATAGCAGGTGCTTCATTAACAGGCTGTGTAGTAGTCAATGAAGTTGTAGTGGTAGTTTCAGAACTCTTGACGAGAGATTTTCTTACCTCTGCAGGGAGCTTTGCAGTGGGCTTTTTGCCGTCAAGACCATAGCACTCCTGATATGCGAGGATTATATCACGGATCATATACTTTGAATACTCACCGCCCTCGATAACGCCTGCGAAAGCTATTTCGGGATCGTCTGCCGGAGCAAAGCCGATGAAGAATGAGTTCTGCTCCTCAAGGTCCTTACCGGTCTGAGGAGTACCGGTCTTGATAGCAACATCAAAGCCAAGATCAGAAAGTGAATACTTAGCAGGAAGACCGTTGTGTGAAGCGTCTATCATACCGCTGATGATGAGATCGTAGACGTTTTCCTGTTTGAGTTCGATAGTCTGTGCAACAGTAGGCTCTGTCTGTGAAACGAGCTTTCCTGAGCCGTAGTCGTAGAGACTGTCAACGATGTAAGGCTTGTAGCGCACACCGCGGTTTGCTATTGTGTTAGCAACGACAGCCATCTGGAGAGGAGTCATACCTGCATCCTGGTTGCCGATAGCTGCCTGAAGAACGTAACCGATATACCATACGAGACCGTGCTCTGCGAATGTCTCGGGATTACAGAGGTAACCGGCTGCATCGCCTGTTTCAAGACCTGTGTGCTGACCGAGACCGTAGAGCTTTGCGTACTCAGTTATCTTGTCGATACCGAGTCGGTCTGCGAGCTCGTAGAAGTAAACGTTGCATGAGACCTCTATCGCACGGCGGATAGCTATGTTGCCGTGGAAGCCTGCACACTCGAAGTCACCGCCGTGATATTTGAAATACTTGTGGCAGTTGAAGGTCGTATTCTCGTCAACTATGCCCTCGTTAAGACCTGCGGTAGCTGTTACGGTCTTGAATGTTGAACCTGGACGGTAGAGACCGTTTGTGCAGCGGTTAAGGAGAGGGGAGTTCTCTTCTGTAAGGAAGAAGTCGTAGTTTTCGATGTAGTCCTTGAGATTATACGTCGGAGCGTTCGCAAAGCCCTTGACAGCGCCTGTCTTGGCATCAAGAACTGCGATAGCACCGCACTTTACATCTTTGAGCTTGGGATTGGTGTTTATAGACTGGAAATTATCAAGGAAGTCATCGAGTATCTTTTGCAGTTTGAGCTGATAAGCACCGTCAACTGTGAGACGTATTGTTTTGCCGGATTCGGTCTCAACGATCGTGCGGACGTCAACAACTGAACCTTTGTCAACAGTGATCTCCTCTTCGCCGTTATGACCGCGCAGAGTGGATTCGAGAGCAGATTCTATACCGCTCTTGCCGACTATATCGTTCAGAGCATATCCCTGATCTTTGAGTTCGGCATATTCTTCGGCGTAGATAGGACCGACTGTACCAAGCTCGTGAGGAAGGATGTCTCCACGGACTATTCGTCTTTCGGAGGACTCAATAGCGTCAACTCCGGGATAGAAGTTGCTGAGCTCCTTCATATCGATGACTGTTTGCTGGTCAACGCCCTCAGCGAGAACGAGGTCGATATTGTAGGCGAAGTCCTTGACGATCATATCATATCTTATACCGGCGAGGATACGCTTTTCCTCCGGAGTGTAGGATTCGTCTATTTTGTTGTCGGAAATCAGCTTATCTATGCAGTTCTCAGCGGTAGCGTAAACGTTTAGGCTGAGCTTTTCTATTACCTCTGCATTGTCCTTTGTTGTGAACACATAGGGTTCGTCCATTGATATAGGCAGGCTGTCCTTGTATTCATGTCCGTGTTCTTTCAGAGCTTTGCATATCTCAAGAAGAGTTTCGTTGCCCTTTTTGAGGTCGGACGGGAAGAGAGCCTTGCAGAGGATTATATCGTTTCTTGCGTCGTTTGTTATGAGGGTATTGCCGCTGTAGTCAACTATGCCGCCTCTGGTAGCTTTGACCTGACGGGTATACTTCACAGCATTTTCGCTGATCCTAACAGGTGTACTGATGTCCTTGTCGCCCACGACCTGTATTTTCATAAGGCGCAGTGCGCTGAGGAGACTCATTACGATGACCAGCAGAACGATAAATATCGACTTAATATTATCCGTAATGCTTTTCACATTTGTCCTCCGTTCATTTCAGATGAAAAACAGCATCGCCGTACATAAGGTACGGCGGTCATTGCTGTTGATTTCTTGTAGTGATCGCTTCCTCGAGAGTGAGGTGCTGTTTAGGCATAAGGAAGCGGTTTATCAGTTTAATTATCAGGTAGATGAATACCGATGAGATGACGGTATACAGCCAGACTTTCAGAGACACTCTTCTGAATATCCTGCCAACATCTTCGTATTCCCACATCTCATAGTAGAATTTGTAGTCCAGCCAGCACTGTATGAAAGCTGCTGCCGCCGAGATAAAGAGAAAATTGAAGAATTTGTTTTTCAGGTATAGCTCAAACAGCATCGAAGTTGCTATGCAGAATATCGTCAGAAGCACAGCGTTGTAGCCGAAGAGCTTTCCGCAGCTTATGTCTATGAGAAAACCGCACAGCGCTCCGGTGAACACCGAGCCGTACTGATCGTTGTTAATAGCTATGCATATCGGGATAGGGATGAGCAGCAGGGGCTTCATCCATGTACCGGACGTCATAAACACAAAGCTGGAGAATATCAGAACGTAGTAAAGAAACCAGCGAAGAGTAGTCTTTATGCGGAGTATCCGCTGCTCGCGGGTAGTTCTGAGTCTCATTTCTTATCCTCCCTCTTACCGCTGAAGTCAGTAATGACGATAACGGAGGTGAGACGTGTTATATCTGTACACGGCTTGATCTTTGCGGTAACTGAGAGACCGTTCGAGTCATAGCCGATACTGTCAACTGTACCGATGGGATAGTCCTTGGGGAACATACCGCTCGTGCCAGATGTTATCATAAGGTCACCGCTCTTGAGTTTGTGAGAGGGACTTACGTGTATGAGCTGAGTCATATTGTCCTCTGCAGCAACAACTCCGCCCTCGATGATACCTGAGTCGGCATTCGATGACGAGCATACAGCCGCGATGGACAGGTCAGGGGAGAGGATAGTTCTTACTGTTGAGACGTGCTTTGACACTTCTATGGTGATGCCGACGAGTCCTTCTGCTGTAACTACCGGGCAGTTTGGGAGGATACCGTCCTCGGAACCCTTGTCGATAGTGAATGAATGGAAGGGATCGTTCGTTACAAAGCCCATAACGTCACACGGAACGGAGAGGACATAGTCATCATGCTCTTCCTTTATGCTTACGAACTTTTTCAGCTCTTCGTTTTCAGCAACGAGAGCGTCATAGTTAGTCAGCTTCTTGTTCATCTCGCCGAGCTGTGATTTAAGCTGCTGGTTCTCTTCGTAGTATTCGTCTGCGTTGCGGAATTTATCGAGTCCGCGCTCAAAACGCATACTGATACCGTTTGAGACCTTTCTTGCAGGCTTGGTCAGGGTGTTAATAAAGGAGACACCTGACACGGAATAGCCGCCCTTTGTTACAGCGTATATCATTATGCCCACGAGAAAAGCAAGAAATGACATCAGGACCTTGAATCTTGTACTTTTCAGGAATTCTCGCATTTGCTCCTCCTTAATAGTACTTGACGTTTTCGGTAAGAGCGTCCTGATAGTCGTTTATGTTTTCGAGTATCTTTCCTGTACCCTCTGCAACGCAGTCGAGGGGGTATTCTGCGATATATACCGGCATACCTGTCTCACGATTGATGAGTCTGTCAAGTCCGCGCAGAAGAGCGCCACCGCCTGAGAGCGTGATACCGTGGTCGATGATGTCGGCGGAGAGTTCGGGAGGAGTCTTTTCGAGGGTGGACTTGATAGCATCTATCACTCTCGAGAGCGGCTCAACGAGCGCGTCACGTATCTCAGCGGAGCTGACGGTGATATTTTCCGGCAGACCGTTGAGGAGATTTCTTCCCTTTATCTCCATTGTCTCCTCTTTTTCGCTCGGGAAAGCGTTGCCGATTTCGAGTTTTACGTTTTCGGCAGTACGCTCACCGATGAGGAGATTGTATTTCTTCTTGATATAGTTGATTATAGCTCTGTCAAACTCGTCGCCGGCGCATCTTACAGAGCGTGAAGCTACAATACCTCCGAGGGAGATAACGGCAACTTCGCTTGTACCGCCTCCGATGTCAACGATCATACATCCGGCAGGATCGTTGGTTGGGAGTCCTGCGCCGATAGCGGCAGCCATAGGTTCTTCGATTATGAGAACGTTGTTTGCACCGGCTTTTTTGCATGATTCGCGAACAGCACGGCGTTCAACGGCAGTAACTCCTGACGGGATACAGATTATAACATTTGCTTTGGTGAAGATCGTACCTTTCAGAGCCTTGCGGATAAACTCCTGAAGCATAGTTGTGGCAATATCGAAATCAGCGATAACGCCGTCCTTCAGAGGTCTGACAGCAACGATAGAGCCGGGAGTACGTCCTATGACGTCTTTGGCTTCCTTGCCGACATAACGGCATTTGTCCGTTCTTGTGTTAACGGCAACTACCGATGGCTCTCTTATTATTATACCCTTTCCTCTCATATATACAAGGGTGTTTGCGGTACCAAGATCAATACCAATATCTTTTGTAAACATTTATGAAGCTCCTTAAATATATGTATGCGATTCTGTGCCTTTATGGCTGCTTATCAGCTTGTGAAGAGCTTTGGAGCAGTCTTGTAGAAAACGAAAACGGCAATAAGTACGAGAAGTACCTGGCAAACGTTAAAGCACAGGAAAAATCCGAATGCGAGCTTGAAAGTATCAGTATTGATAAATGTGCCGGGATCGAATTTCAGCGTTTTAGTATAGCCGAGCCACTCGATCGAACCGTCGGCATAATCGCCGATAAGATCGCCGAGGAAGGTAGCTGCGACAAGCAGCAGCAGCATATAAAGTGTTCTTTTCATTTTCAGATCTCCTTCTGCCGCAAGGGCGTTATTTGTTCATATATGACTGTTCATCAGTCCATACCCGATGAACCGAAGCCGCCCTCTCCTCTTTGTGTCTCAGAGAGGGAGTCGCCGACCTCTATTTCGGGTATTATTATGCGAGTTGGTATGAGCTGTGCTATACGCATAGCAGGCTCAACTGTAAAAGGGGATTTGCTGTGGTTTATCAGGGGGATGAACCATTCCCCACGGTAATCGCTGTCAACTACTCCGACGCAGTTAGCAAGAGAAACTCCGTACTTTGCGGAGAGTCCTGAGCGGGGATATATCAGTAGCGCAATGTCAGTTTCATCGGGTTCAGCCGTGAGACCGGTGGGTATCATTTTTATCTCGCCCGGAGCAATTGTGACAGGCTCGCTGAGACAGGCACATATATCAAGTCCTGCACTGCCGGAAGTAGCGCGTGACGGAATAGCTGCTTTGGGATCGAGTTTCTTGAAAGTGATCTTCATATCAGATACCTCTGTAATAAAGTCCGCGTGTTATGTTCCCGGACGGCTTTTCGCCGCTGAGAGCTGCGGTGGTCTGTTGGCTGTCTTCCTTGTCAAGGAGGACTGCGCCGAATGTGATATTGCTGAATTCTCCGAGTCTGTCGGTCATGCAGAGAACGTCAGAATTGAGTATCTCAACATATTCCTTTGAACAGGCAATGGGTAGCTTTCTGCCGGTACGGTCGATAAGCTGACCGGTACAGCGCTCACAGCCGATCTCATTTTTGATCGGACAGTTGCGAGTGAGCATGAGCGGCAGTCTGCCGTATACGACAGCGCCAAGCGGAAGTTCAGTCCTGAGCGCATTTATCTGAGAGACAGTGGATTCTATCGAGACGATACAGTCTTCAAATCCTATGCCGCGCAGATATTCAGCGCTGAATGAATTGTATACATTGAGTGTGAAGCTGCCGTGCAGTCTGAAACCAAGCTCTTTGCCGAGCGATATGTGGTCCGGTGTGTGGCAGAGCAGCCTTGAAATGCCGAGTTCACTGAGTTTTTTCAGCCTTGCTGTGAGTTTGTCCTCATCGGTCACGAATCTCGGCGGAGAAGCTACTATCTTCTCGGCAGGAACTCTGTCAAGGAGTTCCTGATCTATCATCTTATCCGGTACTATCACATATTCCGTATACTTTGCAGCGGCTTCTGCCTGTTCTTTTGTACGGCAGAAAGCTCTGAGCGGAAGTCTGTCGGGTGCTTTCATGCAGGAAACCGGCGCGAGTTCCGGAGAGTATTCGGTTACGGTATAAGCCGGAGTGTTGTGAGCTATTATAAGTTCTGAAAGTTGATCAGCCAGTTCGCGGCGAAGCTCATTGAGCTTACCGGCAGGCACAAACAGACCGTCATCTATCTCTGCGGTGATATTTCCTGGAGAAAATACAGTATCACCGAACTTTGAAAGCTGTTTTTCAAGCATTGCCAGATCCGTTGGACGGTTCATCGCAGGTGAGGGGATATCCCCCTTGGCTGTAACGGAGATGTTTCCGCATACTGCTGTAATAATCAGCGGTTCACCTGTTCGCATTACTGCGTGAAGATCAACTTTGTGTACCTGGCGTTCAAAACGGTAGAGCTGATGTATCTGTGGGATAAGAGTTTGAGCAGCGGTAACGTCATCCTTTTCGCGGACACCGAACATATCTGTGCGCTTTCCGGTGAAGTATCCGTCTGTAAATCCGCTTCGTGAAAATATACCGCGCAGCAGCTGCATATCAGGCTTGTTTCCGTCAAGAGCTTGTGAGAGCTCATTTACAGCAGAGGCAACGTATTCAGGGCGTTTCATCCTGCCTTCAATTTTCAGCGAATCTATCCCGAGTTCTTTAAGTTCATCCGCACGGGGGAGAAGTGAAAGGTCTTTCAGAGAAAGAGCACATTTCTCCTTGCTGCCGACAGCCGAAAAAGGAAGACGGCAGGCTTGTCCGCAGCAGCCACGGTTAGCGGAGCGCGAACCCATCATTGCAGACATATAGCATTGTCCCGAAACAGACATACACAGCGCACCGTGTACGAATATTTCTGTTTCGATGTTTTCTGCGCATATCTTTTTTATAGTATCTCTGTCGAGCTCACGGGAAGGAACTACTCTTGAATAGCCAAGTCCGGCAAGCAAACGCGCACCGGCGGCAGTATGCACCGACATCTGTGTGGAAGCGTGAAGCACAGCATCCGGAACACACCGGCGGATAAGCTCCGCACATCCCCAGTCCTGAACGATGAATGCGTCAACGCCGACAGAAGCGGCATACTTTATATATTCGCAGAAACTGTCAGCTTCATCATCGGAGATCACCGTGTTTACGGCAAGATCAAGCTTGGCGCCGTAAAGATGACAGAGAGCGGCAGCTTCGGCAAGTTCTTCGTCTGTGAAATTGGAAGCGCTGCTCCTTGCAGAAAAGCGCTTTCCGCCGACATAGACAGCGTCCGCACCCGAACGAAGGGCAGCGCGGAGAGTTTCCATACTGCCGGCAGGGGCGAGCACCTCAGGTCTTTTCATCAGATGCTGTCCTTGAGCTGACGGAGCTTGACCATATTCTCAAGCTGAACTATCTTTGATTTGAGTACCTCGATCTCCTTGAGAGCAGCGTCACGCTCGATGCGTGTTCTGCCGGCTTCATCCACATATTCCTTTGTCTGTGAACGTATATTGTCAAGGCGCTGATTGGACTTGTTAAGATCATCGAGGAGACTGAGTGCGACCATTATGGAAGCCGCATAAGGGGAAGAACCGCTTCCCGAATTCATTATCTCGTTTATTTTTGATTCGAGAGCTCTTGCCAGTGCAAAAACGTAATTGGGTGATTCTGAGGTCTTGAGCTTATACTCCTTGCCGCAGATCACAACTTTAACATCGTTAAGCATTTTGTTTCTTTCCTTTCGATAAATTATTCAAGTGAATAAAACTCCACTCTACATTATACTACATTTTTTTACATTAGGGAAGAGATTTTTGAAAATTAAATATTAATTTTAATTCAAAAACGTTTCCGCAGCATCAATAGTAGCGTTTGAGACCGATGACCTTGCCGAGTATCTCAACTTCATCGAAGATCATAGGATCCATTGTGTCGTTTTCGGGCTGAAGACGATAGTGGCCTCTTTCTTTGTAGAAACGCTTTACGGTAGCCTCTTCGCCGTCAATGAAAGCAACGACAATATCGCCGTTTTCAGCGTACTCCGTTCTGCGGACGATAACTATGTCACCGTCAAGAATACCTGCATTTATCATGCTCTCGCCGCGTATTTTGAGAGCGAAGAGCTCTGACGGATCAACGCCGTCTGCTTCAAATCCGATATATCCGGTGATGTCCTCAACAGCTGTGATAGGCTGACCTGCTGTAACTGTGCCGATAACCGGAACAGAAGCAGTTGAGCTGTTGGGAAGACGGAGAGTGCGGTTGAGATTGTCAGTCTTTTCGAGAAGACCGTCAGATACCAGCATTTCGATGTATCTGTGTGCTGTGGAAGTTGAATGGAAGTCCATAGCGTCCATTATTTCCCTTACGGACGGTGAAGTTCCCTCGTTAAGGCGGCTTTTGATGTAGTTGAATACCTGAATTTTTTTATCCTTTGTAGACATATTATACCTCCCCGGAAAGCTTTTTCAGTATCATTTTTGCGATCTTGTAAGCATCACCGCAGCCGAGTGTTATAACGAGGTCGCCCTCTTCAGCGTGTTCGCATACATAGTCGCATATCTGCTGGAAGTTTGCGTATTTGCGTTCGTCTGTCCACTCAACTGTCTCATCCTGCGGGAACCATATGCATTCCGGTATCTTTTCAGCAAGATGACGTGTAAAGATACCGTAAGTGTTCTTCTCGCGGCTTCCCATGATATCCGTGAGGACTGCATGGTCGGGTATCCTGAGAACTCTTGCGAATTCGTCGAGGAGAAGCTTTGTGCGGGAGAATGTGAAAGGCTGGAATATAGCCCATACGTGCTTGAAATCCATTTCCATTGCGGCTGTAAGAGTAGCTTCGAGCTCTGTCGGATGATGGGCATAGTCGTCAACTACGGTAATGCCCTTTTCAAAGCCGAGCTTCTCGAAACGGCGTTTAGCTCCGCGAAATTCTGAGAGCCCCTTGCTTACGGCAGCGAAATCCGTACCGAGGTAGTCAGCAACTGCGACAGCGGCAAGTGCATTGAGAACATTGTGTATACCTGCTACGTGGAGAGTGATCTCGCCGAGCTTTTCACCGCGCTTCATAGCGTCGAATGTGGTGAGAAGACCGTTCTCACGGCGGATGTTCTCAGGATAGAAGTCGCATGAGCTGTCCTTGCCGAATGTTATTATCTTCTTGTCGATACCATCGACAGCTTTCATTGTGTTG
>JAEEVL010000015.1 GCA_016290875.1 Ruminococcus sp.
TGGAGTCACTGGACAGTATTTGGCATATAAAGCTCTCACCGCGGATGGAGCAGTCTGAAATATTTTCTTACCCTCGGCGGAGCATTTCTGCTCCTCATTATCATAGGTTCGCTGTTCATTGAACGCTTCTTTTGCAGATATCTCTGTCCGCTCGGAGCGCTGTTCTCACTGGTAGCACGTTTCAGGATATACAGTTTGAACCGTAAGCCTGATAAGTGTGGAAACTGCAAACTCTGCACTGCAAAGTGCTCAATGAGCATACCTCTTTACAAGTACGATGAGATCCGCTCGGGTGAATGTATAAACTGTATGAAGTGTACTTCAGTATGTCCCAATGAGAATATATCGGCTGAAACACTTCCTGCTATATCCGGAACTGTTGCCGCAACAGCTGTGGCTGGTCTTTACTACGCAGGAATCCTCACTGCTGTTTCCGATTCTGCCGAAGAAAGCAAAGTACAGGTTCAGAATACTACTGAAGCTGAAACTAACGGCATATATACAGACGGAACATATAAAGGCAGCGGAAACGGGTTCAGAGGCAAAACAGAAGTCACGGTAACTGTGGAAAACGGCGTTATTACTGATATTACAGTTGATTCATACAAGGACGATAAGGAATTCTTCCAAAAAGCAAAAAGCAGCGTGATATCTGGGATCATCAAGTCTCAGAGTACAGACGTTGATGCAGTGAGCGGAGCAACTTTCAGCAGCAACGGCATAATCAATGCAGTAAAGAACGCTCTCGGAGAAGAAATTGCCGAAGTAACCGAACCAACAGCAGAGCAGACGAAAAAGCACATAAAACACACTGAATCTGCAACAGAAACTGCCGAATCCGTGACCGAAGAAGTTACTGGACCGGGAACTGAAGCTCCCGAAGTAACTATAACTTCTGATGAAAACAGCATAGCTTCAGAAATATCAGAACAATTCGCAGACGGAGTTTACACAGGCACTGGAAACGGTTTCAGAGGAGCTACAAATGTGACTGTTACCGTTGAAAACGGTGAGATAACCGATATTACTGTTAATTCATACAGTGATGACGAGCAGTTTTTCAGCCGCGCTGAGAACGGAGTGATTTCCTCAATCATCAAGTCTCAGAGCACAAATGTTGACGCGGTGAGCGGCGCAACATTCAGCAGCAATGGTATAAAGGAAGCAGTTGCTGATGCTCTCGGTATTGAGTTCACAAATCCCAACAGCACTCAGCAGAGAGGTCACGGCGGCAGACATTCCCACTAACATAAAGGCGCTCTTTACAAAAGGGCGCTTTTCATGTATAATAATTACAATATTAATACGGAGGTGTACCATGCCGAAGATACTGATAGTTGATGATGAGCCGAATATAGTAACTCTCATAAGCCGTTACGCTCAGCGTGAAGGATACAATATCGTTACAGCTTCTGACGGAAGAGAAGCCATAGACAAGTGCCAAAGCGAGGATTTCGACGTTATAATCATGGACGTTATGATGCCAGATACGGACGGTTTCACAGCCTGCAAGAAAATAAAGGAATTCAAGGACGTTCCTGTGATAATGCTCTCCGCAAGAGGTACGGAGTTTGACAAGCTTTTCGGCTTTGAGGTGGGTGTTGACGATTATGTCACCAAGCCATTCTCGCCTATGGAACTTATGGCTCGTATCAAAGTAATACTCAGTCACAGCAAAAGTACAGAACAAAAATCCGACAATGGAAAGCTTACTGTCGGTGGAATTGAGATTGACACGCTCGGACTGACGGTTACTGTTGACGGCGAAAAGGCTGATTTGACCGCCAAAGAGTATTCACTTCTGCTGTTACTGGTGAATAATAAGGGCATAGTCCTTTCTCGTGACAAGATACTCAATGAGGTATGGGGCTATGACAGTTTCGGCGTTGACAGAACTGTTGACTGGCAGATAAAGCTTCTTCGCAGCAAGCTTGGTGACTACCGCGACAGCATAAAAACAGTGCGAGGGGTGGGATATAAATTTGAAATGTAAAACAAATCCATTCCGTAAAAAACTGATCAGCTACTTCATGTTTTTTACTGTTGTCATATTCACTGTTCTGTGGCTTTTGCAGACGGTTTTTCTTCAAAAATTCTATAATGGCATGATAATCAAAAACACCGTAAAAGTCGCTGATAAGATAAGCGAAGAAAGCCGTAACAGTGATATCACGTCGTATATTGACGATGTATCCCGGAGCAATTCGATACTTGTATTCGTTACCGACACTGACGGGAATATCATTTACAGTTCAGACGAATACAAGAAAGGGCATAAAAACAGGTTAAAAAACGATCGTACAGATCTAAGAAATGAACATCAGCAATACCGTGAACTTCCCGAAAACTATTTGGAATTCCTCAATGAATTGAATTCGTCTGCTGATGGCATAGCTGAATTACAGACAGATGAAAGCTATGTTTATGGGCGCTTGATAGATTTCTATGGCAGTGATGGGAAAGCTGTTCTTTACATTAGAACTACTCTCAATGCCGTCGGATCGACTGCACGAATCATACGCATACAGCTTGTATGGGTAACACTGCTGTCAATAATAATAGCTTTTGTACTTGCACTATTTATGTCCAAGAGCTTTTCAAAGCCGGTGGCACAGCTAAATGAAAAAGCGCATAAGCTGGGTGAGAAAGATGATGATGTAGATTTCAACGAAGGCTTCTGCACTGAGCTTGACGAGCTGAATACTACTCTTTATACAACTTCCAAGAAGCTGAAAAAGAACAGGGATTTCCAGAACGAGCTGCTCGCAAACGTCTCCCATGACCTGCGTACTCCCCTGACTATGATAAAGGGATACGCCGAAATGATAAGGGATATTTCACGTGAAGACGAAAAGCAGTGTGCGGAGGACGTTGCAGTTATCGTAGAAGAAGCAGACAGGCTCACTGCTCTTGTAAACGAGATACTTGAGTATTCCGAGCTTCAGATGTCCGACAGCGAAACCGTAATGAATGACGTTGTTCTCAGCGATACGGTAACATCTGTTGCGGACAGCTTCGAGAAGCTGTATTCAAAGGAAGGTTATGTCTTTGAACGCAATATTGCCGATAACATCCATGTCAAGGGAAATGCCGCACGTCTGCAAAGAGCAGTATATAATCTGTTGGATAATGCTGTGCGCCATGCAGGTGAGGACAAATGGACAGGTGTTTCGCTAAGAACGGAAAAGGGTAATGTTATCATTGAAATATCTGACCACGGCAGCGGAATTGCTCACGATGAGCTTGAACATATCTGGGACAGATACTATACCCGGCGTCAGCGCAGCGGTAAGGGCGTTTCCGGTCTGGGACTTGCTATCGTAAAGCAGGTCATCAGCCAGCATAACGGCATTTGCAGGGCTGAATCCGTGGTAGGTACGGGCAGCGTTTTCAGTATTGAACTAAAAAGCATTTAAAGCAGAGAAAATATGTAAATGGTAGGTTCAGGCGATATGATATTGATTGTTGAATATTGAACTAAAAACATTTCCGCACCACTGAAATAGTCAACAGTGGTGCGGATTTCGCTTTATATTTCATTCAATCGGCTGATCTATTAATGTAGGCTCATGCTTAGCTTCACGGATATATTTCAGCATATCGTCACGGAGCAGACGGACTGTCGATGTATTGATACCGGGATGTCCACAGATGTACTCATCACTCATAAGGTCGTTATCTATGACGAGCTGAATGTTATTATCGGTATCGTATATAAGCTCCAACGCTGATACAGAGCCGGGGATAGTATGCAGATACTCCTACATTTTGTCTGCTTCCGCAAAAGAGAGTCGAGCGCAGTTTAGTTGCGATGTCAGGAATTTTGTTTTGAAAGGCTTATCTCCCGACATAAGAAGCATATAGAAGCTGGTCTTCTGGCGGTTGCAGAGAAACAGGTTCTTGCATATCTTAGCACCAAGTACCTTTTCGATAGCAAGACAATCCTCCATAGTATCAGCGTGGTCATGGTCTGCTCTCTTGTACTCAATACCAAGAGAGTCAAGTTTATCGTATATGGCCATTTCAACATCTGAACGCCTCTCGGCAGGTTTGCCAGTATAAAGTGTGTTATCAATATTCATTGTATCAACTCCTAAAGAAATATTTGCACAAAAGATTTAACATCTTTTCAAAAAATTATTTCCTTGCGTATAATAAAAAATAAGTATGATACCACCTTGGATTCGTGTGATTTTTCGTGTGATTTTGTAGGAACTTCGTGTGACAAAATGCAGTTAAATCGTCACACGCGCAGTTGAAACTGCAAAAGAGATAAAAAACAAATGCCTGTATTTCGGCATTTCAGCGAAAAACAGGCATTTGAAATATGTCTGAGCATAACAAAATTGATGACATTCGTTTTTCTGCAATTTAAAGCGGTTTTTAATATCACCGTTTTTAAAACGCCTACGCGCTATTCATTTTTTGTATATAGTATAGCATATTATATGGTTTTTGTCAAGAGAAAAACCATATTTATAAAAATGTTTTTCAGTTAACAAATATGTATACTTGCTCCATGCATCTTACGATACATGGAGCTTTTTTCTATACACCTCAATCATAGAAAAATTCCAAACAAAGAGAAAGAGCCGCTGACAGGCCGCCCCTACACTTAGTTTTTAGTTATTACCCTGCCGACCGCTACAGGCCGCTCCTACACTTAGTTTTTAGTTATCACCATGCGGACCGCCTCAGGCCGCCCCTACACGTTCTTCTATTAAAATAAGGAAGCAGCAGGAGTGTCAGATGGTATTATGACACATCTTTCTGCTGTCCGACAGAACCGAGTGCCGAGACAAATTCCCTGTACATATACAGTGACCCAAGGCCGATAAGAGGGATTTTTCTTTCGGCAGCATAGCTGTAAGCCGCAGCTACTCCCTCAGAGAGCACAGGATATGCATTGGCGGATATTCCCTTCTGAGCGAAGGTCTCAGCCAGCTTACGGCAGTCAAGTGAGCGAGGGTTATCCGGAGTGACTGTGAATACGCAGTCGATAAGTCCGCCCAGGATATCCGCATACAGGCCGTATTCCTTATCGGCCATGACTCCTATGACAAGTGCAGGCTTTGTGTCCGGGAAAAATGCGGCTATAGTTTTTGCGGCAGAGTGTATGCCGTCAGGATTATGAGAACCGTCGAAGAGTACAAGCGGGGAGCTTTTAAGCAGCTCAAAGCGTCCATGCCACTTGACCGAAGCAAGTCCCAGTCTGACAGCATCATCGGGTATAGTGACTCCTTCTTTTCTCAGTACCTCCACGGCAGTGAGAACATTTGCGGCATTATGCGGCTGATATTCGCCTATGAGAGAAAGCTCCAGCCTGCCGAAGCCTGCAAAGCTGAATGATGTACCGGACAGTCCGAAACTTATATTCGAGAGCCGTGAGAGATCAGTGAGCGTCAGCTCAGAGGACATTCCTGCGGCGGTGGTGCTTATCACTTTTACAGCCTCAGCATCACTGCTGCCGCCGAAGACAACAGGTCTTCCCTGTTTGATTATGCCTGCTTTATGGGAGGCTATCTCTGCGGCAGTATTGCCGAGGAAGCCCATATGGTCACGCTGGATATTGGTGATAACGGAAAGCAGCGGAGAGGTGATAACGTTAGTTGAATCAAGGTCACCGCCCATTCCGCACTCCATGAGAGCAAGACTGCATCCCTTTCTCAGAAACAGCTCAAAAGCTGCTGCGGTAAGGACTTCAAATTCAGTGGGCTTTTCCTCAAGGCTTTCCCACACAGGAGCTATGTCAGCGAGGACGGAGCAAAGCTCCTCATAGGATATCTCCTCACCGTTTATGCGGAAGCAGTCCGTGACGGAGGTTATGGCCGGAGACGAGAAGCTGCCCACGGTATAGCCTGCACTGCAAAGCACAGAATCGAGCATAGCCCCGAAGCTGCCCTTGCCGTTGGTTCCGGATATATGTATTATACGGAGCTTTTCCTGAGGGTCTCCCATTCTTTCAAGAAGAGCCCTGATACGGGAAAGTCCCAGCACACTGCCCTGAGCAGCAGCACCTTTCAGCAGCTCTTCTGCTGTTTCAGTAACGGTCATTTGCCGCACATCCTTTCCAGCTGAGCTGAGAACGAGCGG
Organism: Ruminococcus sp.; assembly: GCA_016290875.1. Classification (GTDB taxonomy): domain Bacteria; phylum Bacillota; class Clostridia; order Oscillospirales; family Ruminococcaceae; genus Ruminococcus. Next base: position 6,094 of record JAEEVL010000015.1, read on the forward strand.
TTCTTCAGCAGAAGCGTGATGATATATGTCTCAAAAAGGCCTATTCCCACATACAGCGGCACACGGAGCACCAGGACCTGTATCGGAGTATGGAAGTATATGAACATACCTATTGATTTAATGAGCATGGAGCCGATAGCATGACCGGACATTACGGAGCTGAGAGTATGGGAAAATGTATGCTTTTTCCTGAAAGCACCTGCGGCGAGTCCTGCAAAGAGTCCCACGGAAGCAGCGCCCAGGGTTATGACGGGATTGATTGAATATCCCACGATAAGACAGCCGATGATATCGGCTCCCGCACCAACAGCTGCCCCTACAAGAGGTCCGAAAAATACTCCTGCCATGAGAATGGGAAGATTCTCGAAGCTGATACGGATGCTTGAACCTACGTTGACAGCCAGCATCTTGCCCAGTACGATGCTCATGGCGATGAAAAGGGCGGATATGACCATGACACGGATATTTCCGAAAAGCTTTACATTGGTCATAACGGCTGAATTCTTTTTGTTGTTTGCAGTCATAAAAAATACCTCCTTTTCCTCACTCATACGACAAGAAAAGAAGGTATTGATTCTTTTTCACTATGTCCTATGAAGCGGGATGCAGAATATGAACCGCAAGTCCGAGGACTTTTCGTTCAACCGGCAACTCCCCGTCCGGCCAACACTTGACGAACATATTCTTACTCTTCAGTGAAATAGTCGGTACATCGTACCGCCAAGGGTATTATACAACAAAGGTCCGCAGATGTCAATAGTTTCTGAAAAAAATTTTTATGGCTGAGGCTCGCTGTCACGGATGTATTCCAGGATATCACCGGGCTGACAGTCAAGAACACTGCATATTGCATCGAGAGTAGAGAAACGGATAGCGCTTACCTTGCCTGTTTTAAGCTTTGAAAGATTGACGTTGCTCACTCCCACCCGTTCACTCAGTTCATTAAGGCTCATTTTTCTGTCTGCCATTACACGGTCAAGTCTAAGGATTATCGACATGATATCACCTCACACAGTCTCGTCTGATTCCTGCTGGAGCATGACGCCGTAATTGAAGGCCTCAGCAGCACAGTAAACTATGACGGATGGGACAAGCATTGATATCTCGATGAATGAATCGTTTATGGTCTCATACTTTCCGCTGAATAATGAAAGCAGGATATTGGGAAGGAAGGAACCTATGAAGAGAAGGAAGGCGATATTTTTCAGACACTTGACTGAGGTATCTGAGAAGGGAGTACCTGTGCGGGATATCCTGACGAATAAATATGCAGCAATAAATGCACAGGCTGCAAAGATAAGTCCTGTTCCGAGAAGGCTTGCCATATCTTCTTTTTTCTCTGTGAATGTGGAGTGATACAGGGAATCTCCCAATCCCATAGCGCAGGCTCCCAGACAGAGAAGTCCGAGAACAGCCATTAATACTGACATGGCGGTGCTGTTTTCTTTTATCTTTGAAATAGCGGTAACTTTTTTCATATCTGATCTCTCCTTATAATGTCTCGTCTGATTCCTGCTGGAGCTTAGCGCCGTACTTGAATATCTGGATGAAGAGTATTACAACTAATACTGCAAGAGCTGTTCCTACACCGGAAAGTCCGTAGAGCAGAACGAAGAATACTGCCATTGGAATAAGAGATTTTCCGAAGTTCATCATTGCTTTGATGACCTTTTCCTCAAAGGGTGAATCGCATACTGAAAGTGCCTTTGCGAGCTTCTGGCCGAAGATAAGAGCAATAAGAACAAGTGTGCAGAAAACTGCCATGCCGAAAAGTCCGAGAACTATCAGGGGCTTTAAATGGCTGTACTTCATTTTTCCTGCGGATGCATTCATTTTGTAGACTGTGCCCTCATCTGTTTTCTCGTTCTCTTTGAATGAGATAGAGAGATCTGTGCCAAAGAGATTTATGGAATCTGAACCCTCGTCAACACTGAATACTTTTCCCGGGAGCTTATCGAGATCCACTATAACGTCTGCTTCAGCAGAGCCCCTCATCTGAATGGAATCTCCGGGAATGACTGCTGCGATTATGCCCCCTGTAAGAGAGCAAACGATACCTACAATAGCGAATATTTTAAAAAAGATGATGATGATGCGGCTTACCTTGCCTAAGTCATTGATGTTTCTGATAGTCTGGTCTTTCATAGTGAAAACTCCTTTACGATTTTTTGTTCCGGAACTGTCTGTTCCCTTTCTGTGATCTTAGTATATCACAGGAATTAGCGTTTGTCAACTAAAATTTATCGTTTATCGTTAAATTTTACATTTCTTACATAAAACCATATAGCCACAAGGGCTCAGCTTGTGCGAAATAAACGATAATTTTTTATCGTTTATCGATAAATTAAAAGCTGAAAGACTGATCCTGCAGCTCCGGAGCATCCTGATACCCTGCTTATTGATCATCACCGTGCTCGTCAAGCAGCATAATGCAGTGGTAGGCATTCTTGTCTTCGTACATAAGGTCTCTGGCAGCAGTTATCGCTTCATGCTCCTGATATGGGTTTGCTTTCAGCCTTTCAAAGTCTGAGTGAGGCAGGAATACCCATTTCTCAACCTCACAGCGTTTGGTGTTGTGGTCGGAAGCCTTATGCATCAGCTTACCGCTCATAAAGTAGTTATTCATATCTTTTCCTCCTGACATTATTATTCCATAGACAGCAGGCGTGATCTGCTTTCTATGTATCTGCCACAGGAGGCTCACAAATCGTTCACAGTGCCTTTTACTGTCATCAGTGGTGTAGTTTCTCGACCTGCTGCCGATGCCGTCGAAAAAGACTCACAAACCGCTGATAGGTTTACTATCAGTTGGTTTTCGGAGAAACAAAAAGGACTCGATTCCAGCGTTTTCACATTTCGTGAAAACCACTAAAACCGAGTCCGAAACTTTGTGTACTATTTTTAGCTGAAAAAAACTGAGATTAGCCGGTATATCGACCTTTGAAGAGCTCCAAAACTACCTTTATGGGGGTTCAAATCCCTAAAAAGCCTTAAAACGCCCCAATGTCACCCCTCATTTTTTCAATAACTTTTCTGAAATTCGGGTAGCAAAAAAGCCCGAATATTCGGGCTTTTTTGGGCATGTCATCAATTTTGTTATGCCATCATGGTGAGACATGAGGGATTTGAACCCTCGACCCTACGCTTAAAAGGCGTATGCTCTACCGACTGAGCTAATGTCTCACAACAAATATTATTATACCAAAAACATAAGGCTATGTCAAGCATATTTACGCAGTTTTACATTAATCATCTTATTTATAGAATCACGCAAGAATATTTTGTTTATTTTGCTGAAATTACAATTCCTTATTGACAAAACTATACTGATATGATATAATATTAAAGTCGTCAAGAGATGTGCTTGTAGCTCAGCTGGATAGAGTGACTGGCTACGAACCAGTAGGTCGGGGGTTCGAATCCCTCCAGGCACGCCATTAGCTTCCCGGTAATAATCGGGGAGTTATTTTTTTATCTATTGTATTTAAAAAAGCGGAAGTCTCATGACTCCCACTATTTTCTTACTTAGTTATTTATCGTAATTGTTTCAATAATCTCAAATCCGGTATTTTTATACAGGTTAATTGCTTGTTCATTCCATGCAGCCACGTGAAGAATTATTTTTTCTGTTTTAATATGCTCCAATGCCCAAAGAAGTATTTTTCTGCCAAATCCTTTTCCCTGATATTTGTTGTTAACAATCAAATCGTCTATCTCGTTACCTTTCAAAGTGACGCTTCCGATAATTACTTCTTTATCCAACAATAAATATACATTATCCATATTTGACTCAAAAAATGAATCATCCTGAATAAAGTCATACGGCTGAATTCCCAAAGCTTTTCTCATTTTATGGTAACATTCATTGTATATACTCTTAAACTTCTCCCGATACTCAGAAGAATACCTCACCATTTCAATATCAGATTTATCGTCTGAAATATGTTTATACTCCATTTTATAAACTGTTATCATAGTTTTATTCTCCTTATCATACACAAAAGCGCAGCTCTCAGAACTGCGCTTTTCTTTTTTATGAACCGGTACCGTTGTACTTTAGCGCACCGTACATCCATATCTTATAGCTGACATAGAAGAACAGGCAGCCGATAATCGGCGACAACCACGTCAGTATCGGTACGTCGTCCGGTCTGAGTATTACAAGACTCGGATAGTACGCAATAAATGCAATAGGCATAAGGAACGTAAATATAAACTTGAATACTGAACTGAATATCGTTACCGGATACTTTGCATAGTCCCTGAATCTATATGCTAAATCAAGTATGTAGAACGAGTTCTGAATCCAGAAGCAAGTTGCTGCTGCTGCATTCTGCAACGCTATCATTATCAGTGATGCTGTGATAAGGAACACTACTATTTTCAGTATCATCAGCGGTGTGCAGGCAAGCCCTATCTTGTTCCATGAGTAAACGAGAGTTCCGATACCAAACGCAAGCTGTCCGAGTCCCTTGATGTCAAATACTTCTGACTGATAGTAGAAGAACAGATTTATCGGACGGAAACAATACTTGATAAAATCGCCCGAGTATACGTAGCTTCTCAGACTCCAGTTATTATCAAACAAGCATTGGACAGGTGTAAGCGATATCAGCGAGAAGCCATAGAGGAACAGCATTTCATGATAGCTCCAGCCTTTTATGTCCGGAAAGCTTCGGAAGAGTATCCAGAAGCTGACAAAACCTGCTATATTCGTGAATATCATACCAAGTGTTGAGATAATAAAGTCAGCTCGGTAGCTCATTTTGCTCTTTATATCCTGAGCAAGTATCTTGAAATAGATACGAAGGTAAAACCTTAATCCTTTTCTTTTCATAGTCTCAGCCTCCGTTCACAGTAATCTGTTTTATCGAGCACTTCCAAAAGAGCTTGCTGACGATAAACATACCAACACACCACGCAAGCTGAGTTCCAAGTGTTATGCAGACATCCTTCATATCGGGATCTCCGTCGAGAAGAAGCGTCAGCGGTGCGTTATATATAGCCTGGAAAGGCAGATGATCAACAACGTTTCTGAGTGTATCGGGGAAGAACGCGAGCGGAACAGTTGCTCCTGAAAGAAGAAGAACTATCACCTGCTTCATCATATTTATTCCCCATATCGACTCGGTGTAAAGGCATATAGTTGCGACTATGAAATCAATGCTGTAATTTATCATTATCGCAAGAACGACTGATACAACAAAGTACAGAAGATTGAGTCCCATATGTATCGCGCCATGCGTTACAGCTGTAACTACTATGAAAGTCGGCAAAAATGTGAACAGGAAATTCGTTACAAAGCTGCCCGAGAACGACCAGAATATATACCGCCGGTAGTCTATTGGTTTGACCAGATCAAGAACTATTTTTCCCGACTGTATGTCACGGCCTATCTGCCATACCGTATACATCTCCATAAAGTTGAAGAGTGCAGTTGCAAGTACAAGATATATCAGCGTATCCGAGAAAGTCATACCGTTTACCACGTCTGAATCAGCTGAAGCATAAATCGCTTTCCAAAGGAAGTATATGACTATCAGATAAAGAAGATTGCCTATTACCATTACAAGCATAGACAGTCTGAACTGCAGGGATTCGATAATTCCTGCACGAGTTAGCGTCAGGTACTTTTTTATTTTCATTCGACTCCCTCCTCATATATCTTTCTGATAACATCTTCGGAGGAGATCTCTTCGAGTTTCATATCCTTGATAGAATGACTGCTCTGAATCTGATTGAGAACATCCATGACCTTCTTTTTATCCTCATCAACAAGGATAGATATCCATTCATCGTCAGCGCTAACAGCAAAATCAGGAACTTCCTTCTGAATTACCTCAGATTGAGCCTTGAGGTCTCCGTCAACTCTTATCTTGAGAGTACGATATGAACCAAAGAAGCTCTTGAGATGCTCAATATCATTATCATAGAGCATCTTGCCCTTGTCAATAATGACGATCCTGCGGCATAGTGCATCAACATCTCCCATATCATGTGTTGTAAGAATAACAGTAGTGTTCTTCTCCTTGTTGAGAGCGCTGATGAGCTTTCTGATCTTTGCTTTCATAGATACGTCAAGACCAATAGTAGGCTCATCAAGGAATACTATCTTAGGATCGTGCAGGAATGCAGCAAGTATATCGCTTAGTGTCCTCTGTCCGAGAGACATCTGACGAACAGGTTTATGCAGAAGCGGCTCTATATCAACGAGCGACTTATAAAGCTCTATGATGCTGTTATACTGCTTATCCTCTATCTGATAAACGTCCTTGAGAAGCCTGAAAGACTCTATGAGCGGCAATGCCCACCAAAGCTGTGAACGCTGTCCGAATACAACGCCTATGTTCTGTGCATTTTTAGAACGATTCTTATACGGAACATTTCCGTCAACAAGTATCTCACCGGATGTTGGTTCAAGTACGCCTGTCATCATTTTGATAGTTGTAGACTTTCCGGCACCGTTTGGTCCGAGATAACCTACTATCTCGCCCTGCTGTATGCTCATGGAAATGTCATCAACAGCTCTGACTATCTTATAATCGCGTGAGAACAGATCCTTGATACTGCCCTTGAGTCCCTCTCGTCTGTTGAGAACCTTGAACTCTTTTGTTATGTGATTGATTCTTATGATCTCTTTCATTTTGCCCACCTCTTATACTGTTGACATTGCGTTTTTGTATGCTCACATTATAGTACTCACGTCAGATAGTGTCAATCATAATCTTCAGAATACTATAACAAAGGTACCGCTAATAAAGCGCCTGCATTACCACAATCTTCTTTAGACGAATAGTATAGCATAAGTTCCTTAATAATTACTTATCAGAATTCTTAAAAAACTCTTAATTCGACGAAATTGCACTTTCTATTACTAGTAATATATTTTCGTAGTATATCACATATCATATACAAAGTCAAGTATTTTTGAAAAATAATACAATCGTCTCTCACACGCATACAATCAGATATAAAAACGCCCCGAAGCTGTTATAAGTACGCTTCGGGGCAATGTATTTTTAGGTTCAATTTATGATTGCATCAGAATGTTCCTCTCACAATTCTGCTTTAACTGCGATCCTGTATATTTCAGCAATATCCTCGGATGAAAGCTGTACGAAACCGCCTGTTTTTCCGTCGCCGAGGCCGAATTTTTCAACGAGTTTTGGGATGTCCTCTTCCTTTGCACCGAGTTCTGCGAAGTTAATAGGCATACCTATGCTATGCAGGAAACTCCTGAATCGCTTGATACCCTCGAGAGCAGTCTTCTCAGGGATAAAATAATCCATATGGCATCCCCATACACGAACTGCAGCCTGAGCAAAACGGTTAACGTCATGCTTATAGACATACTCCATCCATGCCGGCATTATAACAGCAAGTCCTGCGCCATGAGCACAGTCATACAGAGCAGAAAGCTCGTGTTCGATACCGTGACTGTTCCAGTCCTGTTCCCTTCCTACACCTACGATATTATTATGTGCAACAGTTCCAGCCCACATTATATTTGCACGCGCATCATAATTGTCAGGCTGAGCTATTACCCGGGGAGTTTCACGTATCATAGTCAGCAGAACTGCTTCGCACAGTCTGTCTGTAATCTCAACCTCAGTTGTATTTGTGAAGTAACGCTCAAAAACATGAGCCATAATATCAGTTGCACCGCATGCAGTCTGATAAACCGGAAGAGTACAGGTCAGCTCCGGATCAAGTATCGAGAAACGAGGTCTGAGTACATCTGCACCGGCACCGCGCTTCAAGCCGCTATCTTCTTTGGTTATTACAGAGTCACCTGAGCCCTCGCTTCCGGCAGCAGCAATCGTGAGAACTGTGCCGACCGGCAGAGCTTCTTCGGGATCTTTTATGGTATAGAAATCCCAGAAGTCACCGTCATATGGAACGCCCATAGCAATTGCCTTAGCCGAGTCGATAACAGAACCGCCGCCAACAGCAAGAATGAAATCTATCCCCTCTCTACGACAGATATCTATTCCCTCATATACAAGAGTATCACGAGGATTTGGCTTAACACCGCCAAGCTCGATATACTTTATGCCGCTGCCGTCAAGGGAGGCTCTTATCTTACCGAGAAGTCCGCTTTTTTCAGCAGAGCCGCCTCCGAAATGCAGCAGAACTTTACTGCCGCCGTGCTTCTTAACATATTTACCTGCATCGTTTTCTGTACCTTTTCCGAAAACGAACTCTGTCGGACTCCAAAACTGAAAATTATTCATTTGCTAATTCCTCCTTAGCCTTTTCAAATACACTTATTACTCTGTCACACCAAACATCAAATTCGGGATCATCCTTCTGAAGCTCAGGATGTGCAAGGATATTCGCGATCGTACTCCTTATTCCCTGATCTGCTCTTACAACTGCTCTGAAATCAGGAACAGCACGTTTTATCTTACTGTTGTCAAATACCACACTGCTTGCCTTGTCGCCGATAAGACTGCCCGTAAGGTCATAGTCACTGACAGCAGCAAGAAATTCTGACGGAATATGAACTGCTTTAAGTTCAATGCCAAGACTATCAGCTATTATCCGATATATCTGATCCCATGTGAGACTTTCATCCGAAGTTATGTGATATGCCTGACCAATCGCGTGGATATTGCCGACAAGTCCGGCATAAGCCTTTGCGAAGTCACTGTTATGTGTAATAGTCCAAAGCGAAGTACCGTCTCCGTGTATAATAACAGGTTTACCTTCGATCATACGTTTTACGACCTGCCAGCTGCCGTTTTTACCGTGTACTCCAAGCGGAATCGAACGCTCATCGTAAGTATGGCTCGGGCGAACGATAGTCACCGGGAAGCCATTCCTGCGGTATTCGTCCATAAGATATTCCTCACAGGCTATCTTATCACGTGAATACTGCCAGTAAGGATTAGCAAGCGGAGTACTCTCCGTTATTCGGTAATCTGACAGCGGTTTCTGATATGCAGAAGCAGAACTGATATAGATATACTGCTTTGTCCTGCCTGAGAACAAACTCACATCACGCTTTACATGTTCCGGAACGAAGCCTATAAATTCGCCTACTGTGTCAAAGCTCATATTGCCGAGCTTCTTTCTTACGTCTTCAACATCATTTATGTCGCAATTAATGACCTGCACGTTGTCCGGAAGCTCTTCAGAGCGGCTTCCTCTGTTAAGAAGGAACAGTTCATGTCCCTGTTCAGCAAGCAGTCGGGTTATCGCCATACTTATAGTTCCCGTACCGCCGATGAACAATACTTTCATAGTAACACCTCCGGTATTTGTTGTTAATATTATACAATAAAGAACAACATTTGTCAACTGTTATACAAAAGCGATAGACTCATTTCAGTTTGAGCCTATCGCTTTTAAAACTATTTCTGCACAGGAAATTCTGTAATAATACCGAGCTTATACTGCTGTATAAGAAGTGCATCTTTGTTCGTAAGTCCCGTTAAACCGTCAACATCAGCATTTACCGCACCTTGAGCAGATATGCTGTACGCTGTTTTTCCCTGAGCGTATTTATCAGGATTTGTAGCAGCCTGCATCACCAGCACTGCATCAGCAATATTCACATTGTTATCGCAGTTAGCGTCGCCGTAGCATCTTTCACCGTCAATTATTTCTTCCTTAGGTATGAATGTTATATCGTTATCTTTTGCATAGCTTTCAGCTGCAGATGCGGGAGCGCCATAAATAATGAAGTCAGCTTCCGGCTTGCTGATAGTCGTTGTGTAGCCAAACGCATAGTCGCCTATCGAAGTGACAGTCGGCGGAATGTATACCGACTTCATATTCTTATCCATAGCAAAGCTGTATGCTCCTATTGAAGTCACACCGCTGCCTATCTCTACATTTTCAAGAGCCGAATTATGGAATGCAGCTTCGCCTATCGTCAGTACATTGTCCGGTATTTTGATATTTTTCATTGTCCCATTGTATCTGAAAGCCTGATCACGTATAACGGTCACAGTTTCCGGGATGGTGAACTCTTCAAGATTTCTGACATGAACAATCTCTGAGCCGTCTGCTGTATATACAGCATGTCCGTCAAACATAAAGCTCTTATTATCCGGCGATATAATTATCTCCTCCAAAGCAGCTGTCTTAGTCAGTGCTCCTGGTGCGATCTCAGTAAGTGTAGATGGGAGGACAATTTTTTTCAGTGACTTGCACGCAAAGAACGCATACTCACCTATCGAAGTGTAGTTTTCAGGCAGAGTTACATCTGTTATATAGCTGTTGTTTGTAAATATGCTGTCACCAACGCCCACAACCGGCTTTCCGTAATACTCAGACGGAAATGTCAACGAAGTTCCGTCACTTTCGATGCCGTCATACTGGTATACCATATATCCGTCAGCTGTATTTTTGACACAGTACAATGAATCTCGCTTTCTGACGCTGTAAGGCCGCGGAACAGCTGTTGAGCCATATCCGGCTTCAAGTTCATAATACTGCCCGTCTTCCCAGGCTAAAACATTCTTGTGACCTGAACCCGCACCGGGATCTTTGTTGCCGTTTCTTATCCGGGCATTTATTCCGACTTTTTCACATTCTCTGAGTATCAGATCTGAGCTCGCCCAACAGTCACCGCCGCCATTAATAACCATACCTATATAATCTGAATAATAGGCATCGTATATATATGTGGCCGGAAACTTTGTTATAACATCGAGTTTCTCCTCAAATGTCATTTTCTCACTATAATTCTCAGAAAGATAATCATCGATGACTTTATCAGCATAGACCTCAGCGTAATCGACTACGTGAACGGTAACATCATATCTGCTTTCATCAGTGAATACCGTTACTACAGAATCACCTGTCTCATAGCGCACTTCAACAGTTTCACCCTCAGCACCTGTCGACCACGATGTACCCATACCGCCATTCCAGTAAATAGTCCTGGATTTAGGCTTGACAAGCCCATTAGAATTAACTTCGACTGAATTTCCGGATTTAACCTTACAGGCTATGATATCTCCTTCATCTGCCTCAAGCTGAAACTCGGTGAGTGCTCCGTCAGGAAGAGTTAGCTTATCAGAATACGTTGAACCGATCGTGTATAGTGTCAGTTCATCAGTGTTCATCGCAGCATATACTGTAAAATTTATGTCAGAAATTGGTAAAGCTGTTATTGTCATTGAAAACGCAGCCATTACAGCTGCGATCCTGTGAAATCTCATTTTAACACCCCTGTAAAAAACTCTGTAAGCCAATTATACCACTTTATTTTATGTAAGTCCAATAAATTTCGCTAATAATCCGCATCCATCAGCATTTCTGCGTTTTATATAAAGCTTTGTCGCTCATTTTGTATAAAGTGATAAAAAAGTACCTGCACATCTGCGCAGGTACTCGATAAATATTATTTAGTAGCCTTGAAAACTTCACGAACAAAGTTATAGATATGTGCATGGATACTATTGTCGCCGTGATAGCCGCCGTTTACATACTGCCAGATATGCGGTACACCATTCTTGGTGAAATTATCGTGGTATGTCTTCGGGTTATCATATACAACTGTATCGTTGCTGCCTGCTGTGATGTGGAGAAGATAAGGCTCATTATCAGCACTCCACTTGAAAGCACCTGTTACGCCCGGCGCAGGGCAGATAGCTCCGATATAACCAAATTTGTCAGGGAGCTTCATGCCAATGAGAAGAGATTCTCTTCCACCCATCGAGAAACCTGTGACAGCTGTGTTGTCCTTGCCCTCAAGTATGCTGTACTTGCTTGCTATCTCAGGCATAAGGTCATTTGTAAGGTCGTTTATGAAGTTGTCATATGCACGGTTATTTGTCTCATCCATACCTGTGCATGACTTAAGCGTATCACTCGAGAACACATCAGGGAATACAACTATCATATCCTTTGCTTCTCCGGCAGCAATAGCATTACCAATGATCTGACGTGTATACATTGTACCATTCCCCTGGATTATCATACGGTCAGGATTCTCATAGTAACCATGAAGCACGTACATAACAGGATACTTTTTACTCTCCGTGTATCCGGCAGGAAGAAGTATATTGTAATTCTTCTGTCTCTTGCAGGTCGTAGAATAGTATGAATCCTTCTTTACTGTTCCGTACTGAACTCCGTTTTTCTCGCTGTGTGAGTCGTTAGGCTCTGATTCTCTTACGTTAGCCTTTACAACGTCAGTATATGCAGACATAGTCATTGCTGTATGCGGCTTTTCTGCTATCGGAAATACATTTATTCTGCCAAGCAGATAATTCTGCATAAGGATAAGATCAGCAATTGTATAGTCGCCGTCCTGATCAACGTCTGCATTTGTTTGCGAAACGGCACTTATAAACTTACCGGAAACGATAGTTTTTTTAGCAAGGATAATGTCGAACACATTGAACTTACCGTCACAGTTGAGGTCTCCGGGGCTCATAGAGATAGGTGCAGGTCCATCTATTTCTTTACCGGCAGGAGCTCCTATAACTTCATCTACATAGAAGCTATCTGTACCTTTTTCAGTTTCAACATAAATGTAAAGATCAGTTGCACCTTCAGGTATCTTATAATCAGTATTCTTAAGCTGGAGCCATTCACCCTTTACTGCAGTCTGAATGTCTATCTTATCATACTGAACATCGCCCTCTGAATCCTTATACTGGAATGAAAGGTAGATCTTCTGTGAAGCAGGGCCGTCGTTGTACATAACATCAGCGCTGAAGCTGTACTTCTCACCAGGTTTGAACGTGCTCAGGCTGAGAGCCTTTGAAGCGCCGTTCCAGTTGGCTTCACGGCCCGATGTATAGAGGGATTTGCTGCCTGAATAACTTGCGCTGCCTGAAGATTCAACAGAAGCAGAACCTCTGCCAGTCCACTTGCCAACACCGCTCTCAAATGTATCATGGAAGAAATATCCATCAGGATCAGGTTCAACAATATTGGGCGCATTCCATTCAGCACGCTCATAGTCAAAGTAATCGATATCAGCATATCCGCCTGTACTCTTTGTCGGATAGCTGTAAATAGCACTTCTGTATCCGGTGAACAGCTTGAGATCATATGACATTGAAAGCTCTTTTCCTATGCTTTTCCAGTTATTACCATCAAATGAATACTGAAATGTTGCCTTATCGATATTGTTGGAGCAGTTTCCGGCACCGTCAACAGTATTGTAGCGGAAATTGGCCTTGAGGTACACCTCGTCTCCGGACATTGCTACCTGTTCGACCTTACTTTCACTTGAAGACGCAACATCGCTTCCGCCATTGTTAACGGACATATAGACCTTCTTGCTGCCGTCATTGTCAACGAATACTCCGACATTTCCATAACGAAGCTGAAAAGCAGATAATCCTGCATGATCTCCGACCTTCATTCCTCTTGTATCGAGCTTGATTATACTGGAACAAGAAGGTCCCTCAGTACGCTGAGTCAATGTATTTCTAGCCCAGAGTATGTTAGAAGCTATCGTATTGTTGTGAAGTCTTAGATATCCGTCACGCTCTGTAACAGACCAGGATTTATTATCAGGATTGTGGTTCCACTGCCATTCAAGTGCAAGCTTATTGCTGCTGTATGAGAACTGATCGGGCTTAGCGAGCTGTGTACCAGTTGTACCGCCCTCAATCTCAAATGTAAGCGGAGCTTTTCCGTTCACGCCCATGATCGGCCAGTCGTTCTGCCAAGTTACTGGTACGAGAACAGGTATTCTTCCTACTGCTCCGTGATCCTGGAAAAGAAGTCCGTACCACTGACCGTCAGGAGTATCAACGATGCCGCCCTGTGCAACACCACTTCCATAGGTTCCGAGACCGGAATTCAGAACTGTTTTCCACTCATAGCTTCCGAGAAGATTCTTTGAACGGTAGCAGAACTCGATTCGTCCGCTGTTTGACGGCCATGCGATACCGAAAATATAGTAATAACCGTTTATCTTCTGAATATGCCAGCCCTCACCTGCGAGGTTGTTAAATTCAGTCTTGAAGAGCTGTTTGTCAACGCCGCCCGATTTAAAGCCTGTCATATCAGAATTGAGTTCTTTGATATTGCAGTTACCGCCAGAACCGTGTACAAGGTAATTACGGCCATCATCATCAAAGAGAATTGATGCATCATGGTACATACCGTTTATCTCGCTGCGAGTCCAAATACCGTTCTCAATGTCGCTTGTCTGATAGATATAGGACTTATTGGAGCCGTAACTTCCGAAGAATACGTAGAATTTTCCTTTGTTGTAGCGGAGACTTGCTGCCCACTGACCGTGCGCATAGTCATGCTTGCCGTTGGTGAGATTCTGGACGTCGCCGTTAGCATAGGTATCATAAACATAGTTGCATATTTCCCACGAAACGAGATCCTTTGATTTCATGATCGGAGCACCCGGACTAAAATACATAGTCGTGCTGATCATATAATATGTGTCACCAACTCTGATGATGTCGTCATCCGGAACATCTGCCCAAATGAGAGGATTTGAGACTGTTGTTGTTTCCGAAGCGGCATCAGCCGTAAAATTCTGCTCCGGTATGCTCACACCTGAGAACACCAATGCAGCAGCTGAGCACAATGAGAGGACTGCGCTCATAGCTTTACTCTTCATAAGTATTACCCCCTAAAATTAAAAAATATTATTTCAACAGCAGATACAGAGAGTTATCTGCTGTCAAGCACTTAAACTGTTCATTATATTATCTATAACAGCTATTTTCTATATTTTATATTTATAAACTGCACCAAATCTTCATTTTGTACACCATTAGTCACACTTTACATAATTATAACATAATTTGTACATAAAGTCAATACAAATTAGACATTATCAAAGATTTTGATTTAAACACTCACAAAGCAATTGTTTATTATGAACATAAAAAACCGAGGATGTTTCATCCTCGGTCTGTAATCATATTTATTAATATCAGTTTTCGTCGTCGTCAAGATGACTGTAATAATTCTCAAGGCGTGGTTTAGCCTGAATGTAATATTTCTCAAGATTTCTGTCAAAGTGCTTTCCCATGCTCTCGAGTATTATCTTATCAGCCTGCGCAAAAGACATCTTTTCCTTATAAACACGCTTGCTGACAAGTGCGTCGTATACATCTGCAAGCGCCATTATACGAGCTTCAACAGGTATCTCGTCACCTTTGAGTCCGTCAGGATAGCCGGAGCCGTCCCAGCGTTCATGGTGATAGTGTGCCATATTCTCAGCTATAACTGCAAATTCTGTATCATCGTTGCCTTGCATTATGCTGTGAACTATACGCGCCCCCTCGGCAGCGTGAACTTTCATCTTATTGTATTCCTCATCAGTGAATTTGCCAGGTTTCCTTAGAACCGCGTCATCTACTGCTATCTTGCCAAGGTCGTGCATAGGAGCAGCCTTGATAATATCACGGTAATACTCATCGCTGAGTCCAAACGCCTTATCTTTCATCATTTCAAGCGTCAGCAGTCTTACAGCCTGCCTTGTACGCTTGATATGACCGCCGGTCGAGTTATCACGGCTCTCAACTATCATAGCAAGTCCCATAACAAGGTTGTTGCTCATATCTATGATGTAGTTGGTCTTCTCAGCTATTTCTCTGCGAAGATCCGTGTTATAACGGTCAATGAGCTCTATGTACTTCTGATTCTTGGTATCGTCAGTAATAACGAACTGATAGCCTCGTATATCTTCACCATTATAGAGGTAACGGAGATTTATAAGATATATGCTATCATCCTTGTTGTAATAGAACTTATTCTTGCTCTCGTCATTCGTGAAGTCCGAAAGCCACTTCATGATAGGCTCGTTAACTTCCGGATCCTGATCAATCGGCTTATCAACCGTAAGCTTTTCGAGCGCCGGAAAGAATTTCTTTGCCGTCTTGTTACAGCCGAGATAATTATAAGTAAAGTCTATCGATATTATTCCCGTATCACCGTTCTGAACGAGCGAATCCACGACACTGTCGTCAATGTCATAGAGACAAACTCTCTTAGCAATGATAAGATAAACGAACTGCGCGAAGGTATATACTGCCGGCTGGAGGTCAATCCTTAAATTAACAAACCTGTTGAAAATATAGCAGGCTACTGCCGTTATCTCAGGCAGGAACAGCAGATATATCAGATGACGAGAAACATCCTTCTTTTTGAAGAAAGCATATACGACAGCAGATACACTCAGCATAAAGTATGTCAAAACCATAACAATAAATGCCGTGTGCATAGGTCCGTATTCTTTGTCGTACAGAACTCCTATATCGCCGACCTGCTTGAATTTGAATTCTTTGTAAAATACCGTACTCTTGTCTATAGTTAGGACGGACATATAAACCACAAGACTGACGACCATGAACAATGCCTGTAAGAAACTATTCAGCTTTATTCTGCATAACTCGAAAACATTCAGCATTATAAACAGCATCAGAAAACATCCGCCGATATAGATAACTTTGTTTGCCGCAAGAGCAGCACCTGCATCTTTTGCGTTTACAAATAAAAAATATCCCAGTACGCTTATCGGAACAAAAATAAATATCAATGTAAAATGTATATCAAAATGCTTATTCCACATCAAAGCATATACAAGAGAAAAGAGCACAGATAACACAAATAACGCCTCATAGTATGCAGCGATCATACTAACACCACCTATACATCAACAGTTTTATGCGAAAAATCTAATGGATACTCTGAAAATATCATCATGAGGCTCAGCGTTTATCTCACCGCCGAGCATTTCCGTAAACTGCTTGGCAATCGCAAGTCCAAGTCCGGTATTTCCCTTCGTACGAGAAATATCCGTAGTATAGAATTCATCGAAGATATGGTCGTAATCCACATTTCGTATCTCCGGTTCATTCTCAAAGATTATCTTGACCTCGTTATCGCCCAGCACGGTAACAATAAGATCTCCGTTTCCGTGCTTCAATGAATTACCTATGAGATTATCAAATATTCGCATAAGCATACCGGTATTTGAATTTATCATCAGCTTATGCTTGTCGCACCGCAGTATTATCTGTCTTTCACGGGATGAATAGTCATCATAATAATGAACTATCGACTCCTCAAGGACTGATATAAGATTTATCTGAGAAAGCTCCGGTTTTTTACCGGATGAAACGATCTTTGAAAACTCAAAGAACGAGTTTATGAGCTCCTCAAGTCTGATGAGACGTTTCTCGACAATATCAAGCTCACGCTTCTTCTCCTCATCAGACATTTCAGAGTTCTGAATAATATTGATGTACCCCATAGCAGATGTCAGTGGCGTGCGAAGGTCATGTGAAATGTTCGTTATCATTTGTTCAAGGTCATGATTCTTTTGCTTGTAGACAGCCCTTATCTGCCGTATCTCCTTGAGCATAACATTTATCTCGTTTATAAGTCCGTTCGCAAGTCCCCTCTCGGAACGGACAAGAATATTCGTGTCCTTGCTGCCAATATACTTCATCTGCTTGATTATGCTGCTCAGTTCCCTGTTCTGAGCAATAATAAGAAACAGTAATATACAGATTATCACCACTAAAATAACTATCGCTGTAACCATAAACTGTTTCTCCTTCTTCCCTATCTATCTGACAGATGAGTTATCTGATCTCTGCCTTTCTGAACGACCGGTAACCGATAAAATTGAATACAAGTATCAGTGCACCGCATATCAGGCAGCTTTTTATGATATATGATGATGAAGGATCGTGTGCCATATAGTAGTAAATAGAGGATAATTCGTAATCTAAATAGGCTTCATCAAACTTAAGAAGCACCTTAAATATCTCAAGTATGAGCTGAAAGCAAAATATAAGCGGTATCGAAACGCCATTCAGCGCGGCTGTTTTCCTGAAAACGAATGCAAGCCCTGACAATACACTCGCCAACGCGAGCACTACCGGCAGCTGCAGCACGTAGATCTTCATCAATTCGGCAAAACTGAGTATATTTGCACCATTATTAAATATCCGCATACATAAATGAATTGACACAGCATTTAAAAGCATCAACAACATACATAATATCACAGTTAAGCCGACCTTAGATATATAATACTTTCTTCTGCTTATTGCCGAAGACAAAGTGTTTTTGACACTGCCATTTGAAAAATCTGAAGCTATAACTATGACAGTCATTATAATGAACATATAATATATGTTCATGCTCTGAGAAAAGTAGTCTCTTTCCAAAAAATATCTGTCATTATGGATCAGATAATCTCTTGTCTCAGAAATGGAGAACTTGGCTAATTCACTTTCGGGAATATCAAGACATTCATATATATCTGACTGCTGAAGACCGGCAGAAAAAATTATTCCCGGCTGCATGATAGCAGCAGAAAAAACAGAAACTATCAGTACAAATACTAATGCTATATAAAATCCTTTACTGCGCACAGCTCTGTACAGATCTGATTTCAGTATATTGATCATGACTTTCCCTCCCCGACAAGCTGCTTGAAATAATCCTCAAGTGATACACCTGATTCAAATATCTCAGAAATATCAAGTCCTCCGTTAACAAGAGCACGGTTGACATCAACTGATTTGATATTCGGCGCGTATATGCGTATCTCTTTCTCATCAATAACTTTAAAGTCATTTATACCGAGCAATTCCTCGAGCATTGTTGCACCGCGCTTGGTATCGTTAGTCTTTACCACAATGCAACGGCTGCACTCAAAGTCAAGTTCTGCTTTTGTAACTTCCTTGAGCACTATACCTTTATCTATAAACAAAAATCTGTTTGCAACAGCATAAAGCTCTGAAAGGATATGACTCGATATTACGAGGGTTATTCCGCGTTCTTCATTAAGTCGGCGGAAAGTATCTCTAAGTTCACTAATACCAATTGGATCGAGTCCATTTATAGGCTCGTCAAGAATTATCAGGTCGGGGTTATCAAGCATCGCAAAGGCGATGCCGAGTCTCTGTTTCATACCCAAAGAGAATTTGCGGAATTTACGGTTCCTGACATCTGTAAGTTTGACGCTATCGAGAGCATCATCAATTTGTTTGAGATCTGTTATACCTTTCTGATAGGCATAGTATCTCAGATTCTGATAAGCTGTAAGATTCGGAAAAAATGCCGGATTCTCAATGAGACAGCCGACACGTTTCTTCTCACTTACATATTCATTGCTGTTTTTTCCGAAGACTTCAAAGTCTCCTTCTGTTTTCTGTGCAAGACCGGTAACCATTTTCATTAGTGTAGTCTTACCAGCTCCGTTGCGGCCGATAAGCCCGTAAATATCCTTGCGGTATACAGTCATATCAGCACTGTTCAGAGCTACAAAGTTCTTGTACTTTTTAGTCAGTCTTTTAGTCTGAAGTACGATCTCACGCATAAAAGCAACCTCCTGTAAAAATTCTTATTTACCTGATGTTATCATTATAGCGCATAAATCTGAATAAACACTTATAAAAAGTCTTAAAAATTCCTTAAATGTTTCATTTTTTCAGACGGTAACCTATTCCCCATACAGTTTCAATAAAATCTTCCTCAGGAGAACACTCTTTCAGTTTCTTGCGAAGTTTGCTGATATGCACGTTAAGGGTGTTATCATCTGCGGAATTCTCATAGTCCCACACAGTATCATATATAAGGCTCTTTGTACAGGTACGTCCCGGATTTGCCACAAGAAGTTCAAGTAGCAGGAATTCACGTTTTGAAAGATCAAGATCAGTTCCGCAGCAAGTCGCTGTGAAATCGTTCTTGTTAAGTACTATCCCTCTGTATTCCACTATATTAGCAGGTGTTGCGTCAGTTCCGACTCTAAGCCTTGCTGCGATACGCGCAAGAAGCTCATCATTGTCAAATGGCTTGGTAACATAGTCGTCAACTCCCAGTGAGAACATATCCACCTTTTTGCCAACGTCGTGGATAGCACTTGTAACAATGATCGGAACATTGTTCTTTGATTTAAGGTCGGTTATTATCTCTTCGCCGCTTTTGCCGGGAAGCATCAGGTCAAGCAGTATAAGGTCGATATTGCTTCCGTGTGCGAGAACTCCTTCTGTACCGGAAAAAGCACTTACAGTCTCGTATCCGTTGTGCCTGAGGAGTATGCTCAGCATATGATTGATCTCGGTATCGTCTTCAATGATAAGTATAGTCTTGCTCATAGTATAATCTCTCCAGTTATTCTCAATAATTTCTTATTTCTCTATTATAAATCACATACCTATACAATATTATATAATAGCCGCTCACAACTGTCAAGCAAAAAACGACATTAATTTCAAGTTTTCGGTAAAAAATGCCGGCAGGAGTAAGAAACCTGCCGGCATTGATAATTGTTTTATTTACTGCATATGAGACGCTTCAGAAGCATAATGTCGAATACGTTTATCTTTCCGTTGCAGTCCATGTCAGCAGCTGTCTTGCTATCTGCACTTAGCGGCTTTCTGCCAAGCAGGTAGTTCTGAAGTACAACAGCATCAGCGATGTTCACTGAACCGTCCAGATTTACATCACCGATAAGAGCGGATTCAGCAATATTATCGAAATCGAGCCAAAGCTGTACATATCTGCTGTCAGGTGAATATGCAGGCGAAGAGGTATTCTGTGACGCGAGCTCACTTTCTGTGAGCGCCTTGCTGTACACCCTGAATTCATAGAAATCTGCCTGTGAGCCTCTTCCTGTTTCAGGACAAGCTCCGAGTGTAACATCATATCCAGAAAGCGTTACGCCTTCGGTAGTTCCTGTCGACTTCTCAGCCACCATTTTTCCATCACAATATATCCTTATCATATCGTTCTCTGCATCATAGCTTCCAGCGAGCTGATGCTTCTGACCAATCCAGCCTGATGAAGTATCTGTGCTCCTTGAATAGGATACTGTTCTCCATGCACCCCCAGCATGAATAAAGAAGTAGAGCATATTGTTTTCTGTTCTGAGACCGAAAGCATGATCACCTTTACTTGCTATCATATTGAACTGTGGATTGCCGGTCGGGATAAAGTTTGCTTCTACAGTAAATGATTTTTTACCGGAAAGCGCTCCGTTGAGGTCATCTGCCGCAGGGATAGTAACTGAACCGCTTACAGCGTTTCCGGATGAAGTCTGCTTGAACGAGCTGCCGCTTCCTACCGGAACAACAATCTTGTTATGGCTCTTATCCTGTATGCTGGTACCATCTGAACGCAGCTGGGCTGCTATATCTGTAAGGCTGCTGTTACTGAGTGTATTTGCAGCAGGCATAAGAGTATAGCTCCAGCTGTATGTTCTTCCTGAGGGAAGTCTATACTTGTCAAGTGTTGCTTGTCCGCAGGTAGCGCTTCCTGTTCCCATAGAACCGTAGTCAACACTGAGATATGTTTCCTTGCGCGGTGAGAGCTTATATACATGGTCAGCTTTCTGAAGATCCTGAGGTGTGAAGTGGATGGCACTAGCTTCCGCCGTACCGTCAACTGCTACAAAAAGGCTGTTCTCGCTCTGCTTATTCCTAAGTGATAGCCACTTTACATCTGTAAGATTTCCTGTGTCGTCAGCCTTCATGTAAGGATAGAACTGTTCAGATACAGTACTTGACCATATTCCTTGTCTGCTGTTGGTCTTTCTGTCATTGAAAGTTTCAACAGGTCCGTTTCCGTACCAACTGAAATCCTCAGCTCCCTCAGGCAGTTTCATTATTGAGCCAACTTTAAGGAAGTTTCCAAGACCTGACTTTGTAGCGTCAACTGACATCGCAACATTAACTCTTGCATCAGGATATATCGTGTATGTTATATCTACCTTTGTATTCTTTGCATTCGGAAGAATAAGATGCGAAACAACTATCTTGCTGCCATTCTCGCCGTCAGATACGTCTATGCTGTCAACTTTTATGCTGTCAGCAGCCTTTTCCCATGTGCTGTCGTAAGTACCTCTGGAGTTCCAGCCTGTGTCATTTTCTACATTACCTCGCCAGAAATTCGGCCTTGGTCCGTTATCGATAAGAGTTTCGCCCTTGTAGGTGAACTTACTCATAAGTCCGGTAGACTTACTGATTGAGAAACTGAAGTCCTTACCAACGGGAACGTAATAATCTCCGCCATCAGTCACGTTGACACTTCCGCTGCCTGAAGAATACTTCACTGAACGTCCATTATTACTGATCGCAAACTGTCCGTAAGCAACCTCTGCACCTTTTCTGATGAGTCTGTGGTCTGATTTTGCCTGAACTGAGAGATTAAGGTAGAATTCATCACCAGCAAGACTGCTTGCCGGAAGCTTGAAAGGTATGCTGAGGGTTCCCTTTGTAAGCGGAGCTACATCTGTGTCTGTAAGGATTCCGCCATCGATCTTTATGCCATTTTTCAGGAGTTCCCACTTGACATCAAACTCGTTGAGGTTGACGAAATTATTTTCGTTGTATACTGTTACCTTATGTGCAGCTATCTGAGCGGAATCAGCACTGAACCAGAAGTTCTGATACTGATACTTTACCTCTGCTACCTCAGGCTGTTCAGTTCTGTCCGGACTGATAAGACCGTTTTCACAGAAACTGTTATCATTGGGATAGTCACCCCAGTCGCCGCCGTAGCCGTAGAAGTTTCCCTTACTCTCCTCCTGATAGAGGTTCTTATGTGCATAGGGCTGTGAGTAGTAATCCCATCCGCCGCCGACTTTACTGAGAGGAACGGCTCTTGACTGGTCTACCCAGTCCCATATGAAACCGCCGAGCATATTATCTGAGCTGCGGATTACGTCCCAGTATTCCTTGAGCGCACCGACTGAATTACCCATTGCGTGATCATATTCGCACATAACATAAGGTATCTTGCCATCACCGCGGTTATAGCCAACAACATCGGAACCCGGATACATATTACTGCCCATGTCAACACCGAGAGCACTTCCCTGTCCTTCGCTGTGAACAGGTCTTGTAGGATCGTTCTTCTTAAAATACCATATCATATCCCTGAAAAGGCCGCCGGAAGAATTTGCATCACTTGTATAGCCCATTTCGTTGCCTATAGACCAGGCTACTATACATGGATTATTTTTAAGGCGCTTGTAAGCAGTCTCTGTTCTGTCCATGCCAAGCTTGTAGAACTTTGCTCTCAGGCTGTCGTTCTTGTTATCCTGCAAAGCATGGCACTCCATATTAGTTTCACCCATAACATACATACCATACTTGTTGCAGAGCCAGTACAGATAAGAGTCATTACTGTAATGCGAAGTTCTTATAGCATTGATGTTATTCTTCTGCATCAGGCGGACATCTTCAAGGATTGTTTCCTGAGGGACTGCCTTGCCGTGGAAAGGATCAGTATCGTGGCGGTTGACACCTTTAAGCAGGAGTCTCTTTCCGTTTATAGTGATGGGCTTCCAGTTCTTTGTAGTTACGTTATATGCCCAGTCAACTTCCGTAGGCGTGAATTCTATCTCACGGAAGCCGAGCTGATTAGATACTATCTCACGTACATTTCCGCTGCCGTCTTTCAAAGTAAGTACAAGCGCATAAATGTTAGGATCTTCAGCAGACCATAATTTCGGAGAAGTTACTTTTGTACTGATACTGAATGTATCCTTGCTGTACCTGCCGACACTGCTTATCTTAGCTGATACGCCCGAAAGAATATTCTTTCCGGATTCGTCATAAGCATCAGCCTGAACAGTCCAGCCACTTATATCTGACCCCGTCATATTCGTTATATCAAAGCTAAGATCAAGCTGTGCATTCTTATAGGAAGAGTCAAGATCGGTACGAACAGTATAGTCGCTTATCTGAACATCAGGCGTACTGACAAGGAATACATCTCGGAAAATGCCGCCGTCATAGATCATGTCCTGATCTTCAAACCATGTTCCGTCACAGAACTTATGTACTTCGACAGCAAG
This sequence comes from Ruminococcus sp., assembly GCA_016290875.1. Taxonomy (GTDB): domain Bacteria; phylum Bacillota; class Clostridia; order Oscillospirales; family Ruminococcaceae; genus Ruminococcus. Next base: position 29,858 of record JAEEVL010000015.1, read on the forward strand.
AGTATTCTCACCGGACTGGAGCAGATCTGTGATGTCAAATCTGTGAGGACTGAAAGTATCTTCGCTGTAACCGACCTGTTTGCCGTTCAGATATACATAGTACGCAGATTCTACGCCGTCAAACTGTATATATATACGGCGTCCGTTCTTTTTCATTGAACTGTCCAGCGTAAAGGCCTTGCGGTAAAGTCCTACAGGATTGTAATTCACAGGTGCCTCAGGACAAGGTACATAGCTGTCATACCTATCCTGCCACGGTTCAGCGACATTACGGTATATCGAGAAATCAAAGCCCTGTGAAGTCCAGCTGCATGGCAGTTTTACGGACTTCCAGCCGTCCGAAGAGGTAGCCCAGTAATTACTGCCTATCCAACCATTGTTGAAATCCTGCTGTGCCTTGTTTGCATTCTGCACAACTTTGAGATCCCAGCTGCTGTTTTCACCCGTGAGCATCTGCATATAATCAGATTCTTCACGGACATTGTAGTCCCATACGGCATTCACAGCTGTATCAACATCCTGATACGGCACAGAGTTCACAGATGCCGGAGCACGGTTTACTGCGAAAACGTCCTCGTTGCCGTTCTTTCCCGTCCACTCCTGATGCGTGAACAGACTGTCACCATCTGCTGCTACGACATGTGAAGGCGGCGGCACGAAAATGTTCAGTGTGCTAACAGCAAATGCTGCAGAGACGAATGCGGAAATCAAATGTTTCATAAAAGTAATCACCCCTGATTAAACAATTTTTATAAATATTATACGTCTTTTTTATACATTCTGCAACCGACAATTTGCAGATAATAGTGGACAAAATGAATGCAATCCGTAAAAAAGCACCTTCGTACGAAGGTGCTTTACTAAACTTCTGTTAATTGTATCAGAGATTTGACAGATAATTATTCCCGCCAAGTCTCTTTTCAAATTCATCAAGCGGCAAAGGTTTGTCAAAGAAGTAACCCTGTGCAAATTCACACTGGTTTTCTCTGAGAACTTCAACCTGAGCTTTTGTCTCTACGCCCTCAGCGATACATTCAAGTCCGAGTTCTTTAGCCATAGCCACAACATACTTGAACATTATGCTGCGAGTGCTTGTATGGTCATCCTCATCTACCGGAAGGAAACTTCGGTCAACTTTGAGGACGTTCCACGGTATCTCTCTTATGAGATTCAGTGAAGAATAACCCATTCCGAAATCATCCACAGATGTACATACTCCTGCCTGCTGGAGGCCGCCAACGACTCTCTTCAGATCACGGAACTCAACGTCGGTAGTAGTCTCAGTAAGCTCTATCTCGATATACTGATGCGGAACATCATATTTGTCAACTATCTCAATAATGTTTTTGAGAAGGTCGACGTCCATCATATGCTTACGAGAGAGGTTAACGGATACCCTTACTACCTTCCTGCCGGTATCGATCCATCGGCGTATATGACGGCAAACGTGTTCCAGCATATAGAAATCAAGCCTGCATATATCGTCCGTCTGTTCAAGATAAGGTATAAAATCCTTCGGCGGAACTATCTTCCCGTTCCTGAACCAGCGGCAAAGCGCCTCAGCGCCAGTAAGTTCACCTGTAACAATATTTACCTTTGGCTGATAGAATACTGCAAACTCTTCGTTTTTTAGAGCATCCGGGAACAGCTTCTGCAGTTTGTTCGCCATAGTTTTCATCTCAAACAGCGAAGTCTCGAATACAACAGAAGAGACACCGCTCCTGCGAGCAGCAAGTGAAGCAGTTACAACCTTGTCCATTATCTGACCGTTATTAAGATACACAAAATCTTCCGGTATATAGTAGATACCTGCACTTGCGGCTACTATCACACGCTTATTCTGAACGATATCATACATTACAGGAGTTGATTCGAGATATTTTCTCAACTCGTCGATATGCTCCTTTTCACACAGAAGAATGAAATTATCGCCGCCGAGACGGCAAACAGTACCCTTACTGCCGACTATCCTGCTTGCGCCGTCAAAATGATTACGCATAACGATATCTCCGGCAGGTCGGCCTATTTCCTGGTTGACAAGATTGAAATGCCGCAGATTATAGTGTACTGCCACAAGATCTTTGAGCGTTCCCTTTTCAGCAGCTTCGTCGAGTGCTCTGTGGAAATATGGCAGATTGAGATAGCCGCTGTCATCATGATAGAACAAAGTCTCAACTGCTCCTTCAAGTCTTCTTCTGCTAACATACGAAAGAAGCGTGGTCATAAGCATATCGACCTTGCACTCTTCTTCATCAGTAAGAGGTTCTGCGTCCGGTTTCATATATACAGTACACGTAACTACTGCCTTTACCTTGGTAATTCGTCTGATAGTTTTTACTTCAACGCACTTTTCTCCTGAGTCATATCCGACTGTACACTCACCTTTTCCAGCTCTTTCAAGTCCTATATTGCGGTAAAAAGAAGTCTCGCCCTTTTCGATCCGGAACAGCTGACAAAGCTCTTTAATTATCGGTTTGACATTTTCAGGATCAGTGCCTTCTATATTCATTATGACTCTCAATAAGTTCTCAAGGAGAGCATAATATCTCATATTATCTTTCTCTGACATATCTCACACCTCTAAAAACACTGCGCTTTAGCCTTTCAGAATCTTTTTGTTAGTGTACATCGCCTTATCTGCGCGTTCAAAAACATCCTGAAGCCTGTTGTCCTTGGTTCTGTCAAATAACGAAATACCCGAAGCAACAGTTACAAAGCCTTTTACCTTGTTATCGTCCATTATTTCGGAGAATTGTTCCATAAGGTGGTCTCTTGTCTCAAAATCCTGTCCCTTCAACAGAACCACGAATTCGTCGCCGCCTATACGAAACACCGGACTGTGCTTGAAGTTATTGCATATGAGATTGCTTGCGCTCTTTATAAATTCATCGCCAGCTGCGTGGCCTTTTGTATCATTGACTTCTTTGAGTCCGTTTATATCGCAGATAACAACAGCGAATTCAGTAATAACGCCTTCTTCGATGTGCTTGTCAAATTCCATTTCAGCCTGAACATACGCGTGTTTGTTCTTGACGCCGGTGAGGGCATCACGGCTCGCCATATCCATAGCTGTGCCGATAGCTTCTCTGTACGCTATTTCTCTGCGCATATCAGCATCGATATTGGAAACAGCTACGATTATGTGGTCTGAATTTTCTCTTGCACGTATAACAACAAGCGTTACATACTGAGGTCTGCCGTCAAGAACAAGCCTGTAAGTCAGATTGTAGTGACCGGTCTCTTTAACTCGTGCAAGTATGTTCTCCTTTTTCATAGCTTCCGCCATCATAGGATAGTCTTCCGAATAGATATCAAGCTTCATATTGCGCTGTGTGGCACCGAAGAAGTCTCCTCCTATCGCACCTATCTTAAGACGGGCATACTTTTCACTTGCACTGTATTCTTTATACTCGTTTGTAACTATATTTACGTAGTATATTACCTCATAGCGGAGAGCGAGAGCTTTTATGATCTCGCTGAAAGTCTTGCTTTCCTGCTTCAGACTCTGTTCACGCTGCATCTGATCATCTATGTTGATAACTCCCATTATAAGGTTCTTTGAATCATTCTTAGGTCTTACACCGATCATCGTAACATACTGTATTCTGTCATCGAGCTGCTGACGGTAAGTGAAAGACGCTGAACCTGTAGCACTCAATGTTTTCAGCAGATTCTCTTTTTCGAGCTGTTTCAAAAGACCAGGAACATCGTCCGGATATATATACTTCCTGATATCACGGACACAGGCCGCAAAAAAGTCTTTTCCGCGAGTTCTTACACCGAGCTTTGCATACTGTTCACTCGAGCTGTACTCTGTATAGGCATTTGACTCAAGGTCGATATAGTAGATGACCTCATAGCGACTCGCGAGAGCTCTTGCAATATGGCTGTATGTTTCAGCTTCAACAGCTGCCGCGTTCTCACGACGTACAAGAGCATCGATATTACGGACAGCAAGAACTATCCTGTCATCGCGTTTTTTCTGAAGAAAAGCAAGCAGGCGGACATACTGAGTCTTTCCTCCAAGTAGCTGACGGTATGTAAATGATACAGAACCTGCTTCACGAAGATCTTCGATAAGCCTTTCTTTCTGAAGGCGCTCTGAGACCATAGGATAGTCCTCGGGATGAACTACATATTTTATATCCTGCTGCGTAGAAGTGAAGAAATCTTCACCGCCAATACGCAGGCCAAGCTCTGCATACTGCTGGCTGGAGCTGTACTGCGTGTAATTATCTGTATTAATATCAATGTGATAAATTACCTCATAAAGGCTCGCCAAAGAGCTTGCTATCTCAGAATAAGCATTCTTTTCTTCTTCATCAGCAAGCCTCCTGCGAACCTGTACATCAACGTTCTGAACGCCGATGATAATAATATCGCTGTCGCCGCGTATATCACGTATCGCTTTCAGGGCATAGTAATAAGGCTTATCATTTATAATAAGCCTGTAATTAACTGAACCTGATCTTCCGTTCTCAAGCTCCTGAATAAGGCGTTCCTTTCGGAAATACGCAAGGAAGTCCTCCTGATCCTCAGGATGAACAAGTATCTTGCAGTTTTGTATGGTGTCCTCATAGAAGTTATCACCGCGAGAGCAGAACTGGAGTTCATTATCCTCACCGGTAGTCCTGTATTCCGTGTAGCTGTCATCAGAATTATTGATGACATAAACTGTTTCATAGTCACTTGCAAGAGCAAGAGCAACTCTAAGGAATGACAGGTCCTGTATTTGATTTTTGTTATTGTTCTGGTTAACAGGTACGCTCATATCCATCCTCCTGTTTGACAATAAAACGCTGCTAAGACTTATAATTTACACTTTTTAGATGTCTTATATAAATCGTAATGTCCTTTTAATCAATTTTAACATAAAACTATGAACTTTTCAAGCACATATTTGCAATTTGTTAAAAAAGCTATATGAAAAAGAATTTTTTGTGCATAATAACGACTCGAAAAACAGAAAAGTTTAAGACTTTTTTAAGATTTTAATTAAGTTTTTTTTTAGGTTTATATGTTATAATCTTATCATAGTCAAGGAACAGGCGGATGATTTATGGTATTTCTTCCCCGCCTGTCCGTTCTAAAATCTATCATAGGAGGAATGGTCTTGAGAGTATTTTTAAGGTACATATCAAGAAATATGCTCGAGAAAAAAGGCAGACTCGTTCTCCTCATCTTCTCGATCATGCTCAGCACAGCCCTGCTCATAGTCAGTCTCGGACTTGTTCAGGTTGTTGTGAACAGCTACAAGGAACCCATAAAAAATATGCAGGACGGAATGGACGTCGCAATCCGCTCTAAAACGTCAGATCCGTTCTTCACACTTGACGATTTCAGTCACTCAGGTTTGAAGGATATCGAGGGTATGCTCGATACGACCGGTGTCATCAACAAGGACGACAAGATAAGCTACGCCGCATTCAGCGGAAGAACTTCCTACGAAAAGAATATAGTTGAAGGCAGCTTTACTAATTCTGATCAGCCTGATTGTGTTATCTCACAGAGAATAGCTGATGAATACGATCTGAAGATCGGCAGCAAGTTCACTATCGCTATCAACGGCGAAAAGAACGACTATACAGTTAAGGCTATCACAGCAAACAAAGGTATCTTCTACCTCGACAACGTGAGATCCTTCAATGTCATAGTTCCTTACGACTACCTCAGCAAACGTATCGGAGCTGACGGCAAAGTCAACACAGTACACGCAATTGTTGAAGGCGACACAGATGATTACATCGAGGCATTCAATGATAAATACACCGATGTAAGAGCTTCAAGTATGAAGGGTGAAGTTGAGGCCGACGGTACAGAGAGTATCGAAGCTGGTATGTACTTCATGCTCATAATCGTATGCTTCATCTGTTGCATCATCATATACGGCGTATTCAAGCTCATTATCACTGAGCGTATCACAGTTATCGGTACATTCATGAGCCAGGGTGCTACAAAGAAGAAGATTGAACACATTCTTCTCCTCGAGAGCCTTCTCTATGCGGTACTTGGTTCTATATTCGGTGTCATAGTCGGCGAAATAGGACTCTACTTTGTTAACAGAATCGCTTCACCGCTCGCAGAATACGGCATCTACAGCCCGTTTGAAATAATCCCGTCACACATCGTTATCGGTGTTTTATTCTCATTCATTCTCTCACTCGTATCTGCATGGCTGCCTGTTCGCAGCATCAGAAAGCTTCAGGTCAAGGATGTTATCCTTAACCGTATCGAACCCAAGCGCAAGAAGAGCAATGTAAAGTTCGTTATAGGACTCATCATCTTCATCGCATCATTATCAGTTTATTTCCAGAAGGGCGAAAATGCTGAAAAGCTCGCTCCTCTCGCTGCTGTACTCAGCCTTGTGGGCGTTGCAATGATCTGCTCCAAGATCATCAAGCTTATAGCAGGCGCTGTATGCAAGTATTTCAGAAAGTCAACAACTACTTTCCTCGCACTCAACAACATCAAGAGCTCCAAGCTCCTCAGAAGCAATATAACTCTTCTTATCATCTCACTTGCTGCTGTACTCTCTATCGCTTCTACCGGAAGCAGTCTTACTAAGGTAGTTGAAGAGGCATATACAGAGCTCAACTACGATTACTGCGTTTCAGATATCATTGATAGCAATTCCGATAAATCCACAACTGATATCATCCTTGAAAAGCTCAACGGCATCGGTGCAGTTGATAAGGATTCGATAAGCGTAACATACTACAATGTTACAAAGCTCGAAGGCAAATATATCTATGTATGCGGATGTGATCCTGAAGCATACGCAAAATACAACGAATATCTCAACCTGAACAGCGCTGAATACAAAGACGATTACGCTAACTTCATAAACGCAAAAGACAATTCTATCGTCATCACAAAGTATATCTCTAAGCTGCTTGACAAGAAGGTTGGAGATACTGTCACCCTTGAGATCAACTCAAAGAAGGTCGATTTCAGAATAGATTGTATCATAGACGGAAAGCTCTACAACAACAGCCAGTTCGCACTCATCAATCTCGAAAAAATGAAGTCCCAATTCAACGAAAGAGAAGCTTATGACATCTCATTCTGTGTAAACGGCGATAACAAGGAAGCTGTTGAGAAGGAATTCAAAACAACTCTCAGTGAACTCGGGGCTACATACACTACAAGACAGCAGGATTCCGATGTAAACGTTCAAAACAACAAGATAATCATGAATCTGCTTTCAATATTCTCTTACGTTGCCATGCTTATTGCTTCAGTCGGCATCTTCAATAATATCTGCATCTGCTTCCACCAGAGAAAGCGTGAATTTGCAGTTCTCGCTTCAGTAGGTATGAACGGCAACTCTCGCAGACGCCTTGTTCTTACCGAAAGCCTTGCAAGTATCGTACTCAGTATCGCAGGCGCTATACCTTATACAATAGTTCTTGTAGATCTTATCTCCAAGCTCCTCACAGGTATGAACCTGCCTATCACGATTACTTTCGACTGGGCGCTGCTTCCCAAGTATCTGATCGTTCTCACGATCATCATCCTTATTGCTTCACTCTCTGTTATGAAGAAGAGCAAGAAACTGAACGTCGTTCAGGAACTCAAATACGAATAATCAGTTCCGGAGGTTATATATATGAATGTTATTGAAGTTAAAGATATGAACCGTTCCTTTGAGAACGGAAAAGAGATCGCACACGTACTCAAAGACATAAATCTTAATATCGAAGAGGGAGAATTCGTCTCTATCATGGGACCTTCGGGCAGCGGTAAGTCTACCCTGCTATATCTCCTTGGAGGACTGGATATGCCTACTTCAGGTACAGTCAAGGTAAATGGCACAAACCTGCGTCAGCTCAAGGACAAGGAACTCTGCAAGATGAGAAACGAGGACATCGGATTTGTTTTCCAGTTCTACAACCTCGTTCCCAACCTCAATGTTGAGGATAACATCTCACTTCCCCTTATGATAAGCGGTAAGAGCCGTTCTTCCTACAAGGATAAGCTTGATGAATGCCTCAGAATAATCGGCATGGAGGGCAAGCGTAAGCTCACTCCCCGCGAGCTTTCAGGCGGTCAGCAGCAGAGAGTCGCTATCGCAAGAGCCCTTGTATTCGATCCTAAGATAATCTTCCTCGATGAGCCTATCGGAAACCTTGATTCCAAGAACGGTATGAAGATCATGGAGCTCTTCCGTGAGATCAATCAGAAGTACAAGAAGACTATCGTTCAGGTAACTCACTCCGAAAGTGCTGCCAAGTTCGGCACAAAGCTCATCAGACTCGTAGACGGTGAGATAGAGTCTATCGAGCCAATTAACAACTGATAACCACATCTCCTACAAATAATATCCTTACGGAAAAACTCCCCTGTTTGTTCAGGGGAGTTTTTCTCATTTCACAGTTGTACTTATGTAATAATTCGGATAAGCGTATGATTCATAGTTTTCATCAAAATGTCCCTGTGGATTATGCAGTCCTATACGAACTTCTTTTATATCTTTGGCATATTCACGCAATTGATAAGTATAATCAAAATTTAAATCTGAAGCTCGTTTTACAGCTTCATCCGAACGGCACGAAATAAATCTATACATAAACGTAAACTTATCATCAAGCTCATCAAGAAATGAAAACTGTGAAATATCAGCTAAATTGCGATCAATATAATAGGCATAGAAATTAATAATAGGTCCATCTTTTAGGAATTCCATAACATCTCCGCCATCATAATACTTATCAAAATACATATGCACCAGTGTGAATTTTTTCAATCCACTCATATGACTTCCGATATACCCAGCAAAAGCATCTTCAACTTCTTTGAATTGATAATCATCAGTATAAATAATATTATTCTCGTAATCATCGCGAAATGGTTCTATAGTCGCTTTAACTTCAAATTCGCGCCCTTCGTGCTCCAAAGTAAGAAGTACTCTATTTTCAGAATGCACGCCCCACATACTTTCGTGCCGAATGACATCCGCACTGATTATCTCGGCATCGAAGCCGTACTTATCAGAAATATAGTCGCTTACATGCTCCTGAGCAATCTTCAGGTTTATCTTGTTCTGCTCCTTTTGTTCCTTGGTATCACAGGCAGTAATGATAAACACAATGACCGCCGAGCACAACAAAAACGTGAAGCGCTTCATTATTGGCGAACGCATAGCTTATTTGAGAACGCTTCCGGCATCCCAAGCCTTGCCGACCTTTTCGCCGAGCTTGTAGTAGTTCTTCCCTGCTGTATCGTAGATTATCGGGAAGAATTTCTCAAGGGTAACATTTCCTGTTTCGTCAAGTATAGACTCATCAGCACTTACATTGATTATCTTACCGAGATACTTATTACCGCCGATAACTTCAACAAGCTCACACTCAAGAGCTAATGGCAGTTCATTTATAATCGGAGCATCAACGAATTCGCTCTTTGTGACTGTAAAACGTGACTTCTTCATCTTGTCAGGCTCTTTATTTCCTGATACCATACCCACATAGTCACACGGAACAACGTGTGCAGCATCTGCTATGCTTATAGTGAAAGCTTTCTTTACTGCAAGATTTTCTGTTGTCTTATGCTGACCGAGATCAACGATTATCTCGTCTCTGCCTACAATACCACCCCATGCAGCGTTCATAGCATTAGGATTGCCCTCAGCGTCATATGTACCTATGATCATTACCGGCATCGGAAAAAGATACGGCTTTGCACCTAAATTCTTTCTGCTCATCTTCAAAACCTCCAAAATATGTTTCAATATATGCAGATAGCTGCCAGGGCGGCAGCTATCACGCTTTTTAATATTATACCACTATGTCTATACAAAATCAAGTAGTCATCAGATTTCCTCAACAGGGAATTTACTTATGAGTCCGAGTTTGAACTTCTGGATAAGAAGCGCATCGGAATTTGAAAGTCCCTGTTTGCCGTCTACATCTGCGTTCACCGCCCCCTGAGCCGTTATGCTGACTTCTGACTTGCCTTGTGCGTACTTATCCGGGTTTGTAGATACCTGCATTACAAGTACAGCATCTGCGATATTGACATTATTGTCGCAGTTTGCATCACCGTACACTGTCGGTTTAAGCTCTGTAACAGACTCTGTTGTTGTCTCTTCGGAAGTTGTAGTGGTTGTCTCAGTAGTTGTAGTAACTATCTCCGGCTCCTGTTCCTTAGCCATTACAACATAGTTAACAACACTTGCATTAGCCAGCTGGCCGAGAGTAATATCGCTGCCCTCAGCGAAATCTCTCTTATATACTATGTATGTAACGATAGGATTTCCGTCATCAGTAAGAGTCATATCAGTACGCTCCCAGCCGGCAAGCCAGTCCGGAGTCTCGGTTACTCTTGAATCAAGTCCTATATAAGCTGTAATATCCTTGCCTGCATTGAAAACAGCTTCCTCGCCGTAGAATTTCTTGGAGTCACAGGCACTTCTTATCCATTCTGCGCCCTTGAGCTGCTCAGGAACTTCCGTGAATTTAAACGCTCTGTCACCAAATATAGTGTCACCGGTATTGAGATTCTTCTGAACAGACCAGTTGAAACGATTATTCTTGTCGTTTACGCTGAGTGAGTTGATAAGCTCACCGCTGAACATAGAATTATCACCGCCGAGAACCATTACGTTCGGACGCTCAGGAAGTGAGAAACCTGTTCCGAGGAAGAAGCTCGGGTGAGGCGGCTGGTTGTATGATGACTGCTGACATCCGCACTGCATACGATACTGAACATCATGCATAAGTGTAGTTATTCTGTAATCAGTCTCATAATTTGTACACCATATACGTAGCTTTGAGTTGTCCTCTGTTCTGAGCACGACCTCTTCACGCCAGTCGCCAAAGAGATCGGCAGTAATACAAGGAACAGCCTTTGTTCCGTTATTTGAAGCACAGCCTTCAGCAGTGAAGATGTTCTGTGCACCGGCTGTTGATACCATCTTGTCGATGTAGATGTCATTGAGAAGTTCACGCTCAAGATCACCGTCCCAGTAGATAAGGAAGTTTGTGGACGGCTGTTTGTTGCCTATCTGAGTGCCGCTGACATCGTATACTGCATATGCAGGTCTTGAACCCCAGAATTCAGCACCAGCATTGCCTGCAAGGATATTGTCTGCACAGCAGCGTCCTGTATCCTTATCGCCGTCATAGTGCCATATAATCTGACCGCTCTTGCCATCAACGAAAGAAATACCGTAATTTCCGTCTTCGTGGCAGATAAACAGTTCCTGTCCGGGACGGTTGGGATCAAGGTCACCGAGGTGCATAGCATCACCGTGCATTTTCTTTGTGGACCAGAGAAGCTGACCGTTATCGTCAATTGCGCAGGCGCCCATGCAGACCTCCTGCTTTCCGTCATTATCAAGGTCTGCGACCATTACATTATGGTTTCCGCAGCCGTAAGCAGGATTGCTCTTATCAAATCCTGTATCGAATACCCAGCGCTTTGAAAGCTTCTTGTCTACAACGTCAACTGCAGAAAGCGTAAGACGCGTATAGTAACCTCTGCCGTATATGAGAGATGGATGCACTCCATCAAGATAAGCTATTGCGCAGTTATAGCGCTCGCAGCGGTTACCGTAGTTATCGCCCCAGGTGCTCTTGGCTGTAGTGCTAGTTGCGTCACCTCTGAGTACTGGGAATTCTATCGTATCGAGTGCAGCACCGGTAGCACCGTCAAAGAGAGTCATATACTCCGGTCCTGTGAGGATCGTTCCGGCTTCAGTAACATAGTTCGCACTGCCGTTTCCGATCACCTTGCCAGTACCGTCTATTGTGCCGTCACAGGTTTTAGTTACAAACTCAGCTTTGCCGTCAAGGTCAAAGTCTGCAACAGCCATCTGTGTATAGTGCTGACCGGCACGAATGTTTCTGCCCATATCTATGCGCCAGAGCTTCTTACCTTCAAGGGTATAGCAGTCTATATAGACATTGCCTGTAATGCCCTGTATACCTTTTTTGGAATCTGTTACCTGAGAATTGTCCTTAGAATTTGAAGGATCCCATTTCAGGAATATTTCATACTGTCCGTCTCCGTCAACGTCACCGACACAGCAGTCGTTGGGAGAATAGGTGTATGCTTCACCGTTTATTGTACCGCCGCGAGGCACATCGAGAGGAATGTCAAAATACTGCGAATTAGAAGAGAGTGTGCAGTAATCTGTCGCGATGATCTTATCGCCTGAGAGGGTATCAAGACGATACTTTGAACCGGCATTGCCGCCTTTGTCGAGGTAAGAGGTAGCTTTGCCATTATCGCTGACATAGATGAGTTCACCGTCACGGTAGAGTTTGAAAACAGCCTCATCCGGATCATTGGCGAGAAAACGCCAGCTTACCATCATACCGTTTCCGGTATTGACAGCACATATACCTCTGTCGAGGTATTCGACAACATTTCTGCCCGTTCCGTATTTAGCGGAAGCTGTCGGGATGCTGAATCCCGCTGGCAGTACGCTCACCGACATCATTGCAGCTGCCGCAAGCGCTTTTAGCTTTTTTACATTCATAGTGTTCCTCCTGTAAATTATGATATTCAGTTTATCATATATTTCATATTATACTACATATTCAAAAATATTTCAATGATTTTTTGTATTATTTTACTGATTAAATTTATCATTGAGGAAGTTTTTACATTTAATGTGTTGATATATACTTTCTGTAAGATAAAAGTAAATTATTCGTAAAATCTTTACTGCACGCATTGAAACCGCTTAACTTATGTGCTATAATGTTGGCAACTAAAAGACATTAAGGAGGCTTACTATGAAATACAAATCTGTACTGTCATTTCTTACAGCTGCACTTATGCTCCCGGTTATTCCATGCGACAGCTCCGGTGCAGCCAATGCTGCCGGTCTTGAAGACAGCGGTCTCAGCTATGATGAGATAGTAGGAACTGTCGAGAATCCGGGTGCCGGATACACAACGACCGTCTGGGCACACTGCGCTCCCGGAGACACTCCGGTGTACGATCCGCACGGCAGTCTTGTTCTGTTTTTCATAAACATCGGTGATTTTTCAAGCGGTGTCAATGGTGAAACTGACTACGCTCTCGATGAGACATTCTTCAACAGCTGGGAAACTACATTCAAAAACTGTAAGAAAAACGGCTGTATGGTCGCTATGCGTTTCAGATACGACGAAGATGGAGTCGCAGACCGCGAACCGGCTACATTCGATCTGCTGCTCGATCATGTCAAGCAGATCAAAGAGAACGGTATTCTTGAACGATACAGCAGTATCATCACACACATAGAATCCGGTTTTATCGGCAAATGGGGTGAACAGCACAGCAGCCGCTATGAGGATGTCACCTATAAGGCTAAACTCGTTGATGCGCTGTACAATTCTGTACCTGATAATATCGGCATAACCGTCAGAACTCCCGATACTTTTGCTGAATGGGCTGGTGTAAAGCGTTCTCAGCTTATGGACAAATCGCTTCGTGCTGAAGCCGAAGCAAGTTCAGATGAAACAAAGAGAAGGCTACTTTCCAAGCGCATAGGTATGTTTGATGACGGCTATATGGGCAGTCCGTCTGATCTTGGTACCTACAGCAACAGAAAACTCGAGACTGACTGGCTCGGCTCTGTTTCAACTGACACGTATTTCGGCGGTGAATTCTCCTACGAACCCGAAAAAGCCTACACTTACGATACATACCTGCCGCAGAATGCCATCCCTGAGATGTACAAAACGCACCTCAGCTATATAAACGGAAACATATTCCCTAAATACAAGGAGTATGAGTTCAGCGAGGAGTATTCAGTTCCTGGAGTTGATAATTCTGCTTACTATGGCGAAAACTGCTTCCAGTTCATACGTGACCATCTCGGTTACAGGTTCGTTCTCAGGAAGTCCGAACTGACTACTCAGACAGTTCAGGGCGGAGAACTAAAGCTTCACTTTAAAGTCGAGAATACAGGCTTCGCTAATCCTGTCCCCCATACCCGGAACTACTTAATCCTCGAAAGAGACGGAGTATATATGAAAGCTCCGATAAGCTCCGACTGTCACGATTGGAGTTCCTGCACTGTCACAGAAAATGAGCTGAATATACATATACCTGATAATCTTTCTCCAGGCAAGTGGAACGTATACTTCAAATCTGTCATGGGTGAATACTGCGATGAATTCAAGGAAATGCCACAGCGCTCTATACGCTTTGCAAATGACGGCGTATGGAACGAAGATCTCGGCGCTGATCTTCTCGGAACTGTTGATGTAAAAGAGTCCGAAACTATCGGCACGGACAACTACCTCCGCGAAACAGGAAGCACGGAAGGCTCAGACGAGCTGCTCACTGCCAACCACCACACAAAAATAGATGCAGCAGTATCGTATAACGTCGAATGGACAGAAGATATGCTTGTTTCTGCTGATGAAAACGGCAGCAGTGTCAGCTTAAAATCAGACGAAGAAGCTCTTTACGTGCTCGGTAAACTGACCGACGGAACAAAAGCTCCTATCTACAATATCGAATTCACTGATCCGGCAAACGGTAACGAAAAGTATAAGTGGTATTTCGCCTATGACGGATATATCTACACCAATCACGAGGGCAAGAACGGTCTTGAATGCAAATGGAATAACGGCACATTTGAAATGCGTATCCCTTTTGACAAATTCTCTGCAAAGCCCGGTGAAAGTATAACAAATCTGCGTCTCTATATACAGGACAGCGGCAATGGCTGGAAAACAGTCAGTGAGATAAAAGTCCCAGAAGCAACACTCCCCACCGGTATTTCTGCATACAATGTAAATAAGAAAATGTATGTCACATCTTCTGAACCTACCGTACTTCGAGTACGTACGTCAGTTGAAGACGCATCATATCAGTGGTTAAAAGACGGCGAGCCTATCGAAGGTGCAAACGGTCAGTCCTATATTATAGAACATCCCTCGTCATCTGACAAGGGGGCCTATTCAGTTATAATAAGTGATAAGAACAATGCAAGAGGAACTGTTCAGATTACCGAAATAATCGATGTTATCTCTGATTCTCAGTCTGACATCAGAGGAGATGCAAATCTCGATGGAACTGTAAATATCGCTGACGCTGTACTGGTCATGCAGGTAGCTACAAATCCCGATAAATATGCACAGGGCAAGTCAGTTGTGAGCATCAAGCTTCAGGGCGAGATCAACGCAGATGTCGACAACAAGAAAGGTCTGAGCAACTCTGATGCGCTTCTCATTCAGAAGTTCAAACTCGGACTTATCGATAAACTCTGAGACCTATTGACAAACTCAGCTATTATTAGTATAATGAAGCCAGACCTGTAACGGTCATATAACTCAAAGGAGGAACTCAATATGATGATGTTCTTGAAATTAAGAAATATCTGATAGCATGAAGCTTTTATAAATAGTTTCATGCTTTACACGACATACACTAAAAGCAAGACTATTTATCAAAAGGAGCTAATTATGATATTTCAGGATAATGTTATCAGACATTATTTGAAGAATGTTTACTTCATCACAGGTACGCCCTGCGGCGGAAAGACTACTATCTCAAAGATACTTGGCGAAAAATATGGGATTCCGGTATACAACGCTGACGAGATGTTCCCTGTGCATCAGACAAAGTCCGATAAGACTTCACAGCCGGATATGAATAAAATATTCGCTGATGCAGACGAATTCTTCGGACGTACTGTCGATGAATATGTGAACTGGCTCATAAATAATACCAGAGAGCAGCTCGACTTCGTACTGCTCGACCTTATTAAGCTTTCACAGAACGGAAAGCTTATCTGTGACTGTCATCTCACGCCTGAATTGGCTGAAAAGTTCACAGATGTATCAAGAATAGCATTTCTCATAAAAGAACCTATAAGTATTGCTGAAGAATACTGTGCGCGTCCCGACCATGCGGATTTCAGAGACTTCTTAAACAGCGCTTCTTCACCTGAACAAGCCAAAACTGTGTGCAGCGAAGCACTTTACCGTCTGCACATTGACTTGTATAAAAATGTCAGAAACAGCAAATGGTTCAGCATCGACCGCGCTGAAGGTCTTTCAGCTGAAATATCAGCTGAAATGATAGCCAGACACTTCGGGTTAAATACTTCTATCGCTGTCGAGACAGTCAAAGTTGAAAAAGAATCGCTGCTTGCTGATGAACTTCTGACATTTATCAAAAACTGTTCGTGGGAAGAAGTCAAAGACCATATGGCTTGTCTTGTGAGGAACTGGGAATTCGCAGAAAATGAAGCTGCATTTGTGGCAATTGCGGACAACAGAATAGTCGGTATGACAACTCTTATGAATACGGATTATTATCCGCTTCCGGAAGTATTCCCATGGGTCTCCTGCATATTTGTCACCGAGGAATACCGTGGATACAGGATTAGTGAAAAACTAATTTCTGCGGCAAATTCATACGCCAGGTCACTCGGATACGATAAAACATACATACCTACGCCTTATCTCGGACTATATGAACGTTTCGGATACAAGTACCTGAAAGAAATAGTCAACTACGGAGGCGGCACAGACCACCTGTTCGTAAAAGAACTGCAATAAACTAAATAACGCTCCCCACCGCTTTGAAATATAGCGGTGGGGATTTTTTATCGGAACAGTCCTTTTATTCTTTGAGTCGTAAAACACGCTCTGTCGTAGAACATATCAGCAAGTACATTTAGATTTTCCTCGGAATATTCAACTTCCTTTGAGTAATTCTTTGCGATAAGACACATCTGCTCAAAATCACAGTTCTCCTTGATTAGACGCTCACATTCCCACAGGCAACCTATCATCCATGTGCTCACAGCAGAAAGTTTTATGCGTGAAACTATCTCGCCATCAAATGTGCCTTTCATAAAGTAACGGTAAACGAAGTATACAGCTAACCTGCGAAGGTATACCTCGTCAGTTTTCGGCAGCTTATTGATATTTTTAGCGTAAGTCAGACGCTCGCTAAGATATGGCAGCCACTCCGGTCTGATAGGTTCAAGTTCAGAAAAACATGAGAATATTGATTCTATGTCAGGTGTTTCCGGCGACGCTGTCTGCGTCCAGTCAGGGATCATAAATATGCCGTTGTCAATGTTATACTGGAGTTCTTCTGTAAAATCGACCATCACAGATACAGTTTCCGGCAAGCTGTCATCCTGAAGGTGAGAAATAATCATATCACGTGCATTTCTCAGAAGATCATACAGTTCAACATCGTAATCATCACAACCTTCGTCAGATACTTCACATTCACTTATAATATGTTCCTCTGAGAGTATAAGCCGAGCAGCTTCCTCACAGCACAGACCTATACCGCCCTCTTTGACATCTCCGAACCACTCAAAATAACGCGGATGATCAGAACATATCTGGCAGAGTTTATCCTCGCCAAGCTCTATGATGATATCACAGAGTCCATTTTTGTTAAGGAACGGGCATCTTTCTTCTTGGTCAAGGACAAAGCAGCCGTCTGAGATATTACTACGCAGCCTTTCGCCGAATTTTCCGCCTATGTTGTCATAATAAGAAGCAGTATCGCTGTCTATATCTATCTCCCAGCCAATACAGCAGCTGTCTTTGCATCTGTCAGCGATGCACCTGAATTTTTCGCAGTATCCCGGCATACGCAGGAGCATATCAGTTCACCTCTTTTGTTATCTGTAAGTAGAATTTTAGCACAATAAGTGTGATATGTCAATATTGCTTTTAGGCAGTTTGAGTAAAACAAATATTTAATCTGCAATTCCGTTGCAATTTTATTACATTTATTGTATAATAATAACAGTATTATTCTGAATGTTAATATAATTTTATAAACAGGAGGCATATATGAAGCTATTCAAAAGATCTGTTCCGGCTTTATTAGCAGCTATGACAGCCTTAGGCGGACTGTCAATGTCAGCCAGTTCAGTAGAATATGAACGTCCGGCTGATGAAAACCGGCAGTTCTACGCTGATAACTACGGTGAGATCATAAGCGGCGAGACCTACAATATCATGGTCCGCCTCAGCGGCAAAATGATCACAGCAGACAGCAGCGGAAATATCATACAATGGGAAAAGAACGGCAGCACTCAGCAAAATTGGCGCATAACCGCTAACGGTGACGGTACTTGCAATATATTATCATGCGCCGATGGCGCCCTATCACTAACAGTTGAGAACGCAAACTCTGAGAACGGAAATAACATCTATCTGTCTGAGTATAAAGGACTCCCCTCTCAGAAGTTCATACTCCACAGGACTGATGATGCCTATTGGATAACCGCGGAATGTTCCGGTAATACCGCTCTCGACGTGTATGACATCAGCTACGAAAACGGTGCAAACATCGATCAATGGGACTACTGGAACGGCGAAGGACAGAAGTTCTACATAAAACCAGTCAACGGCGATTATAAACTCCTGCGCGGCGATATTGATCAAAATGGAAAGGTAAACGTCTTTGATAAGATACTCGTCAGTCGTTGTGTAGGCAAACCTGCCGATGATCCGGAAACTATGAGAGCCGACCTCGACGGTAATGGCTTCTGCGACACGAATGATGTAGCACTTATAAGTACTTTTCTTCTTGGCAGAGATGCAGATATTGAAACATATGCAACTATATCAACTGAGAAACCTCCTGTCGCTTATCTGTTTGCATATTTTCTCGGAAATGCACCTGAACAAGAAAGGCTCTCCTATGCTGTAAGCCTCGACGGAAAGAACTTCCACGCTCTCAACGGCGGCAGAGCCGTGTGGCAGTCCGAAGCCGGTACTAAATGCATACGCGATCCTTATATTTTCAAAGGCGAAGACGGTCTATACCATCTCCTTGCCACAGATATGAAGTCCTCTCTCGGCTGGAACAGCAACCGAAATCTCATATCCGCAAAATCGACTGACCTCGTTCACTGGTTCGACGACACTATAATCGAGATAGCAAACAAGTACCCGAACATGATGAACTGCGATCGTGCATGGGCTCCGCAGGCTATCTATGATCCGGAAAAGGAATCATATATGATTTATTTTGCCGCAAGAGTTCCGGGAACTGACGACAGAACCATAATGTATTTCGCTTACAGCAAAGATCTGAAAAAACTCGACACTACGCCAGCCATTCTCTTTGCTCCGCAGAACGGCAACAACGCTATCGACTCGGATATTATATATCAGAACGGCAGATACTATATGTACTACAAAAATGAGACCAACAAACGCATTTATCTTGCAGAAGCCGAACACGCAAACGGTCCATACCGCGAGATAAAGCAGGTCTCCGAAGGAAGCATCGGCGTCGAAGGTCCTAACATCTATAAAATGATAGACTCAGACAAATGGCTCATGATGTCTGATGCTTATGGAGACGGGTACTATGTAATGCAGGAGACCTCAGACCTTGAAAATTTCACTACCCTATCGCGTTCGGAATACAGCTTTGACTTTACTCCTCGTCATGGATATGTTATCCCGATAAATGCCGACCAGTACAACGCACTTATCAGCGCATTTCCCTCAGATTCTCTGACAAAGGTTAATACCAGCATAAAGCCTGTAAATATCTGCGCAAAAGAAGGCGAAAACTTCATTCTGCCTGAAAAAGTAACTGCTACTTACAGTGACGGTAGTACTGCTGATATGCACGTCGACTGGGATCTGCCGAATATAAGCACATTATCGCGCGGCAAACACTTACTGCACGGCACTGTAAGTTCATCTTCCGCTGATTATGCAAACCCGTTCATAAGCGAGCGTGCCGACCCGTATATCGTTAGCGACGGAAACGGCAGGTACTACTTCACTGCTTCGTATCCGGCATACGGCAGCGCTGATAAAGGATATGACCGCATTATCCTGCGCCGCAGCACTACGGTAGCCGGACTTGCAAAGGCTGAAGAAAAAACAATATGGAAAGCTCATTCAAACGGCATCATGTCCCGTCACATATGGGCACCGGAAATGCACTATATCGGCGGAAAGTGGTACATCTTCTTTGCTGCCGGAACAACTGAAAATGTCTGGGCGATACGTCCGTATGTTCTCGAGTGTGACGGTGATCCATATACCGGAAACTGGAAGGAATGCGGACAGATGCAGGCTTCATCAGGCGATACTGAATCATTTGCAGGCTTCTCACTCGATATGACCTACTATGAACATAACGGCAAACACTACGTCGTATGGGCAGAGATAAACGGAGATTCATCGCTGTTTATGGCTGAGATTGATCCATCTGCTCCTTACCGCCTCATTTCCAAGCCTATACTTCTCACCAAACCCGAATACAACTGGGAAAAAGTAAACAACCGCGTAAACGAAGGTCCGGCGGTTTTACAGACTAACGGCAAGGTGTATATCTTCTTCTCGGCTTCCGGAACCGGTTCTGAATATTGTGTCGGCAGGCTTGAAGCAGATGCAGACTCCGACCTTATGAATGTTTCAAACTGGAGGAAGCTGAGCACTCCTGTTCTTGAGACACGGAACCTCAACGGAGAGTCAGGTCCGGGACACAACTGCTTTGTAACCGATGAAAACGGCGATCTTCTCATCGTATATCATGCACGTCCGGCTTCGCATTCTTCCGGTGAATGCGGCACATATAACAAGGATCCCCTCTATGATCCGTGCCGCCATACAAGAGTTAAACAGGTGACATTTGCTGCTGACGGCACACCTCTTATTGATCAGTACCCAGGTACTGAATTGCTGCCGCAGTATAAAGATGTCACAGCAACTGTTTACATATATTAAGGAGGTATTAAAATGATAGGCAAAAAACTACTCGGAATAGTTACTTCCGCTTTACTTGGAATGACTATTCTGCCGGCAGGCGGTGCGGCTTCGCCGGTAAAAGCTAACGCAGCAACTGATGTTGTGATCTCACCTGAAAACAAATATGAGATCAACAACGGCGTCTTCCAGGGCTGGGGAACTTCCCTGTGCTGGTGGGCAAACCGTGTCGGTTATTCCGACTCTCTCGCTCAGAAGAGCGCAGACCTTTTCTATGGCGAAAACGGTCTACGTATGAACATCGCCCGCTTCAACATAGGCGGCGGTGATGATCCTTCTCACCACCACATAACCCGTACAGACTCAAATATGCCGGGTTATACCGTTTATAACAACGGTAACGTGTCATACAACTGGAACGCTGACTACAACCAGCGCAACGTCCTGAGAAAAGTCTGCCAGGCAGCCGGCGACGATATGATCGTTGAAATGTTCTCCAACTCTCCTCCGTACTATATGACAAACAGCGGATGCAGCACCGGCAACAAAGATGCAGGAAAGAACAACCTAAGAGATGATCAGTACACAGCATTCGCTGAATATCTTGCAGAAGTCAGCTACCACTATGAACACGACTGGGGTATCAAGGTACAGAGTATCGACCCTATGAACGAACCATACACCAACTTCTGGGGCGCATACAGCGCAAAACAGGAGGGCTGTCACTTCGATATAGGCAATTCAGAGTCAAAGATACTGGTAGAACTCAAAAAATCCCTCGACAAGAGGGGCTTGAACGACGTCATCGTCTGCGGTACTGATGAAACATCTATCGACACGCAGATCAGCGCATTCAACAGCCTTTCTTCCGAAGCCAAGAGCATTCTCGGAAGAATTGATACACATACATACGGCGGAAGCAGACGCTCTGACCTTAAATCCACTGCTCTTGCAAACGGAAAGAACCTGTGGATGAGTGAGGTAGACGGTGCCGGTACTTCCGGTACAAATGCCGGCGAAATGGGAGCAGCTCTCTGGCTTGCTGAGCGTATGGTTACAGACTGCAACGGTCTCAACTGCTCTGCATGGATACTTTGGCAGGTAAT
This sequence comes from Ruminococcus sp., assembly GCA_016290875.1. Lineage (GTDB taxonomy): Bacteria > Bacillota > Clostridia > Oscillospirales > Ruminococcaceae > Ruminococcus. Next base: position 51,624 of record JAEEVL010000015.1, read on the forward strand.
CGACAACCATATCTCTTCTGTCGGAATGAACGGCAACAAGGACAAGGGCATGGTAAACACCAACGGCGGCTTCTGGGGACTCGCAGTAGCTGACCACGACAAAGATAACATCATACTTACAAAGAAATATTACGCATTCGGTCAGTTCTCACGTTATATCCGTCCTGGTATGACAATGCTCAAGAGCTCAGGAAACACTATCGCAGCTTACGATCAGAAGAACGGCAGAGTAGTCATCACGGCTGTAAACAGCGGAAGTTCTGCAAGTGACTATTCCTTTGACCTGTCAGGCTTCGATGAAGTCGGAACTTCTGCCGAAGTTATCCGCACAAGCAATTCTGAAAGCTGGAAGGATCTCGGCATGACTGCTCTCAGCGGCGATAAACTGAATGTTTCTCTCGCTCCTCAGTCTGTTACTACATTCATCATTGACGGTATGAAGGGTTCAGCAACTCTCGAAAACAAGATAGACATAACTTCCTCTATGCTCAACGGCAGCGACTCTTGGAAGAGCGACTCCAACACAACTTTCCATAAAGCCTTCGACGGCAGCACTTCATCATTTTTCGATGGTGTTGGCGATGGATATGTGCAGGCTGATCTTGGCGAGGTATATGAGATCTCCGCTGTCGGATACTGCCCGAGAAGTGGCTACGAATACAGACTGCCTGACGGAATGTTCCTATTCTCCGAAGACGGCACGAACTGGTCAACAGCCTACACAATAACGGATAAACCGTCATTTGGTATGCACTATGTCAAACGATTCAACGAAACGAACAAGGCACGTTATATCCGCTATGCTGTACCGCAGGGCGCTCCGACTAACCAATATAATCAGGACAGTGTTTACTGCTGTAATATTGCAGAGATAGAACTTTACGGCACGCCTCTTTCCGCTCAGAAAATAGCAGGAGATGTAAACGGCGACGGTGAACTGAATATAGCCGATCTCGTAGCATTGAGGAACTTTCTGCTGAAGAATATTCCTCTTCCCAATGGTGAAGCCGCTGACCTCTGTGCAGACTCAAAGATAAACGTGTTTGATATGATAGCGCTGAAGCGTCTTATCATCAACAAATAAAACAAGCCGCAGTCAAGCGGCAGAAAGGATCATACGATGAGTAAGATAATCACAGCATATTTTTCAGCAACAGGCATAACAGCAAAAGTAGCAGAAAAGGTTGCCGCAGCAGCCGGTTCTGACTTGTTTGAGATCAAGCCGGAAAAACCATACACAGCATCCGAACTCAAATGGGTCAATCCCCTCGCCCGATGCAATAAGGAAAAGATAGGCAGAAAGGATGTCCCGATAAGCGGAACTATAAGCAATTTCAGCGACTACGATATGTTCCTTATAGGTTTCCCGATATGGTATTACGTTGCTCCTAATGTTATCAATACTTTTGTAAAACAGTACGATTTTTCGGGAAAGAAGATTGCTCTGTTCGCAACATCAGGCGGAAGCAATATAGGCAAGACCGCTGATAAACTGAAACCTTTTCTCAGCGATACAGCCGAAATAATCGATGCTAAACTATTCAAAGCTGATGACAGTGAAGATACTATAAAAGAATGGCTGAACTCACTTAAAAAGTAAAATCAGAACAGGAACGCTCTGCGTTCCTGTTTTTTGCTTGCAATCTTACACTGAATGTGCTACAATAGTACTGTTATTATTAATGAAATAAGGTGTTTGAATTGTATTTACGTGAAAAATTGATCACAGCACTGAAAGCAAAAAATATCATATTCATTGTACTGGCTGTCATCTTCATAATCTCTTCCGCAGCGGTTATTTTGGATCTGTACAGCGTCTACCACAATGATATGGAGACTTTCAGGACTGCAAAAGCTATGCCGAGTGCTATTCTCTTTTTGAAAATCGGCATTATTCTTCTTGTTGAAGCTCTTATATCAAACAAGCTGATATTTGACGCTACATTCTATTCCCGCTGCTTTGAAGGCGACCTCGACGGTTATGTTGAGTATGAAGACCTGGCAGATATTACTGTAAAGAAGAAGTTTATCGTAAAGCTCCAGCTTCTGTTTTTCAGTTCAATTTATATGAAGAACTACAGCCTGAAAACAGTTGACGGCAAAGAAAAGATCGTTCTTCACAGTAAGACTGTTACCTGTCAGTGTCAGAGCTGCGGTGCTCCCGTTGAAAAGAAAATATACTTTACCGGTGAATGTCCTTACTGCGGAAGCTCTGACCTCTTTGCAAAAGTCATATCCGGCGACAGATTTTACAGTATCAAAAGCGATTTCTCAAGCGTCAGGAATAAACCCGATTACTATACCTGCAAGCGTCTCACTTCAAAGAAAGCTTCGTCGCTGATCCGCCTGATACTCGCTCTGATCGTACTGGCTATATTCTCAATGTACCTTATTGATCAGATACAGAAATACAATGATCATGACTATCAAGTAAAGATACTATTGTCTCCGGACAATCACCTGAAATCCTTTGATCTTATTAAAAAAGACATTATGGGGAACATTATTTTCGCCGGAACATTCGTGGCTGCTTTTCTGCCCATATCTATATTCGGCATACTGCGTACAAGAGCTATCATCACAGCTGAGACTTGCTCTAAAAAATTCGGAAATTATCCGAAGCCTTATGTAAATGCGAGTGATATTCCGCCTGAAACAAGCAATGTCAAGCCCGCCCGCAAGCTGAAAAAGGTTAAATCTTCTCTAAGGCGCGGCTATCTGAAAAACTGCTCCCTTGAAAAGAATGAAAATATAGTCAGAGTGGCTCTTGCCAAACAGGTAGTCAAAGATAAATGCCCATTCTGTGCTGCTCCCATAACCGGAGTCGTTAACGATAATTACAAGTGCAGCTATTGCGGTAATATGATAATGGGTGTTGTCGCCAAAAAGACTGAAAACTGATTTTTCCCTATGTGCAGCCGATGTGCTGCACTTTTTTCGCTCTCAGATATAATTAAAAAATAAAAATATATTTTTTTGTGTCACACTTTGTCTGTTTTGTTCGATTGTATATTATGTAAAGGGAAACACAGAATACTAACAGACGCAAATGTATTCTGCGCATGAAAGTGAGGAACATTCAATGAGAACATACGAGATAACAGAAGAGATAGCTCATCACCACAAAAAAGAAAGCTCTGTATACGTAAAATTTGCGTATATCACAGCTGCTGCGGCTGTTGTAACTGCTGCCGTAGGAGGAGTCCCCTACCTAATACTGGAAGTTTTCATGCGCTGAAACTCTTCCCTTGCTAAATTTGACATCTTCAATCATCCACCATATAGAAAGGCTGCTGATAACAAGGCAGCCTTTTCTGTTTGCAGAAAATAGTAATTCTTTTTGTTCAGTTAACAAAACAGCAAAAGATAATTTATTTATAGTTCCTTGAAAATTTATATTTAATATGATATAATTGTTTAAAAAATATATGTATAATCATATGAAAGGGGGAACAGATCATGGATGAAGCAAAAACTCTGCAATATTATAAGCTTTTTGAGAATATGTCCAGATTAATAACTACCCCCGAAGTATTTCAGCGCGAGGCTTTTATCAAAGTGCTCGTTGATATATGCAAGCTCTTCAATATCGCTAAGGGAACTACCTCTATCTATAAAAGCGAAGCTCTCGAAAGCCGTGGCGAAGGTGAATTCATATGTGATTACGACAATGGTCATGGCGATAAACTCGTACTTGAAAAGCGTATCGTTACTAAATACGGATACATAATTGTCGGAAAACTATATGCCTCAAACGATGCTGTTACTCTGACAAGTGATGAACTTGACAAACTCAGTATAATTGAGCTTTCTCTTCTCGCTTTCATCGGAAGGAACCGTATGCAGGAAGCACTCGAGAAAATAGGCTATTACGACGAATTCAATTACCCGAATCTTCGTTTCTATTTCAGAACTCTTGATAAGCTGAATTACGAGGGTAAGCTCCCAGGTATGTCAGCAATGCATTTCAACATACGCCAGCTGTCTATCTATAACCGCGAGCTTGGCAGAAATCAGGCAGATATAGCAATGCGCAACTACTATAATGTATTTGTGGATATAATCGGCAGTGAAGGCACTATATGCCGTCTTGGCGGTGACAATTTTATCGGAATTTTCCGAAAAGATCGATTTGAAAAGATCGTTTCAGCAATTGCAGGAACCCCGGTGTCTTTCAGTGCTGATTTGACAAAGCAGATAGTTATGTCTTCATGTGCAGGAATCTACCATATCCCCGAGGATTTTGTCTATGAAGGACCTGATCAGATAATCAGTAAGATAATGTTTGCTTCCCAGTCTGCTAAGCAGCAAGGTACTTCCGATTATATGGTTTTTGACAAGGAAATGACCGGTATAAGAGAAAAAATGCTTACCATCCAGACACTGTTCCCACAGGCACTAAAGAACAAAGAATTCAAAGTTTACTATCAGCCCAAAGTTAACATACTCACAGGAGAAATAGTCGGCGCTGAGGCTCTTTGCAGGTGGTTCCACAATGGTAAAATGATCTCACCGGCTGACTTCATACCTGTTCTTGAACAGAAAACAGATATATGCAAGCTTGACCTTTATATGCTCGACCTTGTCTGCAAGGATATAAGACGCTGGCTTGACACCGGTATGCCGCATATAAGAGTTTCCGTAAACCTTTCACGCAAAAACCTTATGGACATAAATCTTCTCGACAAAGTTATCGAAATAATCGACGGCAATAATGTTCCTCATAAGTATATTGAGATAGAGCTTACAGAAACCACAACTGACGTAGAGTTCCGTGACCTGAAGCGTGTTGCTAACGGTCTCCAGCAGCAAGGCATATGCACATCTGTTGACGATTTCGGCGTGGGATATTCTTCCCTTAATCTCATCCGCGAGATACCGTGGAACGTTCTGAAGATAGACCGCTGTTTTCTCCCATCTGACGAGGATAACGAGTACAGCAATACTCCGATCATGTACAAGCACGTTATCGAAATGGCTCAGGAGATCGGTCTTGAATGTATAACCGAAGGCGTCGAGACAGCCAAACAGATTGAAATACTTCGTGCCAACAAATGTCACATCGCTCAGGGATTCTACTTTGACAGACCTCTGCCCGTTGAGGAATTCGACAAACGTCTTAAACAAAGATTCTATGAGATATAATAAACAGCCATAGAGATATTTCTCATGGCTGTTTTTGTACGTAAAAGAAAGGGTGTGACAATTAAGCTGTCACACCCTCATGTTTTCTTTTACAATTCAATACCATTTGCACGGAGAAGCTCCTGTGCGGTATCAACAGAGTCAACGCCTGTCTTATTCTTTACCGGAGCAAACTCCTTGCTTCTGTCAACTTCATAAGCAAGACAGTTGTCCTGGAGCTTGACCATATCAAGAACCAACGTCTCGAATTTGTAAGCATTAGGCTCGTCAGGAACCACAACGGCACCTTTCTCGTCCATATACTTTATCTTCTTGAAAGCACGGTGCAAGGGAAGCTTGACAGACAAAGTGCTGTTTAGCTTGTCCACACGGAAAAGATAGTTTAAAATAACACCGTAGTTGTAAGAAAGAGTTCCGTCAGCTTCACGCTGATAGAGCATATCTTCGGACATCTCATAGTATTCAACTATCGAAGGCTTTCCGTCCTCAAGACAAAGAACGCCGACTTTTTCTTCCGGAGCAGCCTTAGCAACTACTTTAGCACCGGAAACCTTTCCGGACTCAATAACAGCTCCTACAAAACACGGATCAGCCATACGCTGGAGCACATTGTCAACAGCAAATACATTCAGCCATTCTATCTTGGCATTCTGCACTACACGAAGCATACCAGTCTTAGCCATTGAATCGTACCAGCCGCCATTGCCGTTAGGTGCAGTGAGGACCGTACCGTGCTCAGATATCATCAGCTTGCCGTTCTTATCGACTACCGGAAGCTGTTCCTGAACGAAAAACCAAACATTTTCCGGACTATATCCGAAATAATCATTCTCCTCAAAAAAATTGCGTGTTTCCATGTTATTATCTGCACTTGTCATAATAAACAGCGGTATATACGCACCGGCAGCCCTTGTGACATCAAGCAGATTGTTGATAAGACATTCAAAAATGTATAGTCTGCGGTCTACGCCGATATTGAACATTCCCTTAGGATGATCAAAGCCAAGTCGGCTTCCCTGTCCTCCTGCAAGAAGTACAGCTCCGACCTTGCCCTCACGGATAGCGTTCAGACCTGTCTGTGTGAACTTTTCACGGTTATTCTCGATCTCACTGAGAGTAGTTGCAGAAATAGGCTCAATTTTGCCCCTTATCTCGCTTGCATCTACGTTATTCAGTACCGAAAGATCAAGACCGTTGATCTGTTCAACAAGTTCAATCTGCTTTTCAGCAGACTGCTTCTTCATATGTGCTGCAATATGCTCCTGATGAAGCATGGTCAGCATTTCAGAAGTTATGTTTTTCATAAATATTCCTCATAATTCTCCCATAGAATGTGACGCAAAATCCGTCAGGTGTTATTATATCACATTTTCACAAAAAAATCAATACCTGATACATAAATATTATATAAGAGTTCATTCAGCTTTTCTGAATACCATTCCGTCTCCCCTGTGATCAGTCAGGTCATTCCAGGTTATTTCTCCATTAAGCATAACAAATTCAGCACTTTTGTTCTCAGAAATCGTATCTGTGTGGTATGTACCGGTTTCCTGATCGTATTCGACTACGGAATACTTGCCATTTTCATCGCAGAGCATCTTCTCACCGTCAAATATCAGGGGATAGTCCCACTCAGCATAGGCAAAAGCACTGTCAGACCATTTCAGAACTGCTTTAAATATGCCCTCTCCCCTGTCCTCGATGTTAAGGTGCGCACGTTCACAATCCCATGTGCCTACATAGTTATAAGCCAACTCAGCCTCATCTGTGCCTTTGCCGTCGTCACCAAGGCCTCCCTCACCGTACATCTTCACGAAATGAGGTGTGCCTTCATTTCCTATGTAAATATCAGTCTTTTCTTTCTCTCCGTCATCAGCAAAACTCATTATGAATGCACCGCTTTCGGAATACATCGCATAATAATAATTATTTATCACTTCATCGAACTCATATTTGATATATCCATTGTTTTCCGGAGCTCCGGTAGCATAAAACGTCTCGAACTTTCCGTCTTCATAAATATGTAGCGAAGCCTTGTCAAAATCACCATCGATATACCAGTAACCTGCCAATCCCTTGAAATCAGCATTGCCAGCCTGTGAAGCATCTTCGCTCTCGGATGCTTTCTGAGTAGATACAGAAGTCTCCGTCTGAGAAATAGATACTGTCTGAGTAGTTGTGACCGTTGTTGTCTCCTCAGTTGTAAGCGCTTCAGTCGTATTTTCAGTTGTCTGAGCTGTAGAAGCAGCTTTTGGGCTGCTGTCATCTTCATCGTGTCCGCAGCCTGACACAGCTACCGCAGCTGTAAGAATAAATGCTGCTAATATTCCCTTTTTCATATATGTACCTCACCAATAAGTATTCATTATAACAATTATAGCATTTCCAGTATTTTTGTCAATAGTCAGCAGCTACATTAAATCTTGTCAACCAAATTACGCAAAAGAGGTTGACAAATAAAAATAATCGTGATATACTAAGTATGCTGAAAACGCAAATACAATCCCAGCAAGGAGACAAAGATATGAAAACCCGTGACCTCACAATGATCCCATTATTCACAGCGCTGATAATCGTCGGCGCATTCCTCAAGATCCCTACACCGATATGCCCGATCACTTTGCAGATACTGTTCACGACTCTCGCCGGAGTTCTTCTCGGCGGCAAAAAAGGCGCAGCTGCTGTAATAGTTTACATAATGCTCGGACTTATCGGTTTGCCTGTATTCACAGGCGGCGGCGGAATAGGATATGTCCTGAGCCCTACTTTTGGCTATATGATAGGTTTTGTAATAGGAACATACATAACAGGCACCATTTCTCACAGCGGTGAGCCTACTATGAAAAGACTGGTCCCAGCCTGTCTTGCAGGACTATTCGTAGTATTCGCATTAGGAGTAGTTTACTGCTGGCTTATCAACAGAGTATATCTCGGCAACTCGGTTTCTGCACGCTCTGTGCTTATTGCAGGGCTATTCCTTCCGCTTCCCGGCGACATAGTTCTCTGCTTTTTCACGGCAGCTCTCGGATGCAGACTTATCCCGATATTAAAGCGCATGGAAGCCGGTTCGCACTAAGGAGAAAACTATGGATGTATTAAAACTCGCAGAAGAAATAATCGGCGGAAGAAGACTTTCCCATAGCGAAGACAAATCATTCTTTATTACAGCTGATCTTGCACAGCTCTGCAAAGGCGCTGATATGATAAGAAAGCACTTCAAAGCTGACACAGCCGAACTTTGCAGCATAATCAACGGCAGAAGCGGTAAATGCTCCGAAAACTGCAAATTCTGTGCACAGTCAGCACATAACTGCACTGGTGTAAAAGAATACGGCTTTCTTGATGAGGAAAAAATAATCGCTGAGTGCAGTCACAATGCAGAAAAAGGAGTTCACAGATTCTCCATCGTTACAGCAGGAAAAACACTCTCTGATGATGATTTCGAGAAAGCTCTATCCGCTTACCGAAGAATGAGAGAAGAATGCAATATCGAGCTATGCGCTTCACACGGATTTCTCACTGAGGAACAGTTCCGTAAACTGCATGAAGCAGGAGTCACGCGCTGTCACTGCAACATCGAAACATCACGCAGGAACTTCCCGAATATATGCACTACACACACTTTCGGCGACAAAATCGCCTGCATAAAACGTGCTCAGGCTGCCGGTCTTGAAGTTTGTTCCGGCGGTATAATCGGTATGGGTGAAACCTGGGAAGGCCGCATAGATATGGCTGACACTCTTGCAGAACTCGGAGTTGTTTCTGTTCCTATAAATGCTCTTATGCCAATAAAAGGTACTCCTTTCGAGCATATCGAAAGACTCACCGAAAATGACATACTCCGTATAGTTGCAATTTTCAGATATATTCTACCGGAAGCTCACATACGTCTTGCAGCAGGAAGAAATCTTATGACTGACTGCGGAAAACAAGCATTTCTCTCAGGTGCAGATTCAACGATTACAGGAGATATGCTGACTACCTCAGGCAACAATATTAAAGATGATATAGTGCTGCTGAAAAGTATTGGTTACAGATTATAAGCATAACGGCGGACAAGAGTTGCCATAACTCTGTCCGCCGTTGATTTTATAGTACAGAACTTCTTTTGTAATCTGTAACATCGCTGCCTATAGCTGAATACAGTTCTTCAACTGTCATGCGCTTATCCTTGACGGCAACGAGTTCATCGTCAGTACAGCCGATAAACTCAACGAAATCTACCCTGCCATTCTTGGTATCGATACTTCCGATACTCGGATCAGCTACAAGAATAAAACCGGTAAGCGAAGAACTCTGTCCGCAATCGATACCGGCAGTCTGACCGGTGTAAATGTATTCGTTCGCGTTGAAAAGTTCGCCGTGCTCGAAGGTTATCCTTGCGACTTTCTGCAATGTACCACACACACAGCGAAGTTCTCCCTCTTCATTTTTCTTGTCTATGGAGGACTTTTTAAGCTTCATAGTAAACTCCATACCATAACCGCTTATCTCAGGATCATCAGTCTCCTTACCGTATATCTCACTTAAACCATATGTAACAAAGTGATAGTAATCATCGGCTTCGTATATGCTTATACCTGTGAGCGGATCATTTCCGCCAAGTTCCCACGGGATGAGAACACCGTAATGTTTAGGATCAGTCTGCTCAGGATATATTTTCTCAAAAGCCTCAGTGATAGCATCCCAGCCTGTCATATCCTGCTTCTCGAATTCAACCATTTCCTCGCTGTCATTTTGAGGATTTTCTTTATTTTTCTTGAACTTGTCCAGTAAACCCATTTTCATATTCCTCCATTATTTTTATCTTACTTCAAAAGAATAGTCTCCGTGTACAGGTATATCGTTTGATTCTATGCGGTCAACGCTGCCCCATGAGTGATTCTCAAGTGCTTCGATGAGATCTTCTATGTCGCGTGATGTACCTTCTGCTTCCATTTCTACCGAACCGTCGTAAAGGTTCCTCACCCAGCCTGAAACACCAAGCCTGCGTGCTGTATGGCTTGCCTTCCAGCGAAAGCCTACGCCCTGAACATTGCCGTAAAAGATAATATGTCTGCGTATTTTATCCATTTTTCTCCTCCGTATCATTGTACCTTTATTGTATCACAAAACTCTGACGATAGCAAGACTTTGTCAATAATCGTTTTCATACTTTAGAGAATACTTGATTTATCCCAGTGATAATGGTATAATGAAATTACAATATGACAAAATCTTAGATCTGACTGGAGTGATTTGACTTGTCAAAGATGACGAAGTACCTTCTCTTCACCTTTATTTCTACATGGATAATCAGCGCCATAGGGTACCATGACGCAAATCTTGGGACCATGGCAGGAGACCTCAGCTTCAGCAGTGCCCTGGCGTTATGTATGTTAATGCCAACACTTGGGGCTCTCTTCGCAAAAGCCAATTTCAAAGAAATGGGATGGAGACTCAAACTAAGCAAGAACTGGAAATATATAGTCTTCGCCTGGCTTGCTCCTACAGTATTCCAGATCATCGGGGCTGTGTTCTATTTTCTGGTATTCCCGGATGATTTTGCTCCGGCCGAAGCATTCCAGAGGTTCATGTCGGACACTGAATACGAAGAATTCAAGCAAAACGGCAGTCCCTACACTACTTTCATAGGAAAAGAGATCTTCTTCTCACTTACATCTTTCGGCATATTCCAGGCCATATTATCAGGACTTGGTGAGGAGATTGGCTGGAGAGGCTTCATGTTCCCTGAGTTAAAAGCAGGATATGGCAGGACAAAAGGACTTCTTATCGGCGGTTTGATACACGGTGCGTGGCATTTCCCGGCAATGATCTTAGTCGGATATGAATATGGCAAGGATTACATCGGTGCACCACTTCTTGGACTCTTGATTTTTCCGCTGTTCACAATATCTACTGGCATCATTTCGGATTTCTTATATGTAAAATCGGGCAGCATATGGCTGCCGGCAATACTCCATGGAGCAGTAAATGCAGAAATCAGTCCAAGTATTGTTATGGGCAAAGGTCACTCGGAACGCTCGATCTTCGGACCAGTTGACGTTGGGATGATAGCCATGCTGCCCATGCTGATTTGTGCAACATTTCTGCTTTGGTATCAGCATAAACGCGAGCAACTGGAGTTTGAGGAAATATTTGACGGTAATAGTATTTCTGTGTAAGTAAAAATCAAGGATAAGTATGTTTTTTCAGCTGCGGCTCACTTCGGTGAGCCGTTATTTTTGCCCGTTTGTCTTGATGAAATGGGAGTATTATGGTATAATGATATGTAACAAAATAGAAACTGATAGGTAAAGCAATATGATTGAAACAAACAGATTAAAAATATACGCCGCTTCTCAGGAGCTGATGGAATCATTCATCGAAGCACAGACTTTTGACGTCCTGAAAGCGGCTTACACAGAAATGCTGAACGGCTGTCTGAATCATCCAGATCAGTGGGACTGGTATGCGATATGGATGATTGAACTGAAAGACGGGACACATATCGGAGAACTCTGCTTCAAGGGACTTTCTGCGGATGGCATAGCAGAAATCGGATACGGTTTCTCCGAGGAATACCAGAACAACGGATATGCGACCGAAGCAGTCAAAGCAGTATTGGAATGGGCATTTTCGCATAAGGAGGTTGCCACAATTGAAGCGGAAACTGATTCTGATAATACTGCTTCAAAAAGAGTGCTCGAGAAATGCGGATTTACTATGAATGGAATCATCGGTGAAGAAGGACCAAGATGGACAGTTTCCAAGTTATAAAGCCCTGTATACTAATTATGTTTCTAATAAACCCGAAAAATCAACGACTGCGCAAATAACGGCAAAATACGGAGATTTATACCTATAATAAAGGTTATGTTTGTGTGTCACGGCAGCCTCATCAGCAATGCTGTGCAATTAACGTTATATTAACAATTCCAGCGATGAATAAAACGAATTTTCCACAATTTTTCCACGCTTGAACAAACTCGAACTTGCATATATTTTTCAACAGTTTTATTTCATTTTCAAGGCAATAATCATTATTTTACTATTTAATTTTATTCATAGGGGGGCAATTCCTTCTCCCACTGCCTAAGCGATAAAGACTATACAAAACAGATTAGCGGCGATTTCGCAGTCATGTCTGCAGCAAAAACAGACAAAATGCACACGACTAAAAGGCAGTATAAAGATACAAATAGTCAGCTCCCTCTCGGGAGCTGACTATTTTAATAAGCCAAGCATATCCTCTTAGAAATCAAGCGTGATAATCAGCGTTGAAATTATAGATACAGAGCCTTTATGCAGCAATTATTCGGCTTGAAATCCGCACTAATTGCAGATTCGATATCGCTGTCAGTTAGATCTTTCCAGTTGGAATCTATCATGACGAATGACTGACCGCTCTCGGAAACTGTCTTGTAGTCAGCCTGACCATAGTCGATGTCCTCGCCCTCAACCGGAGCGCCCTTCGAGTAAGTTATCGCCACGGCGTAGTCAGTAACGTCCACGGGAGTATCAAGCTTAATAGTATTATATCCGTGATAATCGAGAACAGCATCCTGGGAATAGAGTCGGTTCTTGAAGTCGGCGTCATATATTTCTATTGTGATATCCTGCTCGTCGAAGTCGTTATAAGTTCCGACAGCAGCGAGAGTCCCTGCCTTGTGGAAAACATTTGCTGTAGTGGTGCTGTCACCGGTTTTGATGTATCTGTCCTGTTCGTTACCTGCGTCGTATGTGAGAACTTCGGAGTATTCATCTGTGACAGAATGGCTTATACCATACTCTAAAGGCGCACAATAGGATACATAAAAGAATTCTGACGGGCACGCACTGTTATAGCATATCCACGCTCCGTCCTCAGAGGCAGGCTCGTTGAAATACTGCTTAGGGAAATGGTCGTCGTAGCCGATTATAGTGATATCGTGGTCGTATTCTTCTATTGAATAATTCATTGTATTATAGCCTTTATACCACCCTGTATATTTCTGGTCGGTATCGTTTACGCCGATAACAACTCCGCCGCGCTCATGAAGATTTTTCTTTATTGCATCATGGTCAGAAACATCAAAAATGACAGAGCTGTCGATAACATAGTCGCCAAATCCGTTCGTCATAGTTTCTGTTAAAACCCACTGCCAGCCGCCGACTTCTATAGGATCAACGCCTTCCTTCGGGATAAAGCCTTCTTTTCTTTCGTTGATATAGTTGATGTCGAGCAATCCGAGGGGCTCTATCGAGGGATATCTGCCATACTTTTTGGCGTAAGCTGTTCCCATTCCTGCCACACCAGCATATAGCCAGCAGGTACCACCTTCCTGTTTCTTCATATCAAAATCTGATATCTCGTCTGCAATATTGTAGTATCCGTCCTCGCCATGAGTATAGCTCTCCGGACCAAAATCACGAGTTGTTGGCTCAGTTGTTTCAGCTACTGTAGATTTCTCTAACACAGCAGCGCTTGTCGTCTCAGCTTCTGATGAACTTTCAGTCTTGCTGCCGCAGCCGTTAAAAGTTAACAGTACTGCAATAAGGCAAGCATATATTATTTTATTCATAACAGCTCCTTCAAATAAATATTTTATTCAACTATATCACATTTTCATATTATTGTCAATAAGAGTATGTATTAGACTTTTTCAGCCTTTATTCTGTAACAAAGCATTTCAATAACCCACGGTTTATTGAAATACCGAATCAATGTGTCATATAAGTTGTTTTGTGACTTTTGCAATATTGCAAGGAAAACAGCCGTTCTATTGCAATGAATTAGAGCCGTTTATGTACCGCCCCCCAAAGTTAGACCAAAAACCTATCGATTGGAGGTCGAAATTTTTATGTCAAAATATAGATATGAATTAAAGAAGGAAATTGTGGATACAAAATCAGCTTGCCCCATGAAGGGGCAAGCCAAGCATTATAGTTTTTATATAGCATAACAGATTTGATTTTAATAATGAGATCAATTAAAACTTCATGATAGATACCTCCGTTATTTCCTAATCTCAACTATACTGCCATCCGGCGAAATGACCGTGACTTCAAGCGGAATGTCCTTGCTGCTTGCTTCGATAGCTTTTTTTATCGCATATTCCATACCACCGCAGCACGGCACGGTCATTCTTGTGAGAGTAATGCTCTTTATATCATTATTTCGGAAAATCTCCGTCAGCTTCTCGGCGTAATCAACGTCATCTAGCTTCGGACAACCGATAAGCGTTATCTTCCCACGGATAAAATCGTTGTGGAAGTTTCCGTAGGCATAAGCAGTACAATCCGCAGCTATAAGCAGATCAGCTCCGTTGAAATATGGTGCGTTTGTAGGTAAGAGCTTTATTTGTATAGGAAATTGTCTCAGACAGCCCGGTACATGAACATTATTGTCAGCTTCCTTTGTTGTGAAACTCTGCAAAACTGAACCCGGACAGGTGAAACCACTGCAAGCATACTTCTTCTGCTTATTTGCCTGAACCGCCTTTTCATCATAAGCTTCCGCTTCACGCTCGGTAAAGTGGATAGCGTCCACAGGGCAGGCAGGGAGACAGTCTCCGAAACCGTCGCAGAAATCGTCACGCATGAGCTTCGCCTTACCATTCACGATAGCGATAGCTCCCTCATGACAAGCCTTTGCACACAGACCGCAGCCGTTGCATTTTTCTTCGTCTATCTCAATTATTCTCCGTATCATAGCCATACCTCCTTGACTTTCTGTAACCATTATAGTATAATCAAAGAAGAAAGTATGTTGTAATTACAACATTTTCGGGAGAAAAATATGGATATTTCATTTTTGCGTAATTCTATACTGTTCAAAGGCTTTGATGATACCCAAATATCAAAGCTTTTGAAAAATCTTAATGCAGTTGAAAAGAAATTCAAGAAAGGCACAATGCTTTATTCCGCTGGCGATATTACCGATAAGCTATGCTTTGTGACCGCAGGCAGCGTTACCGTTGAAAGCAATGATATGTGGGGAAACCGCACGATCCTCAACCTCGTAGGAAAGGGTCAGTTCTTTGCTGAGAGCTATTCACTTCTGCCTGATGTGCCAATGCTGGTCGATGTGTGTGCCTCTGAGGATTGTAGTATCATATTTCTTAGCATGAAGTCCCTGGCAAACCTAAACGATAATACAAGGGCGAGACTTCTAACAAATCTACTGACTATCACCACAAGAAAAAATCTGCACCTATCGAGTCGGAGCTTTCATACCGCTCCAAGACAGGTGCGTGGGCGTATTATGGCGTATCTGAACACCATATCGGTTCAGAAGCGTAGCCGTGAGTTTGATATCCCCTTTGACCGACAACAGCTTGCGGACTATCTCAATGTGGAGCGCTCAGTGCTTTCAAATGAACTGAGCAAAATGCAGAAGGACGGGCTGATAAGCTGTCACAAAAGCCACTTTGAAATCAAAACAACATGAGTATATAAACGGGCTGTTATATCAAAAAGCATCAGATTATACCGAGTTTTTTCGTTATACAAACAAAAACTTCTTGAATATTACAAGTATTTTGTGTATAATAGAATACAGTGGGTGCGCCGGTTCGGTGCAAACAGTAAAGCGTGGTGAAAGTCAGTATCCGGTAAAGCCTAGCAAGCAGCCGGTTCACAGTCTTGGAGCCGAAGCCACGAGGTGAGGTTTAAGCGTAGATAGTTGAGTACAAGAGCACCAATGCGCAAACGTGAAGCAATACAGTCCCGTAAGTAAGAAAGAGCGGAAGCCGATACTTTCCTCTGGGTCGCAGGCAGCAATAAGGCATTCGATATGTGAGAAAACCTTAGGTTCAGACGTGATCAAAGAACGTGGCGAGTATACAAAGTGATGAAAAGGTATATGTTCAGGTCTGCGTTCAGCTCCCGGACAGCTCTGATCGTGAGACTGCCAACCTTATGGATATAAAGGATCACTACCATAAATATGTAGTGTGCCGTGATACGCTTGCTTTAGGCAATGACAATGGCATTGAGATAGTCCATATCGCAGGCTTTCTTATGCGCGATAACTCGTAAAGGAGATATGTATGAAAAAAGTAATTTTAGCAGCAATGTTATGTATGGCGATATTTACAGCATGTGGCGATAATAACAACTCGGAGTGTTCAGAAAAAGGACAAGTTCAAACAACAACAGCTGTTACTTCTTCGCCTACCGTTGCAACTACAACTTCAACTGTAGCAGCTACAACTACAGCTGCAGAAACAACTTCGACTGTATCAACTACAAACGTTAATACTACAAAAACATTTCATGCTGAGCATTCCGTAACGTTTACGCCGAATGGCCTTGACAATATCCAGTTAAAAGATGGCTATAAGATAGAAGAAGGCAATAAAAGCTCTTATCGTGAAATGCGTGACGAATACCTCTCACAGTTGTTGAAAAGTGGAAGCGAAATACCTGTGTACGTTGGCGATATAGCCGTGGATCATCAGAATAACTGTGTTTATGTTATTGGAATATACGACTGGTGTACTATGGAAGAACCATACTGCGGAGATGTTGCTGTATTCAGAATAGATGAGTCAACCGGAGATATAACTCAGTGCTGCCGCAAAAATCTATTCAGTCCAGGACAGAAAAATGGTTTTGGACTGTTTAATGTACGTGGAAAGACCTTTATGGATACTACAAAGGGCTTATACCTTGTTGATGAAGAAAAAAATGAGTTCATAACTCTTGAACCGGACTTCAATCCACAAGTTTCCTCTCTCTATGTAAGTGATGAACGGGTAATTGTCCAGGTACCTGTAATGAATGAAGAAAGCAATACAATTGACCTACATACCACTGAGTACGATTTTGAATCAAATACCATGAAAGAAATCGAACTCAATCCTGATGATACACAGAACATGAGATATTATATTCAATATGATGTGGAAAACATAAATATTGAATACGAATACGCGATCCCTGAAAACCATTACTCTAAAACGAAGATAAAAGTAGAATGGTAGGAACCATATTGGGCTGCAGTTTGGCAGTTGCGTGTTACTGTTTTACAATCAAAAATCGCACAAAACATATTGGTGGTACAAAGCTATTAAAGAAACCAGCTCCGTATGGAGCTGGTTTCTTTTTTGCCTCGGAAGAATTGATTTTTTAAAAGCTCTTGACAAATACCCCATAAGGGTATATAATAATAGCAACGAGATACCCCGTGAGGGTATATAAAAAGAGGGAGTGCTTTTCATGAAAGATAAAGAATGTTGCTGTACATCTGAGCAGAAAAAAAAAGGAACCTGCTGCGAACGCAAGAAAAAACGCAGCGAGGAAGAATTCAAATCGCTGATGAACCGTCTTAAAAGAATTGAAGGACAAGTGCGCGGAGTTGAAAAGATGCTTGAAAACGATGCCTACTGTCCAGATATACTGACACAGGTATCGGCTATAAACAGCGCACTGAACAGCTTCAACAAGGAACTTCTTGCATCGCATATGAAGAGCTGTGTGGTCAATGATATTCGTGCAGGAAAAGATGAGGTCATAGATGAGCTTGTAACTACATTGCAGAAGATAATGAAATAATATGAAAGGAGCTCAAATGGAGCAATATAATGTAACAGGAATGAGCTGTGCTGCTTGCAGTGCAAGAGTTGAAAAAGCAGTATCAGCTGTTCCTGGAGTTCAGAGCTGTGCGGTCAGTCTGCTCACAAATTCAATGGGAGTTGAGGGCACAGCATCGGAAGCAGACATAATCAAAGCCATTGAGAATGCAGGATACGGTGCTACCAAAAAGGGCGCACAGACTAAAGCAGCGTCAGCCAATGACGAAATGCTCAAAGATACCGAAACACCGAAACTGAGAAAACGTCTGATCAAGTCCGTGATAGTGCTGTTAGTACTGATGTACTTCTCAATGGGGCATATGATGTGGGGCTTTCCTGCCCCGGCGGCTTTTGACAATCATGTATTCTTAGGCGTATTCGAGATGCTTCTCGCTATCGTCATTATGATGATAAACGCAAAATTCTTCACTAACGGCTTCAAATCGCTTTTCAGCGGTCACCCTAATATGGACACGCTCGTTGCTCTCGGTTCAAGCGCTTCGTTTGGCTATTCGCTGGTCGAGTTGTTCATAATGATTCTAGCGCAGGGCAACGACGAGCATGATACTGTTATGAAATACGGAATGAATCTATATTTTGAGTCCGCGGCGATGATACCTACGCTTATCACTGTGGGAAAAATGCTCGAATCCATGTCAAAAGGGCGTACTACCGATGCGTTGAAAGGTCTTATGAAACTCGCTCCGAAAACGGCAGTCCTCTATCGTGACGGTGAAGAACATGAAGTCGGTATCGAGGAAGTCCGTGAGGGCGACATTTTCGCAGTAAAGCCGGGTGCAAGCATTCCCGTTGACGGAGTTGTGGTGTACGGCACATCTTCTGTTGATGAATCTGCTCTAACAGGAGAAAGCATACCGGTTGACAAGGAAGAAGGCTCGCCTGTCTCGGCAGCTACTATCAACAAATCAGGATATATACGCTGCTGTGCTACAAGAGTCGGCGAAGATACTACGCTCTCGCAGATAATAAAAACAGTATCAGATGCAGCTGCTACAAAAGCACCTATTGCACGGATCGCGGACAAGGTATCAGGCGTTTTCGTTCCTGCTGTTATGGCAATTGCTGCGCTGACACTGATTGGCTGGCTGATAGCTGGTAATGAATTCAGCTTTGCCATTGCAAGAGCCATATCTGTGCTTGTTATAAGCTGCCCATGTGCTCTCGGACTTGCAACTCCAGTTGCGATTATGGTTGGAAGCGGTGTGGGTGCGAAAAATGGCATACTCTACAAGACCGCCGCTTCACTCGAAGCTGTCGGCAGAGCAAATATAGTTGCACTCGACAAGACAGGAACTATAACCGAGGGCAAGCCCGATGTAACAGATATTATCCCCTATGGCATCACAGAAAATGAACTTCTCACATACGCTTCTGCTCTTGAAGCCAAAAGTGAACATCCTCTTGCAAAGGCTGTCACAGATAAAACAACTGGTATGACAATTCCCGAAGTTGATGATTTCAAGGCTCTTGCAGGAAACGGTCTTTCGGCAATACTTGACGGTGAAATCCTCGAAGGAGGAAGCTATAAATATATCTCGCAGAAGTATGAGATACCTTCCGACGTTACCACAAGAGTTACCGCTCTTTCCGATGAAGGAAAGACTCCCCTGCTGTTTGCAAAAGGCGGTAAATTCATTGGTATCATCGCTGTTGCAGATACGATAAAAAGCGACTCGGCAGAGGCAATCAAAGAGTTGAAAGGGATGGGCATAAACGTATATATGCTCACAGGCGACAACGAGCGCACAGCAAATGCCATAGGCAGACAGGCTGGCGTTGACAATGTTATCGCAGAAGTTCTTCCTGACGGTAAATCAAAGAAAATATCCGAGCTTAAAAAGCAGGGCAAGGTCATTATGGTTGGTGACGGTATTAACGACGCACCTGCACTGACTACGGCTGATACGGGCATTGCGATAGGCGCTGGTGCAGATGTTGCCATAGATGCGGCAGATATTGTTGTTATGAAGAACAGGCTGACCGATGTTTCTGCTGCGATACGACTCAGTCGTGCAACTATACGAAATATCCACGAAAATCTGTTCTGGGCGTTCATATACAACGCAGTGTGCATCCCACTTGCAATAGGTCTGTACGGTATTGAGATGAAGCCTGCATATGGTGCGGCAGCTATGGCTATGTCAAGCTTCTGCGTGTGTATGAACGCTCTCAGACTGAACTTAGTCAAGATACATGACGCAAGTCATGATAAGATAATAAAACACAAAATAACAAAAACGGAGGAAAAAACTATGACAAAGACATTAAAGATCGAAGGTATGATGTGCGGACACTGTGAGGCAAGAGTTAAGAAAACTCTTGAAGCCATAGACGGTATCGAAAGTGCCACACCCGACCATAACACAAATACCGCTGTTATTACACTCAGCAAAGAAGTACCTGTTGACGTTATCAAGTCAGCTATAGAAGCTCAGGATTACACGTTTATCGGAGAGGAATAAGAATGGGAAATTTTATTATCGTTGCTGTATTGGCTGTAATTCTGATCGTTGCAGTAAGAAGTTCAATGAAGCATCTGAAAGGTGAAGGCGGTTGCTGTGGCGGCAGCGGTTCAACTATAAAGGAACCTGACAAAAAGCTCTCGGGAACGATCATTAATACGAAAGTCTTCAAGATCGACGGTATGCACTGCGAAAGCTGCACAAGCCGTGTGAAACGCGCAATCAATAACATCGACGGCGTTTCAGCGAAACTCAATCTCAGAAAGAAACAAGCAGTTGTAAAGTATGAAAAAGAAGTAGCCGATGAAACTTTGGTGAAAGAGATCGAAGCTCTCGGATATAAGGTCATTGCAGTTCAATAAGCTGCGGCTATAATAAAAAAGCCTTGCTCCAATGGGGCAGGGCTTATTTATATCATTCATTATACTCCCTTTATATCAATTGACCTTTTCTCTGTTATATGATATAATTAACCTATAAATCACTTACAAGGGAGCGAGCAAATGGAACTGCGATTACTGGAATATTTCCTGACGGTAGTCCGTGAGGAAAACATATCAAGAGCCGCCGAGGTACTTCATGTGACACAACCAACACTCAGCCGTCAGATGAAGGAGCTTGAGGACGAGCTTCACACAACGTTATTCATCAGAGGCAAGCGACTCACGCTGACCGATTCGGGCGTTATGCTCCGCAGACGTGCAGAGGAAGTTGTGTCGCTGATGAACAAGATAGACAGTGAGTTCCGTGAACAGGAGGAAATCAGCGGAGTTATCTCCGTAGGTAGCGGCGGACTAAAGGCAGCAAGCGTTCTTCCTGAACTGATAGAGCATTTCCGTGAACGCTATCCGCTTGTGAGTTTTGAGATAATTACAGGAACAGCCGACCTTATTAAGGAAAGGCTTGAACACGGTCTGCTTGACTTCGGGTTCCTGTTGGAGCCGATAGATATAGAGAAGTTCGATTATTTGCGTCTTCCGACTAAGGAAGTATGGGGCGTTCTTCTTCCTGCGAATCATCGACTTTCGTCCGAGAAGGCTATCACACGGCAACAACTCAGAGAACTTCCTCTTGTGGTGACGAGCCGTAATGCTCTGCGCGGAGAGATAGAAGAATGGCTTAAATATCCGGTTTCTGAGCTTGATATTGTAGCAACCTTTAATCTGATCGACAATGTAGCACCGCTTGCGGAACGTGGCATTGCCTGTGTTCTGGCAGTTGAGGGAGCAGTGGATATGTTTGATCCTGCACGTTTTGCATTCCGTCCGCTGAAACCAGAACTTTTCATGACATCGGTACTTGCTTGGAAGAAGCTGAGCCCATATGCAGGTGCGGCAGGCAAATTCCTTGAATACATCAAAAGTATACATTCCGAGCATACCAAAGTATGAAATATAAGCATTTTACATATTGAGAAATATATGTTATACTGAGTACAGGACATAAACCTGTACTCTTTTGTTTTTTGCGGAGGTGATCGAATGAAGGTGACAATACCCGAAATAACCAATAAGGAGCTTGCCGACTTACTGAAAAGCTCAGGTATGACAGATGAAGAGGTTGAGTCATTCCTCAAACGCTGTGAGAACAACTGTTGCTGTGCCGAAAAGATTCGTATCCTGCGTAAAACACGGAAAGATCTGCTCGATACGATACACAAGGAACAGGCTGTGCTTGATAAGCTCGATAACCTCATATGGAACATAGAACACGGAGGTGCTTTATGAATAAGCTGATTTCTATACTTGCATCAACAGTTATCGCTGTATCAGCTATGATGACAACAAGCGGTACGATAAAAACATCAGCAGATGCCGACGCTTTTTCAGCTGCGACAGAAAAAACAACATATACGATTCAGGATGTACGAAATTTGCAGGGCTTCATTCTTGCTAAGCCTGTGGAAGAAGATCTGACAGGAAAGCCTTATGATTTGAACGGTGATGACCGCTGGGACGTATATGACCTCTGCCTGATGAGGCGTGAAGTTTTGAAAAATCCGAATACCGCTTCTGACAATGATACACTTGTTATCTACTTCTCGCGTACCGGAAATACCGAAAAGATTGCTGAATACCTTATAGAGTTAACTGATGCAGACAGCTATGTTATCGAGGCGGCTGTACCTTACAGCGATGCGGACATAAAATATCAGGACGATAACTGCCGCGCCAACAAAGAACAGAACGACAAGTCGGTTCGTCCTGAGATAGCAAACCCGATAGCTTCTATCGACAGCTATGATACTATCTTCCTCGGTTATCCAATTTGGTGGGGACAGGAGCCTCGCATTATTGATACACTCCTTGAAAGTTATGATTTCTCGGATAAGACCGTTATTCCGTTCTGTACATCTGCAAGCAGTGGAATTGCCACAAGTGAGAAAAATATCAAGGCACTTGTGCCAATAGGCAATCAGCTTGAAGGTAGGCGTTTCTCTTCGGGTGCTGCAAAAGAAGATGTAAAAGCGTGGTATGACACACTTCCTCTGAACGAAGAAAAGTCTGACAATAAGCTGAAAATATCAGTAAATGGTACGGAGCTTACAGCAACTCTTGAAGATAACAGCTCGGCTCAGGCTTTGACAGAACTTTTGAAGCAAGGCAATATTACCGTAGATATGAGCGATTACGGCAATTTTGAAAAGGTCGGCAATCTTCCTCAAAGTTTACCGAAAAATGATGAAAAGATCACAACAGTACCGGGTGACATTATTCTGTATCAGGGCAACAAGATCACGATATATTACGCCGAGAATACATGGGATTTCACAAAGCTTGGTCACATCAATAATATCACACAGGAAGAACTGAAAACCTTGCTCGGTGACGGAGATGTCACGGTTTCACTTTCAATATCATAAAAGGAGAACTCATTAATGAATATCACAAGTAAAATTCTGCTTTCTATTATTACAGGTACTTGCTTAGTATCGTTTACAGCTTGTGGAAGTTCAGATAGCAACAACCAATCATCACAGCAGGTAACAACCACACAGCAGGAACAGACAACGGATACAACTACAACTGCTACGACGAAAGAAGATAAAACTACTCCCGAAGTTACAGTGGAAAACAACGCAACAGCAGAAGCAACCGATAGCACAGAGAGCAATACTCTTGTAGTTTACTTCTCACGCACAGGAAACACTGAAAAGATAGCAGAGTATCTGATAAACATTACAAATGCTGACAGCTATGTTATCGAAGCGGCTGTACCTTACACGGACGAGGACATTGAATACAATAACGCTTCCTGCCGTGCTAATCAGGAGCAGAATGATAAATCAGTACGTCCTGAGATAGTTGATCCTATTTCTTCCATTGACAGCTATGATACAATATTCCTCGGCTTCCCAATATGGTGGGGACAGGAACCACGCATTATAGACACCTTCCTTGAAAGCTATGATTTCTTAGAGAAAACAGTTATCCCGTTCTGCACGTCTGGTAGCAGCGGTATCAGTACAAGTGAGAAAAACATCTCGGAACTTGTAACTATCGGAACTCAGCTTGAAGGCAGACGTTTTCCTGCGGGAGCGTCAGAAGATGAAGTAAAAGAGTGGTACGATACACT
>JAEEVL010000001.1 GCA_016290875.1 Ruminococcus sp.
GGTCACGCAGGAGGTCGACAGTTCGAGTCTGTTCGGGGTCGCCATTATGCGGATTTAGCTCATCTGGTAGAGCGCCACCTTGCCAAGGTGGAGGTAGCGAGTTCGAGCCTCGTAATCCGCTCCATAACCGGCGCTATAGCCAAGTGGTAAGGCGTGGGTCTGCAACACCCTGATCCCCAGTTCAAATCTGGGTGGCGCCTCCATAACTCCTTTGAATAGTTCAAAGGAGTTTTATTTTTTATTTTTGTTATTTTATACTAACAAAAATATGTTATATTACCCGAAAATATTTGCACATCTGTCTTGAAATAGTGGTGAAAATCATATATAATAGAAATGTATGGCGTGTTTTATGGTCAGATAATTTTTGCGGTGTTTTTCCGCGGTTTTAAGGAGAATACAATGAAAAAACTCAACGGGATAAAGCTCAGTCACCGTAAGAATACGGAAAACTGTGCTACTGTCGATCTTCCGATGCCTGCAAAGGTGAGGATCCCAATGTCCATGACAATGGGCGCTCCCTGTCAGCCGCTTGTTAAGGTCGGCGATGAAGTGAAGGTCGGACAGAAGATAGGCGATGCCGAAGCTGCTTTCAGCGCACCGATTCATTCCGGCGTCTCCGGTAAAGTAACTGCAATTACCGATTACAGAACGGCTATGGGAGCTGTATGCAAGCTCATCGAGATAGAACCTGACGGTCTTCAGACTGTTTCTGAGGAAGTCAAGCCGCCTGTTGTCACTGACAAGGCGAGCTTTATAAAGGCTGTCCGCGAGAGCGGTGTCTGCGGTCTTGGTGGTGCAGGATTTCCGACTCACATCAAACTCAATCCTAAGACTCCGATAGATACTCTGATAATCAATGCTGCTGAGTGCGAACCTTACATCACAGCTGATTACAGGGAAATGCTCGAAGCTCCTGATGATATTATCGGCGGTATCAATCTTGTCAAGCAGCAGCTGGGCATCAAGACGGCAAAACTTGCTATCGAGGCTAACAAGCCTGAAGCTATCCGCAACTTTACGGAAATGGCTGCCAATGACGATACGATTGACATCATCACTCTGCCCTCGAGTTATCCTCAGGGTGCAGAAAAGGTGATAATCTACAATTCGACAGGCAGAATAGTCAAGGAAGGGGAGCTCCCTTCAGACGAAGGTGTTATCGTTCTCAACGTATCCACCTGCGCATTCATTTACAGATACATACAGACAGGTATGCCGCTCGTTACAAGAAGACTTACGGTTGACGGAAATGCAGTCGGCGAACCTAAGAATGTCCGTGCGATCATCGGTACAACTTTCAGAGATGTGCTTGAATTCTGCAAAACTGACATCGATGCTGTCAAGAAACTGATAGCCGGCGGCCCTATGATGGGAATGAGCGTGCCGGATATAGATATGCCGGTCGTAAAGACTTCCAATGCACTTATCGCTGCAAAGAATTTTGATGAGAGAAAGACTTCATCATGTATCCGATGCGGACGCTGTGTAAGAGTGTGTCCGCTCGGACTCATGCCAGCCGAGATAGATAAGGCTTATAAGATAAGAAGCGTTGACGAGCTTAAACAGCTCAAGGTAACTCTCTGCATGAACTGCGGAAGCTGTACTTATGTCTGTCCTGCAAACAGAAAACTCGCAGAGACCAATCAGCTTGCAAAAATGCTGATACCGAGAAAGTAAGGAGGCTTAGAAAATGAACAAACTTATCGTTTCGCCGTCTCCTCACGACGAAAACTACACAAAAACTTCCGGAATAATGATGAATGTCATACTTGCTCTGCTGCCTGCATGGTTAGCGGCTTGTTACATATTCGGACTTCGAGTTATTCCTCTTACAGCTGTAACAATTTCAAGCTGTATCATATTTGAGTACCTCTGCAGAAAGCTCATGAAGCGTGACAACACGATAACTGATCTCTCTGCAGTTGTTACCGGTCTCATACTCGCTATGAATCTTCCGTCTACTCTGCCGTACTGGATGGCTGTGATAGGCTCATTCGTTGCTATCGTTATAGTCAAGCAGCTCTTTGGCGGACTCGGACAGAATTTTGCAAACCCGGCTATAACCGCCCGTATCGTGCTTATGGTGTCGTTCCCGTCGGCTATGACGAAGTGGGAACTCCCGTTCGGTGAGAAGGTCGATGCTGTATCCGCTGCTACTCCGCTCAGACTTGAGGGAATGTCAGACAGCGAGCTTCTCGACATCGGACAGTCTATGCCATCCTATAAGGATCTCTTCCTCGGAACTACCGGCGGCTGTCTTGGTGAGACCTGTGCGCTTGCACTTCTTCTCGGCGGACTTTATCTTGTATTCCGCAGAATAATTTCACTTTCTGCTCCTGTTTCATTCATCGGAACACTTGCGCTCCTCACTTGGGTGTCAGGCGGAGATCCGCTCTACCACATTCTTGCGGGCGGCGTATTCCTCGGAGCATTCTTTATGGCAACTGATTACGCAACGACTCCCATTACCGAAAAGGGCAAGGTCGTATTCGGTATCGGCTGCGGTATCATAACCTTTGTAATAAGACAATTCGGCTCATATCCCGAGGGTGTTTCGTTCTCGATACTCCTCATGAACGTGCTGACTCCTTACATCGAGCAGCTTACACGTACAAAGGTATTCGGAGCAAAGGAGGCAGAAAAGGAATGAAAGAAAAAGTCATCCCTACACTCGTCCTCACTATAATATGTGTGGCAGCTGCTCTCCTCCTTGTGCTTGCGCATGAAATGACATCTGACAGCATAGCTGAGCAGAAGGAAAAGAAATTCAGCAGCAGCGTTGAAAAGCTCTTCGGCAAGACCGATATAACTCTTCTTGATACAACATTCGACGCTGATGATATTGAAGCTATTGCTGTTACTCCCGACGGCAAGACAGCTGTTCAGGTAATTGCTGACGGCTATTCAAAGGGCGGACTCAATATCCTCGTTGGTATTGACGAGAACGGTAAGGTAGCAAAGATAGAGTTCATCGGACTCGGCGAAACTCCCGGTCTTGGCTCTAAGGTCCGTGATAATGAGGACTTCCGCGAGCAGTTCTACGGAGCCGATTCTTCACCTGTTGAACTTGACGCGATAAGCGGTGCGACATTCTCCTCAAAGGGAATGAAGAAAGCTGTCGAGGAAGCGCTCGACGTTTACAATAATAATAAGGAGGCGATCCTGAGTGGCAGAGAATAAAACAAGCCTTGGCAAAGAGCTTACCAAAGGCATTATAAAAGAAAATCCGACGCTTGTCATGCTGCTCGGAATGTGCCCTACGCTTGCAGTCACCACACAGGCTAAAAACGGCATAGGTATGGGACTTGCAACTACATTTGTACTTCTCGGCTCAAACATTGTTGTTTCCCTGTTGAGAAAGGTAATCCCCGACAAGGTAAGAATCCCGGCGTTCATCGTAATTATCGCGAGCTTTGTAACGCTTATTGGCTTCCTTCTTGAAGGCTTCCTGCCGGACCTCTATGACAGCCTCGGCATTTACCTCACACTTATAACAGTTAACTGTATCATTTTCGGAAGAGCAGAAATGTTCGCAAGTAAGAACAATGTTGTCGCTTCTGCCTGCGACGCAATAGGAATGGGCATAGGCTTTACGCTGGCACTGTTCCTTATGGGTTCTGCAAGAGAGATATTAGGTGCCGGAC
Organism: Ruminococcus sp.; assembly: GCA_016290875.1. Taxonomy (GTDB): domain Bacteria; phylum Bacillota; class Clostridia; order Oscillospirales; family Ruminococcaceae; genus Ruminococcus. Next base: position 3,648 of record JAEEVL010000001.1, read on the forward strand.
AGTGGCTCGGCATGAATTTACCGGTGCTTCACAACAATCCTATGCTGCTGTTCATAATGCCGGCTGGCGGATTTTTCACACTCGGCGTGATAATAGCCGCTGTGAATAAGCTTTCTAACAAGAAACCTCCGCAGGAACTCGGCTGCAAGGGTTGTCCCAATGCTGAGAACTGCTCAAAGAACGGAGGTGACTGCAAGTGAAGAGTTTATTTGTGATACTTCTTTCTGCAATGCTCACCGACAACTTTGTACTTTCAAAGTTTATGGGAATTTGTCCGTTCCTCGGTGTATCCAAGAAGCTCGACAGCGCTTCGGGAATGGGACTTGCAGTTACATTTGTAATGATATGTGCAACTGTTGTTACATATCCTATACATCATGGCATACTTGTTCCGAACGACCTTGAGTATTTCGATACGGTTGTTTTTATACTTGTTATTGCACTGTTCGTTCAGCTTGTCGAGACTATGCTGAAAAAGTGTATTCCGTCGCTGTACAAGTCGCTTGGTGTATACCTGCCGCTTATCACTACAAACTGTGCTGTACTCGGTGTAACTGTTCTCAATATCGACAACAGCTACAGCTTCGGTGAGTCTCTTATTAATGCTCTCGGTGGCGGACTCGGCTTTATGCTTGCACTTGTGATATTCTCAGGTGTCCGCAAGAAGCTCGAATACGCTGACATCCCCGAGACATTCAAGGGTGTTCCGGCAACACTGATAGCAGCTTCGATAGTTTCCGTAAGCTTTATGGGCTTTTCGGGACTGTTCAATTAAGGAGGTGGCAGAATGACATATCTGATACCTGCTTTGATAGTTGGTGCCTGCGGAGTTATGGCAGGCGTTCTGCTGACCGTTGCGGCAAAGGTCTTCCACGTTGAAGTTGACGAGAGAATAGAGAAGATAGGCGAAGCACTGCCTCAGGCTAACTGCGGTGCGTGTGGTTTTGCCGGTTGTGCAGATTATGCAGCGGCAATAATCGAAAAGGGCGCAGCAACGAATCTCTGCCGTCCGGGCGGAGCTGATGCTGCCGGTAAGATAGCTGAGATACTTGGAACAGCGGCTGCTGATGTTGTTCCTATGACAGCAGTTGTTCACTGCAACGGTAATTGTGAGGCTTCACCAAAGTCGTTTGTATTCACCGGAGTTCGCTCCTGTAAGGCGGTAAAACGTTTTTACGGCGGCGACGGCATGTGTAAGTACGGCTGTATCGGTCTTGGTGACTGTGCAGCAGTCTGTGAGCACGACGCTATCAGTATAGTTGACGGTGTAGCAAAGGTCAATCCGGCTCTTTGCGGAGCCTGCGGACAGTGTGCAACAGCCTGTCCTAACGGCATAATAAGCATAAAGCCTAAGTCAAAGCACATCGACGTTCTCTGTTCAAGTGCTGACAACGGCAAGGTCACTAAGCTCAACTGTAAGAACGGCTGTATCGGCTGCAAGATCTGCGAGAAGAAGTGTCCTTCGGAAGCGATAAAGGTCGAGAACTTCCATGCTTCGATAGATTATGACAAGTGTACCGGCTGCGGAGAGTGCATGAAAGCCTGTCCAATGAAGGTAATACACACCTGTGAAAAGTAAAAATAACTCCTCCCTCAAAAGCTGAGGGAGGAGTTTTCGTATCGGTATCAGCAGCCGAGTCCGAAGAGCTTGCAGAGCATCTTCCAGATATTATTGCAGCACATATTCAATACCTCCGTAAGTATTTCCCCTTGGGATACTTATATTATAACAGAGGTAATGAGTTAAATCAATAACGAAATATTGGAACAAATTTTACCTTTAACTGGCTCAGTTGAGGAACCATACACCGAATGCAAGATAGGTCGCAAACATCATCCACAGAAGATAGGGGATGTTGGCATAAGCGGCAGTCCTGCTGACTTTTCGGAAAGAGAGTATCATAGCCGCTACAAGGACAGCAATTATCAGAGCAACGAATGCCGCGAGTGCAAATAATCTGAACCGGAAGAAAATGATGCTCCACGAAAAGTTCACAGCGAGCTGGATTATGTATACGCCGAGTGCCGTACTCCTGTCGCTGCCGGACTCCTCATCGCGGTAAATGAGATATGCGGAGAAACCCATAATAGCATACAGAAACGTCCATACCACAGGAAACAGAAACGCCGGCGGTGCGAGCGGGGGATTACGTATTTCAGAATAAAGCGGAGAGAAACTGCCGGATATCAGAGCTGATACAGCACCGATAAGCTCTGCGGATACAATAAAAATGAGCAGATCCGTTAAATTGAATTTTTTCATAGTATTTACCTCACTAAATAGAACTGGTAAATACTATGCCGGAACTGCTCTCAATATGTTATTTTAGGGGAGTTACATTGCTGAAAACAGCATAGAACTTTATAGGTATGTGCTTGTCAATATGGCATTTGCCGAAGAACCATTTCCTGTATGTGCAGGCTTTGATTATATCCTCGAAGAAAGCGTGTACTTCGAGTCTCTGAAGGACATCAACATTAAGGCAGTCCTTGAGTGAAGCAGGCGGTTCGTGAGTGATGATGTAATCGACTTCGTTGTTATACTCAGCAAGGTTGTGTATCGCCTCGCGTATCTCATCGTGGTCAGGCTGCTCGCGCTCCCACCACATTTCGCCGTCACCGCGGAACTCGTAGTCCTGGCTGTGACCGCCGCCGAAAGCGAATATCCTTCTGCCCTCGATGTTGTATATCTGACCGCGCATAAGGTGAACGATGTTGTCAGCTATCCTGTGGACCTTACCGCCGTTCCATTCAGTAACTGGCAGGTCTTCAAGTATATCGAAATTCTCATGACAGCCGTCAACGAAAGCTATATTGAAGTTTTTAGCGGCAAGCTTCTTCAGATTTGCGTGTTCCTGTTTTGAATCGTCCCATATGAATCCGAAATCACCGCAAATAATGAGCGTATCGCCGCTGGATAATTTTTTCATAGCGGGCTCTTTGAATCTGTTGAGATCGCCGTGAGTATCTCCGGTAACGTAGATCAATTTAAAAACCTCCGTGTCAATTGTTCTGAATTACATTTTACCACAAAAACGAAGATAAAGCAACACTTTTCACAAAAATGAAAAATATCGAAAAAAATTTGCGAAAAGACTTTAAAAACACTTGATAATCTGTTATAATATATAGTGGACTATTTCTGCAATGCAGTTTGAATATAAAGGAGTCATTATGAAAAAAAGAATAGCATCTTTCTTAGCAAGTCTTCTGATCGTACTGCCGTTTATCACAGTATCCCAAACAGAGGCTGTTGTATTTCCATATAAGAACACACTTTACAGTGAGGCAGCAGTACTGATAAGTATGGATACAAATGAAATAATCAGCGAAAAGAACCCCGACCTTACACAGTGTCCAGGTTCACTCGTTGACATTATGACAGCAGTTATCGTTCTTGAAAACTGCAAGGACCTCAAAAAGGACATTACACTTGATCCTGAGGTATATAATCACATTTACGAAGAACTTGACCAGCCTGAGGATCTTCCGACAGTTGACCTCAAGGACGGAGACGTGCTCAAGGTCGATGACCTTATCTATTGCATGATGCTTACTTCTTCCATAGAGGCGGCTGAAATGCTTGCTTATCATGTCGGCGGACTTATAAAGGCAGAGGATAAGAACCTTTCCGGTACAAATACAGAAGTTTTCGTTGCCAAGATGAACGAAAAGGCTGAACAGCTCGGAATGACCTCTACAAAATTCACTAATGCACACGGTATGTACGATCCAAAGCAGTACACAACAGCGAGAGATATGGCAAAGCTCACACAGTACGCTCTGACAGTACCGCTTTTCCGCGAGATCGCTACAACCCGCACTTATACACCTGTTGTTCCTAATCCCGAGCGCCATCCTCACCAGGATGAATGGGTATGGACTCACTCCAATATAATGATGGACGAGGAAGACCAGGCGAACTTCTATATGGGCGCTAAGGGTATCAAAACAGCCAAGCTCGAAGCTGCCGGAAGAAACATCATAACTCTCGCGAGCAAGAACGGTTACAATTACCTTGTTGTACTGATGAAAGCTCCTTTCAAGGACGAAGAAGGAAATCAGGTATATTGCCATATAGAGGATGCTACCAATATGCTCGACTGGGCATTCCAGCATTTCTCAAAGCAGGTACTGCTTGCATCGACAGCTGAAATGGGCGAAAGACCTGTCAAGCTTGCCGATACCAACGGAAAGAATTACGTTATCGCACGTCCTAAGGATACAGTCGAGGTTCTTTGGTGTGACGAAGTTGAAACAAGCCTTGTCAATAAGGATAAGATAGTATGGAACAAGGATTCCTTCCAGGCACCTATCAAGCAGGGAGATTCACTTGGTTCGGTAACTCTGATTTATTCCGGTGAGGAGCTCGCAACAGTTGAACTTGTTGCAGTATCAGATGTAAACCGTTCCAAAACAGCCTATAACTTCGAGGTCGCAAAGCGTTTTCACAAGTCTCCGTGGTTCAAGACAGCGATAAAGATCTCGATAGCTCTTTCGATACTCTATATCATCATCTGCATCTATGCTCTTGTTTTGTTCAAGAGCAGCAAAAAGCCTCTGAAGCCTATATATGCAGTTCCGAAAATGGACAAAAAGAAGAAAAAGAGCATAAATAAGAAAAATACAAACAGACCTCAGTGATAATAGCACAGCCATAAAGGAGAAATACTTCTTTATGGCTGTTTTCTGTTATAGTGTTATATAGTCTGCGCTGGCATAGCCTGTTATCCCGTTATAGCTGATAACATACCAGTTATCAGTTTTGCCGTTTATCATAACGCTTGCACCGTTTGGGAGTGAGCCGATGATCAAACCGCTCAGAGAGGGATAGCTTCGGATATTGAGACCGCTGCCGTCAGTAACGACCGTTCCCCAGCGGACTGCGCCTGCCGGAATGAACGGGATACCAAAATAGTCACAGAGTGAACGAACTATATTCTTGGCTATGGACTCGAGATTGTTTTTGAGCCATGCCTCGTCAGCGAAGTTGTCATGGTATCCGAGCTCGCAGAGAACAGCGACCGCCTTGGTATTGAGGACTTCACCGAGTGTATATGTCGGGACGGCACTCACCTTGTCGGGGAGAGGATAGATGCTTTTGAGGTTGTTGGCTATGATGTTTGCGAGTTTTTCACTGCTTCCGCTTTTGGGAGCAAAGTATATGTCGATTCCTCTGAGTCTGCCGGAAAGGCTTTCCGGAGCAGCATTGGAGTGCAGGGCAAGATGCACATCATAATAAGCGGAATTGGAGTCCTTTATAGCGCCGGCGAAATTCCTGGACGGATCGTTCCGGACGAATGATATGCCGCTCGAACGCAGATACGGTTCCATGCGGTCGGCAAGCAGATTCATATACAGTTCTTCATTGCCGCTGGTAGCGTACTGGTTCCATTCCTGAGTAGAAGGGCTTAAAAATACCTTTGGCATAATATATATCCTTTCGTGGAGATTGAGAAAAAGCTCTCTTCATATATTATGCATAAGTAAGCCCGCGGGTTCACGCAGAAAAAACGAAAAAATGCAGCTCGTCTATTGACTTTTGCTGTTTAAAGCGTTATAATTTGTATAGTAATTACTATTTGGAGGAGATAATATGAATATTCTCGTTGTAGGTCTCGGTCTTATAGGCGGTTCGATGTGTAAAGCGCTGAAAAAGTACACATATCATACTGTAACAGGCTGTGATCTCAATCATGATATAGAAAATGCAGCACTCAGAGACGTAGCTGCTGACAATGTTTTCGACGGAAGCTTTGAAGGGATTGATCTTGTTGTCATTGCGCTTTTCCCCGAGGCAGCAGAGAAGTGGTTCAATGAGAACGCTTCAAAGCTCGACAAGGGAACCCTTGTTACTGATGTTTGTGGTATAAAAGGTGCATTTTCATACAGAATGAAAGAGACTGCCGCAAAGAACGGCGTGCGTTATGTTGGCATACACCCGATGGCAGGCAAGGAATTCGGCGGATACTACAACAGCAACGGTGATCTTTTCCAGAATGCAAACTTCATAGTAGCACCGTTTGAGGACAGCGATCCTGAGGACGTTGCTGCGCTGAAAAAAATAGCAAAGGATATCGGTGCAGGCAAGATAGTTGAGACTTCGCCTGAAGATCATGATAAGATAATCGCTTATACATCGCAGCTTGCACATATTGTTTCAAGCGCATATGTCAAGAGTCCCGAGCTGAAGCTCGAATGTGGATTCAGCGGCGGCAGCTTCCAGGATATGACAAGAATAGCCACGATGAACGAAAAAATGTGGACTGACCTCTTTCTGCAGAACCGCGAGTATCTCCAGTACGAGCTTGATCTTCTCATCGAAAACCTGAAAAAATACAGCGACGCACTCCGCAAGGGTGATTCTGCTGAAATGCTGTCGCTGATAGCTGAAGGAAGAGAGCTTAAAGAGGAGAACCTGCGTCACAGAGTCGGTCAGCCCAACTGATCACCGAAGAAACGCTTTTCAAAATCAGGGGCAGGAGCCTGCGGAGAGATGTTCCTGAGATAGGAGAGGGGAGAACTCTCATCGAGTTCAAACATCACAGAATAGGCACACAGAGCCTGACGGAAAACATTCATGCGCTTGTTTACCGCAACATTTCCGTATTTTCCATCGCCAAGGACTGGAGCACCTATGTGAGCCATATGAGCTCTTATCTGATGTGTCCTTCCGGTGTAGAGAGTTATCTCGACAAGTGAAATGTTGCCTTTCACAGCAAGCACTTTGTATCCGGTTTTTATCGGTTTATAATCATCAAGGGGAGTATCCGAGATCTTTACAAGATTCCTGGACTCCTCTTTTTTGTGGTATGCTTCGATTATGCCTTCATCCTGAGGCGGCCTTCCGACCGTGATGCAGTGGTATATCTTTGTCATTTTACCTGAGCGGATAGCAGCGTTTATCTCACGGAGAGCCTCGGCAGTCTTTGCGGCTGTCACAAGACCGCAGGTGTTTCTGTCGAGACGGCTACATACTGCCGGTGAGAATGAGCTTTCCGAGTCGGGAGCATACTCCTTTTTCTCATACAGATAGTGTCTGATACGGTCAACGAGATTGTCAGTGAATGAACTGCCGGAGTGCGAATCAAGACCAACAGGCTTGTTGACGATGATGATATTGTCGTCCTCATAGACGATGTCAAGATCGGAGGGGACATTGAGAAATGACATATCGTGCTGTTTTTCGCCTGCAAGTTCGTCCTTGACATAAACTGTGAGTTCATCGCCGGCTGATAGCTTTGTAGAGATCTCGCAGCGTTTCCCGTTAACTTTTACGTCTTTTTTTCGTATAAGACGGTACATCATGCTCTTCGGGAGCTGCGGCATAGCCTTTGACAGGAACTTGTCCACACGCTGACCGCTGTCATTATCATTTATCAAAAACTTTTTCATTTTATCATTCCTCATTGATAGTGATATGTAAAATTTACAAAATTCAAGTTAAAAAACTTCCGAATCCAACAAATTTTAGTATACATTGGGTTTAATTCTATTACTCCTATTGCAATTTTGTAGTAATTGTGTTATAATTTAGAAAGATATTATCTTGATATAAGGGGATTTGTAAACAGACTGTAATAATTCAGCAGATTAATCTAAAGGAGTTTGATATTGATGGATCTTAAAAGAAAGCTGTTCTCAGCAGTAACGACCTTGGTAATGGCTTTTACTGCGGTCACAGCAAGCATCCCGGCAGTATATGCCGCAGACGGTGCTTCTGATTCCATAATATATGATAGCACAGATCGTGATGAAAGTAAAGAGGTCACAGCAGAAAGTACAGCAACACAGACAACTGTTGCAACAGAGGTGACTGCTGCAACAGCTGCACCGCTGAATGTTTTCAGCATATATGAGTCTCACAAGTCTTATCTGCAGAAGAATGGTCTCCCTATGCCGGAGATGACTACTTTTGCTCAGACTACCACAACTACTACAACTTCGACTACAACAACTACAACTACCACAACAACTACTACAAAACCGCCTACAACAGCAGCAACTACCACTCTTCCGCCTGTAAAGCTCAATTCATTCGGTATTGACGTTTCACAGTGGCAGGGCGACATTGACTGGAAGAAGGTCAAGAATGACGGCGTTGAATTCGTTATCATACGTGCAGGCTACGGCAGAGAGCTTGATCAGAAGGATAAGAAGTTTGACGAGAATGTCAAGGGTGCTCAGGCAGTCGGAATTCCCTGCGGTGCTTACTGGTACAGCTACGCTACAACTGTTGAAGGCGCAAAGAAGGAAGCAGAGACCTGTTATGAGTGCATAAAGAATTACAGCTTCAAATATCCTATTTTCTTTGATATAGAGGATCCCTCACAGATGCACCTCAGTGCGGCTGAGATCTCAGCTATCATCGAGACATTCTGCACAACACTCAAGTCCAAGGGTTATTACGTAGGACTTTACAGCTATGCAAGTCTCCTTAACACCAAGGTGTATGCAAACGTACTTGATAAATACGATGTATGGGTTGCTCATACCGGAGTAACCGAACCCGGATACGACAGAAGCTACACAATGTGGCAGTATGATTTCCAGGGCAGAGTAAACGGTATCAACGGAGATGTTGACCTTGACAGATGTTATCTTAATTATCCTTATCTGACATCACCTGATACATATAAGAAAGAAGTCAAAGCTGTAACAACTTCCACATCTACCGGCATCAATGCTAAACCTGCCGGTATACATGGTATCGACGTTTCGGAATGGCAGTACGGTATCAATTGGAAGTACGTCAAGGATGACGGAAACGAATTTGCGATAATACGTGCCGGCTACGGTAGAAGCGCTTCACAGAAGGACGCAAATTTCAATGCTAATATCCGTGCTGCAAAGGAAGCCGGACTCAATGTCGGAGTATACTGGTACAGCTATGCTGAATCTCCTGAGGATGCGGTGCTTGAAGCGAATGCCTGCTATGAGGTAATTAAGAACTACAAGCTTGAATATCCGGTATTCTATTATCTTGAAGCTCCTGAGGTAGTATGTCAGCCCGATGACAAGCTTGCAGATATAATAAGCGCTTTCTGCAGTACACTTGAGAATCTTGGAAGCGGAAACGGCTACTATGTCGGAATTGCAAGCAATTCCAACTTCTTCCTCAACAGAGTTGACAAGAAGGTACTTGAGCGCTATGACATCTGGGTTGCACACTATGGTGTTACCAAGCCTTCATACACCGGGAATTACGGTATGTGGCAGTATTCCGGCACAGGAACGGTAAACGGCATAAAGACTCCCGTTTCACTTGATGTGTGCTATAAGGACTACGCAAAGATAATGAAGGAGCGTCACCTTAACGGCTATTAATAAACAACTGTTATGCATACCGGTATTATTATCGGTATGCATTTTTGTGTAAGAGGTATATCAATGGTAGAATTCATAACCGGACAGGCTGGCAGCGGAAAAACAACGCTCATGTTCGAGCGCATCAGAAACTCTGCTTCCGACGGCAGTCATCAATGTATAATAGTACCCGAGCAGTATTCGTATGAATTTGACAAGACGCTCTATTTCTATCTTGGCGCAGAGAAGTTCAACGATCTGTTTTCACTGAGTTTTACAAGTCTTGCGCGTCAGCTTTTTCAGATATACGGTGATCCCGGACGAAAGGGCGAGTATGCTGACGAACTTGCGAGAATGATACTTGTATATCAGGCTATCGGAGCAGTTCGCGGCAGACCGGAACAGTTCGTATACTTCCGCCGACAGAGCTCTCACAACGGCTTTGCTGAGGAAGTGCTCAAACTCATAAACGACCTGAAGCGTTCCGGAGTCGAGCCGCAGCAGCTGCTTGATAAAGCAGCTCTTCTCGACAGGCAGCTAATGGACAAGACATCGGATATAGCGGCTGTCTATATGGAATATGAGCGGCTGATGACAGAGTACGGCTTCAAGGACGATCTTGACAACATCAAGGAAGCTGCCAAGATCGCTAATCTCCAAGGATATTTCAAGGGCAAGGAAGTTTACATCGACGAGTTCGAGAGCTTTACCGGCGACCAGCTTGAAATGCTGCGTATAATGATATCAAGTGCTGATAATGTTGTAATAACTCTGAGAAGCGACGATGTCACAGCCGGAGAATTCACTCTGTTTGAGACGGTCAACACCACCTACCGCAAGATAACCGACATCTGCCGCGAGCTAAGAGTTGAGCACAAGATAACTGACTGCGGCGGAAGCTATCGTTTCAGATATCCTGACCTTGACTACCTGAGCAGCCACATAATGCGTAATTTCAGATACGAGCCTGAAAAAGCTCCCTCACCTGAGGATATCTGCGTGTTTGAAGCTAAAGATATGTACGGTGAAACGGAGTATGTCTGCGCGACTGTAAAGCGTCTGATAGCTGCCGGAAACGGCTTGAAATACCGTGATATAGCGATAATATCCAACAATATAGAGGAATATGCCGATGTGCTTCGGGCAGCTTTCTACAGATACGGTATACCTTACTTCCTGAGTATCGAAAAAACGGTCGCACACACGCCGATAATGGTGTTTTTCAATACTCTGCTTGACCTTCTTACAGCGAGAAAACTGCGTTCTGAGCAGATATTCCGGCTTCTGAAATGCGGTATACTTAACATATCCCTTACCGAGACGGCTTTGCTTGAGAATTACTGCTATAAGTGGCAGGTCGAGGATCAGATGTGGAGCGAACCTTTTACAGCTCCCGACAAAGACCTTGATGCGATAGAAGCTCTGCGTCTGTCGGCGGTAGCTCCGATACTTGCGCTCCGTAAAAAGGTATGGCGAAAAAATACAGCCGGTGAGATATGCCGTATGCTGTACAGTTACCTTGAGGACTGCGGTGCGGACAGGAGCACAGCCGCTTTGATGGACAGGCTTATCCTCGAAAACCGTGATTACGAAGCTGCTGAGCTAAAACGCATATGGGGATGCCTGACGGATATTCTTGACAGTATATATGACACGCTCGGAGAACAGGAGATAGCTGTGAGCGAGCTTGCACGCATAATCAGGTCTATGACAGGCAGACTGACCTATTCTGTACCGCCTCAGACTCTCGATGCTGTGATAGCCGCATCAGCGCGTACTGCACGACTTAACTCTCCTAAAGTCGTATTTGTTATAGGCGCAACAGAGGGAGATTTCCCGAATCAGGTGAGCATACACGGACTATTCTCCGAAGCCGACAAGCAAAAACTCTCAATAAACGGTATAGATGTATCCCGACCGCTTTCCGACCTTATCGCTTCGGAAAGACTTGTGGTATACAAATCGCTTTCTGCGGCATCGGAAAAGCTCTATATAACATACCCGCTGTCTGATCTATCGGGACAGGCTAAATATCCGGCACAGGCAGTTGAGCAGACTATGAAGATGTTCGGCGGCAGCGGTATGCGTCTGCGTTCGGACGATCTGCCGCCGCATTACTACGCTGTTACAATGCATTCGGCGTTCTATCACTATATGCAGAATTACACTAGCCGCAGCGTTTCGGCTGCTTCGATAAGGAAGGTTCTCCTCGAAGAACCCGAGTACCGCCGTAGAGTATCCTATGTACTCTGTCGTTCGGGATATACACAGGATTACACCATAACCTCTGACGTTATGCAGAAGCTTATCTCCTTTGAACCTCTTAGACTGTCATCGACCAGTCTCGAGGAGTACGACTTATGCCACTTCAAATTTTTCTGCGACAAATGTCTGCGGCTTTCTGATGTTGAGCAGATAGACCTTGACGCGAGAGTCAGCGGTGAACTCACACATAACTGTTTCTGCGGTATACTCGGAAAACGAACAAAGGAAGAGTTCATATCCCTCAGCTGTGACGACATAGACCGAGAGATAGCACAGGAGACAGAGAAGTACCGTGCAGAGAAACTTGCCGGAGATTTCGGTAAGAATTCCCGTTTTGACCTGATGTTCAACAAGCTCAAGGAGAGTCTTACGAATATTTTCCTGCATACTCAGCACTCGCTGATGGCATCGGACTTCACTCCTGTGAACTATGAGCTCGACCTGAGGGAAAAAGCTCCTGTCAGACTGAGATTTGGGGGAAAGTACGATCTGACTTTCGGCGGCGTTATCGACCGTGTAGATACCTGCAATATCGGCGGTACTGATTACGTGCGCATAGTTGACTATAAGAGCAGCCGCAAAGCGATAAACCCGGTTACGCTCGGAAGCGGAATTAATCTTCAGATGCTGCTGTATCTGTTTGCAGTTACTGATAAAGGCGGAGACTACGCCGGTTCACAGCCGGCAGGCGTACTGTATTCGCCGGTAAGGATAAACGACATAAAGCTCGAACCTCGCAAAGTCGAGGATACGAATACTTCTGCCATAAATTCGCAGCTTAAGACCAGCGGACTCGTGCTTGGTGAACTGCCTGTTCTCGACGCTATGGAAAAGGGGATAGCCGGAAACTATATCCCTGCAAAACTCACAAAGGACGGAACATTCGACAGATATTCAAGCTGTATCTCGTCTGATGGAATGGAGCAGCTAAGAGATTTTACATACGGCAAACTGACAGAAATGGCAGAATCTCTACTGACGGGCAACGCGGAAGCTGTTCCCCTTCTGATGAACGGCGAGATACCGTGTACATTCTGTGCATATGGAAATATCTGCGGAAATTCCCAGGGCAGCGAATACCGTGAGCCTGATGCAAAAAGTGTTGCAAGAGCAGCGGAAATACTTGGAAAGAGCGGCAATAACGAAGGAGGTGAGGACTGATGGCATGGACGCAGCAGCAGGAAAATGCAATTAACGCCCGGGACACATCACTGATAGTATCAGCGGCGGCAGGAAGCGGAAAGACAGCAGTTCTCACAGAGCGACTTATACAGCTTATATCAGACAGTGAGTCGGGAGTTCGTGCGGACAGGATGATAGTTGTAACGTTTACGAACGATGCTGCCGCTGAACTAAAAAAGCGTCTTGATATGAAACTGAGAGCGCTGATAAACGAGCATCCTGACGATAAGCATCTTCTCAGACAGCAGGTACTGCTCCAGAATGCGCATATTTCCACGATAAACTCTTTCTGCTTTGATCTTCTCAGGGACAATATCACCGATCAGGGCATAACATCGGGGTTCGGAGTCCTTGACGAATCAGACAACAAGGTACTGAAAGCGCAGGCTATGGACGAGCTTCTTGACTACTATACCGAGAATGAATATGAACTTATCTCGTTTCTTTATGACAAGTTCTGCATAAAGAATGAAAAGCGCCTTGTTGAAGTTATATCGCGCTGTGATGATTTTCTTGCTTCAGTCGCTCTTAGAGACAAGTGGCTCGAAAAGGCTGAGGCTGAATACAGTAAAGACTTTGCTGATTCGGTTTACTGCCGTACACTTATGGCATCTGCAAATGAAATGCTCAGCAGGGCACTGAAAATATCTGATGACTGTCTCGGACTTGTAAAGCTGATATTCCCGGATATGTCAGCACCGGCAGCACAGAAGCTGTTCACTCAGGCAGAGCTTGAAAACGACCATATATCAGCACTTATGGGAATATTTTCCTCCGGCAGGCTTCCTGATGAAGCAGAGATAGCTGAGAATTCAGCCTTTCCGACGCTTGCTTCTGCCGGAAAAGCACCGCATAACAAAGAACTGCGCGAAGTGTACAAGCGCCGCCGTGAGCAGTATAAGAGCATAGTCCGCACTGTAATAGACAGCATAAGCACGGTTGAGAGTGATTACCGTGAATCAGCGGAAGTTACTGCTAAACTTACCGGCGTGATAAGAAAATATGAAGAACTGATATGGGAACGCAAGTGTGAGAAGAATTCTATCAGTTTCGATGATGGCGAACGTCTTGCATTAGAGCTCCTTGCTGAAGTGAGCGAAGACGGAACGGTAACACAGTCTGAGACTGCAAAGCGTATAGCTGACTATTACGATATAATAATGATAGACGAATATCAGGACTCCAACAACAAAGAAGACCTCATATTCAAACTGCTGTCGCGCAATTATAAATGCGGAGCAGACGGCGAGCCTATGTACGGTGACAATGTATTCCTTGTTGGTGATGTGAAGCAGTCTATCTATGGCTTCCGCCTTGCGAATCCTAAGAATTTCGTACATACACTGAGGACTTCCGACACCTATTCTCAGGACAGTGAAAGCGTCAATCAGGCGATAGTGCTTAATAGGAATTTCCGCAGTACACAGGGAGTCATAGACTTTGTAAACTATGTGTTCGGTCAGATAATGACTGACAAGTGCGGCGGCATAGATTATACCGACGATGAAAAGCTATACTGCGGTGCACAGGAGTATGCCGGAATGGACGATATGCAGTTCCGCACACAGATATCTCTTGTGAACTGCGATGAAGACGAGGACGAAGAGAACGACGAACCTCAGAGAGATCCGGAAGCTGTCTACACCGCAGGAGTAATAGCAAAAATGCTCCGTGAGGGAGCACTTGTTGCAGAAAAGGACGGACCTCCGCGTTCGTGCAGACCATCTGACTTCTGTATTCTTGTAAGAAAGAACAGATTTATAAACATATACGCCGGTGAACTTGAAAGGCTCGGGATAACGGCGAAACACAGCGAAGAATCCGGCTATCTCCAGTCAAGGGAGATAGCGATACTCACCGATCTTCTGCGAATCATAAACAATCCGCTTCTTGACATACCGCTGACAGCGGTGCTCACATCCCCAATGTATATGTTTGCATTACCTGAGATAGCGTTCATAAGATCGCTTGACAAGAAACTGCCGCTGTTTTCTGTGCTAAGAAAGCTTGCAGACGGAGATTACAGTGACTGCGCGGATATGTTTCTGACCGAGCGCTGCCGGGAATTCCTTGAAGCACTGGACAGGTTCCGCCTTGATGCTGTAACGATGACGATAGGTGAGCTTATCAGTTCGATATACGATACCACCGATTTTATATCCGTTATGCAGCTCGGAAGCGATGCTGAGAAGAAACGTGCAAATCTCCGTGCGCTGATACAGTATGCAAGGAGCTATGAGGAATCAGTCGCATTTGAGGGAACAGGCGGTCTCGGAGGATTCCTGAGGCATATCGACAGGGTTATAGAGAACGGCGATGAATCGCAGGGTAAGACCTCTGCTGCTGCCGGAGACTACGTAATGATACAGACTCTTCACGGTTCAAAGGGACTTGAATATCCTTTTGTGTTTATCGCCGAGACTTCGACTAAATTCAAGTATGATTCAGATATAGTTATGTGCAGTGACGACGGAAGGATAGGCTATATACTCTATGACAAGGAGATACTGCGTAAGTACCGCACATTCCAGCAGGTCATGCTGAGCAGCGAACTGAAACAGAGTACCCGAAGTGAGGAAATGCGCCTGTTCTATGTTGGACTGACAAGAGCACGTCAGCGACTGTTCATAAATCTGAAGACCGGAGAAAAGGCAATAAAGCGCCTTTCATCACAGCTTGAAGGAGCACTTATAAGCGGCGGCGACTGCGAGGACATAATAACCGGAGCTGATTGCTTTGCCGACTGGATATGGGCTTCGCTTATGCACCACAGCAAGTTTGCGGATATAGCTGCTGAACTCGGACTCGTTCCCGAAGGGAATGATATACCGTTTGCACGCGGCGGCGAAGATATATTTGATGTGGTATATGCCGTTAATGAAAGTCTGTCCGCAGAATCTGATGAGGAGTCTGATACGGAAGCCGAGCCGGATGAGCAGATATGCAGCGAGATAAGCGCAATAATGAACAACAGCTACGATACGGCTCTGTCTGAAATGCCTGCAAAGCTCAGTGTAACTCAGATAACGAGGAAATTCCGCGGTGAGACTGAGCGCCTTGATTTTAGACTTCGCAGACCGAAGTTCACAACAGGAAAGAGGGCTCTAACAGGTGCTGAGAGGGGAACGGCTATACATACGTTCTTCCAGTACTGCGATTTCTCACAGGCGCAGCAGTCTCCGTCTGATGAGATTGAGCGTATAAAGGATATGGGGTATATAAGCAGCAGCGAAGCTGATTCTATCGACCATGAAAATGTGGCGGCATTCTTTGAAAGCAGCTTGTATAAGCGTATATCGGCAGCCTCCAGCGTATGGCGCGAGAGAAAATTCATGGTAGCCGTATCACAGCTGGATATTGATAAAGAGCTGATGGAAAAGCTTCGTAATTCCGACGGTATGATAAAGGGCATCATAGATCTTATGTTTGAGGAAAACGGTGAACTCATCATTGTTGACTACAAATCTGACCGCGGAATATCGGCTGAGAAAGCCGCTGAGCGTTACAGTACGCAGCTGAAACTTTATCGTTCCGCTATTGAACTGACCACGAATATGAAAGTCAGGGAACTGTATCTTTACTCGTTTGAGTTGAAGGAAGAAATAAAACTGGATATATAACGCTGAAAAAGCCGGCTCCATAAGGAGTCGGCTTTTTACAGGATTAGGAGAAGATATAGATATTAACTGATAATCAGTTAATTGCTATGTCGCGTTCGTCATCAGACTCATTTTTGCCTGATCTTGCTTCATCGAGAGTAACGTCCATTTTGACGTCCTCGCCGCGGCGGCTTACGGTAACAGTTACCTTGTCTCCGGCTTCGTACTTGCTCTTGATGTTGGTAATATCGGTAGTTGAAGTCACCTTGTCACCTTCGATGTCTATGACAACGTCACCAATCTGAATACCGGCTTTATCGGCAGCACCGCCTTCCTTGATGTTTACGACGTAAGCACCCATAGGCATATTATAGCGGCGCGAATCTGATTCAGAAACATTTACAGTTGTCCAGCCGAACTGAGGTCTGCCGGTAACGTAATTATAGTGGATGAGGTCATCGATAATTGACTTAGCCTCATCGATCGGAATAGCGAATCCAAGTCCTTCTATGGTATTTGAAGCCATTTTCGCTGAGTTGATACCAATAACCTGTCCGCAGCTGTTAAGCAGAGGACCGCCGGAATTACCTTCGTTGATAGCAGCGTCAGTCTGTATAAGCTTCATGTTTTTGTCATTTACAGAAATCTCACGGTCGAGAGCAGAAACTATACCGCTCGTAACAGAACCAAAGAGCTCGAAACCGAGAGGATTGCCGACAGCGATAACAAGCTCGCCGACTCTCAGGTCTTTGCTGTTTCCGAAAGTAGCAGGAGTAAGACCGCTCTCGTTTACTTTAAGGACAGCTATATCAGAGTCAGTATCATATGCGATTATTTTGGCTGAATGGTCGGTCTGATCGCTGAATCGTATAGTTACCTCAATAGCTTCACCGGCGCGGTACTGGCTGCTGTCATCGTAAACGCAGTGAGCGTTTGTAACGATGTAACCGTCTTCGGAAATAATGATGCCGGTACCTCGTCCTATCATTTGTTCCTGACTTGAAGAACCCTGTCCCCAGCCAAAGAAGTCATAATACTGAGCGGTGTATTCAAATTTTGCCGATACACCAACAACTGAGGGCAATATCTCCTCATATATGTCAGGTATCTGCTTAGCGTCTTCTCTGCCGGCGAGTTCAATAAGGCTCTTGAAATCATCATCGTCTGATCTTGATACCTTAGTAGCTGCTTCAGTTTCCTTTTGTGTAGACTTCTGATTTTCACCATCGTATGCAGAGAAACCGTTTTTATCATTATGATCCTGATAGATCCTGTAACCCTGTACCGAGCCGACTCCGACAATAGCGAGACAGAGAACAAAAGCTATACCCTTGAGTATAGGATGATTTCTTTTTGGCGCTTTGACTTTTGGAGTGTTTTCTGATACATAGGTGTAGCCGTTGTCAGCAGCTGTATTCTGATAGACAGGCTGAGTGTCGGCCGGTTGTTCGTTTATATCATTCTGTACGGGAGAAACGTTCTCCTCAGGAATATTTGCATTCTCGAATTCGTTGAAATTGTCAGACATATCATGGATCCTTTCACAAATATATCAGTTGGACGGGGATGTCCTTCTCACATATATTATTATAACTTTTTTTGTGATAAAAATATGATAGCAGACAGAAAAAATGAGGATAAAAAACTGCCGCATATCATCAATGCGGCAGTGGTGTTTCAGTTGAGTTTTGACTTTGCTTTTGCGGTGAATTTTTCTCCGTATACGAGGAATCTCTTGTGGACACCCTCTCCGATAGTGCCTGCATTGTCAGAAGCCTTGACGGTAAAGGTGAATTCTCTTCCGTTCACTTCAGTGAGAACGGCTTCGGCTTTTATGTCCATACCGCAGGGGGTAGCTGAGATGTGCTTTACGTTCATCTCTGTGCCGACAGTAGTTTCGTCAGCTTCGAGGTATTCAGCGAGACAGCTGCAAGCAGCCTTTTCCATGAGCATTATCATTGACGGAGTTGCGAATACTTCGAGACTTCCGCTGCCGACATTTACAGCAAGGTCTTTGTCTGTAACTTTGAGATCAGCGAAGCCGCTGATACCGGTCTTTATATCTTTCATATTATCTCCTTAATCGTCGTCGAGCGGTGAAGTCGAGTACAGGCTGCCGACAACGCGGTCATAAGTAAGCATATTGAGATCATCATTCTCAGGAATGTCAGCATTGTAAGCCGTCGAGTAGATAGGAGTCTTTTTGAGGTAAGACATCATTTTCTCGATGAAAGCATCATGAGGAGCATCGATGATATCGAATACTACATAAGGTACATAGAAGAATGAGTATTTTTCCTGAGGAACTTTTGAGAAATCAGCATCGTAGTTTGCCCAGTAGAAGTACTTCTGTTCATAGAGGATATCGCAGTTCTGACCGTTGAGACCGAGTTCGTTGTAAACGCTTGTCTCGCCTCTGAGTGAGGGGAAGTGATCGCCTACGAAGAATACGAGAGTAGGTTCGTCGATCTTCTTGAGAGCTTCGAGGAAGTCGTTGAGACCTTCATTTGTATGCTGGATCCACTGGAGGTAGTTGCCGAACTCATCATCCGGATCCTCACCCTGGTCATAGGGCTGGTGGTTCTGCATGGTAGTTGTATGGATGTAGATAGGATCATCAGAAGTCTTTACGAGGTCAAGGAGCTGATTGAAAATAGTCTTGTCGTCAACGTAAGTACCATAGTGGTCAACATCAACTGTAAAATCGGTAGTATCGCTGTAATCGTCGTGGAAGAGCATTTCCTTGAAGCCGAATCTTCCGTATATCTTGTGTCTGCTGTAGAATTCAGCCATAAACGGATGAACGTATGCTGTATTGTAGCCCCACTGATTGTAGTACCTTGCCATAGCCGGGAGAGAGTGGTCAGCGAGAACTCTCTGCGGCATATTGGGATCCTTGATACCCTTTACCGGGAGACCGAACATAAGCTCAAACTCAGCACGTACAGTCCAGCTTGCATAAGTAGGAGTGATGAGTGTGCCGCTGCAGCCTTCTTTACGGGCTTTATCAAAGTATTTGTAGTATGAATCATCAACTTTGAGCTGGTCGAAAACACGGAAATCTGCATAGGACTCGCTCATGATGAAGATAACATTAGGTTTCTTTCCGCCGTTGAAGTCACCGCTCTTGTCGACTTTAACGTCAAGAATGCGGTCAATGTTGGCTTTATTGTAGTCATCAGGCTCAACGAGACGGTTGGCATAGCTTTCAGAAGCTGTCTGTACGAGGAAAGCGATAAAGCTGTTGTTGTCGAATTTCTCATTCAGCAGGAAAGCGTTTGTAGCCTTGGTGGTGTCTATCTTGAAGAACTTGTACACAGGCTTGTAGAAACCAGAGAAAGTTACCATAGCAAAGCCGAATACCACGCAGCCTAATCCGGCAGCAACACGATGGAGCGGCTTGAACTTTATCTTGGGGTTAAGGTAGAATATTGCGAGGAATATGAGTATCGCAACGATGTAGCAGAGAACGAGCTGCCACGTGATCTTGATGTATGCGAACGATGAAAGACTCTTTACGTTCTTAGCAAGACGCATATCAGAGAGCAGCAGGTGGTTGCCGTTCGTATTGTACTTGAACAGCTCGACCGTACCGAGCGCGACGTACATCGCACTTTGCGCCAGTATCGCGAGCCAGCATTTTTTGAATATCGCGAGCATCAGAACAAATATTATTGCTGCGATCAGTATATCAAAGATGAAAACTGTCATATGAGCTGCAAAGAAACCGCCGAAATTCGAGAGTGTCTTAGCCTGGATTATCTCTGACATACAGGTTATGTATATCGGGAAGAGAATGAGTATCAGCAGGTTGACAAGACTGAATTTCTTGCTGTTTTCCTCACGCTTCTCATTCAGAGCCCTGACCCACTTGATGAATTTGTTGGGTTCTTTCTTGGAGTCGATAGGTGTTGTTGTACGTTCCTTGATCTCGCTTACGTCATCCATGACCTTTTTACTTTTGGTCTGAACGGCAGACGATTCAGGTTTAGATTTTGTCATCTCTTTTGAAGTATCAGCCATTATAAATCCCTCTATCATAATAAAAGTCTTAACTAATCGTGACGGCATAAACCGCCGCTTATAATGATACCACAAACATTTGTAAACTTCAAGCACGATAGTCAAATTTCAAAAAACTTACACATTTTTTGTCGTATTAGTAAATGTAGACGAAAATAAAATATTATTATTGTGCATTTTTACTCTGCCAACTGACTGCATAATAATTTGCGGCGGATGTTGCTATTTTTTCTGAACTGTGATATAATTAATCTATATCTGCTGATCAAGGAGTTTTATAATGCAGCGAAAAGTATTAGTAACAGGCGGCAGCGGAGGTATCGGAGCGGCAATTTGCCGTAGATTCGCCGCTGATGGCTGCCTTGTCTATATCAATTATCGGAGCTCTCAGGGAAAAGCCGAGCAGCTTGCCGCAGAAACAGGCGGTATCGCCGTGCGATTTGATGTTTCGGATACGGAAGCAGTCCGCAGGGCGGCAGAGGAGATAGGTTCCTTGGATATACTTGTAAATAACGCCGGAGTTTCCGAAGTGGAGCTTTTCACGTCTCTCAGCGATGACAGAGCAAGGCGTCTTCTCGATACTGACCTTGCCGGAACGCTCAACTGTTCAAGGTCTTTCCTTCCGGGGATGATAAGACGTCACTCCGGATGTATCATCAATATATCGTCGATGTGGGGCGAAGTCGGAGCTTCCTGCGAGGTGGATTACTCTGCCGCTAAAGCCGGTGTCATAGGCTTTACGAAGGCACTTGCAAAAGAGACTGCTCCGTCCGGTATCCGTGTGAACTGCGTGTCGCCCGGTTTTATAATGACTGAGATGAACAGTCGCTATACACAGGAAGAACTTGAAGCAATCCGTGAGGAGATACCGCTCGGCATCTTCGGAACTCCCGAACACGTTGCCGAAGCTGTGGAGTTCCTTGCGTCAGACCGTGCCTCTTACATTACCGGGCAGGTGCTCGGTGTGAACGGTGGAATGGTCATATAATACATATTTTGAGGTGCTTGAAATGGATCAGAAAAAAATTGACAGGATAAACGAGCTTGCAAGAAAATCAAAGGCCGAGGGACTTACCGAAGCTGAAAAGGCAGAGCAGACAGAGCTCCGCAACGAATACCGTGCATCAGTGACAGGAAATCTCCTCGCACAGCTCGAGAACACATATATAATGACCCCCGACGGAAAGAAACGCAAAGTCGGAAAGGGCAGGTGAGCAGCATGACAGACAGAGAACTCTTTGAAGAAGCCGTACGTGCTGCCGGATACTCCTATTCAAAGTATTCGAAATTCCGCGTAGGAGCTGCTCTGCTCACGGTAGACGGCAAGGTCTATACCGGCTGCAATATAGAGAATGCCTCCTATTCGCTGACGGTCTGTGCTGAACGTGTAGCAATGTTCAAGGCAGTTGCCGATGGTGCGACGAAGTTCAAGGCGATAGCGATAGCCGGAAGCTCTACTGAGGATTTTTCGATACCGTGTCCGCCCTGCGGAGCGTGTTTACAGGTACTCAGCGAATTCTGCAGTGAAAGTCTTCTTGTGATACTTTCCAAAGGCTGGTTCAGGCTGAGCGACTTCTTACCGATGCGTTTCAGCGGAGACAATATCAAATGACAGAGATAATTGAAGCTGACAGCCGGGAAGAGTATATGCCGCTTCTTCTGATAGGCGACGAACAGGAAGAAATGGTGCGGAAATACCTTGATCGCTGTGAACTGTGGCTGCTTATGGAGGAAGGTGAAATACGGGCACTGTGTGCTGTTACCGATGAGGGCAACGGTACGCTCGAACTGAAAAATATCGCAGTTTATCCGGTGTTTCAGCACCGCGGCTACGGCAGAAAGCTGATAGAGTTCGTTTGCAGCCGCTATTCCGGGACTTTCAGCCGACTCATAGCGGGTACCGGAGACAGTCCGCTGACAGTACCGTTTTATGAAAAATGCGGCTTTGTGTGTATCCGTACAGTTAAGAACTGGTTCACAGAGAACTATGACCACCCGATATTTGAAGAAGGAGTACAGCTCCGTGATATGCTGATCTTTGAGAAAGATCTGGAGGTTTGAATGACTGTTAAAGAAAAAATAGAAAAGCACCTTTTGTCTGTGCAGAAACCCTCACGTTATATAGGCGGTGAGGTCGGAAGCGTCATCAAGGACAAGTCTAAGATAGACGTTCGTTTTGCTTTTTGCTTCCCTGATACATACGATATAGGTATGTCACATCTTGGAATGAAGATACTCTACTCTCTCACGAATGAGAGGGAAAACTACTGGTGCGAGCGTTGCTTTGCGCCTTCTGAGGACTTTGAAGCTATTATGCGCGAGAACGACATACCGCTCTATGCGCTTGAGAGCCTTGATCCTATCAAGGATTTCGATTTCATTGGCTTTACTATGCAGTATGAGCTCTCCTACACGAATGTCCTTAATATGCTTGATCTTGCCGGCATACCGATATTTGCAAGTGAACGCGGTGACGAGCTCGGACAGATCGTTATGGCAGGAGGACCGTGTGTCTGTAATCCGGAGCCTCTTGCGGATTTCTTCGATATATTCGTTCTCGGTGAGGGCGAAGAGGTAAACCTCGAGCTTATTGATCTTTACTGGGAAATGAAGCAGCAGGGCGCTTCAAGGCTTGATTTCCTTCGCCGCGCTGCACAGATAGACGGTGTATACGTTCCGCGCTTTTATCATTTCACTTATAAAGAGGACGGCACCATAAGCAAAGTTGAAGCTTCCGACGGAGCGCCTGATATAGTACACAAGCGCATTATAAGGGATTTTGACAAGGTGTATTATCCGGAGAATTTTGTCGTGCCGTTTACAGAGATAGTACACGACAGAGTTTCCGTTGAGGTACTGAGAGGATGTATCAGAGGATGCCGTTTCTGTCAGGCTGGCTTCATATACAGACCTTTCCGTGAGAAGCATACCGACACTATCTGCCGTGAGACCAAGTGTCTCTGCGAGAACACAGGTTACGACGAGGTATCACTTGCTTCACTGAGTACAAGCGACCATTCGGAGATAGATCCTATGCTGACACAGCTTATTGACTATACAGCGAAGGAGAAGATAAATCTCTCCCTGCCGTCGCTCAGAGTTGACAATTTCTCGGAATCTCTCCTTGAAAAGATAAAGAAAGTCCGTAAGAGCGGACTTACATTCGCAGCGGAGGGCGGTACACAGCGTCTCCGTGATGTAATTAACAAGAACGTCACCGAAGAAGAGATAATGAACACCTGTACTATTGCATTCAAGGGCGGATATTCTGCGGTGAAGCTCTACTTTATGATGGGACTTCCCACCGAGACTGACGAGGACATCGTTGGTATCGCAGAGCTTGCACAGAGGATAGTTGACCTCTTCTACAGCATAGAGGACAGACCGAAGGGTAGAGGCGGAGTTCAGGTATCCGTCAGCTGTGCAACATTTGTGCCTAAGCCGTTCACACCGTTCCAGTTTGAACCGCAGGATACGCGTGAAATGATCGAGCATAAGCAGAAACTCCTGCTTGATTCAGTCAAGACCAAGAAGATAAAGGTAAGCTACCACGATCCTAATGTCAGCCAGCTTGAAGTAATACTGGCAAAGGGCGACAGAAGACTGTGCAAAGCTATATACACAGCATGGAAGAAGGGCTGCAAGTTTGACAGCTGGGAGGAGCACTACCGGTTTGACAAGTGGCTCGA
This sequence comes from Ruminococcus sp., assembly GCA_016290875.1. GTDB lineage: Bacteria > Bacillota > Clostridia > Oscillospirales > Ruminococcaceae > Ruminococcus. The sequence goes on from JAEEVL010000001.1 coordinate 27,712, forward strand.
AGCCTTTGCGGACTGCGGCATTGATCCGGCATTTTACGCCAACAGACGATTTGAATATGACGAGATACTGCCATGGGATCACCTGGATTACTTCGTATCGAAGCGGTTCCTTATACGTGAGAACCAGACAGCACATCAGTCAAAGACTACTCCGAACTGCCGTCAGAGATGCTCGGGCTGCGGAGTGAATAAAAAAGTGGGGAGGGAATGTTTTTGCTGAGATTAAGAGCAGTATTTGAGAAAAAAGGACGCGCAAAGTACATATCCCACCTCGACCTCAACCGCTGTATGCTGAGGATATTCAGACGCTCAAAGCTGCCGATATGGTACACGGAGGGCTTCAATCCCCACCCATACTACGCATTTGCACTGGCGCTTTCGCTCGGTTTCGAGAGCAGCTGTGAGATAATGGACTTCAATATAACCGACGATGAAATGTCAATGGAAGAGATACGTGATCGTCTGAATGCCGTAATGCCGGAGGGAATGGGCATAGTGTCCGTTGCTCCTCAGGAAAAGAAGGTCACAGCGATAACTCATGCTGATTACAGCTTTGAGCTCGAAACGGCAAATGTCCCCGGACTCAGGAACGACATCGAGAAGCTCCTTGCCGGTGAGAGCATTCTTATAGAGAAGAAGACTAAAAAGGGCATAAAGACGGTTGACATCAAGCCTGATCTCCAGGTACTCACATTTGAGGACGGAAATGGCTGCATAAAGATGTCTCTGAGACTTCCGGCAGGAACTCAGACCAACTACAACCCTACATTGTTCTTTGATGCGCTCAGGAATGCCGGTTCAGAGTCGTTTGAAGCTCGAAATATAAGACGTACTGCTATTTTGTGCGAGGACGGCACAGATTTTAAATAAGGAGTGAAAAGTAATGGACATATTTAAAAGGGAGATCGACAGTGGAAAAGCCTTCGACTGGGGAAAGACTTCTGCTGATTACGCAAAATACCGTGATATCTATCCGCCTGTATTCTGGGATATGATAGCTGAACGCGGCATATGTGTAAAAGGACAGAAAGTTCTTGACCTTGGCACCGGAACTGGTGTCGTGCCGAGAAGTATGTACTATTACGGTGCGGATTGGGTAGGCTCTGATATATCTGAAAATCAGATAGCACACGCTAAAATACTTGCTGAAAAAGAGGGCAAGAAGATCGAATTTGTCGTATCATCGGCAGAGGACATAGACTTCCCGGACGGAACATTTGACGTTATCACAGCCTGTCAGTGTTTCTTTTACTTTGATTATGACAAAGTTATCCCGAAGCTGGCAAGACTCCTCAAGGACGGCGGCAGGCTTGTAATACTGTTCATGGCATGGGTTCCGGGTGATGATGCACTTGCGAAGGCAAGTGAGGAACTTGTCCTGAAATACAATCCGGAATGGTCAGGCGGCGGCTATGAGAGGACTCCTGTCTTTGTTCCCGAAGTTGCTGAGAAGTATTTCGACATAGAAGCGCGAGACCAATATGATCTCATGGTACCTTTCACAAGAGATACGTGGAACGGCAGAATGAAAGCGTGCAGGGGAGTAGGAGCTTCGATGGATCCCGATACTATAACAAAGTGGGAGACGGAGCATATGAAAATGCTCACAGAGAATGCTCCGGAAGCATTTGAAGTTCTCCATCATGCAGCCACAGCCATACTCAGAAAGAGATAAATATATTAAATTTGTGTTTTTTTCAAAAAAACACTTGCATTTTCTTACAAAGTATGTTATGATATAAAAGCATTTGAAATTCCGTTCGTTATGATTTTATCATATCGGATGAGGGTTAATGCCGAAAGACATTAAATCGGATGGTCCGCTGCCCGTTATTACCGCTTATGCGGCGTGTGTTCATACACACATTTATGTTGTTTATTCCTGCGTATACCGAAAGCTGAACGGTATCTGTGGGACGGGTAAGAATGTTCGGAAATTTAGGAGGAAAATTAAAATGGATGCACTTAAACTCATCAGCGAATCAAGCATGAAGGAAAATGTTCCGCAGTTCAACGTAGGTGATACTGTAAAGGTACACGTTCAGATCAAGGAAGGCGACAAGAGCCGTATCCAGGTATTTGAAGGTACAGTTATCGCTAAGAAGCACGGCGGCATCAGCGAGACTTTCACAGTAAGACGTGTTGCTCACGGCTGTGGTATCGAGAGAGTATTCCCTCTCCACTCACCTGTTGTAGACAAGGTTGAGGTTGTAAGATACGGTAAAGTTCGCAGAGCTAAGCTCTACTACCTCAGAGACAGAGTTGGTAAGGCTGCTAAGGTTAAGGAACAGATCCGCTAACAGGTTGCAGACTGAGCTCAGGCAGAGTCTCTCTGCCTGACTCATCTTCTTTCCTCGAGGGACGCAAAGTCCCTTTTTTGCTATACTAAGCGAAATGGAATCAACGGGTATGATCCCGATATATATATTCGCAAATAAGCCGGAGGTCACATATGGAAGAAAACAATATACTCAACGAAACTGAAGAATTGATCGAAGAAGCAGTTTCTCCGGAGCAGTCTGAGGAAACAGCCGCAGAAGAGCTCATCAGCTCTGAGAACAGATCTGCGGATGATGAGAAAAAGCCCTACACAAAGAAAACTTTCTTATCTGACGTTCTTGAGATAGCTGAATCGACACTTATAACAATATTTGTTATCGTGCTCGTTTTCACTTATCTGCTCCACCCCGTAAACATCGTAGGTCACTCTATGGAGCCGACTCTTTACGGTAAGGACAGAATATTTATGACAACTGTATACTTCGATATCAAGGACGGAGACATCCTCGTTATCGACAACAATGCCGTATATCTCGTTGATGATTTCGGCGAGCCTTATGAGGCACAGCTCTCAAACAACCCTATCGACGAATGTATCATCAAGCGTGTTATTGCCTGCGGCGGTGAAGAGATCAACATCGACGACTCTGATCCGGACAACTGTAAGGTAATGGTTAACGGAAAGCTTATCGACGAGCCATACATCAAGGAAGGTGCACGTACTCTTGTAGGCTCAGGGCCTTTTTCAGGAAAGTTCCCGTTCACAGTACCTGAGGGATACTACTTTGTTATGGGAGACAACCGTGAGAACTCATCTGACAGCCGAAGCGGTTACGTAGGACTTGTCAAGAAAGAGCAGATCTACGGAAAAGCAGTTATGAGATATTCTCCCATCAAGGAGATCAAGACACTCTTCAATTCATATAAGAAGTCATCTGATGAAAGAGAAGACTAAGGCTTCGATTATACGTGAAAAGATATTCAGCTTTGCCGAAACAATGATAATATCACTGTTTTCGGTAACGCTGGTCTTTGTGTTTCTGCTCCGTGTCACTACCATAACCGGTATCTCCATGGCTGAGACTCTCAGTGAGGGTGACCGTGTTATAATGACAGCATGGTACGGGACTCCAAAACAGGGCGACGTCGTGGTAATAAATGCAGAGCACGCCGTAACTATGAACGACAGCGGTGAGCTTGTTGCTTCAAAGGGAATTAACAAGTACATTGTAAAGCGCATAATAGCTGTTCCCGGACAGAAAGTTGATTTTGACTTTCACAAGGGAACGGTCTACATTGATGATAAAGTCTATGACGAACCGTACATAACAGGACTTACGCACCTTGACGAGGGCGCATTCACAGGACATTATCCTCTGACTGTGCCGGATGGATATGTGTTTGTTATGGGCGATAACCGACGGGATTCTCAGGACAGCCGTTCTTACAGGATCGGTCTTATTCCCGAGGAAGACATAGTCGGAAAAATACTTATGAGGGTATACCCGCTCAAAGATCTCGGTCTTATAGACTGATGGAGGTATTTGTGGATAATACGGAAATGAAGCAGATACAGTGGTTCCCCGGTCATATGGCTAAAACACGCCGTCTGATCGCAGCTAACCTCAAGCTGGTGGATGCGGTGGTCGAGATTGTTGATGCAAGAGCTCCGCTCAGCAGCCGCAATCCGGAAATGGACAGCATGACCAAGGGCAAGCCGAGACTGGTACTGCTCAATAAGAGTGACCTGGCTGATGACAGAGCCACTCAGATGTGGATAAATTATTTCAGAAACAGCGGAGCAGAGGCTCTTGCTGTTGACTGTAAGTCCGGCAAAGGACTTAAAAACGTGCTCCCGACAGTACGTACAAAGGTACTGAAAGAGCTCATGGAAAAACGCGCAGCGCAGGGAATGACCGGTGCAGCAGTAAGACTTATGATAGTCGGCATCCCGAATGTCGGAAAATCGTCCCTTATCAACAGGTTAGCAGGAACTAAGCGTGCAAAGGTTGAGGACAGGCCTGGTGTTACCCGCACAAAGCAGTGGGTAAAGCTCGACAACAATACAGAGCTTCTTGATATGCCCGGAGTTCTTTGGCCTAAATTTGAAGATCAGGACGTTGCTGTAAGGCTTGCATTCACAGGCGCTATCAGCGATGATATACTTGATATCGAAACTCTCGCAATGAAGCTTCTAAGCTATCTTGCAGAAGAATATCCGGCTTCGCTCAAGGAGCGCTACAAGCTTGAGACAAGCGGTGAAGAGAGCGGACTTGAGCTTCTTGAAAGTGTCGGCAGAAAGCGCGGTATGATGATCTCGGGCGGCGAGATAAATACCGAGAGAGCCGCTATAACTGTTTTGGATGAGTTCCGCAGCGGAAAGCTCGGACGCATAACTCTTGAATTACCGACGCAGAGGGAAAAATAATGGCGAGGATAGTACTTCATAAGGAACTCTTCGACTATGATTCGGAGATAAGAAAAAGTTATCCGGTCGTATGCGGAGTTGATGAGGCAGGCAGAGGACCTCTTGCCGGTGATGTTTACGCAGCGGCAGTCATTCTTAAAGAAGGCACTCTTATCGATTACCTCAATGACAGCAAGAAGCTCTCTGAAAAGCGCCGCGAGGAGCTTTTCGACGTAATAAAGGAAAAAGCAGAGGCTTACTGTATCGCCACAGCGTCGGTGCAGGAGATAGACTCGATAAACATACTTAATGCGGCTATGCTAGCTATGAAACGCGCAGTCGAAGGGCTGGGGATACAGCCAGATATAGCGCTGATAGACGGAAATAAGACTCCTGACTTAACTTGCAAAACGCAGTATGTCATAAAAGGAGACGCAAATTCTGCCTCAATAGCAGCAGCTTCCGTTCTCGCAAAGGTAGCGCGTGACCGCTATATGCGTGAGATAGCGGAAAAGTATTCGCAGTACGCATTTGAAAAGCACAAGGGATACGGCACTAAGCTGCATTACGAAATGCTTGAAAAGTACGGTATATCCGATGTCCACCGCAGGACTTTCCTGAAAAAGCTCTATGACGAGAAGTGAAACAGGAAAGCTCGGCGAGGAAAAAGTCTGCGAATATCTTCGTAAGCTTGGCTACACGATAGCGGAGCGCAATTTCCGAATAAAGGGCGGGGAGATAGATATAATCGCAGAGGACGGCACCTATCTTGCATTTGTTGAAGTCAAGTCCCGTAAACCGGACAGTCTTGTAACCGGCTTCGATGCTGTGAACAAACGCAAGAGAGGGCTCATTATCAAAACAGCAGCCGAATATTGCTTACGGCACCCGAATATGCTCCAGCCGAGATTCGACATAGCACAGGTCGTGATCGACGGAGATAAGGTCCTGAGCATTGAATATATTCAAAATGCCTATGATACCACAGGCTACAATTTCATATTCTGAAGGGTGATTTTATGTTCTACAACAGCACAAGAAACAGCAACGTCAAGGTCAGCAGCGCTGAGGCTATTACTCAGGGCATTTCCGCAGAGGGCGGACTTTTTGTACCTGAGAGCATCCCGGAGCTGTCACTTGAGGAGATAAAAGCAGTCGGTGAGATGAAATACGCTGACAGAGCTGCATATGTGTTCTCTAAGTACCTCACTGATTTCACAGAGGCAGAGATACACTACTGCACAGACAACGCTTACTCTACAAAGAATTTCGAGACAGAGGGCATTTCTGAGCTTGCACATCTCTTTGACGGTACTTATATGCTCGAGCTCTGGCACGGACCTACTTGTGCTTTCAAGGATATGGCGCTCCAGATACTGCCTTACTTCCTTACAACATCTGCAAAGAAGATAAATCTCGACAAGAAGATAGTTATTCTCGTAGCTACATCCGGCGATACCGGAAAGGCAGCTCTTGAAGGCTTCAAGGACGTTGAGGGAACATCTATCATGGTATTTTATCCTGAGGACGGCGTAAGCCCGATGCAGAAGCGTCAGATGAAGACTCAGGAAGGCTCCAACGTAGGTGTATGCGCTATCAAGGGCAACTTTGATGACTGCCAGAACGGCGTTAAGGCTATCTTCACAGATGACAGCGTAAAGAAAAATCTTGAGGACAACGGAATGATGTTCTCAAGCGCAAACTCTATCAACTGGGGACGTCTTGTACCTCAGGTAGTTTACTACGTATCAGCATATGCTGAACTCGTTAAGGACGGCGAGATAGAGCTCGGCGACAAGATCAACATCGTAGTTCCTACAGGTAACTTCGGTAACATACTTGCAGCATACTATGCAAAGCACATGGGCGTACCTGTAAACAAGCTCATCTGTGCTTCAAATATAAACAACGTACTTACAGACTTCATCAACACAGGAGTTTACGACAGAAACCGCAATTTCTTTGCAACAGTATCTCCTTCAATGGATATCCTTATCTCCAGCAACCTTGAGAGACTTCTTTACCTCATGACTGGCAGGGACGACGCACAGATCAGAGAGTGGTTCGGCAAGCTCGCTTCTGAGGGCAAGTACGAAGTAAGCGCTGATGTTAAGGCAAAGCTTGCAGAAGAATTCTGTGCAGGCTACTGTGATGACGCTCAGACAAAGGAAACTATCCATTCTATCTATGAGAAGTACGGTTATACCTGCGATACTCACACAGCAGTAGCTGTCAAGGTATACAACGACTATAAGGCTGCAACAGGCGATACAACAAAGACAGTTATCGCTTCTACTGCAAGCCCGTATAAGTTCAGTGCAGCAGTTCTCGAGGCTCTTGAGGGCAAGACATCTGACATAGACGAGTACGACAAGGTCGACAAGATCGCAGAGCTTTCTAAGCTCGAGATCCCGTCTGCACTTGCAGATCTCAGAAACAAGCCTGAGCGTTTCAGTGACGTAATTGATAAGGCAGATCAGAAGGAGTACGTTCTTAGGAAACTCGGTGTATGAGTTTATACACGATAGGAGATCTTCACCTTTGTTTCAGCGATCCGTCGAAGACCATGAGCATCTTCAACGGCTGGCAGGACTATCAGGAGAGGATAGAAGAAAACTGGCGGAATACGATAAAGCCTGATGATACAGTTGTGCTGGCAGGGGACATTTCGTGGGGAATGTCGCTCCAGCAGGCTCTGCCTGACTTCCGCTTTATAGATGAACTGCCCGGCAGGAAGATAGTCCTGAAGGGCAATCATGATTACTGGTGGACAACTATGCGCAAAATGGAGGACTTCCTTACAAATGAGGGAATTACGACAATAAGCATACTCCACAACAATCACTTTGTCTACGAAAACTACGGCATATGCGGTACACGCGGCTGGGTGAACGGAACTGACAATTCCAAAGATGTGCAGGACGAGAAAGTTCTGCGCAGGGAAGTGCAGCGCCTGGAGACCTCAATACAGTCGGCGCTAAAAGCTGAACTTAAACCGCTGGTATTCATGCATTATCCGCCGATATTTGCCAATAATTACAACTATGACATTCTTGAAGTGCTCTACCGCTACAGGATAGAGAAGTGCTACTATGGTCATATTCACGGACGTTCAGCGCATGAGCTGTGTGTTCATGGAGTTTATGATGATATAGACTTCCACCTTGTTGCTGGTGATTATCTGCAATTCAAGCCTGAAATTGTGTTATAATTTGTGCAATATGTAGAAGTGCGAGAATTTACTGGAAAAAGTATCACAAATGTGGTATAATATTCCAAGTATGTTATATATAATTAATGGAAGGACTTTTCACTATGAGTTTAAAATCATCAAACAAGACAGATGTAAATACTACTGAGTTAGTAATTTCTATTGACGCTGCTGCTTTTGAGGCTGCAGTTGAGAAGGAATACCAGCGTCAGAAGAAAAATATCCAGATAAAGGGTTTCAGAAAGGGTAAGGTTTCCCGTAAGCTTGCTGAGAGAGAGTTCGGCGAGGGCGCATTCTATGAGGGCGCTATCAACTCACTTCTCGGACCCGAGATCGATGCTGCTGTTAAGGAGACAAACCTCGTTCTCGTTGACAGACCTAACGTAGAGATCACTTCTATCGATAAGGAAGCTGGCGTAGAGCTCAAGGCTATCTGCGTAACAAAGCCTGAGATCGAGATCTCTGACTACAAGGGCATCAAGGCTGCTAAGGTAGTAAGAGAGATCACAGATGAAGATATCGACAAGCAGATCGACCTCATCAGAAAGAAGAATGCACGTATTGTATCTGTTGAAGACAGAGCAGCTCAGATGGACGATGAAGTTACTATCGACTTCGAGGGCTTCTTTGGTGACGAGGCATTTGAAGGCGGCAAGGGCGAGGATCATCCTCTCCGTCTTGGCAGCGGTCAGTTCATCCCCGGATTTGAGGATCAGATCGTTGGTCACAACATCGGTGATGAGTTCGACGTAGTAGTTACTTTCCCTGAGGATTACCAGATGGCAGATTACGCAGGCAAGGAAGCTACATTCAAGACAAAGCTCAAGGCTATCAGCTATGAGGAGCTCCCTGAGATCAACGATGACCTCATCAAGGATGCTACTGAGTTCGATACAGTTGAGGAATACAGAAACGACATCAGAGCTAAGCTCGAGGAAGCAGCTACTAACCAGGCTGATTCCGCTTTCGAGAACGATATAATGACAGCTCTTATCGAAAAGATCGATGCTCCTATCCCGAACTGTATGTTTGAGCAGAGAATCGATTCTCTTATGCGTTCATTCGAGCAGCAGCTCAAGTCACAGGGCATGGATCTCAAGCTCTACTTCCAGTACACAGGTATGGATATGGATTCCTTCAGAGAGACATACAGAGACAGAGCTGAGAAGGAAGTTAAGCTCCGTCTTGCACTTGAGAAGGTTGCAGAGCTCGAAAATATCGAGATCAGCGATGATGAGATCAATTCCGGTCTTGCAGATATCGCAGCAGCTAACAAGGTTGACGTTGAGACAATGAAGAGATTCATTCCTCTTGATGACTATGTGACAGACCTCAAGGTTCAGAAGGCTGTTGACCTCATCAAGGAGAATGCAGTAGTTGACAATTCTCTCGCAGAGAATAAGGACGCTGAATAATATAAAAACAGGTCAGCCGGCAGTGTTCGACATAATCCGGCAAAGATCAAGATAAATACATATTGTCCCACAGATTCTATCGTGGGACAATGGTTTTTAAGAAAGGGCGATGAAATTATGAGCAGTTTAGTACCATACGTCGTTGAACAGACAAGCCGCGGAGAGCGTTCCTACGATATTTTCTCCAGACTTCTCAATGACAGGATCATTATGCTTTCAGATCAGGTAAATGACGCTACTGCAAGTCTTGTAGTTGCACAGCTCCTCTATCTCGAGAGCCAGGATGCCGAGAAGGACATCTCACTTTATATCAACAGCCCCGGCGGTTCAGTAACAGCCGGCATGGCAATATACGATACAATGAACTACATCAAGTGTGATGTATCAACAATTTGTATCGGTATGGCAGCTTCAATGGGTGCATTCCTGCTTTCATCCGGTGCTAAGGGCAAGCGCTATGCTCTCCCGAACAGCGAGATAATGATACATCAGCCCCTTATAGGCGGCGGACTCGGCGGTCAGCAGACCGATATTATGATACACGCTAAGAATCTCGAGCGTACAAGAGACCGTCTTGAAGCCATTCTTGCTGAGAATACAGGCAAGACACTTGAACAGATCCACGCAGACTGCGAGCGTGACAATTACATGATCGCAAAGGAAGCAGTGGAGTACGGTCTTATAGACAGAGTAATAGTAAAAAGGTAGGTTATATAAATGGCTGAATCATTCAAGTCCTGCAGTTTCTGCGGAAAGGGCGAAAACAGGGTACACAGTATGTTTTCTGCCGGTACGGCTAATATCTGTGATGAATGTGTATGCTACTGCTATGAAATGATCTATGGTCCGGGTATCGCAAAGGCTCAGAAGAAGGCATCAAAGAAGGACGGAGACAAGAATCTTTCCTCTATGAAGCTTCTCAAGCCCAAGGAGATAAAGGAGTTCCTCGACGACTATGTTATCGGACAGGACGACGCAAAGATCTCACTGGCAGTTGCGGTCTACAACCACTACAAGCGTATAATGAGCCAGGAGGCTGCTGAAAAGAACGAAGTCGAGGACGACGGAGTAGATCTTCAGAAGAGCAACGTGCTTCTTCTCGGACCTACCGGTGTCGGAAAGACATTCCTTGCACAGACTCTTGCAAAGCTGCTCAATGTTCCGTTTGCGATCGCAGACGCTACAACAATTACAGAAGCCGGTTATGTCGGTGATGATGTAGAGAACGTTCTCCTGAGACTTATCCAGGCAGCTGACTTCGATATCAAGGCAGCAGAGCGCGGAATCATATACATCGATGAGATCGACAAGATCGCAAGAAAATCCGAGAATACGTCTCTTACCCGTGATGTAAGCGGTGAAGGCGTACAGCAGGCACTTCTTAAAATAATCGAGGGGACTGTATCAAACGTTCCTCCGCAGGGCGGCAGAAAGCACCCGAATCAGGAAGTTATACAGATCAACACAAAGAATATCCTTTTCATCTGCGGCGGTGCGTTTGACGGACTCGAGCGTCAGATACAGAAGCGTATAGGAAAGGCTCCGATAGGCTTCGGCGGCGATATCAAGCCACGCAACGAGATAAAGGACAACATCTTCAAGAAGGTCATTCCGAAGGATCTTGTAAAGTTCGGTATGGTACCTGAGTTTGTCGGCAGACTTCCGGTAATAACAGTTCTCGAAGAGCTTGATGAGAATTCACTTGTAAGAATACTCACAGAGCCTAAGAATGCTCTTATAAAGCAGTACAAGAAGCTCTTTGATTACGATGATATCGAGCTCGAGATAGAGGACGAAGCTCTTATCGAGATCGCCAAGAAGGCAATTGCTCAGAAGACAGGTGCCCGCGGACTCCGTTCGATACTTGAGGGCATACTGATGAAGACTATGTTTGCAGTTCCGTCTGACGGAAGCATAGCAAAGGTAACTGTAACAGCTGATTGTGTTATCAATGGTTCACAGCCTATTCTCACAAACAGAAGAAATAAGGTAGTGGATATAGCTGACATAGCAGTTTAATAAGATATGTAATGACTCTGTACCTGGTACAGAGTCTTTTTTTGTACCTTCTCAGCAGCCGCAGCCACATCCGTTGTTGTTGTCACAGCCGCAGCCGTTATTGCATCCGCAGCCGGAGAAGAGGATGATAAAGAGAAGGATGAGGAGAATGATCCACCAGCAGTTGTTACCGTCAAAGCAAGAATTACACATAATAAGCACTCCTTAAAGTATTGATGTATTTGAAGCGTTTTCCTGTGCTTCATAGTACATAGTATGCTATGGCGAAAAAAGTGTTACAAAATTTATCCCGGGCATCTGATTCGACTGTTATCGCAGAAATAGCGTGGCATAATAGAAGTGTACGGCAGTCAACTGCCGCAGATAGAACAGGAGGAACTGAGATGCTCAATACAGAGAAATACACAAAGAAGTCGCTCAGGATAATCGAAGGAGCAATTGCAGGAGCTTCGGAGCTCGGGCACACTTATGTCGGGAGTGAACATATACTGCTTGCCATATCCGATATAGGAACAACTAAAGCGGCTGATCTTTTGATTGAAAACGGCATAGCGTATGATGATCTTCACCGCGCGATAACCGAACTTGTCGGCCAGGGGACGCCGTCTGTGCTTGACAGGCGCTATTTAACTACAGCTGCCAAGCGCATACTCGAAAATGCTTACAGCATAGCGGCTGAGGACGGGAAGAAGCAGGCTTCACCGGAACATATACTTGCGGCTATGCTGAAAGAACCGTCATGTAGTGCCTGCACCATAATGAAAAAGGTCGGCGGAAACATAGCAGGTATATGTTCCGGACTTAGCATGATAGATTCTGAGAGTGTTCGGACGGATATATACGATTCTGTGCGTCCTAATCCTGCACAGCTTCCGAATTTGCTGAGGTACGGCAGGAATCTGACGGATCTCTCACTTCTGCGTAAGCGTGATCCACTTATTGGGCGAAAGAATGAGATAGACAGGGTGCTTCAGGTGCTTGCGCGTAAGACAAAGAACAATCCATGTCTTATAGGAGAAGCAGGAGTCGGCAAAACCGCAATAGCTGAAGGCGTAGCTGAGTTGTTTGTCCGTAATTTAGTACCGGATCAGCTGAAAAACAGGTTCATTATTTCGCTGGATATAACGTCTCTGCTGTCAGGGGCGAAGTACCGCGGAGACTTCGAGGAGAGAGTGAAAGCCTGCATTGATGAGGCTGTGAGCGCAGGCAATATCATACTGTTTATTGACGAGATACACACAATAGTAGGCGCAGGGGCAGCGGAAGGCGCTATTGACGCGGCAAATATAATGAAACCGCAGCTTGCAAGGGGAGAACTTCAGATAATAGGAGCGACAACATTTGATGAATACCGCAGAACGATAGAAAAAGATGCCGCACTTGAAAGGCGATTTCAGCCGGTACACGTAAACGAGCCGGAGACAGCAGGCTGTATCGAAATAATAAAGGGACTTCGCAGCAGTTATGAGAAATTTCACGGTGTCAGGATAAGTGACGAGGCAATAGAGCTTGCCGTAAAGATGTCTGTGCGGTATGTCTCAGACCGTTTTCTGCCTGATAAGGCGATAGATGTTATAGATGAAGCTTGCGCGAGAGCCAAAATAAGGCACAGCGGCGGAGAAAGTGTCGCAGACTCCGAGTACATCGACCTGAAGAAGAGCGGAAAGCGTCTGCGCGATGTCGGAAGTTTTATAAACGGGAGCGATGAACCGGAAGTTACAGAACCGGATATAATGACAGTAATATCAATGAAGACAGGCATACCTCTCAGCAGGATAACCGCCGAGGAAGCTCAGCAGCTGAATCAGCTTGAACTTCGTCTGTCTGAGCGTGTAGTAGGGCATTCAGAAGCAGTCAGCAAGATAGCAGGAGCGATACTTCGAGCGAAGTCAGGACTGCGCGACAGCAGCCGTCCGACAGCTTCATTTCTGTTTGCAGGTCCGACAGGAGTCGGAAAGACAGAGCTTGCAAAAGCTCTTGCGGAGTGCCTTTTCAATACCGATAACAGTCTTATAAGAGTGGATATGTCGGAATATATGGAAAAACACTCCGTCTCAAAGCTGATAGGAGCGCCGCCCGGTTACGCAGGGTATGGCGATCAGAGTATGACACTCTGCGAGAAAGTACGCAGGAATCCCTATTCTCTGATACTTTTCGATGAGATAGAAAAAGCTGACTTTGATGTTCTGAATATACTATTGCAGATACTTGATGACGGAATATTGACAGATTCGGCTATGCGGCGTATCAGCTTCCGGAGTTGTATCATAATAATGACGTCAAACGTAGGCGCTGAGGAGGTTTGCGGCAGAACAGCGGTCGGTTTTTCGGGAAATTCCGCCAATGCGGAACAGGAGCGTGTACTGCGAAGGATAAGGGAACATTTTGCACCGGAATTCCTCAATCGTATCGACGAGATAGTGGTGTTCAGAAGGCTGGAAAAGGAAGACCTCAGGCAGATAAGCCGGATAGCGCTGGAAAATCTTAGAAAACGTGCGGCCGGAATAGGTATCGGTCTGAGCTATTCACCGGAAGTAGTTGAAGCGATAGCCGGAGCAAAGGAAACTGAAAAATACGGAGCACGACCGATAAAAAGGCGCGTTACAGAGCTTATCGAGAATGAACTTGCACAGATGATAGTTGATTCGAGCGTATCGAGCGGTGAAAAGCTGAGAGTCGAGATGACTGATGACAGAGTGAGCTTTTCAAAGGGCGTTGTAGTATAATATAGTTGTAATTATCAATAATGGGATTCCAAAGGGATTTTATTCCTTTGGTCAGGTCAAGGGCTGACAGCCCTTGCGGGGTGTGGGGCAGCGCCCCGCATTTAGCCATCAAGAGCTCCGCAAGAGGTGAATCCCTAAATAGTCCGGTGGACTGTTTAGGGAGAGGAGACGCCCTGTAAGAGAGGGCGTCTCTTGATAAATTATAGTGGTATTAACAAATTAAAAGCGGTACGCATAGCGTACCGCTCATGTCAGACCGGACAGATCAAAATCCGGAACATATTTATCGGAAGCCGAGGAGCGCTCCTGTGTAAAGCCGTCAAGACAAAGCTCCGAAGCATAGCGTACAACGCTGTTATACTCCATTTTAGTTATACGGCGTTTCAGCTCCGGGAATTCATCGCTTATAAAATCAAACGGCGTGTACTGGTTCATAATACTGATAAGCACATCGTCTTTTGACGTGTTTTCAGCTATCCACTTCATTATGTCCATTGAGTCATGTCGATGAGATGGGAGAACTAAGTGCCTGATAATAGTGCCTTTTTCAAGACCGCCTTCGCTGTTGAAACTGAGACTGCCGACTTGCTTTATCATTGCAGTAACAGCTTGTGAAGCGCGTTCAAAATAGTCAGCAGCACCGCAATAGCGTTTTGAGACTTCCGGCGAGAAATACTTTATATCGGGCAGATATACGTCTATGTAGCCGTCGAGCATAGCAATCGTATCTGTCAGTTCATAACCTCCGGAGTTGTACACAACAGGTATTCCGAGTTTATGACGGACATTATCGAGCGCACTTATTATCTGCGGAACGAAATGCGTAGGCGTGACAAGCTCGATATTGTCAGCACCATTGTCACGCAGTCTGAGGAAAACATCTGCGAGTTCATCGACAGAGAGTTCTTTTCCGTAGTTCTCATTACTGATAGTGTTGTTCTGACAGAATACACAGTGCAGACTGCATCCTGAGAAAAAGACAGTTCCGGCACCGTTCTTGTATGAAATACAGGGTTCTTCCCACTTGTGAAGATAAGTTTTTGCAGCTATTATACGGTCTCCTGCACCGCAGAAGCCGTTTCCGGAAGTACGGTCAGCACGGCACATTCTTGGGCAGAGCGTACAGCTTTTAAGTATATTTGAAGTATCCATTTTTAGCTCCTTAGAGATAACTGAACTGATAACTATAAAATTATAGCACATCTTCCCGGGATATTCAATACCTGCCGTAAATGACCGTGTACTGCTTGAAAAAATCTGACGGATATGTTAGAATATATCTTAAAGAAACAGGCAGTAGGCAGCCTGTAAAACGGAGGTAATATATGAAAAACACCATAAGAAAAGTAGTGGCGGCAGCAGTTGCAGCGGCTGCTGTGGGAACGTTTCTTCCTTCAGTCGGCGTCTCAGCAGACAGCGGCAGCGATACGATAAGGATAATGCCGCTGGGAGATTCCATAACAGACGGATACTGGGAGCAGGGCGGCTACCGCAAGTATCTCAGCTATACCCTTGCACAGAAGGGCTACACTAACATTGACTTTGTCGGGCCTAAAGGGCAGGACAGGGAGAGCTTCACATACAATGGCAAAGAAGTCAGCTATGACGGCAATTATGCCGGATACAGCGGATATGCTATACAGCAGATGAACGGTGCAGAGCCGCGTCAGGGTATACTTGAAACTCTTACGGATGGCGATTATATAAGGAAGTATTCACCGGATATAGTTCTGCTTCAGATAGGCACAAACGATGTTATCAGTTCATACAACGAGGGCGCACCGGAACGTCTTGAGAATCTTGTCAACTACATACTCTCTGAGGGAAAAGACGACGAACAGGTCTTTGTGACGACTATCCCTGATATGGACGTGGCTACAGCTGCTGACTGGTTCTGGTCATACGGTGAAGTTAAGTGGAACAGCACAAAGGAAGAGTTCGCGGCGATAGTACAGGGATATGTGGACAGCTACAACACATCTGTCGAAGCACTCGTGAAGAAAATGCAGAGTGAGGGAAAGAACGTTCATTTCGGCGACATAAACAGCGTTGTAGACTTATCGACCGACCTCTATGACGGTGTACACCCTAATGAGGCGGGTTATGAAAAAATGGGACTGTACTGGGCAGAAGTTCTTGACGGTTATCTCAGTTCAGAGCCGGGTACAGAGCAATCAACAGGCTCTGTCACTGAAAAAGAATATGAAGTTGCAGACCTTGTTGCATTAGCGTCACATCTTCTCGGCAGAAAGCAGGAGCGCATAAATGCAGATAATTTCAGAAAATATGATCTGACAGACGACGGTAAACTGAATGTTTTCGATCTTATCCTTCTTCGCAGAAAGCTCTTTACGTGAGCCGCAGCGTGTTATCATAATGCCGTATCAGCTGCCAAACCGCGAATTATCTTGACAATCCGCGCAGAATAGGCTATAATAATAAAATGAACTTAATTTTCTACGCTCAGTAATAGAGCTTTCTCAAGGGAGGTAAATCAATGTTCAGGAGATATTTAGCATCTATAGCGGCAGCGGCGGCTACCGTGTGCTCACTTCTTTCGTTTTCTATGAGCGCAGGAGCTACAACGATAGACGATGTAGCTGAAAGAGCAAGAAAATACGGATATTCTGAAGATCTCATAATGCAGGCATATAACAAGTATTATGAAGATCCCGATATTTATACATCAGACGACTTCGACTACGCCATCAGCAAGCTGGATGAAGCAGGCTATCAGCTGATAACAACAGCGCCGCAGGATCCGGGAGCATATACTACTACCGCAAGCACCCAGGTCACAACAGTGCCGGCGAGTGAAGTTCCTGTCACGACTACTGTTGTTTACGTGACCGATGCACAGGGTTCAACTGTGACGAGCATTGTAACACAGGCGCCTGTGAATGTCAACGACGGAAATGGTACTTCATCCGGCGAGATAACATACACGATGAGCGACGGAACGACTTTTACACGAATGAGCAGAGAAGCTTTCATAAAGCTTAGCTATTCAGATAAAATGGCATATCTCAGAACATTCACACCCGCGCAGCAGCAGGTCATCATTGATGACCTTTCGCCTGAGGAATACCGCAGTATGCTCCAGCAGGCACCTTCGACAACAAAAATGGACGTTGTAGACGAGCTTTCAAAGGCTGCCGAAGCAATGGGCATGAATATCACAATAAATGAGATAAGCGATAATTCAGTATCAGTAGCTATGCGAAATGAAGACGGCGAGCTTGTAGGAGTTGCCTCTGCCGGAAACCGTGTTGAGGATACCGGTTACGACAGGAGAAAGATATACGGACTGGCAACGCTTCTTATTCTCTCGGCAGGTATCGGAATGTTCGCACTGATAAAGAAATGTTTCGGAAAGGAAACGATCGGAGACTGAAATGGCAGAAATATCAAAGAAAAAGGGTACGGTGCTGCATATAGTGACGCCGTTCATAGTTGCGGCGATAGCGGCAGGAACTGCGGCAGCTGTTCTGGTGAAGCCGTCGGATAAGATCAAGGTCTACCTTAACGTAGCCTTTATGGACGATCTGAAGACTGATCCTGAGGACGCATCTTCGGGACTTATAATCCGTGACAATGAGATAAAGGAGGATCACGCCGGTGAGACCTCCGATACAGGAGACTTTATACGTCCGAAGTACGGTGAGATGTATGCTGTTATAAAGAGTGACAGTCTCTCGCTCGATGTCCCTGTATACTGGGGAAGTGATGTTGACCTGTTCGAGCGCGGAGCGTGTCAGTCTACCGGTTCGGTACTTGCAGGAGATAACGGCAACTCCGTCATAAGCGCACACGAGGACACATTCTTCGCTGAGCTGAACAAATTCAAGGTCGGCGATACAGTTGTCATAAACACTAACTACGGATACTTCACATATAAAGTCAAGGAGCTCATAAGCTTCACAAAGGACACAAACAAATATGTAGTTCCTTTCAAGGATAACAGATTGACGCTTTACACCTGTAAGAAGAATGTTCTTGGACGTTCTGACGAGCGAATAGGTGTAATATGCGAACTGACAGAGAAGAAATTCTATGTCGGAACGGAAGGGGGAAAAGCTGAATGAAAAAAGCAGCAAGTTATATCCCGTCCGTGATAATATCGGTATTGCTTATATTCTGTCTGCTTTCAGGCTCGGCGCTGATAGTTGCAGATGTGAATGTTACATCCGCAAAGACATCTTCATTTGCCGAAAAAGAGGAATTGGTACAAAAGGTACGCAGAGATCTTGATAAGCATTACAGGAGCAAAGCGAGCGCAACAGGTATTCCTGCTTCTGTTTATATGGACTGCCTCAGTGATGAATATCTCAGTGATGTTATAGACTCATATATCAGAAGTACTTACGATGCCCTTGATAATGGCGGAAAATTCACCGCAGACATTCCTGAGAATCCTGATCTTGAGAACTCGATAGACAGTTTCTTCAGCGAATATGCTGACAAGACCGGTTATAAGAAAGACGAGAACTATGAAAAAAAGCTGAAAAACACAAAGGATAATGCCTACAAAACGATAGGCAGCAGCTGTGATATATTCAAAGTTGATTCTATGAAAAGCCACGGACTGCTCTCCAAGCTTTCCAGGTTTTACCGTATACGTTACAAACTGACGTTCGCGGTCACAGCGGCATCACTCGCCCTTATTGCTGTACTTGCTTTCATTCACAGTAAGAGGATATACGAAGTTCTCTACTGGTGCGGTATTTCCGCGCTGATTGCAGGAATAATGGGTACAATTCCGTCAGCATACCTTATAGCGACAAAGTATTATAATGCTTTTTCTATAAAGCAGCCTCAGGTTTTTGCAGCGTATACGAAATCGCTTTTCGGACTTACTGAAGCCTTTATGGCATCTCAGATAGCATCGATAGTTATCGGCGCAGGTATGCTCGTTATATATGGAGTATTATGCGGCAAGGGCAAAAAAGCAGCTGCCGTGCATGAGATCGACTCTGAAAAAAATACAGCAAACTAACGGAAAATTATTGACTATCTGAAAATTAAGTGCTATAATGAATTAAATCGGTGTTACCGATAAATATAAAAATGGAGGCAAAACAAAATGAATCAGGCAACAATCAGAAAGTACGTAGCTGAGTTCTTCGGAACATTCACACTTGTGTTCCTCGGCTGCGGAACAGCAATGCTCCTCGGCTGCGATACACCCGGCGGATACATTGCAACAGCACTCGCATTCGGACTTGTTATCGTAGGTATGGCATACTGTGTAGGTAACGTTTCCGGCTGCCACATCAATCCTGCGGTATCGCTCGCAGTATTCCTCAACGGCGGTATGTCTACCACTGATCTCGGCGGATATGTAGCATCACAGTGTGCAGGTTCGCTCTTTGGTACATTAATGCTCAGGATACTCTTCGGTATCAGAGACCTCGGAGACAGGACAGCTCCCGAAGGAAAAGACTGGGGAATGGGCGCAAACACTCTTGCTGGTGTTGACGACAGTATCCTCGGCGGACTTATCGTAGAGATAATCCTCACATTCATCTTCGTACTTGTAATTCTCGGTGTAACTTCCAAGAAGGCAAATCACGGTTCCTTCGGCGGGCTTATCATCGGTCTCACACTTACACTCGTACACATTTTCGGTATCGGAATGACAGGAACATCTGTAAACCCTGCAAGAAGTCTCTGGCCTGCAGTATTTGCTATGGGCGACGCTATCAAGCAGCTTTGGGTATTCATTATCGGACCTTTTGTAGGAGCATTTATTGCAGCTGTACTGCATAAGTTCCTTGAAGCAGATCTTCCCGAGAAGAAGTAATATAACAGAACGCACCTTGAAAAAGGTGCGTTTTTATTTTCCGGAAATGTCATCAAAAATTTTTTTGGATTTTTTTCAAAAAAGGTATTGACAAATCGAAAAAGTGGTGCTATAATATATATCGTTGACTGCGATGGTTAAAGTCGTCTGGGTGTGGCGCAGTTGGTAGCGCGCTACCTTGGGGTGGTAGAGGCCGTGGGTTCAAGTCCCGTCACTCAGACCAGTATGCAGTCAGCATACCCCATAAGCTCCGGTGCAATAGTGCCGGAGTTTTTTTATTATAAATACACAATATTAACAGATCGGGAGAAAAATGAAAAAACTGCTGAAATATCTGAAAAATTATAAAAAGGAACTTGTCTTCGGACCGTTCTTTAAGCTCCTCGAAGCAATATTCGAGCTGATGGTGCCAATGGTAATGGCGAAGATGATAGACAAAGGCATAGCTGGTAACGACAGCGGCTACATTTTCAAGATGACTGGACTCATAGTTCTGCTTGGCATATGCGGACTTGGATTTGCGCTGACCTGCCAGTACCTTGCGGCACGTTGCGCCTATGGTTTTGGAACAGAACTCAGAGAAGCACTGTTCAGTCATATCAATAAGCTGTCATACAGCGGCATTGACCGTATAGGAACTTCTTCACTAGTCAACCGTCTTACGAATGATACTATGACGGTGCAGAACGGAGTCAATATGTTCATACGTCTTGCGGTGAGAGCTCCTTTTCTCGTTATAGGAGCTGCAACGATGGCAGTTATGATCGATGTAAAGCTCTCACTTGTATTCTTTGTAGCTGCACCGCTTATATCTTTTGTCATATTCGTGATAATGCGAAAGACCGTTCCGATGTACAAGCGCACGCAGAAGAATCTTGACCGTGCGGCAATGCTTACACGTGAGAATCTCGAAGGAACGAGAGTCATACGTGCATTTTCAAGACAGCAGGAGGAGATAGACGAATTCAGAGAGGCAGTCGATGAAATAGCCGACAGTTCGATAGCTGTCGGCAAAATATCCGCTATCCTCAATCCTGTCGCTTTTATGGTAATGAACCTTGGCATTGCCGCTATAATATGGTTCGGCGGAGTCCGCATCGATAACGGCAGACTCACACAGGGCGAACTTACCGCATTCACAAATTATATGACGCAGATACTGCTTGCGCTTGTTGTTCTTGCTAATCTGATAGTGATATTCACAAAGGCATTTGCAGCGGCTGCACGCATCAATGAGATATTTGATATTGCTCCTGAGGAGAGCGGTGACATCGAGGCTCCTGTAAGCGAGGACAGACACTTCATTGAATTCCAAAACGTATCTTTCACATATGAGACAGCCGGAGACTGTTCTGTGCGTGATGTTACGCTTTCTGTGGGAAAGGGACAGACTCTCGGCATAATCGGAGCTACCGGCAGCGGCAAGACGACTCTCGCAAACCTCATTCCTTGCTATTACAGAGCAACTCAGGGCGAAGTCAGAGTCGGCGGAGTCAGCGTAAATGACTGGGAGCTTGATTCTCTGCGTCAGGTTGTGGGATATGTGCCTCAGAGAGCTGTTCTCTTTTCGGGAACTGTCCGTGAAAATATGCAGTGGCGGAAGCCGGGAGCATCTGACGAGGAGATAATATCAGCTCTCAGAACCGCACAGGCGTGGGAATTCGTTTCAAAGCTGCCGAATGGACTTGATACACTTGTATCCCAGGGCGGAAAGAACTTTTCCGGCGGTCAGAAGCAGCGCCTTTCGATAGCCCGCGCACTTGTAGGCAGACCGGATATACTGATACTGGATGATTCGACGAGCGCGCTTGATTATGCGACTGATCTTGCTTTCAGAAAAGCGCTCCGAGCCGAGATGGCAGGAACTACTGTTATAATGATTTCTCAGCGCACGACCTCTTTGATGGAAGCCGACAGCATAATCGTTATGGATGAAGGGGAGACTGCCGGTATCGGAACGCATGAAGAGCTTGTCGAGAGCTGTCCTGTGTACCGTGAGATATACATCTCACAGATGAACAGTAAGGAGGCTGGAGCAAATGCTTAAAACTCTGAAAAGGGTATTTTCTTACGCCCGTCCTTACATTGGTTATTTTGTGCTCACAGTTTTATTTGCTGTGCTTGGAGTATCGCTTTCACTTGCTGTGCCGATATTCATCGGACGCGCCGTTGACTGCTGTATCTGCAAAGGAATGGTCGATTATGACGAGCTTAAAAAGATAGTAGCTGAACTCGCTGTGATAGTTGCCGCGAGTACACTGTTCCAGTGGCTGATGAGTCTCTGTACCAACAAGCTCTCATTCCTTACGGTAAGGGACTTGCGTTCTGACGTATTCAACAAGCTCGAACGTGTACCGATAAAGTATATCGACAGCCGTACAAAAGGCGAACTGACCAGCCGCGTCATAAACGACATCGAGATAGTTTCAGACGGACTACTTCAGGGATTCACGCAGTTTTTCAGTGGTATAATAACTATAATCGGTACACTTATCTTTATGATGACGATAAACATCAGGATAGCGCTTGTTGTAGTTCTTATGACACCGCTTTCATTCATAGCGGCGTCATGCATCACCAAAGCAGCGCACGATTCATATATGAAGCAGTCAAAGCTACGTGGTGATATGGTCGGACTTGCTGAGGAATGTGCCGGAAATCAGAAACTGGTCAAGGCATTTGTATACGGTGAGCGTGCTGAGGAGCGTTTTGCAGAGATAAACCGTGAATACGGCAAAGTCGGACTGAAAGCTACATTTTTCAGCTCTATGACTAATCCGACTACAAGATTTGTGAACGGACTTATCTATGCAGCGGTAGGCGTAATGGGTTCGCTAGGAGCTATAGGCTATTCTTCCTTCATAGGAAAAATGTCTGTGGGAAAGCTTTCGAGCTTCCTTGCTTATTCTAACCAGTACACCAAGCCTTTCAACGAAATATCCGGCGTGATTGCTGAACTTCAGAATGCTGTTGCGTCAGCCGGAAGAGTTTTTGATCTTCTTGACGAGGAAGAAGTACCTGACGATTCCGACAAGGAACAGCTTACCAGCTGTACAGGTGAATTGCGATTCAGTCACGTTAATTTCTCATACGATCCCGAAGTGAAGCTGATACAGGATTTCAGTCTTGACGTAAAGGCAGGCGAGCGGGTAGCAATAGTTGGTCCCACAGGTTGCGGAAAGTCCACGATAATCAATCTTCTCCTGCGCTTTTATGATGTTGAGAGTGGAAGTATCAGTATCAACGGCAAGGATATCAGTGATATTACAAGAGATAGCCTCAGGAGCTGTTTCGGTATGGTTCTCCAGGAGACATGGGTGTTTACCGGTACAGTTGCCGAGAATATAGCATACGGAGCTCCGGAAGCAAGCCGTGAGCAGATAATCGCAGCAGCCAAAGCCGTACACGCTCACGGCTTTATAAAGAGACTACCCGACGGATACGACACAGTTATAAGTGAAAACAGCGGCTTGTCACAGGGACAGAAGCAGCTTATATGTATCGCAAGGATAATGCTTATGGATCCGCCGATACTGATACTCGACGAAGCAACGAGCTCCATAGACCTGCGTACAGAGCAGCGTGTACAGAGAGCTTTTGCCAAGCTTATGGAAGGCAGGACAAGCTTTGTAATAGCTCACCGTCTTTCCACGATAAAGAACTGTGATGTCATACTTGTTATGAAACAGGGAAATATTATTGAGCAGGGCAGCCATGAGGAACTTATGAAGAATAAAGGCTTCTATTCCGAGCTGTACAACAGCCAGTTTGCATCATAAAGCTCACAGGCACGTTTCCATGAAGGGAACGTGCCTGTTTTCATATAGTTCCGAAGGCGTAGCGGCTTATCTCAGGAACGCTTCCGACCAGTACATTTTCAGCCAGCAGGAATTCAAACTTAACTTCCGTATCGAATGTGTACAGCGGTACGGAAGACCTGAGCTCAGCTGTTATGACAGCTGATATGCGGTGGCAGGTCTGATTTATCCCGGCGTTTACGAGATCGCTTTTCAGTTCGACTTTTGCAGAACCCGACGGACAGACTTTAAGTTTTATATGCGGACCTTTGCCAACAAGCATATACGAACCGGTCAGCGAGCCTACCGGTATGCGCTCTGTACGTGAATCTGACGAGCTTAGTGCTTCATTGACCTTAATTGTGAGCTCCGACTGCACTTTATTGATGTTATAGGGGATAGATTCCACTGAAACTACTCTTCCGCCTTCATCATAGAGAACGGCGGCGAAGTCGTTGTAAGTGAAGCGGTTATCTTCAAGGTATTCAGCGACCGTTTTGCCGATAAGTTCGTTTGCAGAAGCCGAAGCGAAGTGTTCTGCCTGCATAGCGGCAACCGGTCTCAGAGCCTTGTCTGTGCGTCTGAGTGCAGCGGCAAGCAGAACGAGTATCACAGCAAATACAGCTGCGCCGATGATCGTTTTCGCGGAGTATTTTCGGTGTCTGTGCCTTCTCATTTATATCAGCCTTAACTGTCAGATGAACCGCAGCAGCAGTCAGAGTCATCTGTCAGAGCTGTTGGTGAGAACTCATCTTCTGGGAATCTGAGCTTTTCAAATACCTCGCACGGCGAATCTGAGTCGATATTGCATTCCTTTCTCGGTATAGTGTAGTCGAGTGTAGGCACAAGAACGGTGACTGGTCTTGTCAGTTCGACTACTGAGAAAAGGCCGAGAGTAACAAATACGCTTCGTTGTGAGGCATCCTGATCATTTCCGCAGTCCTGGGAGCAGCCTATTCGGCTTTCGAGAGCGATAGGTTCGAGAACTGAAACGATAGCAGTCGGCAGGTTAGTGGTATTAACCTCCTGCGGCTGATCCGGATCATCAGTGCTTCTGAAAGTGCGTACTGATGACTCGCTTCCGTAGAGAATACAGTTCTTGCTTGCGTAGGCAGTGCCGTTGAATACAGTAGGCGTACAGCGTGAAGTCTCATAACCGAGTATCTCCAAACCAAAGGTAAAAGTGATATCTATCGAATAAAAGCCCCTGTTGAACGGGATAGGTTCAACGTTGACGCAAACATTCTCAACGGTAGCTGCTCGGCTTCTGACTATATTTATCTCTGCGGGGAGCTCGCCCTCAGCGAGAGTAACCTGAAGATTGCTGAAGCAGTCTTTGTCGCTGCAGCTGTCGAAGATACGGTCAGTCTTTATTGGAACAGAGCCGGATTGCTGTCTGTAATAATTATCATTCATAATATTCCTCCTGCTTGATAGATTATGCAGATACTGCATTCCAATGACATTATATTCACACATTGGCTGAATTGTGACAGTTGCTATGGACAAAACGTATAAATTGTGTTAGAATTAAAAGTAACATTAAACAGAACGTTCAGACTGAGGAGCGGAAGATATGAAAACTATTACTGTCGGCATAACAGCCCACGTCGATTCCGGAAAAACGACACTTGCGGAAGCTATGCTCTATAAAACAGGACAGATAAGGAAACTCGGACGAGTTGACAGCGGAAATTCTGCCCTTGATACCGATTCTATCGAGCGCGGCAGGGGAATAACTATATTTGCACATCAGGCGGAGTTTACGTCAGGTGATACAAGAGTAATGCTCCTTGATACACCGGGACACGTTGATTTTTCAGCTGAGACTGAGCGTACCATGCGTGTTCTTGACTATGCTGTGCTTGTAATAAGCGGAACAGACGGTGTACAGAGCCACACCTCTACGCTGTGGAAGCTTCTCAGACAGTATGAAGTGCCGGTATTCATATTCATAAACAAAATGGATCTTATCGGTGCAGACAGGAGTGCTGTTTTAAAAGACCTGAGGAACCGTCTTTCTGACAGCTGCTGTGATTTTTCCGGAACTGACGGGGAGATAATAGAAAACTGCGCGACTGCCTGCGAGGAAATGATGGATACATATCTTAACAGCGGAAGTCTTTCTGACAGTGATATAGCCAAAGCTATCAGTCAGCGGCGGATATTTCCGTGCTGTTTCGGTTCGGCTCTTAAAACTGACGGTGTTGAAGAGTTCCTGCGTATCCTTGACCGTTTTACCGAAGAACCGCAGAGAAAGTCTGAATTCGGCGCAATTGTCTACAAAGTATCCTACGATCCAAAGGGTACACGCCTTTCTCATATAAAGATAACCGGCGGAGCAATACAGATGAGAGATGAACTCTCATATATCGGTCAGGACGGCGAAGAAACTACCGGCAAGATAAGCTCGATACGTTTTTACTCTGGAGATAAATTCCGTGCAGCTGATTCCGCAGTTGCAGGAGAAGTCTGCGCAGTTACAGGACTTGCAGGTACTTACGCCGGAGAGGGACTTGGTGTTGAATCAGATTCCGGCAGAGCAGTGCTTGAAGCCGTTATGACGTACAGGATAGTGCTTCCGGCAGAAAAGAATGTATATGAAGCTCTCGGAGATATGCGCAGGCTTGAGGACGAAGATCCACAGCTTCACATTGTATGGAATGAGCAGCTGCGGCAGATACATATACAGCTTATGGGAGCCGTGCAGCTTGAAGTCCTTACTCAGCGCATAGAAGAAAGATTTGGCTATAAAGTCAGCTTTGAGAACGGAGCGGTAACTTACCGTGAGACTATCCGTGCTAAAGTTGAGGGCGTCGGACACTACGAACCGCTCCGGCACTATGCAGAGGTACATCTTCTGCTTGAACCGCTTGAACGCGGCAGTGGACTTGTATTTGATACTGACTGCTCAGAGGACGAGCTTGACCGCAACTGGCAGAGACTCATACTGACTCACCTTGCGGAAAAAACACATATCGGCGTTCTGACTGGTTCGCCGATAACTGATATGAAGATAACTCTGATGTCCGGAAAGGCACATCTCAAGCATACAGAGGGCGGAGATTTCCGTCAGGCTACTTACAGAGCAGTCCGTCAGGGACTTCGCAGTGCAGAGAGTGTCCTGTTAGAACCTTACTATGACTTTGAACTGGAAGTCCCTTCACAGTCGGTTGGCAGAGCGCTTGCTGATCTCCAGCATATGTCAGCCGAAGCTGAACCTCCGCAGAGCATTGGCGAGATGTCAGTAATAACCGGAAGTGCTCCTGTCTCTGCGCTGAACGGCTATCAGGCTGAGGTCATTGGCTATACAAGGGGACAGGGAAGGCTTTCGTGTTCGTTCGGAGGCTATCGTGAGTGTGCGGACGCTGAAAATGTTATAGCTGAAATGGCATATGACTGTGATTCAGACGTTGAGAACTCAGCTGATTCTATATTCTGTTCTCACGGAGCAGGTTTTGTAGTTAAGTGGGACGAAGTGCCGGAGCATATGCATCTGCCGTCCTGCCTTAAGAAAAGCTATGAAGATACTGGCATATCGCCGGAGAGAGTAAGGCATTTTGTTGAACAGACTGTATCAGAAGAAGAACTCATGGAGATATTCGAGCGTACTTACGGTAAGATAAATAAAGATCCTCGCAGGGCATTCAAGAAGACAAAAGCTGTTTCCGTAGATCACGGACCGGTGAAGCTGCCTGATCATGAAGGACCGGAGTATCTGCTTGTAGATGGCTACAATATAATTTTTGCCTGGGACGAGCTGAAAAAGATAGCAGCCGAAAACCTTGATGCGGCAAGAGCAGAACTTGTAAAGATGATGTGCAGCTATCAGGGCTGTACCGGATATGAGCTGATACTGGTGTTTGACGCATATAAAGTTCCCGGCAGGCACAGAGATGTCGAGAAGTATTACAACATCAGCATAGTATATACGAAAGAGAAGGAAACGGCCGACACCTATATTGAAAGAGTCAGCCATGAACTCTCTAAAAAACACAGAGTTCGTGTTGCGACATCTGACGGTGCGGAGCAGATTATAATCCTCGGAAATGGTGCTATGAGGATCTCAGCAGAAGAACTCCGTCAGCGTTATAAAGCAGCTGAGAAAGCACTCAGAGAGTATATGGATAGTATTTGAATTGAATATACAAAATCGAAGTCCGGCACAGTCTGAAAAGTTGTCTCGGACTTTTGTTTGTCTATTAAACTATTTGCTTGTCTGAGAAAATGAAAATTTTTCTGAAAAATTTTCTGAAAACTATGGAAATTTGATTTCATATATGTTATAATAGTTTCGATTGGGCAATTTGCAAAGGAGCAATTGGCCTGGACTGTTCTGATAATATTTTAACAAGAACAGACTTAAAATTACTATTCTGCTATGCAGATATATAATTGAGGAGGATTGTACATGAAAAAAGTGCAACTGACAGAAACCGTTTTGCGTGACGCTAACCAGTCTCTTATGGCAACACGTCTGCCATACAAGGATTATGAGGGTATCCTTGCAGATATGGATAAGGCAGGTTATTATTCTATCGAGTGCTGGGGCGGAGCTACATTCGATTCATGTCTCCGTTATCTCGGCGAAGATCCGTGGGAGAGACTCCGTAATCTCAGAAAGAATCTTCCCAACACACGTCTCCAGATGCTTCTGAGAGGACAGAATCTTCTCGGCTATAAGCACTACCATGACGATGTTGTAGAGAAGTTCATCGAGCTCTCTATCAAGAATGGTATCGACGTAATCCGTATCTTTGATGCGCTTAATGACTTCAGAAACATCGAGACAGCGCTCAATGCTACAAAGAAGTACGCTACAAGCAGAACTATCGCTTCCGGCTGTATCTCTTACACACAGAGCCCTGTACATACAGTAGACAAGTACATTGAAATGTGTAAGGAACTCAAGAACATGGGATTTGACACTATCTGTCTCAAGGATATGGCGGGTACAATGTCACCTTACGAAGCTGAGCACCTTATCAAGGGCATCAAGGACGCTATCGGCGATATGACTCTTATTCTCCATACTCACTGTACAACAGGTATGGCATATATGACACTCACAAAGGCTATCGAGTCCGGTATCGACGTTATCGATACAGCAACATCATGCTTCTCAGGCGGTACATCACAGCCTGCAACAGAGACTATGTACTATGCTTTCAAGCAGTACGGAATCGACTGCGGACTCAACGAGGAGATCATCAACAAGGTAAACGATTTCTTCAAGCCTGTTAAGCAGAAATACATCGACAACGGACAGCTCAACCCCAAGAGCCTTGCAACAGATGCTCAGGCACTTGTTTACAAGGTTCCCGGCGGTATGCTTTCAAATATGATCGCAAACCTTACAGATATGCACGCAATGGATAAGTTCGATGCAGCTCTCGCAGAGATCCCGAAGGTAAGAGCTGATCTCGGTTATCCTCCGCTTGTAACTCCTCTTTCACAGATGGTAGGTAACCAGGCTGTAACAAACGTTCTCGTAGGCGAGCGTTACAAGAATATTTCCAAGGAAGTTAAGAACTACATCAAGGGCGAGTATGGTATTGCTCCTGCACCTATCGACGCTGAACTCAGCAAGAAGGTTCTCGGCGATGCACAGCCTGTTGACTGCCGCGAGGAAGATAAGAAGCGCACAGGTGAAGAGTTCAAGGCTGCTAAGGAAGCACTCGGCGATCTTTGCCGTTGCGAGGAAGATGTAATGAGTTACATCTGCTATCCTGATCAGACTATAAACTTCCTCAAGGACCGCAAGGCTAAGGAAGAGAACGAAGCTGTATACACGATCGAAGAGATGTAAGGAGGCAGAAGTATGCTTGATAAAATGACTTTTGCCGCTGAAACAGTTACTGAAGCTACTACAAAAGCAAGCGACGACCTCAGCATAAGCGAGGCTGCCGGTACTGCGTTATTCGGTTATGCAGTAGTTTTCTCAGGACTTATTATACTCATGATAGTTCTCTATTGCACAGGTGCTTACTTCAAGTCAAAGGAAGCAAAGCAGAAGGCTTCAGCCGCAGCAGAGACAAAGGCTGCTCCTGCAGCTGCACCTGCACCGGCTGTTGAACAGAAGCTTGCTCCCGGTTCCGCAGGTCACGTAAAGCTTTTCGATGTACCTGACAAGGAAGCAGCTATGATAATGGCAATAGTAGCAGATAAAATGCAGAAGCCTCTCAATGAGCTTCACTTTATTTCCATCAAGGAGGTCAAATAACAATGAAGTATAAAGTTACTCTTAACGGTAAGACATATGAAGTTGAGGTAGAGCAGGGAAAGGCAGTCCTTCTTGACGAATACGAAGCTCTTGCACCTGCACCAGCCGCACCGGCAGCTGCGCCCGCGGCATCAGCTCCTGCAGCAGCACCCGCACCGGCAGCAGCTCCTGTAAATCTTGCAGCAGGCGAGACTATCGAAGCTCCTATGCCCGGTAATATAATCCGTGTAGATGTTAAGCAGGGTGACACAGTCAAGGCTGGTCAGATCCTTGTAATACTCGAAGCAATGAAAATGGAAAATGAGATCGTTGCACCTAAGGACGGAACAGTTGCTCAGGTTGTAACGAGCAAGGGCTCAGTAGTAGATACAGGCGCACCTCTCGTAGTTATTGCATAAGGAGGCTGCGATATGGACGTTATTGAGACCTTAAAGACCTTATGGAACGATTCGGGATTCCAGAGCTTCTTTACAGACGGCGGCTGGAAGAATCTTATCATGATATGTGTATCGTGTCTGCTTCTTTATCTCGGTATCGTAAAGAAATTTGAACCGCTTCTACTCGTTGGTATAGCATTCGGCTGTCTGCTTGTAAACCTTTCCTATTTCGGTGAAGGTTCAAGTGATGCGCTCTACCATCTTGATCTGTGGGATAACTTCCTGGATCCTGAACATAAGGATTATCACAGTTATGGTGCTATCATGAGCCACGGCGGACTTCTTGATATACTTTATATCGGTGTTAAAGCCGGTATTTATCCGTCACTCATCTTTATGGGCGTTGGTGCGATGACAGACTTCGGTCCGCTTATCTCCAATCCTAAGAGCCTTCTTCTCGGCGCTGCTGCTCAGATGGGCGTATTCCTTGCATTCTTCGGAGCTGTTTGTCTCGGATTCACAGGTCAGGAAGCAGCTTCTATCGGTATCATCGGCGGAGCTGACGGTCCTACTGCTATCTTCCTTACAACAAGGCTTGCACCGCATCTTCTCGGTGCGATCGCTATTGCGGCTTACTCATACATGGCTCTTATCCCTATGATCCAGCCGCCGCTTATGAGACTTCTCACAACTGAGAAGGAGCGTCAGGTAAAGATGGAGCAGTCAAGAACAGTCTCCAAGACAGAGAAGATCATCTTCCCGATAATCGTAGCAATGTTCGTTATCCTTCTTCTCCCTTCAACAGCACCGCTCGTTGGATGCCTTATGCTTGGCAACCTCTGGAGAGAGTGTGGAGTTACAGAGAGACTTTCTGATACAGTACAGAATGCTCTTATGAACATCGTAACTGTATTCCTTGGAATCTCAGTAGGTGCAACAACAGCTGCTTCAAGATTCCTTTCACTCGAGACTATCAAGATTGTAGTTCTCGGACTCACAGCATTCTGCTTCTCAACTATCGGCGGACTTCTCGTTGGTAAGCTTATGTATAAGCTTACAGGCGGAAAGGTTAATCCGCTCATCGGTTCAGCTGGTGTATCTGCTGTACCTATGGCTGCACGTGTATCACAGATGGAAGGTCAGAAGGCAAATCCGAAGAACTTCCTGCTTATGCACGCTATGGGCCCGAACGTGGCCGGAGTTATCGGTTCTGCTATCGCAGCCGGATTCCTGCTTGCAGTATTCAAGTAATATTTCTCTATCGCCTGTGTGTTATAGCACGGGCGATAATTTTATACATTTATAACACTATTGTACATATGCACAAAATGGCACAGCTAATATACAAATGAAAGACAGAACATTATTTTACATATGCGATAATTTAAGTATACAGAAATACTTCTTAAGTAGATACTATTATTGATTGTAAAAATATGGGCTATAGTGTATAATTTAAAAGAACTCGAAAGAGTTCTGCCGGAATAGGCGCCGGTGATATAAGGTTAAAGGAAAGATCATTTGACATCTTGTCCGGCAGGTATTGCAATAAGGCGGCATACCTTTCAGCTGGTCAAGTTTAAGCAGCTGTCTGAATGGTGGATGACCAATTCGGACAATGCCGCATTTGCGGAGCGGAACAATTTCCGCTGACGTCACCAGGACGTACAGGACAAATATTATTACTCTCAGTTCTGTCTTATGACAGACGATAACAGAAAACCGACTGCCGCGTGAAGCAGTCGGTTTTTCTGTTAATTGTAGGAAATAACAAATAATTGCACTTGTGTTTGTGCAATTCGCAGATTTTGAATTTTATGTTGACTTTGAGTGGCTATTGTATTATAATGTTAAATAGAGATAAAAATTGAGGTGTAGAATGAACAAAAAAGGAAGGAAACAAGCAGTAACTATACGCTGTTTATTATTCGGCGCAGCTGTACTCCTTTTAGTTCTTATAGTTTTTGGTGTTGTACTTGCATTTTCATCGTGTAAGAAAATAGATAACGATGAAAATACCGCATCGTCTGAGGCAATCACTCTTGCACAGACATCCGCGGTAGCTGAGGACAACAACTTAAACGCATCTGAGACAAGAAAAGGATCGGCGGCGTCTTTTGTCGTTTATCCAGAAAGAACAAAAGAAACCGTCGAATTCAGTGATGAATTCGACACACAAAACGCAATTCTGATCTGCTGTGATGATGACACAGTCATAGCAGGCAGAAAAGAAAAAGAAAAAATGTATCCTGCGTCGCTGACAAAAGTAATGACGCTTATCGTTGCTGTTGAGAATATCAACGATCTTTCACAGACCGTGACGATAACAGAGGATATGGTAGACCCGATGTTAGAGCTTGATGCTTCAATGGCAGGATTTCAGCCGGGAGATGTATTCGCGCTGGAGGATGTGCTCTATGGTATGGTCCTGAATTCCGGAGCAGACGCTGCGTTAGCAGCAGCGCACTACGTTGCAGGATCCGAAGAAGCATTTGTTGAGCTAATGAATCGTAAAGCTGCCGAGATCGGACTGAAAAATACACACCTTACCAATGTAGTCGGTCTCCATCACGAGGAGAACTACTCAACTGCCGAAGATATGGCACTTATCCTTGAATATGCCATTCAGGATGCTAGATGCAGACAGTTTCTTGAGAAAGTGGAGTATACAACAGTATCTACTGAGGCACACCCGGAAGGGCTTACGTTTACCAGTACTCTTTTCAGCAGAATGTACGGCGATGAAATGCCGGGCGTAAAGATATGCGGCGGAAAAACCGGTTATACCGATGAAGCAGGAAACTGCATAGAGACCTATGCGGAGATAAACAAAAAGAAATACATCCTCGTTTTATGCGGGGGAACAACAAATTGGAACAACATATACGATACATTAAGTGCATTCAGCATTTACTGCGCGGGAGGTAAGAGATACGAACCACCGCAGCCTTGACTATGCGTATAAGGGGCATAACTATGCCTGTTTAACAATAAAAAAAGATATATAAACGGGATCATCCCGAAATGTGTAAACAAAAAATCGGAGGATATAAATAATGGCTAATAAACGCCTCAGACCGGGCAGAGTCATATTCGCTATGGGTATGATCGTCGGAATGGGCTTTGTTCTTGACAGTGCCAGACGTGACCTGTTCAAGCCTAATTCCAATCTGGTCGTAAGCGGTAATTTTAAATCCGGCTCAGCTCAGTATGTTGAAGGATCTACTGAGAGCCGTCAGGAACTCGGAAATGAGGTCCAGACTGCAACTGCTTTCAAAGGAGTGCAGAATCTTGGATACACAGAACTGAGCATTCCATCATCACGCCTTTCAGCAGGTGCACTCACAATAGTAGACGAGCGTCATCCTGCCGGAGAGTTAAGTATGTCTGGTATGGTCAGTCTTGGTGATGCTAAAAATGAGTATTATACTCTGATGTCCAATGATACAATGCTTGATCAGGATGCTGCAGAAGCCTGGAACAAGCTTATGGAGGACTATTCGACAGCTACCGGACTTTCGGACTTTATCGTCTATGGAACGACTAATACATATACTGGAGACGGTTCATTATGCCCACAGTCTTTCCTTGAGTCTTCAATGGGAAACTGTGTTGACGTCGCGCTCAATGGTTATGGCTCAGTAATCAGCTATGACGGAGCAGATGTTGAAGGATGGGTATTGCAGAATTGTGCAAAATACGGGTTTATAGTCAGATATCCTCAGGGTAAAACGGAAAAGACCTCCAAGGAATACTGCCCGTGGCATCTGCGCTATGTAGGCAGTGTTCATGCTGCAATAATGGCAGAAAAAGGTTTCTGTCTGGAGGAATACCATGACTTTCTGAAGAACTATACGTTTGACAATGCCTTTACCTACAACTTAAACGGGGTTAATTATGAGATTTACAGCGTGGCATCGCAGGGCGATTCTACGCCAGTGAGAGTACCAATTTCCGGCGACTATACTATTTCCGGAAATAACTCGGACAGGTACATAATAACTGCTATTAAGCGCTAACGGTTTAATGGCTTTAACGTAAGAATATTCAGGAGCAGCCAGCGCAGCTGCTCCTTTTTGTATCTGCGAATATCAGCAGTTCTCACGGCATATATTGTCGTGAGGTGATGGCTTTGAAGCGCAGATTTATCAGAATTATTGTTTGTGCAGTCGTGGCGGCTGCATTTTTTTCTTTATTGTCAGCCGGGAAGAAAAATGAGGAGCTGCCTGCTGATTATTCGTACGTGTTAATGGAAGCAAATTCGCGGACTGTTTTATGCGAGAATAACAGCAGACAATTGCGTTCTGCCGGCTACTTAAATAAACTAATGACGCTTCTGCTTGTTGCTGAGGATTTAGAAACCGGAAAATACAAGCTTTCAGATGAACTTGTGGCTTCTGAAAATGTTCGCGGCACTAAAGGTTCTGTGGTTTGGCTCGAACCCGGGGATAAGATGACTGTTGAGGAGCTTCTGAAAAGTGTTATTATAGGTAATGCAAACGATGCCGTTACTGTTCTTGCTGAGAGCTCTGAGCAGTCGGTTGAAAAGTTTGTTATGCGTATGAACACAGAAGCATTTGACCTTGGATTAAGAGATACAAACTTTTATTCTCCTTATGGCTACGACAATAGTGAGGAGCTTACTACTGCTGCTGATATGGCGGTGATATGCTCTAAGCTTTCTGAATATGAGGATCTTTTGCCATATTTCAGTACGTGGCGTGACTTCGTAAAGAATGGCACGGTTGAGCTTGTAAGCGAGAATCAGCTTACACGTACATATAAGCGGCACGCCGGTTTCAAGGCTTCTCACAGCGAACTGTCCGGTTATTGTGTCGCTGAATGTGGCGCATCTGAAAATGGTACCAAGTACATTGCGGTCGTACTCGGTGCTCCTGATGCAGAAACTACTCAGAACAAGGCCAAGGAACTGTGTAGAAAAGGCTTCAATGATTATAAGGTCACGGCTACGATGTTTCCTGATGAAATGCTCGTTCCTCTGAAAGTGAGAAACGGCAGAGATCTAGCTGTGCCTATAAGGCTGAGAACACAGAATACAGTAGTTATCCCGAAAGGTTCGGGAGAACTTCGCACTTATACTGTTTTGCCAAAGTATATAACAGCGCCTGTCAAAGAAGGGCAGGTGATAGGCACGGCTGCTTTCTATAATGGCAAGACTCTTGTCTACGAATCTGATATAGTAACGGCTGATTCTGTCAGACCACTTGATATGAGGTATATTTTGGATAAAATGCTGTTGAATATAGTGGAGTAATTCTTGTGATATTTGTAGAGATTACACAAAAGTGTAAATTATGCCCCAAAGGGACTTGAAAAAATCTTAAAAATATAGTATCATAAAGATGGTAAATTATATTTGTACGGCATAGCTGTGCATACTGGAGGTAATTTTTCAATGTCATTAAAACTTAACACAAAATACCTGAAGGACTACATAAATGCTGATGAGCTTGCAGGTATCAAGTCTCAGGTAGAGGCTGCTGCTGATTCTCTTCATAAGAAGAATGGTCTCGGAAACGATTTCCTTGGCTGGGTAGAGCTTCCTACAAACTATGATAAGGAAGAATTTGCACGCATCAAGGCTGCTGCAGAAAAGATAAAGAAGAATTCGGATATACTCATCGTTATAGGTATCGGTGGTTCATATCTTGGCGCAAGAGCTGCTATCGAGCTCCTCAAGTCACCCCTTTACAACAACATCAAGAAAGATACTCCTGACATCTACTATGTCGGAAATTCTATAAATCCTGCTTACCTCAACGAGATCATTGCTCTCTGTGAGGGTAAGGATTTCTCTGTAAACGTAATCTCAAAGTCCGGTACAACAACTGAGCCCGCTCTTGCTTTCCGTATCTTCAAGAAGATGGTAGAAGACAAGTACGGTAAGGACGGCGCTAAGGAGAGAATCTTTGCTACTACTGACAAGGCAAGAGGAACTCTCAAGAGCCTTTCTGACACAGAGGGATACGAGACATTTGTTATCCCGGATGACGTAGGAGGACGTTTCTCAGTTCTCACAGCAGTTGGTCTGCTTCCTATCGCTGTTGCAGGCTGTGACATCGACGCTCTTATGAAGGGCGCTGCTAAGGCACAGGCTGATTTCTGCGCTGATTTCGATAACAATGACTGCTACAAGTACGCTGCACTCAGAAATATCCTTTACAGAAAGGGGAAGTCTGTTGAAATGCTCGTTTCATATGATCCCAGCTTTGTAATGATGTCTGAGTGGTACAAGCAGCTCTTCGGCGAGAGCGAAGGCAAGGACAATAAGGGTATCTTCCCGTCATCTGCTGTATTCTCAACTGATCTTCACTCTATGGGCCAGTACATCCAGGACGGTTCAAGACTTCTCTTCGAGACTGTTGTTGATATCAAGAAGCCTAAGACTGATCTCTTCCTTGAGCCTGATGCTGAGAACCTCGACGGACTTAACTTCCTCACAAATCAGAATATGTCCGTAGTTAACAGAAAGGCATTCGAGGGTACTGTTCTTGCTCATACAGAGGGCGGAGTTCCCAACATCATCCTTGAGCTTGATGATACAACAGAAGAGAGCGTTGGCTACATGATCTATTTCTTTGAGAAGGCTTGCGCTATCTCCGGTTACGTTCTTGGCGTAAATCCGTTCAACCAGCCTGGTGTTGAAAGCTACAAGGCTAATATGTTTGCTCTTCTCGGCAAACCCGGCTATGAAGGCGCAAAGGCTGCTCTTGAGGCTAAGCTTGGCTGATAACGCCGGCTTCTGCAATAAATAACACAAAATAATTCACACTGCCGAAAGGCAATGGAAGGAGTAAATTATGATTAAACTTATTACAGGTAAAAAGGGCACAGGCAAGACAAAGATACTCATCGACCAGATCAACGACGCTGTTAAGTCTACAAACGGCAACCTCGTTTGCATCGAAAAGGGCGATAATATCAGACGTTCTATCAGCTTCAGAGTAAGATGGTGCGATGTTGAGAAGTTTGCTGTTGACGGTTATGATGCATTCTACGGCTTTGTAGCTGGTATGCTCGCTGGCAACTATGACATCAAGGATGTCTTTGTTGACGGTATCCTCAAAATTGGCGGAAGAGATTATGATGCTCTCGGAAACCTCTTCGAGAAGCTCGACAAACTCACAGGCGATGAGGCAACTGTTGTATTCACAGTTTCTGCTGATGACTCTGAGCTTCCTGCAAGCGTAAAGCAGTTCATCAAGTAATAAGGAAAAATTTCCGCTTTTTTGCACCGAAGTATTGACATATCCAGTCATTTGGTGTATAATATAATTTGTGATGCTCTGAAGGAAAATCGTATGAAGATCAATTTAAAACAGCTTTTCAATATAACAGGAGAATCAAAGGAGATCAGTTACAGCATCCCCGAAGGTGAGTTATCCGATATCCATGGTTACAGCTTTGCTTCACCGGTGGATATAAAGGGACGCATTTATAACAAGGCTGATGTAGTTTATCTTGACTATTCCGTTGATCTTACCTTGCTCAACATCTGCGACAGGTGTCTCAAGGAATTTGAAAGAAGTTACCATTTTGATTTCAGTCATATTGTGGTTCCTTCTGTCAGCAGTGATAACGATGAATATATCGTGGCTGAGAGCGAGAGCATTGAGTTGAATGATATTGCCGTAACGGATATGCTTCTTCAGCTACCAACAAAGATCCTCTGCCGTGAAGACTGCAAGGGATTATGTATGGTGTGCGGCTGTGATCTGAACGAATCCGAGTGCAATTGTCTAAATAATTGAGCTGTGAAGCTCGTTGTAAGGAGGTGCCACAATGGCTGTACCGAAGAGAAAAACTTCCAAAGCAAGACGTGATAAGAGACGTTCTGCAGTATGGAAGCTGGAGACACCTGCAATGTCCAAGTGTGACAACTGCGGCGCATACAAGGCTCCGCACAAGGTTTGCAAGAACTGCGGTTTCTATAAGGGCGTAGAGGTTCTTAATATCGACGCTGAATAATCGTCAGAGTACGATGACTGAAGAAGGAGAGGAGGAGAGATCCTTCTCTCCTTTTTGTGATAATTAACGACGGCTGGAGAAGATTGTATGGTCAGGATCAAAAGTTTAATAACCGGATCTCCGGCGGAAAAAGCAGGCGTAGTCCCCGGTGATATGCTTGAAAGCATAAACGGTCACACGGTTAAGGATGTCCTTGACTATATGTACTATGCCGCAGAAACTGAGATTGATCTTGACATCGTCAGAGACGGCGAAAAACTTGAATTCCATATCAGTAAGGATGAATACGATGACCTTGGTCTTGAATTCGATACCTTTCTTATGGACAGCAAGCAATCGTGCAGTAACAAGTGTGTTTTCTGCTTTATTGACCAGATGCCTCCGGGCATGAGAGAAACTCTTTACTTCAAGGATGACGATGCGCGTCTGTCATTTTTACAGGGAAACTACGTAACGCTGACAAATCTGAAACAGGAAGACATCGACCGTATTATTCAGATGAAGCTTAACATCAATGTTTCAGTCCATACGACAAATCCTGAGCTCCGTGTAAAGATGATGCACAACCGTTTTGCCGGTGAGAAGCTGAAATTCATCTGGCAGCTTGCACAGAGCGGTATAAAGCTCAATTGTCAGATCGTATGCTGTCCCGGACTAAATGACGGAGAGGAGCTTAAACGTTCTCTGCGTGATCTCGGCAGTCTTATGCCGAATATCAGCAGTATGGCGGTAGTTCCGGTCGGAGTGACAAAGTTCAGAGAAGGACTTTTCCCTCTGAAAACTTTTACGCCGGAGACTGCGGCTGATGCAATAGATATAATTGAATCTTTTCAGAAGGAATTCCTTGAAAAATTCGGTACAAGGACGGTATTTCCCTCTGATGAATTCTATCTTATTGCTGGCCGAGAAATACCTCCGACAGAAGTGTATGAGGATTATCCTCAGTACGAAAACGGCGTTGGTATGCTACGCTCACTTATGGATGAATTTGCCCAGGCGCTTGATATGGCTGAGTGGGAGGGCGGCGACCGTCACGTAACAATTGCGACCGGATACAGTCCTTATCCGATAATGTGTCAGCTCGCAAAACAGGCTGAGGAGCGTTTCCCGCAGCTTAAATGCGATGTTTACTATATCCGTAATGATTTCTTCGGCGCAACTATAACCGTTACAGGACTCATTACCGCTCAGGATCTTATTGCTCAGCTTAAAGGTAAGGATCTTGGTGATCAGCTGCTGCTTTCGTCGGCAATGATACGCCGCGACAGCGATGTTTTCCTTGATGACCTTACAATATCTGATGTTGAACGTGAACTCAACGTGTCGATACGTACCTCAGCCAGTGATGGTTTCGAGCTGCTCGACGCGATAATGGGAATAGAATATTAACAATGATCATAAAGAAAGGGGATGTAAGAATATGTCGATACCGATAGTTGCAGTAGTCGGCCGTCCTAATGTCGGAAAATCAACTCTCTTCAACAAGCTGATTGGACAGAGACTCTCGATAGTCGAGGACACTCCGGGTGTTACTCGTGACCGAATCTACTCCAAGTGTGAGTGGAGAGGCAAAGAGTTCATGGTAGTTGATACAGGTGGTATTGAGCCTGACAGCGATGACGTTATTCTGTCTCAGATGAGACGTCAGTCAGAGCTTGCTATCGAAAAGGCTGATGTAATAGTCTTTGTAACAGATATACGCTGCGGCGTAACAGCTGATGACTATGCAGTAGCACAGATGCTCCTGAAAAGCGGAAAGCCGATAGTTCTTGCTGTAAATAAATGTGATACTCTTGGTGAGCCTCCTATGGAACTCTATGAGTTCTATAACCTCGGACTCGGCGATCCTTATCCGATCTCTTCTGTACACGGCCACGGAACCGGTGATATGCTCGATAAGGTATATGAATCACTTCCTGACGGCGATGAAGAGGAGTACGGAGACGATGTCATAAAGGTAGCCGTTATTGGTAAGCCTAATGCAGGAAAGTCTTCGCTCATAAACAAGATAGCGGGTGAGGAGCGTGTTATCGTTTCTGATATTGCCGGAACTACCCGTGATTCAACGGATACTGTCATTGAAAATGAGTATGGTAAGTTTGTATTCATAGATACAGCTGGTATCAGAAAGAAGTCCAAGATCACTGAAAAAATCGAGCATTACAGCGTGCTCAGAGCTTATATGGCTGTTGACCGTGCTGATGTATGTGTTATCATGCTTGATGCAGCTGAGGGCTTTACAGATCAGGATTCCAAGGTCGCTGGTTATGCTCACGAACAGGGAAAAGCCTGTGTTGTAGCCGTAAACAAGTGGGATCTTATCGAAAAAGATGACAAGACTATGCAGGAATACCGCACAAAGCTCGAGAATGATTTCAGCTTTATGTCTTATGTACCCTTTGTATTTATCTCGGCGAAGACAGGACAGCGTGTCAATAAGCTCTACGAGCTCATCAAATACACTTACGGACAGAACAGTATGAGAATATCAACTGGTATGCTCAACGATGTACTTGCATATGCAACTACTCGTGTACAGCCTCCGTCTGACAAGGGCAGAAGACTGAAGATCTACTATATGACTCAGCCTTCGACAAAGCCTCCGACGTTTGTAACATTCGTCAACCGTGCAGACCTGTTCCATTTCTCATACAGAAGATATATCGAAAATCAGATACGTTCGACGTTCGGACTCGAGGGAACACCGGTCCGCTTTATAGTGCGTGAGCGCGGAGGGAATGATAAGTGATGAGAGTTATAGTATCGCTGCTTCTTGCAGCATCATTCGGATACTTTCTTGGCAGCTGCAATTTTTCAATTATAGTAGTTAGGTTACTGAAGGGAAAAGACATACGCACTATGGGAAGTCATAATGCCGGTCTCACAAATACTTTAAGATGTGCCGGAAAGACTTGCGCTCTTCTGACTCTTATCGGAGACCTTGCAAAAGGTGTTGTAGCAGTTGGACTTTCACGTTTCTTCTGCTGGCTTCTTGATGCAGGACTCTCTCCCGGAAATGATACACATTACATCGGATATATAGCCGGTTTCTTTGCAGTTATCGGACATATTTTCCCGATATACTATGAATTCAAGGGCGGCAAGGGCGTGCTCGTTGGTGTGTCAACGTTCCTTGTAGTGGATTTCAAGGTATTCATAGCTCTGCTTGCGATATTCATAACCATACTTGCGATAACCAGGTATGTATCACTTGCTTCAATAATTAGCTGTATATACTGTCCTCTCGCAACTCTCCTTATGTCATGGATAGTTGACAAGGACGGTTTCGGCAGAAGTTTGCTCTATGCGGCGATGTCGCTGCCTATGGCTGCACTTGTTATATGGATGCACCGTTCAAACATTGAGCGTCTCCGCAACGGAAATGAAAATGTGTTCACTTTCCACTCAAAAATGTGACGAAGGGATGGTAATAAAGCTATGGCAAATATTGTTATACTCGGTTCCGGAGGATTTGGTCTTAGTCTCGCAATAATGGCTGAGCACAGCGGAAAACATAAGGTAACAGTCTGGTCAAAGTTCCAGTCTGAGATAGACGAGATAAGAAAGCACGGCGAGCATATACAGAAGCTCCCGGGTGTACCTGTCTCTGAAAGCATAGGACTTACAAGTGATATTTCCTGTATCAAGGGCTGTGATATGCTGATATTCGGCATACCTTCATCATTTGTCCGCGATGTTTCCAAGCTGGCAGCTCCTTATGTCGATGATAATATGATAGTTGTCAATACCGGTAAGGGACTTGAAGAGGGAAGCCTAAAAACTCTCAGCCAGGTCATCGGTGAGGAGATAAAGACTGATAAGATAGTTGTTCTCTCAGGACCTTCACACGCAGAGGAAGTAGCTCGCTGTATCCCGACAACTATCGTAGCAGCATCCGAGAACAAGGCAGCTGCTGAGTATGTACAGACTCAGCTTGCAAGCAGCTTTATGAGAATATACCTTAATGATGATGTAAAGGGCTGTGAGATAGGCGGAGCTCTCAAGAATATAATTGCTCTCTGCGCAGGAATCTGCGATGGTATGGGCTATGGTGACAATACAAAGGCTGCCCTTATGACTCGCGGTATTCATGAGATAGCGCGTCTCGGAAAGGCATTCGGTGCAAATGTTGACACATTCAGCGGACTTACCGGAATAGGCGATCTTATCGTTACCTGTACAAGTATGCATAGCCGCAACCGCAGAGCCGGTATCCTTATCGGACAGGGCGTTTCTCCGCAGGAAGCTGTTGAGAGAGTTGGTACAGTTGAGGGATATTTCTCCTGTAAGGCAGCATATGATTTAGCAAAGCGCCTTGGAGTTGAAATGCCTATAACCAATCAGCTCAACGATGTCCTTTTCAATGGCGGAGACGTCAAAGAGGCTCTGTCAGCGCTTATGAACCGTCCTCAGGTATACGAGGAGATATGAGGTGTGACAATGATAACATTACGTGAATACAGAGGCCATATACGCAACTGGAAGACTCTTTGCAGTGAGCTCGGAGTTGACAGCAGCCTTGCAAGAGACGAACGCGAAAAGGCTCTTATCATAGCAGGATATCAGAAATGGGGACACGATATAGCAGACCATATCTACGGAATGTTTGCGTTTTCCCTTTATGATGATGCTTCTGATGAGCTTTTCTGTGCCCGTGACCAGTTCGGCACAAAGCCTTTCTATTACTATCAGACAGCAGACGGTAA
The DNA here is from genome assembly GCA_016290875.1 of Ruminococcus sp. Lineage (GTDB taxonomy): Bacteria > Bacillota > Clostridia > Oscillospirales > Ruminococcaceae > Ruminococcus. The sequence goes on from JAEEVL010000001.1 coordinate 70,665, forward strand.
GCTTCTCTGCAGCCTTTCCATCCGAAACATTATGTCTCAGGAAGGCTTTGTCAAGGAGATCAACCGTGATATGCTCCAGATATATATGACACTGACATATGTTGCCGGTGAGGACACATTCTTCAAGGGACTCAAAAAGCTCATGCCCGGTCATTGGCTCAGCTTCAAGGACGGCAGGATAAACATCAAGCGTTACTGGAAGCCTGAATTCAGACCGGATAACTCTAAGAGCCTTGAAGACTTTGCTGACGAGATACATTCAACTCTTACTCACATTATGACAGAAGTTAAGGAGGACGGAGAAGTTGCCGAATCGTTCCTTTCCGGCGGTGTTGATTCCTCTTACGTTCTTGCAATGAGTGATGCTAAGAGAGCTGATTCCTGCGGATATGACGAGGAGCGTTTCGATGAATCGAGAGTTGCTGCAAAGACAGCCGAACTCCTAAACGTAGAGCATTCTGTTGCTAATATCCAGCCTAAGGACTTCTTTGACGTAGTGCCTTATGTAATGTACAATATGGAGCAGCCGCTTGGTGATGCTTCAGCTATTGTATTTACACTTGGCTGTCTTGCTACTGCAAAGCATACAAAGCTCTGTTACTCAGGCGAGGGTGCTGATGAATTCTTCGGCGGCTATAATATGTACCGCAACGCAGAGCGTTACGGTGACGAGCTGAAGAATTTCTATGTTGGCAATACCAATATAATGAAAGAGGACGAGAAGAAGCGCATCCTCAAGCATTATGATCCGGACGTTCTGCCAATAAATCTCGTTAAGTACATTTATGACGAGACTGAGGGACTTGATCCGCTCACAAAGATGTCTGACGTTGATATACAGATATGGCTCGAGGGCGATATTTACCTCAATGTTGACAAGATGAGTGCAGCAGCCGGACTTGAGATAAGAATGCCTCTTACAGACCGCAGAATATTTGATATAGCTTCAAGAATGCCTTCAAAGTTCAAGGTCAATGAGGAGCAGAACAAGGTAGCATTCAGAACAGCTGCCGCTAAAGTTCTTCCGGAAGAGATAGCATTCAGAAAGAAACTCGGTTTCATCGTACCTATCCGTATATGGCTCGCTGATGAGCGTTACAATGCTGACGTGAGAGAGAAGTTCAGCAGCGATATGGCAGCTGAGTTCTTTGATATTAACGAGATAAAGGCTATCTATGACGAGTATGTCGGTGGAAACTCCGATAACTGGCGCAAAGTATGGACTATATATACTTTCCTTGTATGGTATGAGGAATACTTTGTAAAGAGATAAAAAGTAAGCACTAACTGTAATGGTTAGTGCTTGTTTTTGTTTATTCGTGAGTTTACTTCGTCTCTTAGCTTTGAAAGCTGCTGGCGGAATGAATTATCCGTATCAAGATGAAGCTTCGGGAAAGCCTTTTCGATTCGTTTAAGATAATAGCCTTTCTTTTCATAGGCTGATTTGTATTTGGCTTTGAGTTCGTTGAATTTTGCGCGCTGAGCAGCGGATAATTCATCCAGTTCGTCTTTGCGCGACTTGGCGTTCTCAACAGCATCGAATATCTTTTCACCTGTTTTATCGGATATCTTTCGCATCTCAGCTGAAATGTCGTTGAGCAGAGTTATACGCTGCTTGATGTGGATGATAGCTGCAATAGTAACGATCATATCGCTTGTGAATCCTATGCTGAATATGATTATAGCTGTTACACCGATAAAATGCGGCAGGGAAGTGACAAACGATTCAACTGCGGGATGTATCAGCCGTACCGTTACTATACAGGCAACGCCCCATAGAAGCGAGAATTTCAGGCAGATATAACCGCCGATATTAAGGCGTTCATTCGAGTAGTCCCACCAGTGCATACGGAATATCTTTTCAAGAACAAAACCGGTAACGAGTTCGAGAGCACTTGTGAGTATCACCGAACCGGCAAACAGTATAAGCAGGTTGCCTTTCAGCGGATCGAGGGCACCTGTGACCAGTATCACTCCGAAGCCGTATATAGGACAGTATGGACCGTTCAGAAATCCTCGGTTGATGAATTTACCGTGTTCAAGTGCCTGATATACTACTTCGAGACACCATCCGAAGAAAGCGTATATCATAAAATAGAGCATATGTGAGTACAACTCAGGCAAAATGAAGCTCCTTTCACATTAATAGCCGAGTTCTTCGCCGACGATTATGACTTTAATACGTCCTTTGTGGCGCTGCTGAGCAGATATGAGGTAATTGCAGCAGATACGTGCATCTGAACCGCATCCGTCAGTTATTTCTCTGCCGGCTTTTGAAAGAGAAAGACATTCGCCCTTTGAAGCGCAGTAGGTATCACATTCAAGGCGAACACAGTTAGGCGGAGCAGCTTCTGTCTTGACTCTTATCTCAGCTTCATTGAGGTCGTGTACTATCTTATTGTATCCGGCTATGATGATAACTGAATCAGGACCGTAAGCGATAGCGGCGATACGGTTGCTGTTGCCGTCAACGTTGTAAAGCACTCCTGACTCTGTGATAGCATTTGCACTGGAAATATAAACGTCAGCAGAAAAAGCCTGACGGTACACCTGCTTGACTTCTTCAGGTGTAGAAGCCTTTGAACGGTCGATGTAGTTATATTTACCGGAGTTCAGAAGCTCAGGGACACCGCATTCCTTCATGCTTACAGAGCCACCGTGTGTTACTGTGCAGCCCTCAGGCATAAGTGACTCAACAATACCTTTTACATCAGCGGCTGTATCAGCATAGTAGAACTCCATATTGTTCTTTTTCAGGTTTTCTCCGACCTGTATAACACGGTTCTTGATAGCAGTTTTTTTATTGCTGTCCATTTAATTTACCTCCTACAATAAATAGTATGCCGGACATAAGTCCGGCATACGCAGTTTACATTGATTTATCAGCCGTTATCAGGCTCAAGAACGGAATAATTACCGTCATCACGCTTATAAACGACATTTATCATGCCTGTATCGGCATTTGTGAACATAAAGAACTCGTGATCGAGCATATTCATCTGAAGAATAGCTTCGTCGACATTCATCGGGCGCATCTTGAACTTCTTGTGCTTGATGACCTCGTAGTCAACGGTCTCGGGAACAGGATAAGCGAATGCTTCCTTGAAAGCTGTATCCTTGAGCTTCTTCTCGACCTTAGTCTTGTTCTTTCTGATCTGTCTGATTATCTTATCGATAGCGTCATCAAGGGCAACATACTTGTCCTCAGCTGAACGCTCAGCACGGAAAATCATACTATTGTATTTAACTGTAAGCTCGAGCTCTATCTGATTCTTGAGTTCTGAGATTACGATCTTAGCATCTGCTTCTTCGCCAAAGAATTTACCAAGGCGGGCATCGATCCTCTTTTCTGCATACTCTGTGAAGTTCTGCGGTATCTGCATTTTCTTAGCGGTAATAGTAGTTTTCATAGAAGTCCTCCTTTGAGAGCTATGGTAAACCACAGCTTTACTTTGTAGTTATATTATACCATAAGAGCTCGGGATATACAAGGCTTTTTTGTAAACTTTGTAGATAATATACAAAGAATTTTTCAAAATCCAGTAATATTGCTAACTTAATTAGCTTGAGAACTTAATGCATCGAGCATAGTCTGAGTGATTGATTCCGCCGTAAGATAGGTGCTGTTTCTGTCCTCAAGGACAACGCAGAAAGCTATTGGGAAGTCCGGTTCATCAACAAAACCAACGAGGAGAGAGTTCTCTTTGTCGCCGTTCTGAACCTGAGCTGTACCGCTTTTAACGCCGATCTTATGATTTGGGACAGAGTAAGCATAGTTGTTGGCACCGTTTGTGAGGAGTATCTGCTTCATAGACTCTGCTGTCTTTTCGGTGAAGAGTCTGTCTGAATACTTTGTTGAAGCCTTTTCAGTGACCTTGCCCTTGACGTCTGTGACTTTGTTTATAAGATGTGGCATGGTCATTTTGCCTGTACCGTTTGCGATAGCGCTCTGCCACATCATCAGCTGTATCGGACTTACAAGTGTATCGCCCTGTCCCATACATCCCCATTGAGTCTGGAAATCAGTAGGATCGGTGAGTGTGGTCGAAGCTTTCATACATTCGATACCGTCAATTTCAAAGTATTCAGTTTCCTCGCCGTTTAAAGCGTATCCGAGGTCTTCGTACATTTCCTTGAGCTCTTCAAACGGGAGATCAGGATCTTCGATAAGCTGAGCAAAATAAGGGTTACAGCTCTTTTCAACAGCCTGTTGGAGTGAAAGATCACCGTGTCCATATAGCTCATGGCAGTCAATGACCTTGCCGCTTTTATTGGTATATTTTCCAGAGCAGTTGAAAGTTTTGGCTAAGAGACGTTCAGGGCCCATTATTTCGAGAGCTGATATAACAGTTGATACTTTCTGAGTTGAACCCGGGACAGTTCCGGACAGATTCTTTGACATAAGAGTACCGTCCCTGAAGGTACCGAGCTCTTTATATCCATTGGTAACGTCGAGTGAAGGGATGCTCGTGCAGACGAGTATCTCACCGGTCTTGTAGTTGTATGCAACGGCACAGCCGTCACTGCCTGAAAAAGCGTTATAGACAGTTCTGTTTGCTTTGTGGTCGAGAGTCGTGTACAGAGCAGCCTTTCCGCCTTCGTCCACGATTCCCTGTGAGAAGCTGTAATTGTTGAGTTTTTCAACGTTTTTAGCAACGAGAGTATTTGTCATCTGTCCCTTGTCGTCGCCAATGAGGTTGCCTACATCAATGAAGTAGTTTTCACCGTACTTGGATGTGTCACCTTCTTTGAGTGAGCCGTCAAAGAGCACATCACCGTTTCTGTCATATACCATACCGAGAACGTGTTTGTCAGAATTCATCATATAGAATGCGGACTCACGCTGTATCTTGATAACGAGAGTGACCATGCCGGCTATGAACAATACAAGGAACAGGCTCATTATATGCTGACATCTTCTGATACTTTTCATACTGTCTGCCTCCTTACCGGACGTTTATTCTGTTTCTTGGCAGGCAGCTTAGGCGATGACCGCATCTGTCCCTTGACGTTGTCAAGGACAGGAGTCTGCGTAGAAACGAGCATACCTATCATGAAGCCGCTTACCATCATTGAGCTTCCTCCGGCTGAGATAAACGGGATAGTAACACCTGTGAAGGGTATCATATTGCATGAGCCGAATATATTCAGTGCCATCTGTACTGTAAATGCAGCACAAACGCCTGCTGACATAGTAGCATGATAGTATGAGCGGGGAGGATTGATGAGCGGTACAGCGAGCATTATGAGGATTACAAAAATCATCATAAGAGCATAGAGGAGCCCCCATTCTTCACATATAGTTGCGAAAACGATGTCGTTTTCATGGGCAACGACGTTGCAAAGGAAACCGTTTCCGGGACCTTTACCTGTCCAGCCTCCGTCAGCGATAGCTATGAGAGCTTGTGACTGCTGATAACCGTTTCCGTTTGTGTCGCTCCATATATCTGCGTGGAGACGGTCCTGAACGTAAGCGGGAGCGAATTTGAAAGCAATTACAGCAACTACTAAGAGGGCAGCTGCTGCAGTGATATATGTTTTCTTGGAAAGCTTTGCTTTGGGGTAGCATATCCTGAGCAAGAAGGCTGAAATATAAATAGCCATAAAAGTCGGAAGACTTCCGAGGTCAGCGCACCACCACTGGAGAAGACATATAACAGCCATAAGTCCGAACAGAGCAATGTTTTCGTATACGACGTTGAAGAGAAGGACTTTGTGCTTCTTCTGCTGTTCACTTATGGAAGTTGCACAGGCAAGTATAAACAGTGGTTTGATGAACTCAGACGGCTGAAGTGAGATAGGGCCTATCTGTATCCACATACTTCTTGTGCCGGTAAGAGTCAGGATAAGAACTATACATATGCCTATGGCTATGTATATGAGCTTTCGCTTGTTCTGGAGCGTTTTGTAGTTTCTGCATATGATAAATCCGATACGGCAGGCAATGAGAGCAGTTACAGCAGTAATGTAGTGCTTTATAGCATCACCGTCGAATTTGACTTTGCCGAAACTCGACTGGAAAATAACACTCATATTCAGAACAAGAACCAGCAGGAAATCAATAGTGTATGAAGTTTGCTTGAAGAACAGAAGGGCAGTAAAATATGTAATGTCAAGCAGAAGAACTGCGCCTGCCAGTATAGCAGGATCAGTTATTGTATTGTAATTTCCGTTGATGAACACATTTGCGAGCATAGCTGCATGAGCGAGCAGAACGAAAAGACAGGACATTGTATAAGAAACAGGGTTATTCATTTTTGTCCCTCCTTCTTCTGAAAACAAGTCGGTGTGAGCCGATGTTTATAACATCATTTTCATGCAGAACGGCTTCTTTGATGAGATTTCCGTTTATATAGACACCGGATTTTGAGCCGATATCAGTTATTAACCACGCACCGCCGTTTATAGTCATAAGAGCGTGATAACGTGATACAGACAGATCAGGTATCCTGATATCAGCAGAAGCGTGTCTGCCGATTATTACCTCATCACAGCCGAGGGGATAGGCGCGTCCCTGTTCAGTAAGCTCCATATCACCAGTGAAGTGCTTCCAGTATTTGCGGCTTGATTTTTTATCAGAGTAGGCACATAGCAGGAGCACCATTGCGCATATATCGAGGGCTGCCACAGTGACAGCACATAGTATAAGTGCAGTTGAACTCATATTTACCTCCGTGGTAGAAATTGCGGTCGATACCGCAGAATGTACTTATCTATTATATCACAGCGCTGAGAAGTTTTCAAGAAAAATCAGCATTTTACTGAGAAAAACATAAAAAAGCTGCCGCAGTTGAGCGGCAGCAGTATTATCTTTCAGAGATCTCAGGAGAAGAAGTATCTTCGTGAGTCTCAGTCTGAGTTTCAGCAGCAGAAGAGGATTCTTCAACAGATACCTCAGGTTCTGTGAGAAGTATCTCCTCAGTGATCTCGCCGCGCATGATCTTTTCAAAGTCAGTGCCGTCGATCTTTTCAAACTTGAGCAGATACTTTGTGAGGAAGTGTATCTTATCCTCGTTCTTGCGGAGAATGTCAGCACAATCGCTGTAAGCCTTTTCGATGATAGTTTTGACTTCTTCATCTATCTGAGCGGCAACAGACTCGCTGTAATTTCTTGTATGACCGTAGTCCTTGCCGAGGAACACCTCATCGTTGTCTGAGCCATATACAACAGTACCGAGCTTTTTGGAGAAACCGTATCTTGTGACCATGTTGCGTGCAGTCGAAGTTGCTCTTTCGATGTCGTTTGAAGCACCTGTACAGATGTCATCAAGGAAGAGTTCCTCAGCAACACGACCGCCGAGAAGCATTATTATGCTTTCGCGCATCTGATTGCGTGAAACGTGCTGATCATCAGTATCCGGACGTGTAACAGTAAGTCCGGCAGCCATACCACGCTGAATGATAGTTACCTGATGTACCTTGTCCTGTGTGGGGAGGTAGTATGCAGCAACAGCGTGACCTGATTCGTGATATGCGGTAACTCTTCTGTCGTGTTCAGTAACTATCCTTGATTTCTTTTCAGGACCTGCGATAACCTTCATAGTAGCTTCTTCGATGTCCTTCTCGGTGATAGCCATTCTGTTAGCTCTTGCAGCGAGGAGAGCAGCTTCATTGAGGAGGTTTTCGAGGTCAGCACCTGTGAATCCCTGTGTAGTCTGAGCTATTATTTTGAGGTCTACGTCAGGTCCGAGCGGCTTGTTCTTAGCGTGAACGCGGAGAACTTCCTCACGTCCTTTAACATCAGGATAGCCAACGACTATCTGTCTGTCAAAACGTCCCGGTCTGAGAAGAGCCGGATCAAGAATATCACGGCGGTTTGTAGCAGCGATAACTATAACGCTCTCGTTACCGGTGAAACCGTCCATTTCAACGAGCAGCTGGTTGAGAGTCTGTTCACGTTCATCGTGTCCGCCTCCGAGACCTGCGCCTCTGTGACGGCCAACAGCGTCAATTTCATCAATGAATATGATAGCCGGAGCGTGTTTCTTAGCCTGATCAAAGAGATCTCTTACACGGGAAGCACCGACGCCGACGAACATTTCAACGAAGTCTGAACCTGAAATCGGGAAGAACGGGCATCCGGCCTCGCCTGCAACAGCTCTAGCGAGAAGAGTTTTGCCGGTACCGGGAGGGCCGAGAAGAAGTACGCCCTTAGGTACTTTAGCGCCGATCTCTTTATATTTATTAGGTCGCTTGAGGAAGTCAACGATCTCTTCGAGTTCCTGTTTTTCCTCATCAGCACCGGCAACGTCCTTGAATGTAGCCTTGCGGGCGTTAGCCTGATTTTTTAGATTAGCTTTACCGAATGAAGTGTATTTTCCGCCGCCGCCGCTCTGCTTCATCATAAAGTAGAGGATAGCGCAACCGAGAAGTATCGTTACAACGACAGGGATAAGTGAATAAAGCCAGGTCCTGTCGGTTATCTTTATAAAGTTCTGCTCGACAGTTTCGTTCTTATCAGCGTACTTTTCGTTGTATTCCTTACGGTAATCCTTGGTATCTTCGAGGAAGATAGAAACATTCGGCACCTCATATTTCTTCTTGGTGTCGTCGTCACGCAGTTTGTATGTGAGCTCACCAGTGCCGAGATCGAGCTCATAGTAACATACATTGTAGCTGTCAAATTCCTCCATGATCTCATTATAGCTTTTTTTATCGGCATTTTTCGAGAGTTTAGTGCTGACGAAATAGATACATCCGATTGCAATAAGAATAATGAGGAGATATGTCATAACGCCTTTGTTTTTTCTTGGTGTCAAATTATCCACTCCAATCAATTAATTATTCCTGACAGTGATCTTCAGGAGTCTGTGGGAGCTGCGGTCAGGTCTGACGCGGTCAGCAATCCCTATTTTTTCGGCATAGACAGTACCTTCTTCGTCTTCGATAAAGTGCAGACTGGTACGTTCCTCAGCCGGAATTTTCTCATTGATAAGTTTTTTTACAGAAGATGTGAAATCTCTTCCTTTGAGCTTGATCTTGTCGCCAAAACGTCTGTTTCTGACGACAGCTCTTCCCTTTATTTTATCATAATCGAGGTATAAAGATGTTAACGAATTGTGAACAGCTTCATTTTTCTTCAAATCATCACATAAGATAAGTTCGCATACAAGCTTTCTGTCAGGAAAGATATAGTTCTCGCCGATGACGAGTTCAGCAGAAAGCTCAATATCAGGTGATTTATCCGGTATAGTATGCAAAGAAGCTGATTTTCCATCTGAAACGAAGTAAGTGTCATTAGATATATTGAGTTTGCCGCAGTTAACAAGGATATTATCAGCAGCATCGAGTCTTTCAGATGAATATGGCAGTGAATTCCTTGTGAGCAGTCTTGCAATGCACCTTTTGCGTATAACTTTACTGTATTCTGCAAGACCTGTGAGAGTATTTCCTTTAAGGCAGGCAGATTCAGCCGCATTAGTCTGCGCTTCGATAAGAGCATTTTCTTCCCGCAGAGCAGCAGCTGAACGGACTGTTGTAGCAGTTACCGAAGGGTTTAATTCTTTCAGCAAGGGCACTATTTTATGTCTGATTTTGTTGCGAGTGTAGTCATCAGAAAGATTCGTACTGTCTGTAACGAAATCCTGTCCGAGTCCGGCAAGAAAAGCTTCTATCTCTGCTCTTGAAACACACAGCAGGGGACGGATGATATTTCCGCGGACCGGCGGTATGCCGCATAACCCTTTCAGAGCGGAACCTCTTGCGAGGTTGAGTATCATCGTTTCGAGGTTATCATCTGCATTGTGAGCGGTAGCCATAAGCTTACTGGCGGAGTTTTCTGCAAATATACTGTATCTCAGCTTTCTTGCAGCTTCCTCGTCGGAGAGTGAATGGTCAGCGGCATAGGCTTTTACGTTGCAGGAGAATGCTTTGAAAGGTATATCGTTGTCTTCACAGAGTTTACGGCAGAAAGCCTCATCACGGTCACTTTCATCGCCTCTGAGGCAATGATTGACGTGCAGAGCTTCAACTGTGATGCCGAGTTGTTCGCTGAGCTGCTTCATAGCCAGTAAAAGACAAACACTGTCAGCACCGCCGGAGAGTCCGCATACAACGGTGTCTCCCTTATGAAGCATGTTCTCTTTATGGATAAAATCAAGGATATTATCAGTTATCATATTAGTTTTCAGGCGGAGTATTATACTCCGGATTTGAGAATCTTGTATATTGACCGTCCCATATGAGCTCTACTGTACCGGTTTCACCGTGACGGTTTTTAGCTACAATACACTCAGAAATGTTTTGTCGTTGGCTCTCTTTGTTGTAGTAAGCTTCGCGGTAGAGGAAGAGAACTATATCCGCATCCTGCTCGATAGAACCGGATTCACGGAGATCAGAGAGCATAGGTCTTTTATCTGTACGGCTTTCAACAGCACGTGAGAGCTGTGAAAGCAGGATTACCGGAACATTGAGTTCCTTCGCCATGACCTTGAGCTGACGGGTGATTTCAGAGATTACGACTACTCGGTTATCAGAGTGCGAAGTTGACTCCATAAGCTGAAGGTAGTCGATAATTACGAGACCGAGATTCTTGGTACGGCGAAGTTTAGCCTTCATCTGCTGTACGGTCATACTTGCGGTATCGTCTATGAATAGGGGCAGTGTACTTAGGTAGCCGGCACTTGTAGCGAGCTTTACCCAGTCCTCGCTTGAGATCCTTCCGTTTCTGAGACTGTGCGAGTCAACGAGAGCTTCAGTGGAGAGGATACGTGTAGCGAGCTGCTCCTTGGACATTTCGAGGTTGAAAGTTACAACTTCCTTTTCAGCGCGTCTTGCGACGTTTGTAGCGATGTTCATTGCGAATGAAGTTTTACCCATACCAGGACGGGCGGCAATGATAATAAGGTCAGATTTGTTAAGACCGGATGTGATGCTGTCGAGAAGAGTGAACCCTGTTCTTGCACCGACATACTTGTCCTTATCGGGACCTGATATCTTGCCGAGTCTGTCGTAGGCTTCCGTAATAGCAGTTTTCAGCGGGATTAGACCCTGAACATCTCTGCCCTGACGGATGTCATATATTTTTTGTTCGGCAGCGTCAAGAAGAAGCTGTGAGTCCTGTTCGCCTGACTGAATATCATCGAGTATCATCTTTGCGGCGAGACCGAGACTTCTTATGAAGTATTTATCTGCAACTATCTTACAGTAGCTTTCAATGTTGGAAGTTGAGGGGAGAGTATCGCCGATCTCAGCAAGATAACGTCTGCCCTCAGCGCTTGAATCAAAGATATGGAGTTTTTCGGCTTCGTTCAGTACTGTAATGATATCGACAGGCTGTCCGCTCGTGAACATTCTCAGGATTATGGAGTATATAGCCTTATGTTGTTCACTGTAGAAGTACTCCGGCTTTATCTTTTCTATAACAATCGGAAGCGAAGAGGGATCTGCGAGAACAGCTCCTATAACTGACTGCTCCGCCTCGATGCTGTGCGGCAGCTCTCGGGCGGAGGCAATGAAATTATTATCGTCCATTGCAGTCACCGGATCAGCCTTCAGTTACCTCTACATCAATCTTCTCGGAGATACCGTTGTAGAGCTTGATAGTAGCTGTATATGAGCCGAAATTCTTTATATCCGTGCTCAGAACGATTTTTTTCTTGTCTATCTTTACACCAAACTGCTTCTCAATAGCTTCGGCAACATTTCCGGCTGTTACAGAACCGAAGAGTTTGCCGTTTGAACCAGCCTTTGCTGTGATGTTGACTTTCTGCTTCTTGAGCTTATCAGCAGTATCCTTAGCGTTCTGTATATCAACATCTACCTTGTGCTGAGCTGAAGCCTGCTGTCCCTGGAGCTTGTTGAGATTTTCGGGAGTTGCTTCAACAGCGAGCTCCTTGGGGAGAAGCATATTTCTTGCATATCCGTCAGCGACATTCTTTATCTCGCCTTTTTTTCCTGAACCTTTTACATCCTTTAAAAATATGACTTTCATATAATTCTTCCTTTCAGTAGTTTGTATTATGTATCATTTTCGATCTCGAGATGAGCGTCGATAACTCTTATTAGGGCTTCGGAAGCCTCGGCCATTGAGACTTTTTCAAGCTGGGCAGCTGCCATGGTCTGATGACCGCCGCCGCCAAGTTGTTCCATTATGACCTGAACGTTCATAGCACCGAGTGAACGGGCTGAAATGTTGACTGTCGAACCTGTCTTATACAGAACGAATGAAGCATCAACGTCCTTTATGCTAAGAAGTTCATCGGCTGCCTGCGGAGCGGTGATCCTTATGTCTTCGGAATCAAAATCTGCCGCAGCGATAGCACACTTCTGATGTATTTTAGCTGATGAAACGATCTTAGCTCTGTTTTTGTAAGCATCAATGGAGTTTGAAAACAGGAGCTTTACAGCTACTGTATCAGCACCGAGCTTCTTGAGGTAAGCCGCAGCTTCAAATGTACGGACGCCTGTCCTCATTACGAAGTTCTTGGTATCGAGCATTATACCTGAGAGAAGCGCTTCAGCATAGCAGCTGTTGTAGCGTTCTTCTGTTGTGAAACGGAAATACTGAATGAGCTCAGTGACCATTTCGGAAGCAGACGAAGCATAGGGCTCATGGTGGAATATAACCGCATTGTCTATGAAGTTGACTGTTTTGCGGTGATGGTCGATAACAACGACTGATTTTGCTCTTTCAAACATCTGACGGCTTTCAAGGAAGTCTTTGTTGTGAGTGTCAACGATAATGAGAAGATCATTTTCATCGATGATCGACTCAGCCATCAGAGGAGGGAGAAATAGATCAGGATCATCTATCTGAGATTTAACTGAATCTATCAGGTGAGCTGCGAGACACTTTGAACGGTCTGCAACGATGTAAGTCTCCTTGCCGAGAAGCTTGACAGCTCCTGCGAGACCGCAGGCAGAACCAATTGAATCAAGGTCTCCGAAGCGATGGCCCATAATGAATATCTTGCCGCAGGACATAATGAGATCCTGGAGAGCATTTGCGATGACTCTTGTCTTCGCGTGTGAACGCTTTTCAACTCCCTGTGATACGCCTCCGAAGAAACGGTAACCGTTATCTGTCTTTATTACAGCCTGGTCGCCCCCACGTCCGAGAGCCATATCAAGGCACTGACGTGCGACATTTTCGCTTTCTGCGAGTGAATCAGCTCCCTGGCCGACTCCGATAGAGAAAGTGAGAGGATATTTTCCGGAGATCTTGATATTTCTTGCAGCATCAAGTATCTTGAATTTTTCGCTGATTATTTTTTCAAGGTGTCTGTTTTCGAGAACTGCATAGAAGGTATTTGAAGCGGTCTTTTTGATAAATCCGTTAGTATCGCTCATGAAGTCTTCTATTACTTTTTCGGTCTCAAGAGAAGTCTGAGCTTTTTCGGATTCCTTGGCGTTCTGCATAACATCATCATAGTTATCTATGGTGATGATGACTACATTCGGGTGAAGATCTTCTGACTTTTTCTTCAAAGCGAAGAATTCGCTGTCATCGTGGAAGTAAAGCAGCAGGAAGGCCATATCCTTTTTGTCGAATCTTTCGGCAGTAACGTTGTATATACAGCCGTTTATCGAGCAGTGAGCTTTGCCGTTCTTGAACAGGGAATCCATATCCATATTGACGAATCCCTCGAAATCAAGACCGTAGACATCCTGACCGAGACCTATCTTTTCAGCAAATATCTGATTGTACCACACGAAAGTCCTGTGCTCGTCGATTACAGCAACAGGTGCCGGGAGAGAATTCATAAACTCAGCGGCAGAGCTTTCGAGGTGAGAATTCATTTTTGATATGTGACGTATTGAATTCCGTGAATAAACAATGAATATAACAAGGCTTATGCATATCAGCAGAAAGGCTGGTATTATGCATAAGAATGCAGAGCCGCTCCAGTCGGAGTTGAGCAGCAGCGCAGCTACGCCGACGTCGGCAAGCAACAGTAAATGCAGAATAAGCAATACTGTCGGGAATCTGTTCTTCACTTCAAAGCTCCTTTCGTAATGGATTTGTACTTAGTACATAGGGATTGGGAAACTCTTATCAGGTCTCCATGATTATAGGAAGTATCATAGGACTGCGCTTTGTCTTCTGATAGATGTAATCTGAGAGAGCGTCACGCATTTTGCCCTTGAGAGTGTTCCATTCACGGAGTTCAGCAGCTGAGCAAGCTGAGAGAGTATCAGTAAGGAGAAGTCTTGCTTCTTCCATAAGTTCTTCTGATTCTCTGACGTAGACGAAACCTCTTGAAATTATGTCAGGTCCTGCAACTATCTCGTTGGAAGATCTTTCAATACCGATAACGATAATGATGAGACCGTCCTGAGCGAGATGCTTTCTGTCTCTGAGAACTATTGAACCTACATCGCCGACACCAAGACCGTCAACGAGTACGCGTCCTGAAGGCACCTGTGAAACAACATCCATGCGGTTACCGTCTGTTTCGATAACATTTCCTATCTCAGCGATGATTATATTCTCGTCCGGGATACCGAGCTGTGAAGCAAGACTTGCGTGCTTCTTGAGGTGCTTATACTCACCATGCACAGGTATGAAGAACTTCGGCTTGGTAAGGGTGAGCATAAGTTTGAGCTCTTCCTGACAAGCGTGTCCGGAAACGTGAACTTCGTACATAGCTTCGTATACTACCTCAGCACCGGATTTCATAAGCTCGTTGACAACTCTTGTTACGAACTTTTCGTTGCCGGGAATAGGGGTAGCAGATATGATGATGAAGTCCATAGGTGTGATATTGACCTTTTTGTGGTCATTCATAGCCATTCTTGTGAGAGCGGACATAGGCTCTCCCTGACTTCCTGTTGTTATGAGTACGATCCTGTCGCTCTCATAGCGGTTCATCATTTCTATATCAATGAGTATACCGTCCGGAACATCGAGATAGCCGAGTTCGATAGCAGTATTGATAACATTTATCATACTTCTGCCGAATACAGCAACTTTTCTGTTATAGCGGACAGCACAGTTGATGATCTGCTGTACTCTGTGTATGTTGGAAGAGAATGTTGCGATGATGATTCTCTTGCCTTCGCCCTTCTTGAAAAGATTATCGAAGGAAGCACCAACAGTTTTCTCAGAGTGTGTGTAGCCGGGACGCTCAGCGTTGGTGGAGTCAGCCATTAGTGCGAGGACTCCTCTGTTTCCGAGCTCTCCGAATCTTGCAAGGTCGATTATCTTGCCGTCAATAGGAGTATAGTCTACCTTGAAGTCGCCTGTGTGTACGATAACACCGGCAGGAGTATGGATAGCCATACCGACTGAATCGGGGATAGAGTGGTTGACCTTTATGAATTCAACAGCCATACAGCCGAGTTTTACAGTCTTCTTGGGTTCAACTACGGTGAGTGTTACTTTGCCGTAGAGTCCCTGTTCCTTGAGCTTACCTTCGATAAGACCTATTGTCAGTCTTGTCGCATATACAGGAACATTTACCTTTTTCAGAAGATAAGCGAGACCGCCGATGTGGTCCTCATGGCCGTGTGTTATAACTATGCCGCGAAGCTTATCTCTGTTGCGCTCAACATAAGTGAAATCTGGGATAACGATGTCAACGCCGGGCATATCAGCGTCAGGGAATGCGAGACCGCAGTCGAGTATGAACATATCATTCGAGCACTCAAAAACAGTCATATTCTTGCCAATCTCGTTAAGACCGCCGAGCGGTATGATCTTTACGGGAGTACGTTTTATCTCCTTGGGCTGCCTTGTGCGTTTTGCAGGTGCAGGAGCGGCTTCCGCCTTTGAAGCCTTATCGGCAGCGGGTTTCTTTTTGTAGTATCTCTTTGCTGGTGCTGAAGAAGCGGACTTCTTTGTTGCTTTGGGTTTTTTCTCTTTTTCGTTCACTAAATTTCCTCACTTTCTGTGAATAGAAGAGCGACAGATAGGATGTGGTCATAAATGCGCTCTTATGTCTGGGATTGCAGTAAGAATCAGAGTTATAAGCTTTTGCAGGAAAAATGCATAGTTTAATTTCACGGACACATTGTAGCTGCTGCAAAGCGTACGGGATATCACCGTATAAAATACGAGTCTCTGAATCAAATGGAAGGATAGTTCGTACCTTCGTATCTTAATGGCAAATTGCCAATAAAGCCTTATATCACGATACTGTTTATAAGCATAAATATACAAATATAATTATACTCCAAACCATTGGCTGTGTCAATAGAAAAGGGGACTGCTTCTGCAACATTATGCACAATAAATAAAATTCACTACTTATTATAAGATAAAAACTTTCAGTATTTCATCCAGCCTGCTTCTTTAAGGTGTTGTTTAGGCTCTGTTCTGAGATATTTAGTATTCTTGACGGTTCGCAATCATTTATTCGGCCTTACTTTTCCGATGAGCAATATAAGCGCCATTAGATTCGGAAACGCCATAAGTCCGTTGAAAATATCAGAGAGAGTCCATACTGTCTCAGCGTGGAACAGCGCGCCGCTTGAAGAAACGATGGCGAAAACTACACAGAATATACGGGCATATCTGCTTTTTGTAAGATATCTGAATGCTGTTTCACCGCAGTAATACCAGCCTATAACTGTGCAGAAGGCGAATATGCAAAGTTCTGCGGAGAAAAACGGCGATGTCATTTCGCCGAGCACGGAGCGTAGTGCGGTATGTACAGACATATCCGGAGCAGCGCAGAGTATTACAACAGCAGTCAGAGTACAGCAGAAAAATGTGTCAAAAAACACTTCAAACATACTCCACATTCCCTGAGAGGAAAGATCGCTACTTTCTGCGGCACTGTGCAGTATGGGCGAACTTCCGAGACCTGCTTCGTTTGAGAATATTCCACGCCGAAGACCGGTAGATATGACTCTTGAAAGTGCGTATCCGGAGATGCCGCCGGCAGCTTGTTTTGTTCCGAGAGCTGAACCGAATATCGCACCGAAAGCTCCTGATACTTCGCTTTTGTTCCTGATAATTACTGCAGAACAGACTATCACATAAGCTATTGCGGCGACAGGAAGCAGTATCTGTGCAGCAGAGCCAATACGCTTTGCACCGCCGGCAGTTACAAACAGAATAAGCACAAACACAACGCCAGATAATACCCAAGGAGATATACAAGTGCTGAGTGACTCGGAGAAAGCATTCACCTGTACCATTCCGCCCATCCCCAGTGCGGCGCCGGTACACATAAAAGCGAAAAAAGCAGCAAGTTTATTTGAGCCAAGACCTTTCGATATATATGCCATAGGACCTTTGGCATCATCATCGCTGTACAGGGCAGAGAGATTGTTTTCAGCGTAAACGAGCGCCATACCGAGAAAAGCTGATATCCACATCCAGAACACAGCTCCGGCGCCGGCGTATGCGAGAGCAGCAGATACACCGGTTATATTGCCTGTCCCCATAGCTGCTCCGAGTGACATACATACTGTTTTGCGCTGTGATATACCATTATTGTTTTTAGCGTTTCTGCTTTCCTTTATGAGAAACGGAAGCAGTCTGAACTGTATACCTTTAAGTTTTACGGTATAAACTGCACCTGTGAGGAGCAGCAGTCCGATAAGACCACCGCTCCAGATAAATGAATTGATTTTGTCGAGAAAAATTTCCATATCAGCCTCCGAACTTTTCAAAAAAGGTGTACATTACAGGATATTTATGATATAATTAAAATATACATCAGTTTAAATGGCTGATAAAAAATGACTGAAAGGAGGCAGATGATGAAAACGTACAGACCTGACAGAAAAGGACTGGCAACATTAAGGCTATTGATACTTGCTTTTACGGTTCTGCTTATACTGGCAGTAAACTATTTCGTGCCGCTGCGAAAAGTCTCAATAATTGCGGATATTTCGCTGGCAGCAGTTTCTCTTGCAGTTATGTTCATTTATCTGCCTTTATATTTTGCGTCAGTCAGTTATCGAGTCACAGGTGAAGAGATAATTCGCAGCAGCGGTGTTTTCGTAAAGTTCCATCAGTCTATAAAGCTTCCTCTCGTTCAGCATTCTATGGTTATAACAACGCCGTTTTCCCGTTTTACAGGAATGAATTTTCTCATGTTCTTTGCGCTTGGCGGACAGATAAATCTCATGTTTCTCAGCTATGATGATATGATGGAGATACTCAGGCTCTTCAGTGAGCCGGGAGGCGATATATGAATATATATCACGAACATCCCCTCAGGATACTCAGGTATTCGATAAAGAATATTTGGCTGCTCATTTTTCCTCTGCTTCGCGGAATACGAACGCTGAGATTCAACAGATCATGGTTCTATGAGTGGCTTCAGGGCGCGTGGTTCGATATTATGATACTCGGACTTATCGTTATATTCGGACTCTTCCAGTGGTATTTTTCAAGAATAATCATTACTTCGTCATCAATAACACACAGGTATGGGATAGTATTCAGAATAAAAACAACAATTCCTTTCTGTAATATAAGCAGTACGTCTTTTGAGTCTCCGATCTATCTGAGCCCTTTCGGAGCTGTAAAGGTTAGATGCGACACAAGGGCAGGAATATTCAAATCATCGGATATGAAAGTAATGGTCAACCGGAGAATAATGCCTGAACTTAAATCGAAACTGCCGGGAATAAAAGCGGGGGAGGCAAGCTGCGATTTCCCTAAAGCATCTGCGATATCTGTAATACTGTTCTCTATCTTTTTCTCCAGCGGTTTTTCAGGAACTGTTTACCTTGCCACATTCTTCTTCAAGGGCGGAGACATTGCCCGTGATATGATAGGTACGTACCTGGACAGGATAACCGAGAGTACAGAAAAATTCACAGGAAAACTGCTTCAGAGGATACCTGATGCGGCAGTTGGTCTGGGAATACTCTTTGTCGGAGCTTGGCTGATATCATTCTTTATCAATATCACTCGTTATTACGCTTTTTCGCTGAATACGTCTGACAGAGCGATAAAGCTTAATTACGGTTTGTTCAACCGCAAGGAATACACACTTGTAAAAGAGCACATAAATTATATCGACATAAGACAGAACATGATAATGAAAGGCTTTCGTGCGATAGCTGTTCATGTCAGCTGTGCCGGTTACGGGAACAGCCGAAAAAGCCTTCCGGTATTGCTCCCGGTAAGGCGTGAGCGCGGAATCCGTGAAGACCTTGTCAAGATAGGGATAAACAGAGGCGACAAAAGCCGTTTCAAGCCTGTATGGACAGGTTACTGGCAGTATGTATGGATACCGGTGCTCACAAGTTTATCGCTGGTGCCGGTCTATATGATAGTTACCCGTGCGATACCTATGCTGAACACACTTACCGTGTTCGTGGCTGTAATGGCTGAGGTACCGGCTGTGTGGCTGATAGCTGTAAAGACAGTTGCTTTCTTTACGAGCGGGATTTCCATATACGACGACAGGATAAAGCTTCATTATAACCGTTTCACTACATTTCATACGATAATTGCTGACAGGAACAAGCTTGTAAAAGTTGAGCTTGAACAGACTATATTTCAGAAAATAGGCAGGCGCGGCAGCCTGAGCTTCTGGTTTGAGGGCGAAACGAAACGTCGTCACAAGATACGTGCTCTTTCCGAGAAAAACATTGCGATCATATCTGAAATGCTTGACATAGAGCTGTTCAAACTCATTGACGCTTGACATTTCAGGCGAAATATGTTAATATCTTATTTGAGCAGACTATGCGGTAGCGGAAACGATTAAGTTTATGAGGAAAGTCCGGGCATCACAGAGCAGGGTAGCTGCTAACGGCAGCCGAGGGCGACCTTAGGGCAAGTGCAACAGAGATATACTGCCGTCCTTCGGGGCGGTGATGGTGGAAAGGCGAGGTAAGAGCTCACCAGAGTACAGGAGACTGTACTGCTATGTAAACCCTATCCGATGCAACGTCTATTGGTACTGTGCGTCTTAACGTCTGCTCGGCGGACGTACAGTAATGACGGCTTGAGCTTGCCGGCGACGGTAAGTGTAGATAAATTACCGCACACGACAGAACCCGGCTTATCGGTCTGGTCACTTTATTGCAGAGCAATAACAGCAAAACCCACAGCATAGCTGTGGGTTTTTGTTATATCAGATATTATCCGCGCCACATTTTGCGGTACGCAAAACAGGTGAGATTTTCGGATTTCTTGAACTGCCTTGCAAAGTAGCTCTGATCGTTGAATCCGCATAAGTGAGCTATTTCCTCAACTGATTTTTCCGAGAAGCGCAGAAGGTTTTTTCCGTAGTTGATCCTTGATGTTATGATATGCTGGAATATCGTCATACCGTATATTTTCTTGTATTCGCGTGTGAGGTAGAATTTGCTTATGTAAAATTCCGAGGCGAGCTTTTCAAGAGAAAGGTCTTCGCTGAAATGAGTATCTATGTATTCGTGGACAGAGGCGAGTTTCTGTTTCAAAGCGGAATCATACATCTGATCGCCGTTATTGGAAGTGAGGGCAAGCGTTAGCAGTTCGACGATAAGCTTAGACGAGATGATCTCAGCGTTCTGCTCTCTTGCTTCATTTACGCTGATTATCTCATTGAGGACAGAAACTGCTCTGTCAAAAAATGGCGGTCTGAATACGTTTTTTGATTGTTTAAGGAAAAAGTCATAGTATTGCTGCGATGTGCTGCCGTTGAAGTGTACCCACATAAGTTCCCACGGATCAATTTCGGAGCTCTTGTAGAAGTGTGATTGACGGCAGTCTATGAAGAAGCAGTCTCCTTTTGAGAGTGGATACACATCGCCGCTGTAATTGAGAGTACCGCTGCCGTCAGCAACTGCAACAATAAGGAAAGAGTTGAGATCCTGACGCTGAGTAGCGGCAGCGTCATCGGTCTTGATGCATCCTGTCTCCTGAACGTAGAAAAAAGCGTTTTTAGCGGCAGGTCCCGGAGTGTTGATTATTCGTTTTGAAAGCTTGTTTCTGAAATTGTTAGTGTCGTGCTTTTCCATAGCAGCTGTCTCCTTTATATTATCCGAATAAAAGGAATGTTCATGTTCATATGATTATTGAGCCGGAGTGTCTTTATTAGATTATATCACAGTATCCCATAAATAGCAACATACACAGTCAGCGCAGAGAATAGAATAGCAAGCCTGCTGAAATAATAACGGCTGCTGTCGCTATAATCAAAATGGTGCGGCGTTTCTTGCTTTTACCATAAACCGGACCTATCATGGATATATAGCGCGCTATTTCTTTTGCTGAGACCTCATTAGGAAGAGTTTTGACGTGCGGTCTGAGGTAGAATACAGCTTTTTCAAAATACAGACTGTCCGGATTATTGACCTCTATTATAGTTTTATTGACGCCTTTTATCATAATATCCTCCATAATCATTTTAAAATGATTATGGACAGATATGTTGTAATTATTCAGCTTTTCCGGAAATACTTCTTATGTAGTGGAATAGGTACTGTTGAGCTATACCGGCATTCTGAGCTGCGAACGAAGGGAAACCGTTCGGATAATACTCCGCAAGGACTCGTTTTATCCACACATCTACCGGGAAAGCTTCTGTTCTGTGCATACCGAACAGAAGAACACATTCTGCGACTTTGGGGCCGACTCCTTTGATTTCTTTGAGAGCTTTTCGTGCGTCATCAATAGGCATAGCTGCAATAGTGCTCAGATCGGTGAGTCCGTTCGCTGTGCGTGAAGCAGCGTCGCAAAGATATTTTGCGCGGAAACCGCTTCGCAGGTACGAAAGTGAATCGGGTGTTTCAGCGGATAATTCCGCAGCTTCCGGGAAACGTCCGTCGTAGTGCTCACAAAGTCGGTCAATAATGCCCTTAATACGCGGTATATTGTTGTTCTGGGAAATAATGAAAGAGATAAGGCACTCCCAGCTGTTCTGACGGAGAAGTCTGATACCACCGGCAAACTTGCAGGCTTTTGAAAGAGTTTCGTCTTCGGAGAACTGCCTTTTCAGTTCTGAATAGTCTGTATCAAGGTCAAAGTAATCAAACCACTTGCTGAGGAAATCCGCCTCTGACACGTCGTGGAATATGAAGCAGCCTTTGCTTGTCTGTGAAACAGTCAGACTATCGTTGAGAAATCTGCCTGTATACGTTGTTTCATAGTCGGAAGCTATCTTCTTCCATCTGAATGCCTGACCGCAGTCGAGAGTCTCGTCAAGGTCAAGATCGGGCTCTGAAAGATAGATATTTCCGTTCTTTATACTGTAATCCATAATGTCACCTGTAAAAATTTTTCTTGTAAAATAAGCTGATGGACTTGATTTTTCTATTAAATTATACTAAAATATAATGTATATTACAAGTGTTAGGAATGATTTTTTTGAAAAAAATTTTCATACTCGCGTCTGCCCTGGCTATTGCTGCTGGCTGCAGCTCCTGTGGTTCAAAGGGCGGAAACAGTAAAGTTCAGCCTGAAACTTCTGCTCCCGAGACAGTAGTAACAACTTTTGAAACGGTCAAGGAACCGGCTTCAGCAGCGGAGACATCCGCAGAAGCAGCGACTGAGTCAGAGACAAAGCCGCCGGAGCACGTTATAACTCCCGAAGCCGGAAAGTATATATACGATGAAGCTAAGGTGTTTGACGATGCTGCTTTGAAAGAAGTATCTGAAAAAGCCGAACAGCTTTACAAGAATTATCTCATAAATGCCGCTGTAATAACAGTAGCGAACATAGGCGGTCAGGATCCTCTCACATATGCTCAGGAAGCCTACAACGACATCTATCAGGGACGGGGAAGCGGGCTTCTTTTCCTTATAAATAACGATACGAACAGGGATATTATCTGCCTTACCGGAAGCTGCCGTACTTACATCAGCGAGGATATGGAAAATGAGGCCATGTACTGGGCAACCAAGGAAATAGTCAGCGATGATTACAAGGCAGCTGCTGAAAGAATGCTTTCACTTGGTGAGAAGTGTCCTCAGCACATATTTGACAATGTTGGTATCTTTGATACTGATAAGGCTGCCGAGCTTGAAGATAAACTCAAATCAGGCGCTAATGATGTGTCTTTACTTGCTACTTCAAATACTACTGGAAAGCCGAATACAGAGATACTTACAGAATATTACGACCGCCGTTATCAGGATGGTAGCGGTTATATGATACTGCTTGACACAGAGACTAAAGGATTAAGTGTACATTCCGGAAAGCCTCTTCCGTCTGATATTGAAACTGTACTTAAAACAGCAAATGATCTTGCTGCCAAAGGAGATTTTGCCGCCGCTGCTGAGACTGTCATAGACGCAGTCAAAGGCTGATACTGTCGGAGTATGATATGATTACGAAAATTGATCTGTCAGGCGCATGGGCTTTTACAGCAGATGAGAAAATGCTTGGTACTGGCCCGGAATTTATTAAAAAATCCCCGGCTGATACTATATTTCTCCCCTCTACGACATCGCTTTCCGGAAAGGGCGTACCTAACACCGGCTGTGAAGAATATCACCTGACGGATGTTTATCCTTATGAAGGCTATGCGTGGTTTTCTAAGACCGTTGAGATAGGCGAGTTGCCGAATGGCGGTAAAGTTCATCTTTTTCTTGAGCGTACACGAATCACCGATCTTTGGGTGAACGGAAGATACGCCGGAAGCTGTAACAGCCTATGTACTCCGCATATCTACGATATAACGTCATTTATTTTGGAAGGGAAAGCTGAACTATGTATAAGAGTGTGTAATACCGGCTACCCGACCAAAGGCGGACATATGACTTCTCCGGATACACAGACTAACTGGAACGGAATAACAGGAGAGCTTTCTCTGCGATTGTATGACTCCAAGCGCATAAGCCGCATACGTGCATTCCCTGATGCAGCAAACAGAACGATCGAGCTTGAAATCACACTTGATGGAACCGTCAGTGCTGATGTAAATATATGGGGAGCATCCTCTGACGGCAATATCGTAGATGTGCAAACTTTTTCTGTTTCTTCTGATGTTTCTCGTATCAAATTGAATTTCGGAGAAAATATCTCCTTATGGAGCGCTGAAACCCAGGTTATTTATACGCTGAAAGCTGCGATATGCGGCAGTTCTGATATATCCACTATCAAAACTGGCCTTAGGGAGTTTTCTGCAAACGGAAGAGAGTTCACTATAAACGGTGAACCGGTATTTCTCAGAGGTAAGCACGATGCAATGGTTTTTCCTTTGACTGGTGCAGCTCCGACAACTATCGAGGAATGGTATAATGTTTTCATTACAGCGAAAAGCTGGGGGATAAACCACTACCGTTTTCATACCTGCTGTCCGCCGGAAGCAGCTTTTGCAGCAGCTGATATTGCAGGAATATACTTGCAGCCAGAGCTGCCTTTCTGGGGATATATTCCAGATGAAGAGAATGAAGAACTAAGCTATCTGATAGCAGAAGGAAAGCGGATACTTGATGAATTCGGTGATCATCCGTCATTTGTTATGTTTTCTCTTGGAAATGAACTGTGGGGAAACAAGAATATGCTCACCAATATGCTGAGAGAACTAAAAGATTATGATCCTCGTCATTTGTACACACAGGGGAGTAATAATTTTCAATTTGCGCCTGAAATATTGCCATATGATGATTTCTTCAGCGGAGTGAGGTTCGACAGAGAAAGGCTGATAAGAGGTTCTTATGGTGCCTGCGACAAGCCATACGGATTTATTCAGGCAGAACATCCTAATACCTCTCATTCATATGATAATACTGCCTTTTCTCAGCCAGACAATGAAAAGACTATGCCGATTTCGAGTATACCGGTTATTACCCATGAGATAGGTCAATACAGTGTATTCCCCGATATTGATGAGCGAAAAAAGTATACCGGACCGCTTAAAGCGCGATATATGAATATATATGAAGACAGGCTGCGGAGCAGCGGTATGTTCGGCTATGCGGATAAGCTGCACGAAGCTTCAGGAATGCTTGCATTCAACTGTTACAAGCTGGAAATAGAAGCGGCTATGCGTTCACGAAATATAGCAGGATTTCAGCTCTTGGATCTTCAGGATTTTCCGGGTCAATGTGTAGCACTTGTTGGAATGCTCAATCCGTTTATGGATGAGAAGAAGTTCGTTCGCAGAAATGACTTGCGGCGCAAGTGGAACGGCTTCTGTTCAGATATAGTAATACTTGCGGAGTTCAGCACATTTGTAGTAAAATGCGGTGAAACTGTTGCCGTATCAGTTTGGATAAGGAATATGTCAGGCAAAGCTATAACCGGTGCTGTCCTGAAATGGGATGGAGGCAGCATTAAACTGACAGAAGATATTACAGGTCTATATCATGCTGGTGAAGTTAGGATAAAAGCTGATAAAACAGGCGAGTTTACGGTTTACTTTCAGCTGTATGATGTTAATGGAACTCTGTTATCAGAGAACAGCTATTATCTGTGGGCGTATCCTGAGAAGCCAACTTTGACTGAGCTGCCGAGTATATCAGAATATAACGGTGACAAAGTTTATATAACGAGTGACCTTACAGAAGCGGAAGGCTTGCTTGGAGAGAAGAAAAAGGTTCTTTACTTGGCGAATTCTTTGAGAGAAGCTGTCGACGGCACATATTGTACGGATTTTTGGTCATATCCTATGTTTCGGTATATTTCGGAAAATAATGGCTGCGAACTGCCAATTGGAACACTTGGATTACTTATAGATAATGAGCATCCTGCGTTTAAAGGATTTGATTGCAGATTCTACTCAACGCCGCAGTGGTATAATATAGTTAACGGTGTGAAATGTGCTGTGCTTGATGGAACACCGGAGGGATACCGACCAATAGTGCAGATGATAGATAATTCTGAGCGTTGTCATAAGCTCGGGTTACTTTACGAAGCTAAGGTTGGCGATGGACGTCTTATGGTCTGCACAAGCAGTCCTGATATTGCAGAATTTCCTGAAACAGCCGTTTTCTTTCAAAGCATACTTGATTATATGCACTCCGAAAGTTTTGAGCCGGAATATCAGCTTGCACTGGAGGAGCTTGACCTTATATAGAATTATCTGATAAGGAGGACAATATGAGCGAAAAAGATTTTTATGTTGATGTAATAGATAATCTGCCTGCGATAGCCGGTAATGTCAACGAGTCGATGAAGGAGCAGTTTGCTCAGACATTCTATGAATTCTTACAGCTTCAGCATCTATATGATTCTGCAATCGAGGTAGTTAAGACGTATCTCAACATACTTGACAGCGAATTCAGCGTGAAGTTTCAGAGAAATCCGATACATAACATAGAGAGTCGTCTTAAATCTCCACAGTCTATTATCGGAAAACTTCAAAAGAAAGGTCTTCCGCTGACAACTGAGTCCGCCCGCAAGAATCTCCTTGATATGGCAGGAATCAGAGTTACTTGCTGTTACATAAGCGATATTTATGCGATAGTTGAAATGCTTGGCAGGCGTGATGATTTCACGATAATAAAGAAAAAGGACTACATAAAGAAGCCTAAGGCGAGCGGTTACCGCAGCTATCACCTTATAGTCAACGTGCCTGTGTATCTTTCTACCACAAAGCAGTTTGCACCTGTAGAGATACAGATAAGGACCATTGCTATGGACTTCTGGGCGAGTCTTGAGCATCAGCTCAAGTACAAACCGTCAGCGGCTATAACTCCTGAGATCTCGGCTGAGCTTAAAGAGTGTGCCGACAGGATAGCAGAGACCGATATGCAGATGCAGCGCATATATATGGAGATACAGGATCTCGAATAGTATCTTCATTCAGATATTTCGACATAATGCGACCTTTTGCCAGTAAACATCACATATTATACCCGTTCACAAATGAGGTATAATGTGTTATACTGGTACAAGAAAAACAAAAGGAGGAGTGCAGTATGTTCGGGATAATAAAAAGAAACAAAAAAGAAGTCAGGGACAGAACTGTGTATATGGAGATCTACGGCGATAATAAAGTAATGTATCGCGTAGTTGTCGGAAAGGTCGATGTGTACGGTGGTGAAGTATGTACATATGGTATCGAAGCCGAGGACAGGAGGAGCGGAGAAAAGGAAACTATCCAGGATTTTTCGCGTAATATCGAGGATGCTGTGGATTTTGCAGAAATGCTTATAAACGGCAGGGTAAGTCCGAGGCATATATACTCAAAGGCTCTGAATTATCTCTGCGTGTCGATATGAAATGAAAATTTTTTCATTCTAGTATGGACAAAACTCTTTTTTTGTGATACAATATTTAATTGACGCAGGTTAACTGCAATCAGAAAGGAGAAATAAAATATATGGCAGAGTTAAAGTATGAGATCACAGAAAAGATAGGAGTTCTTTCTGAGAATGCCAAAGGATGGACAAAAGAGCTTAATCTTGTAAGCTGGAACGAACATGAACCCAAGTATGACATCAGAGAGTGGTCACCTGATCATTCAAGAATGGGTAAGGGCGTTACTCTTACAGCTGATGAACTTGCAGAGCTCAAAGAGCTTCTCGGCGGCATTGATCTTGATTCATTTGAATAATAACAAAAAGGACCGGATATTTATCCGGTCCTTTTTATATAAGTTCGTATTATTATTCAAAAACAGGGATGTAAGCGAGAGCGCCGATCTCAGCAGCCTTATCAGCAGCAGCCTTGAATGAGAGTTCTTCTTCTGTGATGTATGAAATACCGTCTTCGTGCTCATATGAACCTTCTGGAGCAGAGCTTCCAGCAGGCACACGGAAATACCAGCGTGCAGATAGATTATTGATATTGTCTACGAAGGAATCATTATCAGAAGATTCCCATGTCTGAGAAGACTCTGTGCCGCTCATCTTGACAGTTTCGATGACATCACCCATAACAGCACTTGCTGTCGGGAGTTTTCCTGCGCCGCGTCCATAGAACATAGCCTGATCAATACCGTCAGCGTATACCATAACAGCGTTGAATACGTCGTTTACACCTGCGATTATGCTGTCGTATGAAACGAGCATCGGCATAACAGCGGGGAGTATCTTTCCGTCAGAAGTTTTTCTTACTGAAGCGATAAGCTTTACAGCGTGACCGAGAACGTCAGCAGCAGCAACATCGCTGAGCTGCATCTGAGAGATACCCTTTGTATAAACACTCTTGGGATAAACGTGCTTACCGAATACAAGAGAAGAGATTATGCAGATCTTGCGGCAGGCATCGTGACCTTCGATGTCAGCAGTAGGATCTTTTTCAGCATATCCGAGCTCCTGAGCGAGCTTGAGAGCCTTATCGAAAGGCATATTGTCGTTATACATCTTTGTAAGGATGAAGTTTGTTGTACCGTTGAGGATACCAGCAACCTTATCTATGTCGTTAGCTGCAAGGCACTTATGAAGAGGGCGGATTATCGGGATCGCACCGCCTACGCTTGCTTCAAAGAAGAAGTTGCAGTTGTGTTCCTTAGCTGTTTTGAGGAGAATATCGCCTTTTTCAGCAACGAGCTCCTTGTTTGAAGTTGAAACACTCTTGCCTTTTTCGAGACAGGACTTAACGAAAGTGAAAGCAGGCTCAACACCGCCCATGCACTCAGCAACAGCTGTTACTTCATCATCGTTGAGTATATCATTGAAATCCTTTGTGAATTTATCCTTGTGGGGAGAATCCGGAAAATCTCTGAGATCGAGGATATACTTGATATCCATCTCTGTACCGGCACGCTTTTCGATACTCTTTTTATTCTTATAAAAGAGTTCCACAACGCCGGAACCTACAACACCATGACCTAAAACTGCAAATTTAACTGACATAAAGAAACCTCCGGAAAACTATTCGGCAGAGAGGATCTTGACCTCTAAAACGCCGTTGAGTTCAGTAATTGAATTGAGTTTGAGCATTTCCTCTTCGGATTCGCCTGTGAGACGGAGTGAAATATTAACGGCAGCAGCGCCGTCAACAGGAATGCTCTGATTTACTGTAAGGATATTCGCATTCAGCTCGTGAAGAAAGGCGAGAGCACTTGAAAGTACGCCCGGACTGTCATTTAACAGAAGATACATATTGACTATCCTGCGAGTGAACAGTTCCTCATAAGAGAAGATATAATCCTTATATTTGTAGTAAGCGCTGCGTGAGATACCGATTCTCTTACAGGCAGAAGCAAAGCTTTTTTCGCCTTTCTGAGCCATCAGTTTCTTGACTTCGAGTACCTTAGTGAATACATCTGGCAGGATCCTCGCGTCAGCAACGATAAGCTGTGATTTTTTTTCCATACTGAACCACCTTGATGTAAGAATCAGTTGAAAATCGTCCGTCACCGGCGAACAACTGTACATTACTTAATTACTATAACACGTTTTGAAGTTTTTGTCAAGAGTAGTTTGCCATATTTTTATCAGAATCCGGAATATTAAATTTTAATTACATCATAAATAAACGCAAAAAATACTTGAAAAGCACGCAGAAATGTAGTATAATAGAAACGTTGTTGTTAAATAGAATTATAGAAGAAGGATAGATATGGAAGAAAAATTTAAACAAGATAACCCTTTGGGCACAGAACGCGTCGGAAGTCTTATGCTAAGATTTGCAATACCGAGTATCATTGGTATGCTTGTAAGTGCACTGTACAACATAGTTGACCAGTTCTTTATTGGTCAGAAAGTCGGCACTTTGGGAAATACGGCTACTTCGATAGCATTCCCGTTCACGACAGCGTGTATGGCTATCGCGTTGCTGTTCGGCATAGGCGGAGCTTCATGCTATAACCTTGCCATGGGAATGGGGGATAAGAAGCGCTCCGGTTATTATGTTGGAAATGCGATAACTATGCTCGCAGGACTTGGTGTAATACTTTCAGTTATTACACTGGTGTTCCTCACACCGCTCCTTAAAGCATTTGCTGCAACTCCTGATGTAATGCCATATGCAAAGGATTACGTTGGTATAACGGCAATCGGCTTCCCGTTTCTTATACTTACTACTGGCGGCGGTCATTTGATACGTGCTGACGGCAGTCCGAAAATGACGATGATTTGTAATATTACCGGTGCTGTCATAAATACTGTTCTTGATGCTGTGTTCGTACTCGGTCTTGAATGGGGAATGAAGGGTGCTGCATGGGCAACTGTTATCGGTCAGATAGTATCGACTGGTATCGTAATATGGTATTTGAAAGGCTTCAAGACTACTGAGCTTGAAAAGAAACACTTCAAACCTGCAATGGAACATACCAAGCGAGTTGCTATGATAGGCATGGCTTCGTTCTTTAATCAGATCGCGATAGGTGTTGTTCAGATCGTGCTAAATAACTCACTCAAGCATTACGGTGCGCGTTCTGAGTATGGTGCTGATGATCCGATAGCCTGTGCCGGTATCATTATGAAAGTAAATATGATAGTATTTTCCATAGTGATCGGTCTTGCACAGGGAACACAGCCTATTGAGAGCTTTAACTATGGTGCACGCAACTTCAGCCGTGTCAAGAAAGCATTCAGGCTTGCAATATTTGCCGGCGGTACTATATCGATAGTTGCTTTTTTTATGTTCCAGCTTATCCCGAGACAAATACTCGGACTATTTGCAAATGCTGATGCGAGTGAAGGGTATTACGAATTCGGCGCAAAATTCTTCCGTATGTTCCTATTCTTTACATGGCTCAACTGTATACAGCCTATAAGTTCAACATTCTTCACTTCAATAGGAAAATCCATAAAGGGCGTATTCCTGTCACTGACGAGACAGATACTCTTCTTTATACCGGTACTTCTTATACTTCCGAGGTTCTTCGGTATCGACGGAATACTCTACACTGGTCCTATTGCTGATGTGTCTTCGTCTATCGTAGCTGTTCTTATGATACTTGTTGAATTCAGAGCGATGAGTATGATGCAGGAGCTTGACAGACAGAAGTCAGGACAAGCTCAGGTATAAAATAAAACTCCAGGTATGTAGCATTTAGCACATATCGGGAGTTATTTTGTTTTGTTGATAAAAAATCCTGTCCAACAAGGAAATTGGACAGGATTTTGATGGTTGGGGCAGCGGGATTTGAACCCACGCATGCGGGAGTCAAAGTCCCGTGCCTTACCGCTTGGCTATGCCCCAAAACAGTGCAGTAATAATTATATCATATTTATTTATAAAAAGCAATAGCTAAAATCAATTATAGATATATTTTTTATTTATTAAACTAAAAATTACTATTGACAGCAGAAACAAGTAGTGATATAATGCTAATATCCTATATAACATATAGGATAAATATATTTGATGTTCTGTAAATAAAAAGTCCTCATAGCCTTGATATTTGCATTATAGTATGCTATAATATTTCGGTACGGTCAATGAGAGTATTTGCAGACCGTCATTTAAACAGGAGAGGATAAATATGAAAAACACAAACAAAACACGCCTGATAACACTTACAGCTTTGCTTGCAGCGTTCGCTTGTGTTGCGACAATGCTTATCAGGATACCTACACCGACTAAAGGTTACGTAAATTTAGGCGACTGTATTGTAAATATTGCCGGCTGGATGCTCGGACCAGTTTACGGAGCTGCTGCAGCAGGTATTGGTTCAGCGTTTGCTGATATATTTGCTGGCTATGTAATATACGCTCCGGCAACATTTGTTATAAAAGCTCTTATGGCTGCTGCTTCAGTAGGAGTTTTCAAGATAGTATCAGGAAAGAAACATTCTTTTGCTGGTCGTATTGCAGGAGCTGTTTCAGCAGAGATCGTAATGGTTGTTGGTTATTTCCTTTATGAATCTGCTCTTTACAGATCATTTGCAGCGGCTGCTGTTGGTATCCTGCCTAATGCTGTGCAGGGAATTATGGGCGTAGTAAGCTCTGTGATTGTTTATGAGGCAGCAGTAAAGAGACTTCCTAAGTATAACAATAACTGATAAAACAAGGAAAAAGGGGACAGGTATGCTTGAACAGTTTTCCAGGACACAGCTTATGTTTGGCACAGATGGCATTGAAAAACTTGCGGGTTCAAGAGTTGCGGTATTCGGAGTCGGAGGAGTCGGGGGATTTACGGTTGAAGCTCTCGCACGTTCCGGTATAGGCGCACTTGATCTTATTGACGATGATAAAGTGAGCCTTTCAAATATTAACCGTCAGATTATTGCTCTGAACAGTACAGTTGGCAAGTACAAAGTAGATGTAGCAAAAGAACGTGTGCTGGATATTAACCCACACTGTAAGGTAACTGTTCACAGAACATTCTTTATGCCTGAAACGGCAGATCAGTTTGATTTTTCACAGTATGATTATGTGATCGATGCAATTGACACCGTTACAGGAAAGATAGAGATTATCATGCAGGCAAAAGCAGCCGGAATTCCAGTGATAAGTTCTATGGGGGCCGGAAACAAGCTGGATCCAACTGCATTCAGAGTTACTGATATATACAAGACTTCTGTATGTCCTCTTGCAAAAGTCATAAGGCGTGAAATGAAAAAGAGGGGAGTAAAAAAGCTGAAAGTCGTTTATTCAGAGGAGCTTCCTATGAAATGTCTTGGCGAACAAGATACGGAAGACACTTCTGATCAGCGCAGCGGCAAGCCTAAACGATTTGTACCGGGTTCTAATTCTTTTGTTCCCTCAGTTGTCGGACTTATAATAGCCGGAGAGGTAATTAAGGATCTTACCGGTGTAAACAAAAAATAAAAAAGCTCCCGGTCGGGAGCTTTTTTCATTATTCAGTTATCTTTCTTGCTTCGATGTAGAAGCGCTTGTCCTCAGCGTGGCCCATTGAGAAGGTCTTTCGTGGAAGAGCTCCGTCCTTGATAACTGTGGGGAAGAGCTGTGACTTGTCCATATCGGGAAGGATAAATCCAAGACCGTTATGCTTCTGTGCGAGAGACTTTACAGTATCTGAACCGTGGATATAGTCTATCTTTCCGCCGTTTGCTTTGATATATCCGTCGAGGAAGTTCTGAAGTGAGCCTACTGAAAGGTTTGAACTCTTCTTATTGATGTAGAGCTTTTTTTCAGTGCCGTTTTCGCAGAGGATAATGTACTGGTCAGATGTCTCGGACTCGGAAAGAGCAAGAGCTTCTGTGAGCTCAGAAACGAGCTTTGTGCAGTCTACATCATAAACGAGACGGTGGATAGCTTCAAATTTGAGCGCGTCGCTGTGGAGATTGACAATCTCAGCAAGAGCATAACGTGCCGGATGATTTGAGAGATCTTTACCGGGATTTGCTTTTTTGAGCTGCTCATAGAATTCCTTTGCAGTAGCGAGAGAGTGGTTTCCATCGCCCATAGCATAGAGAAGAACAGGTGTATCACTGAGATTGTACTTCTTATTAAATGTATCCGGATCAGCAAGAGCTTTGAGAGCTGAATCAACCTTTTCCTGGAGCTTCTCATCAACGAGCCAACCCTTTATGCTGCCGCCGTTCTGCATAAGCTCGGTATCATAGAGCCTTTTCATACCATCGGACTGAGCGGCGAGCGGTTCAATAACAGTATTGTCAGGATCGTCGATAAGTATCATAATGTGGGGGAGTTCGAGCGGTGCGCCCTGACGGACTTTGATACGAGGGGGGATACGCTCGATAACAGTCGCTTCTGTTGCGCGGACTTCTGAAGAGCTTCCCTTTGAGAAATCATACTTTTCGAGGTCGATAGCACCTACGATCCCCTGACGGAGTATGCCATTGCTCTGAACTCGCTCAACATAAACCATAGCATTCTTATATTCCTCAAAAATACCGTCAGCGAGGTATTTATCCATAGCTTCGTGAATGGCATCTATTCTTTCGGAAACACCATCCTGTTCGAGATAGAGCTCGGGAAGTATGAGATTAAGGGTTGAGGGAGCACTGCTAACGTTAGCGGATACCTGTTCCCAGTATTCGGGTTCGCTTGTGTACTGGTCGCAGGCGATAACAGACCATTTGCTCATATCAACAGAGCTGTTGGGGATAAGAATGTCAGCGTTGTGGAATGCGGTTGAATTCATTTTTATTCTCCTTTTATAGAATCAATAAATTTTTTCAGTTCTATGTTCAGCCGTGATACCGGCAGACCAACAACATTGAAGAAATCTCCGTTTATCTTTTCGATAAGAAGAGCTCCTTTGCCCTGTATGCCGTAGCCGCCAGCCTTGTCATAAGGTTCGTCTGAGGCTGTATACAGAGAAATATCGTCATCTGTGAGTTCTCGGAACTTAACATCGGTAACTACTGAAAATGCAGTCATCTTAGCTTTATAAATGATGGAGCATCCTGTTATGACCTGATGAGTACGTCCTGAGAGAAGTTCCATAAATGCACGGCATTGAGCTGTGTCCTTAGGTTTGCCGAGAATATAGTTGTCACAGATAACAGTGGTGTCACAGCCGATAACGATTGCGTCCGGATATTCAGCAGCAGCGGAGTCAGCTTTTACCTGTGCGAGGTACTCAGCTGCTTTTGATGGCTCTATGCCGGCAGGCAGAGTTTCGTCTGCGTTGGTTGGAACTGCTGTGAAGTCATCTGTTATCAATTTCATAAGCTCACGTCTTCGCGGAGAAGCGGAAGCAAGTATGATATTCATAGTATCAGTCCTTTGTGAGTGAGGATCAAAAGATATTGTAGTAGCTATTAAATGCTCAGATAGTGAGACAATAAAAGCCAATATAATAACAAAATGCTAATCGGGATAATGATAATGGAAATCGTAAAAGAAATTATAAAAGTTGCCAGCTTGGGGGTGCACTTTTTGAAATGCTTTATCCAAAATACAAACAGTATCAAAGTCAAAGAAGACATCATGAATAGTAGTAGTGCATCAAAGATTAACATTCCGATTGCATCACTTGAAGAATATGAAGATAAACAAAATGCAATCGCGCGAACAAATAATGCAAAAGCAGAAAGAAGGGCGCCCGCGAATGAGAAATCAAAAAGTACAGTCAGAAGCCATACATTATTTCTGATTCGGCACTTTTCTATTATTTCTCTTGAGGCATCATCATTTTTATCCATACCTGCGGTTTAATCTTTTGTTTTTACTCTAAGAAGAGTGAAAGAAGAGACAATAAACATTACTGTTGCGAGTGTGGGGGCGATCTTGTCGGAAGTATGATCTCTCATCCAGTCGTTCGAGAAGAGTATCACGCCGATGAATAATACAAGTTCGATGACAAAGAATACAAGTTTGGTACGTTTTTTCATAATTAAATTCCTCCTTAGAAGTGACATAACGTCTTATTTAAATATCATTTTACCATAATGTAACAGTAAAGTCAAGGAAAACGACCTTATTTATCGTGCAAAATACTGTAAATTATAAAAATAAACCAAATTTTCTCGAAAAAAATTGTCAAGGTACTTGAAAAATCTTTTGAAATAGTGTAAAATAGAAATATCGGTTGTTATGAGTTTAACAACTACGTGAATAAAGTATCTTATAACGAAAGGATGTCATACCAATGGCAG
This sequence comes from Ruminococcus sp., assembly GCA_016290875.1. GTDB lineage: Bacteria > Bacillota > Clostridia > Oscillospirales > Ruminococcaceae > Ruminococcus. The sequence continues at coordinate 105,879 of JAEEVL010000001.1, forward strand.
GATTAAACAAGGTCACAGTTGAAGACATTAACGTTAAGGGCAGAAAGGTACTCGTTAGAGTAGATTTCAACGTTCCTATGAAGGACGGCGTTATCACTAACGATAACCGTATCCAGGCTGCTCTCCCCACTATAAACAAGCTCGTAGAGAACGGTGCAAAGGTTGTTCTCTGTTCACACCTCGGCAAGCCGAAGAATGGTCCTGAGGCTAAGTTCTCACTCGCTCCCGCTGCTGCAAGACTCGGCGAACTCGTAAACACAAAGGTTACTTTCGCTGCTGATGACACAGTAGTAGGCGACAACGCTAAGAAGGCTGTTGCAGCTATGAACGACGGCGAGATCGTTGTTCTCGAGAACACACGTTTCCGTGGAAACGAAGAGACAAAGAACGGTGAAGAGTTCTCCAAGGAGCTCGCTGATCTCGTTGACGGCGAAGTATTCGTAATGGACGCTTTCGGTTCTGCTCACCGTGCTCACGCTTCTACAGCAGGCGTTACAAAGTTTGTTAAGGAAACAGCTGTTGGTTACCTCATGCAGAAGGAGATCCAGTATCTCGGAAACGCAGTTGAGGTTCCTGAGCATCCTTTCGTTGCTATTCTCGGCGGCGCTAAGGTGGCTGACAAGCTCAACGTTATCTCCAACCTCCTCGAGAAGTGCGACACACTTATCATCGGCGGCGGTATGGCTTATACATTCATCAAGGCACAGGGCGGTTCTATCGGACAGTCACTCGTTGATGAGGAGAAGCTTGACTACTGTAAGGAAATGCTTGCAAAGGCTGAAAAGCTCGGCAAGAAGATCCTTCTTCCTGTTGATACAGCTATCGCTGCATCTTTCCCTGATCCGATCGATGCACCTATCGATGTAGAGTTCGTTGATTCTGACAAGATCCCTGCTGATAAGATGGGACTTGACATCGGACCTAAGACAGCTGCTATCTTTGCTGAGGCTGCTAAGTCTGCTAAGACAGTTGTTTGGAACGGACCTATGGGCGTATTTGAGAACCCCACTCTCAAGAAGGGTACAGTTGCAGTTTGTGAGGCTCTCGCTGAGGCTGACGCTACAACAATCATCGGCGGCGGTGACTCCGCAACAGCAGCTATCCAGCTCGGTTTCGCTGACAAGATGAGCCACATCTCAACAGGCGGCGGTGCTTCTCTCGAATACCTCGAGGGTAAGGTTCTTCCCGGCGTTGCAGCTATCGCTGAAAAGTAATTATATAAGCAATAGGGCGGATAGATATATTCGCCCTTGATTGCTAATATATGAACAGGTATCTCTTATGAAGAATTTTGATAAATACGAAACTAGGCTAGGTTATGTTTTAGTTTTTCTTTGTGTCGTCGCACTGAATGTGTTTGTTCTTAAACTGCTATGGCGCGGAGTAAGAAGCCTTTGTGGTAAAACACTTAATCTTGCGCCTTCAAATAGACGATGGTGCAGAACTGAGGCGGATGTGATTCAGGATGAATATACTTCCGAAAAACATTTTCGGTACTATTATGATTATGTAGAATACACTGCTGACGCAAAAGATTTTGATGTTAACGTAGGTCAGGCAATGATCTATGTCAAGCGCAGTAATCCGACTGTTTTGAAGAGATTTATTCCCCGTGCGCCCTTGAGTAAAGAAGCTGCGATTTCATACTTTTTCATAGCTGGAGTTGTTCTTTTCTTTGAATCTATCTACTTTTTGGCATAAGGATATCAATACTATAAAAGGAGCTGACCGTATGTCACAAATCAGAAGTTTTATTGAAGAACAGGAAGAAAAGACTCTGCTCTGTATTCTGACAGCATTTTTAGCAGGTCTGGTTGTCGGATTGTTGCTCTCTCCGTTTAAAAACGGTATTGCGGTCAGCAGTTATAACGGTTCTTACAATGAGTTTGAGAATTCAAACAATGTTAATCGTAAAGACAAAAAAACATAAGTGCTGTAAAAAGCACAGTGAATAAGGTGTGACTGCCGATGAGTGACATTATCGAATATTTCCTTATATTCTGTCTTGCTTTGTTTTATGGATTTATGTCATTCTTGTTCCTGAAAGATGTATTTCCGACAATTAAAGCATGGCTTCATAATGACAGGAATACGACCACTCTCACTCGCTGGCAGATGTTTTATCACGTTTTTATTGGGATCCTTACAGGTGCTTTCGCTTTGCTGCTCCTGTTCGGGATCATATTATTAATTGAAATAAGGAGTTAAAACCAATGAACAAGAATCTTAGAAAGGCAATCATTGCCGGAAACTGGAAAATGAACAAGACAAGACCCGAGGCTAAGGCTCTCCTCGAGGCTATCAAGCCCCTCGTAGCTAATGCTGACGGAAAGATCGAGGTTATCGCTTGTGTTCCTTTCACAAACCTCGAGACAGCTATCAATACAACAGCTGGCAGCAACGTAAAGATCGGTGCTGAGAACGTACACTTCGAGAAGAGCGGAGCTTTCACAGGCGAGATCTCCGCTGATATGCTCACAGAGCTCGGCGTTGAGTACGTTGTTATCGGTCACAGCGAGAGAAGACAGTACTTCGGCGAGACAGACGAGACTGTAAACAAGAGAACAGTTGCTGCTCTCAATGCAGGTCTCAAGCCTATCGTTTGCGTAGGCGAGCTCAAGTGGGAGCGTGAGTGCAACATCACTGAGGAAGTTATCGCTCGTCAGATCAAGCTCGACCTCTGGTCGCTCACAGCTGAACAGGTTAAGAATGTAGTTATCGCTTATGAGCCTGTATGGGCTATCGGTACAGGTCTTACAGCTACACCTGACCAGGCTGAGGAAGTTTGCGGATTTATCCGTGCACAGCTCGCTAAGCTCTTTGATCAGGCAACTGCTGATGCTGTAACAATCCAGTATGGCGGTTCGATGAACGCTAAGAACGCTGCTGAGCTTCTTGCTAAGCCCAACATCGACGGTGGTCTTATCGGCGGAGCTTCACTCAAGGCTGAGGACTTCAACGTAATCGTTCAGGCTGCTGTAAACGGCTGATTTTAAATAAAAACACTTCAGATGGGCGGATAATATCCGCCCCTGAATTTGAATGAAAGGAAAATTCAAATGTCAAAGAAACCCGTAGCACTTATCATTATGGACGGCTTCGGTTATAATCCCGATTCTTACGGCAACGCTATCGCTGCTGCAAAGAAGCCTAACCTTGACAAATACTTTGCAGAGTGCCCGCACACTCTCATCGGCGCAAGCGGACTCGATGTAGGTCTGCCTGACGGTCAGATGGGCAACTCTGAGGTAGGTCATACAAATATCGGTGCAGGACGCATCGTTTATCAGATGCTCGTCAAGATCTCAAAGGATATCAAGGACGGCACTTTCTTCAACAACAAGGCTATCAAGGCTGCTATGGACAACTGCAAGGCTAAGGGCAGCGCTCTTCACCTTATGGGACTTCTTTCTCCCGGCGGTGTTCACAGTCACATGGAGCATCTCTTCGGTATCGTAGAAATGGCTAAGAAGAACGGTCTTGACAAGGTATACATTCATGCATTCCTTGATGGACGTGACGTTCCTCCGTCATCAGCAGCTGAGTACATGGAAGAGACAGTTGCTGAACTCAACAAGATAGGTCTTGGCAAGGTTGCTACAATTTCCGGACGTTTCTACGCTATGGACAGAGACAACGCTTGGGACAGAGTTGAAAAGGCTTATGCTGCTCTCGTTTACGGCGAAGGCGTAAAGGAAAATGATCCTGTACAGGCTATCAAGAATTCATACGCTAATGAAGTAACAGACGAGTTTATGCTCCCGACAGTTATTGAAGGCGGCGCACAGATCAAGGCTGACGACAGCGTTATTTTCTTCAATTTCCGTCCCGACCGTGCAAGACAGATCACACGTTCATTCGTTGATCCTGAGTTCAGTGGTTTTGAGAGAAGAAACGGATTCTTCAATGTAAATTTTGTTTGTATGGCTCAGTACGATGCAACTATGCCTAATGTTTCAGTTGCATATCCGCCTGAGCAGCTCACAATGACAATGGGCGAGTATCTTGCTAAGCTCGGCAAGACACAGCTCCGTATCGCTGAGACTCAGAAGTATGCTCACGTAACATTCTTCTTCAACGGCGGTGAAGAGAAGCAGTTCGAGGGTGAGGACAGAATACTCATCAAGTCTCCTGACGTTCCTACATTTGACCTCAAGCCTGAAATGAGTGCATATGAGGTTTGCGATGCAGTTGTTGAGGCTATCAACGCTGATAAGTATGATGTTATCATTCTCAATTACGCTAACTGCGATATGGTTGGTCACACAGGTATCTTTGATGCAGCTGTAAAGGCTGTTGAAGCTACTGATGAATGTGTAGGCAGAATGGTTGATGCTATCCTTGCTAAGGGCGGTGCTGCTCTTATCACAGCTGACCACGGTAATGCTGACAAGATGATGGAAGCTGACGGCAGTCCGTTCACAGCGCACACAACAAATCAGGTACCGCTTATTGCTGTCGGCGTAAAGGGCGAACTTGCTGAAGGCGGCGTACTTGCAGACCTTGCACCTACAATGCTTGATATTATGGAAGTTCCTCAGCCTGCTGAAATGACAGGTAAGTCACTTCTCAAGAAGTAAGAATTTTGAAGGCTGCTGCGTGTGCGGCAGCCTTTTCTGTAAAAATAAGAGGTGGAATATGAATCCGGTAACTGCTATAAAGTATCTTAATCTTCTGAATAAGTTTAAAGCTAATCATCCGAAGTTTCCGCAGTTCATTAAAGCTGCCGGAACGATCGCTGATGAAGGTACAGTCATTGATATGGCTGTAACAACATCTGAGGGCAAAAAGATAGTTGCCAATATAAAGCTTACAGCAGAAGATCTTCGCATACTTGAAGAGATTAAAAAAGCCAAGGCAGAATGAAAAAAGCTCCCGCTGGGAGCTTTTTCAGTATTCGATGCCTTTTCTGGCTGTTATACCTTGTTCATATGGGTGGCGTACAGGTGCGATTTCACTGATATAATCCGCTGCTTTTAGAAAACGTTCATCAGGATCTCTGCCGGTCAGAACAATCTCACAGTTTTTTGCAAGTTCAGTCAGAAGAAGAGCTTTTTCTTCATCAACGAGTTTCATATTGAAAGCGCCGATCAGTTCGTCCATTATGAGAATATCGACTTTGCCTGAGCGAATCAGTTCTATTGCATATGATAGTTCTTCGTCATGCCTTGTTCTGGCGGCTGCTTTTTCTTCGTCATTCATTTTGAAAACGAATTTGTTACAGCACTCGCAGGCTTCAACTGTCATTCCGGAGAGCTTGCGAAGAACGCTGATTTCTGATGAACTGCCGTTTTTGAGAAACTGGAAAACAGCAACTCTTAGACCTGCCCCATAAGCACGTACAGCGAGTCCGATGGCAGCAGTAGTCTTTCCTTTGCCGTTTCCTGTATATATTTGCAGCATAGTATCACTTCCTTCATGATAATTATATCATATGCCGTGAAAAATAGCAATACTTCGCTTATATTGACAAAAGGACGGCAAAGTATTATAATAGAATTCGTGAAATTATTTGTAGGAGTGAAAGAATGCCTTCGATCATTTTTTTTGATATAGACGGAACTATCGTAACAGAAGACGCAAGAATGCTGATACCGGAGAGTACAAGGCGAGCTATTCGTCAGACTCGTGAGAAGGGAAATCTGACTTTTATCAATTCGGGCAGAACGGCTTTCAATATAAGCAAAAAGGTTCGTGATCTTGGCTTTGACGGCTGTATCTGCGGCTGCGGAACGCATATAGAATACGGCGGAGAGGTAATACTTCACAATAAACTTGAACAAAGCTTCTGCCGTGAAATAGCAGAGTTGATGCGCCGTTGCGGAGTAACACCGGTTTATGAGCACACCGACGGCTATTATTTTGACGATAAAGCTCCTATGTCAGATGATCTGAAAGACTTCCTTGAAAATTTCGTTGAGAGCGGGATAGACATAACCGGACGTGTTGAGGATGATAGTTTCATCTTTGATAAGTTTGTGATATGGGTTAACGAAGGCTGTGATTTTGAGCTTTTCAAGAAAGAAGTAGGAAAGCATTTCTCTATAATCGACAGAGGAAACGGATTCTATGAAAATGTGCCGCTAGGCTTTTCTAAGGCGACAGCTATCGACGTTATACTTAAAAAGCTTGGTATTCCTTATGAAAATGCTTACGCAATCGGTGACAGTATGAACGATCTGCCCATGCTTCAGGCTGTTACTAACAGTATAGCGATGGGCGGCGCAGAAAAAATATATCCGTATGTTTCTTACATCACGACTCCTATTGAAGAAGACGGAATAGCTAATGCCCTAAGGCATTTCGGACTTATCTGAAAGAGGTGAGATAATGGCGTCAAGCAAGGAATATCTTGATTTTATACTGGAACAGCTCTCGGATTTAAGCGGTGTATCTTACCGTGCGATGATGGGGGAATATATCATCTATTACCAGGGAAAAATCATTGGTGGGATATACGATGACAGATTTCTTGTAAAGCCGACAGTATCAGCTAAGAAGCTTATGCCGGAAGCTCCTCTTGAACTTCCGTACGAAGGTGCTAAAGAAATGATCTTGGTCGATAACGTTGACAACAAAGGATTTTTGTGCGAACTTCTCAAAGCGATATTTGATGAATTGCCTCTTCCCAAAAAGAAAAAATAAGTTTGACAATAAGAATATCAAATACTCCCGGGCTGTGTATATGTTGCAGTTCCGGGAGTTTTTTCACTATATAATAGTATTATCAGACAGTAAAGAGAAGCTTGGAGTAAGAAGGAAGCGGCCAGTAATCTTCACTGACATTTGTTTCAGTCTCGTCAACGATAGCGCGGAGAGTCTGCATCTGTGCGAACACTTCATCGCGGTAGTAGCGAGCCATCTGGAGTCCTTCTTCCTTGTCCTGAGCAGCGATTACCTTTTCCTCAAGAACAGCAGCTTCCTTGTAGATAGCCTTTGTGAGGTCTGAGATCTTGCCGGCGAGTTCATGTTCAACTTCAGGCTCGATGCCCATAGCCTTCTTTGCGTTGCCTGTCTCGCAGATCTCCTTTGTAAATCTGATGCAAGCAGGAAGAATGTTCTTCTTAACGAGCTCGAGCATAGTGAGAGCTTCAATGTTGAGAACCTTGCTGTAATTCTCAAGTAGAACTTCTGTACGTGCTCTTAGCTCAGCTTCTGTGTAAACCTTGAACTTCTCGAAGAGTGCAACACTCTTGGAGGTGATGTACTCAGGAAGTGCGTCGGGAGTAGATATGAGGTTGGGGAGCTTTCTGACTTCAACAGCTTCCTTGAGCCATTCATCGGAATAGCCGTTTCCGTTGTAGATGATAGCCTTATGCTCCTTAATTATCTTAGCAAGGAGCTTCTTGAGATCATTTGTGAAATCCTTTGAGCCTTCAAGTGTATCAGCTATCTGTGAGAGTTCCTCGGCTACGATAGTATTTATGATGGTATTTGTGCAGGAAATTGAATCAGCAGAGCCGAGCATACGGAACTCAAACTTGTTTCCTGTGAAAGCAAAAGGAGATGTACGGTTACGGTCAGTAGTATCCTTCGGGAAATCAGGAAGAACGTCAACACCTATCTCGAAAGTCTTATCGTCAGTTGAGCGGTACTTCTCACCGACTTCGAGTGCATCGATAACACCCTGGAGTTCAGTACCTATGAACATAGATACGATAGCAGGAGGTGCTTCATTAGCACCGAGTCTGTGATCGTTTCCAGCTGATGCAGCAGAAAGTCTGAGGAGCGGAGCATATTCATGTACTCCCTTGATTATAGCGCAGAGGAAAGTAAGGAACTGTAAGTTGTCCTGCGGGCAGTCACCGGGATCGAGGAGATTCTGACCGTCGTTTGAGGACATAGACCAGTTGTTGTGCTTGCCGGAGCCGTTTACGCCTGCAAATGGCTTTTCGTGGAGAAGACAGTAGAGACCGTGCTTTGCAGCGACTTTCTTCATTATCTCCATAGTGAGCTGATTGTGGTCAGCAGCAATATTTGTATTTGTGAAAACAGGGGCGAGTTCATGCTGAGCGGGAGCAACTTCATTGTGCTTTGTTTTAGCGTAAATACCGAGCTTCCAGAGTTCATCGTCGAGATCCTTCATATAGTCGGAAACTCTCTGATTGATATTTCCGTAGTAGTGATCTTCGAGTTCCTGACCCTTGGGGGGCTTTGCACCGAATAGTGTGCGGCCTGTTATAACGAGGTCCTCACGGGCTTCGTAGTATTTCTTGTCAACGAGGAAGTATTCCTGTTCAGGACCAACTGTTGTGATAACTCTTGTAGCTGTGTTGTTTCCGAAAAGACGGAGGATACGGAGTGCCTGTTCGCTGAGTACTTCCATTGAGCGGAGAAGGGGAGTCTTCTTGTCAAGAGTTTCGCCTGTGTATGAAGTAAAAGCAGTAGGTATGTAGAGAGAACCGTCTTTAACAAAGGCATTGGAAGTCGGATCCCATGCTGTGTAGCCTCTTGCCTCGAATGTTGAGCGGAGACCTCCGGAAGGGAATGAAGAAGCGTCTGCTTCGCCCTTAACGAGTTCCTTGCCGGAGAATTCGAGGAGGATACCGCCTCTTTCAGCCGGATTTAGGAAAGCGTCGTGCTTTTCGGCAGTAACACCGGTCATTGGCTGGAACCAGTGTGTGTAATGTGTAGCGCCCTTTTCGATAGCCCATTCCTTCATTGCGTGAGCAACAGCTCCTGCTATCTCGGGAGCGAGCGGACATCCGAGCTTCTTGGTATTGCGGACTGCTCTGTAAACATCCTTGGGCAGTCTTTCTCTCATTACCTTATCGTTGAAGACGTTACAGCCGAAGTAATCAGCAACATTCTTTGATTCCGGTTTTTCTGACATAAATATATCCTCCTTGAAAATATAAAAAGAGGCATTTCGACTGTATAAAAATAAATAATTGTACAACCGAAACGCCATTGTTTCATTGATATTCAATTGCTATATTTAATATTACACTATTGGAGTTGATTTGTCAATACTCTGCTGAAGTTTTAGCTCTATTGGCATAATTTGACAAAAATTAGTATAAGTAATTGTGATAAGTCACAAGCGTTATTCGTTTATATAACTGATCAGTTTCCCGAGACAAGATTCAAAGCAGGTGCCGTACCACATTTCATCGAAGCATGGAAGTGTGGCTTCAATACAGTCATAGGTGAATTTCACTGCTATATCAAGCGATTGTTCGAGACTTTTTCCAAGGGTTACAGCGCCTGTGAAGACGCTTGCGAATATGTCACCTGTGCCGTGAACTGTCTTGTCAACGCTTTTGCTGAAAGAATAACAAAATTTATCGTTTACCGAGTCATAAGCAGCTGCTCCCTGTGAATCGCTGTCAAAGTGTACCCCGGTTATGATTGGCGTAGCACAGCCAAGAGCAGAAAGCTGCCTGAGAATTGACTCAACGTCTTCTTTGGTGTGTTCCTGCTGATAAGGAATACCGAGCAGAAAAGCGGCTTCTGTCATATTGGGCAGGATATAATCAGCTTTGCGGCAGAGTTTCTTCATTTCAGTAACAAATTCCTGAGTCATTCCGGCGTAGAGTGAACCGCCGTCTCCGAGAACAGGATCAACTACTATAAAATTATCTTCTTTTCCGAAACTGTCAAAGAAATCCGATACTATCTGCACCTGCTTGACGGAACCAAGATAACCGGTGTATATCGCATTGAAGCGGAGATCCATTGACTTCCAGTGATTTGAGATATCCGGAATATCATTTGTGAGTTCTCGGAAAGTATAGCCTGAAAAGCCTTTGCCCGTATGAGTAGAAAGCACAGCTGTAGGGATAACAGCTGTCTCTATGCCCATAACTGAGATAACAGGCAGAGCTACTGTGAGCGAGCATTTTCCAAAGCAGGAAATATCCTGTATAGTAACGATCCTTTTCATATATATCATTCTTTCTTATCATCTAATTTCGCATAATGATTATACTACATATTACGCGATATGTCAATAGCGTACAGGGTATGCTGCCTTTAGTAATATCTGTTTGTACCTGCGAATATAATCATAAAAAGGAGGCGAATTTATATGAACAGTAATGATCTTGAACGGTATAAAAAAGAAATGATGGCTATGTATGGCAAAAGTTCATCAAGAAATGATAATTCCTTTGAAAATGATAGTTCTGTTATCAAAGACGGCGAAGATACTTATACCGGGATTCCTGATGATATTGAAGAAGTTGATCCGGAAGCTCCCGATGACTCCTCGTTCGGTCCGCACGAGGACGATGAGTCTGCTGAAGAGGAGGACTATAACACACGTTACCCAGAACCTGACCTTTCAGAACTTGGCGATGATGACGGTATGCTGGATACGGTAGATGCGGTGCCGCCTGAGTACGTTTCTGAGGAAAGTCTTGGAAATTCAAAAGGTTATATTCTTGTTAATGTACGCGCCGGTGAAGAATCAGAAGCTATATCTGGCGCGACAGTACTTGTAACGGCTATCGTAGGCGGAAACCGTATGATACTTGCATCCGGGATAACCAATCAGAATGGGACATCTCCACTGTTTGAGCTGCCAGTTCCGGAGCTCGGACTTTCACAAAACCCTTTGCCGGATAGTCGTCCGTATAATCTGTTTGATGTAAGCGTTACAGCAAAAGGCTATTTCAATGCAAGAAGCGTAGATGTTCCGGTGTTTTCAGGTATAACATCTGTGCAGAATTTCAGCATGATACCTGTACCGGCTTTTATGGAACCTTCTGACGAGACAATGACATATTTCAATCAGGAACCGGATATAAGGCTTCCTTTCGGTGAGGGAGGCTGAGAAATGCTTAGCGGAACACCATACATCCCGGAAACTATAACCGTACATCTTGGCACACCTGATTCAGATGCACCTAATGTCACGGTATCATTTGCTTCATATGTCAAGAATGTGGCGTCGAGCGAGATATTTCCGACATGGCCGGAAAATGCACTCCGTGCGAATATTTATGCAATAACATCTTTTGCGCTGAATCGAATATATACGGAATGGTACAGGTCGAGAGGATATGATTTTGATATAACTGCGACTACGCAGTATGATCAGAAGTTTATAAATGGCAGGGAGTATTTCCAGAATATAAGCTACCTTGTAGATGAGCTGTTTAATGATTATGTAAGGAGGCAGGGGACAGTCGAGCCACTGTTTACGGCTTTTTGCAACGGTACAACTGTTACCTGTGAGGGACTGTCTCAATGGGGAACAGTTGATCTTGCTAATCGCGGACTCACCCCGTATGAGATATTGCAGTATTACTACGGAGATAATATCGACATCGTCAAAAACGCGCCTGTAAGAACAACAATGCCATCGTATCCGGGGATAGAGCTGAAATTTGGTTCGGCAGGTAATGACGTACGCTCGCTTCAGATATACCTGAACAGAATATCCGGCAATTACCCTGCTATACCGAAAATACCGGCGGCGGATGGAATATATGATGCTGCAACAGAAGGTGCTGTCAAGAAGTTTCAGGAGATATTCGGACTTGAAGTTACCGGCATAGTAAATGAAGCGACATGGTACAGGATAACCTATATTTATACAAGCGTGAAGCGTATAGCTGAGCTCGATTCTGAAGGAGTTCGGTTTGAAGAGGTTGAAAAACGCTATACAGAGGATTTGAAAATAGGTATGCAGAGCATAGAAGTAAGTATGCTGCAATACTATCTTGCGGTTATAGGAGCGTATTACGCTGCTGTCGAGCCTGTGGAGATAACAGGCTACTTCGGCGAAAATACAGAACGCTCGGTGAAGTCCTTTCAGCGCGTATTCGGACTTCCGCAGACCGGAGAAGTTGACCGTGCGACACGCAACGATCTGTACAGAGCCTATCAGGGCATAGTTGATTCTGTGCCGCCGAAATATACAGCAGTAGCTCTCTATCCGGGAACTGTTCTTCGCGAGGGCGATCAGAACGAATCCGTGAAGATCATACAGGAGTATCTCACGCTGATAAATGCGACATATCCGAACATACCTGCCGTGAACAATACCGGTTATTTCGGACCTGTGACAAGGCAGTCGGTTATTGCTTTTCAAAAACAGTTTGGCATAAATCCGACAGGTGTTGTCGGAGCAGTTACCTGGGACAGTATAGCGGGAGTATATTCTGACCTTAAATACGGGTTTGACAAGCGTCCTTACCAGTCGCCGGGATATACGATCAAAGGTGAATGAGAAAGGGAGAAAAGAGATGGCGTATACCAATCAGCAGAAAAGGCAGCATATTTATGAGCTGCAGCGGTATCTGTATGCAATATCACTATTCAACAGCAAGATACCGCAAGTAATACCGGACGGAGTATACGGAACGGATACAGCGATAGCGGTCAGAGCTTTCCAGCGTGAGTACGGCTTGCCTGAGACAGGTAACACTGATACAGCTACGTGGAATAAGATAGTGAGAGTATATCGGAGTAATCTTGATTCTTCGCCTGAGCCTTATAGCGTGTTCCCGTCAGCCAAGTTTGTTGCAGGGAACGGAGACAGCGGACAGCTTGTGTATATACTTCAGGTAATGCTCAATGACATAGGCGAACATTATGAGAATGCTCCTTGTGTAGATATATGCGGAAACTACAATTCAGCGACTACTGATGCCGTAAAACTGTTTCAGCAGCGCGTGGGACTTCCGGCAACTGGAAAAGTCGACAGCGGGACGTGGAATATGCTTGTTAGGTGTTGTGAGCATATCGACCGCACAATTTAGAGAAAAACTAGCAGAGAAGAGTGTGTCAAATGCACACTCTTCAATTATTTTTGGTGATTAATCGCAATAAATGATAATGACTTTTGTTAAATATCACTTGACAGCAGTAAAGAAATCATATATAATAATGGTATGTACTTTGAACAGAAAGGTGGGCTTTCTCGTGAGGAAGAAGTTATTTGCCGCAATTACGGCAGCTGCCGTCTCGACATCGTTGACTTCGTCTGTTAGTGCTGCTGAAAAGAAATACAGCGCCTCTGACCTCAAAGATCTGAGAAACTCACTTTTGGGCGTTCAGCCGGTCAAAGCAGGTCAGGATGTAGACGAAAATGGTCGTGTTGATGTGTTTGATATGATCCATATGAGGAGAAATTACGCGGAATCAGGCGAGTTTTCCGAAACTGTCTGTCCGGCTTCTGAGCAAAACGTCAAGTACATTGGAAGAAATCTGTATGATAATGATGTTATGTGGCTTGTTCAGAGCGGTTCTGCCGCTGAGTTCAAGGTAAATGCTAAGGCTGCATCAGTTACACTGTGCGGAGACAGCAGTATACATAACAGTCCGGATCATCAGGCGAGATATGCTGTTATACTTGACGGAGAGATAATAGCTGACGGTACTATGGGCGACAAAACAAAAGAGATAACTCTTTTCAACGGTGAAGAGAACCGTATCGCCGATGTCAGGGTGATCCATCTTTCCGAAGCTACTAACGGCGCTGTTGGTATTTCCGGTATAAAAACTTTGTCGGAAGTTGCTCATCCGGTAATACCTGCTGAGAAGAAAAAACTCAATATCGAATTTATTGGTGATTCCATAACCTGTGCTTACGGCGTTGAAGCTGCAAATCAGAATGAATCGTTCAAGACTACTACCGAAAATTATATGAAGTCTTACGCATATCTGACAGCAGAAAAACTCGGCGCGGATTATAGTGCAGTTGCTTATAGCGGTCACGGTATAGTTTCGGGTTATACATCAAGCGGTGAAAAGAATGATACAAGTCTTGTTCCGCCGTATTATGAAAATATCGGTCCCGGAAAGAATTATTCAGTGCCGTGGGATTTCAGCAAGGTCAGAAATGACGTTGTGATAATCAATCTTGGTACCAATGATGCTACATATGTGGAAAAGTCTCCGGACGACCGCGGAGCTGAATTTGTAAAAGGCTATGAGGAATTCCTCGAAACTGTCCGTAAAAACAATCCGGATGCTTACATCATATGCACTATCGGAATTATGGGATGTACTGATATGTATCCCATGATAGAAGAAGCTATTGCACAGTATAAAGCTAAGACTTCCGATGAGCACATCATAAGTTATCAGTCACCTGTTCAGACTCAGGCAGACGGCTTTGGAGCAGACTGGCATCCGTCAGCGGTAACTCAGCAGAAGAACGCTTATCTGCTTGCTGACCGCATATGTCAGGTACTCGGCTTAGAGTCTGATCAGGTAGGTCTTGATGTAGCTGCTGAAGCTGAATACAGCGTTAAGTGCAGCGAGGAAAGCGGCGCAAGTGCGGCAACTTTCTTCTCCGAGTACGACAGATCGTTCTGGATCAACATTGTCGGCGGCGGTACTTCTGACAGTGATGTTCAGGCAATTATTTCCGGTATAAATCTGAAAAAGGGCGGAAAGTACAGGCTTACTTTCAACTGCACTTCTTCACAGAGTTCTGTTGACGGCAATAAGGTCACAGTAAGAGGTTCTGGAACTGAATATTACAGCGGTACATTTGTCAACAAGGGTGAGAGATCGCCTTTTGAAGCTGAATTCACAGTCGGTTCCGATGACAGAAATTCAGAAATAGTATTGAACATCGGCGGTGTTGATTACAGCAGCGCAACGCTTTACGATGTAAGGCTTGAAAAGATAGGCTGAGCACTTGCCAGCCAAGGGGATTGAAAAATGATTTGTAAGAATTGCGGAGCAGAACTTCCTGATACAAGCGGCTATTGCTTCAGCTGCGGTGAATTCCAGTCTTTGGAGCATACCAGTGGTTTCACGCCAATTATTGTGAAAGATCAGATCAAAGAGCAGATCGTGATGCTGTTTACAATGATAATGACGGCTTTGTTTCTGATAGCTGGCGTTTTCAAATTCAGCTTTGCTTATGCTAAGCTTGACGTCGGAAGCAGACCGCTGTATTTATCGATATCAATGGATAATGCAGCTGAACAGTTAGTCGGTATGGGAATAGATGATTTTTCTGACCGCAATGACAAATGGAGCGAAGTTTCCACATATATTGCTGTCGGAGCATCTCTTATCTCACTAATCATCCTGTGCGCAGCTATAATACTGGTGATTATGCGAAAGTTTGATAAAGCTGCTTCAGCAGTCGGTGTGAGTATTCTTTCGCTCCCAGCAGCACATATCTCAAATTTTCTTTATTTTATACATCTGCGATCTGACAGTATTGACTCATCTTTTGTAGTTTTCAGCGCTCTGCCATTTGTTATGACGGCACTTGATATACTGACAGCAGTTATGTGTTTCAGAGTTTCAAGAAAAACATATCACATAAGTAGCGGTGACAAATTTGACAGCGGCTCGATCCTTGAGAAAATTCCATATTTTGTCTTATGTAATGCGTTTTTTATTTCAATAGGCGTTATCTGTTTTTCATATAACTATCAAAAACAGTATCTTGATTACAAGGTAAGCAATGACCTCTTCAATGATTATACAGCAATATATTATCTTGGAATTAAAAAGTTCCTTGATAGTATTGAGAATGATTTCCAGAAGAGTGTATTGATAATCAACTTTATTGTTACGGCAATTTCGCTGACTCTTTGTGTTATAGCTGTCCTGTTCTTCTGTCTGAAGAGGAAAACAGATGCACTCAGGCTTGTTGTTGTATCAGCATTGCTGCCGATAATAGGATATGCTCTTAATATAGCGCTTCGTGGTTCTCTTAATGATGATCTTAGGAAAAGCTTTGATGAACGCTATATTATAGGCGGTTATGATGAATACAAGTATCTCTTTTCTCCGGTGCCGGCAGTGATGATATGTGTGTGTATCGCAGCGGCAGCAGTGGCTGTGTACACCGTCAGATCATTAAAACATGAAACTGGATCAGAAGAGGAATTTGTAGAGGATTGTATAGTTCAATAATCGTGTGTTTCAGCCGTTCTTCGGCTGTTATATAGCCGGATCCGGCAGGCTTTAGCCGGAAGAATACAAACATTATAAAAGAAAAGTGAGGAAAAAATTATGTTTTGTAAGAATTGTGGCAAAGAGATCCCTGACAATGCAGCACATTGTCCTAACTGCGGAACAGCAAATGATGCTGTAGCACAGGCTCCTGCACAGGCAGCAGCTCCCGCACCGGCACCCACAGCAGCTCCCAATCCGTTCAGCAACGCTGGCAAGAGCGCTCTCGGTGCACTCAATAAGGTAAACGTTAAGTTTGATCTTAAGAAGATCATTCCTGTTCTTATGGTGTTCTACATCATTATGGGTATCTTCGGAACTTATCATTCAGAGTTCATGAAGACCAAGAGCAAGTATGGTAAGAAGTGGAGCGACTGGAACAGAGCTTCATTCTCAGCAGTAGTTGATGAGTCTGATGAAGATGACAGCATCGCTGATAACGGCTTTACATCATTTGTTAAAGTAATTGAAGTTTTAGCAACTATCGGTGCAGTAGCTGGTCTTGCTGGCTGGGCACTTATGTACATTTCTAAGAAGTACAACTTTGCTGTACTTTCACTTGGTGCTTCTGCTGTATTCCTTCTCTTCGGCAGACTCTTCCTCTTCATCGAGGCATTCTACCTCAAGGGTAAATTGAAGGATGAACTGGATGATATTAAGGTAAAGGGCGGTCCTACATGGACACTTATCTTCTGGATGTTCTTCCTTATCATCTTTATAGTTGGTTCTTATGTGATTGCTTCATCTCTCAAGGAGGATGACGGCAAGGAGTCTTCAAAGGGCTTCAGCTTCGCTAAGTAATTCAGCTGTATATAGCTAAATAACCAAAATCAGGACGGCTCGGCTCAATTGGCAGAGCCGTTCTTTTGAGTATAACAGGTGGGTGAAAATATGAACGAGAATGAAAAGAGCATGGCTTCATCTAACGGCAAAAAGCGCGGTGGACTCAGACTTCTGACATGGCTAATGATAGTAGTTATCGCTGCGACTTCTGTGATCGACGCATTCTGTATTTATAACATATTCGGCAAAGGTCCTAAGGATACAATGGCTACAGCTGAGATATCCGAGGAGCAGCTTCTCATTCAGGAAGAAGATGCGAATGAGAAAAAAGCGAGATCCGAAGCTGCTGCAAAGGGAATTATATCATACAAGTCAGCTAATCTGAGCGGCAAGTCTGATGTTGTCATAACTGATTCTAAGAGTGCTGTCGCAGCGCTCGGAGCATTAAAGGCTGAGTTTGGTATTGACAATCCTGAGGATGAGTTCAAGCTCAGATACGTTAATGAAGGCAAGCTGTTTGATACATATGCTCTTCGTCAGATGATAAGCGGCTATCCTGTATTCGGCCATGATGTTAAGGTAGTTGCTGACAAGAGAGGAAACCTCATTTCTATCGCCGGTAACTATTTCAACGTTGCCGAGGAAGAACTCAGGTTAAACGAGAATCTCAGTCAGAGCGATGTCAAGGACGAAGTTGCTAAATATCTCAAGTCTGAGTACAAGCTCAGCGAAGATAAGGAATATTCTCTCTCTAACAGTGGTTCTTGGGTAGTCATAGACGAGGATAAACAGCCGCGTATAAGCTATGCTTATATCGTATATGACAAGACAACTGACAACGCAGTTCAGAACATTATCGCTGCTGCTGATAATGGTGAGATTCTTGTTAAATCTGACTGTATAGGCAAGCAGAACAGTGATTTCTCAACTTATCAGTTCAGAGAATATGAGAAAAAAGAAGAAATAGTTGAGACAGAAACAGAGACTCAGGAAGGAGCAGAGTCTGATACTGACAAACAGTCAGAAACATCAGAGGAAACTGAGACTGAAACAGAAAAAGAAACTGAATCTGAAGAAACTTCTGAGGAAGAAACTGAAGAAGAGACTGAAGAGGAAACTGAGGAACCTACTAAGGAAAAGCTTCTGAGTGATGTTTTCGACGAGGATAACGGTGTTTACGTTTATGCTGATCTTGACGAATATGGCTATACCCCTGCTAAAGAGGACAACAAAAAAGCTGTTGAACTCCTTGCTGAGGCTAAAACAGCTATTGAGTTCTTTGAGAAGAATTACGAACGTGAGCATCTTGAAGAGTACTATATTTTAGTAGATAATGCTTCTGCTTATCAGCGTGAGCATCTCAGAATAGTTCCTTTTGAGGATGAACTCACTATAAGATATGAGGAATCCGATATTGATGGACTTCCGGGTACAGCTGCATCAGCATTTCTGGCTGATTCGGATGCTAACGATGTTGCAAGAGAATACACAAAGGCTATTCTTCCTTATGATATAGCTGATGATTCTGTATTCAGCGCTGCAATTTCTGATATTTTTGCAGAATTCATTGAGGATTACAGCAATGGCGGCTTCAATGGCTCATGTAACTGGGAAACAGGTGATCCGAGCAGCAAGACTTACCGTGATATGAAGAATCCTTCTTCATCAGGTGATGCTGTAACAATAGCTGATACAAGCGGAAAAACATCAGGACTTTCACGTGAGGAACTTCTTCACGACAGCACTGTTATTTCTCACTCTGCATATCTTATGACTCAGGAGAATAACGGTCAGAAGGCTCTGAGCAATGAACAGGTCGCTTATATATACTACACAGCTATCCCGTTAATAACAACTGATATGACCTATGAACAGTTCCGTGATCTTATTACTTCTATTGCAATGAACTTCAGAAATAATAAGGATGTTCCGGACAAATTTGCTCTTAATGACAGTCAGATAATGAATATTATCAATGCATTTGACGCTGTCGGTATAAGCCGTTCTGGTTATGTCCGTATGATCAGTGATGCGTATTCAGGTGATGCTGAATTCACTATCTACAACGCCGAATCCGAGAAGTACGGTGAATGTCATCTTACTGTAAAGCGCTCTTCTGACGGTGAAGTTCTCATTGACAAGCATCTCAGCGATCCTGTATTCTCATTCGAGGGACTTGAGCCTGGTATCTATGATATGGTGATAACCGATCTTAACAACAATAGTATTTCGTTTGAGACAAATGGTTTCATCGTTAATAAAGATACCTCTGATAATAAAGCCGGCGAGTATAAAACTTCTGAAAATCTCAGGACAAAATTCGGTTCTTTAAAGCGTTCCGTAGTTCTTGTTCTTGACACTTCAGGAAGTATGAGCGGTACTCCCATAAAGGAGACTATCCTTGCAGCAGAAAAGTTCGTTGATTACGTTCTCTCTGAAAATCCCTGCATAGATATTAGTATCGTTCCGTATTCTGATTATGCAACTACTGCTGTCGTATCAAGCAGCGACAGAGACGAGCTTATAACAGCTATCGAAAAACTTCGCTCCAACGGCGGTACAAATATGTACGACGGTATCGATAAAGCCAATGAGATACTCAAAGAGAGTGACAGTGACAGAAAGCTTCTCTTTGTAATGAGTGACGGTTTCCCTGAGTCCGGTCCTGTCGGTGATGACGGAACCTACGATTCAGCTATAAGAAAGCTTGCAACTGAGGTAAAGGATACAGGAGTGATAATGTACTCTCTTGGATTCTTCCACAAGCTTGATGGATATGAACTTCAGAATGCTCAGAAGCTCATGACAGATATTGCTTCACCGGGTTATGCTTATAACGTTAAGACAAGCGAAGATATGGCTTATGCATTTAATGATCTTGCTGACAATGTTGGCGGTAAGTACAGCATAGTTGTAAGAATTGCTTGTCCTGTTGATGTAACTGTAAAGTGCAGCGGTGAAGTGTTATGCTCTGATCCTGACGAACTCAGTACAAGAGCTTCGTTCGGTTCTCTTGGCTTTGAGGGCGAGAACAACGAGATCAAGGTGCTTAGACTGGATAATGACACCGATTATGAGATATGTATTAACGGTACCGGTGAGGGCACAATGGATTATTCCATAAGCTTTGCTGATGATGAAGGTGAGTATTCAGATGTCAGAACATTCAGCGATATTCCGATCAGCAAGGGGACTATTATCAGTACAAATACTAAATCGTCCGGCAAGACAGTTCTCGACGTTGATGATGACGGCGACGGCAAGTTTGACGAATCCTATGTAGCAGGTAAAAACGGCAATGGCAAAGTCAAGGGCAAGGCTGTAAAGACAGCTGCTGCTATAATCATCGGTGTTCTCCTTACAATATTTGTTATTCTTGAATGTGTATTTGCTTACAGACGCAGCAAGAAAAACAAGGTATGCCGTAAGTGCGGCGGTGTAGTCGGAAAGGACACACGTTTCTGCCGTGTATGCGGAGAAGAAGTACACAGAGTACCGCTTTGGCTGCCCGAAACAGAAAAGCGCGAAAAGCAGTCTTCAACTGTCATTACAGCAAAGCTGGTTGCTATGGGTATATGTATGCTTATAACACTCAGTGTTGTAACTATCTACCGTTCTGCTGCAACTACTGTATTCAAGCAACTTCGTGATCAGGAACTCGTTTCTGCTGAAAGGCTTTATGACGGCAGTGTAAGCGACTCAGGTATTCAGAAGAAATATCTGTCATTCCTTACTAAGCGCTATATTAAGCAGGTCAACAGCAAGTGCGGTTCAGGTGATTTCTCTGAGTCATCAGCTGATGCTATCTATGATTCTGTATTCCAGATGGATATGGGCGGAGCTTCAGACCTTGCTGATGATTACCTCAAGGAGCACGGCATTGTGGCAGTCCGCAAACCTAAGAAAGAAAAGGCAGAATCAACATCAGAAAACGATATTTACGATGAAGAGCCTACAACTAAAAAATCTAAAAAGAGTAAAAATCTTCCTTTCTGATACAGTTAAGATTATAAATACTATGAGTCGTGTCCGCGGCTCATAGTCAACTATATCACTGTAAATTGAAAGCCCGGAAGCTTAAATTGCTTCCGGGCTTGATTTATTATTCGTTTGTTTCAGTTGCAAACTGACTTTCATGACGTGTGAAGAAGTCGGTTCGCGGCGGCAGGAACTTCAGCTTGTGCTCACTGCCTGTGAAGTAGGTGAGTGGTTCAAGGATAGTATCCCAGGACCAGATGCGCTCATCGACTTCTAAGTATTCACGGAGCTTCTCTGTTCCGAACGGAGCCATAGGATGAAGAAGAACGCCTGCTATACGTATCATATAGAAGAGGTTTGCAAGCGCCTGTTTGAGCTGTTCCTTATCGGGATATTCTCCGTTAAGTGCCTTTGACATATACTTGCTGCCGTTTCTGATATAGCTGTCAAGAACGTAGGTACACTGATGGAAAGCGAACTTCGACATATGTCTTTCATAGTCGAGAACAGCTTTTTTAGCATCAGCGAGGAACTGCTCTTCAGGTGCGTTATCGGGCATAATGCCGTCAAGTTCTTTCTGAGTGGTGTAGAAAGCAGTTCTTATCATACGGTTATAAACATTTGAGAGAAGGAGGCCGTCCTTAACAACAGGATCGGCATCATCCGACTTAGCATCAGGATTGTAAGGCTTCGGCATAAAGCTTACAGAACGCTGACCGAGACCAAGTCCGAGCCAGTGCATACGAAGCTGCTCAGGAGTGTAGTGGCTGAGAAGATCTTCAGCCATAGGCGGCTTTACAGCACCTGAGCTTGAAGCCTTCTTATCAAGGAACAGAATATGGTGGTTTGCAACGATAACAGGCATCTGAAGTTCGCCCTCGGGAGGATCTGATACTTTTGTTTCGGAAGCCTGCTGTGCCATCCACATTGCAGGTTCAGCGATACCGTAGAAGTAGATATTGTCCTGACCGATGAACTGATATACAGTTGAATCCTTGCTGCACCAGTAGTCCTTCCAAAGTTCACGATCCTTGCCGATTTTTTCAAGATATGTCTGCGTGAATGAGATAGGAGCCCAAAGTGACTCAGGCCATACCCATACAGTAAGACCCTCTTCTCCGTCCATTACAGGTGCAGGAACACCCCATTCGATGTTTCCAGTGAGACGGAACGGAACAAGAGTCTTTCCGGTGCGGTAACGAATGCCGTTCTTTGTGAGAATTCGGCAGGCTTCATCGCAGTCAGAAAGCTTAGCAAACTGTATAGTGAACGAAGGCTTTTTAGGCTCTTCGAGGTATTCATGCTGAGACATAGAATTCTTGAGAGTGAAATACTTTTCTTCAAATTCGCGCTTGATGTATATAACAGGCGGCTTGAGGAATTCGTCGATAGTTTTCCATACAACAGGACGGATATCCTTGCGCTTTTTAAGTTCCTCTACCCATTCCTTCATAAGCTCCTCATAGTCACGGAGCTTGAAGTACCAGTTGGTAACAGGCTTCATAGTGGGAGTTTCGCCTGTGAGTGTGCTGACTGGATTGATGAGGTTTTCAGGCATATACTGGTGGCCAAGATCACATTCATCTGCGTAGCCCTTTTCGGAAGTACATCCTTCAACAGGACATTTTCCTACAACTTGTCTGCCGTTGAGGAATACGCCTGCTTTTTCGTCGAAAAACTGCATTGTTGATATCTTGTTGAGCTGACCTTTATTGTAAAGGGAACTGATGAACCAGTCTGTAACTTCAGCATGTATCTCTTTTGAACGTCCGAGACCTGAAGCAGCGAAAAGATTAGGGGAGATACCGTAAGCATCAAGAGTCTCCTGCTGTTTGTCGTGATTGCGCTGAACAAAGTCCTCGAGGGAACCTTTAAATTCGCCTTTTTCAACTTTGACTCTCCAGCCTTCAGCGATAGGTGAACCGTAGCAGTCTGTACCGCCGACGAAGATAACGTTTTCCTTGCCGATACGGTCACGCATAAATCTTGCATAGGTATCAGCGAATACGAACATACCGCCTACGTGACCAAAGTGGAGTTCCTTGTTACCGTAGGGCATACCGCCGGTTATGACGGCTCTTTTCGGGAAGACCGGACGCGGTATCTCGAATGGCTTGCCGTTGTTGCCATCTTTATTTTTAGCCATAAGTTAAACCTTCCTTGATGTTAATTTATATTAACGGACTCAGCACCACTTTGCGAGTCTTGCTCTGACTATATCCTCACCGAGTACGTGGCTGACTTCGTGTATGTCAGGGGCATTAGCATGACCTGTGAGAGCTATACGGAGCATATTTGTGATATGTACGATGCTTCCCTTGAACTGGTCGGGATTCTTCTTAAAATCCTTTGGCTTTACAGCGAAACCGAGCTTTTCTGTGAGAGCCTTGACCTTGTCGAACCATGCAGCGGAATCATCGCTGTGATCGTATGAAGCAAGATACTCAGCAAAGAACTGCTTGCGACTAGCCTCATCACATTCAGCAGGCATTTCATCTGAAATCTTGAATGTTTCGTCGTAGTAGAAGCTCATAAAGTCACAAGCCTGCTTCCAGGTCTCGAGATCCTTACGAGGCTTTGCAGCCATTCTTCCGACATTGAGAGCTGCAACAGTGCGCTCAGGGTACTTTCTGATGAGTTCAGCGAAATCCTTGCTGTACTCGTCACACCAGTTGAGCCATTCCTTATAGATAGTCTCCGCCGGCATTCTTCCGATAACATTTTTGGATATATCACGCAGCTTGTCAAGATCAACAAGAGCACCTGAAATAGACATTTTTGAAAGCGAATATGGGAAATCTCTGTAATCGGATTCCTGATCAGCAAGACGCCATTCCTCATAGTTGGAATTCAGAATGGTGAGGAGAAATTCCCAGATAGCATCGGGGCTGATTCCTTCCTGCTGATAGTAAGAGAGAGCAAGCTCAGGGTCTTTTCTCTTTGAGAGCTTACGCTTTCCGCCGGTTTCCTCATCAATTTTCATAAGTGTAGCTGTGTGGCAGTAGATAGGCTGCTGCCAGCCAAGAGCATTGAACAGTTCAACGTGCATGGAAAGTGAAGAAAGCCATTCCTCTCCGCGGATAACGTGAGTTGAACGCATAAGATGATCGTCAACTACGTGTGCAAAGTGGTATGTCGGGATACCGTCGCTTTTTAGAAGAACGAAATCCATATTGTTTCGGGGCATTTCGACTTTGCCGCGGATAGCGTCGTTTACAGAGATATATTCGTCTGTTTCAGTTCCGCGGTAACGGAGCACCCATTCCTTGCCGGAATCAAGAAGCTGCTGCACCTCTTCAATAGATGTTTCACGGTACTTGGCATATTTTCCGTAGATACCGGGATTCTCCTTAGCAGCTGTCTGCTGTTCACGGAGCGCGTCTATTTCCTCTGCTGTAAGGAAACAAGGATATGCAAGACCTCTCTGAACGAGATGCTTTGCAAAAACATGATATATATCCTTACGCTGTCTCTGACGATAAGGGCCGTAGTTTCCGTTATCACCGTCAGAAACCGCACCTTCGTCGAAATGAACACCGAAGTAGTTCATAGCATTGATTACAGTCTCAACAGCACCTTCAACTTCACGCTTGTTGTCGGTATCTTCGATTCGGAGATAGAATACACCGCCGGACTGGTGTGCGATACGCTCGCCGATGAGAGCATTATAGAGATTTCCGAGATGAACGAAGCCTGTGGGGCTCGGACCTATTCTTGTTACGCAGGCACCCTCAGGAAGAGAACGCTCAGGGAACATCTTCTCCATATCCTCGGGAGAAGCGGTCACATCAGGGAAAAGAATATCTGCAAGTCTGATATAGTCCATAAAAACCACCTTTTTTATAGTAGTACATAATACATTATATTGTAGCACAGAACGGGATTTTTGTCAATACGAAAGACTGTTCTGCGAGAGGTGCTCCTTTTTAGTTTTTGAAATCTTAAAAAAGTCTTAAATATTTGTCACAATTATCCTAATGCTGTTGACAAATACGAAAAGAATTGCTATCATATAAATATAAATTTAAGTTTTCGGGGAGGGAAAGCTATGAACAAACTTATTGCAACAGTCTTAGCGCTATGTATCGTCGGAGGTACACTTCCAGCGGTACAGCCACACACGAATGGAAACATCATCACTGCCAATGCTGAGGAAACAGAGGATTACACAGAAGTAACCGAGGGACCTCTGACTTATCATATTTATCCGGATGTTCCGGAGAATGATGAAGAAGCATATGCGGAGGTAGTTGGATTCGAGGAGGGTTATGACGGAGATATTGTTATTCCCGAGACTATCGAAGATGTTCCAGTCAGAAGAATAAGAGAATATGCACACTATAGTAACGTTCACATAGGTAATTTGTCGATACCGGCTAATATGCAGGATATGACTCTTTACTCTGCTGTTAACAGAGCCTTTCCTGACTATGTTATCACGTTTGACTCAGTTACTGTAGATGAAAACAATGAATACTTTTCATCTGAAAATGGGGTCTTGTTTAACAAGGATAAGACAGAACTCATCAGATATCCGATTTTTGACTCTGATAAGGACGAATTTATAGACAAGATCGAATATAAGATTCCCGATACAGTAAAGACAATATGTCCGTTTGCATTTTATGATACCTTTGTTAAAAAGGTAGAATTACCTGAGACACTTGATAGAATTATGACGGGTGCCTTTAGCCGTTCCAGATTGACTGATATTAATATTCCTGATTCTGTAGAGAAAATTGACAATTGTGTTTTCAGCGGTTGCCGCAACCTTGAAAAGATAGCCATACCTGATACTGTTGAAGAGATCGGCGAGTATGCTTTTGCAGAATGTTGCGAACTGAGTGAAGTTAAGCTTCCAAAATATCTCGGAACGATAGAAGAGGGAGCATTCTTCGGCTGTAAAAAACTTATGCAGATAACCATTCCGAATCGTGTCTACAGAATTGGTCCTGTTGCTTTTGCAGAAACCGGTCTTGAAACAGTATCAGTGCCGGTTAATGTGCAATCGCTTGGTAATAGTACATATTCTGCTGTATTCGCTGACTGTCCAAATCTGAAAGCAGTTATAGTATATAATCCGAGTGTTATATTAGATGAACATGATGTATATAATACACATGATCCAAGCTATAATGGAACATACACTGGTGTTATCTTAGGATGGTCAGATTCTTCAACACAGAAGGCAGCTGAAAGGGCAGGATTTACCTTTATCCCTATGAATCAAGCTAACGGAACAGTTAAAGTAACTCTTGTTGACTATGATACAGGCGAATTGATACCTGACAGTTATATTAAGGAGCATGAATATACATTTGGTACTGATATTGGTATCAAAAATGACGAAATTCCTGGAGGTTGGATGTATACCGGACCGGTTTTCAATAT
Source organism: Ruminococcus sp. (assembly GCA_016290875.1). GTDB lineage: Bacteria > Bacillota > Clostridia > Oscillospirales > Ruminococcaceae > Ruminococcus. The sequence goes on from JAEEVL010000001.1 coordinate 131,907, forward strand.
TCCTTCAAACCAGTATGTATTCAAAGATAATCTTGCTGATCTTTATGCAACTGCTGATAAGTTCACTATCTGTACTGAAGACGATGTGATTATCAATCATTATACTAATGAAACATTTGATTATGATTTTCCTGATTCAATGGATATTGTAATAAGAGTTAAAGCGGTTGCAGACTCTTACTTAAAGCCAGGTCATGTAGAGGTAAAGCTTGTTGACTATCAAACAGAAAAGCCTCTTGAACTTACGAAAGACTTTAATTACCGACTTCCTATCGAGGTACGTACTGTCGATGAGGAGACAGGTGAGCTTGGTGATTATGTTGACCTTGCCGGACCAGAAGTAACTTCAAATCACTTCATTTGTGATGACAGTGTCAAAATAAGCTCTGACTGTCGTCTTACATCAGTTAATATTGATAACGACGCTCTGCCGACCGGATACAGGTGTCCGACATGTGCCGGAGAAATCGTGAAGAACGCCAACGGTTCATATACCGTAACTGTTAAGCTCGATGTGACAAAGACTACACTCAGAGGCGATGCTAACCTTGACAACAATGTTAATATAGCAGATGCAGTATTTGTAATGCAGGTCGCAACAAATCCCGATAAGTACGGTCCTGACAGCAAGAATCCCTGCTCTATAACTCAACAGGGATATATCAATGCTGATGTTGACGGCGTAAAGGGACTTACAAACAAGGATGCTCTGCGTATACAGCAGTATAAACTCGGTCTTATTGACGAACTTTGATAATTATAAAAGCCGGTGCTCAGCTGAGTGCCGGCTTTTGTGCGGTTTATTAACATTCTGCTTGACATAAGCTCTAAAAGCAAGTATAATAAATATATGTGAAATCAACGGCAGTATTATTACGCTGACATCAGGAGGGATAGGATTTGGAAAACCAGAGGTTGGCTGCAATATTTATCGCTATGATAGCTGCTTTGCTCGTCATTCTTGCCGGAAGATCATGCGCAAGGAGCATCGAGAACGCAAATAAAGAAACTACCAATGGATATTCTATCTCCAAGAATACAGTTGACTCCGATGATAATACCGGTGGAAAAAATTCTGATGGCGATGCAACTTATGAAACTGCTTCTTTTACAAATAATGGCATAGAGTATGTTACTGATATTCTCGGACGTGTTGTCGGGACAAATATCGTAACTGAAGATACTTCTCAGGAGTTTGAGACTGAGACCGGAAAAGAATACGTCACAGATATGCTCGGTCGTGTTGTTGAAGAGAAGGATGTGATAGTAACAGTTCCTGCCGGTACTAAGCCGGATCCACACGTTGAGTATGTAACAGATATTCTCGGCAGAGTAGTAGAGACTAAGTATGTCGACGAAAACAACGATGAAGTAACTACTCAGGCTTCTTCAAAAAAGAATCCTCTTGATGAATACCGTGAGAAGCATTCTGAGTATTACAAGCCGACGGAATCTGACAAGGCGGAAAAAGAGCCGCAGTCAGCTCCATCGACGATACACATAAAAATAGGTTAACGGAGGAATCAATAATGGTTATAATCGAAATGGCAAACGGCAAGAAGATCAAGATAGAACTCTATCCTGATATAGCTCCTATTTCCTGTGAGAACTTTGAGAAGCTCGTAAAGAACGGCTTCTATGACGGACTTACTTTCCACAGAGTTATCCCGGGCTTTATGATACAGGGCGGCTGTCCTAATGGTACAGGTACCGGCGGTCCCGGCTGGAATATCAAGGGCGAGTTTGCTGCAAACGGAGTAAAGAACGACCTCAAGCATACAAGAGGTGTTCTCTCAATGGCTCGTTCAATGATGCCTGACTCAGCAGGTTCACAGTTCTTCATCATGCACGAAGATGCTCCTCACCTTGACGGCAATTATGCAGCTTTCGGTAAGGTTGTAGAGGGCATGGATGTTGTTGACGAGATAGCTGAAACAGCTACTGATTACAATGACAAGCCTCTTGAGCCTCAGGTTATGAAGAAGGTAACTATCGAATAATGACTTTTAAGCCACAGCTTTATATCTGCGGATATCGTAGCTGTGGCTTGATTTGTATTTTTGAGGAGCTGAGCGTGATATGACTATTGACGAGATAAAATCGCTTGTAGACCGCTCATTGTTTGCAACGATCGGCTATACAGACGAAGAGGGCAGGCAGAATGTCAGGAGAGTTTTCTGCGTATGGCATAAGGGTATAGGGAAGCATCTTATTTCAACAAATACAAGCTCTTCGCACGTTAAGAGCCTGATAAAGAACGGAAATGCCTGTTTGTATTTTTCTGACGATGCGACTTTTGAGGGCGTGTGCTTTTATGGACATATAACAGTACATACAGAGAGAAAATATAAGGAACTGCTATGGAATGACGGAGATGAAAAGTATTACCCAAACGGAATAGATGATGCTGATTACTGTGTACTGGAGTTTTCAGCCGACAGCGGCAGGTATTATCGCTATGACGGAAAGGGCGACCTTATATATGCTGAGATCGAGGCATTCGACAAAGACAGAGACTTTGAAAACGGATATTCGGCAACTCAGAAAATATCAAATTAGGTATTGAAAAATAATAAGACGTGTGATATAATATTAAAAGAAATTTACTTTGGAGGTAAAATTACAATGGGTATGTTTGATAAACTTATCGCAAATTTAAAGTCAAGCAAGAAAACTATCGTTTTTACTGAGGGTAACGACAACCGTATTCTCTCAGCAGCTGACAGACTCCTTAAAGAAGGACTTATGGGCGTAATTCTCTGCGGAAATGTTGACGAAGTTAAGTCAGCAGCTGCAGCAGGCGGCTTCAATATAGACGGAGCTGAGATACTTGATCCTGTTACTTATCCCGAAATGGATGCTCTCGTTACGCAGATGGCAGAGCTGCGTAAGGGCAAGATGACTGAGGACGAGTGCCGCACATTCCTTCAGAAATCCAACTATTTCGGAACAATGCTCGTTAAGGCTGGCAAGGCTGATGCTCTTCTCGGAGGCGCTACATATTCAACAGCTGATACAGTAAGACCTGCACTTCAGATAATCAAGACAAAGAAGGGTTCTAACCTTGTTAGCTCTTCATTCATCCTCTTCAGAGAAAAGGACGGTCAGGAAGAGAAGATAGCAATGGGTGACTGCGCTATTAACCTCAGCTACTCTGACAGACTCGACAAGGACGGCAACGTTGTTCTCTCAGCTGCAAGACAGCTCGCAGAGGTTGCTGTTGAAACTGCAAGAACAGCTGATTTCTTCGGTATCGATCCTAAGGTTGCTGTACTCAGCTTCTCAACATACGGCTCTGGTAAGGGCGGCACAGTTCAGCTCAGCCATGATGCTGTTATCGAAGCTCGTCAGCTCGATCCTAACCTCGTTATTGATGGTGAATTCCAGTTTGATGCTGCTGTTTCAGCAGAAGTTGCAAAGACAAAGTGCCCTGATTCAAAGGTTGCAGGACAGGCTAATACATTCATCTTCCCGCTTATCGAGGCTGGTAACATCGGTTACAAGATCGCTCAGAGACTTGGCGGATTTGAAGCTTACGGTCCTATTCTCCAGGGACTCAATGCTCCTATCAACGATCTTTCAAGAGGCTGCACAGCTGATGAAGTTTACAAGATGGCTATCATCACAGCTGGTATGGCTTGATCACGTACATTATAAAAGAATTAAGGACGCTCCTGCTGGGGCGTCCTTGTTGTTTAGTTTATACGAGCAAAGAAAAAGCGCCCCATTTAACTGGAGCGCTTTTTGTTCTGGCGTCCCAAAGAGGAGTCGAACCTCCGGCCTACTGCTTAGGAGGCAGTCGCTCTATCCTACTGAGCTATTGGGACATTAACATAAATATTATACCATATTAATTCTATGAAATCAACACTTGCAAAATAATTTTGTTGATTTAACTTTGTGTCTGCTCGCACAATAATATTGACCTTTTTTCATAAATCTGCTATAATGAATATAAGTATAAGTAAAGGGAGATTATGATGCAGGAAGAAATAAACTCTGTGCTTCTTGAAGAAACAACAACTTTTATTGAGACTACAACTGATTCTGTTATGCAGGAACAGGTAAGTAAAACAACAAGAGTATTTGAACACGGAATTGATAAACTTAAAGAAGCCATGCCGTCTCTTATAATTGCTCTGCTTATATTCGTATTCGGTGCGATAGCGGCAAAAATAATCGTAAGAATAGTACGCAGAGCTATGAAAAAATCAAATATTGACAATGCAGCTAAGAATTTCCTTGTTTCTTTTGTCAAGATAATGCTCTATATAAACATTGTGATAATGATGCTGTCGGCTTTGAAGGTACCGATGTCCTCAATAATCACAATATTCGGTGCTGCCGGACTGGCTGTGTCACTGGCACTTCAGAGCTGTCTTTCAAATCTCGCTGGCGGTTTCATAATACTTTTCTCTAAGCCGTTTGTTGCTGGAGATATTCTTGAAATAGACGGTTCAGTCGGTAAAGTTGAGACCATAAGCATACTTTACACAAAGATAATCACTTTCGACAATAAGACTGTTTTTATCCCTAACGGTAAGGTTTCTGAGGGCAAGATAATAAACTATACAGAGAGCCCGACAAGACGAATAGATCTTCAGTTCAATATCAGCTATGCTTCTGATTATCAAAAAGCGAGAGAACTCATACTTGCTGCAGCTGATGCTGACAAGCTGATATTAAAGTCACCGGCACCGATCGTTCGTATGGCATCACACAGCGACCATTCGGTTACGATCGATGCTCTTGTTTGGGTGAACAATAACGATTACCTTGACGAAAGATATAACATGATTGAAGCCGTAAAGGCAAGTTTTGATGAAAACGGCATCGAGATACCATTTAATCAGCTCGATGTTCACATTAAGGAAAGATAAAAATGGCTGAAATACAAGAAAGAGAAAACAAAACGCCCCCCCCCGCAAAGGCGGCAAAAAAGAAAAGAGAACTGTTCAAATGGTCAAGAGTTATAGCAGCTTTACTTGTGCTTATACTGATTTGGTGGTATAACAACTATACACTCAAGACTACCAAAGTTACCCTTTACTCATCCAAGATAAAAGCACCTATGAGGATAGTAGTGATTAGCGATCAGCACGCTACAAAGCTTGGAATTAGCAATAAAAGTATCTGTAAAAGGATAGACAAGAACGAACCTGATGCTGTTATGATCCTCGGTGATATGTATACTACTGACAGTTCATGGGATCTGATACAGAAACCGATAGATCTTACTGCTGATATTGTAAAAGCAGGCTATCCGGTGTATTTTGTAAGCGGTGAGCATGATACAGATCTGAAATACATTGAAGCTCTGCGAAAAGCTGGTGCTCATGTAATGGATTATAAATCTGAGAAGATAAATATCAATGGTAATAAGGTCTGCATATACGGTATTGATAACGTATATTACAGTGAAACATTCAATCTCTTTAATGAATTTGATATTGACGAAGACTACTACAACATACTTCTTGCGCATATCCCGAATTACAAGAAGTTTGCCGATTTCGGTGCTGATCTTACTCTTTGTGCAGATACTCATGGATGTATGGTACAGCTTCCATTCAATATGGGACCTGTCTTTTATTCTGATAAGGGCGAGTGGTTTCCTGAGTTCAAGGATATGGACGTTTACGATAAGGGACGATTTGATTATGAAGGCGGAACGATGTTTATAACTTCCGGTATCGGCGTATCGCCTATGCCTATAAGGTTCAATAACCGTCCGGAAGTTGTGATAATAGATATCAAGCCGGGAAAATAAGGCGGGTAAATGATGCATACTGATATTATAGTTATCGGCGGGGGAGCTTCCGGTATAACTGCTGCGTGTGAAGCAAAGAAAACGTTTCCTCAGGCAGAAGTTGTTATATGTGAAAGACTTGATAGAATCGGCAAGAAAATTCTTTCCACCGGCAACGGAAAATGCAATTTAAGTAATAAGTTTCTTGAAAGCAAAAACTATCACGGTTCAGTGAATGCCATGAGATATATAGCGGCTTCACCTTCGGCTGAAGAATGGTTTTCGGAAGCCGGAATCATATGTATTGCTGATGAACAGGGGAGAATGTACCCGTACAGCGGCAGTGCGGCTTCTGTTCTGAATGCTTTGAGACTAAGACTCAAAGAGCATGGCGTTGTCGAAATGTGTGGCTTTGAAGTCGGAGATATAGCTCCTGACAGAAACGGATATACTATAACTTCAGCTGACGGAAGAGTTGTTTCATGCAGGCGTATCATTATTGCAGCCGGTGGATATGCTACGCCTAATATGGGAACTGACGGTACAATGATAAGAGTGCTTCGCGGCAAGGGGATAACGTCAGAAAAGATAGTGCCTGCTGTTGCACCGCTCCGTGTTGATGCAGAAAGTGTTAAGGGACTTAAAGGTGTTCGTGCAAAGTGTATTGTGAAAGCATCAGCGGATGGCAAAGTCATTCGTGAAGAAAAAGGCGAAGTGCAGTTCACAGAGAATTCTCTTTCTGGTATCTGTGTGTTCAATATGGCGTATCTGTTTGGAGAGTATGGTGAAAGATTAAAGCTTGATCTTGATCTTGCACCTGATATGTCAGAAAGCGATATAGAGGCTTATTTGTATACAATTATTGCACAGCGTTCAGACTGCGAATTGAACGAGCTGCTGACAGGTATGTTCAGTAAGAATCTTGCGGTATACCTTGTAAAAACTACTCTCAGAAGAGCGATGACAGAACCGATTTCCGGCATATCCGGCAGGGATATATCTGCTCTTGTGAAAAGGATCAAAAATTGTAGTTTTTCTGTTACAGGAACATCTTCATGGCAGAATGCTCAGGCAACTCTTGGCGGTATAGGCGCTGATGAAATAACTGATGAACTTGAATCGCGGCGTTTTAAGGGAGTCTACCTTTGCGGTGAGATACTTGATACGGTCGGAGACTGTGGCGGTTACAATCTTCAATGGGCGTGGTCGTCAGGCCTTACAGCAGGCAGAAACTGTGCTTTATCGTTGAAGGGAGAGCTGAAATGATTATCAGAGTTACAGGTATAAAAGTTTCCCTTGATGAAAATCTGAAAGATCTCAGAGCGTTTTGTTCAAGAAAGCTGAAGATAGACTGTAAGCAGATTAAAAGTGCTGTGTTGTTCAAAAAATCAGTTGATGCAAGAAAGAAGAATGATGTTCATTTCATTCTTTCGGTTGATATCGAGACTGATAATGTAAAATTGCTCAAACGCATGAAAAATGCTACTGAAGTACATCATGAAGAATACAAATGTAAAACTGTTCCTGAGAATTCAGAGCGTCCGGTTATAGTAGGATTTGGACCTGCAGGGATGTTTGCGGCTCTTGTGCTTGCTATGGCAGGTGCAAGACCGATAGTTCTTGAACGCGGACTTGATGTTGACAGTCGTTGTGAGAAGGTAGATGAATTCAGAAATACCGGCAGGCTTGATACTGAATGTAATGTGCAGTTCGGTGAGGGCGGCGCTGGAACTTTTTCCGACGGCAAGCTGAATACAGGAATCAGAGACGGGAGAATAGGCTGGATAATAGAACGCTTTGTAGAATTCGGCGCACCGGATGAGATACTATATCTTGCAAAGCCTCATATCGGCACTGATAAGCTTCGCGGTGCTGTTAAAGCACTCAGAGAGCGTGTTATAGCACTTGGCGGTGAAGTAAAGTTCGGAGCAAAGGTCACGGGTTTTGAGTTTAGTGACGGTGCTGTAAATTCAGTTGAATATACTTCAAACGGCAAGCTGAATAAGATAGATACTCACAATGTGATTCTTGCAACAGGTCATAGTGCGAGAGACATTTTTGAGCTACTGTATGCTAATAAAGTTGCTTTGTCACAGAAAACTTTTTCAGTAGGTGTTCGTATTGAACACAGGCGTGAAGATATAGACAAGGCTATGTATGGAGAATTTGCTGGTCATCCTGCGTTAAAGGCTGCTGATTATAAGCTGGCTGTTCACCTTCCGAATGGCAGATCTCTTTACACGTTCTGTATGTGTCCGGGAGGCTATGTAATGGCTGCTTCGTCGGAGGAGGGCAGACTTGCTGTCAATGGAATGAGCTTTTTTGCTCGTGACGCTGACAATTCCAACAGTGCGTTACTTGTTAACATTTATACTGAGGATATGAACAGTGAGCATCCTCTTGCCGGAATGTATATTCAGCGTGATATTGAAGAAAAGGCTTTCAAGGCTGGCGGAAGCGATTACAGTGCTCCGTGTATCAAAGTCGGTGATTTCCTGGGTGGTCCTTCTTCAGAAGGCTACGGAAAGGTTGAACCATCTTATCGTCCTGGAGTAAAAACAGCTTCTCCGGAAGAGTATCTTCCGGATTATGTCTGCGAGACGCTGAGACTTGGTATACCTGAAATGGGAAAGAGAATTCACGGATTTGATTCTCCGGATGCTGTACTCACCGGAGTTGAGAGCCGCAGTAGTTCTCCTGTGCGTATTGACAGGGGAGAGGACTTACAGTCCTTATCAGTAAAAGGACTCTACCCTTGCGGTGAGGGGGCAGGTTATGCAGGGGGCATTATTTCAGCAGCGGTTGACGGAATGAAGTGTGCTGAAGCAGTAATAAACAATCTTTTATAAACACAAACGTATCGCAAAGGAGGCAATTATGAAGATCAATGTTATTGGCGGAGAAATGCAGAGAGCAGAAATAGATGAATACATAAAATATGCGGCAAATAAGTATACAGGACGTCAGATAAGCGAGATTGATATTACTATCGACGGCGAGTTTATTGATCTGAAATGCCATTTTGCTGATATGGATTTTCAGCGTGCATACCGTTCTGCCGATTATCTGGTGAATAGTATGGAAAAGCTCAACGACGCTAAACAGAGCGAATTTGCGCAGAAAGAGCGTCATAAGGTTTAGGAGTAATAATATGGTTCTTACAAATATCGGGACAGTAAAGGATATACTTTCCCGTCACGGATTCAGCTTTTCAAAGGGACTTGGACAGAATTTTATAATAAATCCTGATATTTGCCCGAAAATAGCTGAAATGGGTAATGCAGGCGAAGGCTTCGGTGTACTTGAGATAGGTACCGGAATAGGTGTTCTTACAGCTGAGCTTGCTAAACGAGCTGATAAGGTTGCAGCCGTTGAAATAGATACGCGCCTGCTGCCGATACTTGAGGAGACACTTGCGGATTTCAGTAACGTGAAGATATTCAATGAAGACGTAATGAAGTGCGATCTTCATAAGATAATACGCGAGGAATTCGTCGGACTTCATGCAGCAGTATGTGCAAATCTGCCTTATTATATAACTTCTCCGGTAATTATGCTGCTCCTTGAAAGCAGGCTTCCGGTTGAGTCTATAACTGTAATGGTGCAGAAAGAAGCGGCTCAGCGCCTTTGTGCTAAGGTCGGTTCAAGAGATGCAGGAGCTATTACGGTTGCTGTTAATTACTATGGAACTGCCAGGCAGTTGTTTGGAGTTTCAAGAGGAAGCTTTATGCCGGCACCGAATGTTGATTCAGCTGTTATAAGGATCGATCCTTCAGCTGAACCGCGTCTTCCTGAAGCTGAAGAAAAGTTCTTTTTCAGAGTAGTAAAGAGTGGTTTTTCACAGCGCAGAAAAACTGCTGCAAATGCGGTTTCTTCGCAAATGGGAATGCCTAAGGATATGGTCTATGAAGCTCTTTTAGCCGTCGGTCTTACAGAAACAGCAAGACTTGAGCAGCTTGAACTCGATGAGCTTATGGCTTTCTCTTCAAAACTTAAAGAATTATCTGAATAAAACGAGCCTGAAAGTTATATCGCTTTCAGGCCTTTTTCAATTTGCACTGTTCATTTATTACGACATGATTCTCTATGAGAAAGTGATATAATAGTTTAGTCAAAACTAAAGAAATGAGGTCGTGATTATGCTCAGTACAGAGAAATATAAGGAGAAAAGTCCGGCGGAAGCAATTGGAAGATTCATGCTTGCGATTGCGGCAGGATATATGCTTTCGGAAACGCAGCTGGCAGGAGTATCTTCTTTTGCAGATATATCTCTTGCAGGTGCGCTTGGCCTTCCGGCGTCATCAGCTGTCCTTACCGGCAGTCTTATGCACAGTATCATAGGTGGAAACATCGGTAAAAATATAGTAAAGATAGCAGCTATGATAATGATACTAATACTAAAACTATTTTTCGATGACCGCACAGAACCGCGTTTTTGCGGCGCTGGTACAGCACTAAGCATATTCCTTTCAGGAGCTTCTGTATCTGTCCTGATAGGAGAAATGTGGTATAAGCTTATATTCTACATAGTTTATTCAGCAATATCCGGTTATACAGCTTATTCTGCGGCAATAATAATATCCGGACTTCGGAAGCGCTCTGTAATAGATCTCACTTCATCCGGCGGCTGTGCATATTCAGTAGTTTATGCAATAGTGATATCAATTCTCTGTACTGCACAGATACCGGTTATTGATCCCGGGATAATTGCCGGAACTGTTGTTACTCTATGCGGAGTTTATTTTTACCGGCATACCGGGGGAGTTGTATGCGGTTCATTGACGGTATGCGGAGCTTTTCTTGCTTCTCCGGAGACTGGTATGAGCATAGTGCTTTTGCCGGTAGCCGGACTGATAACGGGTTATGTACGTGAGAAGAAGTATACTCTGACAGCGGCAGTATTTGTGGTTACTGATATTATGCTTACTGTATTTACTGGAGTGTCACAGAATGAATTTATAGGACTTATTGACATAGTCAGCGGAGCAGTATTGTTTACATTGCTTGCACCGCTGTACTCGGACAAGTGGTTCATAACCGGCAGCGGTGAAGAGTCTTCTTTGCCTGAACTTATGAATGTGCGTATGGGATTCCTTGCGGACTCTATCGGTAATGTCCGCTGTGAGTCAGGTAAGATAGCCGAAATCCTTCTTGAGAAATCAGATTGTGAAAGAGACTCTGAAGATATCTGTGAACAGATTTGTACTCAATGCTTTAAACGTTTGGATTGTTGGAAAAACAACTATTCTGTAACGCGGAGAGGTTTCAGAAAACTTGGTGAGCTTGCGGAGTTTTCAGTTGAGATGTTTCCTTATGAACTTTCAGACTGTCTTCATACAGAAGAATTATTAGAGCTTTATGAAGAACACTCAAAACAGAGAACAACTGCCAGGCTTCTTGAAATGCGCTTTTCTGAGAGCCGCCAGCTGATCTTCGAGCAGATAGAGATAATGGAAGAAATGATAAGTGCAGCAGGCGAGCGTCTCAATGTCAGGTATTCGCCAAGTGTAAGTTCGCAAATAAAGGAAAAACTCCGAAAATTCGGAATCGTTCATAAAAACGTTATTGCGTATTACAACCATAAGAACCGGCTTTTGATCGAGATATATTTTGCATCTGGTGATTGTCCGCGTAGTTTTACGCGAATATGTGATCTTATTTCTGACGAGCTTCGTGTATCGCTTGGAAATTCTGATCCTGTGAGTTCGGGAAAAGAGGTACGTGTGCGGCTGTTTGAGAAACCTGAATACTCTCTCGAGGTATATGGAGCTTCAATTTGCGCGGGCGGCAATGAAGACAACGGCGATACATCAATGACATTTGGTGACGGAACCGGAGTTAGCTACGTAATACTCTCGGACGGTATGGGCAGCGGAAGAAAAGCTGCTGTTGAATCGCAACTTGTTGTCCGGCTTTTCCGTAAGCTGATAAACAGCGGAGTGAATTACACTTCAGCGATAAAAATGATAAATTCTGTTATGGTGACTAAGTCGCAGGAAGAGAGTTTTGCGACGCTTGATGCTGTACGTATTGACCTTGACAGTGGAAAGCTTACTGTCATAAAATCCGGAGCTGCTCCGACTCTCATAAAGAAACGCGACGGAATAATCAGAGTGGCGGCACCTAACTTTCCGATCGGCATTTACACAAGACCTGAGATATTCTGCCGGGACTTTGATTTTGACGAAGGCGACATACTGATAATGTTTTCTGATGGTGTAAGCGAGAACGAATATATGTACGTAAAAGAACTGCTGACAAGCGAAAGTGACTTGAAAAAGATAGTTGATGAAATCTGCGAAAAATCGGCGATTTTTAATCCTTCACCCCGTTTTGACGATGTAACGGTCATTGGTGTCAGAATGTGTCGTTCACAGTTTGTTAATATGTGAAAATCAACAAAGGCTGTTGGGGGTTAATTGGATATAATATGTCAAACTGCACTAAATACAGACTCCAAAATTAGCGTATTGTCTGAAATTTTTACCCGTTTCCCGAAAAAGCTTGAATAATTGAGTAATATCTGTTAAAATGTAAATAACAAAGGAGGCTAAATTATGGCAGTTAATAATATAACCAACCCCAATGATTTTCCGCTCTATCTGTTTTATCAAGGAAAAAATTATGAAGCATACAAGTTTTTTGGAGTGCATTCCTACAAAAAAAGTAGGAATCGTATTTTTGTTTTTCGCGTATGGGCTCCAAATGCTGTAAGTGTTTCAGTAGTCGGAGACTTCAATGAGTGGAACAGAAATGCAGCCCCTATGAATCTCATAGCTGACGGAGTCTGGGAGGCAGAAATCCCTGGACTTGCACAGTTTGATGCGTATAAATTCAGCATTGAGACTAAGGACGGCAGGTTTATTATGAAGGCTGATCCCTATGCCTCACATTTTGAAACAAGACCGGGTACAGCCTCCAAGATATTTGAGAGCAGTTTTAAATGGTCTGATTCTGACTGGTACGAAGTCAAGAGAAATACAAGCATCTACAAGAGCCCTGTGAATGTTTATGAAGTTCACCTAAGCTCCTGGAAGAATTACGGCAATGATGTGTTTCTTGACTATGTTTCTTTTGCAAAGGAGATAATACCGTACCTGAAAAAGATGTCCTATACTCACGTTGAGTTTATGCCGCTTACTGAGTATCCGTTTGACGGTTCGTGGGGATATCAGGTAACAGGCTACTTTGCTCCGACCTCTCGTTACGGAACACCTGACGATTTCAGAAAAATGATCGATATGTTCCACAAGGTCGGAATCGGTGTTATCCTTGACTGGGTACCGGCTCACTTCCCTAAGGATGAAGCTGGACTTTATGAATTTGACGGCACTTGCTGTTATGAATATACTGATGACCGCAAAAAAGAACATAAGGCGTGGGGAACAAGAGTATTTGACTACGGCAAGGCTGAAGTATGCTCATTCCTCATATCAAGTGCGAACTACTGGTTCGATCAGTTCCACATTGACGGACTCAGAGTTGACGCAGTAGCTTCAATGCTCTATCTCGATTATGACAGACGCGACGGAGAGTGGACTGCAAATGTCTATGGCGGAAATGAGAATCTCGAAGCCGTTGAATTTCTCAAGCGTCTCAATGAAGCGGTTTTCCTCAAGCATCCTGATGCACTCATGATCGCTGAGGAATCCACAGCATGGCCTCTTGTTACGAAGCCTACTGATATAGGCGGTCTTGGTTTCAATTTCAAGTGGAATATGGGCTGGATGAACGATATGCTCAGTTATATGTCACTTGATCCGATATACCGCGCATTTAATCACGATAAGCTCACTTTCTCCTTCTTCTATGCATTTTCGGAGAATTATATTCTTCCCATCTCGCATGATGAAGTGGTTTACGGAAAGTGTTCAATGATAAATAAAATGCCTGGCGAGTATGATCAGAAATTCGCATCTTATCGTGCTTTCCTGGCTTATATGATGGCGCATCCCGGAAAGAAGCTCCTGTTTATGGGACAGGAATTCGGTCAGATGAAGGAGTGGGATTACAAATCTCAGCTTGACTGGAATCTTATGGAATACGATTCGCACAGGAATCTTCTTAAATTCTCGGAAAAGCTGAACAAGTTCTACATTGAGAATTCTCCTCTTTGGCAGAATGATGACTCATGGAGCGGATTCAGCTGGATCTCCAATGATGACTACAAGCAAAGTGTTATAGCTTTCAGACGTATTGACGATGATGGTGAAGAACTTATCGCTGTTTGCAACTTTGTACCGGTTGAGCGCCGTGATTACAGAATAGGCGTACCGTTCAAGGGCAAGTACAAAGTTGTATTCAATACCGATTCACCGGATTTCGGCGGAAGCGGTATAACAGAAAAGTCGTTCAAGTCTGATAGTGTACCTATGCATGGTTTTGATGAGAGCATATCAATGACTCTTGCACCGCTTTCAGTAATTTATCTTAAATACTCACCTGTTAAGAAGAGAGCAGCAAAGACAGAGGATATGATAACATCTGTTAAAAAGACAAAAACTTCGGCAAAGACTAAGAACTCTGCCAAGGATGAATAATAGGATATATCTGCAATTTAGGAGGAATACTATGTACACAAAGAAAAGAGTCGTTGCTATGCTCCTGGCAGGCGGTCAGGGCAGCAGACTTTACGCATTGACAAAAAATGTCGCTAAACCGGCAGTGCCTTACGGCGGCAAATACAGACTTATAGATTTCCCTCTTTCAAACTGCACCAATTCCGGTATTGATACAGTCGGCGTACTAACACAGTATCAGCCGCTCGTTCTGAATGAGTATATCGGAAACGGTCAGCCGTGGGACCTTGATAAGATGAACGGCGGTGTTCACGTACTCCCGCCTTATGAGACTCAGGCAGGTGCTTCATGGTATGAGGGTACAGCTAATGCTATCTATCAGAATATGCGCTTTATCGAGAGATATAACCCTGAGTATGTTGTAGTGCTCGGCGGTGACCACATCTACAAGATGGACTACTCCAAGATGGTAGATTTCCATGTTGCAAATAATGCTGACTGTACAATCTCAGTTATCGATGTTCCTAAGGCAGAGGCTTCACGTTTTGGTATCATGATATGCGATGAACAGAATCAGGTAACCGATTTCGTAGAAAAGCCAAAGGAGCCGAAGTCAACTCTTGCTTCAATGGGAATATATGTATTCAGCTGGGACAAGCTCCGCAAGTACCTCATTGAAAACGAACAGGAAGCTAATGCTTTGCGTGAAAATGGTGAGCCTTGGTCAAAGGATTTCGGCAAGGACATCATAACATCTATGCTCCGCGACAAGCAGAGACTGTTTGCGTATGAGTTTGAGGGCTACTGGAAGGATGTAGGAACTCTCGATTCCCTCTGGGAAGCTAATATGGATCTTCTCAGTCCGAGTGTTCCGCTTGATCTCTATGATCCTAACTGGAAGATCTATTCAAGAAATAACAATATGCCTCCTCAGTATATCGGTGAGAATTCAAACATTGAAAACTCAATGATATCAGAGGGCAGTGCAATAGACGGAACTGTTGACTTCTCAGTAGTATTCTCCGGAGTAACTATCGAAGAGGGTGCAACTGTCAATTACAGCATCTTAATGCCCGGAACTGTTATCAAGTCCGGTGCAGTGGTTGAGTATGCTATCGTTGGTGAGGACTGTGTTATTGAAAGCGGCGCGAAGGTCGGTACAAGTCCGGAAACCGTCGAAAACCGTGCTGACTGGGGCATTGCAGTAGTCGGTCATAATGTAACTGTTTCCGAAAATAAGGTAGTTGAGCCAAAGCAAATTATCGGAGAAAGCATCTGATCGGAGGAGTTTAATTATGAGTGTAAATTATAATGTTTTAGGATTGATTTTTGCAAGTATGCACGATTCCTATGTCAGCGAGCTCACAAAGCAGAGAACTATGGGATCCATACCTTTCGGCGGACGTTATCGTCTGATAGACTTCCCGCTTTCAAATATGGTAAATTCCAGTGTTGCTGAAGTTGGTGTAATCACCAAGTCAAACTACGGCTCACTCCTTGATCACCTTGGTTCGGGACGTGACTGGGATCTTTCACGTAAAAAAGGCGGACTTCACCTTCTTCCTCCTTACAGTCAGACAGGCGGAATATACAAAGGAAGACTTGATGCACTCAATAACGTATGGAGCTTTGTTGAGCATTCTTCTGCCAAGTATGTTATTATGTCGAACTGTGATGTTATCACAACTATCGACTTCAATCCCGTGCTCAAGCAGCATATGGCAGAGGAAGCAGATATAACTCTTGTTTACAGCAAAGGCAAGTATGACTGTGAGAAGAATTCAAATGCAACTATACTGGAGTTCGATGCTGATAACCGTCTCAAGGATGTACTTGTAAATCCTCAGATCTCAGGCGAGTGCAATATGTGGCTTGAGATGTTCATCATCAGCAAGGATTTCCTCAAGAAGATAGTATTTGATGCAGCAAGCCGCAATCAGTACAGCTTTACCCGAGAGATACTCCAGGGCAAAAAAGATGAATTCAAGATCATGGGCTATGAGCATAAGGACTTCTTCACAAGGATAGACAGCATACTGAGCTATTATGAAGCAAGCCGACTTCTTCTTGATACTTCAAAGAGAAATGCTCTTTTCAAGCATAATCTGCCTGTTTATACCAAGATCGGCGATAATGGTCCTGTTAAGTATGGCATAGAGGCAAATGTAAAGAATTCACTTATAGCTGACGGCTGTGTTATCGAGGGAACTGTTGAGAATTCGATACTCTTCCGTGGCGTAAGAGTTGCTAAGGGAACCGTTATCAAGGATTCTGTACTCTTACAGGGAACAAAGGTCGGAAGCAAGTGTAATATAACATCGGTCATCACAGATAAGAATGTAGAGATAAGCAGCGAAAAAGTGCTGACAGGTTCAGAGACTTATCCGCTGTATATCGGCAAGGATGGTAAGATTTAACGGCGGTGATCACTAATGAAAATATTATTCGCTGCAAGTGAAGCTGTTCCTTATGCAGCTTCAGGCGGATTGGCTGACGTCGTTGGTTCGCTCCCTAAAGCAATAAGCGCAGCAGGACATGAATGCTGTGTAGTCATACCGCTTTATAAGAGTATTTCTCCTGAATTACGTGAGAAGATGACGTTTGTCAAGAACATTACAGTTGATGTGTCGTGGAGAAAACAGTACTGCGGCATATTTGAAGCGGAGTGGGATGGGATTACCTACTACTTCATCGACAATGAGTATTATTTTTCAAGAGACGGTCTTTACGGCTTTTATGATGACTGTGAGAGATTCGTATTCTTTGACAGAGCTGTACTTGAAATGATAAGATTCCTGGATTTCACTCCTGATATTATCCACTGCAGTGACTGGCAGACAGCTCTGATACCTGTATATTACAATATATACTACAAATATCAGCAGGGCTACGGCGATATCAAGACAGTGTTTACTATCCATAATATTGAATATCAGGGAAAGTACGGCAGAGAGATCCTCAACGAAGTTATGGGTATCCCGATGTACAATTCCAATATACTCGAGTATGACGGATACATAAACATGATGAAGGGCGCCATTGAAACAGCTGATAAGATAACGACAGTCAGTCCGAGCTATGCGTGGGAGATACTCGATCCGTGGTATGCTCACGGACTTGACCGTATTCTCGTTACAAAGCAGTATAAGTTGCGCGGCATCCTTAACGGAATAGATACTGATGTGTACGCTCCTGAAAAGGATACAGCAATTGCCGGACATTATTCATCATCCGATATATCCGGAAAGACTGTTTGTAAGAAGGCACTTTGCGAAGAACTTGGTCTTGAACCCGGTGACGAACCTATCATCGGTATAGTTACCAGGTTTGTGAATCATAAGGGTATTGATCTGATCCGCTGCGTTTTTGAGGAGATAGTCCATATGGGTATGAAGTTCGCTGTGCTCGGAAGCGGCGAAAAGATCTATGAGGACTTTTTCAACGAAATGGCTGCCCGTTATCCCGGAAAGGTTTCTGTAACTCTTGGCTTTGTGCCGGAGCTTTCAAGAAAGATCTATGCCGGATCTGATATGTTCTTAATGCCATCACAGAGCGAACCGTGCGGACTTGCTCAGCTTATCGCTATGAGATACGGTACTGCACCGATAGTTCGCGAGACCGGCGGTCTGCGCGATACAGTCAGGGACAACGGCGGTGTGAACGGTAACGGATTTACTTTCAAGACTTATAATGCAAACGATATGCTTGATGCTGTTCGTCGTGCAAAGGCTGATTATGAGAATAAATCTGTATGGAATGAACTTATAAAGCGTTCAATGCAGTGCGATTATAGCTGGAAGGCTTCGGCTGATTTGTATATCGAAACATATAAAGAATTGTTATATTCAGAATAAAACAATATCCCCCGGCAGTTTATCTGCCCGGGGGATTATTTTTATCTGAGTTTGTTCAATATCCTTAAACTGGCTTCGATGTGCATTATCCAATGTCTTGAAAATGGCATTTGTATCAGTCCTTGGATATTCTTTCCACACCAGTAATCTATCAGCCATGCAGCGCTTTCATCTTCACTGACAACATTAAGTCTTTTCAGAGACTCTTTCCGTTCTTCGGATATAGTTGATTTCATATCGCTGAATGAAAGAGATAATAGTATATTTTCGGTGCTTTCTTTCACTTCTGAAATGTACGAATAAAGCTCATCAATATTTAACTGTTCCGAGAATTCAGCAATCTCATGTTTTACAAGTTCATTTCCTGTTGTAATGATAGGAGAGCCTGTGCGTTTCTGATAATCATGCTTGAAAAATACTTGTTCATCGCCGTTTATAAGTGTATGTGCGACAATATCTTCAATGCGGAAGATATGCCAGATAGAGTAAGCTATGGTTTTATTGTGGTATCCGTCTGCATTTATGAAAGGGATAGAGTAGAAATCTTTTCTGTCAGATTCTGTTCTGATAGAGATAAGAGTGTCCATAAGCTCGTTTCTGAGTTCAAATAAAGTCTGGATACCGGTGCTGAAGGTATCCTTTTTCTTTATCTGCGTCTGTACAGCTTTATTGAGTTCGGACCATTCTTTGTTCATTTGAACTGCCGCCTTTCATATCAGATCGTCATGTATCGGAAATAGGTGCCTTTGCTTTTTCACTCCTTGAATACAGCATTTTTAGTATTATCGGAGTAGAGATAGAAGACACGATAATAAGCAGGATTACAGAAGCAAAGTACTTCTTATCGAGCATCTCTACGGAAAGACCTTTCTGAGCAACAATAAGAGCAACTTCTCCTCTTGTCATCATACCAACGCCGACTTTAAGACTGTCATTCAGGTTGTATTTCATCAGCTTTGCTGTAAGTCCGCAGCCGATTATCTTTGTGAGGAGAGCTACTGCAACAAATCCGAGCGAGAATAGCAGCATTTCGCGGTCAAATCCGTTGAGCGTAGTTTTCAGACCGATGCTTGCAAAGAAAACCGGTCCGAAGAGCATATAGGAGTTTATATCTATCTTTCTTGCGATGTAATCCGAGTCGTTAAGGCTGCACAGGATAAGTCCGGCAACGTAAGCGCCTGTAATATCAGCAATACCAAAGAATTCCTCAGCGGCAAAAGCCATGAACATACAGAGTGCGAGTCCGAGTATGGGGATTCTTCTCTGATGCGGATGACGCTTATCAATAAACTTGAATATATAGTACATAACGACACCGACTGCAAAACTTATAACAACAAACAAAACTGTATGTATTACAACATCGAGCGGCTGTGAATCGGGATTTTTGAAGCCGATAACGAATGTAAGAACAATAATGCCTATAACATCATCTATGATAGCAGAACTAAGTATCAGTGTGCCAACTGATTCTTTCAGATGCCCGAGTTCTTTTAGCGTCTGAACTGTAATACCGACGGACGTTGCGGTCATAATAGTACCGATGAATACCGCGCGGTAGAAGTCTTCGCTGCCGACTGATGAAAAACCATAGAAACAGCTGTAAAGCAGTGTTCCGCCGGCAAGCGGTACAAATACGCCGATACATGCGATGATAAAGGCTTTTGGACCTGTTTTTACGAGCTCTTTCATATTGGTTTCGAGGCCTGCTCCGAACATGAGCATAACGACGCCTATCTCAGCGATGAGAGAAAGATAATCGGAATTTCCCACGACACCAAAGCAGCACGGACCTATAAGAAGACCGGCTATTATTTCGCCGACTACCTGAGGAACTTTGAGTTTCTGCGCGATAAGACCACAAAGCTTAGCCGAGACTATGATTATAGACAAGTCTCTGAAAAAATCAATTCTGTCCAAAATATCACTTTCCTTACATAATTCTAAGATTATTATACCACTATGAAAATATTAAAGCAATGGCAGAAGATATAATTCAAGAAAATAACAATTAGAAATTTTCTTGTTTGTGTTGCAAAAAACTGTAAGATGTAGTATAATAATCTATTAGGGAAACGGAGGTATTATTTATGTGCGGAATCGTAGGATTCACAAATGATATAGAAAATGCTGGTGCTGTCATCGGAGAGATGATGGACAGGATACGCCACCGCGGTCCTGATGCTGAGGGAAAATATGTCGACGCTGATATAGCGCTCGGACACAGACGTCTCAGTATTATCGACGTAAGTTCGCAGGGCGACCAGCCTATATTCAACGAGGACGAGTCACTTGTTATCGTTTTCAACGGCGAGATCTATAATTATCGTTCCATAAGAGAAAAACTCGAAGCAGCCGGTCATACTTTCAGGACTAATACAGATACCGAGGTACTTATACATGGCTATGAGGAGTACGGTGAAAAACTGCTTGCAATGCTTCGCGGTATGTTTTCATTTGTGATATGGAACAAGAATACCCGTGAACTCTTCGGAGCCCGAGATTTCTTCGGCATAAAACCTATGTATTATGCTGAGATGAAAGGTACTTTTATGTTCGGTTCTGAGATAAAGAGTTTCCTTCCTCATCCTTCGTTTGAGAAAGAGCTTAATACTTCCGCTCTTGAAAACTACCTGACTTTCCAGTATTCACCTACAAACGAAACTTTCTTCAAGAATGTATATAAACTGCCGCCTGCACATTATTTCAAGTATAAGGACGGCAAGCTCTCAGTCAAGCGCTACTGGGATGTACATTTTCGTGCTGACGGCAAGCCTTCACTTGACGAGTGGGTAGACAGGATCTCAGATACTTTCCACGACTCAGTAGAAGCGCATAAGATAGCTGATGTTGAAGTCGGCTCGTTCCTTTCGAGTGGTGTGGACTCCAGCTATGTTGCAGCTATCGCTGACGTTGACAAGACTTTTACTGTCGGATTCGGTAAAGATGAAAAGTACAATGAGATAGGCTGGGCTAAGAACTTCTCCAAGGCTATCGGCAAGGAGAACACAAGCAAGGTCATCACTCCCGAGGAGTACTGGGGCAGCCTTTCAAAGATACAGTATCACATGGATGAACCTCTTGCTGACCCTTCAGCTGTTGCTCTATATTTCGTATGTAATATAGCTTCTGAAAAACTGAAGGTCGTTCTTTCGGGAGAGGGTGCTGACGAGATATTCGGAGGCTACAACGTTTACAGTGATCCTGACGGTACATTGTATGATAAGCTTCCGCGTGTTATACGCCGCGGTATAGGAGCTGCAGCTTCAAAGCTCCCTGCCAAGAGGGGAGTGAACTTCTTCGTCCGCAAGGGTAAGGACGTTGAAGAGAGATTCATCGGAAACGCATATATGTTTACACCGGAGCAGCGTAAAGAACTTCTCCGCATCGAAACAGATGCTCCTGATCCGATTGAGATAACAAAGCCATATTTTGAGCGTGTACAGAACAAGGATGATGTTACCAAGATGCAGTATCTTGATCTTCATCTCTGGATGGCAGGGGATATACTCCTCAAGGCTGACAAGATGAGTATGGCTAATTCACTTGAGCTCCGTGTACCGTTCCTTGATAAGGAAGTTATGCGTCTTGCAGAGCAGATACCGACAAAATACAGAGTAACTCACGATAAGGGTACAGATGAGACAAAGTATATAACCAAATATGCTATGAGACTTGCTGCACGCAAGGATACTCCCAAAGAGTCAGCAAAGACTGCAGCAAAGAAGAAGCTTGGTTTCCCCGTACCGATAAGAGTATGGCTCAAAGAGGATAAATATTACAGCATCGTTCGCTCCGCTTTTGAGAGTGAGAGTGCCGCTAAGTATTTCAATACAGAACCGCTTGTTCGTCTTCTTGACGATCACAAGAACGGTAAGGCTGATAACAGCCGAAAGATATGGACAGTATTCTCGTTCCTTATCTGGTATAAGGTATACTTTGAGAATAATGGTGCTTATTGATCTAAGGAGAACAAATGGCAAGCATAGTAACCTACAAATATATAAAGCAGAATCCGGATATCATGGAGTATATCAGGCGTGCAGACAGCGCGCTTGAAGCTCTCGGATATACTGAACACTCATTTGCACACGTTGAGCGTGTTGCTGCAACATCAAGCATGATACTTTCAACACTTGGCTACGACGAAAGAACTGTCGAGCTTGCACGTATCGCTTCGATTATGCACGATATAGGAAATGTAATCAACCGTGTGGATCATGCACAGAGCGGTGCTGTTATGGCATTCCGACTTCTTGACAACCTCAGTATGCCTGCAAACGAGATATGTTCAGTCATTTCTGCGATAGGCAATCACGACGAGGGCACGGGACAGCCGCTTGATGCTATCTCTGCAGCTCTGATAATAGGGGATAAGACAGATGTGCGCAGGTCGAGAGTCCGCCACACGGATTTCCTGACATTTGATATACACGACCGCGTGAATTACGCAGTTGAAGAATCGCGTATCCGCTTTAACGAGGATAATACTTCAATAATACTCGAGCTGAAAATCGATACTGAGATCTCACCTGTAATGGAGTATTTTGAAATATTTATGGAGCGCATGATTCTTTGCAGAAGGGCTTCAGAATTTCTCAAAGTAAACTTTGAGATGATAATAAACGGAAGTAAAATTCTTTGATCAACGTGGAGGTACAAATTATGCATTCAGAATATCAGCATCTTATCGATCTGAGCGATTATCCTGTTTCCTGGTGGAAAAAGGTCGTTGAACTCGGCGAAGAGATACGCAATGATCCATCAAAGTTCGCGCATGAGTGCGATGGAAAGGTTATGGCTACTCTTTTCTATGAGCCTTCGACAAGAACTCAGATGTCATTCCAGACCGCTATGATCAGGCTTGGCGGAAAGATCATCGGTTTTGACAATCCTGCTAATTCATCAGTTTCCAAGGGCGAAACGATAAAGGATACCACTAAGATCGTAAGTAATTACGCAGATGTTCTTGTAATGCGTCATCCGATAGCAGGTGCCTCAAAAGCAGCTTCTCTGACAGCTGACTGTCCTGTTATAAACGCAGGCGATGGGGGACACCTTCACCCCACTCAGACACTTACAGATCTTCTTACACTCAAGATCGAGAAAAAGACTCTCTCAGGACTTACTGTCGGTATGTGCGGCGACCTTATAAACGGAAGAACTGTTCATTCACTCTGCAAGGCTCTGAGTATGTTCAGCAATAATAAGTTTATATTCATATCTACACCTGAGCTCAGAATGCCGGCTTACATAAAGGACATAATCAAGGCTAACGGAAGCACTTTTGAAGAGGTCAACACTCTTGAAGAAGCAATAGGTTCACTTGATGTGCTTTACATGACAAGAATACAGCAGGAGAGATTTGCCAGCAAGGAAGAGTATCTTGCACAAAAGAATACCTATGTTCTTGACCGCAAGAAAATGCAGCTTGCAAAGCCTGATATGATCGTTATGCACCCGCTTCCGAGAGTTGACGAGATTACTGTTGATGTTGACGATGATAAGCGAGCAATGTACTTTACACAGGCTAAATACGGTGTATTCGTAAGAATGGCACTGATACTTACAATACTCCGCGAGAAGAAGTCTTCAGAGACTTTGAAAGGTAAGGTTTACAGCGGTGTAAGATGCAGTAATCCCAGATGCATCACAAATCATGAGGAATATCTCCCTAAGAGTTTCCTTTCAAGCGGCGATGAAACCCTTCTTGAATGTGAATACTGTGACGAGAGAAAACTGATATAATAGGAGAAATAAAAATGGATATTGGAGTAATAGCTTTTATCTTATTGCTTGTATTGGGAACTATTATGAAGGTCTCTCCACAGTCTTTGATAAAAGAGGACAAACGTGATGATCCTGATGCTATTGCGCAGACAAAAAAATGTGGTAATGCTATGCTGGCATTTGCAGCTGGAGCAGCTTTGCTTATATTAAAGTATAAAATTATATAATAAAAAAGCCTGAGAGCAGTGTTAATGCTTTCAGGCTTATCATTTTTACGAAAAAGTTGCACCAAATAAATTAGTCTTTTTTGCTTTTATCCACATTGGCAAGGGGATTGCTTTCTACAGCGCTGCGTACATTTTCATCATTAAGATGTGTATATATCTCAGTTGTAGAAACGCTTGCGTGTCCGAGGAGTTCTTTGAGAGTTAGAACGTCAGCGTCACCGTATTGATACATCAGTGTAGCAGCTGTATGTCGCAATTTGTGGGTTGTTATACCTTTACCGTCGAGTCCGGCTTTCTGCAGCGTATCCTCAACTATTTGCTGGACTCTGCGCTTGGAGATACGCTTATTCTGGTTGCTTATAAATAATGCCGGTTCAGCAGCAGCTTTTGGATTAGCATTACGTATTTCAAGATAGCTGTTAAGAGCAGTAATACACGCATTATTAAGGTATACCATACGTTCTTTGCTGCCTTTGCCGAGAACTTTTAGACGATTCTCATAGAAGTCAATGTCAGAGATGTTTATGCCAACAAGTTCGCTGAGACGCATACCGCAGTTCAGGAACAGGGTTATTATACAGTAGTCGCGCTTTGAATCAGAAGTACCTGATGCTTCGAGAAGTCTTAGACTTTCTTTAAGTGAAAGGAATTTCGGAAGAGCTTTTTTGGGTACAGGAACATCAAGATCTTTTGTCGGATCTGTTTCTATCAGATGTGCAACTTTTTCAAGATATTTGAAAAAACTTCTCAGTGCTGAGACTTTTCTGTATCGTGCTTTATCAGCGTTTTTACGTTCATCCGAGGCATAGAAAATAAAACTGTATATGTCTGATACGGAGATATTTCTAAGCTCCGAGGTCTGCATATCTTTTATGGACACATCTTCGATGTCGTTGCCGGTATGATGTGTATTCTCATAGACGAATTTAAGGAAAAGCCTTACATCAAGATAGTATTCCTGAATTGTACGTTCTGAGAGAAGCTGGACGATCTTTATATGTACGAGATAATCATTGAGGAACTCAGGATTACTGCTGTTATTGTAGTTGTTCATATCAACGCCTCATTTATAATATATTCAAGTACACGGGTTTCACGCTCAATAAGCTGAGCGTCATAATCTGAGTGATAATGGGTACGGTTTATATTTATAGCATACTGTGGTTCTACATATTCAAGCCGGAAGCCTTCTAAAAGCTCGTATTCATCGAGTGACTGAGCGTTTATTGAATTAGCTGTACGACAGGTGTAGTAGAAGTTTTCCTGTTCAAAGATTTCGTTGCAGTTGATATTGCTTCTTTGAACACGCAGTACAGAACCAAGCGGAGAAATTGATTCGGGTATTACAGTAAGTCCGGTTTCTTCTAAAACCTCGCGTATAAGAGTTCCTATGTGGTTTTCATTATTTTCAATACCACCGCCGGGAAATTTATAATAATCATACTTCTGACTATACACCATAGATATTTTTTTATCTCTGATAATTACAGCTCTGACAGAGGGGCGGACGAATCGAGGCATAGATTCATCGTAGTCTTTAAGATCCATTGTAATAATACGTTTCATAGGTGAGCCTTTCTAATTATATATAAAGTTGCACCAAATGAAAGTTTGGTGCAACTTTATCAAATCTTTCATTACATACATTGTATCACATATGGCTTGCACCGTCAAGCAACATATCATAAGCGATACAATGCAATTGAATACAGAGTGGATTCAAACATTCGAATTCTTCATCAAGATACTTACATATAGATGAACAATAACGAACAGAATCAATAATATCAATCGCAGTATACATATAATCACTCCTTATCTAATGATAGTAACGCTCTAATGTCATTCGTGACCTCTATAAACGTATCTCTGCGCTGAATAGCACACGTTAATTCTACGAGATCAGGAACATCAATTTTGCGAAACCTCACATTGTTTTGTAATTGTGTAACTTCATTTTCAAGCTGTACCCGATTATTCATAATATAAGAGTACAGCAAGCTTAATTCTTTCTGAGTCATAACGACCTTTCCGAAGCAGGGGGGCAGGCACTCTCAACGAGAGTGCACTCCCCTGCTTCTCCCTCACGGCTCTAATTCATCAACGTCCAATATCGTCTCGAAATCGTCAAGAGACTTACAAGGAACAAAGTCTGAAAACAGTTTCTTTGCTTCTACAACCTTATTTTCCATATAAGACCTTAATGAATGGCTATCGAAATATAATTTACGATAGTCATTATCATTTAACTTGTAATGATAGCATATAGATGTAATACGGCGTAAAAGCTGTTCTATACGGTCACTTACTTGTCTATCAGCGTTAGGATAACATTCAGCCGGAGTTAATACAGATGTTATATGTACTTCATTCCATAAAGCCTTTGCATTAACATACCTTGACGGTAATTCAGCTTTATATACATCAAGCATACGGAGCAGTTCTTGTAACTTAAATTCAGAACGATAATCTTCTATCCAAAGTATAGGCTCACCGTTATAGAGGTCAAAAGCACCGGAATTAAAAGCGGTGAGGTAAAAAATATTTTCTTCTCCTACCTCTTTAGCAAGTTTGATACGTTCAAATGACTTACCACTTCCGGAAGGTCCAGTATGCCAGTATACACGCATATCACGAACAATAGGCGTATTCTTGCTTCTTATATCATAGTACATATTTCTAAGTACAGACTTATGTACATATGCCTTTGGTGTATCGTCCAATATATCTTGAACTGTCTCTCCGGCTTCGAGTCGTTCATAATAATCTTCGAGATCAGACCGATTACCCTGTCTACCTTTAATCTCTCCGTGTTGACAGGAATATATTATTTCTTCGCCCTTCTCAGCGAATTTACCGACCTTATGTATATAGTCCTCTGCCTGACGTTTATTACCCTTTGTGGCATCAAAGTGCATACCGACTGCGTATTCTTTCTTAATCGAAGCAAAACGCATAGGCTTGCTATCTTCAAGAACCATATGAATATGTTTCAGACCGTTAGCAGAAATGCAATAAACCCACGCTCCCGAGCGTGTTTCAGACTCCGCAATCCATTCATCACGCAGTCTTATACATATTTCTTCCGGCGTACCGGAATATCCGTGTTCTTCCGGATTTGCAAATACAGCAAACCACGAGCGTGATACATTATCCATATTATCGCCTTCTTCTTACAGATTTTTTATATGCTTTTTGACCTTCCTTAGAACCGTCTGAAAACATCTGATACTGTCCACGGTTCATCATTATTGTAGCTTCATCATCGTATTCCATTTCTAACATACCCTTTACCATTTCCGCAGTATCGTACAAATGACGATACTTTTCAGACTGAATATAAACAGATGCATCAAATGGACGAGGTTCATATAAAGGGTTAGTTTGTCCAGCTTCATATTCGTCAATATCATAGCAAAAAGCCGTTAATTTACGTGTAAATGGATGACGGAATGACGAAAAACATTCTGTTACTGTTGCTGTAATATCCCTCAATTGCTTATCGACAAAGCAAAATCTTTGTGCAGTACCGTATATCATTAACTTTCTTTTACGGCATTGACAAACGAACTGGAATAATTCTTTTGGGAAAGACTTTTTTCCACACATAAAGTCTCTACTATTAAAAATAGTACCCACTTCATCTATCAGAACAAGACAGTTTTTCGGAGCGTTCAATATATCATCAATTGTATTGAGCGGTAATATCTGAGTATGCTCCGGAAAATTAATTAGACAAAGGTTAGTAACAACTGTAAGTTGTGGGTATTTATCGCAGAGATCATAAGCCTTTGCCGTCATAAGGCTAGTTTTTCCGGCACCGAATTTTCCGGTAAATATATGAAGTCCCCAACCATAGAACTCATACTTTTTACGAAAAAAGACATAACACAGAAAGTCATACCATAAATATAAGAGGAATTCCGGTAACTTTCTAATATTAATAAAGAACAGTTTTATTATATACATCAGAAACGCCCTCTAAAGAAATCTTTCATAAATCCGAAAAGGAACTTTACGAACCAATGTATGAACCATATCGCAGCAGCGAACTGGAGAGCCATTAAAAAACCTTCTGCTTTACTCTGAGGAACATAATCAAGGTTCACTCCGAGTTCAGAAAATAATTGGTGTATCACATTCTGACTCTGATCTATCATCCTCTTTCCCCCTCTCCATCTCTTCTTCTTCGGTTATTTCCTTCTCAAAGTCTTTTTTAGACTCTAACGTAAATTTCTTTTCTGATTCTTTCCATTTTTTGACATCGCACATAAAGCGGATTGTACCGCAGATTAGCGATATAATCAAGGATATAAGATATATTTCTAACGTCATTATTATTATTGCCATGTTCTTACCTCTTTTCTTATGAATTGAATAGGTCAACAAAGAAATCGATTACAAGACCTAAAATAAAGGTTGCCAACATAAACTCCCACACGCTAAAGCTAAACGGAGCAAATGTTAGGCGAGTTTGAAGGAGATTATAAGCGAAATGCGCTACATATGATAAATTATCCATATTTTACCCCCTTATTATATGTATAGCTTGCTTTACAACAAATATAAAGAAGCACAGACCTGCTATATAATACAGGGATTGCAAAGTAAACGGCTGAGATAAAAAGTTTTCTGAAAAGTATTTGAACATCTTTGTACCAATAGATAATATAGTATTCTTACCGTCAATAAATATGAGATTATAGAGGAAATCAAGAACTGCACCGAGAGCAGAGCCTATAAAATCTATAACATCTTGCAAAATCTCAGACATATTACACCTTCTTTATAATAAACAGTATAACCGAGAACCATAACGCAATATTTATACACGTAAATATATCAAACGGAAACCACGAAAGGACAGTTGACATAAAGCCTAATGCAGAGGTAGAATGTGATATAACTGTATTATATTCTGTTCCTGATTGTGAGGGAAAGAAACTACTACCGAAGTTAGACCCTGAATTGCCCTTAACACTTTCATAGTGTATATTTCCGTCACCACCGTCATACGCTAAATATGAACCGCTATATTCGTTAGCTTGACCATTTCCGGCGTAACCGTCATATGGTAATATACCCAAACTATCATCGTCAGGCTTATACTCTGAATCTTCATACTGTAATATACGGAAATCAGACTCATATACGGTTTCAAGCGTACTGAAATCAATTTTACCATAGTTTCTATCAGAATCTATACCAATACTACTAACATTTTCATAGGGGCAAGTAACACAGTCAACCTTAACTGTATACTCTACACCCTGCTTAAAATGTATCTGAGAAAATTTTATAGTATATCCGCTACCTGACCGAGCCGGTATATAATGCCATTCAGAGGGTTTCTGATATTTCATAGGTGTACCCATATCAATTTCCTGACTACCAAATAAAGGATCATTGCTTCCCCACTTCCAGTCGGGAATGACTTCTGAATATACCCATTCATTTTTGTATAAGACGAAAATAGGATCATCACCATAGTATACATCAGAATTTGTAGAGCCGTTTCTAACAGATGATGAACTATTTTTTTCGTAGATAGCAAGCCTATACTGTATAGCAGTATCACCGTCATTGTATATATCAACCTTGATATTACCTAACATTGAATTTAGACCGCCATTATTCAAACGCCTGTCAACATCTCCAACTAAAGACGGAGTAAAAACAACTCGCACAGAACTATATTTATCTTCTAATTCACCTATCTTATAATCAAAACTAACAAATTCAGACGAAGAATAGGTTGTATTGCCCCATACGATTTCAGATAAATCAGTCTTTATTTTAATAGAATAAGAACTTGAAGTCCATAAATTATTAGAACCAGCTCCCCATTGATCAGAAATTGTCCTATCTCTATCGCTATCATAATGCCATTCTCCAGACTTATAACACATAGAAGAACCAGTTATATTAACGACATAATAACCATTCTCTTCCGTGTAAGACACATCATCACTCAATTTATAATAGAAGGTAATTGCATTATGACGGTCACAACCCCAAGAAGATGAATATTGCATATGATCTAAATTAGCAAAAATATAATTTTCAGATGCTCCAAGTTTTTCAATACATTCAGATTTACTAAAATATAATGGATCACCGCCGTTAACGTCTGATTGTTCAAAATCAGCATATGCAGAAATTTTACCGACTATTGATAATAAAAGTGATACACATAGTAAAACAGGTACTATGCTTTTAAATATATTCTTTTTCATAAAATTTAACGCTCCCTTACTTAATTTCAGGGAGCGTTTCCGAGGGCTTCGCCCCCTGCCGTTTATTTACTTTCTGCGAATGACTCTACGGAACAGACCAACACCTGCACCAGCAAGGCTGAAACCGATGAAAACCATAGCGATAGGATTACCGGTTATCATTCCTGTAGCCGAAGTAAACACAGCACTTACGTTTTCCATAGCCGATGTAACAAGATTTACACTGCCTTCCATCTGAATACTCCTTTCAAAAGATATTATAACAACCCTTTACACAGGTTTGTTAGCGTTTTTTTCCTTATCGTCAGGTATGACGGTAAGAGAAGTTACAGAACCATATCTATCAAAATAAATATAGCACTTTCTACCTACTAAATTAGCGAAGGTATTAAGCGTGTACGCCGGACGATTCGGGAAGATATTTGGAAGGTCAGACCATTTGACCTTGAATTTATCACCCAAAAGACCGATTGTGTGATTTCTTGCAGTTCCAGTCGGTTCAGACGTAGCATAAATATATAAGTTGTGCCAGTCCTTACCTTTGAATTCTCCGGTTTTTTCGATAATACCAATAACTTCATATACTTCCATTGATACTACCCCTTTCTTATAAAATTTAATCGAACCACAACACCGAGATTATTACCACGATGTTGTTAAAGTTCATTTGTAACATACATATGTATGTTGTAATCATAATATAACATACATTCAAACGTATGTCAATACATACAAATGAATTTTGTGATATAATACAAAAAAGAAAGTGAGTTGATATGCAAATGTACCAAAGAATAAGAGATTTAAGAGAAGATGAACAACTATCACAGAAACAAATAGCAGAAAAGCTATTTGATACACAGCAACATTATCAATTGTATGAGTCAGGAAAAAGAGAACCACCGTTTAGCTTTGCAATTCAACTATCAAAAATATATAATGTATCTTTAGACTACATAGCAGGACTAACAAACAGCAAAGGCGGAATGCATAAGAACACAGCTGAAGAACAAGACATTCTAAGTAAATACAACGCACTCTCAGATAAAAGCAAAGGACGCATTCTGCAACTACTGGAAATGTTATACGAGGAAGAGAAACAAGGTGATTAAATGGAGTTTTATATTGCAATATTAGCAGTAATATTTATACCGATATTAATAGATATACTTCTAATTATTGACAAGAAAAAAAGACGAAACAGGAATTACCAGTATATAAAGCAGTTAGAATATGAAGTTAAACAGCTGAAAAACCAACAATATCAGAATGCAAGATTAATTGAAGAACTCCAACAAAACAGAAACATTTATCACCGTGCGCAACTGTTGACTAAAAATGAGTATCTTTTTTATGAAAGGTTGCAGAAGATAATAGACCCGAACGAATTACAGATACTTGCAAAAATAAGACTCGCTGACCTTGTAGAGGTAAACAGCACAATAAATAACTCTGAATGGCACACGGCTTTTAATAAGATAAAATCAAAACACATTGATTTTGCTATCGCTAAGAATATGCGTGTTATTATCATCATAGAGCTTGACGATCAGAGCCACAACAGACCGGACAGAATTGAAAGAGACTCATTTGTGAATGATGTGCTTCAAAACAACGGTTATAAACTGGTGAGAACATACGGAGATATGTTACCAGTAGAAAAGGCACTAACGGAAATAGGATATAATTTAGAAACTATGAAGTTAAACTAAGATTTTGTTACCGTTTTGTAATATTCGTAACGAAGTTCCAAAACGTAACAAAGTACTTTGTTACGTTTTTTAGGTAATTTGATGATGTTTTATGTTTGCTTTTTGCCTATTTTCCGTTTTTGAAATGGTAAAAAAGCCTTAAAACGTAACGTAACGAAGTTCGGAAGGGTAATACTATACCTTCCGAACTTCTTTTTTATTTTCCTATTCCTACTCTTATTTTTTTGCCCTTTTTTGTACCGCAGGCGGTACAGCACCGATAAAAAGCTTCCCTTCGGGCGATCTTTTTATCTATTTTTTGAACTTCCCCTTCGGGGCGATTTCAAAAAATTGCAGAGGGCAAAAGACTACTTTTTTATATGCGGTGTCTCCGACGGATTGAAAGCCCTCGCTCAAATCTTGCGCTCGGCTCCGTGACTCCCTCGCTACATATCTAATGCTCGGTCGGGGCGCACAAAATCAAAGATTTTGTGTGTGCCCGTGTTTTATATGCAAGGCAGGGCGAAGCGTATAATAAAAGCCATATGCACTTCTCTACGGCTTCGCTTCGGTTCATCACATATCATCGCTGTCCAACTTATATATCTCTCTCGGTGCAACAAGTATAACATCTGACATTTCAAATCGCAGTTAAAAAATAAAGCTACCCATTTAGGGTAGCTTCATTTTTTTATAGAGGAGTGCGATTTGAAATTTTCACTTGTAAACCCTCAAAAAGCCTGCAACTATTTCTCACGCGCCACGCTCCTACTATATTTAGCTTTTTGACAACTTTGTAAACTTTTCTGCGAAAACTTTACAAACTTGCAAGGGGTTGACAAGCGAAACCTCAGATGTTCTGTTGGGTTTGCCGAGTAAGTTCTCTTTATAGAGATAGAGAGAGCGTAATATACAGCCATAGACGGCAGGAGGTAAACACTATGAACGAAGTTTACGACTACGAAACACAGGTAATGGAAGATGTAATGAACTACATCGAAGAAGAAGGCTTAAATGCCGAAGAAGTAACCTACAAATGGGAAAGAAATGACTTTGAAGAAATGCTCTATGAAAAGTTATGGGTTGAGGACTCTGTAACAGGAAACGCAAGCGGAAGTTATTTCTGCAGTACGTGGAAAGCAGAAAACGCACTTTGCCACAACTGGAATTTGCTTGCAGACGCAGTAGCAGAATTTGGAGATTATGAAATGAACCTCGGTTGGTTTCTCGAAGAAAAAGGACCTGAATGGGCAGACG
The DNA here is from genome assembly GCA_016290875.1 of Ruminococcus sp. Lineage (GTDB taxonomy): Bacteria > Bacillota > Clostridia > Oscillospirales > Ruminococcaceae > Ruminococcus. The sequence goes on from JAEEVL010000001.1 coordinate 165,170, forward strand.
TGACAATCAGGTGTTGGCTTTTAGGTCAAGCAATATCTGAAGCAATAGACACTATGGAATTAAAATTTAAAGGAGATGAAGAAAATGAATAAGATTTTACTTGAAAAAAATGGAGAATATACTCTTTGGGTAAGAATTAAGGAGACCGGAACACCGGTCTCATGCGAGCCTTACGTTGTAGCTTGGAAATACGATGAAAAAGCGGACTGTTGGGCACAAGGTCACTACTTCTCATCGCTGAGAAATGCGACTGATTATTTCTACGGAAGAAGAAACGATATTATCGCTGATAAGTTACAATCAATGATACATCACATAGCTTACAACAATTGTGAATTTACTTGCAGTTGTTGTATAGACACATTAGAAATTAACACTTATATATACAGAATAGCAAAGGAATTAGAAGAACTTCAAAAGTTCTGCGAAGAGCATAAAGTCCCCTTTGAACCGCCTTACACCGTAGTATCAGATACACCGCTGACAAATGACAAAGCCTAAGGTATAATTAAAAGAGCCTGATAAGTTCCGGCTTATCAGGCTTTTTTTATGATCGTGCTAAACTGCGTAACAAGTGAAAGTTTGGTGCAACTTTATCAAATCTTTCATTATTGATATTATATCATAGAGTTATTGCAGTTTCAAGTAAAATGCTTATGTTGTTAGCTTATCTGCCTGTTTTTGACATTAAATTAGATTTGAAGACTTGAAAAATCTTTCTGTATACGCTATAATAATTATATCATTATGTGAATTGAAAGGACAACAGATATGAATAAAAAAGAAACAGCTGAGATAAAAAAGAATTTTTCAGATAAGAGCGGCTTCTTTATAATGGAACGCATACTTACAGCTTTTATAGACGCAGAGAAAAATCTCCGTTATCACAATATCAACTCCTGTCTGACTATGCCTGTTGAGGAACACGATGTCTACGATGAGACTCTCAAGAAAGTTCTCAATACTAATGTCGGAAAATCATTTGTTGAATATGAGTTCCCGAATGAGGCTTATGAAGAAGGCAAACCACAGAACATTCTTTATACACTTCTTAAATCAGAACTTAAAGACGAAGTTGTATGTGAGGATTTTCTCAATCATATTGCTAATAACTTTGTGTATGAAGGTCCATATGCAGTAATAACAGCATATTGTTGTTATACTATACGCAAAAAGGACAAAAATGATGAATTTGCTGACGGCGAGGATGAACTTTATAAGTACCTTATCACAGCAGTTTGTCCTGTTAATACCGGAAATGACGGATTTGTTTTTGACTCATTCAACAATGAGATTACTAAGAAAATGAATACCGAGCTTATTATCAGCAAGGCTCCTTCTGATGGCTTCCTGTACCCTGTTTTCAGCAACAGAAGCACAGATATTAATCACGTTATGCACTACACAAAATCCGCAAATAAGCCGAATATTTCGTTTGTTGAAGATGTACTCGGATGTACTTTTGTTATGTCAGCTGAAAATGAAAAAGCAAGTTTTCAGAACATCCTCAAGAGCGTTGTTGGTGATGATCTTGATTATATGCTCATAAAGACTGTAAACGAAAAAATCCAGGAAGTTGTTGATGACAATAAAGATGATACCGATAAGGCTGTTATTGATAATTCTTCACTTCGTGACATACTCACTGATGTCGGACTTCCTGAGGAAAGAGTGAAAATGGTTGAGCCTGTGTTTGAGAAAGTTTGCGGAAACGCTCCGCTTACAGCCGCGAATATAGTTGAGACCAAGACAGTTCTGACTTCACCCGGAATAACCGTGAATATAAAGCCATCTGCAGCTGATAAGGTCAGAACGAGTGTTGTTGAAGGAAGAAGATGTCTCCTTATTGATATTGATGATCCTACGATAGAGATCAACGGTCTTCCTGTAACTCTTAACTGATACGTAACTTGATATTTTCCGGGAGGTGAATACATGGGAAAATGGAAAACGGCTGCCTACAGAATGATGGAGCTCCGTGCTGAATATGAAAAAACTCGAGTAACAGAATACAGATCTGTGCATAAGACTCTTATTGACAGAGCTCTGCCTATGGTATATAAATATCTTCCTGATGCTAAAGAGATACTGACTAAGCATATCGGAATTCTGATAGATATGGCGTGTGCCCCTGATCGTGACGGTGATTACGAAAAAGGTATGGGCAGACATTACTATTGCGGAGCTAATTCTTTCGGGATCAGGCTAAGACCGCATAACGGCTATTATAAGAACGGTATAGGTCGTTTTTCAAAGAGTGCAAGAACCATGTTTGAAGAAGACTACACTATGGCACTCACCTTCTGGAATGCCGGTTTTACTGAGCAGGCGACTACGCATCTTGCAAGAGCGGTTCATATGCTATCGGACATGTGCTGTCTCCCCCACTCTACCCGTATGACATATTTCTCCCTGAAACGTCATATTCACCAGTCTTATGAGGCACTTGCTAAGATGATGTATCCTGATGCGGTGCCAGTGCAGGATATAAGCGAAGGCACACTTCACTATTTTGACGACAGGACTTCATTTACAGCAGCTCTGAACAGCATAGTTGAAGCGGAAGCTGTTGAAGTGCCGCTTCTGCTCGATGATCCTGTTACGCCTATAATAGGCAGGCTTCATACAACGGAAAGAATGGTCGCAGCATTGCTGTACAGATTTTGCAAAGACATTTCACTTAAACCTGATGAAGCAAATTATATAACCGAGGATATGCACTTTGATATATATGCGGACGGAGAGCCGCTTGCAGTAAACATTACTGATAAAGGGATACTTTTTTGCAGAAATGATGAGATATGCACGTTCTCTTTCGGGAGCAAACTGACAGAAACTGCTTTTCGTGCTGCTCACCGCAAAAATGGGGCATTCACCTTCTCGCCTGCTTCTGATCCAAAGGGCAGAGTATTGACTGCCGGAAAGATTAAAATATGTTCATTTTATCCCGAGCGAAAAGATATTTATTTTAGCGATATAAGCTGAAATTCAAGGCGTCAAGGCAACAAAATCAGTGCCTGACGCCTTGTTGCTTTAATGTTAAGCGAGAGATTGGCTATTATGCACACGTATAATTGCTATCTTTTGGTTGAAACGGCTATTTTTTGCGAAGTTTACAAAAAAATCTTTACAATCTGTTTATAATGTGGTATGATATACACAAAGGTGTATATCATAATGGGAATAATCATATTTTGCGCTGCCATTTAATATTTTTTACGCATAAAGCCCTTTACTTTTGCGTAATAATGTGTTAAAATGTAAAGTGTGAAATTATTAGGGGTTAAGCCGGATAATGTTCCCGCTTAATGATATCTACGCCGGACGGCAGATTGGAGTATAACTATGATAGATAAGATCAGATCAGAAAGCATGGATCTGCTTTTTGAAGCTATTCTTACACTTGAATCGGTCGATGACTGCTATAAGTTCTTCGATGATCTCTGTACAAGCATCGAGCTTAAATCCTTCGCACAGCGGCTTCACGTTGCCAGGCTGCTTGACGAGCACAGGGTTTATAACAGTATCGTAACAGAGACTGGTGCAAGTACTGCTACTATCAGCAGAGTCAACCGCTCTTTAAAGGACGGTAATGACGGCTACAATATAGTTTTTGACAGACTCAAGGCTAAAAATCTGCTGAAATGATTTTCAGAAAGGAAATGTTTAAATGAAAAAGTTCGATTTACTGAAAAAGTCGATCGCCTGCGTTTCTACTGCAGCAATGCTTCTCTCAAGCGTATCGTTCCCTGCTGCTAATGCTGCTGTTATCGACAAAGAAAATCCGAACAACTATGACAACTTTGCAGAAGCTCTTCAGCTTACACTGTGCTTCTATGACGCTAATAAGTGCGGTGACAAGGTTGCAAACGACGGTTACTACTCATGGAGAGGTGATTGTCACGTTAAAGACGGAGAGATCCCGCTTCAGCCAATGAATCCGATGCCTGAGCTCTATGGAGAATCCAAGAACGACGGTTCACAGAACGGAGAAAAGCAGAAAGAAAAAGAAGATAAACAGCCTATCGGTGAAGGTGACGGCGACGGCGGTCTCAGTGCTGCTAAGGGCCTTTACGAGGGCGTTAATATGTCAGATGAATTCATCGAAAAGAACCGTAAGTACCTTGATCCGGACGGTAACGGTACTCTCGATCTCACAGGTGGTTGGCACGATGCCGGTGACCATGTTAAGTTTGGTCTCCCGGGCAGTTTCTCAGCTTCAACAGTAGGCTGGGGCTACTATGAATTCCGTGATGACTATATAGACATGGGACTCCAGGAGCACGTCGAAGACGAGCTTCGCTGGATCAATGATTACTACATGAAGGCTACATACCTTGATGACGAGGATAATGCTATTGCTTACTGTTATCAGGTCGGTGAAGGTAACAACGACCACAACTACTGGTGCGCTCCTGAGCTTCAGGTAGATGACACGGTTGTTGCTTCTTCATCATGTGCGGTTAAGAGACCTGCTTACTTTGCAACCGATGAAATGCCTGCTCCTGATCAGTGCGCAGGAGCTTCAGCTTCACTTGCTATCAACTATCTTAACTTCAAGGATACTGATGCTGATTATGCTGCTGAGAGCCTTAAATACGCAAGAGCTCTCTACGAAATGGCTGTAAGAACTCATAAGGAAGAGTGGAAGCCCGGTACAACCCCAAGCTCACTTGTACTTGGTTACGACGGCGGTTTCTATCATTCGAGCTATGATTATGATGAGCTTTCATGGGCAGCTGTATGGCTCTACTACGCAGCAGTTGCTGAGGATGAATCTCAGAAGGATGCTGCTTATGAGAAGTACATCAAGGCAATCATTGATGTAGATGAAACAACTACTAACGATAAAGGGGCTCACCCTTATACCGGTTACATGAAGCGTATCATCACAGATACAGGTAACTGCTGGCAGAACATCTGGGTTCACTGCTGGGATACTGTTTGGGGCGGCGTTTTTGCTAAGCTCGCACCTATTACCAACACAGCACGTGACTGGTATATCTTCCGTTATAACCTCGAGTTCTGGTCTGGATGTGCAAAGACTGTCGACAGTTCTGAATGGGGTTATGAACCTGTTCACGGTCATAAGTATTTCGGTATGGACGATTTCCTCTGGAATACACCTATGACCTGTGATGAGATTCCTGATTTACCGGAGAGTGAAACAAGCGGCGATTTCATCGCTAAGTCACCAAAGGGCTGGGCAGTTGTTTCAGGTTATGGTTCAGCTCGTTATAATACAGCTGCAGGTCTCTGTGCGTGTGTATATGCCAAGACAACAGGCGACGATACTTTCCTCCCCTGGGCAAAGGCTCAGATGGAATATATCCTCGGTAAAAACCCAATGGGTTACTCTTATGTCGTTGGTTACGGCAACAGCTATGCTACGCAGCCTCACCACCGTGCAGCTCACTGCTCAGCAAAGCAGTCAATGGACGATCCGATAGCTCAGGTACATACCCTCTGGGGTGCTCTCGTTGGTGGTCCTGACCTCAAGGATTTCCATAACGATGTGACAAAGGACTATATCTACAACGAAGTTACTGATGACTATAACGCAGGTATCTGCGGCGACCTTGCAGGTCTTTACCACTTCTATGGTGCTAAGGGCAAGGAGTACGAAAAGGACAATCATATAAATCCTGATTTTGATATGTCCAAGAACGCTAAGGCTGGTTTCGATCAGATCGATGCTGATGGTAATCCCCTCCCCGTAGGTATCTACGCTGCAGGCGGCAAGAACCAGGAGCAGGAAGACAGCGTACAGCTTAAGGTTGTTATTTACAACAGAACGATTGACGCTCCCAGGTTCGAGAGCGATCTCAAGGCAAGGTATTATTTCAACGTTAAAGAACTCGAAGATCTTGGTTACAATATCGATCAGATCTACTCACGTATCGACTATGACCAGGAAAAGGGTTACTCAAGCGGTAAGAACGAGGCTATCTTCACTGAAAAGCCTGTTAAGTACGATGACAAGGGTAACTACTATGTTGAGATTCAGTGGAAGAACTGTGACTTCTATGGAAGCCGTGTATTCCAGTTTGCACTTGGATACAAGATGGATGAAAATACTTACGAGAAGGTTAAGTGGGATTCCAAGAACGATTACAGCTACGAGGATCTCGTAAGCTTCGAGGATGATAACGATGCAGCTGCTATCACAGATAAGATCACACTTTATGCTGACGGTAAGCTTATATGGGGTGTTGAGCCTGATGGAACAACTCCTGATACAGAGGTTTCAACTTTCAAGCCCGGTACAACAATAAATGTTGGCGATAGTTATGGTGACGCTAACTGCGACGGTAATGTTAATATCGCAGACGCTGTACTTGTAATGCAGGTTGCTACAAACCCTGATAAGTATGCTCAGGGCAAGTCTAAGCTCAGCATCACAGCACTCGGTGAAAAGAATGCTGATGTTGATGGCAAGAAGGGACTTTCAAACTCTGATGCACTTCTTATTCAGAAGTACAAACTCGGACTTATAAAGAAGTTCCCTGTTAACTCATAATCAGATATGAACAAAGGCTGTGTAGCTTCGGTTACACAGCCTTTTTATTATTATTGGAGATATAATTGAACCGGTACACGATGTGTACCGGTATTTCCTTAGGATATTCTTTTGCCTTTTCCTTTTTTACGCTTTTCTATAGGCTGTTCTTTGCCGCCCATATCCTCGCAGACTGTTTCTTCATCAGTTTCATCCTCGAAGTGAGTAAGCTCGGGATTTATCTGACCTATGCTCTCATAGTATGGATTTATAACAAATTTCTGAATAACGGGATAGCTGTTGAAGCAGATTATCAGTGCGAGAAAAGCTGCCGGATAGAATGGCAGTATAGTCATAAACAGCGGCATCGCAAATCTGAATATCGGGAACAGGAGCGCTAACACTCCGGCTGCTATAAGCGTTGTAAAGATGTTGTTTTTCATCGATACGAATGCGAGCGCAAATGAATTCTTGATAAGATTCTTAAGTGAAAGATTCGTTGCAACAAGCATAAGGTAGATGTAATAATTCATCATAAGAACTACAAGTGCGAAGCTGTAAGTTATTACAAGCGGAACATACATCAGCTTTGAGCCAAGTTGAACAGCAAGTGCAGGATATACGTTGATTGCAGCGAAAGCTGAAAGAGCTATAACGCAGTCGATAAAGCCTATTACAGTTGCCTTTTTGAAATTAGCTTTGAACCCTTTAAAAAAGTCATGTGCAACGAATGTGTGCTTTTCTATAAGGTAGCAGCGGATGACTTTTGTCATTCCTGCGGTTGCAGGCCCGATAGTGACTGCAAAGGTCAGAAACAGCAGAGCAATAACAACGAGTGTCACTCGTTCGTCCGGAATATACCTGATAGCCGTAAGCGTTAACAGCAGCGGCATATAAAACAGGGCATACAGCAGATTAAGTATGGCGAGCTGCCAGAATTTTCTGAACAGTATATCCATAAACAGCTTGAACCCCGTTTTCTTTGGGGCATTTTTTGAAATTCCGGAGCCTGCGCTTTCATAATCATTAAAAAACAGACCCAATTTTAACATTCCTCCAATTTATTTAAGCCTTGTGAAAACTGTAAATACAGCACCATCGGCTAAAGAGATCAATAGTGACAGCAGTATAAGAACTGCAAATCGTAAGGTGTAATTTTTCAGACCGGAGCGTTTATCATCTCTTATATCCCCTGTTGTTAATATGCACAGTAGATTGCCTGAAGAACGTATAAGCTCTCTGACTGCGAGAACAGACAGTACAGTTACTGCGAGTGCTCTCGGCAGAAGCAGAAGCATTATGTCCGGCAGTGCGTGTATGCCGAGTCTTGCATAAGTAACAGCTGAGGATACACCCATGCCGAAACCGCGGTATATTAGCAGCAAATAGCCGATAGGTTGTCCGAATGCGAAAAGACCTGACAGATATGCAACAGCTAAATATAATGCTGAACTGAGAAAAGTGACTTTCATCAATGCAAGAACAGGGCTTGTGTGTGGAGCAGGGATAAAATACTGATGCAGCCATATTGTTGCGATGTTAGTATGATTTGCTCCGTATACCGAGCCGGCTATTGCTCCTGCGGCTGTGAAAGCGAACAGAAGCATAGTGAAAGCCTTTCTGCTTTGAACTGCTGTGAGATTACATATACGTTTCATATCGCATCATCCTTTCTGTTTCAAGGATATGCGAAAACTTGTCCGGTTAGAACAGCTTACTTTGAGAGCTCATATGCTCTGTTTGTGCAGCTTTCGCAGCACTTCTTTACAGTATCTGTAAGATTGCCCTCATAGAGCCTGTCAAGACCTGCAAGAGTAGTGCCTCCGGGTGAAGATACCATTTTTATAAGTTCGTCGATAGTTTTTCCGGAATCAGTTATCATCTTGGCAGAACCGATAAGGCTCTGTGAGAAGAGCTCGGTTGCAGCGTCAGCGTCAATGCCGACAGAAGCTGCGTAGTCGATAAATCCCTTAGCAAAGAGATATATGAAAGCCGGACTGCTGCCGTTTATAGCGATGATCTCCTTCATCTTATCCTTGGGGATAACAGCTGCCTTTCCGCAGATTCTGAAGATGTTAAGGATGAAATCAAACTCTTCATCAGTAACTCTGTCGTTGCGTGAAAGAGCGGAAGCACCTTCGCCGAGAAGAAGAGGTGTATTGGGCATTACGAGTATTACCTTAGCTTCCGGAAGAGTCTGGCTTGCAACGAATTCATCTGTTATGCCGGCAGCAATAGAAATGAAAACTTTATCCTTTGTTGCTCCGGGAGCAGCTGCCTTGAGAACACCTTCGATTATCTGCGGTTTAACTGCTAAGAAGACATATTTGCAGGCTGCTGTGAGCTCTGATTCGCTGGAGCAGGACTTTACACCGAATTTGCTGAGAGCTTCAACTTTAGAAGCGTCAGGATCGAATGTGTAGAGAGTTATTTTGTCAGAAAGGCTGCTTGATGCTATACCCTTCATAATTGCTGTGCCCATATTTCCGGCACCTATAAAACCTATGCTGAAATTATCCATAGTGTCCTCCTGATAGAGTATTATGATCTTATATCATTTATTATAGCACAAAACTACATAGAATAATTTTACCGCCTTTTGCCTGATTTGTCAAGTGATTATAACAGTATTGATTGAAATAAAGTTGAAGCTCCATTGGGCACGAAGTATTTATGCTTTACAGAACTATTGATTAACTCTGCTAAAAATGTTATAATAACTTAAACCATATTATTTATGAGGTGTATGTTATGGCAATTGAAAGAAGAACTAAAGAAGACAAGCCGGTTTTGGCTATATGCTACGATTTTGATAAAAACCTCTCCCCTGACGATATGCAGGCACAAGGTTACATCCAGGCTGTTTACGACGGCGATATCCCTTCATTCTGGAAAGAGACAGATGAACTTGCAGAGGCGAACGAAATGGATTCAAACCTCGCCTATATGTATAAGATGGTCAATGAAGCACGCGGACGTATTCTTCTCACCAGGAAGAGCCTTGAAGAATATGGTTCTAAGGTAAAGTTGTTTCCGGGAGTAGAAGAATGGTTTGAGCGTATACGCTCTTACGGTGCTGAGCATGGCGTTATAGTTGAGCATTATATTATTTCCTCAGGCTTGAAAGAAATGATAGAAGGTACTTCTGTTGCAAAAGCAGGAGCATTTGAGAAAATATACGCAAGTTCCTTTATGTTCGATGATAAGGGCGTTCCGATATGGCCGGCACAGGCTATAAACTACACCAATAAAACACAGTTCCTTTTCCGCATTGAGAAAGGTATCCTTGACGTTAACGACTTCGGGGTGAATGACTATTTCCCGCCCGAGAAGCTCCGTGTTCCGTTCAGAAATATGGTCTATATAGGTGACAGCGATACTGATATCCCCTGCATGAAGCTCGTTAATATCAACGGAGGACACTCGATCGGTGTATACAACAACGATACGCTCGACAAGACAAAGGTATACAAAATGCTTCATGACAAGCGTATAAAATACTTTGCTCCGGCAGATTATACAGAAAATTCAAAGCTTGATATACTGGTAAGATCTATCATTGAACGTACAGCAGCTAACGAAGTTCTCGAGAACTTATACTATGACTGTAAAGAAGAGCGTGATAATAATGATACAAGAAAACAGAACAATGAAGAAAAAAGGAAAAGACTCGATCTTATTATTTCTTTAAACAGCAGCGGCAATTTCAACACTACGCATACTATAATCAAAAAGCTCAGCAGATTTGACGAATGGGAGCCTGATGAAATAGAAATGCTTCTCGAGATAGCTCTAAATAATCATCAGGTTGGATTTATACTTAATGATAATGATCTGAAATCTTTCTATCGTACTATTATCGGAAAACTTCCTGAGCCGACTGAGAATTCGATAAAGATCGAGAAAAGGTTCAATGAAAAATAATATCAAAAGTGTCCTCTTTTTGAGGACGCTTTTCTTTGCGTATATATAGCTGAAATTAGCTCAAAATCGTAAATAATTGTTGACGTAGCAGATATATTAGTGTATAATAGAAACGATGGATTGCTTTTAAGCAAAAATATTTTATTACCAAGGAGGTATATTAATGAAAAACTATCGTAAACGTATTCTGAGTATTGCTATTGCTGCAACTCTTTCTATGTGTGCTTTGCCTCAGAGTTCTCCTGTACAGATTCGTCCTTCGCTTACTGCAAGTGCTGAGGGCGAGACTACTACAGATGGATTTACTTATGAAGTAACTGCTGATGACACTGTAATAATCAAAAAATACATTGGCTCATCTACTGAGTTGGTTATTCCTGATGAAATTGACGGCAAACCTGTTACAGAAATTGCTGCATTAGCGTTTATGCATGGTTATAATGATAGTATCGATAAGTGCTTTACAAGTGTCAAGCTTCCCAAAGCTTTGAAAACAATTGGAAATGACGCCTTTTCCGGTCAGAAAAAGCTTACAGAAATAACACTTCCTGAGACTTTGACCAGCTTGGGTACAGGTACTTTTAGCAGCTGTGCTTTGACTGAGATCAAAATCCCATCAGGCGTTACAGAGATTGGAGAACAGGCGTTTGAGTCTTGTGATTCACTTAGCAGTGTTGATATCCCGGAAAGTGTAAATAGCATCGGTGCAAATGCATTCCGCTATACAAAATGGCTTAGTAATAAGCAAACTGAAAATCCTTTAGTTGTTGTTAACGGTATTCTTATCGACGGTAGAGCTTGTGAAGGTGATGTTATTGTTTCAGATATTGTAACAAGCATAGCTGGACAAGCTTTTAGTCAAAATATTTCCGAACTCAGCAAGATTACTTCTATTTCTATTCCTGATAGTGTAACAAGTATCGGATCTGATGCTTTTTATAATTGTGCTAAGCTTGAAAAAGTTAAAATGTCAAATAATGTGACTGATATAGGATCTTCAACGTTTGCTGGTTGTACTCAGCTAAAAGAAGTCACTCTTCCCAACAGTCTTAAAACGATCGGTTATTTGGCGTTTCGTGAATGTTCCTCACTGATAAGTCTTGATATTCCAAATGGTACTGAGACTATAAACTCTCAAGCTTTTGTATTATGTTCCAATCTTGAAGCAGTAAAGATACCGGTCAGCGTGACAAGAATATTACCTGCGGCATTTTATGGTTGTCCTAAACTGACGATTTATGGATATTCAGATTCTGCTGCCCAGAGATTTGCAAATCAGTTTGTCTTACCATTTGAAGAACTTGAAAATACCGGTTCTTCATTCTCGAGTGCTTCACTCACACTTGAAGATGATCTCGGCTTGAATTTCTATATTGACGGTATCAAGAATGATACAGATGCTGCTGAATATAAGGTTCAATTCTCAGGCAATTGTGATGAAGCAGGCAAAGCTGTAAATATCGTCAATAAAAACGGCAAATACTGTGCAACTGCTAATATACAGGCAAGTAATATGAATGAAGTGATCACTGCTAAGCTGATCAAGGGCGATAAGACTGCTGATGTATGCCTTTATTCAGCTGATCGTTACCTGAACAGTGTGGATACATCTAAGTCTACTGAACTTGCTGCGCTTGTAAATGCTACTAAAGAATATGGTGCAGTTTCAAATGCTTACTTCAATGATCCTGATAATATGCCTGAAGTTGAAGATCATTCAGACGAGTATTATACTGATACATACAAGCCAGCAAAGAAGGCTACTGACAAGATATCACTTGTGCTGGATTCCAAGCTTGCTGTACGTCTTTATATACACGGCCTTGCTAAAGGTGTTACAGCTACCTGCGGTGGTAAGACTTTGTATTCAAAAAAGAGTGGAAATGGTTGGTACTTTGAAGTAACTGGCATTGAACCTAAGAAACTCGCATCAGATATTATCATAGATTATAGTGGTTATGAATACACATTCAAGCCGCTTTCTTGGGCGTATCTTGTCAAGAAAAACAAGGCAACCGGCAAAAATAAGGCAATGGCTGATGTTCTGTATGAGTATTACACCTGTGCCGTTGCATATAACAAAACTCTTAATTCATAATCAGAAAAGGAGCATATGAAAATGAAGGAAACATATACTGTCCCTGAGCTCGAAATCATTAAGTTTGATTCAGAAGATGTTATCACAACAAGTCCTGATGCTGAGCTCGATCCGCAGCAGTAAAAAATAAGAGTAAGGCAGTCCGTGCGGCTGCCTCTCGCTTTAAGGAGAAAAATATGAAAAGAATAGTGCCTATTTTGATTCTGTCTGCGCTTGTGCTGACAGGCTGTAAGAGCAGCAGCGGCTCTTCGTCAGATTCATCTGCTGAAACTACAACATCAGCAACAACAACTTCTGTTTCAGCAGATGCTTCATCCGAAACAGCTGCAACGACAGTTGCGGGTAAAAAGTCGGAGAATTCAACTACTACTATGACTGTGACAGGAACAACAGCAGTCAGCAACAAGGCGGTTTCAACTGATACTGCAATCGCTACACAGAGCGGTAACAATGAAGCTACCACTTCTAACGGCGATACAGCTGAACTACCATTAATTGGTGGTGACAAAGAGCCAAATACTGCACCGCCGGAGATAACTACTCCGCCTGTAGTTCCACCAACTACAGAACCTGCTGAAATCAGACCTGATGAAAAGCAGACAGAGGCTGCAACTACGACTTATTCGTCAAGGTATGATGAGCCGATAGAGCTGCCGATAATTCCAATAGAATAATAAGAATAAATAAAGCGACTGCTATTTAGGGCAGCCGCTTTATACTTTTTGATCATGTTTTTCGTGTGATTTTGCTTTAAAGCAAACAAGAAAAAATAGATGCTCTCTTAAAAAGAGAGCATCTATTTACTATGGTCGAGGTGACAGGATTTGAACCTGCGGCCCCTACGTCCCGAACGTAGTACTCTACCAAACTGAGCCACACCTCGATAACAAATTAATTATACTATAAATGAACATCAAAGTCAAGGGATAAGTGAGTAAATAATAATATTTTTATTTTTTACTTAAAAGAACCGCCACAGCAAAGTCTGATAACAGCTTGCTGCGGCGGTTGATTATCTGAGAAGTATACTTCTATGTTTTGTGTCTGAAATTACTTCTTTATGACTTCAGACCAGTATTCCTGATTGTAGATATCTGTGAAGAGATAGCTGATCCTTGCTTCACCGCTTCCGACTGATTCGTTTGTTATCTTCAAATCGTCGGTAACGGTTATTGTATCACCGAGATAGTATGTATCCTGATACTGCATATCATATGAGTAGTAGTCACAGATGAAATCTAATCTATCGCCGGGAGTGAGAGCGGAAGAATTCTTAGGTGAAGTTTCTGTTTCACCGTTATTGTAATCAGTTGAAGCGCCGGCTATATAACCGTCACCATCTTCAAATACGATTATGAGGTTAACTCTGTCACCGTTGAGCATTGCGGGAACATATCCCATATCCACTCTGCTGCCGTCAGAATCCTTGATGGTATCGGTGTGATAGTAAGCAACTGTCTGACCGTTGATAGCTACCCAGTCCTTGTCTGTATCAGCGATAAGTGTTTCACCGTCACGAGTGAAGAGATTGTCCAGACCGAGGTCAAGATAGCCTGTACCGTCATCGTAGAACATATTCATATCAACGGCGTGTACCATATCCCACTGAGCTTCGGGGAGTTTCATTGTGTACTTTCCGTCATCTTCCTGCCATACGAGATTACTTGCATCGAAGTAGTGCTTTGAGATGTAGTCGGCTGCTGTATTGTCGTCGATACTTGTCATGAAGTCTGTATTGTCTTTGTTGAGTCCGTCGATGCTCTTTCCTGAACCGCCAAGGAATGAACCAAGAAGCTGTCCGATGACTTCTGCACCTGCTCCGGAAGAACCTGATGAACCGCCGAGTCCGAAGAGTGAGCCAATCGGTGATGATGAACCACCTGCTGCAATCTGGCCGCTGGTCTCGAGCTTTGCAAATTGACGGATACACTCTGCGTAGTCGGAATCCATGCCTATCTGAGTGTATGTGCTGCAGGCGGGATCCACGTATGATGTACGCTTATAGGGGAAGTAGATTGAAACGCCGTAAGCGTTTGTCATATTTGTGGAAGTACGGTTGTACTTGACTGCCTTCTTGAGTGATTCAGCAAGCTTCTCACCCTCGGGAGTTTTCATATTGGTAGCAAGATGAACGAGGTCAACCTGATCTATCTTGGAGCTTTCAGCAAACTCTCTTGTTGCATATCTTGCGTCAGAAAGCTCTTTGTACTCGCTGTTGCTAATCTTCTGACTTACTGATTTTGAGAATGCTGAGAGATCCTGCGGAACTGTTTTGGAGAATTCAGCGAGGTCGATGATGGAAAGTGTAGTCTTCTGTCCTTTGCACTTCTTAGCGCATTCTGATACGAAATCGTCAATGATGTTCTTTCCTATATCGAGAGTTGACATAGAAGTGTCCTTGCCGAATGCAGCGAGCCAGTTGTTGTAGTACCAGCCGATACCGGGTTCTGTTTCTTCAGAAGCTATGAGATAGTCTGCGTATTCGTCGAGCATAAGAGCGTTCTCAGCTGTTGCCATAAGGCAGGCGTCAAAGCCGATGAAATCGAATTTTACTCCGCCGTTCTTGAGAGCTTTGCTGATGTTTGCAAGATCCATTGAACCGCTCTTTTTGTACTTTTCATCGTAGCCGTAACCGCTTACGGATCCGCCGCCGTGATCCCAGAAGATGAGTTCATTTCTGTTTGCAGGGAAATTGGAACTGCAATACTTGATGAATGCTGAGAGCGTTGAGGGATCAGTCATTGCCTTGCTGCCGTCATCGCTGACAAGAGAATTTATCTTGCCGTTCTTTATCTGATATATCTGATTTACAGATGAGCTTATTCCGCTGGTCTTCCAGTTATTGCAGCCGCCGGTGTATATGATGATATTTACGTTGTCACCGCATGAGAGGCTTGCCTGGCGCATTTCCTCCATATCGGCCGAAGCCATACCGTATTTTGATTCAAGGTCGGTACCGCACATATATACCATGAGCGTTACTACGTCCTGATTGTTGCCTTTTATAACAGTTCTTTTAGCTCTTGCGCCGTCTGCAACTGAAATGTCAACAGCTGTTTCAGCGCTTGCGATGTAACCGCCGGCTATATCTGTGCCTGAATCAGAGCTTGAACCACCGCCTCCGCCTCCGAGGAGACTTCCTATTCCGCCGCCCTTGAAGAGAAGCATTGCGAGTATAAGCAGTATTGCACCGCCGCCTCCGCCGATAGCAGCACGCTTGGGAGTTAATCCTCCCCCACTCTGCTGATCACGTCCTGAATAATCTTTAGCGCTGGCTTTGCCTGTTCCGAGACCTTCGCCGCGTTTGTAAGCACCTTTACCGTTGCCGGTAACTTTCTTTTCTCTGCCCTGAGGCCTATTATCTTGTGCCATAACTTCCTCCGTTATGTTATATAGTGTTCTTCATACTGCGGCATATAGGTATGTTTGCAGACAGCCGCACATATTTTTAAACCATACTTAATTTTACACTTTTTTACATTTATTGTCAAGAAATAATTCTCAGTTCACATCCTATTTAAGAAATAGAAAAGTATTAGAAATTACAATGTTATATAAATATTTAATTTCTTCTACCTATTTGAAAATTTTTGTTGATTTTGCTTGTAGGATATGTTATAATATAAGCTAAGATAACTGTGCGCTGGAAAATATATGCACAGAGACAGGAAGTGATATTAGGATGTCAGATGGCAAGATCATTGAAATTGCAGTTATGGTCGCAGGTATTGATGAAGAGTATCAGAACAGTATAATTGAAGGTATAAACTCAAGTGCGAAGAAGTATAACGTAAATGTGTCGTATTTTTCTGCTTTTGGCGGTATTATGACCAATACCCTTTTTGATATCGGCGAGTATAACATCTATAAGCTGGTAAATTATGAGATATTTGACGCTGCTATACTTCTTACCAATACTATCGGAGATCCGTCTGAAAAGAAAGCGATAATCGAAAATGTTAAAAAAGCCGGCATTCCGGTAGTTATACTCGATTGCGATGATTATCCCGAGTTTTATAACATTACTATCGACAATTCGGCTGCTATGAAAGAGATAGTCCGTCATATAATTACTGAGCACAATGCAAAGGTGATAAACTTTGTTTCGGGACCGCTTGCCAACACTGAAGCTGAGGACAGATACAATGCTTTTGTAAGCGTTCTTAGCGAAAATGGTATTCAGCTGGATATCGACAGAGTGTTTTTCGGCGAATTCAGAGCGGTTGACGGCGTTTCGGCTGTTGAACAGTTCATAAATTCCGGTCTGCCTATGCCTGATGCAATTGTATGTGCAAACGATGCTATGGCGCTTGCGGTTGTAATGACTCTTGAAGGCTATGGGTTTAAAGTTCCTGAGGATGTTATAGTTACCGGCTTTGACAATACCTATAATGCAAGGCACTATTGTCCGGCTATAACGAGCGTTTCGCGTCCTCTTGGCAATGCAGGAGAGCTCGCCTGTGAGATGCTTGTAAAGATTCTTCGTGGAGAAAAACTCGATAAAACTGTTCATCTCAGCTCCGAACCTGTATTCTCTGAGAGCTGCGGCTGCCATAATACTGTCAACGACGATATTACCGACTATAAGAAGACTATGCTCAGACTGGTCGAGAACTGTAGATACGATATAAAAATACTCGATAAGCTGACTTCTGTTCTTGCTGAAAGCGAGGATACTGATGAGAATATCAGGACTATCAGCAAGTATTTCCGTAAAACAGGCTGCAAGCAGTATGCTATTTGCCTTTGCTCTGAATGGGATAATGCTATGCTGGATGACTGGGGACCTTCAGCTGAGGAAACATATCAGGTCCACGGTTATACTGAGAAAATGTCCGCTCCCCTTATATACAATAAGGGTGAGGTCACATCTGTTGATTCTTTCGACAGCAAGGATATATTCCCTGTTCCTTTCGAGGGCGGCGGCAACATAAGATATATACTCCCTCTGCATTTCCGTGAAAGATGTCTTGGTTACTATATAATAAGCAACTGCGACTTCCCGACAAAGAGTTTCCTTTGTCATTCACTTATGATGAGCATAAGTAACTCTATCGAGAATATCAGAAAGCTCATACACCTTAACAGTGTTATTGATGAACTCGATAAACTGTATGTTATTGATCCTCTTTGCAGTATCTACAACAGAAACGGATTTATCAGAAATGCTGACAGCGTCTTCCAGACAATGAAGAAGATGAACGAAAATGTTCTTATATCTTTTATTGATATGGATGGACTTAAACAGATAAATGATACTTATGGTCATAAGGAGGGCGATTTTGCTCTTCGCAAGCTCGCTGAGGTAATCCAGAACTGTTGTTTCAATGAGCGTATCTGTGCGAGATTCGGCGGAGATGAATTCATAATCTTTGGTGCGAGCAGACACTCGGATGATATTCAGGTGCTTGAAAACGAGTTCCGCAGGCAGCTTACAGCTATGAATGCTGTCCTTGCAAAGCCTTACTCAATAGATGCAAGTATTGGTACGATAGTTTCGGCTGTTGAACCCGGTACAAAGCTATTTTCGCTTATAACAAAGGCTGATCAGGTCATGTATGAGCGGAAGAAAAAGAAAAAGACTTCACGTTATCTCAGAAGATAATATCAAAGCCCCTCTTAATGAGGGGCTTTTGTTTTGCATGGATAGTATTCTGTAAAATTAAAATAGCCTGCGAGGACAAACAAGTTTGACTCACAGGCTATTTGCTGGTGCCGCTGACCGGACTTGAACCGGTACGGTATTGCTACCGAGGGATTTTAAGTCCCTTGTGTCTGCCAATTCCACCACAGCGGCAGCCGACTTAAATATTATAGCATAACTATCACAACTTGTCAAGTATTAATTTTAAGGTATTTGTATCTTTTTTAAAATATTTGCCTCTTTCTATGGACAAGTTACAAAAATTGTGGTATAATTGAAAAATAGTATGGATTATATATTGCAGGAGGTTTGGAGCTATGCTCAGTATCATTCTGATAATAGGGCTGTTTACAGTATCGTTCGTTACAGCCGGTCTGATAACATTCAGATCAAGGAGAAAGCGCTCAGCTTTACATGATCAGGCTCCTTCTGCTGATGACAGGAACGCTGCTGATAGCGATTGAAGGTGACTTATGGATATAGATCTCTATGTTGACCGTGTTTATTACGGCTTCTACCCTATCTCTGCCATTGAGGAGAGATTTGAGGAGCAAAAGCAGCTTGCAAATGAACTTGCTGCGGATATTGATGACGGTGAGGTCATTGTCTATGCCATTTTCAATTATGAGCCGGATTCCGAAAGGATAGTCTCTCTTGAACTGATGACCGAGCGATTGGATTATGATGATTATGTAAGGTCTTATCAGTCGTTTTCCGGCTATTGCAGAGCGTTCTTTGTAAGAAAAACAAACGGAGGAAACAATGAAGAATAAAAGGTTCATCGCTGTTCTTTTGTCAGCCGCTGTTTCGGCTTCTTTCTTTTCCGGAAGTGCTGTCGCTGCTGATAATGCTGAGGAAGCAAATACGCTTCATAAAGTGACTTTCCTTGATCTTGACGGCACCCCCTTTAAGGTCATTGATGTTGCAGTCGGCGAGAAAATAGACTACTCAACGATAAACACAGACTCTATGCACAGGCACATCGATGCTTATACTGAAGAGAAGTTTTCTAAGTGGAGCATTATGCCGGAGACTGTTGATAAAGACGTTACTATCGAAGCTTTGTATTCAAGGGTTAAGCTTTCTTTTGACAGCCTGCCTGACAGGATAAAGTATCTTACCAAAGAAGGAAGTATTTCTACCGAAGGTATGAAGGTATCTGTTACCACTACAACTCAGCTCGCTGATAAAGACGAGACGGGAAACTATATCCTTGAGGGTACAAAGGTCGATATAACGCCAAGCTGTAAGATAACTCCGTCAAAGCTTCAGGATGTATTCAAGGACGGCAAAATGAGCGGTAAAGTAACCGTATATGCTTCCGGTGAGTCTCTTCCTGTTGCTTCATTTGATGTTTTTTATCTTGACCTTCCCGGTGACGTGAACCGCTCCGGCAGAATGGAAGCTGATGATGCTTCGCTAGTCCTCAAACAATATACTGAGCTCTCTTCAAATGCTGACGCTCTTAGCGGCGGTGTAACTGTTAACTCAGACGGCAAGGTTATGAGTGGTGAAGAGTTTATAGCATATGCTGATGTAAACTGTGACAGAAAGCTGACCGCTGATGATGCTTCTATGCTGCTCAGATTCTACACGCTTGTTTCATCAGACGCTGATACAAAGTGGTCTGACGTTGCGGATATTAAATAATTTTTGTTTATTTTTTGTTTTTGCTATTGAAATTATTTCCGGTTTGAGTTATAATAATATAGTAAACGCTCGTAAAAATAAAAGTAACATAATATCAAAGGAGTGCTAAAAATGTACAACGACCTTATGGATTCTATCGGTTTTGTAAAGGGATATGATCCCGCTGTCGGAGAAGCTATGGACAAGGAGCTTGCTCGTCAGCAGAGAAATCTCGAACTTATCGCAAGTGAGAATATTGTTTCACCTGCTGTTATGGCTGCTATGGGAAGCGTTCTCACAAATAAATACGCAGAGGGTTATCCCGGAAAGCGTTACTACGGCGGATGTCAGTGTGTTGACGAGGTAGAGGCTATCGCTATCGAGAGAGCTTGCAAGCTCTTCGGTGCTAAGTACGCTAATGTTCAGCCACACTCAGGTGCTCAGGCAAACACTGCTGTTTACTTTGCTCTTCTCCAGCCGGGCGACACAGTTCTCGGTATGAGCCTTGCTGACGGTGGTCACCTTACACATGGTTCACCTGTAAACATTTCAGGTAAGTTCTTCAACTTCATTTCTTATGGTCTTGATGACGAGACAGAGACTATCAACTATGATGAAGTATATAAGCTTGCAAACAAGAATAAGCCCAAGCTTATCGTTGCTGGTGCTTCTGCTTATCCCCGTGCTCTCGATTTCAAGCGTCTTTCTGAGATCGCAAGAGCTGTCGGCGCACTTCTTATGGTAGATATGGCTCATATTGCAGGTCTTGTTGCAGCAGGCTGTCACGAGTCCCCTGTTCCTTATGCTGATATCACAACAACTACTACACATAAGACTCTCCGCGGACCAAGAGGCGGTCTTATCCTCACAAACAACGAATTCCTTGCTAAGAAGATCAATTCTGCTATCTTCCCCGGAACACAGGGCGGTCCTCTTATGCACACTATTGCTGCTAAGGCTGTTTGCTTCGGTGAAGCACTCAAGCCTGAGTTCAAGGAATATCAGCAGAGAATCGTTGCTAATGCAAAGGCACTTGCTGACGGTCTTCTCAAGAGAGGTTTCAACCTCGTTTCAGGCGGTACAGATAATCACCTCATGCTCGTTGATCTTCGTCCTTTCAACATCACAGGTAAGGAGCTCGAGCACAGACTTGATGAGGTTTACATCACAGTAAATAAGAATGCTATCCACAACGATCCTGAGAAGCCTTTCGTAACAAGCGGTATCCGTATCGGTACTCCTGCTGTTACTACAAGAGGTCTTGGTATCGAGGAAATGGAAAAGATCGCTGAGTACATCTATCTCTGCGCTACTGATTTCGAGAACAAGGCTGACGAGATCCGTGCAGGCGTTAATGCAATCTGCGAGAAGTTCCCGCTTTACAAGTAATCAAATAGTTATTAAGGGACGGACAGGCTGTCCGTCCCTGTATTTTTATGAACGGAGATAATTAGCTTTACTATGAAAGATATATGCTGTCTGGCTGCAGCTCTGATAGATCTTTTTAGTCCAACGGTATTGGTTATACTGTGGTACAAAAAGACTGGTGCGAGGTTCTTCCCTGCTATTGCGGCATTTCTGGTGTGTTTTCCGGTCTTTTTTGTCGGCAATGCTATTCGTTCCGGATTTGATCACAGCAACTTCATTGCTTTTTATATACAGCAAGGGTTGCTTTTCGGAGTGTTTGAAGAAGGTACAAAGTACCTGATGATGCGATATTTTCTTACTTCTTATGATAACCGTAAAGATGCGGTTACTTATTCTATAGGTCATGCAGCATATGAGGGACTCGGTTCAGGCATTTCTTGCATCGGCTTGATAGGAACTGACAAAGCTTCGACAGATATATTGTTCTTTCATATTTGGGGAGTAGTCACTGGTGCTATTTCTTGTGCAGCTGTTGCTGTTATCATTTTTTATGGAATACAAAAAGGAAAGTCTATTGTGACTCTGCCTGCCGTAATTCTTGCGCACGCATTTATGAATTCGTCTCATGGTATTTTTATTGATTCTTTTGGGACTATACTGCGTGCGGTGTTGATGGCTGGTATTTATTTTGTAGGATATCGTTGCTGGAAGTCTCTTAGAAGTCCTTTTGAAGAAATGTCTGAGACATAAAGGAGGTTTGCTATGGCTGCACCATTAGCTGATAAGATACGCCCGAAAACTCTTGCCGATGTAGTCGGTCAGGAGCATATACTTGCCCTCGGAAAGCCGCTTCGTAAGATAATAGAGAGCGGTACTGTCCCTAATATGATTTTTTATGGACCGTCAGGCGTAGGTAAAACTACCGTTGCGCGTATTATTGCTGAGAACTGCGGAATGTTGTTATATAAGCTGAATGGTACGAATGCTTCTATATCCGATATTAAAGATGTAGTTGCTGATATAGGAACATTCGGCAGCGAAAATGGTATACTTCTCTATCTTGACGAGATACAGTATCTCAATAAAAAACAGCAGCAGAGCCTTCTTGAGTACATCGAGAACGGTGATATTACTCTTATAGCTTCTACTACTGAGAATCCTTATTTTTCAGTTTATAATGCAGTAATAAGCCGAAGTACGGTTTTTGAGTTCAAACCTGTAAGTGCAGAGCAGCTCTTCCCTGCTATCAGAAGAGCCTTCAGACTTATTTCAGAAGAAAACGGCGTTGAAGTTATTGCGGATGACAATGTTATAAAAACGATAGCTTACAACTGCGGCGGAGATGTACGCAAAGCTATGAACACATCAGAACTGGCTGTGATATGCGGAGAAGCCGGCAGCGGTACAGTTACTATAACCGAAGATTCTCTTAAGCTGCTTGCACAGCGCAGCAATATGCGTTATGATCGTGACGGTGACCAGCATTATGATATACTGTCGGCACTGCAAAAGTCTATACGCGGCTCTGATGAAAATGCAGCTCTTCACTATGCGGCAAGACTTATTGATGCTGGAGATATTATTTCTTTATCACGCCGCTTGCTTGTTATTGCAGCTGAGGATATAGGACTTGCCTATCCACAGGCTATCACTATAACTAAAGCTTGTGTTGACTCTGCTTTGCAGTTAGGTTTGCCGGAAGCGCGTATACCGCTTGCAGAGGCTATTATAATGCTTGCTACTGCTCCTAAGTCGAATAGTGCTGAATCGGCTATAGATGCAGCTCTTGCGGCGCTAAAAGACTGCGACGCGCTTGATTTTCCGAGACATTTACAGAACAAGCATTTTGATGGCAAGGGTGCTGATGTTGTTGGACAGCATTATAAGTATCCGCACGATTATCCAAATCATTATGTCAAGCAGCAGTATCTTCCTGAGACTATCAAGGATCACGTTTACTATAAGTACGGTGACAACAAGCAGGAGCAGGCTGCTCTGCAATACCGTAAGAAAATCCTTGAAGAAGCAAAGTGACATGAGAGTTTTGCGTTATAATACAAAATAAAAAGCCCCGAGAGACCTTCGGGGCTGTTATTATTCAATTGAGATTTTAAGCGACTTTCATCACTTAGCTAAATTTCCTGTGGGACTCACTCCTTTACTATTAAGGATTCTTATTATACCTGATAGTTGTCATAGTACCACATTCTTTCATAAGGATTCAATTGATTAACTTCTCATTGGACTCACCTTATTACTTAAATTTTCCGGTCATCCGGAATTAACGCCGGGCGTTGAATCAGCACTAATTTCTCATTGGACTCGTCCTTTACATTATATTTTCCGATCTATATTAAGACACATAGTCGAAATTTCAGAGTATACTGTATCCAATCGAAATAGCGTTGAAGCCGTTTCCATTCAGCAATGCGTCCGCCTGATAACTGAATTATTAACCTTTGAAACTTCAATCCGTGGAACAAGCCTGAAGCCTATATTCCCTCTTTCAAAAATTCAATTACTCAGCAAGCCCGCCGGCTTCACGCTGCTGTCCGGTCGTTTCTTCCATTGGACTCACGCTCCCTTCCGCGTAGTATCATTTACATTGAGGTTAAACACCTCAGTCCAAGTAAATATCGCTTGGAGAACATTTCTATTGGTTCTTCCCTTTCTCTGATTATATATTACCACATTTATTGGTGAAAGTCAATAGTAATTTTTGATATTATAGTGGATTTTCGTGTAAATCGGCGTAATATATAAAACTGATATACAGGCTTACAGCATAATGCACAAATGATGATGTTCCTCTTATTACCTCTTGCAATTTTTCAGGATACATTGTATAATAGTATTATCACAAAGGCGACAGCCGGAATGGAGAATACTATGTCAGATATGAATGAATACACACCTGAGCTTTTTGAGCTTGTCGATGATGAAGGAAATAAAAAGAATTTCGAGTTAATCGATGCTGCTGAACTCAACGGAGAGCAGTACTTCTGTATGGTCCCCTCTGTTGAGGACGAAAACTTCCTCGAAGAAGACTGTGATATCGTTATCCTGAAAACTATTGAGGAAGACGGTGAAGAGATACTCGCTTCCATTGATGACGATGATGAATTTGAAAGAGTTTCTGCTTTCTTCCTTGAGCGTATGCAGGAAGCTTTTGAGTCTGAGGAAGAGGAATAATTACCGAATTGTAACCAATTGTTCGTAAAAATACATAAAATTGGTATTGACAATTTGAGATTTCTGTGTTATAATATATACAACAAAAGAATATTCTGCCTTGTACGGTGTATTATAGTTCATTTGATCCAACACATTTTACTAGGGAATTCAGCTCCGTTTGCGGACTGCAGACCTCCCGCCCAGCGGAAGAAGGGAGCGAGAAACATTCGGGCGTTTACCCACCTGCTTAGTGCGGGTTTCATTCACTATATGACGGCAAGGCGGATATTCTTTATTTTTATCTTCCTTACAAAAATAAGCCGGAGCATTACGCTCCGGCTTTTCCTTTATGGTTCTATTTCTATTGCTCTACCCTCTTTTAGACTCGCCTGGCAGTCTATATATCGCTGATTTGAGCTTCCTCTGAACTTGATCTCCCAATCCTTTTGTGCAAGGATGAAAGGTCCGTCGATCAGATAATCGGTTACTTCAAGCAGTTTGCCCCAGCCGTTCTTGTCACGGTCGGCATAGAGCTTTTCAAATGTATATCCGGTGTAGGTTATAACATTCAGTCCTGCTGAGTGTATTTCTTTTCCGAGCTCTGCAAGAGTTTCTGCCTGGCAGAAGGGTTCTCCACCGCTGAATGTCACACCATCCAGTAGCGGATTCTCTTTTATCTTGGTAAGCAACTCTTCGGTATCGACCAGCTTTCCGCCGTCAAATGCGTGAGTCTGAGGATTATGGCAGCCCTCGCAGTTATGCGGGCAGCCTTGAGTAAATATCGTAAACCTTATTCCGGGACCGTCAACGATTGAGTCGTTGACAGTTCCGGCTATTCTTAGTTCCATTGTATCACCTTAAACGCTGTGCTTTACTCTGTCATGCTCCTCTGAACGCTTACCGTTGTTGAAACGGTCAAGAGTTCCTACAAGGTAACCTGTGATTCGACGAATTCTGTCGAATGCGATGTTATCACTATGCTCCTTACGTCCGCAGCAAGGACAGGTATCACCGATTATTCCGGTGTATCCGCAGCAAGGATCACGGTCTACGGGGTGGTTTATAGCACCGTAGCCAATACCGGATTCCTTCATGCAGCGTACTATCTTCTCAAATGCATTGAGGTTTTCAAGCGGATCACCGTCAAGCTCGATGTAGCTGATGTGACCTGCGTTTGTAAGCTCGTGGTAAGGAGCTTCTATCTTGATCTTCTCAAATGCGCTTATCGGATAGTAAACCGGTACGTGGAATGAGTTTGTATAGTAATCACGGTCTGTTACACCTTCGATAACGCCGTACTTTTTAGCGTCCATACGGACAAAACGTCCGGAAAGTCCTTCGGCAGGAGTTGCGAGGAGTGAGAAGTTGAGACCTGTTCTGGTTGATTCTTCATCAAGTCTCTTTCTCATTGCTGTGATTATCTCGATACCGAGTTCGCGAGCCTCTTCGCTTTCGCCGTGGTGAGCACCTATGAGTGCCTTGAGTGCTTCTGCAAGTCCGATGAAGCCTACTGAAAGTGTACCGTGCTTGAGAACTTCGCCTACTGTATCATCAGTTGAGAGCTTGTCAGAGTCAATCCAGATACCCTGTCCCATAAGGAATGGGTAGTTTCTCACTCTCTTCTGTGCTTGTATGCGAAATCTGTGCATAAGCTGATCGATAACGAGATCCATCATATCTTCGAGCTTTTCAAAGAAGAGACCAACATTGTGATCTGACTTTATAGCGAGTCTTGGGAGATTGATAGAAGTGAAGCTGAGGTTTCCTCTGCCGGTCACTATCTCGCGTGAAGGATCGTGCTTGTTGCCGATAACACGGGTACGACATCCCATATATGCGATCTCGGTGTCAGGATTGCCCTCTTTGTAGTACTGAAGATTATAAGGAGCATCGATGAAAGAGAAGTTCGGGAAGAGTCTCTTTGCGGATACTCTGCAAGCTAGCTTGAAGAGGTCGTAGTTAGGATCGGTAGGATTATAGTTGATACCGTCCTTGATCTTGAAGATGTGTATCGGGAAGATAGGAGTCTCGCCGTTTCCGAGTCCTGCTTCCTGAGCGAGGAGAACGTTCTTGATTACCATTCTGCCCTCGGGTGAAGTATCGGTACCGTAGTTTATGGAGCTGAAAGGTGTCTGAGCACCTGCACGGCTGTTCATTGTATTGAGGTTATGGATAAGAGCTTCCATAGCCTGATATGTAGCTCTGTCAGCTTCCTTGACAGCATTCTTGGTTGCGAAAGCCTGAACCTTCTGAGCAGTTTCCTTGTCTGTGTACTCAAGGAGAAGTTCGAGCTCCTTTGCCTGATAGTCATTATCGTTTGCGAGGACGGGCTTGAGATCATACTTTTCAAGTATCTCTCCGCTTATCTTCTTGACTATTTCATCTTCATTCTCTGCTCCTGCGATGAGTGAGAGTGCTCTTGCAACATTCTGTGTATAACGGGCAGCATATGTCTTCTTGACACCTTCTGCCATAGCATAATCAAATGTAGGTATGCTCTGTCCGCCGTGCTGGTCGTTCTGGTTGGACTGGATAGCGATACATGCGAGAGCCGAATAACTTGCGATGTCATTGGGTTCACGAAGATAGCCGTGGCCTGTTGAGAAACCATTGTGGAAGAGCTTTGTAAGATCTATCTGACAGCAAGTAGTTGTCAGTGTATAGAAATCAAGGTCGTGGATGTGGATGTCACCGTTGCGGTGAGCCTTTGCGTGGGCAGGCTCGAGAACGTACATCTCGTAATATTCCTTAGCTGATACAGAACCGTATTTCAGCATTGTTCCCATAGCGGTATCGCCATCGATATTGGCATTCTCACGCTTGATATCGCTGTCTTTTGCGGGACTGAATGTGAGCTCGTTGAGTACGCACATAAGGTTGGTCTTCATTTCGCGTGAACGTGTACGCTCGTAGCGGTAGAGGATGTATGCCTTAGCTGTCTTTGCGTGGCCTTTTTCGATAAGAGTCTTTTCAACGAGATCCTGTATCTCTTCTACGGTAGGGACTTTGCCCGGGTTCTGTTCCTCATATAATCTGCAAACTTCAACTGCAACGTCCATAGCGGCATTGAAATCTGTTCCGCCTTTAGCCTGTGCTGCTTTGAAGATAGCGTTTGCTATTTTTTCAATGTTGAATGGTACTTTTCTGCCGTCTCTTTTTATTATGTGTATTATCATTGAATTTCATTTCCCTCCAAACACAATATATAGTGTCTCCGTTTCCATGTACATTTATTAGTATAGAACAATTTTGATACAAAGTCAATTGTATATATCACCAATCACGATAGTAAAAATCATCGTGTTATTGTGCTGTTTGTGCATAATTCTTTTAAAAAAAGATTAATTGGCTATATTGCGTAATTTC
Organism: Ruminococcus sp.; assembly: GCA_016290875.1. GTDB lineage: Bacteria > Bacillota > Clostridia > Oscillospirales > Ruminococcaceae > Ruminococcus. Next base: position 192,872 of record JAEEVL010000001.1, read on the forward strand.
AAAATGAGTTGTGTCTGAAATTAAAAGCACCACTATATATAGTGGTGCTTGGACTTTAAGCTGTGTGATTGAGGATATACTTTCCGATAGTCTTGCAGGCATCTTCTGTGAGCTTTGCAGAATCGTCGTCCCAGTAGTCGCCATCGATAGTTCCCTCTGAGGATCTGAGAGGAGTATTGGCATCGAGACAATACACTCCGATACTTTTGGCCATGTCCATGAGTCGTGTATTATAGCTGTCTACGAGTTCTGTTGTGACAGTAGTGCTCTCTGCAGGTGCAGGCGGATACTGCATAACATATATCTTCATCTCAGGCAGATAGTTATGAAGGCTTGTGATGAGCTTGGTGTAGCCGGAAATCATATCATCTATCGAGCTTGTACCAATATCGCTTCCGAGCATGATATAGAGGTTCTGCGGCTTTTTGAGCTGTATGGTCTGATACGGAGTTACATTTCCGTAAGATGATGTGATAGAAGTCTCGTTGCAGTTTGAAGCATTGAGCTGTGAGCTTCCTAGAACGTCCTTGAAATCGCTGTACTGTGACATACTGAGCAGAGTCTGATCAGATATGAGACAGCAGTTTTCAAAGTAAGAAGAGTCTGCTTCTTCTGACTGAGGTACTGGGTAAGCTATATTTGAGTTGTTCTGCTGAGCTGCTGCTTCGGTTGTTTCTTCTGCCTGTGAACCGTCTTCACTTTCAGCGGAAGTTCCGTTCTCATCGGTAGCTGCTTCAGTAGTTTTTACTGTTGTTGTAGTTGAACTGTCATCGCTGTCAAGAACGTCACCAGTTATATTCGCATTTATCATATATAATACAAAGCAGGCAACAAATGTGAGTGCGGTGATGATTATAACGACCATAAGATTGAATCTTACCTTCGGTCTGCCGCGCTTTTTATTTGATATTCTCTGAACTGTATGCTTTTTATCCATATTTACTCCATTATCTTGCTTAATTGAGTTGCCGTATGTCGGCACACAAATATATTATACCTTGATTCTTACGATTTTGCAAGAGATTTTTGATAATTTGTGCAGATTTTTTAAATACGCTTGCAAATAGCCGGTGAATGGAGTATAATAATAGTGTTGGAATATTTCAGAAATGTATACGGAGGTACATAAAATGACTTACAAAGAAAGCTTTATCAAGTTTATGGTAGACTGCGGAGTTCTTACATTCGGTGAATTTACTCTCAAGAGCGGAAGAAAAGCTCCATACTTCATAAACTGCGGAAACTATAAGACAGGTGCTCAGCTTGCTAAGCTCGGTGAATACTATGCTGAATGTATCCATGAGAACAATATCCCTGTTGAGACTCTCTTTGGTCCTGCTTACAAGGGCATTCCCCTTGCAGTATCTGCTGTTGTAGCTCTCAGCAATAAGTTTGGTATAGATGTTTCTTACTGCTTCGACCGTAAGGAAGCTAAGGATCACGGTGAGGGCGGTATGTTCGTCGGAAAGACTCTCACAGACGGTGAAAAGGTCGTTATCATCGATGACGTTATGACTTCCGGAAAAGCACTTCGTGAGTCTATGCCTAAACTCAAGGGGGCAGCTGATGTTGATGTTACCGGTATGGTAATTACAGTTGACCGTATGGAAAAAGGTACCGGTGAGCTTTCAGCAGTACAGGAAGTTAAGCGTGATTTTGGCGTAACTGTTTATCCTATTGTTACTATGGAAGACATAATCGACGCTATCAGAAATGATATCGTTCCCGGTAAGGAGTACCTCGACAAGATGCTTGAGTACAGAGAGACTTACGGTATTAAATAATGAGTTAGCATTGCTGCTTAAAAGCGGCAATGCTTTTTTTTTGTAGAAAGAATAAAAGGCTGTTGTAAAACAGCCTTTTACAGATCAAAGATCCGATTTCAGATCCATTTGATTTATGTCTTCTGAGCATTCCGCGTTATAGTTGATTATTTGTGTATCAGATCAATAGTAAGTATGTACTACTGTTATTGTCTGAGTCGTTGTGTAAGAACCTGCTTTTTTGATTCTGATAGTATAGTATTTATTATAATTTGATGTATTTGCGTATCTTGGATAGATTCTGAGATAATCTGTTGAAGCAATACCGTAATTGTTATTTGAACCGTAAGTCAGTCCTGAGTATACAGTTGAACCGTATGATGTTTTTACGATAAGATCAGAAGGATACTCGATTGTGTATTTGCAGTTATAAGAAAGAGGCATACTTGCCCATGAAGTTGTATTCTTGGAAACTGTATTGTATGTTGAGCTTGTGTAGATGTAAGGTTCTACCTGCTTAACATTCAGAGTGTATACAGTGCTTCCCTTGCTGTTCTTGAAATTGATATAAGCAGTTCTTGTTGTATTGATTGTTCTAACGGTTGTGTCAGGCTTAACTTCAACTCTGAAATAGCCGTTTACTACCTTTGTTACATTGATCCATGAGTAGAATCCGCTGTAGCTTACAGCATCTGACTGAGATACGTATGTAGTACCGCCGTCACAGCCGCATGAATATGTTGTTGAGAAATATGCGTTTGCCTTAATTGCTTTATCCGGCATTGCTGTGAATAAACCGAGTGTTACGACAAGTGCAAGAAATATGCTGAGAATAGATTTGTTTGTTTTGCAAAGAATAGTTTTCATTTTTTCCTCCATTAATTAGTTTAGCGGAATGCCAAAAATAATTATAACATTTTATAGAAGGATTGTCAATGAAAATTGTAATAGTTTTTCTTAATACATGTAAAATAAGCAACAGTAAATGGCGTGAACTGTTTCTTAAAACAAAAAAGCTCTATGCAGAACATAGAGCTTTTTTATTGGACGACTTTGACTTAACATTAAGTCTACTGATCAAATTGTTATAACAGCATGATTATCAGCTGCTCTGTAAGTACAACTGAAATAAGTGCTACGGGGTATGTTGCAGCATAAGCGGAAGCAACGTCCTCTGTGCCGGCTGTTGTGATAAGTGTTCCGAGTGCAGGTGTAGATGTCATACCGCCTGTGATAGAACCGAGGTTGTTGAGAAGGTTGAGCTTCAGAACGTACTTTGCAAACAAGAAGCCGATTATCATAGGTACGATAGTCATTATCATTCCGTATACAAAGTATACAGGCTTGAAGTATTCAACGAATTTAGCTCCACCCTTTACTCCTGAACCGATAAGGAACAGCATGAGTCCGAGTTCGCGGAGAACCTTGAGTGTAGAGTCCTTAGGCATTATGCTTATCTTGCCTGCATGACCGAAGTGACCGAAGATAAGGCACACAAGCAGACAGCCACCAGTTGTTGAGAGTGAGAAGTTCTTGAACTTGAATGATCCGATGATTATACCGATAACAGCTGCAAGTGCGAACGGCATAAGTCCAAAACTATCCATCTCGATGAGTTTAGTCTTGTCATCGTTCTTCTTGTTTCCCTTGCTTGCTGCTTTGAGAAGCTCGCGCTCCTTGTTCATATCAGCCTTGAGCATTTTGGGAATGAGCTGTACGAAGAGTACAACTCCGATAACGCCAAATATATAAGCAATACCGGAGCCGACTGCTACAGCGTCTTCAAGTTCGTGACCAGCAGCTTCCTTTGCTGCTGAGAGTCCGGGAGTGCTTGTGAGAGCACCTGAGAGAAGTCCTGCCATAAGGGCTGTGAATTCGTTATTCTCGAGTCCTGTGAAGTTTCTTCCTACAAGGATACAGCCTGCACAGGCAAGTCCGCCGCTGAGGATTACGATTATAGCAAGTGCTACGAAGGATTTGAAGTTTTTCTTGAAGTTGCTGAAGAAGTTCGGACCGGCGATGAAGCCTACCGCAGAAACGAAGAGTACAAGTCCCAATGTATCTATTATCGACAGCGAATTCTTTACAAAACTCGCATTCATCTGATCGGAAAGCCTGTCGTAGAATACTCCGTCACAGGCACCGCCGTAAACGAGTGCCATAAGGAATACGCCGGCTGTTCCGAGCGAAACGCCCTTGATGGTTATTCTTCCGAGCAGATAGCCTGTCGCAGCTATTATCATTACGGAAAATATAAGGAAGGTAACGCCCTTAACGCTTAGTATACCGTCAAATAATTCCATATTTACCACACAATCTTTCTTATTATTAACGTGACAGCGGGACGCTTTTTCAGCGTCCCGTGTCTGTATTACTTTGATTTTCTTGCATAATGCGGGAGCAGCATCGGTGATGCTGTTTCGCTGCTGATACCTGCGGCAGCGAGCTCCTTGTTGAAGCGCTCGATGTGCTCAAGAGTGAGTCCCTCGGGCTCTGCTGTCTCCTTTGCCTTTGCAGCTGCATAGATGCCGGCGTTTCTGCCGAATACTATTACATCGAGGAGAGAGTTGCCCATAAGACGGTTTCTGCCGTGGATACCGCCTGCGACCTCTCCGGCTGCATAGAGGTTCTCGACACCTGTTGCACAGTCATCAGAAATGTCAAGACCGCCGTTCTGATAGTGGAGAGTGGGGTAAACGAGGATAGGTTCCTTTCTGATGTCGATGCCGTACTTGCCGAACATTCTCATCATTGCAGGGATTCGCTTCTCGATAGTGCCCTCGCCGTTCTTATACTCGATCATAGGTGTATCGAGCCATACTGCCTTGCCGAGGTCAGTCTCAACGCCCTTGCCGCGCTCTGTACACTCACGGATTATTGAAGCAGCTGTAACGTCTCTGGTCTCGAGGGGGTGCATAAATACATCGCCGTCGATGTTTACGAGCTTAGCTCCGAGTGAACGTACCTTTTCGGTAACGAGCGCACCGAAGATCTGCTCCGGATAGCCTGTACCTGTGGGGTGATACTGGAGTGTATCAGCGTAGAGGAGCTTTGCTCCGACTCTGTAACCGAGGATAAGTCCGTCAGCTGTTGCACCGTAGTGGTTGGATGTCGGGAAGCCCTGATAGTGGAGTCTGCCTGCACCGCCTGTTGCGATGATGACTGTCTTAGCCTTTGCAACGAGGAGCTCCTTTGTCTCCATATTCATAAGAACTGCACCGGCAGCCTTGCCGTTCTTGTCGAGGATTATCTCAACAGCAGCTGTGAAGTCAACAACAGGGATTCCTCTGTTGAGTACCTCATCGCGGAGAGTTCTCATTATCTCAGCACCGGAGTAGTCTTTTGCAGCGTGCATACGCTTGCGTGAAGTACCGCCTCCGTGTGTTGTTACCATAGTTCCGTCTGCTTCCTTATCGAACTCTACGCCGAGCTTGTTGAGCCACTGTATAGCTTCAGGAGCCTTTGTAACGAGCTTCTTTACGAGCTCAGGCTTAGCTGCGAAGTGGCCGCCGCCAAATGCGTCGAGGTAGTGGATTGCCGGTGAATCATTGGGCTTGTCAGCAGCCTGGATACCGCCTTCAGCCATCATAGTATTAGCATCACCGATACGGAGCTTTGTTACGATCATAGCCTTTGCGCCAGCCTCGTCAGCTTCGATTGCTGCGGAAGCACCTGCACCGCCGCCGCCGATGATAAGTACATCTGTTACGTAGTCAGGCTTGCTGAGATCTACGTCTGATGCACTGATACGGCTCTTGCCCTGGAGAAGAGCTGCGAGCTGTGTGGGGACCTTGTCGCCCTTGTTAACGCCTGCTGTGAGGACTGTGAATTCATCCTGCTTATAGTCAGGGTGGAATGATGCGAGGAGGGTGTCCTTTTCATCTGCTGTCATTCTTCTGGGTTCAAGAGCTGCGTTGTCGGCTCTCTTGGCTGCAACAACCTTGGCAAGTTCGTTAAGTTTTTCTACCTTGTACATACTCTCTCCCCCTTACTTCTCGATCTCGCGGCTGTTGTACATAGCCTTGATCTCTTCTATATCATCAACTGATTTTGTCATGAGTTCCTTGATCTTTTCGTCGAAGATACCCTCATTCACTTCGTTTACACGGTCATTGAGGTGTCCGCACTCGGGAGCGATATACTTGCCGTTGAGACGTCTTGCGAGCATAGCTACCTGAGGATGTGAGATACCTGCCGGGCAGCGTGATGAGCATACTCCGCACATTACACAGTCAAAGCTCTCTTCTGCACACTTGTCGTACTCGCCTCTCTGAGCATAAGCGATGTACTGCATAACATTGAGCTCCTGTGTACAAGCCTTGGTGCAGGCATTACAGCCAACACAGGCATATATCTCGGGGTAAAGCTGCATCATTACCTGCTGGTCAGGCTTGATGTCTTCGATGTTGTAGATCTTCTTTTCAAGCGGGAAGAAAGGCAGAGTTGCAACGTACATATTCTCCTGTACCTCTGTCTGACAGGCAAGACAGCCGTGGAGCTGTGATTCGCCCTTTATCCTGTATATAGTAGCACAGGCACCGCAGAAACCATTTCTGCAGCCGCAGCCTCTTACCAGCTCATAGCCGGCATATTCCATAGCTGTCATTATCGTAAGACCTGCCGGCACCTGATACTTCTTGCCGAACAGATAAACGTTTATCATATTATCCATTATAGCTCCTCCTGAAATCAATACTCGTCCGGCAGCTCACCGAGCTGGTCGTAACGGAAAACGGGACCGTCCTTGCAGACATACTTGTTACCGATGTTGCAGCGTCCGCACTTGCCTACTCCGCACTTCATACGGAGCTCCATAGTTGTGTAGACCTGAGTTTCGGTGAAGCCGAGCTCCTTGAGTCCTGCAAGAGTGAACTTTATCATAATGGGAGGTCCGCATACAAGAACAGTCTTGTTAGTGGAAGGATTGAGTTCCTTTACATAGTTAGGTACGAATCCTACGTGACCGTCCCAGCCCTCCTGAGCGTTATCAATTGTGAGGTCTACCTCTACGCCGTCGTCAGTCATCCATTCGTCGAGTATCTCCTTGTAGTCAACGAGATCATCTTTTGAACGTGAACCGTATATTACCTGGATGCTTCCGTAGTTTTCGCGCTTATCACGAACATAGTTGATAACTGAGCGGAGCGGTGCAAGACCGATACCGCCGGCGATGAAGAGCAGATCCTTGCCCTTGAGTTCGGTTTCTACAGGGAAAGCGTTGCCATAAGGTCCTCTGATAGTTATCATCTGACCTACATCCATAGCGTGGAGCCAGTTTGTAAGACATCCGCATTTCTTTATGCTGAATTCCATGAATTCTTTATTTGTGGGAGAAGAAGTGATGGAGAACATCGCCTCTCCTACTCCGGGGATAGAGAGCATAGCGCATTGACCGGGCATATGCTCGAATACCTTGCCGCCCTCGGGAGCTTCTACTCTGAAGGTCTTTACATCGGGGGTGTCGATACGAATATCAGTTACTACGCCGATGTGGGGTATCAATGTATCGTTAGTGTTCATCACTTTACCTCCAATGCTTTCATGACCTTGACGATGTTCATAGAGATCGGACACTTGGAAAGACATCTTCCGCAGCCTACACAGCCGAATTCGCCGTTGTTGTTTGCCGGGAAGTATACAAGCTTGTGCATGAATCTCTGACGGAAGCGCTCAAGCTGAGTGAGTCTCGGGTTGCCGTGGGCCATTTTTGTGAAGTCTGAGTACATACATGAATCCCAGCAGCGGTAACGCTTGATGCCATGACCTGTGTTGAAGTCCTTTATGTCGTAGCACTGACAGGTCGGGCACACGAATGTGCAGGTTCCGCATCCGAGACAGCTTTCAGAGAGTTCTGCCCATTTATCTGAACTGAAGTATTCATTAAGCTTGTCACCGCCGAAGTTCTCGGTAGAGAGATTTGCGAGTGGGAGCTTTTTCATTACTTCCTTTGTCTTTTCGATAGACTTGTCGAGCTCAGCAGTATCGCTTTCTTCAAGGAGCGAAGTAACTGAGTCGATGAATTTCTGTCCCTTGTCTGTGTTGGATTTGAAGTAGTAGTAGCTGCCGTCATTCCAGACAGAGCAGTCTCCTTCCGGAGCTGTGGGATCAATGCCGAATGTCTGACAGAAGCAGGTCTCGGCAGGACGGCTGCAGGCCATAGTGACAACAGTTCCGTGGTCACGGCGGTTCTTGTAGAAGCTGTCAACAGGTTCTACAAGATATACCTTGTCAAGTATAGTGAAGCTTCTTGCATCGCAGGGGCGTACACCGAAGATAATGAAGTCCTCTGATTCCTTGCGGACATCGCTTATTTCTATATTCTTTCCGTCGACTTTGAACTCAACGAGATCTTCTGTCTGAGGGAAGAAGAAATCCTTTGCACTGCGGAGAGTATTGAGGCGGTTTGTGAGCTTCATACCGGATTCGTACTTTTTGAACTCTGCTTCTCCGTCTTCACGTTCTGAGGGGATGTATACAGTCTGTGCAGCAGAAGCAGCTCCGAGGAGCTCGTAAATCTTATCAGCTGATATCCTAAGCATTACTCGACACCCCTTTCATGAACTATGCTTGCTTCGCAGTCATCTGCGGTATAGTCTGTGAGCGGAGCGCGTGAAGTAGTGTCAGCGCCGGCCTGATACTCACCGTAGAGAGAATTTATGTCCTTGATGAACTTTCTGTTGAGGAGATGGAGCGGAATATGCTGAGGGCATACTCTTGAACATTCGCCGCAGTCTGTACATCTTCCGGCAACGTGGAATGCACGGATGATGTGGAACATATTCTCTTCAAAGCTGTCAGCAGGAGCCTTGTTGTCGATACCGGAAGCCGGATTGTCGAAAACACAGTTCTCACATGTGCAGGCAGGACATACGTTGCGGCAGGCATTGCATCTGATGCACTTTGAAAGCTCACTTCTCCAGAAATCGTAGCGCTCCTGAGAAGTCATATTCTCGAGCTGTTCTACCATATCGAAACGGTTGGACTCGAGTGTATCGCCGTCTTCACCGATGAGTTCGTCATATGTTACGTGCTTTTTGCTCTTGCATGAAGCACACTTGTCGAGGACAGCCTCATAGAAAGGCATTGTCTCCTCACCGTAGAGAGTTTCTATCTTAAGTGTGAAGTTATCGTTCTTGACACTAGTGATACCTGTTATTCCCTTAGCTTTTATCTTTTCAATGTCGAGCTTGGGACCGCCGGGGATTCCGACGACATAGATATTGTCGCGGTCAACGCGGTGTTCTTTTGTGAGCTGGTTGAGACTGTAAGTATCGCAGGGCTTGAGGAAAACAAGAACCTTGCCCTCCTTCTTACTCTCCTTGACGAGATATTTGGAGACGTTTGCGGAGGTGAAATCGTCGAATACGAAATCCTTCTCGAGCTCTTCAGCAGTCTCAAAAACAGCGGGTGTGATGTCGTATGCAAATTCTCCCCTCTTCCAGCCGATAACACGGCTTACTGTGCCGTCGGCGAGAAGCTGTTTTGCCTTGTTTATCATTGCTTCCTGCATCTTAGATCCTCCAATCTCCGGTTGGGACCGAGCTTCTTGACAGCTTCGGTGAATTCATTCATAGTAGCTGCGAACTTAGCGCCTTCGGCAGCGGATACCCATTCAACTCTTGTACGGTCACGCTCTATGCCGAGGAAGTCGAGCATACTGAAAAGAAGTGTCATTCTTCTTCTTGTGAAGTAGTTTCCGGAAGTGTAGTGGCAGTCGCCGGGGTGACAGCCGCAGAGGATAACGCCGTCAGCGCCCTTCTGGAAAGCGCGGAGGATAAACATAGGGTTTACTCTGCATGAACAGGGGACTCTGATTATCTTGACGTTAGTCGGGTAATTGAGTCGGTTTGTGCCGGAGAGATCGGCTCCTGCATATGAACACCAGTTGCAGCAGAAAGCAACGATCAGCGGCTGAAATTCTTTATTATCATTTACTTGCATATCGCGTCAACCTCCGCCATTATCTGGCTGTTAGAGAAGCCGTTGAGGTCCATAGCGCCTGAAGGACAGGCAACTGTACAAGCACCGCAGCCCTGGCATACAGCCGGGTTGACGCTTGCGACTCTGCGTACCTTTGTGGTACGGTCGGGCATTCTAAATTCCTTGTCGATATAAGTGATAGCTCCGTATGGGCATACCTTTTCACAGGACGAGCATCCGTTGCACATGAGCTCGTTCGAGTGAGCAACACATGGGTTGCAGGTGATGCTGTTCTTGCAGAGGAGTCCGATAGCCTTAGCGGCAGCCGCACTTGCCTGAGCAACAGTTTCGGGAATGTCCTTAGGTCCCTGGCAGGCACCTGAGAGGAAAATTCCGGCAGTAGCACTTTCAACAGGTCTGAGCTTCGGGTGAGCCTCTGTGAAGAAGTCGTTTGTGTCCATCTGAGTTGTGAGCATTGTTGCAAGAGGACGAGCTGTCTTATCAGGTTCGATAGCAGCAGCGAGAACGACCATATCAGCGTTGATGTGGAGCTGTTCATTTGCGAGGAGGTCTGAAGCCTGAACGTCTATCTTTCCGTCAGACTTAGGTGTTACCTTTCCTACCATACCTTTGATGTAGTGAACATTGTACTGTTCAACTGCACGGCGGTAGAATTCGTCGAAGTTCTTTCCGGGTGTACGGACATCTATGTAGAATACGTATACTTCCGTATCCGGGTATTTCTCACGGATGAGCATTGCGTGCTTTGCTGTGTACATGCAGCAGATCTTTGAGCAGTAAGGCTTGCCCTTGCTGTCGTCACATCTTGAACCTACACACTGAACGAATACGATAGTGTGTGGGTGAGTCTTGTCTGAAGGACGAAGCAGTGTACCGCCGTTAGGTCCGGCAGCATTCATAAGTCTCTCTAGTTCAAGTGAAGTTACTACATCAGGTGACTGACCGTATGCGAACTCGTCATACTTATCGAGGCTTATGGGATTGAAGCCTGTTGCTACTATGATAGCACCGTACTTCTCTTCGATGATCTCATCCTGCTGCTTGTAGTTGATAGCACCAACTGAGCAGACCTTTGAGCATACACCGCACTTGCCTGTCTTGAGCATCATACAGTAGTTGGGATCAATTGTAGCTACCTTCGGTACAGCCTGTGCAAACGGGATATAAACAGCACTCCTGTTGTCGAGTCCCATATTGAATTCGTTGGGAACTTTCTTCATAGGACACTTCTCTGTACAAAGTCCGCAGCCTGTACATTTTGTCTCATCAACATAGCGAGCCTTTTTCTTTATCTTAACTGTGAAGTTGCCGACAAATCCCTTGACATCAGTAACTTCGCTGAATGAACGGATGGTGATGCGCTCATTCTGTGATGCCTCAACCATTTTAGGAGTGAGTATACAAGCAGCACAGTCGAGTGTCGGGAATGTCTTGTCTATCTGAGCCATCTTACCGCCGATGGTTGGGTTCTTTTCAACGATGTCTACGTCGAAACCTGCCTCTGCGATGTCGAGAGCTGTCTGTATACCGGCAATACCGCCGCCGATAACGAGTGCCTTTTTGACTACCGGGCTCTCACCTGCCGTGAGCGGAGCATTGAGGTGTACCTTTGCGATAGCAGCTCTTCCGAGTATAACTGCCTTTTCAGTAGCAGTAGCTATTTCCTTGTGTATCCATGAGCACTGTTCACGGATATTAGCGATCTCTACGAGGTAAGGGTTAAGACCTGCGGCAGCTGCTGCCTTTCGGAATGTGTTCTCATGCATACGAGGTGAGCACGAGCATATAACGATACCTGTGAGGTTATGTTCCTTTATAGCGTCCTTAACAAGGTTCTGACCTGATTCGGAGCACATATACTGATAATCCTGCGAGATGACTACGCCCGGCTCTTTGCCGAGAGTCTCTGCAACTGTCTTGACGTCTACCGTAGCAGCGATGTTAGTACCGCAGTGGCAGACAAAAACGCCTATTCTCTGCATTATGACTCCTCCTCCTTACTTTGCGTATTTTCTCAGAGCTGTGACGATAGCCTGCTGTGGGAGATCATCGTCGAGCATTTCCGGTATCATGTCCGGACTGAGGTGATTGCCGTCCTGCTGGCGTACAGCAGCGAGACGTACCGCTTCTACGACCTTTGCAGGCTCTACGTTTCTCGGACATCTTTCAACGCAGGCAAAGCAGGTCAGACACTTGTAGATCGAGGGCGATTTCATAAGAGTCTCTATATCGCCTTTCTCGACCATATATACGAACTGGTGAGGATGATACTCCATTTCGTCGTAGGAGGGGCAGGTGCCGGAGCATTTGCCGCAGCGCATACATTTGAGCACGTTTACTCCGCTTGAACGGAGCACCTGTTCTTTAAGGTTCTTATTCATTGCTTTCCTCCTTGACTCCGAGAGCCTCAGCGAGCAGTTCTGTGAAGTAGTACACAGGCAGCTCAGAGCCGGAATTCTTTTTAAGGTTGTAGAGACACAGCGGGCAGGCTGTTATGAGCATTTCTGCGCCCTGGTTCTCAGCGGAAGTCATAACTGCCGAGCTTCTCTTCTGAGCCTGCGCCTTGTCCTCGAGGGTTATATAGCCGCCGCAGCACTCGTTGCGCTGGGAGTATATAACAGGTGTGCCGCCGATAGCACGGATAAAGTCCTCGATGATCGTAGGATTCTCCGGATCGTCCATTGCAAGCGCCTTTGAGGGACGAAGGAGCAGACAGCCGTAGTAAGCAGCGATCTTCTTCCCTGTAAAGGGATTGACGACCTTTTCCTTAAGCTTGTCAAAGCCGACTACATCCCGGAGAAGTTCAAGGTAGTGATATACAGTAGTTTCACCGGTATAGGGCTCTTCAAGCGCAAGGTAACGATTTACCTTGGAAGCCATTTCCTCGTCGCGGGAAATATCATAGTTGGTCTGCTTTATAACATTGTGGCAGGCGGAACAGACTGTGACAAGAGGAGTTTCATTCTGCTTTGCAGAGTTGAGAACTCTTACAGCCGAGAGCTTTGTAGCTATCTCGTCCTTAGCTGTTGTGTAAGCACCGCCGCAGCATTGCCAGTCAGCAGGCTCAGCAAGACTGATACCAAGAGCTTCTGCGGAAGCTATTGCATATGTATCGAGGTCTTTTGCTTTGGTCCTCAGCGTACAGCCGGGGTAATATGTAAATGTTTCCATGGTACTTTCCTTTCTGTAACGGCTGGATCAAACCATTTCCTCGGGGTGGAATACCTCGTCGAAGTGCTCAGCTGTAAGGAAACCGAGTTCTACGCACGCTTCTTTGAGGGAAATATTGTCCTTGAAAGCTTTCTTAGCTGTCTTTGCGGCGTTCTCATATCCGATGTAGGGATTAAGAGCTGTGACGAGCATAAGAGAGTTATGGAGATTGTGATGCATCTTCTCCTTGTTAGCCTTTATACCAACAGCACAGTTCTTGTTGAAGCTGAGGATTGACTCTGCAAGGAGTCTTGCTGACTGGAGGAAGTTGTATGCGCACACGGGCATGAATACGTTTAGCTCGAAATTGCCCTGTGAAGCTGCCATACCGACTGCGACATCGTTGCCCATTACCTGTACTGCCACCATAGTTGCCTGTTCGCACTGTGTGGGGTTTACCTTGCCGGGCATGATAGAAGAACCGGGTTCGTTCTCAGGGATAAGAATCTCTCCGAGACCGTCTCTGGGACCGGATGCGAGCCATCTTACATCGTTAGCAATCTTCATCATATCAGCTGCGAGTGCCTTGAGTGCACCGTGAGCAAACACGATCTCGTCCTTGGAAGTAAGGGAGTGGAATTTATTAGGTGAAGTTACGAAGTTTTTTCCTGTGAGCTTGCTGATGGCCTCTGCAGACTTCTCTGCAAATCCTTCGGGGGCGTTGAGTCCTGTGCCGACTGCTGTACCGCCGAGTGCAAGCTCTTTGAGGTCTTCGCAAGCTGTAATGAGCATTTTCTTGTCTTTTTCAAGTGAAGCTCTCCAACCACTGATCTCCTGAGAGAACTTTATAGGAGTTGCGTCCTGGAGATGGGTACGTCCGCTCTTTACGATGCCTTCGTTCTCTGCTTCGAGACGCTTGAATGTTGCAACAAGTGTGTCGATTGCGGGAATGACTTTGTCCTCAACTGCTAATACAGCTGCGATGTGCATAGCTGTCGGGAAGGTATCATTGGACGACTGGCTCATGTTGATATCATCGTTGGGGTGAAGAAGCTTTTCACCTGCAAGCTCGTTAGCGCGGTTTGCGATAACTTCGTTTGCGTTCATATTGGACTGTGTACCGCTGCCTGTCTGCCAAACTACGAGGGGGAAATGCTCGTTGAGAGCACCGCTTATTACTTCGTCGCAGGCTTTTGAGATGACTTCGAGCTTCTTGTCGGTCATTCTGTCAGGCTTGATAGAGTTGTTAGCGATTGCGGCAGCCTTTTTGAGGATACCGAAGGCATGTGTGATCTCACGGGGCATTGTTTCTATGCCTACGCCTATGAGGAAATTCTCGTGACTGCGTTCGGTCTGTGCGCCCCAGTATTTGTCAGCAGGCACTTTGACCTCTCCCATTGAATCATGTTCGATACGATAATCCATTATATCCACTCCATTAAGATTTTTACGGCAGTATGAGCCGCGATAATGTTCTATATTAAGTATAACAGCAATAGCATTGAAATTCAAATTCACATTCCGCATATCGCCATTCTGATATTGATATATAATTAACAATGTTTTTACAGCTTCAGCTCCATATAATAATTTGCAAATAATATATCTGAAATCATATTTGAGAAGAAGTGCGAAAATTGTTGTGCGGACGTAGAAAGATTTTTGTTGCATTTGACTTACACTTTGACAATACAAGGTGATTTCTGTAAACAGGCTCGCAAAGTGAGATTCTGATTCCGAGTGTGCTCAGTTGTAAAAGTATAGTCAGACTATCAAAAATTTACGTTAGCAATACGAATTGAGAATATTGTTATTCGATTCTTTATATGCTTGCTGTATAAGATTGATAATTGTTTCACATTTGATATACAGAGTATCGCTGCGAAGTTCTCCTTCGCAGCGATACTAAAGGAGTTATTACTCCCCTTCTTCATCTAATCTGTTCAGTCCGTACGAGAGCGTAGTAAGACTATCGCCGAGGTGTACGTTTTCAACGAGGATGTCTTTGTGTTCGATACGTATATCGTAGTGAGTAAAGTTCCAGAATGCTTTGATACCGCAGGCAATCAGCTTCTCAGTCATTGATGCAGCTACAGATGTAGGCACACAGAGAATAGCTGAGACAGGCTTGTGCTCAGCACAGAAGCTCTCGAGTTCGCTTATATCCGATACCAATATGTCGCCCACAGGCTTACCGATTATGTCGGGGCTGACGTCAAAGGCTCCTGTTAGGATGAATCCCTTGCTGCGGAAGTCGAGATGACTTGCGATAGCCTTACCGATGTTGCCGGCACCTATAAGTATCATTGGGGTATACTTGTCAAGACCAAGGATCTTACCGATCTCGCGCCTGAGGTCACTTACATTGTATCCATAGCCCTGCTGACCGAATTCGCCGAAGCAGTTGAAATCCTGTCTGATCTGAGAGGCTGTAAGTCCCATCTTTTCAGAAAGCTCGCGTGATGATATGCGAACGTAGCCGTTTGCTTCGAGCTCTCCGAGAAATCTGTGGTATCTTGGCAGCCTTCTTATAACTGAATTTGAAATAGTATTTCTTGCCATTTCTATGCCTCTTTTCGGACTGACGAGGTCCTTACATTAATTTATCGAGTCTTGTCTTTATCTCGTCAAGGAAAGTCTTGGAGTCGACCTTCTTCTTGTTCTCGAGCTTTGAGATGAGATAAAGATCGCCTGTCATAACGCCGTCCTCAATAGTCTGAATAGTTGCCTTTTCGAGCTTGTCAGCAAATTCACAGAGCTCAGGAGTGCTATCGAGTTCTCCCCTCTTTCTGAGAGCACCGCTCCATGCAAAGATAGTTGCAACAGAGTTTGTGGAAGTCTCTTCTCCCTTGAGGTACTTGTAATAGTGGCGCTGAACTGTACCGTGAGCAGCTTCGTACTCATAGATACCGTCAGGAGAAACGAGCACAGAAGTCATCATAGCAAGGCTTCCGTAAGCTGTGGATACCATATCAGACATAACGTCGCCGTCGTAGTTCTTGCAAGCCCAGATATATCCGCCGTTTGAACGGATAACACGAGCAACTGCGTCGTCGATAAGAGTGTAGAAATACTCTATGCCGGCTTCTGCGTACTTTTCCTTGTACTCCTTGTCGAAGATCTCCTGGAAAATATCCTTGAAACGGTGATCATACTTCTTTGAGATAGTATCCTTGGAAGCAAACCATACGTCCTGCTTGAGGTCGAGACCATAGTTGAGGCAAGCTCTTGCGAAGCCTGCGATAGAATCGTCGAGGTTGTGTAGTCCCTGGATGATACCGTCGCACTTCTTGAAGTCGTGGATGAGCTCGCGTGTCTCGTTGCCGTTTTCGTCAGTAACAACGAGTTCAGCCTTGCTTCCCTTGTTTACGCGCATCTCTGTATTCTTATAAACATCGCCGTAAGCGTGACGTGCGATCGTGATAGGCTTTGTCCATGTAGGGATGTATGGCTCGATGCCCTTTACGATAATAGGTGTGCGGAATACTGTTCCGTCGAGAGCTGCACGGATGGTACCGTTTGGTGACTTCCACATCTGAGTGAGGTTGTACTCAGGCATTCTTGCAGCGTTAGGTGTGATAGTTGCACACTTTACAGCTACGCCGTACTTCTTTGTAGCTTCTGCGGAGTCGATAGTTACCTGATCCTTGGTTTCCTCACGGTGCTTGAGTCCGAGGTCATAGTATTCTGTATTGAGCTCTACATATGGTTCGAGGAGAGTTTCCTTGATCCACTGCCAGAGTATTCTTGTCATCTCGTCGCCGTCCATCTCTACGAGAGGAGTTTTCATAGTTATCTTTGCCATTGTGGTTTACCTCCTTAGGTTTTTATCATGAAAAATCTACATACCATCTGCTGTTGTGGATGATAAATAGAAAATGTCCATATCTTCGTCAGGTTCGCCGGTGCTGTCTGAGTAAGTGAAAGTGAGTTTAAGGAGAACAGCATATACAGGCTTACCGCTGTCCGGAACTGCTAAACTGCTGAGCTTCAGGTCAAATGCTTCCTCGGCATCGAGAGCTTCGCTGGTTCTTCTCTGTTTACGCTGAGCATTATACTGTTGAACTTGCCGTTTACATCAATTCTAACTACTCAAGTGCGAATACCACTGCAAAGTAGAGGAACACCGGGCTTATCATCAGTATATTCCTGACGATAGCCGGCATCAGCGATAATTTGTCGTATGACACGCTCTTGTATACTCCTCCTATAATTGCGCAGAGAGTTCCGAGGGCTATATAACCGGAAAACGGAAGCTCAACGAGCCTTGCTATGGCTAGTCCGACTGCAAATCCGATGAAGTGAGGGACGAGCAGCACCAGAAAGCCGCCACCGCCTTGATTTCGTCTGCCATATCTGTCGTAGTTTCCCAGACCGCCGTAGAGGTCTTTACTGCTGTCCTTGAGCCTTTTATCGGCTGTGCTGATGTCTGAGAAAATATCCTTGATTATCTCTTTCAGGTTCATGATACAGCGCATGTACTATATTCCGGGGTGTATTACTTCATCGACTCTCTTGTGTAGTCGAGAAGTCCGCCGGCGAGCATGATGTCCTTTGTACGTCCTGAGAGTTCGCAGAGTACGGGTATCTCATCGCCGCTTGTCTTGTTTACGACTGTGAGCTCAGACTTGCCTTCTGCAACAGCCTTTCTTACGTCAGCAAGAACGAGTTCGTCGCCCTGGCTGATCTTGTCGTAATCAGCTTCGTTCACAAATGTGAGCGGAAGGATGCCTGCATTTATGAGGTTAGCACGGTGGATACGTGCAAATGACTTAACGAGTACAGCCTTTACGCCGAGATAGAGCGGTGCAAGTGCAGCGTGCTCTCTTGAAGAGCCCTGACCGTAGTTTGAACCGCCAACGATGATGCTCTTGCCGAGTGACTTTGCTCTCTCAGGGAAAGATTCGTCACATACTGCGAAACAGTGCTGTGAGATCTTCGGGATATTTGAACGGAGAGGAAGGATCTTTGCTCCGGCAGGCATGATGTGGTCTGTTGTGATATTGTCGCCGACCTTGAGTGAAACAGGTGCGTCTATAGTCTCAAGAAGCGGAGTTGTCTCAGGATATGGTTTGATGTTGGGACCGCGGAGGATCTCAACGCTGTCCATCTCAGCTTCAGAAGCCGGAGGAACGACCATATTGTCATTTACTGTGAATATCTCAGGGAGCTTGAACTCAGGCATATCGCCGAGTTCACGGGGATCTGTAAGGTAACCTGTGAGAGCTGATACAGCAGCCATTTCAGGAGATACGAGATAGATCTGACCGTCCTTTGTTCCGGAACGTCCCTCGAAGTTTCTGTTGAATGTACGGAGTGAGATACCCTTTGAGTTAGGTGACTGTCCCATACCGATGCAAGGACCGCAGGCACTTTCAAGGATACGTGCGCCAGCCTCGATGAGATCTGAGAGTGCGCCGTTCTGTGCGAGCATATTAAGAACCTGTTTTGAACCGGGAGCTATAGCAAGTGAAACGCTCGGGTCAACTGTCTTGCCCTTGAGGATATGAGCTACCTTGAGCATATCAAGGAGTGATGAGTTTGTACATGAACCGATACATACCTGGTCAACCTTGAGTTTGCCGATCTCTTCAACGCTCTTAACATTGTCAGGAGAATGAGGACAGGCAGCAAGAGGAACGAGTTCGCTGAGATTTATAGTGAGTTCCTCGTCATAAACTGCATCAGGATCTGCTGCGAGAGGTGTCCAAACTTCTTCACGCTGCTGAGCCTTGAGGAACTGCTTTGTAGTTTCATCTGAAGGGAAAATAGATGTAGTAGCACCAAGCTCTGCACCCATATTTGTGATAGTAGCACGCTCAGGAACTGAGAGAGTCTTGACACCCTCGCCTACGTACTCTATAACTTTGCCTACGCCGCCCTTAACGGAGAGTCTGCGGAGGACTTCAAGGATAACGTCCTTAGCTGCTACCCAGGGACGGAGCTTTCCTGTGAGTTCTACTTTAACTACCTTAGGGCAAGTGATATAGTATGCACCGCCGCCCATAGCAACTGCAACGTCGAGTCCGCCTGCGCCGATAGCGATCATACCGATACCGCCGCCTGTGGGAGTATGGCTGTCAGAACCGATGAGAGTCTTTCCGGGGATACCGAATCTCTCAAGGTGTACCTGATGGCAGATACCGTTGCCGGGACGTGAGAACCAGATGCCGTGCTTCTTTGCAACAGAACCGATGAAACGGTGGTCGTCAGCATTCTCGAAGCCGTTCTGAAGTGTATTATGGTCTATGTAAGCGACCGAGCGCTCAGTCTTTACACGGGGAACGCCGATAGCCTCGAATTCAAGGTAAGCCATAGTTCCGGTAGCGTCCTGAGTAAGAGTCTGATCGATACGGATACCGATCTCTTCACCCTTGACGTATTCGCCGTCAACGAGGTGAGCGCGGAGGATTTTTTCAGTTAAAGTATAACCCATTGTAGATCATTCCTTTCAATTCATAAGAATACACACTTATTTTACTACATTTCAACGAGTTTGTCAAGAATTAAACAATATTTTATTGCTGTTTGACGCTATGTTTTTGTACCATTTAAGCAAATATGAGTTTGGATTGTGTTCATAATAGTTTGATGGCTGGAATTGAAGTTAGCCAAACAATGAAACAGTGATAATGAAAAAGGACAGACAATGCGTCTGTCCTTTGTTTATTAGTAATAGTAGTGGTATATCTCCGGTAACTCGGAAAATGCAAGAAGCAGGAATACAAATAATGTCAGTAAAAATACAAACAGATGTGGCGTTATGCTCTTCGCTCCGAGGTTGGATTTCTTTTCGTCATCGCCTATCATATATACGTTAATAATGAACGGCGGACACTTTGGCATCGAAAATGAAAATTCGCGGCTGTACTCAATGTTGTTACGGTCAGTCCATATGACTGGGTATTTAATTTGAATAGTATTGCTGTTATCCTGAGAGTCGATGTTCGATAAGATCCGTTCATCATCATAGTCGAAAATGGATAATGACGATTCAATATCGGATGTCTGAGCTTCTTTTTTGTATTCTGTCCTCATGACACAGATTCCTTTATAGAGGTCGCCGCGGAGCATAATGTAGATGTTGCTTATCAGCCGCCATAGCTCCCGTAAAAGGACTATGCCTACAAATATTGTAAACGAACCGAATAATACGATAATTCCAGGCATCAGACGTCGTTTCTGATGATGTCTTCAGGAGTCTCGCGCTTTACTGCTATTCTGGATTCGCCGCCGTTTACGAAAACTACTGCCGGCTTGGGTATGCGGTTGTAGTTTGAGGACATAGAGTAGTTGTATGCTCCTGTTGCGAGAACTGCAAGTGTATCTCCGCTTTCTGCGTGCTGGAGTGGCATATTCTCACCGATGAGATCGCCGCTCTCACAGCATTTGCCTGCGATGGTGACCTTCTCGGTTCTCTCCTGTGAAGCCTTGTTTGCAACAACTGCTTCATATTCAGACTGGTAGAGGATATATCTCGGGTTGTCGGGCATACCGCCGTCGATAGATATGTAAGTTCTGATGCCGGGTATCTCCTTGCGTGCGCCCACTTTGTAGAGTGTTATGCCAGCCGGAGCAGCGATAGAACGGCCAGGTTCGATGAACATATAAGGCTGGTCAATGCCGAGCTTTGCACATTCCTTTGCCACAACTCCGGAAACTCTCTCGATGTAGTTCTCGAAAGGCGCAGGATCGTGTTCGTTGAGGTACTTGATACCAAAGCCGCCGCCGAGATTGAGACCTCTTACAGTGAAGCCAAGCTCGTTTTTGATCTGAGCGATGAAGCCAAGCATAACTCTTGCAGCCTGTTCAAACGGCTCAATGTCGAATATCTGTGAACCAATGTGGCAGTGAAGTCCCATGAGGTCAATATTCTCACAGTTTACAGCTTCTTTTACAGCTTCCATTGCTTCGCCTGTTTCGAGCGCAAAACCGAATTTACTGTCTATCTGACCTGTGAGTACGGCTTTGTGAGTGTGAGCGTCGATGCCGGGTTTGATACGGAACATTATCTGCGGCTTTACGCCTTTTTCACCAGCTATTCTCTCGAGCCTGTGAAGCTCGGGGATATTGTCAACGATGATGTGTCCAACGCCGCTCTCAAGAGCGTAAGCAAGCTCTTCATCGGTTTTGTTGTTTCCATGGAAACCAACTTTATCCATCGGGAAGCCTGCGCTCTTTGCTGTGTAGAGCTCACCTATGGAAACAGCGTCAAGACCGTCACCTTCGCTGGCAACTATTCTGCACATCTCTTTGCAGCAGAAAGCTTTTGAAGCATAGTGGACTTCTCCCTTGCCGCCGTAGAATTTACGCATACTGTCGTGGAAACGACGGAGGTTCTTTCTTACAAGCTCCTCGTCCATAACATAGAGCGGAGTTCCGTACTGTTCCGCAAGTGATACTGTGTCTATTCCGCCGATAGTCAGGTTGCCCTGAGAATTTACAGCGAGGTTTTCAGATACGAACATTTAAGATCATTCCTTTCAGTTTACGGCTCAGTCTTCTTCGTCTTCGCCGTTATCGTCTGCGATGTCTTCGATTATCGAGCGCAGTTCATCAACGCCCTCACCTGTCTGTGAGGAAAAGGCTATGTGATGTATTTCGTCAAAACACGGTATTTCAGACACAAAAGCTTCCATACGCTTGGTGCGTTCGGTCTTGTTCAGTTTATCGGCTTTAGTGAGCACGATTACGAACGGTGTTTCCGTGTCTATGAGATAATTTATCATATTTACGTCGTCATTTGTCGGCTTGTGACGCATATCCACAAGCATGAACACGAGCCTGAGGTCGCGCTCTGAGTTGAGGTATCCTTCGATTAGTCCTGCCCAGCGTTCCTTTTCACTCTTGGAGACCTTTGCGTAGCCGTAACCCGGCAGGTCTACAAGATAGATGTGCTCAAGCCCGAAGAAGTTTATAGTTGCTGTCTTTCCGGGGACTGAGCTTACTCTTGCGAGGTTGCGCCTGTTCAGGAGTTTATTTATCAGAGTGGACTTTCCGACGTTGGAATGCCCTGCGAAGGCTATTTCGATGCGTTCGGGGGCGGGTATCTGGGAGAATTTACCATATGCTGCGGTGAATTCTGCCTTGTTGTAATTGAGCTTCATACTTCCCTCCGTTTACTGGAGAAGTGCTGTTCCGAGAACTGTTTTCAGGTCGTCAGCAGGTACGAATTCTATTGCAGATTTAACCTCTTCATCGACCTCTTCGAGATCCGGAACATTTGCCTTAGGTATTACCACAGTGCGTATGCCGGACTTGTAAGCAGCCATTGTCTTTTCGCGCAGACCGCCTATCGGGAGAACTTTTCCGTGAAGTGTTATCTCACCTGTCATAGCCACATCGGAGCGGACTTTTCTGCCTGAGAGAGCCGATACCAAAGCTGTGGTCATGGTCACGCCGGCAGAAGGACCGTCTTTGGGCACAGCACCCTCGGGAGCGTGTATGTGTATATCGTTGTTTTTGTAGAAATCAGGATCTATCTTGTACTTATCAGCAACGCTTCTCACGTAGCTTACAGCTATCTTAGCACTTTCCTTCATAACGTCACCGAGCGAGCCTGTTACCTCTATCTTGCCTGTACCGTTGAGGACTATCACTTCGAGCGGCATGAGAACACCGCCCACAGAAGTCCATGCAAGGCCATTCACAACTCCGACCTGATCTGTCTTTGAGGAGATATCTTCGAGGTACTTCTTTACTCCGAGGAATTCCTTGAGGTCCTTGGACTTGACTGTGACCTTCTTTGTCTCGCCGGAAGCAATCTTTCGCGCTGTTTTGCGGCATATAGAAGCTACCTTTCTTTCGAGTGTACGAACACCTGCTTCCTTTGTGTAGAACTGCACGATGTCGTTTATTGCCTGGTCATCTATTTTGAGCTGTGAAGCCTTCAGACCGTGTTCTTTGAGCTGTTTCGGTATGAGGTGCTCCTTTGCAATGTGGAACTTCTCAACTGCTGTATAGCTTGGGAGCTCGATTATCTCCATTCTGTCGAGGAGCGGTCCGGGGATGGCTCCTGTATCATTTGCAGTGGTGATGAAAACTGCCTTGCTCAGGTCGAATGGCACTTCGATGAAGTGGTCGCGGAAGGTGTTATTCTGCTCTCCGTCGAGAACCTCGAGCATAGCCGATGAAGGATCGCCCTTGATGTCGCTGCAGAGCTTGTCTATTTCATCAAAAAGGATGAGTGGGTTCATAGAACCTGCCTGCGAAACTGCTGTGATTATACGTCCGGGCATAGCTCCGACGTATGTCTTTCTGTGACCTCTTATATCTGCTTCGTCACGGACGCCGCCGAGTGATACTCTTGCATATTTGCGTCCCATAGCCTTTGCTACCGACTTTGCAATAGAGGTCTTACCGATACCGGGAGGGCCTGCGAGACAGATTATCTGTCCCTTTATCTCCGGGTTGAGCATATGTACTGCGAGGAACTCGAGTATGCGCTCTTTGACCTTTTTCAGACCGTAGTGATCCTTTTCGAGTACAGCTTCAGCCTTGTCTATGGAGAGCTTGGCTTTTGTGTACTTGCCCCACGGGAGATCGAGTACTGTATCGAGATAGTTCTTTATAACGAAGGCTTCCTGTGATGACGGCGGCAGCTTGTTGAGCTTGTCAGCTTCCTTCATCAGCTTGTCCTTGGTCTTTTCATCAGCTTTGAGCTGTATGATCTCGTTTATGTATGAGTAAGCGTCATCCTCGTTGTCTTCGCCGAGCTGCTCCTGGATAATCCTCATCTGCTCGCGAAGGTAATACTCCTTCTGCCCCTTGTCGATGCTGTTCTTGGTCTGCTCGTTTATGAGGTTCTCGAGTTCGAGTATCTCGACCTCTGAAGTGAGGCAGGCAAAGAGTACGGACAGCTTGTTTATGATGTTGGTCTCCTCGAGGAGTGTCTGCTTGTCACGGTAGTTGAGCGAGCAATTGAATGTTATAGTCTCGAAGAGCTTTATCAGTGAATCCTGAGTCATAACAGAGGTGAGAAGTTCCTTGGGCATTCTCGGGAAGTATGATGAATATCTCTCGAAAATGTCCTTGACAGAACGCATTATAGCCTCTGATTCAACTTCGTCTATCTTTGTGCGGGAGTATGTGGGAGTACGCTTGACTTCTGCTCTTAGAGCGTCGCCGTCATCAAAGAGATGAACGAGGTTAGCTTTGTATGAACCCTCAACGAGCACCTTCATGATGTTGTCAGGGAGTTTGAGCACCTGCTTTATCTCAGCGACTACACCGACTTTATAGAGATCGGAAGCTTTTGGCTCCTCGACATACGCTTCGTGCTGTGTAACGAGAAAGAGCTTTCCGCCGTCTTTGAGTGCGCGTTCAATCGCTTTGACTGACTTGTCTCTCGAAACGTCGAAGTGCATCACCATTTTAGGGAATGCCACAAGCCCTCTCATAGCTACTGTATAGAAAACGTTTGAGTTTTCGGTATTCTTATCACTTTTTATAGTCTGTTCCATGTGTTATCACCGCATTTCTTTTTGCTTCATATTTATCCATATGCGGACGAAAAAGTTTCCGCACCTACTATTATACTATATTTTATAGAAAAATGCAATAGGCTGAGCGGAACTTACCAGCGCTCCGCCATTGCCTTGAATTCTTCTTCTGTAACTATCGGGATATTGAGTTCTCTTGCAGTTTTGTTCTTGGACGAGCCGGATGTCAAGTCATTGTTTATGAGATAGTTTGTCTTCGAGGAAACTGCCGATGCGACTTTTCCACCGTTAGCTTCAATGTATGCTTTTAGTTCGTTGCGGTTCTTCCATATATGCACTGAACCTGTTATAACGAAGGTCTTGCCTGCTATCTCCGATGAGGTGTTTATCTCTTCGGGGGCAGCTATATCGAGCTCTGCTATAAGTTCACGGAACTCTGCAAGATGTTTTTCATCTGCAAAGAAACGCTCATATTCTCTTGCAAGCACCTCGCCTATACCGTCTATCGCTGTAAGTTCTGCTGCTGTGAGTTTTTCAAGCTCTTCGGGAGTCTTGTATTCGGCACAAATTAGTCTCGAAGCTGCTCTGCCTATATTCGGTATGCCCATAGCGTAAAGGACACGGCTGAGCTCGGTATGACGTGAAGCTTCGGCAGCTGCTTCCATCTTTTCAAAGGACTTTTCGCCGAAGCCTTCAAGAGCGGTTATCTTTGCTCTGTGTTCTGCGAGGTGGTAGAAATCCCTGAAGCTGCTCACTATGCCTTCACTTATGAGAGTTTCTATCGTGGCCGTGGACATTCCCACGATGTTCATAGCGTCTCGCTGTACGAAATGTTCAAATCTGCCTATGTGTTTTGCGGCACAGTCCGGTGATGTGCAGTAGAGAGTCATTACATCATCGTCCGAGGAACTTATTTCTGTTCTGCCACCGCATACCGGACAGACTTCGGGTATTTCAAGAGTTCCGGAAGCTGTTTTATTTTCAAGTATCTGCGGAATTATCATATTGGCCTTGTAGACGGTTATCGTGTCACCTATGCCGAGTCTGAGTTGTTTCACTATGCTGACGTTGTGGACAGATGCGCGGGAGACTGTTGTTCCTTCGAGTTCGACCGGTTCGAATATGGCTACCGGATTGAGAAGTCCTGTACGGCTTGCTGACCATTCGACTTCAAGAAGCTTTGAATCAGCTGTCTCATCTCTCCATTTGAAAGCCATGCCGTTTCGCGGAGCGTGTGATGTCTCGCCGAGACTGAGTCCGTAGGCAACGTCATCGAGCATAAGAACAAGACCGTCTGACGGAAATTCGTTTTCGGCTATATTTTTCTCGAATTCGCGAATATTAGTTTCAAGGTCTGAGCTTGTCACAGGTACTCCGTATACAGTCTGGAAGCCGAGTCCTCTGAGCCATTCAAGGCGTGCGGCAAAGGAATTTTCCTCATATCCGTCAGCTGAAACGAGATTGAATGCAAAGAAGTTGATATTTCGCTCTGCTGTGACTTTTGAGTCGAGGTTGCGGACGGTTCCTACGCAGAGATTGCGAGGATTCTTGTACTTTGCTCCTTCATCTGCCTGAGCGTTCACGCGCTCGAAATCAGCGTACTTCATCAAACTCTCACCTCTGACAACGAGTCTGCCGGTGAAAGGTATCTGTGCAGGAATACCGATTATGTGCCGGGCGTTTGCGGTTATGTCCTCGCCGACCTCGCCGTCTCCTCGTGTCACAGCCTGTGAGAGAGAGCCATTCTCATAAGTGAGAACGAGGGTGAGTCCGTCGAGCTTCCAGCTGAGGAGACCTTTGTTGCTGCCGAGCCATGCCGTGAGTTCCTCCGGGCTTTTTGTCTTGTCGAGCGAGAGCATTTTTGATGGGTGGCGGACCTTTTTCAGCTCGGAAGCTACTTCGTATCCGACCTTCTGAGTACGGCTGCCGCTGAGTATAATGCCGGTATCTTTTTCAAGAGCTGACAGTTCATCGTATAGTGCGTCGTATTCATGATCTGACATTATTTCGACACCTGTATTGTAGTAGGCGTCGGCTGCTTTTGCGAGCTGTTCGTTCAGCTCTTTCATGCGTTCTATCTTATCCATAATAATTGCTCCTTATGGCAGTTGTCTTAATAAAAGAGGACTGTACAACGGTACAGTCCTCATGATTCACAGGGTTGCGTAGAGGTTCGTCTCCCATGCCGGTATATACAGCTGGTGACGTATATAGAGCTTGTATGAGGGATTGAGCTTCTTTATGAGAAGCGGCAGTTCAAATATATCCTCGTTCCTGTGGTAGAGAGCTATCATCAGCTTTGGAGCATAGTGCGCGATATTGAGCGCAGCTCCCCATATAGCTTCACGTTCAAAGCCTTCAACGTCCATTTTTATGAGAGTTGCAGGCTTTCTGCCAAGAATAGTGTCAACTGAAAGCGCTTGTACCCAGTTGTCAGACTCAGCTGTAATTGCAGACTGGCGTCCGGCTTTTGAGGAGAACGGCAGCTCACAGTCAATGCACCATGCAGCGGCATTATACGCATAAACATGGCTCATACCGTCGACGAACTTGGCGAGCTTGCGGAAATTTTTCCTGTCGGGTTCGAAAGCGTACACAGAGGCGTACTTGCCGTAGGTGTACTCGAGGAGTTCCTTGATAGTATCGCCGTTGTAAGCTCCGAGATCAACGTAGGTCTCGCTGAGACCGGGACGGATTATCTTCTTGTAGATCTCAGCCTTTGTGGAAGTAACGGCAGAGAGATATTCGATCTTTCCGCTGATCTTGAAATTTATTATATTGGCATAGACCTTGCGTGAATAGTCATCTGCAAGGCTGTCATAAACCTGCTGTATCTTCTCCGCGTTTTCAACGCAGTATTCGTATGTGAAGAGTCCTTGTCCTATTACAGGCACATCCGGTACATAGAGAGTGTGGCGTGCAGCGATTGCGTGGATCTTGTCCACTATCTCCTGATAGCCGGCTGCAAATGCGAGAACAACTACGAAATCGTCAACTGCTTCTTCAACTTCTGCCAGTTTGTGCACGCGATACCCCTCGAAAGAATGTCCTCTTACGAAATCGTCGCTTGCAAAAATTCCTGAAACAGCTATCTCGCGTTTCTCAAAAACTGACATTATTTTCAGAGCACCGTCGCCCATGCCGTAGATGAATATAGGACGTTTTTCAGCTTTGAGCCTGTCCCAGCAGGACTGTTTTTCTGTTATAAATGAAAGCATTGTATCACCTGCGATTATCAGACGATGTCAAAATCGTTACTGGTGTCAACATCGTCGTAGTGATCGTGGAATCCCATCATATCTCTTCCTCTGATACCGTACTTGTCGCGTACTATATTGAGGTGCTTGTCTATGAGCTCGGATACCTGGCGGACATTCTTGATGCAGTGAACTTCCTTTGAAGGAGTATCTGCGTCACGGCTGTAGATTATAATGCTTCCGCATTTGAAAAGTCTCTGGAAGAATGGGAAGCGAACTTTTTTATCAGTTATCTTGTAGAGGTCTATCTCATCCTCGTCAACACTGAGGAAACCGGTTCTTGTAATGAATTTAGTTTCTGTAAGGAAGTAGCGTGTGAAAGAAATCGGCCATCCGAAGAGGGTGCGTTTCTTGTCAGTCCAAACATAATTGAATTCATCTTTTTTCATCTATTATTACCTCCGTCCGGGTACTATAAATATAGTTGTGTTTATATTTTACCACAAATCGCCCTGATAGTCAACTATATTTTTTGCATTTTTACATAATACAGCACGATTTTCGGTACAGGTGGTGTGCTTAGAGAAAAAATGGCGGAAATTTCAAAAAAACTCTTTACAAGTATACAATATTGTGGTATAATAGTATCACCGCGTACTTGGACAAGGGCTTGTCCTCGACTTTCACCCTTCTCTGAGTTGTCGGAATATTTTTATACAGAGGTGCTTTCAATGTTACTGAAAGATGAAAAGACAGCCGTTATCGAGGCTAACAGAACTCACGAAAAAGACACAGGATCTCCTGAGGTTCAGATCGCTATCCTTACAAGAAGAATCAACGACCTGACAAATCACCTCAAGACCCACAAGAACGACCACCACTCCAGAAGAGGTCTTCTCAAGATGGTTGGTCACAGACGTAACCTTCTCGCTTATCTCAAGAAGAAGGACATCAACAGATACCGCGCTATCGTTGAGAAGCTCGGTCTCCGTAAGTAATTATACGTTGCTGAAGGCAGAGGGGATTTCCCCTTCTGCCTTTACGTCTATTAGAGATTTGATGTTAGAAGTCAGAGGTAAGCCTCTGATTCGCTCTTTTTATGCACATAATGCGGCGGTTTGCCTCTAACTTCTAAACGCTTCTCTCTGATAGATATACTAAATTTTTTCAGGAGGCATTTTATGTTTGAGAATTACAGAAAATTTGAAACTACCTATGCCGGCAGACCTCTCGTTGTAGAGACCGGCAAGACCTGCGGACTCTCTAATGGTTCATGCTGGGTTAGATACGGCGAAACTGTCGTTATGGCTAACGTTACTGCAAGTGCTAAGCCCAGAGAAGGCGTTGATTTCTTCCCGCTTTCAGTTGACTATGAGGAGAGACTTTACTCAGTAGGTAAGATCCCCGGATCTTTCACAAAGAGAGAAGGCAAGCCCACAGAAAAGGCTATCCTTACTTCAAGATGTGTTGACAGACCTATCCGTCCTCTCTTCCCCAAGGACATGAGAAACGACGTTTCAGTTGTTATGACTGTTCTTGCTGTTGAGCCCGACAATTCACCTGAGATCGCTGGTATGATAGCTACTTCCATTGCTATATCTATTTCCGATATTCCGTGGAACGGACCTATCGCTGGCATCAACGTTGGTCTCGTTGATGGTGAGATTGTTCTCAACCCCAACCTCGAGCAGAGAGCTAAGACAGACCTTGTTCTTACTGTTGCTGGTACTGCAGAGAAGATCGTTATGATCGAGGCTGGTGCTAATGAAGTTCCCGAGGATACAATCCTCGACGCTATCCTCAAGGGACACGAAGAGATCAAGAAGATGGTTGCTTTCATCAACGACATCCGTGCTCAGATCGGTAAGCCTAAGTTCGCTTTCGAGTCTATGGAAGTAGACCACGATATGTTCGATGCTATCGAGGCTTTCGCTGCTGACAGAGTTAAGTTCGCTCTTGATACTAACGATAAGAACGTACGCGATGAGAGACTCGCTCCTATCGTTGATGATATCCACGCTAATTTCGATGAAAAGTATCCCGAGCAGATCGCTATGATCGACGAGTGCATCTACAAGCTTCAGAAGAAGATCGTTCGTAACTGGCTCTATGAGGGCAAGCGTGTTGACGGAAGAGGTATCGACGAAATTCGTCCGCTTGCTGCTGAAGTTGGTCTTCTTCCCAGAGTTCATGGTTCAGGTCTCTTTACAAGAGGTCAGACTCAGGTACTTACAATCGCTACACTTGGTCCTGTAAGTGATGCTCAGAAGCTCGATGGTCTTGATGAAGAAGATTCAAAGAGATATATGCATCAGTACAACTTCCCGAGCTACTCAGTTGGTGAGACAAAGCCCAGCAGAGGTCCCGGACGCCGTGAGATTGGTCACGGTGCTCTTGCAGAGAGAGCTCTTGCACCTGTTATCCCGCCCGTTGAGGAATTCCCCTACGCTCTCAGACTTGTTTCTGAGGTACTCTCTTCTAACGGTTCTACATCACAGGGTTCTATCTGTGGTTCAACTCTTGCTCTTATGGACGCAGGCGTTCCGATCAAGGCTCCTGTTGCAGGTATCTCCTGCGGTCTTATCACTAAGCCCGACAGCGATGAATTCATGACAATGGTTGATATTCAGGGACTCGAGGACTTCTTCGGCGATATGGACTTCAAGGTTGGCGGTACTCACAAGGGTATCACAGCTATCCAGGTGGATATCAAGGTTGACGGTCTTACACCTGCTATCATCAAGGAAGCATTCGAGAAGACTCGTAAGGCTCGTATCTATATTCTCGACGAGATCATGCTCAAGGCTATTCCTCAGCCAAGAGATACTGTAAATGAGTATGCTCCCAAGATGCTCCAGACTAAGGTTCCTGTTGAGAAGATCCGCGAAGTTATCGGTCAGGGCGGTAAGGTTATTCAGAAGATCTCCGCTGACTGCGATGTTAAGATCGATATCAATGATGACGGTAACGTATTTATTAGCGGCATCAACGGCAACAACGCAAGAAAGGCTCTTCAGATCGTTGACACTATTGCAAACGGTCCTGAGGTTGGAGCTATCTACCGCGGTAAGGTCGTAAGACTTATGGAATTCGGTGCTTTCGTTGAGATCGTTCCCGGTATGGATGGACTTGTACATATCTCCAAGCTGGACAAGCAGAGGGTTGAAAAGGTTGAGGACATCGTTTCTGTTGGTGACGAGATCGTTGTTAAGGTTACAGAGATCGACCGTCAAGGACGTATCAACCTCTCACGCAAAGATGCTCTTGCTGAGATCGAGGCTAAGAAGAATAATCAGTAAAATAATATGCGCTTCCGTTTTCGGGAGCGCATTTCTTTTTATAATAAAGTAAGGAGCAGAGATTTATGACCTTCTGCTCCTTTTTGTGTCAGTGATAATTGTGGCTCTGTTTGAGAACCATATCCTTAACTTTCATGAGGGAAGTAGTTGTGCTTCTTTCATTTTCTGAGAGCTTCATAGTAATGAATTTTATTGTTTCCTCATAGTCAGGTATCATGATGTGCTCGAGTGCGTTTACGCGGCGGCGTGTCTTTTCAATTTCATCCGCCATAAGCTGACAGGCTTTTTCTATTTCTGCGAGCTTTATCATTTTCGGAAAGACTTCGCTGAGAGAACTTACAGCTCCGTCAAGGTCTATTGAAGTAAAAGCCATACCGTATGAGTATATGTCATTGGCATCACTGGTGCGGTACTTGGCATCAAAGACAGGAATATATACGCTCATTACGTTTTTTTCGCCGACTTCGAGTTCAACCTCCTGCTTGGGAAGCATAAGAGCAGTTTCGAGTACCTCGCGCTGCATTACGGAACCTGCAACTGCCATATAACGGTTGGCTTCGGAGATAGCCGCTTCGACTTCGGTGCGGAGTCGGCGGTTCTCCTTTATAAGATCCATAAACTGGCGCATAAGCTCATCACGCTTGTCCTTGAGCAGTTTGTGACCTCTTCGTGCTGATGCAAGCTTTGTTTTCAGCTTGCTGAGCTCCATACGGGTGGGATTAACATTAAGCCTTGCCACTTGCCTCACCCCGCTCCTGAGTATCATAATACTTCACAAGGTATTCTTCCCTGATACGGCGCAGCTCGCTGCGCGGGAGGAGCTTCAGCAGCTCCCAGCCGATGGAAAGTGTATCTTCGATAGTGCGGTCGTTATCAAAGCCCTGTGATACGTATCTGCGCTCAAATTCGTCTGCAAACTTTGCATAGAGCAAGTCAGTAGGTGCTAGGGCGGCTTCACCGAGTACGACCATGAGTTCCTTTGCATCCTTTCCTCTTGCATACGCAGAGAAAAGCTGATTCATTGTGTCGGAGTGGTCTGCTCTTGTCTTTCCCTCTCCTATACCCTTGTCCTTGAGTCGCGAGAGTGACGGAAGAACATCAACAGGAGGATTTATGCCTTTTCTGTAAAGTTCACGGGAGAGAATTATCTGTCCTTCTGTGATATATCCGGTAAGGTCAGGGATAGGATGAGTCTTGTCGTCCTCAGGCATTGTCAGAATTGGTATCATTGTGATACTTCCATCTTTGCCGTCCTGGCGTCCTGCACGTTCGTATATAGTTGCAAGATCTGTGTACATATATCCCGGGTAGCCTCTTCGTCCGGGAACTTCCTTACGTGCTGCTGATACCTCACGAAGAGCATCAGCATAGTTTGTAATATCTGTGAGAATTACAAGGACGTGCATACCCTTTTCAAATGCAAGGTACTCTGCTGCGGTCAGTGCCATTTTAGGTGTTGCAAGGCGCTCTATAGCAGAGTCGTTTGCAAGGTTTATGAACAGTACAGTTCTGTCAAGAGCTCCGGTCGAGCGGAAGCTGTTTACGAAGTATTCAGACTCCTCAAATGTGATACCCATAGCTGCAAACACCACGGCAAAGTTCTCCCCTGTTCCGCGTACCTTAGCTTGTCTTGCTATCTGTGCTGCGAACTGTGCGTGCGGAAGTCCGCTTGCTGAGAATATAGGCAGTTTTTGACCTCTTACGAGTGTATTCAGACCGTCTATAGCTGACACGCCTGTCTGTATGAATTCCTGCGGATACTTTCTTGCTACCGGGTTCATTGGCAGACCATTTACGTCCATACGCATATCAGGTATTATCTCCGGTCCGTCGTCGATAGGACGTCCCATACCGTCAAAAACTCGTCCGAGCATATCTTCGGATACTCCAAGTTCCATTTGGTGACCTGAAAAGACTACACTGCTATCCTTAAGGTTAATTCCTGCTGCATTCTCGAAGAGCTGAACTAGTGCATTTGAGCCATCGATCTCAAGAACACGGCATCTTCTTCTCTCACCGTTGCTGAGCCTAATTTCTGCGAGCTCTCCGTAGGAAACATTCTCAACGTCCTTGACAAGCAGCAGAGGACCTGCAGCTTCTTCAATTGTTCTGTATTCTCTTGGCATCAGTCCTGCTCCTTTCTGAGTAGACCGTCAAGCTCTGAGGAGATCTCCGTAGAGAGCTTGCTGAATTCTGCGTCTGTGTTTTCTTCGGGGACGTATTTGAAACGTCCGATTCTCTCTCTTACAGGGAGTCCGGCAACTTCTTCTATGTCTGCACCGTTCTTCACTGCTTCTATTGCTTCGTCATTGAAATTGAGTATCAGCTTCATCATAAATAGCTGTTTCTTCAAGCTGGTGTAGGTGTCAACTTCGTGGAATGCGAGCTGATGCAGGAAGTCCTCGCGTATAGAACGTGCTGTTTCCATTTTTAGACGGTCGCCTGCTGAGAGTGCGTCCATACCTATTAGCTTGACTATTTCCTTGAGTTCAGCTTCGTCATGGAGTATCGCCATGAAACGTGCTCTGAGCGCCATCCAGTCAGCAGAAACATTGTTGTTGTACCAATTGGAAAGTGAATCTGCGTACAGTGAGTAGCTGGTGAGCCAGTTTATAGCCGGGAAGTGTCTCTGATAAGCAAGGTTGGAGTCGAGTCCCCAGAATACCTTGACCATACGCAGTGTTGCCTGAGAAACAGGCTCGGATATATCACCGCCGGGAGGAGATACTGCTCCGATAACGGAGAGAGCTCCTTCCCTACCCTCTGTGCCGTTGGAGATAACTCTTCCTGCACGTTCATAAAACTGTGCAAGACGGCTTCCGAGGTAAGCTGGGTAGCCTTCGTCACCTGGCATTTCTTCAAGACGTCCGGACATCTCACGGAGAGCTTCTGCCCAGCGTGATGTGGAATCGGCCATAAGAGCGACTGAATAGCCCATATCACGGTAATACTCTGCAATTGTGATACCTGTGTAAACAGACGCTTCACGAGCTGCAACGGGCATATCTGATGTGTTGGCGATGAGTACAGTACGCTCCATAAGTGACTTGCCTGTATGCGGATCTATAAGTTCAGGGAATTCGTTCAGAACGTCGGTCATCTCGTTGCCGCGCTCACCGCAGCCGATGTATACGATTATATCTGCATCAGCCCACTTTGCAAGCTGGTGCTGTGTTACGGTCTTACCGCTTCCGAAAGGTCCAGGGATTGCTGCTACGCCGCCCTTTGCTATCGGGAAAAGGCAGTCAACTACACGCTGTCCGGTTACAAGCGGCATATCGGGAGAAAGCTTTTTCTTATAAGGTCTGCCGCGGCGGACAGGCCATTTCTGTATGAGTGAGAGTTCTTTGTCCCCCTTGTTGGTCTCAATTACACATACCGTGTCATCTGCATGGAACTCGCCTGCTTTTATGCTCTTGACAGTTCCCTCGGTGCCGTTGGGAATCATTATCTTATGGAGAACTATATCAGTTTCCTGTACTGTTCCGATTATGTCTCCGCTAACAACTTTGTCGCCTGCTTTTACAGCCGGTTTAAACTTCCAGAGCGGTTCACGCTTGAGTGAAGGTACTTCTACACCTCGCTGGAGACTGTTTCCTGCTATCTTTCTTATATCATCGAGAGGACGCTGTATACCGTCAAATATACTGCCTATGAGTCCGGGGCCGAGCTCGACGCTCATGGGTTCACCGGTAGACTCAACTTCCTCGCCTGTACCAAGTCCGGATGTTTCCTCATATACCTGTATGGAAGCACGGTCACCGTGCATTTCTATTATTTCACCGATAAGGCGCTTGCTGCTGACACGGACTACGTCGAACATATTCGAGTCCCTCATTCCCTCAGCAACTACAAGCGGTCCGGATATCTTAACGATTTTTCCAATACTGCTCATTGGTGTCTTTCAGCCTCTTTTCTAATTGAGTATGTCGGAGCCGACAGCCTTTTCCACAGCTTCGTGGAGTGACCTCATACCGTCGCCGGTATTTCCCTCTATCGCAGGGATAAGAACTATTGAGGGCAGTTTTTTGCTCCTGTATTTGTTTATAGTATCGCTGACAAGTGCAGCTGCTGGTTCAGTAATGTAAATTACCGCAAAGTCGCTGGCTGCGAGCTTGTTTATCAGCTTCTTTATCTTTTCCGGTTCGGTCTCACGGAAAACCGACAGTCCGAGCGCCGCAAATCCGGAAACGCTGGCTGTATCTCCGATGACAGCTGTTTTATACATATAGCTTTCTCATCCTTTCCGTGATCGTATCTCTGTCTGTTCCGCTTTCACGGCATATCGAGATTATTCGGATATTCTTTATCTCAGCCTCTTTGGCGATGTAGTATGCCATAAGCGGTTCTGCACCGAATGCCTGCATACGTGCAGATTCAGCGTGCTCTGTTATGACATCATCAAACCATTTCTCGAACTGTGCCGGTGTATTTTTCAGAAGTTCTGCTGCTTCTGCATAAGGCGTATTGTTCAGGAAACTGAACAGGCTTTCCGTTCCGGCAAGTGCGGCGCGTATAAGAGATGCTTTATCTAGTTCGCGGCTGCCGCAGACAGCTGTTTCCATGAACTGATTAGACTTGTGCA
The DNA here is from genome assembly GCA_016290875.1 of Ruminococcus sp. Classification (GTDB taxonomy): domain Bacteria; phylum Bacillota; class Clostridia; order Oscillospirales; family Ruminococcaceae; genus Ruminococcus. The sequence continues at coordinate 228,248 of JAEEVL010000001.1, forward strand.
TCACGCTGCATCTGTATGCAGTTTTTATATCAGCGCAGACTGTTGTGAGCTGTGCGTATTTTATGATGAAATCGTTGCCAGTCTCATCTGCACTCTGCTGCATTGCCGTGAGCGCTGCTGAATCTATCAGAGAATCAGAGAGCTGTCCGTCAAGAGTTCTTGTTGCTATCTCATAAGCTTCCTCAGCTGCTGCACGCATATAGACAGGCAGAGAGTCAGCTGATTTTGACGCATAGGCTTCCTTGATAGTTTCAAGGCTGACATTTGAAGGTCTTATATAATAGTTAGACGGATCTCTGCCCGAAAGCATAGCTTTAAGAACAGCTTTAAGATTGTGAAAATCGTTTCTGTACAGAAGTATTTTCAGTTCAGCACAGTCAGGAGCGTATCCGGAGAGCATTTTCCATACATCTTCGAGAGTTTCTCCTCCAGTTCTTGAATCGAGGAGCATTCTGAGCTCGGAGAGTGTCGGAGCATTTATAAACTGTTCGATGTCGCTTCGTGTGAGAAGAGAGCTCTCCATCGTTTTTACAGCTGCTACTGCGCTTGCGTATTCCGTAGTGCTCATTTACTCACCTGCCTGAACAATTCGGTCGAAGCCAAGTCCTTTATGCTTTCACGCTCTGTTTCCAGTATAGCGCTGAAGCTGCAATTCTCTGAAATAAGACCGTATGTGAGGATGAAACCGTCCTCTATATCTGCTGGTGCGGTATCTATTTTGATACTTCCGCCGATCTCAGCTGCTTTTGCTTTGAGTTTATCTTCAAATCCGGCAGGAAGTCTGCCGAGATCCTTGCTGCTGAGTGAGACAGTACCGTCATCCTTACGTATACTGCGTGTTATGAGTTTTTCAAGCATTGTAAAGTAGTCTGCATCGTTCTGGGAGCGAAGCTTCTGAAGAGTCTTTTCTATGACCTCATCTATGAGTCCGACTTTGCACTTCAATATCCTGCGCTTCATTTCTGCGTCAACAGATACACATGAACTTTCAAAGCTGCGTAGATTCTCTGCTTCTGCTTTTTTCATATAGTCAGAGTAAGCTTTATCTGCTTTAGCTGCGGCATCCTTGTTTATCTCGCGGACTTTGCTTTCGGCAGAGCTCATTATACGGCTTTCGGTCTCCTTCTGCTGTGAGTCTATGATATTGAGTATATCTTCAAGTCCTGCCATTCTTCACACCTCCTCAGATAGAGATATTGTAGATGAGAAGAATTGAAACAAGAAGTGCGAGGATAGCGTATGTCTCAACCATAGCAGCCATAATGATTCCCTTGATCGTATGGTCGGGTTTCTTTGCAACGATACCTATACCGGCTGCTGCTGCCCTGCCCTGTGCTATGCCTGAGAAGAGTCCGACTATTGCTATCGGAAGTGATGCACCGAGGAACATAAGTCCCTGAGCTGTTGAGAGATCAGCTGCTGAACCGCCGATTATTCCAATTCTGCTGAGCATAAGGATAGCTGTGAGAAGTCCATAGAGTCCCTGCGTACCGGGAAGAAGCTGAAGAAGAAGCACCTTGCTGAATTTATTCGGATCTACTGAAACTACGCCGGCTGCTGCTTCTCCGACAAGACCTACTCCCTTTGCTGAGCCTATTCCTGCAAAAAGTGATGCACAAGCTGCACCTATTATTGCGAGTGCTAATCCTAAACTATTCATTGATTTTTTCCTCCTTGAATTTTATATATTTCGTATTAACTGTAAGAGGCGAGAATTCTCGTCCGCCGCCTGTATAGAATTTTGAGAACAGCTCCACAAACTGGAGTCTGTCTGTATGAACGTAAGCGCCAAGCAGGTTTATAGCAAGATTTGCTGTGTGACCTACAACGAACACTATTATAAGAAGTATAGTCTTGATGACCATATTCTGCGGCATCGAGCCGATAAGGTTTATAACGCTTGCGATACTTCCGGTTGCAAGTCCGAGAGCGAGAAGTCTCGAATATGAAAGTATATCACTGAGGTAACCGGTAGCTGTATTGTATAAAGCATATATTCCGCCGAAGAATTTGCCGAATATCGACTTTGAATTTCTTCCCGAAGTCAGTAACAGAAGTACTGCTCCTACAATTAGCATATATGTGCCGATAGTTTTTAATATTGACGGTACGCTTATAAGAATGCTTGCGGCAAGAGGTGCCACACCTGTTATCGTAAGGTATATAGGTACTGTATCGAATATGGCATCAGCTTTTCGGTTGTCGTCCCATGATATTTTGAAAGATACGCCAAGTCCGAGGAACAGATGCAGTATACCAAGTGCGAACGAATAAAGCAGGAGCTTTATTGGATCGTCAAGCGGCTGGAACCATAATGCTATGCTTGAGATATTCTTGCCAAAGTAGTCACGGGCGACGACCTGTACGATATCGCCGAACCAGCTTCCGAAGAGCGCTCCCCATATCATTGTTGATATGCCGCAATTCCTGAACATCGTGAGCGTTTTTTTCATTGTGTCCTCAAGCTTGAAACGCTTGAGCGCGATTGTCGTGCCGATAACCATAAGAAGACCGTATCCTGCATCGGAGAGCATCATACCGAAGAACAGATAGTAGAAGAACGACATTACCGGTGTAGGATCGACGTCCTTTTTATCCGGCATAGCGTACATTTTTGTTATACTTTCCACCGGAGCTGAGAAACTGCTGTTTTCCAGCAGTACCGGGACGTCTTCGTCCTCGGTGGGATCTGTATATTCGATGAATACAGTGAACTTCTTCTCAAGCTCATCTTTCAGGAGCTTAGTGTATTTTTCAGGGATATATCCTGTTAACACAAAAGTGTTTTCTGTGAAATTAAGCGAGTTTAGAGCTTCATATTTATCTTTTCGCATTTGCAGATAGTCAATTGCGAATTTGAGCTCTTTTCGCTCACTGTCAAGCTCAATTATTCGTTTTTCAGCAGCTTCTGATGTCTCATTAAGTCGCTGTATCTCGCTGTGAGCAGCTTCTGTGAGCTGTGCAGGAGTTTTTGAATCAACATCACTCAGAGGTAAGAATGAAAGCTTCCGCAAAGTTGCTGCCGTTTCCTCTTCAACTGTTTTACTTGCGAGGATGAACAAGTTTGTCTGTTCCTTTGAAGCCGATACTATTTCAGCAGTTGTTCCTGTAGGAAGAGAACTGTTGATTTCGTTTGCTGTTATCAGATAAGGTATAGTTCCGATAAAAGCTGCTGTTGAAGCTGTACCTTTGAAATTCAGCGGTATATCGAGCCCTTGCCATTGTTTCAGAGAATCACATTTCATTTCGAGCTGTGTGATCTGCGATTCAGCATCGTCTATGCAGCGGTTGTTTCTGATTATCTCACCGGCGGAGTTCATTATCTTCTCCATGTGCATAGCTTCTTTGCCGAAAGCATGCTTCTCAACTTCTGTACGGCTGCCGAGCATTGCCGAAATACCGGCTTTCTCCGGAGAGTACCTGTCGAGTATATCAAGTGCCCGCGAAGCTGTGTTCCGGAATTTTTCAAATTCGCTTATTACTGCGGTGACATTTGTTCCGGGAAGTTCTTCGTCAGTCTTGCAAAGCTCAACCACGCCGCGGCGCTGTATCAGCTCGATTATCTTCTTACTGTCAGTAAGAAGTGCGATGAGCTCTATTTTTTTCATTTTGAGTTTCGCCATATTTTACATCACCATCCAATCGTGAACACTTATCAGAAAAACTTCTTGATTATCTCGTCTACTGTCGAGTCCATATTCTTTTCAGAAAGCTGTTTCAGCCTTTCGATTTCTTTCTGACACTCTTCTTCTGCGTGTTTCCTGTGTTCGGACAGTTTTTCATCAAGCTCTGTACGCATTTTGTGTGATGCTGCTGTTGCGGCACCGAGCTTTTTCTGGATAGTTCTTGCTGAATTACCCATAGCGTCGTTGATGAGCTGTTCTTTACGCTGTCTTGCTTCGGCATTTTTTCTGTTGGATTCTGCCTCAGCCGCAAGTATTTTGCTTATCGCTTCAGACGCCATAATTTCCCTCCTTTATAATTACAGACAGCCGGTTTATTACCGTCTATGCTATCATATGTAATATATCGTCGTTTAAACAGAAAGGGAGCTATCCCTTCAGACAGCTCCCTTGGTATCATTATTCAAACAACATATTTATTATAACTTATTTTTATATTTTTGTCAAGTGATATTTGCAGAATGACATACGTTTTTGGAATAGGTTCATACACCGAATATCTCATATTCTCCTTCTTTGAGTGAGATCGAGCGGTACTCGCCCTTTTTGAGACTGTTGTCCCTATCGGCGATGTAAGCTTTGAGTATAGCGCGGCTCATATTTGTTATATCAGGGCGCTCAATTGCTTCCTCAGGAGTGAGAAGGAGTACTTCACTGTTCTCATATCCGTCGGAATGAGGTTCGCCCTCTATGTATCTAAGTCTGAAAACTACGCACCACTGGTCTGTTTTGAACTGGATCGAGAAAACAGAAACAGCTTCTGCTGTGACAGTAGTTTCCTCGAAGAATTCACGCTTAACGGCATCAGTAGGAAGTTCGCCTTCCTTTACATAACCGCCTGGAATGAGAATCCTGTTCTTTGCCTGACCGTAAGTGTGTCTTACAAAGAGTATCTTTCCGTCTATCTCAAGAATACCGCATACGGCATAAAATCTATTACTCATCTTCCTTTTTCACCACTTTGATTCCGAGTACGTCAAGGCTTTCATCGTCAACATATGACGGACACTCGGACATAAGCTCACTTGCATTCTGTACCTTTGGGAATGCAGTTACGTCACGGAGACTGTCTGTCTTGCACATTATCATTGCAAGACGGTCAAGTCCGATACCCATACCACCGTGAGGCGGTGCACCGTAACGGTAAGCATCTACGAGGAAGCCGAATTTAGCTTCGATCTCTTCATCTGTCATACCAAGTGCTTCAAACATCTTCTGCTGGAGCTCGAAGTCTGTGATACGCATTGATCCGCTGGAGAGCTCTGTTCCGTTGAGAACGAGATCCCATGCCTTTGCACGAACATTTGCCGGATCAGTATCAAGATACTCGAGACATTCTTCCATAGGCATTGTGAAGGGGTGATGTGCTGCTACCCATGTATCATTTTCATCGTCGTGCTCGAAGAAAGGCATTTCTGTGATCCAGAGGAAGTTGTACTTGTCTTCGGGAATGACTTCAAGTCTCTTTCCGCATATAAGGCGGATAGCACCGAGAGTTGAAAGAACTGTCTTGGTCTTGTCTGCACAGATGAGAACAAGGTCACCCTCATGTGCATCAACTGCTGAACAGATCTTTTCAAGATCGCCGTCAGCAAGGAACTTTTTGAATGAGCAGTTAGGTTCATCAGCCCAGCGGATATAAGCAAGTCCCTTAGCGCCGATACCCTTTGCGTGCTCAACGAGCTTGTCGATTTCCTTACGTGTGTATGTAGCAGCACCGTTCTTTACGTTGATAGCTCTTACAGATCCGCCTTCTTCGATAGCGTTCTTAAATACAACGAAATCTATATCCTTTACTGTATCTGTGATATCCTGGATCTCGAAGCCGAAACGTGTATCAGGTTTGTCTGAACCGTAGCGGTTCATAGCATCAGCAAATGTCAGACGTGGAAGCGGAGTAGGAACATCTACACCCATAACTTCCTTGAACACACGCTGTACAAAGCCTTCAACGCAAGACTGGATATCATCAGCGTCAACAAATGACATCTCGAGGTCTATCTGTGTGAATTCAGGCTGTCTGTCTGCTCGGAGGTCTTCATCACGGAAGCAGCGTGCGAGCTGGATATATCTGTCATAACCGGCTACCATAAGGAGCTGCTTGTATATCTGAGGTGACTGCGGAAGAGCATAGAACTTTCCGGGATGTACTCTTGAAGGAATGAGGTAGTCTCTTGCGCCCTCAGGAGTTGACTTCATCATCATAGGAGTTTCTATCTCAAGGAATCCGTTCTCATAGAAGTATTCACGGGTAACCTTTGCTATCTCATGACGCATAATGATATTCTGCTGGATAGGAGCTCTTCTGAGGTCAAGATAACGGTATTTGAGACGAAGCTCTTCGTTAACCTTTGTTTCGTTTGTGATCTCGAAAGGTGTTGTCTGAGCCTTTGCGAGTACACGAAGATCTGTAACGAATATCTCAACATTACCGGTCTTGAGCTTGTCGTTCTTGCTTTCACGCTCACGCACCTGTCCCTTAGCCATAAGAACAAACTCGCTGCGGCAGGAAGCTGCTTTATCAAATATCTCACGGTCAGTCTCGTCGTTGAAGAGAAGCTGAACTACACCTGTTCTGTCTCTGAGGACAACGAAAATTACACCGCCTTTGTTTCTGATTCTCTCTACGAATCCGCCTACTACTACCTCTGCACCTATCTCAGTTACTTCGCCGCAGTAGTGAGTGCGCTTCAGACCTTTCATACTGTCTGCCATTTACTTATCCTCCCCTGTGAATGCGAAAAGCGAGCCGTTCTCGTCATCTATCACATCAAGCATTTTATTGAAATATATTTCTTCAAAAGTGGCTTCGAACTTGTCATCGAGTGCGATGAGAGTTTCTTCGCCACTTTCCATTTCTTTGAGTTTAGCCTTATTGTCGTTTAGCTCATTGTCGCCAAGAACCATTGTGAAAGCTGCGCCTATCTTGTTGGCGTACTTCATCTGAGCCTTGAGACCGCGTCCCATAAGGTCGTATTCAGCATAGTAGCCGAATTCGCGGAGCTGTGTGGTGAGCTCCATAGCTTTTTCAAGAGCTACATCGCCCATCGTTGCAAAGTATATATCACACTTCTTTGGTTCAAGGTAGCTGCAATTTTGCTTATCCATAACAAGAAGCAGACGCTCGAGTCCCATACCAAAGCCAAGAGCGGGAGTATGCTGTCCGCCGAGCTGTTCTATTAGGCCGTCATATCTTCCGCCGCCGCAGACAGTTCCCTGTGCACCTATCTCGGTAGTGATGAACTCAAATACGGTCTTTGTGTAATAGTCAAGACCACGCACGATCTTTGGATCGATAGTATAGGATATTCCCATGTTATCGAGATACTTCTTCAATTTGCTGAAGTGATCACTGCACTCATCACAAAGATAATCAAGAATTACAGGAGCATCCTTGGCTATCTCACGGTCCTCAGGACTCTTGCAGTCGAGAAGTCTCATCGGATTCTTGACGAGTCTCTCTTTACAGGTGTCACAGAGTTCGTCCTTGTGAGGTTCAAAGTATGCTCTGAGAGCTTCGTGGTACTTTGCACGGCAGGTTGGACATCCGATCGAATTAATGTGAAGCTCGATATTCTTTATCTCGAGACGGTTGAGTATCTTATTTGCAAGAGCTATGACTTCTGCATCTGCTGCCGGAGACTGGCTGCCAGCCATCTCAACGCCGAACTGATGGAACTCACGAAGTCTTCCTGCCTGCGGTCTCTCATGTCGGAAGCAGGAAATTATATAGAATATTCTCTGCGGAAGTGCTTCGTTGAGAAGACCGTTCTGGAGCATAGCACGGATAGCACCGGCAGTTCCTTCCGGACGGAGTGTAAACTTCGTTTCCTTTGCCATAACTGTGTACATTTCCTTCTGTACAACGTCTGTTGTTTCGCCGACAGATCTCAGGAAAAGGTCAGTGTTCTCAAAGGTAGGGACACGGATCTCACCGAATCCGAAGCTCTCGGCAGTTTCGCGTGCGATTTTCTCGACAGTGTGCCATTTGTGGATGTCTCTCGGGAGAACGTCTTCCGTACCGTTGGGGCGTTTGATGTTCATAGCCATATAAGTTTCAGCCTTTCATATAGTTTGCGGGCTAAGCCCATTACATTAAAATTGTCCCAATTAAGGGACAATTGAAAATATCAGATACCGGGAGTACCGACTTCACGCCAGTCAAGGTCACCGCGCTCGAGAGCGAGGATAAGAGCCTCAGCAGTAGCGATATTGGTAGCTACGGGCACATTATGTACGTCGCACAGTCTGAGAAGGTTCATTCCGTGAACGTCAGTAGCCTTGGGATTGATAGGATCTCTGAAGAACAGGAGAACATCTACCTCATTGCAGGAAAGAAGTGCGAGTATCTGCTCAGCACCGCCCTGTCCGCTGAGATATCTCTTGATGGGAAGTCCGGTTGCTTCGCTTACTTGTTTACCTGTTGTGTTGGTAGCTATGAGCGTATGCTTTGACAGGATACCGCAGTATGCGCTGCAGAACTGCACCATAAGCTCTTTCTTTGCATCGTGCGCAATAATTGCTATTTTCATAATATACGTCCTTTCTCCTTTTTCGGTAAAAATTTCCCAACCGCCATAGAGGTCAAAGTAGTGTGTACAGCTGAGTGATACGATTAAAGTACCCGGATCGCTGTACTTATGTATCCAGGTCGGGAATCAGAAAAATAGTGCTAAAGGATAATACTGCTTATCGCTGAATGCTACTTAGTTGCTGTATGTAAGCGGTACGAAATCTCCACCGAGTCTCTTTGTGATAGCATCGATAGCTCTCAGAGCCTCTGAATCGGACGGTATCGGTTTTCCTGTACCAGTAGCAACGGTCATCTTGAAATCATCGGGGATAACACCGATGAGCTGAATTCCAACTTTATCTATGATCTCGTCAAGGTTAGCGACGAGGGACTTGCCGATAACTTTCTTACTTACCTTATTGATGATAAGACGCTGTCTCTTGTTTCCTCTGTTGTAGAACTCGTCAGACATAAGGCTTGCGTCTCTTATACATACCTGATCCGGTGTAGAAACTACAAGAATGAGATTTGCCTGTTCCACGATGTCGAATACGTGAGAGTTGATACCTGCACCGGTATCGATTATTATGTACTCAAAGTATTTCTTGAGAGCTGAGCATATCTCGCCGATCTGCTGAGCCTTGACAGGTGTGAGTGTCTTAGGAGCACAGAGTATGCTGAGATTACTTGCCATAGGTACCTGAGCTACTGCTTCACGAGCTGTCTTTGTACCTTTAAGAACTTCGCCGAGGTCGTACTTGATCTCGCCTTCCATACCGAACATGATATCGAGACATCTGAGACCGAAATCAAGCTCGATTATGAGTGTACGGTGTCCCTGCTTAGCAAGAGCGTAGCCAAGACCGGCACATATTGTTGATTTGCCTGTGCCGCCCTTTCCAGAAGTTACTGCAATGATTTTAGCCATTTCATTTCCTTTCCGATATCCGCAAGCCAGAGCAGTATAGCTGCTGAACGGCACCGGATTCTCCAAAAATAAATACTGACGGACGTAATTCTCCGCAATATAATTCTATGATATATTATACCACAAAGTATTATATTTGTCAAAGAAGATTTTGTACAAAAAACAAAATTGTATTTATAGCTATTTTTGTTAGTGTAATATTGTGTATATCTCACAAATGACTTCTGTATGCTGCTATGACTTTTTCTACTGTTGCTTCTATGTCACAGTCGTCTTCGTCGATTATGATATCAGCGTATTTCTCGTAAAGAGGCATTCTTTCGTCATATAACTCTCTGAGAGTCTGACCTTCGCGTATGATGACTCCCCTGTTTCTGATGTTGCCTAAACGTCTGGTGAGTTCCTCATAGCCAAGGCTGAGATATACTACTGTTCCGATACTTTTCAAGTGCTGCATGGCTTCTTTGCCGTATACTGCGCTGCCACCGGTCGCAACTACCGCTCTGCCCGGCTGTATACAGCTGTTTATTCGGTTCTCTATCTCTATAAAGCCGCCTATGCCTTCTGAAGCTATTATGTCTTTGAGCAGTCTGCCCTCGCTCTTCTGAATGAGCAGATCGGAGTCAACAAAGCTGTAACCCAGCAGTTTTGCGAGTATTACGCCGACTGTACTCTTTCCGGAACCGGGCATTCCGATAAGTATCAGATCATTTTTCATGTTCTATACTCCTCAATATTTATTGAGTTACTGCCGTATGGCAGTTCCTTCAATTATTTTACCATATATTATTTTCTTTGTCAAGTGCAGATTCGCAGTATATCGCTGATTTTTCAGCTTGTTGACTTTCTTGCGGCAATATGATAACATATTCTTGAGGTGTATTTATGAAAAGTCCTTTTTTATACTCGAATGATAACAAGAGATATCATACATTGAATTATCATAACCGCTGTAATTTCGGCGAGAAAACATACAAAGCCGTACTTGAATGCGGGTTTACCTGTCCGAATATCGATGGCACCAAGGGCACTGGCGGCTGCATTTTCTGCGATGGCGGCAGCGGATACTTTACTTCGCCGTCTTTGACTCTTAAACAGCAGCTTGCTTCTGAGATAGAAAGAATTTCGCGTAAAACTGAGCAAACTCCTCGAATAATCGCATATTTTCAGGCTAATACCAATACTTATGCCTCTGTTTGTGTTCTGCGTAGTTATTTTGAAGAAGTTCTTTCATTCCCTGAGGTATGCGGTATATCTGTTGGAACTCGCGCTGATTGCTTGCCCGACAATATTCTTGATCTGCTTTCGGAACTAAATGAACGTACTTATCTTACAGTTGAGCTTGGTCTGCAAACTGTGCATGAGTCAACTCTCTCGTTGATAAATCGCTGTTGTTCACATGAAGAATTCATGAAAGGCTATGAGTCGCTAAGATCGCGTGGTATACGCACTTGTCTGCATATTATCAACGGACTTCCCGGTGAAACTCGTGATATGATGTTAGAAACGGCTACGCGTATTGCTGATATGTGCCCTGATGCAGTAAAAATACAGATGCTGCACGTTATACGCGGTACGAAGCTTGCTGATATGTATGAAAATGGGGAGTGTTCTCTTCTTTCAAGGGATGAGTACATTGACATCGTTATACGTCAGCTGGAACTACTTCCGCCCGAAACTGTGATCGAACGCATTACCGGTGATGGTGACAAGTCGAAACTTATCGCGCCATTATGGAGTGCTGATAAACTTGCTGCTCTTGGCGGTATTGATAAAAGGCTTGTTGATCTCGATACATGGCAGGGAAAGCTGTATATTCCCAGTAAGTAAAAACGTCCGGAATCAATTTCCGGACGTTTTTGTTATTTTGTGTGTTTTATCACTAAGAGGCTGTCTGCACACTTCTGAAATTCGTAGTTTGTTTTCTTTATTTCAACTTTGAAATCCTTCCTGAAATATGAAATGACTTTTTCTATGATTTCTGATGAATTACTATCAAGGTCACAAAGTGGGAATATACGGATTTCTCTGCATACACGCAGTATTTCTGTTATAGCCGCGATATGAAAATCATATCCGAGAGCTGTATACATCAGCAGAAAATGCGAACTGAGTCCGATATCGAAACTGTTATCTTCATAAGGGAGTTTATCGGGCAGTTCGTGATATATGTAACGCCTTTCGAGCTTTCCTTTTTCGTAATCGTGCAGAAATGCTCTCATTGCGGAGATTCGGACATTTTCAAGTGCTTCAAGTGATGGTATCCTGTCCCATACGTAATTATCCATGTTTTCAGACATTTGCTTCATTACTATGTTTTTGACTTCATCTATACGCTGTTCAAGCTGTTCTTTTGTGAACTGGTATATCGGGTCAAATGAAGTTACCGAATAACCGGCTTCTGTTGCCTGATAGTTGAAGCTTGCCGGACCGTCACCGAATCCAGCTATTTTCTTTTTCATATCACTATCTGTCAGAAGGAACATTTCTCTGTATTCGTCGATATTTCTGCCCCATGGGACTACACTGCTCAGTTTGAATGCCATATACTATCTCCTTTAAAGAAAGATTTATTGCTGTGAATTATTTACGTCCCTCGGCACATATCCAGCTCGTGCCTGCCTTTTTGTGTATCTTCACGCTGTTGAAGCCTGCTTGTACAAGCAGTTCCTCGAGTTCAGCTGATGTCGGGTTATAGAGTGAGTATTTTTGAATGTTTGCTATGTCATCCTGTGAAAGCTCTGCGTCGCCGTTTATGTCAGCTACGATAAGGAATATTCCATCCTTGTCAAGAACCCTGTAAACTTCTTTAAGACTGTTTGCAGGATCAGGCCAGAAATAAAAGCTCTCTACTGTAATTATGCGGTCAAAGTTATGGTCTACGAAAGGAAGCCTTTCAACTGAAGCCTCTGTAACGGTGAGTCTACCGTCTCTGACTGCTACTGCGTTGTGTTCAAGACTCATTTTTACCGATAGTGGAGAATGATCAGCCCCTGTAAGTTTTCCATTTGTGACTGTTTCCGACATACGACGGAGTGTCTCCCCGCCTCCGCAGCCTATATCAAGGACTCTGCTGTTTGTTTTCAGATCAAGAAAGCTGAGTCCCCAGCCTGTGACCTCGTAGTGATGTTCGTTCATACCGATAAGCATTTCGGCTCCGGCTTCACCGTGCGGATTCGACGGATCTCCCAGTTCGGTTATACTGATTCCTGAAGTATTCTCTGTAGCCATTATGTTCTCCTTAAGATTTAATGAAAGAGCGGACTTTTCAGCCCGCTCATATTATTATTCAACTGTAACGCTCTTTGCGAGATTTCTGGGCTTATCTACGTCGTATCCCTTAGCTACGGAAACATAGTATCCAAGCAGCTGGAGCGGTATTACAGAGAGACTTCCTGCAAAGTGCGGATCAGTCTCGGGGATGTATACTGTAAAGTCAGCAGTATCTTCCATGCTGTAATTTCCGTATGTTGTAAGTCCCATAAGTGAAGCGCCGCGGCTCTTTACCTCAACCATATTGCTGACGGTCTTCTCATAGAGATCCTGCTGAGTAAGGACACTGATAACAAGTATGCCGTCTTCGATGAGGCTGATCGGACCGTGCTTGAGTTCTCCGGCAGCGTATGCTTCGGAGTGAATATAGCTTATCTCCTTCATTTTGAGGCTTCCCTCGAGGCTTATAGCATAGTCGATTCCTCTGCCAATGAAGAAAGCGTCCTTAGCTCCTGCGAGCTTGTTTGCAAACCACTGGAGACGTTCTTTATCGGCGAGTATCTTCTCGATCTTTTCAGGGATAGTGTAGAGTTCTTTGAGAAGAGCTTCACACTCTGTATTCTCCATTTCGCCTCTTGCAACAGCAAACTGCATAGCAAGCAGATAGCAGGCTATAAGCTGAGTGCTGTAAGCCTTTGTAGTTGCAACCGAGATCTCAGGACCTGCAAGTGTATAGAAAACATTGTCTGCTTCTCGTGCGATAGATGATCCAACTACATTTACGATACCAAGAGTCTTGATGCCCTTGTCCTTTGCTTCTCTGAGAGCAGCAAGGCTGTCAGCTGTTTCACCGGACTGGCTTATGATTATTACAAGGCTGTCCTTAGCGAGTTTCATCTTTCTGTATCTGAATTCAGAAGCAAGTTCTACTCTTACGGGGATTGAAGTCATATCCTCAATAACGTACTGAGCTGCCATACCAACGTGGTATGCAGAGCCACAGGCAACGATGTATATCTGAGTGATCTTGTTCATTTCTTCGTCTGTGAGTCCTACGCTGCTGAAATCTATCTTTCCGTCCTTAACGACAGAATTTATAGTATCTCTTACTACCTTAGGCTGTTCATGTATCTCCTTGAGCATAAAGTGCTCATAACCGCCTTTTTCAGCTGCTTCAGCGTCCCACTTGATCTCAGTAACTTCCTTTTCGATCTCTTCACGGTCGATATTGTAGAAAGTTGCTGTGCCCTTTGTGAGCTTAGCGATCTCGCGGTTGCCGATGTAGTAAACATTTCTTGTATATTTGAGAATTGCCGGTACATCGGAAGCAACGTAAGTTTCGCCGTTTGAGATACCAATTATCATTGGGCTGTCTTTACGTGCTGTGTATATCTCATCGGGATAGTCCTTGAACATTACTGCGAGAGCGTAAGAACCTCTGATTCTTATCATTGCTCTTGCGATAGAGTCAACAGGACCAAGATTATATTTTTTGAAGTAGTAATCTATAAGCTTTACTGCGACCTCTGTATCTGTCTGAGAATTGAAAGTATAGCCGCTCTTTGCAAGCTTTTCACGGAGTTCCTGATAATTCTCGATGATACCGTTATGTACAGCTATAACATTCTGATCGTCGCTGCTGTGGGGGTGTGCATTGGTAGTAGAAGGTTCGCCGTGAGTTGCCCATCTTGTATGACCTATTCCGCAGCTGCCTATTACAGCTTTACCGTCATTGGTCATTTCCTTAAGGACTTTGAGCTTACCCTTTGCCTTCACTATCTCTGTTTCGCTGTTTCCGTCGCGGACGGCGATACCTGCCGAATCGTAACCTCTGTATTCAAGCTTTGAGAGTCCGTCGAGCAGTATCGGTGCTGCTTGTGAGCTTCCTGCGAAGCCAACTATTCCACACATATGATTTCTCCGTTTCTATGTAAAAATAATATGTTAATTATACACCTAATGATTGGATTTGTCAATCAAAATATGTGATGCATTACTTAACGATGTCAGAATCGTTGAAAGGATCGCCGCACTCGGGGCAGAACTTAGGAGGGTTCTTAGGATCCTCTGGTTCCCATCCACACTTGTCACAGCGATAGAGCGGTTCTCCTGTCGGCTTCGGTTTACCGCAGTCTGAGCAGAATTTGCCCTTGTTTACAGCACCGCATGAACAGGTCCAGCCTACTGCTGGTGCCGGCTTAGGCTTTCCGCAATCTGAGCAGAACTTATTTGTGTTAACTGCGCCGCATGCACAAGTCCAGCTGTTTGCGGGAGCTGCTGCTGGTGCTGCAGCTGTATTCTGAGCCTGAGCAGCGTTATTCTGCTGTTGCTGCTGCTGAGCCATATTGAACAGTGCCTGAGCATTTACTCCGCCAGCCTGCTGAGCCATACCCATACCGAAGAGTCCCATAGCAGCACCGTTGGGGTTGTTTGCAGCGTTCTGGAGAGCCTGAGCCTGAGCTTCAACGAGAGTTGCAGCTGCGTGGTTGGGATCAGCGTTCCATATTCTGTCTTCAAACTGCTGTATACGCTTAACGTCTTCGTCAGATATAGTTACAGAATTGATCGCAACTGTTTCAATTGTGATACCTCTTCTGTTTTTCCAATTGTCAACAAGCTCGCCCTGGAGAGCTTCCTTGAGTTCTTTCTGTCTGCCGGGGAGTTCATCGTATCTTATGCCTGTTGCAGATATCTTTGTGAATGCAGGTGCGAGAACATCAAGGAACTCGCCTTTGAGCTGATTATCAAGATTTGAGCGGCCAAAATTGCCTGAAACATTGCCGGCAACATTAGTGAAGAAGAGCACCGGATCGGTGATTCTGTATGTATAGATACCGTTACAGCGAACACCGACAGTAAAGCTTCTGCCGATATCAGCATAGTTCATTCTGAAAGGAACAGGGTTCTGTGTGCCGAACTTGTTGTCCATGATCTCCTTCATGTTGAAGTAGTAGATACGCTGATCCTTTGCAGCGTCACCGCCGTGCTTGATACGATCCCACATCTCTTTGAAAGTATCCTTGAGACCTGCACCGAATGTGCTTGAGAAAATACTCGGTGAAGTACCTGTGCGGTATTCGTAAACACCGGGCTCGGAAGCAATTTCAACGATACATCCCTGATCAACCATGATCATAGCCTGACCTTCGTGCACTACGATAGCACTTCCGTCAGATATAACGTTCTCGTTGCCTTTTTTATTTGATGAATGCTTGCCGACACGCTTTTCACCTTTTGTTATAAGTACATCAGCCGGCATAGATTCACATACGAAGAATTCTTCCCAGGTATCAGCCAGAGTAGAAGCTGCTCCGACAAGTGCTGCTCTGATAAGTCCCATAATAGTAACTCCTTCCGGGTTTTATCCCTATAAAATGATATTTCACGGGCGTATAGTCCGTTTTTATACTGTCAGAAAATAACTAACATAAAATTATTATAACATATTATTTCAAAAATAGCAACAATCGCGGCAAAAAAAGTTATTGCCTGTAATTATATGCTGAAATAATCATAATGTGATTTGGGTGCTTATTCCCATTTACTCCAAACTTCCGGGCAGAAGCCGATAACTGCTTTCTTGCCGCTACGTACTATCGGAGTTTTGATAAGCTGCGGGTTTTCGAGAAGTTTTTCCTCACGATCGGAATCTCCGAGATATTTCAGCAATGTCAGAGTCTGCTTGTCGCTTGCCTTTTCGTTTATCATATTGTCTATGCCGCCGACTGCCTGGCATACGCTTGTGAATTCGCCCTTGCTCATTCCCTTTTCTTTCATGTCTATAAGCTGATACTTTATGCCGCGCTCTTTGAACCAGCGTTCAGCTTTCTTGGTGTCAAAACACTTCTTGGTGCCAAATATCTGTATGTTCATTTATTTCTCCTCTGGTATGAATGCAGTATCAAAACTGTTTATTGGCTTTGTGAGCCTGAATTCAATGCTTTCAAGGTCAAGACCATTCTGCGCAAAGTAGAATCTCGCTGCTGTGAATCTTGAAAACAGCGGAACATTTGAAGAAAACGATACGGGTTTACCGCCTGTTCCGTTCCATGTGAATGTACCGCACGGTGTTCCCATCAGGAATAGTGTCAGCGGTATCTGTGCAACTTCGCTCTGGTTTGAGGAAGCGGTTATTGTTATATCGTAGAAACCAGGCTGAAGCACGTTAAGCGCAAAGCTGTAAACCTGTCCTTTTACTGATGTAACGCCTTTAAGGTCGATCTTCAGTTCGTCGCTGAGATCATAGAAAATAACGTCCTCATCGGAGAATGTTTCGTTGTCATCACGGTTGATTATGGTCACTTCATCTGCTGTGCCTAAGATGCGTTTCATGGCGTTGCTCTTCATAATAAATGAGAGAATGTTTTTAGCGTTGCGCTGGAGCTCTGCGCGTGTCAGAGCACCGCTTGCAAGAGCTTTATTTATGCCGCTGTCATTAGTAGAACAGTCTGAGCATACCATATAGACGTCATTCTGTGCTGCTGCCATCGGTGCGTAAAGATCGCGTGAAGGTGCAGAACCTCTGACGCTGACATTTGCCCACCAGTCTGTCATTGTAAAGCCAGTGAAGCCCCAGTCTTCTCGGAGTATCGTTGTGTTGAGATCAAAATTACCTGCTGTCCACAATCCGTTTACTGGTCCGTAAGTCGTCATAATAGAATCGGCGTTGCCTTGCTTTACTGCAATCTCGAAGCCTTTGAGATATATTTCTCGCAACGCTCTGCCTGACACTACCTGATCTGTATAGTGGCGGTTGGTTTCCTGGTTGTTGCAGCAGAAATGCTTGATAGTTCCTGTTACTCCTAATGAATGAAGTCCCTGCAATTCGGCTGCCGCCATAGTGCCGGTCAGGAACGGATCTTCTGAGAAATACTCAAAATTTCTTCCGTTGAGCGGATGACGGTGTATATTCATTCCGGGACCAAGAAGACATTCGACTTTATTTACAGCCATTTCAAGTCCCATATAAGCAAATAATTCTGTTATCAGCTCTTGGTTGAAAGTTGATGCTATCATTGTGCCGTTTGGCAGGCTGAAAGCCTTTGTGCCGCAATCAAGTCTCATACCGGACGGACCGTCATCGCAGCAGGCTGCAGGTATGCCGAAAGACTGCAAACTATCAGTAACACCTCCGAAAGCAGATGCGGTGCCCGGAGTTACACGTGGACTTCCCATACCCTCGCCGCGTATGATGCTTGCAAGGTCAGTATCTGAAAGCTGTGCGATGAATTCGTCAATTGTATTCTTGCCTGAGCAGACATCAGCGAGTTTTATGTCATTATCTCCGGTCTGAGGTATCTCTGCCGGAAGTGCGTCTGTACGACGTTTGGCTTCATCTATCTTGCTTATAGGCGTTTCTTCTTCAGTTTGAATAAGTTTTCCGTTATATACGGATGCTTTGATTCGTTTGAAAGGCAGCACAGGCGCCATTGCCTGCACGCATTGCTTGACAATTATAGTTGCAGCCAATGTTTCTGTATGAACTGCTTCTGCTGATCTTACATCCGAACCTGCATAAAATACGTAATCGCCCGCTTCGAGTACCCAGCAGTCAGATTGACTGGCCGCTCCGGAATCATCATACGATGCAATATCAGACATATTGATTGTAATGGATAGTTCATCGGTTTCGCCTGGCTTCAGTTCCTTAGTTTTTGAGTAGCCGCAGAGCTGTCTTAAGGGCTGACCAAGCTTGCCTTGCGGTTTATCAACGTACAGCTGAACAACTTCTTTGCCACTGAAACTGCCTGTATTCTTTACGGTAAATTTGAATGTGAGTTCATTTGTGCCTGTTACAGACAGAGCCTTTATATCAAATGTAGTATATGAAAGTCCGAATCCAAACGGATAGCGTACTTTTTCCTTTGCAAAAGTTTCAAACCAGCGATAACCGACATATATATCTTCGCGGTAGAAATTACGCTCATTATCGCCAAAGCAGCTGCTTGAGGGATAATCTTCAACTGTGTAAGCTATAGTATCAGGCAGCTTTCCGCTCGGACTTGCCTGTCCGGTGAGCACAGCAGCTGTTCCTGTTCCGCCTGTCATACCTCCCTGCCATACATAAAGAACTGAGTCAGGAGAATACTCGTCAACAAATGACATATCGATCAGTCCGCCGACATTCAGAAGGATAACAACTTTGCTGAAATGTTCACGAACCTTTTTCAGCATATCCTTTTCGGTTTCTGTGAGCAGATATGAACCGGCTTCGAGACGTGCGTCCTGTTCTTCACCGGCTGTTCTGCCGATAATGACAATGGCAGTATTGCTGTTCTTTGACGCATTTGCAACAATTTCGTTGCTTAGGGGCATTTCTTTCTGAGACCATGGTTCACCGCCCCATCCTTCTCCGAGCTCAAACGGATTCTCAGCATCCCATTTGCGGTATTCTTCGAGGAGCTCTGTGTTCAGGTGTATTCCGGCTTCTGTGAGTCCTTCGATAATGTCTATGACCTTAGAAACGTTCACCATACCGCCTGAACCGGTGCCGCTCTTGTAATAATGTAGCTGTATTCTTCCGAATACCGATACTATTTCGTTCTTATTCAGAGGAAGTGCATTGTTGTCGTTTTTAAGCATAACTATGCCTTCTGCTACTGCCTGTGCCGCAGTATCGAGATATTTTTTCCAGTCGAGTGTTTTTTTCATACGCTCACCTCGCAAATATAATGTAAGTACATTATAGCAAATATCGGTTTATTCTGCAAGAGAATTCATTAAAAATTAACAAAAGCGGCAGGGATGACCTGCCGCCTTGATATGTGTTCGTTATCAGCCGAAGTATCTTTTGAGAAGTCCTTCAAATGCCTTGCCGTGGCGTGCTTCATCTCTTGCCATCTCATGTACGGTGTCGTGGATAGCGTCGAGGTTGAGTTCTTTAGCTCTCTTAGCAAGCTTGAGTTTGCCTTCTGTAGCACCGTGTTCAGCTGCAACTCTCTTTTCGAGGTTCTCTTTTGTTGAGTCAGAGAGAACTTCTCCGAGAAGCTCAGCGAATTTAGCAGCGTGCTCGGCCTCTTCAAAGGCAGCCTTTTCCCAGTATGCGCCAATCTCTGGATAACCCTCTCTGTATGCAACTCTTGCCATTGCAAGATACATACCGACTTCTGTACATTCGCCGGTGAAGTTGGAACGAAGTCCTTCGATGATCTCGGGATCTGAAACAGCCTTAGCTACACCGAGCTCATGTTCACAAGCAAAAACAAGTTTCTCTCCTGCTTCCTTTACGATGAACTTTGAACCGGGTACTCCGCACTGTGGACATTTCTCCGGTGGTTCTTCACCTTCATGGACGTAGCCGCATACGGGACATACATATTTTTTCATAATTCCTTTACCTCCGTAATATTATTTAAAGCCGGAAAAGAGTCCGGCGCTCAGACGTTATGCTTTACTCTGTCGTGTTCTTCGGCGCGCTTGCCGTTATTGAATCTGTCGAGAGTACCCACAAGATAGCCGGTGATCCTTCTGATACGGTCAAATGGGATATTCTCAAAATCATACTGTAGATCAACATATTCGCCGTCGATCTTTACTGTCATTCCGATTATCTCACGGTCGCTGTATTTCTTCTTTCCGTACTCTATGTAAGCATTGATCTCGTCCTGAGATATCTGTTCACCGATAACATTTACTTTCATGTGTATTACCTCCTGTTTTATTTCGGGACTCTGTACAGTTCCTGCCGACAAATAAAAATAAATATTGACTTTTGTCTGAAAATATTGTATCATAAATAATACGAAAAATCTGTTGCAATTGCAACAAGGAGGAATTTTTTATGTTACCGGAAGATAACATACTTTTCAAAGGTGTAGATCAGTCTGATTGCCGCCGTATGATAAGTTGTTTCAATCCTGATATAAGAAAATACAAGTCAGGCAGCCGTATAGCTGAGTTTTCACGTGAAAACGACCGCATTGGCATTATTCTCAGCGGAAGAGCTGTTATGGAGCGATATGACATAAACGGCGTACGCACGATCGTTGAAGCTCTTGGCGAACAGAGTGTTTTCGGTGCTTTCTTTACCTATTCACCTTCTATCAGAAGCGTTATTGAGATAGTCAGCGAAACAGACTGTGAAGTAATGTTCGTAAAGCGTTCAGAGATCACCAAAAGGTGCGAGAATGCTTGCCCATGTCATTCGAGAGTTGTAGAGAATCTGCTTGAGCTTATGTCTGAAAAAGCTATAAATTTGAGTGAGAGGATCGAAGTTCTCAGTCAGCGTTCGATAGAAGATAAGCTTATAAGTTGTCTCCAGATTATTGAAGATAAAACACCTCAGGGAAAAACTCCGCTTATACCGTTTTCTACGACCGCGCTCTCTGATTATTTATGCGTGAACAGAAGTGCTCTCCAGCGCGAGATAACAAGACTGAAAAAGAATGGTATTCTTACAATTTCTAAGCGAAAATTCCGTTTATATCACAATAAAGAGCAAGATTTCTGACTTCTTGCGGATTTTTGTTCACCTTGACTGTTGCTATTTTAGTTTAACTATGATATAATTACTCTTGTTTGCATTAAATCTGAAAGGAAATATATATATGTGGGAAATTTTTAAATCTGTCATTCTCGGTATCGTAGAAGGTATCACTGAATGGCTGCCAATAAGCAGCACGGGGCATCTTATACTTGTGCAGGAGTTTATGAACCTCGATAAATCCGATGATTTTAAAGAAATGTTTGACGTTGTCATTCAGCTTGGAGCTATCATGGCTGTTGTTGTGATCTTCTGGCACAAACTCTGGCCGTTTGGCCAAAAGGGAAATACTCAGCCGTTCAGAAAAGAAGGCTGGGGTTCGTACGTTAAAAAAGATATATTTGTTATGTGGTTCAAAGTGCTTGCTGCCTGCATTCCGGCTGCTGTTGTCGGTCTTATCCTCGATGACTGGATAGATGAACACCTTTATAATCCGTGGACTGTCAGCATTGCTCTTATAGTTTTTGGTATTGCTTTTATTCTTGTTGAGAACTGGAACAAGGGCAGGACTCCGAAAATAACTTCGATAGATCAGCTTACATCCAAGGCTGCTTTCATTATCGGCTGCTTCCAGCTTATTGCAGCTGTCTTCCCCGGAACTTCACGCTCGGGAGCAACTATTGTCGGTGCTCTTCTCATCGGTATTTCGAGAGTTGTTGCTGCTGAGTTTACTTTCTACCTTGCTATACCGGTCATGTTCGGTGCAAGTTTGCTCAAGCTTGTCAAGTACGACGGTGGTTTCAGCGGAAGCGAGATTGCTGTTCTAGCGACAGGTATGATAGTAGCGTTCTTTGTATCCATTTTTGTTATCAAGTTCCTTATGGATTACATAAAGAAGCACGATTTCAAGGCTTTCGGCTGGTATAGAATAGTTCTCGGAACACTTGTACTCCTCTATTTTTCGCTTGTATGACGATATATGGCGGCAGATTTTTCTGCCGCTTTTATTTTTTACTTGCAAAAATCTTTGAAATGTGGTATCATTATTAGGAATGTACTGACGTAACGAAAGGAAGAGATAAATGGCTAAGAAACAGGATTATGGCAACGACAGTATTTCTATGCTTAAGGGCGCGGACAGAGTCCGCAAACGTCCTGCTGTTATTTTTGGCTCTGACGGTCTTGACGGCTGTGAGCACTCAATCTTTGAAGTCATCTCGAACTCGATCGATGAAGCGCGTGAGGGCTACGGTAACAAGATAATCATCACTCATTACCGTAACCATGACATCGAGGTCGAGGATTTCGGAAGAGGTTGTCCCGTTGACTATAATAATAATGAAAAGCGTTATAACTGGGAACTTGTTTACTGTGAACTTTATGCCGGCGGTAAGTATGACACTTCTGCTGAATCGTATGAGTATTCGCTCGGTCTCAATGGCCTTGGTCTTTGTTCAACTCAGTTTTCTTCTGAATTTATGGACGTAGAGGTCGTTCGTGACGGTTTTAAATACGAGCTTCACTTTGAAAAGGGCAATAATGTCGGCGGTCTCAAAAAGGAGCCCTGTAAGAGAAAACAGACCGGTACAAAGACTCGCTGGCGTCCTGATCTTGAAGTCTTTACAGATATTGATGTGTCTGATGAGTATTTCTGCGATATTCTCAAAAGGCAGGCTATCGTTAATCCTAATATACTGTTTTTGTTCCGTTCCGAGAACGAAGCCGGAGGATTCAATGAACAGGAATTCTTCTATGAATCCGGTATAACTGAATATGTTCAGGAAATTGCCGGTGAAGGAACTCTTAGTTCTATTCAGCACTGGACTGCTGAGAAGAAAGGTCGTGATCGCGACGACAAGCCTGAGTACAAAGTTAAGCTTGATGTTGCGCTTACTTTCTCAAACAAGGCTAAACTGACTGAGTATTATCACAATTCAAGTTTCCTTGAGCATGGCGGCTCCCCCGCTGAAGCTGTTAAACGTGCTTTTCAGGCTCAGATAGACAGCTATATCAAGTCTATCAACGGCTATCAGAAGAATGAAAGCAAGATCACATATGCTGATGTTGAGGAATGTCTGATACTCGTTTCTTCTTCTTTCTCGACTCAGACATCTTATGCCAATCAGACTAAAAAGGCTATTACTAATAAGTTCATTCGTGAGGCGATGACGGAATTTCTTCGTCATCAGCTTGAAGTTTACTTCATAGAGAATCCCGATGAGGCTCAGAGAATAGCTGAACAGATACTCATAAACAAGCGAAGCCGTGAAAATGCTGAAAAAGTGCGCCTTAACGTTAAGAAAAAGCTCACCGGTACTATTGATCTTGCTAACATGGTCGAGAAGTTCGTTGACTGCCGTACTAAAGACGTTACAAGACGCGAGATTTACATCGTGGAGGGTGATTCAGCTCTCGGTTCTGTAAAGCTTGCGCGTGATGCTGAATTTCAGGCTGTTATCCCTGTCCGTGGTAAGATACTCAACTGCCTTAAAGCCGATTATGCCAAGATATTCAAGAGTGAGATAATCACTGATCTTATCAAGGTACTTGGCTGTGGAGTTGAAGTAACTGCAAAAGCAAACAAGGAACTCTCTACTTTTAATATCGAGAACTTCCGTTGGAGCAAAATAGTTATCTGTACCGATGCTGATGTTGACGGTTTCCAGATACGTACACTTATCCTTACTATGCTCTATCGTCTGACTCCGACACTTATCAGTGAGGGGTATGTTTATATCGCAGAATCTCCCCTCTTCGAGATAAACACCAAAGAGAAGACTTACTTCGCTTATACTGAACAGGAAAAACAGCGTATCCTTACTGAGATAGGCGAAAAAAAGCATACTATCCAACGCTCGAAAGGTCTCGGTGAGAACGAACCGGATATGATGAGTCTTACTACTATGAATCCGGATACCCGCCGTCTAATCAAGGTAACAGTTGACGATATAAAGGAGTCGGCTGAGATATTTGAGATGCTTCTCGGCGATGATCTTCAGGGACGTAAAGACTATATTTCTGAATACGGCGCAGATTACCTCGAACTCGCCGATATTAGCTGAGTTATGAGTGAAGTGATCAGAGCGTCTATCGACGATAAAGATGTTGTTTATGATATAACGCAGAAAACTATAAGAGCCGTATATCCTCATTACTATTCTCCCGGTGCTGTTGAGTTCTTTTCTCATCATCACAGTATTGATAAGATAATCAATGACATTGAAGATGGTAATGTGTGGCTTGTCAGAGATGAAAACGGTTCCTTTGCCGGAACTGTGACTATAAACGAAAATGAGATAAACCGCTTGTTCGTTCTTCCTGAGCATAAAGGAAAAGGCTGCGGCAGACTTCTTATGCAATTTGCTGAGAAGATCGTAGCCGCTAAGTACAGTACAGCTGAGCTAAGTGCTTCCCTCTCTGCGAAGAAGATATATCTGAAAAACGGGTATACTGAGGTAAGCTACAACATTATCGACACTCCGAACGGCGATAAACTGTGTTATGACTATATGGTAAAGCAACTTGACTCCAAAGGAGGATCAGAATAAATGCCAAGAAAAAGAGAACCTGATAAGAAAAAGCCAGCTTTCAAGCATGAGGCTTATATAGAAGGCTCAGGAAGCGTTGTTAACGAGCAGATCGCAGATGTCCTCAAAAACAACTATATGCCCTATGCGATGAGCGTTATCGTATCTCGTGCACTTCCTGAGATCGATGGCTTCAAGCCTTCTCACAGAAAACTGCTCTACATGATGTACAAGCGCGGTCTGTTGAGCCCTGACAAAGAGCGTTCAAAGTCTGCAAATGTTGTCGGTGAGACTATGAAGCTCAATCCTCACGGTGACCAGGCGATTTACGAGACACTTGTGCGTATGACACGGGGAAACGAGGCTCTTCTTCACCCCTATATAGACTCTAAGGGTAACTTCGGTAAGCAGTATTCAAGCAAGATGCACTTCGCTGCCCCCCGATATACAGAGGTAAAGCTCGAAAAGATATGCGGAGAGCTCTTCCGCGATATAGACAAGGAGACTGTTGATTTCGTTCCTAACTACGATAACACTATGCAGGAACCTACTCTCCTGCCGGCTACATTCCCTACTGTCCTTGTAAACTCAAATACCGGTATTGCTGTTTCAATGGCTAGCAATGTCTGCCCTTTTAACCTTGAAGAGGTTTGTGAGACTACTATTGCACTTATGAAGGATCCTGACTGTGATATTCTCAGCACTCTCAAAGGACCTGATTTCCCGGGCGGCGGATTTATGCTCTACGATGAAGCTGAGCTCTCAAAGATATATGAGACCGGACGAGGCAGCATAAAAGTACGCTGCAAGTATAACTATGACAGCGCAGCCAAGTGTATCGAAGTTACTGAGATACCATATACTACCACAATTGAGGCCATAATCGACAAGATAGTTGAACTCGTTAAAGCCGGAAAGATACGTGAGATCTCCTACATACGCGATGAGACTGACATCGATGGTCTCAAGATAGCTATTGATCTCAAAAAAGGTGCAGATCCGGACAAGCTGATGCAGAAGCTCTACCGTCTTACGCCTTTGCAGGACAGCTATCCCTGTAACTTCAATATACTTATCGCTGGAACTCCTCGTGTTATGGGTGTACGTGAAATACTTACCGAGTGGACTGCTTTCCGTGAAGAGTGTGTTCAGCGCCGTACATACTATGATCTCACTAAGAAGAAGGAAAAACTTCACCTGCTTGAAGCACTTTCCAAGATACTTCTCGACATAGACAAGGCTATCAGGATAATCCGTGAAACTGAGAACGAAGCGGATGTTGTACCCAACCTCATGATCGGCTTTGGCATTGATGAGGTGCAGGCTGAATATGTTGCTGAGATAAAGCTGAGAAACATCAATAAGCAGTACATTCTGCGCCGTGTTGAGGAAGTGGATCAGCTCAGAAAAGACATTGAGGAAATGGAAGAAATCCTGCGCGACAAGAAGAAGATACGAAAGATAATCGTAAATGAGCTTCGTGATGTTATCAAGAATTACGCTCAGCCGAGAAAAACGATGTTCTATTATCAGTCTGACGTCGAGGAAGAAGATGAAGTTGATGATACACCTGATTATCCGGTAAATATCTTCGTTTCCGATAGCGGATACTTCAAGAAGATAACCCCACAGTCGCTGAGAATGAGCAGTGAGCATAAGCTAAAGGAAGGCGACTTTATCAGTCAGAGCTTCGAGGCTACAAATAAGACTGAACTTGTATTCTTCTCAGATAAGGCTCAGGCGTACAAATCCCGTGCAAGTGCTTTTGATGATACCAAGGCAAGTGTTATGGGTGATTATATTCCTGCTAAGCTCAGCTTTGATGATGGCGAAAATCTCAAAATGCTTGTTCCTACTACTGATTACAGCGGATATATCGTATTCTTCTTTGAGAATGGTAAGGCTGCAAAGGTACCGATGAAGTCTTACGAGACGAAAACTAACAGAAAGAAACTCGCAAAGGCTTATTCTGAGAAATCTCCTCTTGTAGCTGCTCTGTTTGTCGGTGAGGATTGTGACGTTTTGCTCCGAACTTCCTCCGGCCACGCTCTGCTCTTCAACACAGGTATGATACTTCCGAAGACTACAAGAGACTCTCAGGGGGTTCAGGTCATCAACCTAAAAAAGAAAGCAGTTCTTGCTTCTGCTGAGATCGTTTCAGCTGAAGAACTTGAGCAGTATGAAAAGTATCGTTCAAAGAGTGTTCCTGCAGCCGGTAAACCAGCGAAGGAACTCGGTGACACTAATCAATTGACATTTTAAGTAAAACAGGAGATTTTTATGCCGAAAGAACTAAGACCTCAGGAAACTTCAAGGGCAAGAGCGTTTGAATTCTGGATTAAAGCACCTTATCCTATGGTAACATTATTCAAAACACTTGATGTAACGAATTTGGTTAGGGTAAGTAAAAGAAGAAAGCTGAAATTCAATATGCTGCTTGATTTCTGCATCGGTAAGGCAGCTTCTAAGGTCAAAGAATTCTATCTTCTTTCGGTTGGTGAAAAACTCCTGAAATATGATTTTTTAGCTGTGAATACTATCGTTAAGAATATTAACGGTGAGTTAAACTCCTGCGATATCCCCTATTCTGATGTACTTGACGAGTTTAATGAATGTTACCTCAGAAATACTTCACAGTCCGCAGATAATTGTCAGGATATTGATTTGTCATCTGAATACATGGTCATCGGAACATCTGCTATCGTTGAAACCGAACTGAATGGCATAGTTAATATTTATACCGGTGTTTTCAATAATCCATTTGTTTCGTGGGGCAGGTACAGAAAGAAACTGTTTCGTTATGAACTGCCTGTTTCTTTGCAGTTCCACCATACACAGATGGATGGTGCTCATGCCGGCAAATTCCTCGAAAATCTGCAGAAAGAAATATACTGCTTGAAATAGCAAAAATAAATCCCGAAAAGACCTTCGTAAATCTTTCCGGGATTTTATATTTTATTATATCCAGCTGTGATTACTGCGCTTTTTATTTCGTTTACTGTGTTGGCTGAAGTGAGTGCAGGTGTATCGTTTATACCATCACCGAACATCACAGTACGCCCTCTTTTGCGAAGTTCACATATCGTTTTCCTTTTTTATACAGTGAATTTTTTTCATAATTTTTTCCTCCAACGTGTCCGATTTCGTTTGTTTGTTTCGATTATTAGTATAGCGCAGATGAAATTTTATGTAAATTAGCTTATGCTAACGTGAATTTCACAAAATCTTAACATTACGAATTGAGATTTTTTGCTGTTTTTCTTGCATAATAAGCGGATTTATGCTATAATTATCTTTAGGTGTTTAAATTTTCGGATAAGTAACAGCTATCTGAAATTTCTATATAAAGACAGGAGATGTTTTATGAATAATTCTTATTACTCAACTCAAATCAATTCCATCGTCAGCGAAGTAAAAAAAGCTGTCATTGGTAAGGATGCTATTATTATCAAAGTGCTTCTTGCTATACTATGTAAAGGCCATATCCTTATTGAGGATATTCCAGGAGTTGGTAAAACTACACTTGCACTCGCCTTTTCAAAGGCTCTCTCGCTTGAGCATAACAGAATGCAGTTCACTCCGGACGTTCTTCCGTCTGATGTAACAGGTTTTTCAGTGTACAACAGCTCAAACGGCAAGTTTGAGTTCCGTCCCGGTGTTGCCTTCTGCAACCTCTTCCTTGCTGATGAGATAAACCGTACATCCAGCAAGACACAGTCTGCTCTTCTCGAGCTCATGGAGGAAAAGAATATTACAGTTGACGGAAATACATATAAGCTTCCTGATCCGTATACTGTTATCGCTACTCAAAACCCTATCGGTTCAGCAGGTACTCATAATCTTCCTGATTCTCAGCTTGACCGTTTCATGCTCAAGCTTAGTATGGGATATCCGGATTTCAGCGGAGAAGTTGCAATTCTTAAATCAAAGTATAATACCAATCCTCTTGATTCAGTTCAGGCTGTTGCTGATGCTTCATTCATAACAGCTCTTCAGGATTACATAGACAATATTTATGTTGATGACAGGATATATGAGTATATTGTTTCTCTTGCTGCTGCAACAAGAAATCATCCACTTGTTAAACTCGGTGTAAGCCCTCGTGGAACTCTTGCTCTCATGCAGATAGCTAAAGGCATTGCTGTTGCTATGGGACGTGAGTACGTTATTCCCGATGATATCAGTTATATCTGCGGTGATGTTTTCGAGCACCGTATCATCCTCAATTCAAAGGCTAAGCTTTCTGATGCTACTCCTTCCGGCATAATCGCTGAGATACTCAGGACAGTTCCTGTTCCCAGCATCGCTGCTCCTCAAAGGTAAGAAACCGTATGCTGCTGACAAAGATCCTATTTGCCGTCCTCATAATAATATGTGCGGTATTCTATATACTCTACGTGTGGGACTTTGCTCTTGTCCTTCTTGTAGTTATGCTCGTTTTGCCGATAATATTGTTTGCAACGACATATATCACAAGCCGATGCATCAAAGCTGATTTTGCCTTAAAGGACAATACGGTATCGAAAAATACTACATTTCCTGTTCAGCTTTGCGTTGAGAATACAAGTATCTTTTCAATCGGAAAGGCTGAAGCTCGCATCGAGTATTATAATGTGTTCAATAACAGTATTTCAACATTCGATATATTTATGCCGATACAGCCGTCAAATTCACAGAGAATGACTTTTCAGATTAGCTCCCAGTATTGCGGTATCCTGATTGTAAGACTTGCCCATATCACTATCTATGATCCGCTTAGGCTATTCAAGTTCAGGATATGCAGGAACATACAGACTGAGATAACAGTTCTTCCGGAATTCCACGAAGTTACCGGTGAAGTTACCGAATATGACAGAGTTGATGATGAAAGTGAAGTATATTCTGAGCATAAGCCGGGAGATGATCCTTCTGAGGTGTTCGGACTTCGCGAATATATTGACGGTGACAAGCTCAATCGCATTCACTGGAAATTAACTTCCAAGAAGAATAAGTTTATCGTTAAGGACTACAGTCTGCCGGTAGATGTTCCATCAACTGTCTTCCTTGATCTGAAGTGCTATGAGGACTCAGACAGTACTCTTGCTGTATTCGATACACTAATAGATACTGCGCTTTCTGTTTCACAGTTTCTTATCAACAATGAAAGAATGCATAATCTTATCTACTATAACGGCAAAAAGAATTGTTTTGTTCAGAGATGTATCAAGGATGCGTCGGATCTATCTGACCTCGTTGGAGAGATTATAACTTCATTCAATGATAATCTCTTCTGCCGCAAACCGGAAGAGTTTTTTGCTGATAACGATCTGTCAGCTTCTTCATTTACTTTTATCTCTTCGACTTCTGATAATAATATTCTTTCATTTATCTGTGATGAGATAGACGCAGATTTCAGAAATGCTATGATTGTCGTAAAAACCAATGCTGAAGGTGAAAGGATCAAGGTCGTTGACGAAAAGATGACCGTTGTTCCTGTTGTTGTCGGCGGCATTTCTGCATCAGTAAAGGACATTGTGATATAATGAAAAAGAAAAGAATCCCCAATAATAACGGTATCAGCATATGCGACAGTATCGTTATGTCTGTAAGAAAAAAACGGCTTGATTTCCGTTTTCCGCTTGCACTGTTCCTTGCTGTATGCGGATTTACATCGGTAATTATGTCGTTTTTGGGTATGTTTCATCTTGTTTATGACAAAAAGTCACTCGCACTTGCGGCTGTAGGATTTTCTGCATTCTATATACTGCTGACAGTATTCAACCGTAAAGCAATGTGGATATACGCTGCTTCTTCCCTGCTATTTGCTTTTGTTGCATACAGAAAACTAGGTAAGATAGTAGAAGGCTTCAAGTTTGTTTATAACGTCATATACAAGCAGTCATACCATACAGATGTAGCGTACTATGATCATCTTAATCCAAAGCACGAAAAGGCTGCTGTCACCACTATGCTGATTTTTGCAGTATGGATGCTCGCGATCGTTATCTATTATTTTACGATTTGTCGTCCTAATCCTATACTGCCTCTTATGATAACCTTTCCTATCATAGAGATAGGACTTTATAATGGTATTGAGCTTCCTGTATTCTGGGGAATGCTCACTATTGCTTATTGGCTGGCTCTCTTTGCTATGTCTACGATAGATGTGGGAGAATATACGAGCGGACCGGGCGGTTTTGTTCGTAAGGATGATCTCTTCTTCCCCAAACGCAAGATGAAACTCAAAGTCACAGAGCGCTGCGGTGTTTTTATAATGGCATGTGTAATGCTGATTTCGGGTATTACATCTGTTTACATCAATGTTTCGGATTACGAACGAAGTGACAAGATCAATGAGAAGCGAAGAGATATAAGTGACGCTTTTAGTTCATTTACTGTTGATGATCTCTTTGGAAGTCTCTCGCGAATTGCTGCTGCTTTCGGATTTAATGTTGATTTTGACGATAATAAGCTCGGCAGAGATGATAAGATCGAGTACGACGGTGAAACTGATCTTATCGTTACATTCAGCGATATCTGCGAAGGTGCTGTATACCTCAAAGAAGATAATAAGGCTGTCTATAATGACAGCGAATGGGATACTCTTGACAGTGATGCTTATGATGATGAACGTTTTAAAGAAGCTGTCGAAACTATGTATCCGCAGGATATGTACGGAGTTTTTTCTGAACTTATATATCCCGGACGCGAAACGGTGAAAATTACTGTTGAGCCCCAGATGAAGAAAAAGAGATATTTTGCTCCTTACGGTACTATCAACGATGATATGGACTATATCAACGACTCTATGATAGAATGCGAGTCTAAGACCAAGCAGGAATATAATGTTCATTATGCAAGTATATCAGAAATACTGAACACTCTCTTGTACGGGGCAAATGGTGAATATTCCATCGTTCCGCCTGAAGAATCCTTAAAGGGCAATGTGGCGATATCGAGCGGTGGTTTCCAGCAATTGATAAGCGGTAATCATGATTACTACGATATTCAGCTTTCTGAAAAGAAGTATCAGGATTTTGTTTATGAGTATTACAGACAGATACCGGATGTTTCTTCATATGAAGATGTGGTTATGCAGTATGTCGGTCGCTCACTTTACAGCAAATCTCGTCATTCTGCTGATTATGATATCAAGGTACTGAAAAGGATAAAGGAGACACTTGCAGAAAAATGCAGATATACTCTTGAGCCAGGAAAGACACCATACAGCGAAGACTTCGTAAGCTATTTCCTCACGAAGAATTATAAGGGATATTGTGTTCACTTCGCGACAGCAGGTGTTATTCTTGCAAGAATGGCTGGCGTTCCTGCAAGATATGCAGAGGGATATGTTGTAGTCAAGGATGATTTCAAGAATGCCAAGAAAAATCCCGACGGCAGTTATACTCTCGAAATTAAGGACAACCGAAGCCATGCATGGACTGAGGTTTACCTTGACGGTTTTGGCTGGGTTCCTTTTGATTTTACTACCGGTTACGGTGAAACAAGAATAGATCCCGGCAACGCTGATGTTGACAAGCCACGTTATACTGATCCTCCGAGTCCTACTAACAGTTCTCAGCTGACTACGACCAATATAACAACTACATTGACAACTACTAAGAATAGCCGCAGTGGTACTGTTACTACTGTAACGACAAGTGTATCAGGTTCAGTTCCATCACAGGCTCCGTCTGGTGGTTCAGGCAGCAACAGTTCTTCTAAAGGAATTCCGAAGGCACTTAAAACGGTTCTTATATCTTTGGTTGTAATCGCTGCTATTATAGGGGCTGTTCTCTTAAGACGTGACTACATTATCAAGAAACGTAAAAACTGTTTCAATAGCGGCAGTCGGTCTGAGCGTATGGCAAGTATCTACGCTTATTCTGAAAAACTTCTTTCACATCTGAAAACTGAAATAGGTGATTTGAACTATAATGAGTTTGCAGATGAAGTCGAAAGCAAATTCGGTGGCAAGTATTTTGATAACGGTGATTACAGGTTCATTATGAACGCTGCTTTATGCGGTGCTTTCAGTAATGCAGGACCTGACGAAGAAACTATAAGGAACTGCCGTGCGATTACTGAGAAGTTTGCTGGCAAGATTTATGAAAATTCCGGACTATTCTATAAGCTCTTACTCAAATACATAAGTGTTCTTATCTAAGGAGGTTTGAGGTCCATGCTTAAAAAAATTCATTCAGATTACATTACTAAAGGCGTTGTACTAACTATAAGCGGTGCTCTTATCGGCTTCTTTCCCGGAGTAATCTCCATGCTATTCTATATCATCGGCGGGATTATAATTGTAGCAAGCGTTATTATGCTGCTTAGCGGCTTCGGAGAGGGTATGGACGGTACTCTCTTCGGCAGCGGCATAGCTGGTGTTATTGTAGGAGCTATCGTTTGTCTCCTTCCTCGTATTATAGAAGTTGGCATTCCGATAATTGCCGGTATAATATTCATAGTATCCGGTATTTCAAGGCTTTTTGAAGCTCTGAAGAAAGATAAATCTCCTGCTTCACGCAAAGCTGGACTGATTTTCGGAGGTATACTCTCTGTTTTCGGTGCGTTCCTGCTGTTCAGTCCTTTCAAGGCTGGAGCTATTGTAAGAATACTTATCGGTATCCTTATGATAGGACTCGGAATATTCAATTTCTATGTTGCTCACGTTGCAAAGCAGCGTATGGACAATGAAGTTTCAGACATTATAGATGTCTGATGTAAAAACAAGAAGCTCCTGAGGAAATTCCTCAGGAGCTTTTATATTAGTCAGCCATAAAAACAGCAAATGCTTTATATGCCATGTATGTGTCTATCTTGGAGACTATTTCATAAGGAGCGTGCATTGAAAGCACTGGTACTCCCATATCAATAGTGTCAACATTGAGATTTGCGATATAAGCAGCAACTGTTCCACCGCCGCCTTCATCGACTTTTCCAAGCTCTCCGGTCTGCCAAATCACGTTATTGGAATCCATAAGTCTTCTGATCTTGCCTGCGAATTCAGCAGAAGCGTCTGAAGTGCCAGACTTTCCGCGGGCACCTGTGTACTTTGTTATACATACGCCTTTATTTACATATGCGCAGTTGTTGCGCTCGTTTACCTCAGGGAATGTAGGATCGAAGGCTGCATTTACGTCAGCGGAGAGACACTCAGAAGCTGAAAGTACAGTTCTGCCGTCAGAACCAAGTGCTTCTGCAAGGTCATATATGAAATACTCAAGATATGAAGAACAAAGTCCGGTATTACCGTCACTTCCAATCTCTTCTTTATCTGTGAGAACTGTTACAACTGTGTGCTTAGGAGCTTTGCACTCGATAGATGCCATAAGTGCAGGATAAGCACAAACTCTGTCATCATGACCGTAAGAACCGATGAGACTTCTGTCGAAACCGATGTCCTTAGCCTTGAATGCGGGAACTGCTTCAAGTTCAGCTGAAATGAAATCAGCTTCAACGATGCTGTACTTTTCATTGAGTATCTGCATGATTCCGAGTTTTACAGCATTACTTGCTTCATCATCACGGAAAGGTCTTGAACCGATTATTATATTGAGTTCTTCACCCTTGATAGCCTGTGCGAGAGGTCTCTTCATCTGTTCGTTGGCAAGGTGCGGAAGAAGATCAGAAACGCAGAATACAGGATCATTTTCGTCTTCGCCGATATTTACCTTCACGGACTCGCCGTCAGCCTTTATGATAACACCATGGAGCGAGAGCGGAATCGTTGTCCACTGATACTTCTTGATACCGCCGTAGTAGTGAGTCTTGAAGTATGCTATCTCTTCGTTCTCGTAGAGCGGATTCTGCTTCATATCAAGTCTTGGAGAGTCGATATGCGCTGCACAGAGACGAACACCCTCAGCGATAGGAGCTTTGCCGATGATAGCGATAAGGAGAGCTTTACCGCGGTTGTTGCGGTATATCTTATCCCCTGCCTTGAGCTTCATGCCAGCCTTGTACTCCTTGAAACCTGCTTTTTTGAGCATTTCAAGTGAAGTATCAACTGCTTCGCGCTCGGTCTTAGCTTTATTCATGAAATCCTTATAGCCTTCACAGAAATTGTCACATACTGCAACTTCCTTTTCTGTGAGTCTGTGTACTGCATTTTTGCGCTGCATAAGGAGCTTTTCTTTGAGTTCCTTTGCGGCATTTTTCTTTTCTGCCATTGAAATTTCTCCTTTTTATGTTAATTACAGCATTTGAGCTCTGTATTCTCACGGCTGCTGTAGAGCTCTCTTATTTTATCTGAGACCTCTTTTGAGATCTCGTTAACTGTGGCTATTTCACCGTTATTATGGA
This sequence comes from Ruminococcus sp., assembly GCA_016290875.1. Taxonomy (GTDB): domain Bacteria; phylum Bacillota; class Clostridia; order Oscillospirales; family Ruminococcaceae; genus Ruminococcus. The sequence continues at coordinate 262,818 of JAEEVL010000001.1, forward strand.
TTATATAGTCAGAATGTGTTTTGAAGAAATCCTCGTCAAGCTGGGAATTCATACGTTTCTGAGCTTGTTCGACCGTCAGACCGTCTCTGATGATAATACGTTCTCTGCGTATATCAGGATCAGCCAGAACTGAAATGATTATCTCACAGAAGTCGTCTGCACGGCTCTCGAAAAGAGTAGGTGCGTCGAGAAGTATGAGTTTGTCGCCGTTGTCGGAACACTCTCTGATACGGCGGAGTATTTCGCCTGTGATGTAAGGATATACTATAGTGTTAAGAGTTTCAAGTTTGGTTTTGTCAGAAAAAACTATTGCTGCAAGTGCTTTACGATCGAGAGTTTTTTCGTCAGTGATGACTTTGCTTCCAAACATGTCCTCTATTTCATCCAGGCACTTTGAGCCTTTTTCTACGACTTTTCTTGCTATGTTGTCGGCATTTATTACCGCAAAGCCGTTAGCTGAGAAAATCTTTGAAACTGTGCTCTTACCGGCACCTGTTTGTCCGGTCAGTCCAACGACCATAACTCCGTTGAGACTGTTCATATCCTTATCACCTCGAATCCTGCCGCTCTTATAAGGCGGTTATATACTGCGAGTCCTATGCCCTCCGGTGAGGGGGCACGGACATAAACTTTCTTTGCGCCGAGCTCGTCAAGCTCTCTGAGACGCTGGAATAATAGATGCGCCTGCTGTAAGCTGTCAGAGCCGTATGACATATGCCTGTATGGACAATTTGCTTCATCACCGTCAAATACAAGAGTGTAGACGCCGTCTGAGTAAGCTTTATCAACAACTGACTTAAAAGACTCAAAGTCTGACTCTACCATTATTATATCAGCTTTAGGAGAGTAATGCTTGTATTTCATTCCGGGAGAAGCTACTGTTGCTCCTTCTTCAACTTCGTGAAGTATAGCCGGATCTATAACAACGTTGTCGCATACTTCGAGAAGCATTTCTTGTGTAACTGCACCAGGTCTGAGTATGCGTACTGAGCTATCGCTGTCAAATGAGATAACTGTGGATTCTACGCCAAAATCTGACTGCCCGCCGTTAACTACTGCGGCGACTCTTCCCTGCATATCTCTCATAACGTGTTCTGCTGTCGTAGGACTTGGATATCCTGAGATGTTTGCAGACGGTGCTGCTATCGGGCAGCCTGACAGCTCGATTATCCTGTGCATGACAGGATGTGAAGGAACTCTTATGCCTACTGTGTCTAAGCCGCCTGATGTTACCATAGGTATCCTGTCGTTTTTAGGGAGTACCATTGTAAGAGGACCGGGACAGAAACGTTCAGCAAGTTTATATGCGAGCTCAGGTATTGATGTTGTGTATTTAACAGCATCTGAGAAATCTGCAAGATGTACAATAAGAGGATTATCTGCCGGTCTGCCTTTAGCTGTGAATATAGCTCTTACAGCGTTTTCATTAGCAGAGTCAGCTCCGAGTCCGTAAACAGTCTCAGTTGGAAGGCCGACTACATTGCCGTTTTTTATGAGATCTGCTGCTTTGAGCAGATCGTTTTCACTATCATTCAGTAATATTGTGTCCATAAAAATTACGCTTCCTGATTTGCGAGCTTTGCAGCCTGATCGGCAGTTGCAAGAGCGTCAAATACTTCATCAAGATTTCCGTTGAGAACGTCTTCGAGCCTGTAAAGTGTCAGACCTATCCTGTGGTCAGTAAGACGTCCCTGCGGATAATTGTAAGTTCTGATTCGCTCGGAACGGTCGCCTGTGCCGACCTGCATTTTTCTCTCCGATGCGATTTTGGCGTCTTGCTCCTCCTGCATAGCCTCGTATATCCTCGAGCGCAGAATTTTCATTGCTTTATCTTTGTTCTTATGCTGGCTTCTTTCGTCCTGACACTCCACGACAACATTAGTCGGTAGATATGTGATACGGACTGCGGACTCTGTTTTATTTATATGTTGTCCACCAGCGCCGCTTGCGCGGAAATAGTCTATTTTTAAGTCTGTTGGATTTATTTCAAGTTCAACTTCATCAGCTTCTACAAGCACAGCTACCGTAACTGTTGATGTGTGTATACGTCCCTGTGATTCAGTCTCAGGAACTCGCTGAACACGGTGAACTCCGCTTTCATATTTAAGTCTGGAATAAGCTCCGTCGCCCTCTATTGAGAAGCTTATCTCTTTGAAGCCGCCAAGTTCTGTCGGATTGGCGGAGAGGACTTCCTGCTTCCAGCCGCGTGTCTCAGCGTACATAGTGTACATACGATAGAGAGAATTTGCGAACAAAGAGGCTTCTTCGCCGCCTGCACCTCCGCGTATCTCAATGATAACGTTCTTGTCATCATTAGGATCTTTTGGGAGTAATAACACTTTGAGCTGCTGTGAGATCTCCTCTATAGCATCTTTTGAGTCTTCATACTCAGACTGTGCCATTTCACGGAAGTCTCTATCAAGTCCGCCTGCATCAAGAAGTTCTTTAGCTTCATTAAACGCTGACTGAGACTTTTTGTATTCGCGGAATTTTTCTATTATTGGTGTAAGATTCTTATATTCTTTCATAAGCTGTGCATACAGCTTGTTGTCGCTTATTACTTCTGGTTGAGAGAGCTTTTCGCTGATCTCATCGTATCTTACTTCCATTGCTGCGAGTTTTTCAAACATTTACCTTGCTCCTTTAATTATATGATATGCGTAAATGTCTGCTAACCCTCATCGGCGTGCTTAACAGCACGGATGCTCTTTTCTATTTTATTTCTGGGAACCATAAACTCTCTCGAGCATTTGATACAACGCAGGCGGAAATCCATGCCGGCTCTGATAACGTACATCTCATTAGCACCGCATGGGTGATTCTTTTTCATAGTGAGCACATCGCCCGGCCGTATGTCCAAATCAGTTCCCTCCTTTACAAAAACTAAAATCGTACATTTCTCATTATACCTCAAATCCGTCTTCAAATCAATATTTACAGAGTATATTTTTTTGAATTTGTGTAATAATGATAAAAAATCACATACAAACATATTGAAGTCAACCAAATTTTAGAAAGGAATTTGCTATGGTATCGAGAATTTCTGCTGAATTTGAAACATCTGATATGGCCGAGCTTGCTCTGAAACGTGCGCGAGAGAATGTTGGAGAAATATACTCTTCTGGTATTGTTTATGACAAAATGTCCGATAGGGCTATGAAACTTCGCAATGGAACTATCTACACCGTTATACCTACAGCAGTAACTGCTCATAATTATGTAACAGCTGTAATGGAATCTGATGCTGGTGAAAGTGTTTTCCCTGAGCCTTTACGCAGACGAAGAGCTCAGATATATGTTATATGCAGTTCTGAATCTGTGAAAGGCATACGTTCTGTTTTCAATTCGCTGGGAGGACTTAATATAAAGACAGGTCTATGAGCCGCGTGCATATCTATTTGTGCCGTTGCATATGATTAACTGTCAACCAGGCGTTTGCCGGAATATAGTTATCACGGAGGTATAAAATATGTATTTCAGACCAGAAGGTTATTTTTTCTCAACTTCATCAAACCAAAGGCTTATCTCTACTATTGACGGACTTGAAGAGGCTCGTGAAAATGGTTTAATAGTTGAGGCACGAGTTTCTATGTGCACAAGCTCGCATGATCTTATAGTTGATCTCCCATGTGCAGTTGGTTTTATTCAGCGTGAAGAAGGAGCAATTGGTATTGCAGAAGGAACAACGCGTGATATAGCGGTGATATCTAGAGTGAATAAAGTTGTCTGCTTTAAGGTAGTTTCACTGCACAAGTCGGAAAGCGGCGAATATACAGCTGTATTATCGCGACGGGCTGCACAGGAAGAATGCATGAAAAAGTATATTTCTTCGCTTAGGAGCGGTGATATAATTGAAGCTAAAGTAACTCATCTTGAGCAGTTCGGCTGTTTTGTAGATATAGGATGCGGTATTCCATCACTCATTCCTATTGACGCTATCTCTGTTTCAAGAATATCGCACCCTTCTGACCGATTTATGCTTGGTCAGCGTATTAAAGCTGTGATCCATTCAAACGAAAATGGAAGGATATGCCTTACACATAAGGAACTTCTCGGTACTTGGTCTGAAAACGCAGAGCGTTATTCTGTCGGGGAAACTGTCGGCGGTGTAGTTCGTTCAGTTGAAGAGTATGGCATTTTTGTAGAGCTTGCTCCTAATCTTGCAGGTTTAGCTGAACCAAAGGATAATGTTCATCCTGGCCAAAATGTTAGCGTTTACATAAAATCAATACTGCCGGATAAAATGAAGGTCAAACTTGTTATTATTGATGTCTGTGAGGATATTTCTCCTAACTGTAATTTTGAGTATTTTATCGAGAGTGGCCATATATCGGAGTGGATTTATTCTACTCCTGAATCCGGAAAGAATATTGTTTCGGAATTCTTATAAAATAAAACGGGACTGTAACAACAGTCCCGTTTTATTATTATATAAAATCTTAGAATGCGATCTGCTCTGCCATCTTGTGGAGCTTTACATCGTAATCTTTCTGCATTGAGAGTGCTTCCTGGATATCGTAATCAACGATCTTGCTGTCCTTGATACCAACAACACGGTTGCCGATTCCCTGCTCGAGAAGCTCTACTGCATAGTAACCCATTCTTGTAGCTTCAACTCTGTCGCGTACTGTAGGTGAACCGCCTCTCTGAACGTGACCGAGAACAGTTGCTCTTGACTCAATGTGAGTCTTTTCCTGAAGCTCGGCTGCGATTTCGTTAGCATGTCCGATGCCCTCAGCAACGATAACTACGAAGTTCTGTTTGCCCTTCGACTTCTTTTCAAGCATTGTGTTTGCAATAGCATTGAGGTCGTAAGGAACTTCCTTTGTGATTATATCAGTAGCACCGCAAGCGATACCTGTATTTACAGCAATGTGACCAGCGCCTCTGCCCATTACCTCAACAACAGAGCATCTGTCGTGTGACTGGGAAGTGTCACGGAGCTTGTCTATCATTTCCATAGCTGTATTCATAGCTGTATCAAAACCGATTGTATAGTCTGTGCAGGCAATATCATTGTCGATAGTTCCGGGAAGACCAATACAGAGTACTCCGTGTGCTGAAAGATCAGCAGCACCTCTGAATGAACCGTCACCGCCTATAACTACGAGTCCTTCGATACCGAGCTCGTCACACTTAGCTTTAGCCTTAGCAACGCCCTCTTCTGTTCTGAATTCAGGGCATCTTGCGGTGTAAAGAACGGTTCCGCCTCTGTGGATGATATCAGAAACGCTTCTCTCGTCCATTTTATAAATATCGCCGTTGATGAGACCACAGTAACCTCTGCGGATACCGTAAACCTCCATGCCCTTGCTGAGAGCTGTTCTTACGACTGCTCTAACGGCAGCATTCATACCAGGAGCGTCTCCGCCGCTTGTTAATACACCGATTTTCTTGATCATAAGTATTCTCCAATCTGCACATAGCATTATATTATTAACATACAGTTCACGTCATTGTGGCTGTATCATAATTCCATACATTTATATTTTACTACTTTGCTGAAAAATTGTCAAGTGTAATTCTGTTATTTTTGCATTTTTTATCAAAAAAACTTGTGCTATCTGATAAGGCCTATCTGCTGCTGCGGAAAAATCTTTAACAATTCACTGTATGATTCCGGTGTGATGACAAGTGATAGTTTGTTTTTAGGCAGAACAGTCTTTTTGACATCGGTCAGATAGTAGCAAAGTTGCGTGTTACCGTTATATTTAGCACATAGTTCTGAAAGTGCTGCAGGAATAAAAGCTTCATTAGAAGGCGTTTTGATGCACAGCTTCATTCTCTCAGTCATTGTTGCAAATTCTGACTCAGGAAAAGCTGATGTGCACACAATGCTTATACTTTCGTCTTTAACCGAGATTTTTCCATTGATGACGAAGACTGCATCTTCATTGAGCTGTGTTCCGTACAACGAATATAGATCAGGAAAAACTACTGCGTCCACGTCCCCACTGTCGTCAGAAAGTGTAAGGAAACACATTTTATCACCGTTTTTTGTTTTGTGAAGCTTCTTTTCCTGTATTGTGCAGAGCAATTTGACGTTCTGACCGTCTGCTGCTCCATTATCGAGCGATAATGTGCCTATTCTGATAGTATGTAGCAGTTCGGCAAGGTAGTGGAATTCCATAAGAGGACTGCCGGATATGTACATTCCTACCGCTTCTTTTTCCATTGACAGCAGCTTTTTGAAATCAAATTCAGTTCTGTATGGTATTTTCATGTTCATAGCCGATGTGTCCTGCGCTTCAAGGAAATTGAGCTGCCCTTCGATAACTCCGCGTGAACCTGAGCTTGAAAGTTCAAGAATACGTTCGTAGCTATCAAGCATTTGATGGCGATTTGCTCCGAGACCGTCAAGAGCGCCTGATTTGATAAGATTTTCAAGAGATTTCTTATTCAGGTCTCTGCCGTTAAGTCTCTCGCACAGATCCTGTAATCCTGAAAAACTTCCGTTGGAGTTACGTTCTGCGATTATGCGTTCTGCAAGTCCGCCACCGGCGTTTTTTATCGCCATAAGTCCGAAATACATCTTTCCGTCAGTGAATGTAAAGCCTTTCATGCTCTTGTTTATATCAGGTCGGTGTATTTCGATGCCGGCACTTCTGCAAGCGTTGATGTATTCGGCAAGTTTACCGGTCATTCCCATAACGCTCGACATCAGAGCTGCCATATATATTCCTCTGTAATGACATTTCAGATATGCTGTCTGATATGCAAGATAGGCATATGCGGCTGCGTGTGATTTATTGAAAGCATACGAAGCGAATGATACCATTTCATCAAACACTTCATTGGCTGTATTTCCCGGTACTCCGTTTTCTTTGGCACCATTTACAAAGCTCTCACGCTCTTTGAGCATAACATCATGCTTTTTCTTAGCCATAGCACGACGGACTATATCTGCGTGTCCATAGGAATATCCGGCAAGTTTTCGGCATATCTCCATTACCTGTTCCTGATATACCATACATCCGTATGTCTCTTCGAGTATCTCTTTCAGCAACGGATGTTTATAGCGCACTTTCCATGGCTCTTTCTTGTTTTCTATGTAAACTGGTATAGATTTCATAGGTCCGGGACGATAGAGTGAAATTACGACGATCAGGTCTTCGAGACGCTCCGGGCAGAGTTCCATGAGTCTCTGTGTCATGCCTTCGCTCTCAAGCTGGAATACACCGGCTGTATCTCCGTCGGACAACATCTTATATACTTCCCTGTCGTCAAGTGGTATAGAATTAATATCAAAGTCTGGCTGAAAACGTCGTATTTCGTTGACTGTATCACGTATTATAGTTAGGTTTCGCAGACCAAGAAAGTCCATTTTCAGCAGGCCGAGAGATTCAAGGACTGTCATTGTGTACTGAGTGACTACTGTTCCGTCGTTTTTTTGCAGCGGGACAAGGTCGCTAAGCGGTACAGCGGAAATGACGACTCCTGCAGCGTGTGTTGATGCGTGACGCGGCATACCTTCAAGTTGACGCGCAAGATCTACAAGTTTGCGGACAGACAAATCACTTTTATACATCTGAGCGAGTTCTTCGGATTCTATCAGTGCTTCATCAAGAGTATTCCGGAAATCTATCTGCTTGGCTGCTCTGTCACATATCTGATATGAAATGCCGAGCACTCTGCCTACATCTCGTATAGCTGCTCTTGCTTTTAGTGTATCGAATGCTATTATTTCAGAAACACGATCTGTTCCGTATTTGCTTACCACATAATCTTTAACTCGTTGTCTTCCTTCAATGCAGAAATCAATATCAAAGTCGGGCATACTAACTCGTTCAGGATTAAGGAAACGCTCAAACAGCAGATTGAACTTCATTGGATCAATTCCTGTTATACCTATGCAATAAGCACAGAGACTGCCAGCACCTGAACCTCTTCCTGGACCTACCGGTATATTGTTTTCACGTGCATATCTGATAAAATCCCATACTATAAGGTAATAATCAGTATACCCCATAGTTGTTATAATGGATAGTTCGTACTCCATACGCTCAGTTACAGCCTGTTCAGGTGAACTGCCGTATTTCTCGAACATTCCCTTTCGGCAAAGTTCACGGAAGTAAGCTTTGTTATCTGTAACGCCCTCTATTGTGAATTTTGGCAGTTTTATGTTGCCGAATTCGAATTCTACGCAGCAGCGTTCAGCGATTTTGGCAGTATTGGTGACAGCTTCTTCGTGCCCATGGAATAGTGCTTCCATTTCGTCAGCGGATTTTACATAGAATTCGTCAGTCTGAAATCCCATACCGTTCGGCTCGTCAAGAGTTTTACCAGTCTGTATGCAGAGCAGCACTTTTTGCATTTCTGAATCGCTTTTATTAATGTAGTGGCAATCATTTGTTGCTGCAAGTGGTATGCCTGTTTCATTTGATAGTTTGTAAAGGAGCGGCAGAGCTTTGGCTTCTTCTTCAATACCGTGGTCCTGAACTTCTATATAGTAATTGCCCTTGCCGAATATCTCGAGATATTCGAGAGCTGATTCCTTAGCACCTTCATAATTATCTGCGGCGATTTTTCGCGGTACTTCGCCTGCTACACACGCAGACAGACAAATAAGCCCCTCGTGGTATTTCCTGAGGAGCTCTTTGTCTACTCTCGGCTTGCTGTAAAATCCGTCAATGCTTGCTATCGAAACGAGTTTTACGAGATTTTTGTAGCCTTCATTGTTTTCACAAAGCAATAACAGATGATATGGCGAATTGTCTATCTTGGGCTCTTTATCAAGGTGAGTACGTGGAGCGACGTATACTTCGCAACCGATAATCGGCTTAATTCCGTTCTTTTTAGCTTCGTTCCAGAATTCTACTGCGCCATACATATTGCCGTGGTCTGTTATCGCAACAGCGGTCTGTCCGAGTTCTTTGACTTTTTTGACGAGCTCTGTGATGCGGCAGGCACCATCAAGAAGACTGTATTCTGTATGAACGTGCAGGTTTACAAAGCCGTTAGGTCTCATTTATATTACCTCCTGCACGCAGAGAATCAGCTATTTTTGAAAGCTTCTGGAAACGGTGATTAACCCCGGAACGGCTGAGAGGTTCAGACAGGTTCTCACCTATTTCTTTAAGGCTCATATCTGTGTTTTCAAGGCGAAGAAGAGCAACTTCTTTGAGGTCATCAGAGAGAGAGTCTAATCCTGAAACAGATGCGATAAGCTTGATGTCTTCTATCTGCTTCATAGCAGCATTAACGACTTTATCTATGTTGGCTGAATCGCAGTTGGCTATTCTGTTGGCCTTGTTGCGTACATCCTTGTATATCTTGACATTCATAAGTTCGAGGGTGCATTGCTGTGCACCTATAAATGTCAGCGTGTCTTCTATAGATTCGCTGCCTTTTATGTAGACGATATGCTGACCGCGTCGAACGACTCTTCCGGCGGTCACGCCTATATCTTCAAGGAGCTGTGCAAGTTCAGCAGCGAGCTCTTCCTCAGGTACTGAAAATTCAAGATGATATTCCTTCTGAGGATCATTAACACTGCCGCAGGCAAGAAAAGCTCCGCCTGCAAAAACTCCGAGACTATTGGTCGCAATAATCCCGGAATCTATAGTTCTTATTCCGTCTGAAAAGTGGTACTTGCGGTACACTTCGCTTACGGTGTCGGCAGAGGTAATGTCATAAGTATACATTTCTGTACCACTGCGTCTGACAGCGGATTTACATTCGGGTTTGACACCGAATATACGAGAAAACAGCATGCTGAATGTTTCGGCTGCAATGCTGCTTTCTGTCTGAAAGCAGATACGTTCTGCGTTTAGTGTCCTGCTGAAAAGAAGCATACCGTACAGACACGCAAAACGCTTTTCTTTATCGTTGAGAGATCGGCTGATCTCATTTCTGACATCATTTGAGAATGAAATAGCTGCTCACCTCTGTTTATATCTTTTTATCCTTTGTTATATCGCGGTGATACTTCTGTACTCTGTAATCCATGCTCATAAGGTGCTTTGATATTAACTCTGCGAATGTTACAGAACGATGTTTGCCGCCTGTGCATCCAAATGCTATAACAAGCTGACTTTTTCCTTCGTGTATGTAAAGAGGTATCAGGTAGTCTATCAGGTCTTTGAGCTTTTCGAGTAGCATCTGTGACTGTTCAAAGCTCATTACGTAATCTCTTACACAGCTTTCACAGCCGGTATGACTGCGAAGTTCGTCTATGTAGTAGGGATTCGGCAGACATCTTACATCAAATACAAGGTCTGATTCTGTCGATACGCCGTATTTGAAACCGAATGACATTATCTTGATAGACAGTGAATCAGAAGTCTTTGTCAGGAAAAGTTCCTTGACCTGTTCTTTCAGCTGAGATGATGAAAGAAGTGAAGTCTCTATATAATAGTCCGCTATTTCGCGGAGCTGTGAAAGCTGATCGCGTTCATACTTTATAGCTTCGTGCATATTTCCGTTGAATTTTTCATCGAGCGGATGTTTACGGCGTGTTTCCTTGTAACGCTTGATAAGCACTTCGTCACTTGCTTCTATGAATATTACTTTGACTTCAACATCTTCTTCGGAGCGCAAAGCCTGCCAGGAAAGAAATATCTCAGCGAACATATCACCGGATCTTATATCAACGGCAACGGCAACTTTTTCGGGTGGATTGTCGGTCTTTCTGCAAAGATCAACGAATCTCGAAATGAGTTTAGGAGGTATGTTGTCGATGCAGTAATATCCGATGTCCTCAAGGACATCCATTACGCTGGATTTTCCGGAACCGGACATACCGGTAACTATCAGTAATTTCATAGAGATCTTCCTTTTGCTGAATGAGTCTTATTTCAGGATGACAGGTTCGAGTTCAAGTATATAACCGGTCTTTTCCTTAACGATATTTTTCACCTTGTCACAGAGTTCGAGAACATCTGCACAGGTGGCATAGCCTTTGTTTATTACGAAGCCGCTGTGTTTTTCGCTGACCATAGCTCCGCCGCAGGTAAGTCCTTTAAGTCCGCACTGGTCAATGAGAAGAGAAGCGTAGTTCCCTTCAGGACGCTTGAATGTACTTCCGGCACTGGGATATTCGAGGGGCTGTTTTGAGCTTCTCTTAGCCATACATTCCGTCATAACTTCTTTTATAGCATCCGGATCGCCTTCTGCAAGTTCAAGCGTGACGGATGTGATGACTTGACCGCTTTCGCTGAATGTGCTGTGTCTGTACGAAAGGTCCATTTCTTCACTGTTCATAGTTTTGATCGTTCCGTCAAGGTCAATATATTCGGCAGAAATGACTATATCCTTTATCTCGCTTCCGTATGCACCGGCGTTCATGTAAAGAGCGCCACCGACTGTTCCCGGTATACCGAAAAGGTTCTCCATACCGGTGAGCCCTGATTGCTGTGCATGTACGCAGGCTGAAGCAAGAAGAGCACCGGCTTCGCATTTCATCTTGTTTCCGTTAGTTTCTATATGAGCAAAATCACTGCCGAACAGGAGAATTACTCCGTCAAAACCGTCGTCAGGAACGATGACGTTGCTTCCTCTTCCGAGTATTCCGAATCTGATAGAGTTATCCCTTACATATCTGAGCAGTTTAGCAGCTGATTCTGCTGAATTAACGCTGATAAGAGCACGGCAGGTACCGCCGAATCTGAATGTTATATACTCTCTCAGAGAGCATTCCGGGGTTATGCGGCATCCGAGTTCGCTGCACAGTCCGGTAAGTTCTTCGATGTTAAGCATTGTGTTCCTCCTGAGAAGATGTTCTTTGTTCTGCTTATATGATGTCAGAATGCCTCGTAATCACGCACGATTTCCTTAGAATCTGACTCCATTCCGAGTCTGTTAAGGAGTTCCTGAGCAGCGTTGTAACCCATCTTTTTCTGTCTGTTGTTCATAGCTGCAACTTCGAGTATTACTGCAAGATTACGACCTGGCTTTACAGGTATAGTGAGTGAAGGCACTTTAACTCCAAGGAGTGATACAAATTCTGTATCTACGCCCATTCTGTCGTATACCTTTTCAGAGTTCCACTGTTCGAGCTCAACTACAAGATCGAGCTTTTCAGTCATTTTTACAGCACCGATACCGAAGAGGCGGCGTGCGTTGATAATACCTATACCGCGCAGTTCGAGGAAGTGGCGGATATTATCGGGTGAGCTTCCGACAAGGCTGATATTTGATACTTTTCTTATCTCAACTGCATCGTCTGCAACAAGTCTGTGTCCGCGTTTTACGAGCTCGATAGCAGTCTCACTCTTACCTACGCCGCTTTCACCGGTAATGAATACACCTTCACCGTAGATCTCTATGAGAACACCGTGACGGGTAATTCTCGGAGCGAGAGTGAGGTTGAGGTATGCTATAAGTCCTGAGATGAAGTTTGATGTGCTCTCCTTGCTTCTGAGGAGCGGTACTTCGTATTCCTTTGCGAGCTCGAGCATTTCTGCAAAATAAGGGAGTTCTCTTGTTATGATAAGTGCAGGAATCCTCTGTGAGAAAAGAAGCTGCAGTCTCTCGCGGCGAGTTTTTTCGTCTATAGTAGAAAGATATGCAAATTCCATCTTTCCTATGATCTGCATACGCTCCGGATTGAAATACTCATAGAATCCCATAAGCTGAAGTCCGGGTCTGTTTACATCGTTTTCGTCGATCATAAGTTCATTTGCATCTTTGTGGATGTAGATCACTTCAAGTTTGAATTCTTCGATGATCTTCTGAAGCGATACCTTGAAATTTTCAGCCATAATAATTCTCCGTTCTCCGAAATATCGGTGTTTATCCTATGACGAACGAGGTGTATCCCTGTTCGTAAGCTACTTCCTTTGCCTTTAGCAGTTCATCTGTACCTACGATGTTTCCTGATACTCTTACTGCTACATTATTGAAATCCTTAAGTTTGTCTTTGACGAGCCCGAGCATTTTTTCTACTTTTTCAGATGCTGTACCATTAAAATCGTATACAGTGGTGTCGGTGTAAACACCGGCACTTAACTCGTCTACGTCGATCCTCAGTATTATTGATTTAACGTTTAGGTAGAGAGGTTCGTGTATTATATCGTCGTTCCCTTTTAGTATATCTGCTGCTGATACTTCTATTGCCATTGTTGAATTGGAACTTACTGCTCTTTCATAGAATAGGTTTGCGGCAGAAGTTAGTGCCTGGAAACGGCTTGGCTCCTTCAGTTCCGACGGAAGAATAGCAAGATCGCTCGGTCTGAAAGGCGGATATGAGACATCTGAGCATACTATTTTTTCAAATCCTGCGCTTGCTGCCTCGGTTATGAGATCGCCGATGTAATTTACTGATGTAGATGAATAAGGCGAAGTCCATGGTTTACCGCCGGATTCTACAGAATTGTCTATCCATTGATCACCTGAATCAGCTGTCTTATAGCCTGCTGAACCGTCTGTGAGTGGCAGGATATTGTCGTTGAATGTGCTTATAAGTGCCGCTGGATGATAACCTGCTGATTTGATAGTGCTGACTATATCTGCAAGCGGAACCTGATTCTGTACAGCTCCGGACTGAGCCGCATAGAATACTGAGCTTGAATACCATATTTTTCCGCCTTCGGTCTTAAGAGGTATCTCGACATATTCTATCTTCTGACCTGCCGGAATGCGGTCGATGGCAGCTTTGAGAGTTGTTTTATCGGTGAGATCTGATGTTTTTATGACAGCAGCCTTGTAATCAACCGGAGCTACTAAGCCGGATTCAGGTGTTGGTGATCCGCCGCCGATTGAGGACGCACTGCTTGTAGATTCAAGCAATTCGCTTGATATAGCTGTAGGCGGAGGTGCGGGCTCATCACCTTTTTTCTTAGTGTATTTTACTATCGGTTCAGCAACACTGTAGCCAATGAAGCCAATACCTCCGATGAGAAGGACGGTAAGACCAACAGAAAGTGCTTTGCCGAGAGGAGTTTTGCCGTAGTAGTTTTTTTCTTTAGTTTTGTATATTTTCCTTCCTTTATTTTTTCTTCCCATTTTTTTCTCCTGTTTATTCTGCACATTATGTTATTTGAGCGAATATACCGCCATTGAGATTATTCCTAAATAAATAAGTATTGCCGGTCCTCCTCTGAATGATGATGGGACCTTTGAAGAATTGAGCTTACGGAAAGCAGCTGTGAGTATAAGTGCCGCAGTTATGAAGCCGATACCTGCCTTAAAACCAAATCTGACGTATTCCTTCATAGTGAACAGGGCAGGATTGTTCGCCGCTTTCTGATCCATAGTGAAAAGCGTTCCGATAACCGCACAGTTGAATGCGGAAAGATGTATGTATTTTCTAATATTTACAAAACGCTCTTGGTTTATGAAGTAAGCTGCTGTAAGAAATCCAACATAAAGAACTCCTATCATAAGTATGTATAACAGCAGCGTGAGGTCAGCGTATTCTGACGGGAGCAGCTTCCTTATCATAAATGCTCCGATTGAACCGCAAGTAGTGAATATAGTGATACAGCAGGCAGTTCCGACAAGTTTTCTTTTGCTGTCGGCTGCGACGAAAAGAGTACTTGTGCCGAGTGCCTGGCTTAATATGAGATTAGCTGCGAGAAATGCTATTATGTCATTTACCAGATACATTCAGGTCACCTCTTGTGTTATCTTCTTTTCTGGCTATTGAACGTATCTTGCGGTATAAACCACACATAAGTCCAAGGAAAATGAAACCGCCGAATGGTTCTCCGAGACCGCTGATGAGCGTATTGACATCTGCCATCTTGCTTCTGATAGTACCATAAGCAAGCAACTCGCGTACAAATGCAGTCAGTAGCATAACTGCGTCAAAACCTATTATATAGAAAGTCAGCGAAGCAAGCATTCTTGGCTTTTTCATTCTGAAAAACTTAGCTTCGGATTGAAGTATTATCAGCGAATTAACTGCAAGCAGCGGAAAATATATACCAATTCTTGTTATAGAATCCGGATAGAACTTTTCTGCAGCTTCTCTGACCGGAATATATACAATAGACGATATAAGTGCATATATTATGACTTTCACGGTATAAGGCAGTTTTTTGGGCACGAAAGAACCAAGCAGTACCGATAGAAATGTTATAGCTGAAAATGTGCATATGAGAGCTTCAGCTGTTTTTACTGTGTTACCGCATATTATTACCGGAGAAATGACCATAAGTCCTGAGAGGACTGCATTATCGCCAAGAATTCCGTCAAAAATGCTGGTTTTACGTTCATTCATTGACGATTGCCTCCTCTGCTGGTGCCTGTGGTTCTGTTTCCTCAGATTTTACGAGCTTAGCTGCCATAAGCAGCTCCTCTTCTTCTGCGAGCGCTATTTTCTTCTCGAGATTTTTGAAGCCGAGAGTGACAGGTGTAAAGAGAACAGACACTATAACTATGGCATTCTCCTTAGCAGTTGTGAGGACAAGAGTATAAGCGAAAATTGAAACGAATAAACCGTAGAATATCGCAAAATACTCGCGCTTAGGCGCTATTCGCCTGTCTGCTATTATATATATGGACGCAAAAAGCACCATGTTTGTAACGAGCGAGTAGCTAAGTGAATCTTCTCGTGAATGACCAACAGGAACTATAAATGCGAAGAGTCCTGTACCGATCATTGAACCGAGGAAAGCGCCTGCAGAGATATCATCTCTGAATATCAGTATGATCGCAGATATAACGAGAAGCAAAATGCTGACTGCACCTGCAGGACCGCTGAAATTACCGAGTAGCACCTCGAAGTCAGTAAAATCAAGTTTACCTGATATATTGAACGAATAAGAAGCTGAATGTACAAGTGTTTCAGGCTTCTCAAATGCTCCGAGCTTTGTATGAGGCTCAGGATACATGAGAAGTTTGCTGCCCCATGATGTGAGTATGAACACATAAGCCGCTGCTGCTGGTGAGAATATCATATTCTTTCTGCCGCCAAATACGTTCTTTGCTACAATTACTGAAAACAGTGATGCGATAACTGCTATGCTGTAATCCATACATGTTGGAAGCATCAGTGCAAGTATCAGAGCATCAGATGTGCAAGTAAGGTCATCGGCTTTGAACTTTCTGCCCATAAGCCTCAGCGATACGACTTCTGCTGCAAGTGATACAGCTACGCACGTACCACAAAGAGCGACTGAGCGTATTCCGTAGTAGAAATATGACATCAGAGCAAGCGCAAGCAGAGTCATCATTATGTCGAGCCAAATAAGCCGCTCTTTTCTGGCTTTTTTCAGCATATTATTTCTTCCTTCAATCCGGCAGCTGACACCGCCATATCCTTTGAATTGAACAGATAGCTTCCGGAAACGAGTACATTTGCTCCTGCTTTCTTGACTATGGGAGCTGTTTTATCGTTTATGCCGCCGTCTACCTGTACAAGAGTATCAAGACCAAGTTCTGTGATCTTATTGCGTACTGCACGCACTTTATCGGTTGTTTCTGCTATAAAGCTCTGACCACCGAATCCGGGTTCAACTGTCATAACAAGCACCATATCGAGATCAGGGATATATCTGAGGACTTCCTCAGCCGGTGTTGCGGGTTTAATAGCAACAGCAGCCTTGATTCCACATGATTTTATCGCCTTGATAGTATCAGCGGTATCACTCTGGCTCTCTAGATGGAATGATATGAGATCAGCTCCGGCAGCAGCGAACTTTTCAATGTATCTGCGCGGATCAGTTATCATTAGATGAACATCAAGGAACATCTTTGTAGTGCTTCTAACCCTTTCGAGTATTGGCAGTCCATAGGTTATATTATCAACGAATACACCGTCCATTACGTCAAAGTGCAGCATATCTATGCCGCTGTTCTCAAGACGGCGGATTTCGCTTTCAAGATTTAGCATATCCGCACTGAGTACGGAAGCTGAAACTAAATTCTGCAATTTATCACTTCCTGAAATTTCATACACTTTTATTATATAATATTTATCCGTCAACGTCAATAAGAATGTATTGTTTTTTTATTTTATTTATTCTTTGCCGACGCATTTTGCCTTATTGAAATATTGTTCAAGCTGTGATACATATTATCTCATATAACACTTTGGAGGTAATTGATATGCTGCTTGAACTCTTACGTAATGTATTCCTGTTTGCCCTTCACATTGATGGTGCAGCCGCTTTCCCTAAGCCGCTTTCAAAAAAGCAAGAGGAAGAATGCTTCAAAAATATGGCTGAAGGTGATAAGTTATCCCGAGATACGCTTATTGAACATAATTTAAGACTTGTTGCTCATATTGTTAAGAAATATTCTTCAAATACTGCTGAACAGGATGAACTTTTTTCCATCGGTACGATAGGGCTTATAAAGGCTGTTTCGACGTTCGATTATACTAAAGGTGCTAAGTTCGCAACTTATGCAAGCAGATGCATTGATAATGAGATTCTTATGAATTTCAGAGCAGCCAGGAAATCTGCCGGTGATATTTACATCAATGAGCCTGTCGAGACTGATAAGGACGGAAATGCTTTAACGCTTCTTGACCTGATTGATGACGGAATTGATATTCATGAACAAGTTGATACTCTGATCAAATCGAGACAGCTTTATATTTTCCTTCAAAATTGCCTTGATGAACGTGAGCTTGAGATAATAATTCACCGCTACGGACTTTACGGCAGCAAACCTCACACCCAGAATGAAACTGCGAAGAAGATGGATATTTCACGTTCGTATGTTTCGCGCATAGAAAAGAAAGCTATCGAAAAGCTCAGAAAAATGTATGACACTACGCCTTTCTGATAATGTTGCAATATTTTAGGACGTATGTTATAATGTTAATATAAATGTAAGGAGGTCTTCATATGGATATTCTTGTAACGGGCGGTACTGTTTTTGCAAGCAGGTATACTGCAGAATACTTCGCTGCTCAAGGTCTTAATGTTTACGTTTTGAACAGAGGAAGCAAACCACAGAGTTCAGGTGTGAATCTAATATGTGCTGACAGACATCATCTTAGTAGTGAACTTAAAAAGCATCATTTTGATGCGGTAATAGATGTAACCTCCTATTGCGGCAGAGATGTTAATGATCTGCTCGACGGACTGGGGGAATTTGACGAATATGTCTTGATCAGCTCGAGCGCTGTCTATCCTGAGACTCTTCCTCAGCCTTTCAGAGAAGATCAGACTTGCGGTCCTAATTCTATTTGGGGAGCTTACGGAACTAACAAGATAGAGGCTGAAAATGCTTTGCTTGGACGTGTTTCTGATGCGTATATTCTGAGACCACCTTATCTGTATGGTCCGATGAATAATCTTCACCGTGAAGCTTTTGTATTTGAATGCGCAGAGAATGACAGAACTTTCTATCTTCCGGGCGACGGTTCACAGAAGCTTCAGTTCTTCCATATCGATGATATGTGCAGATTTATTTCTTTACTCATTAATAAGAAACCTGAACAGCACGTTTTTAATGTAGGTGAACCTAAAAGTGTAACTATCAGAGAGTGGGTCGAGAAATGCTATGCTGTTCTCGGGAAAACTCCACGCTTCGTAGAAGTCAGCCGTGATGTGCCTCAGAGGAGCTATTTTCCGTTTTATGCATATCAGTATGAGTTAGATGTTACAGAAATGGCTCGTATAATGCCAAATTTAACGCCTTTATCACAGGGACTTTCTCAGTCATGGGAATGGTTCAGGGATAACCGTGAACTTATCGTCAGAAAGCCTTTGTTTGAGTTCATATATAAAGAGTTAAGAGGTAATATATGATATATACGGCTTTAACGCGTAAGGCTATGAAAATAGCTTATGACGCACATAATGGTCAGCTCGACCGAAGTGGACTCCCCTACATTTTTCATCCGTATCACGTAGCTGAACAGATGGATGATGAGCTTTCTGTATGCGTGGCTCTGCTTCACGATATAGTCGAGGATACGTCTGTTACAATCGATGAACTTGAAAAAGAATTTCCGGTTGAAGTTACAGACGCAGTTCTGCTTCTCACACATGAAAAAGAAACTCCATATCTTGAGTATATTTGTAATATTAAGGCGTCCCCTCTTGCGCTTAAAGTCAAACTTGCCGATTTAGAGCACAATTCTGACTTTACAAGAATACCTGATGCTTCTTATGAAGATATAGAGCGTCTTCGTAAAAAGTATGAAGCGGCAAAGCTGATACTAACATCAGAAGAATAAAAATTCACGAAAGTTTTGATTGCTGATTGTTAAATTTGACAGATGACAACTGATAAATAATATGGTATAATGTTTCTTACAGTATTTTTTTCGGAGGTCATTCACGTGGAGTATAAAGCTAACAGCGGTATTTGGGGTACTATGTTCGGAGTTCCTTGTGTAGTCGCTGACAATTTTCTAAAACTTGCAACAGGTCAGCAGCTTAAGGTGCTTCTGTACCTTCTTCGTTGTTCGGGCAGAAGCTGTTCTGACGAAGAGATCTCCCTCAATACAGGAGTTTCACCGCAGGAGGCAGCAGATGCAGTTCTCTTCTGGCAGCAAGTTAACGTACTTACTCCTCAGCGTACATCAGCTGAAAAGGTTCCTGAACTATCTATGAATGCTCCTGCAGTGCAATACTCGCAGCCGTCAGAAACTGTTAATGAAGTTCCAGATGTACAGTCTCAGATAGCTCCGAAAGCAGAAATGCCCAAACGTCAGGATCTTCATCCTTCGGAGATAGCTAAGGTGATGAATGAGTCATCTGATATTTCCGAACTCTTTAAAGTTGCTGAATCTGCTCTAGGCAAGCTCAATCATACTCAGCAGAATTCTCTTATATGGATGTACAATTATCTCGGACTAAAAAAAGAGGTTATCGTAACGCTTTTATTTTACTGTATACGCATTGGAAAAACGAATTCCGGATATATCGAAAAAATAGCGTATTCCTGGTCTGAAAACGACATCAACACTCTCGCGGCAGCTGATGAAGAAGTTCAGAGAATGTGTGCTTCATTTGAGTATACAGATAAGATAATGAAGATGTTTGAGATGAATCGCCGCCCTACTCCAAGACAGGCGGAATTCATAAATGATTGGAAACAGGCTGGTTTCAGGGCTGAGCTTATACAGCTCGCTTACGAAAAGACGATCGATAAGATAAACAAGCTCTCTTTTGATTATATAAACAAGATACTACTTTCATGGAAAGACAGCGGTTTCACAACTGCAGATCAGGTTCGCAGTGCTGATGATGAATACCGCAAAAAGAAAGCCGCTTCTTCAGGCGGCAAATACACAAATGGCGATGATATTGAGAAATACAAAGCCGTCATAAACAAGTTTTAAGTAGGTGGAATATGAACAGCGAGATTTTTGACAAGGCACAGTCTATAATAAGCGGCAGGCGGCTTCGTGCAGTTGAAGAAAATGAAAGACGTATCCGTGAGATCAATGACAAGATACCTCAGATACGCGAGATAAATGCCGAACTCTTCAATACTGGCAAGGAGCTTATAAGTCTCATAGGCGACAGGAATGCAAATGTTGCTGACAAGATAGAAAAACTTAAAAAATATAATCTCGAAGCTCAGAAGATGTCAAGAATGATTCTTGTTGAAAACGGCTATCCATCGGATTATCTTGATATGCACTACACCTGCCCTAAGTGCCGTGATACCGGATACTGTGGCAGTAAATTCTGTGAGTGCCTTAATCAACTTTGCGGAAAGCTTTCGGCTGACGAACTCAACAAGCACGCGCAACTGAGCCTTTCTTCGTTTGATACTTTTGATATTAACTATTATAGCGGTCCTGACCGCGAAACTATGCAGCGTATATTTATGTTTACCAAGGAATATGCTGATAATTTCAAGCCTGATGCTCGCAGCATACTCATGTTTGGTAAGACCGGCCTTGGCAAGACACATCTTTCTCTTGCGATAGCTAATACAGTTCTTGCGTCAGGTTATGGCGTAATATATGATTCGGCTATAAACATCCTAAGAAATATAGAAACCGAGCGTTTCAACCGCGATCATCTTAATGAAACTATTGACACGGTAATGGGGACTGACCTTCTTATTCTTGATGATCTTGGTACTGAATATGAAACTCCGTTTTTCAATGCAACTATATATAATATCATAAATACACGTCTTAACAGCGGAAAACCAACAATAATCAGTACTAATCTCGATTTTGAGGGCATAAGACGCAGATATGATGATCGTGTTGTGTCAAGGCTTGTTGCAGCATATGTTTGTCTTGAATTCAAAGGCGAAGATATAAGACTTCTCAAGCGCAACAATGAATAGGATATAAAAAGTACGGACTGTTCTTTTGAACAGTCCGTTATTATTTGCTTATACAGAAGAAAGATCAAGTTTGAACGGTGCATAGCGTTTGTATGCTCGTTTGTTCTTGTCGATTGAATATGTATTGTAGAGCGATTCAAGCATATCAAAGAAGTCCTGAGAATAACGATTTGCAAGGGTAGCCTCGATAGTTTCATCTGTCCAGATGTCGTCCTTGTTCATACGCTCCTTGATATCGGCTTTGATGATAATGTATGCTGTAGTATCATCGTAATCATATCTTTCAGCTTTATAGAGTTCAAGGCCGTCAAAGATCTTTTCATTGAATGCAGTTGCTGCCTTCTGAGAATCGTCTTCAGCGGCAGTCGTAACTTCTACAGCTTCACCCACGGGAGCAGTTGTCTGTGTGAGCTTTGCGATAGTAACTTCGTTCTCGAAAGGATCTGTTGTAGTTGTTGTAGTTGTCTCTTCGGGATCGAGTGTTGTTGTTTCTGTTGTAGTTGTTTCAGAAGAAGAAGTTGTTTCGCCTGCAGCGATAGCAGCTTCCTGTTCCTTCTTCTCAGTATATTCGTTATACTGCTTCTTTATATCATCGAACTTCTTGAATTTAGCTTCGTTTGTTCCGGCAGAGTTGATCTCCTTGACATATTTATCGATGAGATCGTTAACTTCCTTGAGAGCGTCGCCTTCAAGTTTTTTGCCCTCAGAATCGTTAAGTGAGATAGAGAGGTACTTCACTCTTGCCATATTGTCTTCGTAATACTTTTTGAGGTCATTCTCGGAGCATCCGAATTCGCTGTCAATTCCGTAATAGTGCTTGAATACATAATCACGCTTTGATGTGTTTTCATACATTTCTTTGAGTGAAGCCTCGCCAACACCGTTATCCTTGAACATTGCTTCGTCCTTTGTATTGGAAACGGCTTCATTTATTGTTGAGATGTCTTCAGCTGTGAGCTCTGCGCCAATTTTGTCGAATTCGCGGTTTACAGCAACGTACTGTTTGCAGTAATCTGTGGCTTTGTTCTGAATCCAATCCTCAGAGTCAAGATCTTCGATCCTTGCGTCTTCAACTTCGCTTAATTCAGGATAAGAACCTTTTTCAGTTGCTATCTTGTTTCTTGCTTCATAATAGGCATAGAGTTCATTGTATATGAATATACCTGCTCGAACGTCGCAACCGTCTATGGTAACAGCAGTCTTTGTACCGCTTCCTATGGTAACAGCACCAGGTGCGCTGCATCCGATTGAAGTAGCTGTAAGGATCACAGCAGCAGTTGCGGCGATGAACTTACTGAAGTTTTTCATTATTATTCCTCCGATTAACATAAATTGCAGGAGACTTTCCTGCCGGACTAAATCCTGTCCAAATTTCAAATACTGTATTATTATACTACATTATTTTGAATTTGTCCATACCAAATTCAAATTTTTCTGCATTTTTTCACAATTCTTTTTAATTAAACAAGATAATTAAATCTTTATTTTCGATATTTTCTTGACTTACAGCCCTAAAAATGGTAGAATATTAATATATGTATTTTTGTGGGAGGCCTTTTTATGAAAGTTGAACTTATCGCGCATACACCTGAACCGGAGAAGATAGTAGCTACAGCTGCTAAACTCTGCTACTCGAGCAGCGATATTTCTTCTCTCAAAGAAGGACTTACCCCTGAAAAAACTCGAAGTTTCATCGAAATGCTCGTTTCAATCGGTCATGAGAGCGTTGTTGAGCACGTTAGCTTTACCTTTGGCATTGAAGGTATATCGCGTGCTTGCTCACATCAACTCGTTCGTCACAGAATAGCCTCTTATTCGCAAAAAAGCCAGAGATATGTTAATGAGAACGGATTTGAGTTCATCACTCCCCCATCCATTCAAGAAATACCCGAGGCTAAAGCTGAGTTTGACAGAGTTATTGACGACATTCAGAAGAGTTATGAAAAAATAGCTGAGATTCTTACTGAAAAGAATAAGGCTGAGTTTATTGCTGCTGGAATCGATGAGAAGACTGCCGCTTCTAAGGCACGCAAGCTTGCAAATGAAGATGCTCGTTTTCTGCTCCCGAACGCCTGCGAAACAAAAATAATCGTTACAATGAACGTAAGATCATTGTTCAATTTCTTTGAACACCGCTGCTGCAATCGTGCTCAGTGGGAAATAAGAGCTGTTGCAAACGAAATGCTTCGTCTTTGTATTGAAGCTGCTCCGGCCCTATTTGCTAAGGCTGGTCCTTCATGTGTTGCTTCGGGAAAATGTCCTGAGGGAAAAATGACCTGCGGGAAGATAAGTGAAGTAAAAGATTATTTTGAAAAACTCAGAAACCGCTAAATCCGGAGGAAATAATGCTCGAATTCAGAGAGATCTCTATTAATGATAAGGAAGCTGTTACCGCAGCCTTGCGAAGATCTGACTTTATGGGTTGCGAGTACAGTTTTGCCAATAATATGGCCTGGAGAAGACTTGCAGGTTATAAAATAGCGTTCTACAAGGATTCTTATATATGCTGTGGCTTTGAAACTGACGACGGTATTCCTCATTGTGCGTTTCCTGCCGGTAGTACTGACTATGTTGATGTTATCTGTGAATTGAAACGTTATACCTCAAAACTGGGTATACCTCTCGTTCTTACCGGTGTAACTGATTATGGTCTTGCCATACTTAATGAACTTTTTCCTGGTGAATTTACAGTTATTCCTGACAGAGACAGTTTTGACTATATTTATAAAGCTTCCGATTTAATAGAGCTTCCGGGGAAAAAATATCATGCGAAGCGAAATCACCTTGCTAAGTTTCAGAAGCTTGATTATCGGTTTGAGCCTATAACAGATAATAATATCGATGCGTGTATTAATTTCTGTACTGCAACTTATAACAGTAGAAGCTATGACAATTTTTCTCTGAAAGTTGAGCAGTTTGCGATAAACACTTTTTTCAGCTATTATCATGAACTTGGTCTTACTGGCGGTATTATCCGTATTGATGATAAAATAGCTGCTTTGACTATTGGTGAACAGCTTAACTCTGAAACATTCTGCGTTCATATTGAAAAAGCTGATGTTTCATACCCGGGAATTTACGCCGGTATTAATAATTGTTTTGTAAAGTCTGCAGCTGCGGACTTCAGATACATCAACCGCGAGGAGGATATGGGAATTGAAGGCCTCAGAAAAGCTAAGCTCGCCTATCAACCTGAATTTCTCCTGAAGAAAAGTATTGTTACATTTAAATGAAAGGAATTTTCTATGATCTACGTTTTTCTTGCTGACGGCTTTGAAGAGACTGAGGCTATTGCTCCTATTGATCTCCTCAGAAGAAGCGGATGTAAAGTTGTTACTGTTGGTGTCGGTGATAACATTGTGACTGGTTCTCATGGTATACCGTTTGTTGCTGATACTATCGCTCAGGAAGCTCCTCTTAATGATGAGCTTGAAATGATAGTTCTACCCGGCGGTATGCCCGGCACTCTTAATCTTGAGAAATCGCAGTATGTTCAGGCTGCTATTGATTTTTGCCTTGCAAACGGTAAATATATAGGTGCAATATGTGCAGCGCCTTCTATACTCGGCCATAAGGGACTTCTTAATGGAAAGAAAGCTGTCTGCTATGAGGGGTTCGAGACTCAGCTCGAAGGAGCTATAACAAGTACAGAGCCTGTTGCTGAGGATGGCTGCTTCATTACTTCAAGAGGTGCAGGAACGGCTGTCGAGTTTGGTCTTAAACTGGTAGAAAAGGCAGTTTCTAAGGCAGAAAGTGACCGTCAGCGCAAAGCGATAATGTGCTTCTGATATGCAGGACAAAAAAACACTGCGCAAAGAATTCACCGCTCTGAGAAAAACGCTGAAAAGTGACGAACGCGATAAGGCTATTGCTGATAAACTCCTGTCGGATGTGCATATTCAAAATGCAGATCTGATACTTATGTTTGCGTCTTTTGGTTCTGAGACAGATACATGGATCGTTTCTCAAAAGCTGCTTTCAATGGGCAAAACAATTGCTTTTCCGCGATCAGGCGACAACGGGATAATGACTTTTCATATAGTTGAGTCTTTGTCTCAGCTTTCAGAAGGCCGATATGGTATATGTGAACCTGATGCTTCTTTACCTCAGCCGGACATTACCGACGCTGCCGTTTGTGTAGTGCCTGGCCTTGCATTTACATCTGACGGTGGACGGCTTGGTTATGGCGGTGGATACTATGACAGATTCCTCGCCGCTAATATAAATGTTTACAGACTTGCGGTCGCATACGATGGAATGATAGTGGATGAACTTCCGCTTTCATCGCACGACCTTAAAGTTGATTCAATAGTAACAGAAGAAAGGATGGTGCTCTGTAATGGGTAATAATGATGATCTCATCAATAGTATTCTTAAAGAGCTCGATAATAACAATTCAAACAGTACCAGTGAACCTGAAGTTCCTGCAGCTGATGTATCTGATGATATACCGGCAGAAGAACCTGCTGTTTCTCAGGAGTATCAGGAAGTTCCTCTTCCTGAGCCTGAACATTTTGAAAGTGAAGCTGCTCCTGCCGAGGAAGCTTATTCTGATGTTCCTCAGGGTTACGACAGAGCTTTTCAGCAGCCTAAGCGCGTTCAGTCACGCAAGCACAAAAAGAAGAAAAAGCGTAGAAGCCGTGTTCCCGGCGTTCTGATACTCACAACATTTATAGTTGCCGTATCTATTACGCTTTCTCTTGTAATAATAGCTTTTGGTAAGGATATGCTCGGTATCGGCAAAAGTGATACTACTCACCTTATCATAGTTAAAGAGGGCGACACGACTGAAGATATTGCGTATATGCTCAAGGATGAAGGTATAATTCGTTCACCCAAGGCATTTATGTTCTTCTCCAAACTGCGTAAATCAGATTCAGCCTATATTGCCGGCGAACACTTCATCAAGGAGAATATGGCGTATGAGACTATCATACAGAAACTTACCTCGACTGAGAATTCTACAAAGGAATCTGTTGAGCTAACTTTTGAAGAAGGTATCAAACTTGACGAGATAGCTCAGAGACTTGAAGAAAACAAGGTCTGCAAAGCTAGAGACTTTTTATTCACCTTCAATTCAGGCGGTTTCGGATGTGATTTTGAGGAACAGCTCAAAAATACTGATAATTCTCTTAAATTCAGACGTATGGAAGGCTACGCTTTCCCTGATACTTATATGTTCTATGAAGATATGGATCCTGACGAGGTTTGTCAGAAGCTCTATTTCAATTTCAACAGCAAAATGACTCCTGAACGATATCAGAAGATGAAGGACAGAGGCCTCACTCTTGATCAGCTCGTAACATTTGCTTCAATTGTACAGAGAGAGGCTGCTTCCCCCGAAACTATGAATATTGTAGCTTCTGTTTTCTGGAACCGTATGAAGGATCCTGAGGAGTTCGCAGGAAAACTCCAGTCTGATCCTACTTCAAACTATGCTAAATTCATCAAGCAAAATCTTGAAGTCAAGAATACATCTATGATAGACGCTTATGATACCTATATCTGTGAAGGTCTCCCGCCCGGAGCTATCTGCAACCCAGGTATCGATGCTATCGATGCAGTTCTTGATGCTATCGAAACAGATTATAAGTATTTCGTTGCAAACATCTATACAGCAGAGACTGAATTCTCTGTAACATACGATGAGCACCTCGAAAAGGTCGCTAAGATCAAGCAAGAGGAAGCTGAATACCTCGCAACAATGGAAACCACTGAAGAAGAGGCAGAAGCTGCACAGGAGGATAATAATGCTCAGTAATAAGTTAGAAGTCCTTGCACCTGCCGGAGATGAAGAGCGTTTTGAGGCTGCCGTTAAATACGGCGCCGACGCTGTTTACCTCGGCAGAAAACAGTTCGGTATGAGAGCATCGCCGATGAATTTCGAGTTTGAGCAGCTTGTAAAGGCTGTTGAAAAAGCTCATGCAAACGGTGTCAAGGTTTATCTTACCTGCAATACTCTTCCGCGCAATAATGAAATTCCTTTCTTTGAGCGATTTGTCCGTGAAGCAGTTGATGCAAAGGTGGACGCTCTTATAGTTGCTGATATCGGTCTGCTTATGCTTATCAAGAAATACGCTCCTGATATGGAGATTCATATTTCTACTCAGACAGGTATAGTTAACTATGTTACTGCCGGTGAACTCTATAATATGGGTGCTAAGAGAGTTGTACTCGCCCGTGAGCTTTCACTCGATGAAATAGCTGAGATACGTGCAAAGACTTCTCCTGAACTCGATATAGAGACTTTTGTTCACGGCGCTATGTGTGTATCTTTTTCCGGCAGATGTTTGCTCTCTCAGTATCTTGTTAACCGTGATGCTAACCGCGGCGAGTGCGCACAGCCCTGCAGATGGGGCTATCACCTAATGGAAGAAAAACGCCCCGGAGAGTTTTTCCCTGTCTACGAAGATGAAAATGGTACATATATCCTAAATTCAAAGGATATGTGCATGATTGAGCACATTGACAAGCTCGCAGAAGCTGGCGTTACAAGTTTAAAGATAGAGGGCAGAGCTAAATCTGCTTACTATGTAACTGTTGTCACTAACGCTTATCGTATGGCTGTTGATGAATACTACAAGGATCCTTACAACTTCAAGCTCCCTGAATGGATTCGCGATGAAGTTTACAAGGTAAGCCATAGAAAATACTGCAACGGTTTCTTCTTTGGCACTCCTGAGGAGTCGCAGTATTACGAAAACAGCGGATATATCAGAAATTACGATGTTGTGGCTGTTGTCGAGAAATGCGAGAACGGCAAAGTATACTGCACACAGAGAAACAGATTTTTTGCCGGAGATACAGTTGAACTTCTTGCACCCTCACAGAAGCCTGTTGAACTCAAACTCGACAAGTTATACGATGAAAACGGTGAGGAGATCACTACTGCAAATCATGCTATGATGAGCTTTTCATTTGAATCTGAACTAACTTTTCCTAATGGAACAGTTATCCGTAAGGATGTTACTAAATAGTAAAGAGGCTGCCTTGCAGCCTCTTTTATTTATTGCTTTTTATTTCTAATTCGTCTGATATTTAGATTTATTGAGTTTCTTATAAAATAGCACAGCACCGCTAAAGAATTAGTGTAGTGGTGCTGTTATTGGTCAATTATCGCTCAGATCGTAATCCGGTTCTTCGTTTGAAAGTGCAAGTTCAACGACTTTCCCGTAGAAACCTGCCGGATTAAGAAGTATCTTTTCACCGATCATTTTTGCTTGTGTCATATCAGGAGCGTAGAGTTTTAAGTCCATAAGATCACAGTTCACATCAAGGCAGCGAACGTGTGTATAGCAGCCATTATCAACTGGCTCATATTCGATCTTGATCTCCTGTTCTGCTTTAAGGCGCGCAAAATAGCGTAAAGCTGCGAGAACGAGCTTATCTCTGTAAGATTTGGGTGCGTAGTTTTTGAGCTGTCTTGCACATTCCTTACCTTTTGGCTGGAGAATGAAATTTTCAAGTCCGCCTTCAGCAGATTCTTTGGCTATCAACCCATTTTTGAGGAGGTAATCGATAGAATCCTGATAGTAGAAATAGTTTATTACTCCGGTACCGATAGCTATATCATAAAGCTGCTCGGTTTCGACAGGCTTCGCTATCTTATAGAGAAGATAGCAAATGAGAATATTGAGCGTTGGCACGTCTTTTATCTCTGTGTCGGCAAATGCCGCCATTTTCATTATGTTTTCTTCCTGCATATTATCACCTTAACAGAAATTAGGATAATCGATCATATGTGAAAGCAGAGCGATATTTACAGCAGCTTCAACGCAGGCAACAGCCGATGGTACCATACAGGTCTCAGGCTTTGTTTCACCGTCACCGTAGTCGAGAACCGGCTTGATAGCTACATTGAGCGTAATTGGCATACCTGAAGATATACCGCTGAGTATTCCGCCGTGATTATTTGTTTTTGTCATAAAATAGCCGCGTTCGTTTGTGTAGAATTCGTCTTTATTCTGACTTCCGAGCATTTTTGCAGAGCGGAAGCCTGCACCGAATTCAAGTCCTGTTACTCCGGGAATTCCGAAAATCAGCTGTGCAATATTATTTTCAAGTCCGTTGAATATAGGTGAACCTACACCAGCCGGAACATTAACAGATGCGCATTCGATTACTCCGCCGAGAGACTCCCCTGCTTCACGCGCTTTTTTTATATCGTCCTGCATGAGCCATCCTCTTCGGTCGTTGATAACAGGAAAATCCTTGACTCTTATGCTTCTTACACCGTCGCGGGTTATATTTACCGGGTCGTAAGGATTATCTTTGATATTATGTATACTTGCTACATGAGCACCTGTGTAAATACCGCGTCTTTCGAGAATCTGAGCACATATAGCTCCTGCAAAGCAGAGCGGAATAGTGAGTCTCTGAGAAAAATGTCCTTCGTCACGAAAATCATCAAATCCTTTGTAGCGGACAGCTCCGGTATAATCAGCGTGCCCGGGGCGGGATAGTCTGTCTACTGCTGTGTGCTGCGGAGCTTTAACAGGTGAGTTCTGTATAAAAGCGCAGAGAGGAGTACCGGTCGTTCTGTCATTATATATACCTGACATTACATGAGGCATTATATTTTCATGTGAGTTCACGATACCGATATTTCTTCTTGCCATAAATCCGGAGACTGCTTCTACATCGATATATTCGCCGGCGGGTAGATCGTCAATAGTTACACCTATGGCAGGTCCCTGCGATTCGCCGAAAATTGATACTGAGATCCTGTTATTCCAGATCGATGACATTTGCTTTACCTCCAAGATCTATGTAGTCCTTAAAAAAGTCCGGATAAGATTTTTCAGCAGCTTCTGCTCCTTTGATGATGACAGGGGCGGTAGTTTTAGTTGCAGCAATTGCAGCTGCCATAACTATTCTGTGGTCGCCTGCACTATCAATAGTTCCACCGTGCATTTTGCCTGTCGGACGTATTATAAGTCCGTCATCGGTAACTGTTACATCTCCGCCAAGTTCATTGAGCATAGCGGCAGTTGTTGAGAGGCGGTCACTTTCCTTTATCCTGAGCCTTTTTGCGTTGAAAATAACTGATTCTGCGTTTCCGAATGCTCCGAGGACTGCAAGGATCGGCACAAGATCAGGAATATCCGAACAATCGGCTCTGTACGAACCGATATTACCATTATAGCATGTTTCGTTAATAATATCAAGTATTTTCCTGTCACCCTGAACACTGTCAGGCACAAGATTGCCGATATCAACGGAAGAGCCAAGAGCGTTTGCAACATAGAAGAAAGCTGCCTGAGAGTAGTCACCTTCAACCTTTTCGTTGTTTGGTTTATACTTCTGTCCGCCGGCAATGCGGAAACAGTTTTCACTCTCTTCAATAATTATTCCAAAACGTCTGAGTATATCAATTGTAATATCTACATATGGCCTTGATTCAAGATGTGAAGTAAGGCGTATTTCTGAATCGCCTTCAAGAAGCGGAAGAGCAAACAGAAGACCTGTAACAAATTGTGAGGAAACATTGCCTTCTATTTCGTATATTCCACCTTTTAGAGTGCCTGTTATGTCATAAGGCATTGTCTCTGTCAGGAATCTTACACCATTTTTACTTAGTTCTCTTGTGTAGATGTCAATAGGGCGCTGCGGAAGTCTTCCTCTTCCGATAAACCGTGAATCAGTACCGAGAGCTGCTGCTATCGGTATAATAAAACGAAGAGTCGAACCGCTTTCGTTGCAGTCTATCTCAGCTTTTTTCATACGTGTACTAATACCATCAACCGTTATCGTTGAGCCGTTTACTTCAAATGCTGCACCTAAAGCAGTCATAGCCCCAATTGTTGCCTCAATGTCCTTTGACATAGAAACTCCGGTGATAACAGATCTGCCGTCAGCAAGTGCGGCACATATAAGTGCTCTGTGAGCGCAGCTCTTTGAAGCCGGTATATCCAGTTTGCCTCTGAGCTTTGAAGGTTCTATTCTAATATCCAATTTAAGCCCTCCATTGTGTGCGGTCCGCAATTTCATATAGGACACGCATATATAAGAAATTTGCTCTTTTCTCGGGAGTATTACTCAAGAGGAAGAGGTTTATAAAGAATATTCATGTCAACATCCCCGGCGATACCGCTTATCTTTCCATAGCAGCTTGCCTGCCAGATAGCGTAATCTCCGGTGTAATCAGTTTCATCAACAAAATGAGCTAGCCATACAGGATGAGCTGCCTTCGAGCTTTCGTACCAGAAGTTGTTGAGGAAATTCTTACTGCTGTAAAGCATTGATTTATGTCCGTATTTTGATAATTCATCAGCAAAAGCAAGATACAGCTGATTTAAATCGTGTATGCTCATGCCATACTGCTGGAAATTGGTGAATTCTTCCCAGTCAAATGCTACCGGGAGCTCAAGCTTTGTATCGCCAAGCTCTTCTGCGATCCATCTTGCGTGTTCGCGTACACCTTCTTCAGTATAATCTGCTGTATAGAGGTAAACACCGACGTCGAGTCCGGCAGCTTTTGCATTTGCAAGATTCTGTTTGAAGTAATCATCAAGTACTGGCTTGCTGTAATAATAACCGAGTCTGATAATAACAAAAGAACAGCCGTCTTCCTTAACAGCGTTAAAATCAACATTACCTTGCCAGGTCGAAACATCTATGCCAAATCTCCTGCCTTCACCTGCGTATTTCTCGGTGAAGTCATTGAAGTTTACGCGTGGATTGTTATCCTGAGGAGATGGTACACTGTCAGCAACTTTTATTGTGAGATCCCATGATACTGAGTTGCCTGAACTGTCAGTAACAGTTGCAGTTATTGGGTATTCTCCAACTTTATTTGCGTCAACTGTACCTGTGTATGTAAGGACGGGGTGTCTGTCGTAATTGTCAGCAAATCCTACGTAATTGCTAAGATTAAAAGCCGTATTGACTACATGACACGGTGACCAACCAGCGTTGAGTAAGATAGGATCTTCATTATCTACTACCTGATATATCAGTTTGATCTGCTCGGTTATATCACCTTTTTTACAGCTGACAACAACTTCGTGTGATCCGATATCTGATGTGTCAATAGCTTTATCAGGCTCGAGAAGGTCGGCTATGTCGCCGCCCCATACATCAGAAGCCGTAGCTGCTGCATAAACCTCGACACTTTTACCATTTTGTATTTCTAAATTAGATTCAGGATTTGATTCTGAATTGGTTGAAGTTCTGTCTACAGTTGGCTGAATAGTTTCAGTAGTGACTAGAGCTGCCGTTGTATCTGTAACAGTTGTGATTGTTGAGGAAACTGCTGATGTATTTGCTGCTGTTGTCTCTGACAAAGATGTTGTTGTTGCTGATACAGCATTTGTCTCAGATGAAGAAGATGAACCGTTGTCAGTCTTTCCGCATGAAGCCAAAGCTGTAAGTGATGCGGCTGCAAACAGCAATGCGATTTTTTTCATGGCCATATCCTTTCGGTACAATATAATAAAATTATACCATAAGAATTTATAAATGTAAAGTGCAAAATCATATTTCTTTGCCGTACATCGTTTCGATAAGTTTGTTATACTCAGGACGCTTCTGCCTGAGACTGTTTAACGCGTTGCGTCTGTGCTTGAGTAGCGATTCGTACAGCTTTGGATCTTTTTCTTTCAGCTCATTTTCGATCCTGCGGCTGTGTTCCTTAACGAGACGGAATAGTTCCGGATCTTTGCTTTCAAGATCGTGTGCGAGCAGAAGTTTGCGCATCTCTATAGCTTCTTCGACCTGAGCTTCATCAATATTGAGTTTGTCTGCGAGTTCTTTGAGATGTATGCTTATGTGTGAGAGAAGCTCCTCCTGATCCTGTTCGCTTATGCCCTTCCATAATTCACCTGCACCAATAATCTTCTGAAGCTGCGAATTGGCATCATCAGGACCGTTTACGCGGCTGAGCAGTTCCTGAGTGTATTTTTCGAGTTCGTCATCGGTCATCGAGCCGAATGCCCATTCAAATTCAAGGCGTTTTCGGCTTGCGGTTGAATTCTTTGGTACGGAAGCTGTTTCATAAGGCGGCAGTATACCAGCGCTCAGCAGAGCCGAAGGTATAGTCATACGGCAAAATCCTTCCTCGACAAGATAGCCAAGTCCGAGCTGACGGAAACGATCGTTCAATGTGCCGATATGAGATGCAAAATAGAGTTTTATCCCCTGCTTTTCAAGTTGCGATTTTAAAGAAGCTATTCTGTCAGCTGCGGTGATGTCAATGTTACAAATAGCACCGGAATCAACGACTACACATTCAGTATCAGGAGTTATAGCTGATTCGATTTCAGATGTAAATGTGTTTATGTTAGCAAAATAGAGGTTCCCTGAAAAACGGTATATAACAGCTCTTTTGAGAGGTACTGCATATGTATTTCGTTCGAGACTGTGAAAGCCTTCGTGACCACTAATAACACCGAGAAATGAACGCTTCGGATCAGCTGTACGTACTATAACTGATATAAATGATAAAATAACACCGGTCATTACACCGTAAACTGTTCCAAAAACAAGAACACCGAAAAATGCTCCGAAAAAAATCAGTAATTCCTTTTTATCAAGTTTGAATAAGCGCTTAATAAGGTCAAATTCAATAGCTCCTAGAAGCGCTGAGATAACAATTGATGTCAGAATGGGAACTGGCAGATATTTTATAAATCCTGTGCCGAATAGCATTATTAAAGTCATTACAGCAGAAGCGGAGAGAGACATTAATTGTGAGCCACCGCCGTATTGTTCACTCATTGCCGTTCTTGAAACTGAACCGTTGACAGGACAGCAACCTGTAAGGCCAGCTGACAGATTGCCAAGAGAGTAAACAAGTATCTCTCGGTTGCTGTTAAGTTTGTATCCGTTTTTATTGGCTTAATTACTGGAAGCAAGCAGAGTTTCTGCCATTATAACGATTGCTATGGTTAGGCTAGTGGAGAGTATTTCACTAAGTCCGGTCACTCTCATATCAGGGAACTTCCATGCAGGAAGACCTTTATTTATTGCAGATAGTAAGGCTATGTCGTGATCATTTGCAAATCCGGTATAGCCTATTAATGCACCGGCTACCATTACGAATACTGACATTGGCAGTTTGGGAATGAACTTTTTGCTTACAAGTAATAAAATCAGTGAGGTTCCGCCAAGCATAGCGGAATATGAGTTAAAATCGTTTCTGCAGGTATTATAGATATTTTTTAATAGTTCACCGGCTTCACCGCTGCCGCTCGTTCCACCGAGAACTTTTGGCAGCTGCATAAGTATTATTGTCGCAGAGATTTCACTTATAAAACCGCCCATTACCGGTGTTGAAATATATGCAACGAGTCTGCCAGCGCGGAATATGCACATTAGCATTAGCCATATACCGACA
Source organism: Ruminococcus sp. (assembly GCA_016290875.1). Classification (GTDB taxonomy): domain Bacteria; phylum Bacillota; class Clostridia; order Oscillospirales; family Ruminococcaceae; genus Ruminococcus. The sequence continues at coordinate 297,310 of JAEEVL010000001.1, forward strand.
AATATCGAAATAACCGGCACGATGCTAACAGCTTCATCGCTACCAGGAGATATATTGCGTGTTGCGATAAAAGCTCCTACAAGTGCTGCGGGTGCAGCATCAACTCCGAAGATGAATTGTTTTGAAGTTGATAGTAGTCCAAATATAAGTATAGGAAAGATAGAACCGTACAAACCGTATACCGGTGGCAGCCCTGCGACCTGAGCGTAGCCCATTGATATTGGTATGGAGACAAGTGCGATTATAACGCCTGTAAACAGATCTCTTGCTGCATTTTGTGGAGTAAAGTCATTTAGTTTCAAAATCATCACCTGCCGGATACAAAAAAATCCCACTAAAGCCTTAGCGGGTTCATATGGTGGACCTGAAGGGATTTGAACCCTCGACTTCTGCGTTGCGAACGCAGTACTCTCCCAACTGAGCTACAAGCCCTCGTTCAAAAAACTGCTGCATAATAAATATGCTCACATATGCGGAAGTGATACTTCCAAGCATAGTGAGCGAGCCTGTGGCGGCTGTTCGTCATATAGCACAGGCTCTGCGCTGGTGCCGGTGACCGGGGTCGAACCGGTACGGTATTGCTACCATCGGATTTTGAGTCCGACACGTCTGCCAATTCCATCACACCGGCATTACTTTATAATTATAGCACAACTATTGTTCTTTGTCAACACTTTAATTATTATTCTTTTTAAGAAAGTGTATCTCCTATATGATATACTGCTAAAATCGTTATGTACATTCATTCAGTAGAGCTCAAATTACGAAAAGCCAAAAATTATTTAGCTGAAATGCAAAAAAGTCCTTGCAATTCTGTAAAAAAAGTGTTATTATGTTATATAAGGAGGCAGTTTTATGAAAAAACTTTTTTCAGTAATATTTATGAACTTCTGGGGGTATGATCTTATTATATTCATCGCAGCAGTCCTGACAGGAGTTATCTATTATAAACTGCGTGAATCAGCGGATAAGCTGTATAATAAAATGCACCTTACAGTATTCGTTCCGGATGGCAGTGCTTCAGGAAAGGAAGCAGAAGATGACATTTCTGTAATCCGTGAGACTGATATAGTTACAATGAGAAATCATACCGGTAAACTTTATTCTATCTTTGTTAATCTGACCGGTATCTTCCCACTTCTTGGTATCCTCGGTACAGTTGTATCACTTCTTGGCCTTGTTGCTGACGATACTGATGTTACCGGAAATTTCTACGGTGCCCTTACATCGACTTTTTGGGGACTCATTTTTGCGATTGCGTTCAAGTTCATGGACGGAATAATTTCTGCAAAGATCGAAGACAACGAAAAGACTGTTGCGCTATATCTTGATCGTAATAATGTCCGTGACAGGATCTATTCAAGGTCAACTGATCGTGACAGTGCACCAGTTGAAGTTCTCTCTCCCGTTACCTCAGATTCGCGTAATGATATCGGTGGCGGTTTGCAGGAGTCAGTGTCCGAGATAATCATAAACGATAAGGATTCGGTTGCTGAGATTATCAAGGCGCTCAACCGCGGAGATAAGAACTGATGGGCAGCTTTCACAAGAATAAGGGCATAGTTATTGAATTAACCGCCCTGTTGGATGTTATACTTATTATGCTGTTCTGGGTTATGCTTAATGTTAAAGACAGTAATGAACAGACAAAGGCAGAGGCTCAGCAGCAAGTAGCCGAAGCTCACCAGGAGCTCGATGATCTCCGTACTCAGACTGATGCTGAGATCGCACGCATATGGCAGAAAGCTGAAGATATTAACAAAGAAGCTGCTGCAAATCAGCAGGCTCTCATCGGATATGAACAAGGTATGCTTGTTACGCTGAATATCAAATATGATACAGACGGTATGCTTTATGTTTCCGATTATGAGAAACAGCTCGGTAAAGCTTCGATGAATTCAGAAGATGAGATTTATGAAATGCTCATATCTTCGATTAGTAAGGCTGGTCTTAAAGAAGATGATGTTATCCTGTGTGCACTTGTTTATGACAGTCAGAATTCTCTTTATAAACACGTTACAAAAGTCAAGAAAGCTGTTGACCGCGTAAGAAGCGTTTACAGCAGCCTGTATTGCACTTATATTGATACTTCTAAATGAAAGGAAGATGTTTATTATGGCAAAACCAAGCGGAAAAAAGGGTGCTAAAACACCCGCACCAAAGGAAAAGGTAGTTGTTAAGAAGAGAGGCGGCTGCGTTATTGTTGTGATAATACTTATCCTTCTCGCATTGCTCGCACTTCTTCTCGGTCTCCACTTCGGTTGGTGGGGTAAAGGCGACGGAGACGGTGATGGTGATGGAAAGTCAAAGAGCTCCGGGCAGTCTACAACTGACATTGACAAATCAGCTCAGACTGATGTCTACGTAACAGTTTCAGGTGCAAAATATATGTATGAGAACAATTCAATCGAGATCGAGGCTCTTGTTAATAAACTCGCAGATGTTGAAGGCAAGGCTCTCGTCCACATAACAGATGATGAAGCTACTGACAGCGCTATGAATGAACTCAAGAGCGCACTTGACAACTCTAAGATTTCTTATATCGTTGAGGAAGAAGCAGCTTCAGATACATCTACAGCAGCATAAAATACCAAGCCGGAGTATTACTCCGGCTTTTCTAATATATTAAAGATGTTGATTTTTCGGAAATTTCGTGTTATAATGTAATTTGATATTTATGAAAAGGGGGCGTTTCATTTGGGAGATCCGAGAGAGATAATCAATACAGTCATGAATGATAAAAAACTCCGTGAGAGTCGAATTTTTCGCGGTGAAATCTACCATGATCAGCCTATATTGAAACCTGCCTCCGAACTTGCCCGTCCATCTGTGCCGGCTAAGATCAAAGAAATGAAAAGTCTTGCTTTCACTCCGGAAGCATACTGGAAAACTTCTGCATGGCTTTTCAAAACGCAAGGGATGTTTATGGCGGATTATACCGACGATCAGCCGTACAACGAAGAATTCACTTCTTATTATCCGAGTTATCGTGATTTCAATACGGAACAGCTGCGTGGATTTTTTACATGGCGTACTGAATTCAGAAAAGGCTATGCTCCTGATGCTCCTAAGCCATTTGTCATTCTCTATATGTACGAACTCATCAATCAAATAGGTATTTCGTCACCTGAGAACGGAGCAAAGCTGTTTAAAAGACTTCTTGACTCGTATTCCTATCTTGGAAATGACATAATCAGATACGGACAGCGCTGGCTTAATGATTATATTGTTTATTATGGTATATCTCCGGAACTTATACCTGATTCTCCTGACAATATCTTCGATAATGCGGTTATTACACTGTTTGACTGGGATAAATCCGATGAACAAGATATTTTAAGAGCCATTCATAGATTGTCTGCCTATCCGATCGAGAACTCGCAGTTTTACATTAATGAACCCGAGCTTTTCAGCAATGCAGTCAGTCGTGTCTTCGTCAGACTTTCTGAATATTTCCAAGATCGTAGAAAGAATACTCTCTGTGATAAGATATTCGGCAAACGAGTAGAGATAAAATACAGAATATTTGATTCTGCTGTTTTCTTTGATACAGAGCCTCTTCGCAATTGTGAATATGTATTCAATGAAATACATCGTTACTCATGCCGCAAAGGCATCTGGTACTGTGAAAAGCTTCACGGCAATCGCGGGAGAAACAAAACTCTTGGAGAGCTTGTACGAACTGTTGACAGTCTTTTACGAGAACTAACCGGTAAATATCATAAAATTGCTGTCGGTGAGACATCTAAAAGCACAGTAGCTTTAGCGCAGAAAGAGATAGCTTTATTACTTGCTGAGCAAAAAGATAAAGAGCGAGTAGAAATTAAAATAGACCTATCTGCGCTTGATGGAATACGTTCAGCGGCTGCTCAAACCTGTGAAAAGCTAATTGTTGAAGAAGAATCTGAATCATTAATTCTTCAAGAACCTGTTGCTGAAGAACATAATACTCCGTTTGAGAATGTCTCAGATGATAACCGCTCCCCTCTTAATGAAGCTGAAAGAGATTTTCTCTCAGCCCTTCTAAATGGCGGCGACTGGAACGGAGCTGCAAGGTCACATTCAATGCTCCCAGCTATACTTGCTGATTCTATCAATGAAAAATTATTCGATGATTTTGGTGATACAGTTATTGATTACTCAGGAGATGCTCCTGTGCTTATAGAAGACTATGCCGATGAACTCGGCTCATACATAAGAAAGAGTGATACTGATGAAAATACCTAAAAGGATAGCTTCGGCGGTTATCAATTCGCTTAAAGGCGGTGTTGTTCCGCGTACAGGTCTCCCCTATATCACAGTTGGCAGGGAAAAAGAGATAGAAGCACTCCTCAGAGATGTTGAGATAATTGCTGACGGCGGTGCTTCGTTCAGATTCATTGTCGGAAAGTATGGCAGCGGTAAGAGCTTTATGCTCCAAACTATCCGCAGTCATGTAATGGACAGGAATTTCGTAGTAGTTGATGCTGATCTCTCTCCTGAACGACGTCTCCAGGGATCAAAAGGTCAGGGACTTGCCACCTACAAGGAGCTTATCCGTAATATGTCGACTAAAACGCGTCCTGACGGCGGTGCTCTAACTCTTATACTCGACCGTTGGATCAGCAATATCCAGTTGGAAACAGCTTCTGAAACTGGTCTGCCAGATAGCTCGCCTGATTTTACGAAGGCGGTTGAAAAACGCATTTTTGCCGTTATCAACGAGTTAAGTGAGATGGTGCACGGATTTGACTTCTCAAAGCTTCTTACAATGTATTACCGTGCTTCTATGAGCGCTGATGATGAGTCCAAAAACAAAGTTGTTAAATGGTTCAGAGGCGAATACACTACAAAAACTGAAGCTAAAGCTGAACTTGGCGTAAATATAATCATTACTGACGATGACTGGTATGAATATATAAAACTGTTTGCGGCATTTCTGAAGCGTGCCGGATACAACGGAATGCTTGTCTTAATTGATGAGCTCGTTAACATTTATAAGATACCTAACAGTATCACACGTCAGTACAATTATGAGAAGATACTTACAATGTACAACGACACGCTTCAGGGAAAAGCTTCCCATCTCGGCATAATTATGAGCGGAACTCCTCAGTGCATCGAAGATACAAGGCGCGGTGTGTACAGCTATGAAGCTCTTCGTTCACGTCTTGCAGATAGTCGTTTTAGCAGCGGCGAGCTGACTGATATGATGGCACCGGTCATTCATCTTGTTCCGCTGACCTATGAAGAAATGCTCGTTCTTATTGAGAAACTGGCTGATATTCATTCACAGCTATACGATTATCAGCAGAAGATCACTCAGGATGAAATGATAGCTTTCATTCAGACGGAATTCGGACGTATCGGTGCAGATTCACATATAACTCCGCGTGAAGTTATTCGTGATTTTATAGGTGTTCTTGATATATCATTACAGAATCCAAGCCGCCCAGTATCTGAGATAATCGGAACAGTAGCTTCCGAGTCAGCTCCAAATGCTGAAGATAGTGATATAAACGAAGAATTCGCAGAATTTGAAATATAAGGAGAAAACTATGTTATTTATTTGTTATCCAAAATGCACAACTTGTCAGAAAGCGCAGAAATGGCTTGATTCTCACGGAATTAGCTATGAACTTCGCAACATCAAGGAGAATAATCCGACTTGTGATGAGATTCGCAAGTGGCATAAAGCAAGCGGTCAGCCACTAAAAAAGTTCTTTAACACGAGCGGTATGCTTTATCGTTCGCTTGAACTTAAAGACAAGCTTCCTGATATGTCTGAGGAAGAACAGCTTAATCTTCTTGCATCCGATGGTATGCTTGTCAAAAGACCACTGCTTATTAGTGGCAGTGATGTCTTTATCGGATTTAAAGAAAAGGAATGGGAAACACTTTTATAATTTTTACTGAGAGGAGTGCGAAGAATGGATGTTTTCAGCAGATATGCGCCTTTTATACAGGACTTCATCTATCGCAACAACTGGGAATCGCTCCGCGCTGTACAGGCTGCTGCCGGAGACGCAATATTCAATACAGATGAGAATGTCCTTCTGTCCGCTTCAACTGCTTCAGGAAAAACTGAGGCAGCATTCTTCCCCATTCTGACTCTTTTTTCTGAAGATCCACCGACATCAGTTGGTGCTATATACATTGGACCATTAAAAGCGCTGATAAATGACCAGTTCTCACGCCTTACAGAGCTTTGTGACGAAGCTGATATACCGGTATGGCACTGGCATGGCGATGTTGCTCAGTCACACAAGGGAAAAATGCTCAAAAAGCCATCAGGTATCTTACAGATAACCCCTGAGTCGCTTGAAGCTATGCTTCTTCGCAAGCATTCGATAATACCCAAATTATTCGGTGACTTGCGATTTATTGTTATCGACGAAGTTCATTCTCTTATGCGCGGAGACCGTGGCGGTCAGACGCTCTGTCTTATCGAACGCCTTGCTTCACTCGCAGGCGTAAATCCTCGCCGTGTCGGACTCTCTGCCACGATCGGTGATCTTGAGGCGACAGGAAGATTTCTAGCCTCCGGTACAGGCAGAGGTACTGTTATACCGCGCATAGAGCCTAAAGGTGTCAAATGGCGTCTGTCTATGGAGCATTTCTACATAAATCAACAGGAACAGAGCGTTCAGACTGATGATAACGCTTTGGAAGTTCTTGATAACGCGACTGATACAGCGCCTGCTAATGCTGATGCAGGTATGGGATATATTTTTGAGCATACAAAAGGTAAAAAATGCCTTGTCTTTGTAAATTCCCGTGAAGAATGCGAGGCTGTAACCACAACCTTGCGCTCCTACTGTGAAGCGAATCATGAGCCTGACCGTTTTCTGATACATCACGGCAATCTCTCGGCCGCTTACCGAGAAACTGCAGAAGCCGCCATGAAAGATGAAGATGTTTATATGACTACCTGCACAACTGCTACTCTTGAGCTTGGTATCGACATTGGCAGACTGGAACGTGCTTTTCAGATAGATGCTCCGTTTACGGTATCTTCTTTTTTACAGCGTATGGGCAGGACAGGCAGACGCAACTTACCACCGGAAATGTGGTTCGTTATCCGTGAAGAATTACCGGAACCGCGTTCTATGCTGCCGGAAACTATTCCGTGGAAACTTATACAAGGCATAGCACTTATACAAGTTTATCTCGAAGAGCGCTGGGTAGAACCTCCGAAGCTCGATAGACTCCCCTTTTCTCTCCTATATCATCAGACTATGAGCACGCTTGCTTCTAACGGTGAACTGACGTCTGCACAGCTCGCTTCAAAAGTTCTTAGCCTAAAGTATTTTCATAGAATAAGCAAAGATGATTACCGTATACTTCTTCGCCATCTTCTTGAAACTGAGCATATACAGCAAACCGAAGAAGGCGGTCTTATTGTAGGACTTGCAGGAGAACGTATCATAAATAGTTTTAAGTTCTATGCTGTTTTTCAGGAAAATGAAGAATATACAGTGCGTTGGGATTCTCAGGAACTCGGCACGATTGTTATGCCGCCTCCGGTTGGTGAAAAAGTCGCTATCGCCGGTCATGTATGGATAGTTGAGGAACTTGATCACAAGCGCCGCATGGTATATGTTTCTCAGATCAAAGGTAAAGTTCCTGCGTATTTCGGAGATTGTCCGGGCGATATAAATACTAAAATACTCGAACGTATGAAGGGGGTTCTTTCTGAGGAGAGATCCTATCCATATCTTATGAAGAACGCTGTAAACCGCCTTGCTCAGGCACGTAAAACAGCTGTTAATTCAGGGCTTACTGAATATCCGCTGATTTGCCTTGGCGGAAATATGTGGTGCCTTATTCCCTGGCTCGGAACTTATGCGTTCCTTGCTATGGAACGTTTCCTGAAAATCAAATGCGGCGATCAGCTTGGATTGCGCGGTATGGACTCTTCCCGACCTTATTTTATTCAGTTCACTATGAAAACGACACCTGAAGATTTCTTCCGGATACTTTCTGCTGAAGCGAGTAAAGACTTTGATCCGCTTGATCTTGTTTATCCGAATGAAGTTCCTTTATTCGAGAAATATGACGAATATCTTCCCCAAGAGCTTGTACGCAAAGGATTTGCTTACGGTATTCTTGACGTTGAGGGTATGAAGTCGCGTATTCATGAGTGGTCTGAAAAGTTTATTTGATATTCCAGCATAAAAAAACCGGGGCAGCTTTCACGTGAAAGTCTGCCCCATTTTTTATCAGCTACTTTTTCTGAAATTGTGGTCGGTTAGGATACGTGCAAATATAAGTCCAAGCGGAAGCGCCATAACTATGAGCGCAGCTTTACAGAGCCATAAAGAGCCTGTTGCTATATCGCTGCATCCAAGATAATAGATACCCTTGTACATAAACATTCCCGGAACCATTATGACAATAGATGGTACGGTGAGGGAGATTCGCGGATAGCCAATATATTTCTTCATTAGTGAAGCAAGAAGTCCTGCAGTTAAGGCTCCTGCAAAAGCAGCGGCAGGAACTGGTATTTCAGTAAAATCAATGAGTTCAAGTCTGAGCGTGTTGGCAATCATTCCGATGCATCCGGCAGTGACCGCCATTCTTCTTTTACTGTTGAATAAGAACGAGAAGCCGTACACGCCGCAGAAGCTGCATATCAGTCTGAAAAGGAATTTCAATCCGTCTGATAGTTCCTGTTCCTTGAATTCAGATGGATGATATCTGTATATCCATGCCATCATAGAACCGGTAAGTGTTGCCATTGTGATTATAAGTATAGCATATGTCAGACGTTCAAGTCCTGAGCGGATATCAAGCTTCGCAAGATCTATACCGCCTGTGATAAGAGGAAATCCAGGTATTATGAACAGCATTGAACAGATGTATCCGGCCTGGTGTACTACCGAAACATCAAATACTGATTCAGCTATTTTCATAAGTCCTACGTATACCGTACAGGCTGCTGCAACGGCTACAGTAACATTGGCAAGAAGTGTGATGTGGTGTTCGATAAGTTTTTTTCTGACAAATTGTCCAGCACCTGCACCAAAGAAAGCAAGTATCATTTCAACAACGCCGCCTCCGAGCAGAAATGTAAATCCACAGCAGGCAAGCGCGGCAGCAAGTGCAAGATTTATCGCTTTGTAATTGGCTGGCATATTATTTATCTTATCGAGTATCCTGTGAAACTGAGCTACAGAGTATTTATCGGCTCTCTCCTGAAAACCGTCTGCAAAGCTCTCCAATTCGTTCAGCTTATCGGTATTGATGCCGGTGTTTGCAAGAGTAAGTGCATTCGTGTATATCTCGCCATTCTCTATGCAAGTATACTCAATAGACATAAGTCCTATATCTGCTACACAGTCTATGCCAAGTGCTCGTGAAATCTTGTTCATCGAAGCGCGAACGCGCCATGCACTTGTTCCGACTGACAACATTAACGAACCTATCCTTCCGACAAGTGTTGCTTTTTCTTTCAGAGAAGCTTTGACAGCTGGTATAACGCTTTCATCATTAATAATTTCATGCCAGTCAATAGACATATGCTGTTTCCTGAATTTACTCATAACGTCACTCCAAAAAAGCTTAACGGTCAGAACCGCATAAGCATATAAAAATTCCGGCAGTTATATTCTGCCGGAATTTAATTATAACACATTGTTACAAATATATCAAGTGGATATTATAAGTTTTTTGAAAAAACTAAACGCTTGATCAGTATAAGATCGAAGACATTTATTTGATTGTTACCATCAAGATCTGCTGCGGCAAGTCGCTCGGGGGTGAGAGTGTTTCTGCCAATAAGAAATCTTTGCATAAGAACTATGTCAGATATATTGATGTCACCACTGTTATCAAGATCTCCTGTCTGCGGAGGAACTTCCTTTTTTTGAACTGCAAAGCCTGATTCAATAAGTTTATATACTTCACCGCTTGTGTCCTGCGCCTGTATAGCGTAGATATAATCACCACATTCAAGCTGACCAAATCTCAGTATATAATCGAAATATGTTGCGAGGTCATATGTAGTTGTCATAGGCTGAGCTTCGCCGTACTGAGCCGTCGGTACATAATTCGCATCATAAACACCGCCCCAAACTTTTGAGATAGGCAGGCTCGACGTAATTTTGCCGTTGATTATGAAGAAACTTCCGTATTCAAGCACTCCGGTCGGAATGGTTTCGCCGGATATAGACATATCTGACTTAGTGTCGGATATTTTGGTGATGTATTCAACAGAGCAGTATCCTTTTACACCCTGATACTCTACGTGGGCCCAACTGCCGTTATCTTTTGTTACGGTAAAGTGGGCGCCGGCAGGTATTGTACCTACAATACCGAACTGAGTTCCGTGACCGGAGCGAATATTCAGGTAATTGTCAACGTTTCGTGTTGTGTAAGTTCCTGCGTTAGTTTCCGTACATTCACACTCGTCTGATGGGCCTGGAATGCTGATACTTCCAGCTAAAAATGCGAGAGGATCATAATATGTGATTGTAGGCCAGCTGTTTATCAAGTGGTCGCAAATGCCGAAATGTAAGTGGTTTCCTGTAGAAACACCGGTACTTCCGACTTTAGCCAGTACATCGCCTCTGTGCACGTATTGACCTTCACTTGACAAAATCGAAGAAGCATGGGCATAGAATGAGTATATCCCCTGTTCTTCGTGATATACTACTACCATATTTCCGTAGTCGCCCATTGTTCTTGCGCATACAACAGTTCCGTCGAGTATTGCGTAGATAGGCGTACCGTAATCAGCAGCTATATCTATGCCGTTGTGGTAGCCTGAATCGCGTTCGTTTCGGCGCGAATCGAATTCTGTTGTAATTGTCTTGTAATTCGATGGGAGCGGCCATTGCGGTTCTCGGTTTTCAGCTAAAGTACTTCCAAACGGCATACAACTTATTATTATCAGCCACAGCATTACTATAGCTGTATTTATAATTGTAATTTTTCTTTTATGTCTATTCATTATAACATCCCCTTGTGATGTTCTGTCTATAATAAAATTTTATCACAAGACTGAACTGTTGTCAATACTATAACGCGGTACTTGACAAATCTTCCGCTTGATGTTATTATTAGTAAAGAAGGCAATTTATGTTGTCGGAATTCAGGAGGTTTAATATTATGACAGTAACTAAGGATACTCGTATCGGTGAGCTTCTTCAGCTCGATACTGACGTTTCACCCATACTTCTCAGCATTGGCATGCATTGTCTCGGATGCCCTGCTTCACAGATGGAAACTATCGAGGAAGCTGCTGCAGTTCACGGTGTAGATGCTGACGAACTCGTTAAGGCTCTCAACGACAAGATCTCAGGCTGACAAAAATGGCAGGTCCAATGACCTGCCTGATATTTTTTGCTTAAACATGAAAATGCCGAACCCTCATAAGGTTCGGCATTGCTTTTTTATCTATAAATTGAACCGTCTTCGATGCTGCGAAGTATACCGGAACAAAGATCCTTCCACTGAGCAACTTCTGCCTCATCGTAAGAAATGACCTTTTTAGCCCAGTTAGTGCAGTATGAGCAAGCATTGGGCGCAGTCTGTCCACTCTCAAGAATATCATTGACACAAAGAGATTTTGAGCAGTTATTATTGTTGATAAAGTGCTCAATGAAGCCGTCAAGCTTCTTGTTGTCGACATAGAGTTTAGGTAGGTGCATAGTTCTTCCGTAAGCCATCATAGCCTCTGGTTTGAGGAATTCCATCCATCTCATCTTAGGAGCACCAACGGGAGGACCACCGGCGCTAATCGGAGGCATACCTGTGGGAGGTGCTGTTATACCGTGTGCTTTTGCCCACTCCTCAGGTTCGCCTGGTCTGGGAGGTCTGCCTTCCATTACCCACGGAGGAGGTCCTCCGACAGGCATTCCCATAGGTGGGCCGCCCGCACCTATTACACCAGGAGGAGGTCCGCCAGCTGGCATTCCAACAGAAGGTTCTGCGGCAGGTACGCCGTCCTTAGCCTGATCCGGTCGAGTAACAATTGTTTTTGCCTGCGGCCAGTTTACGATATCAAGAAGATTTCCGTCATATGACTCCTCCATATAGCTTTTGATAACTCTGTGAAGGAAATCAGTTGTTCTGGTTCTGTCTACAAGCTTGATAGAGAAATTCTTGTTGCCAGTTTCCTCTGCAAGCTCGCGGTAGAAGTGGACATCCTCAGGACGTATGAATTCAGATGTAAGTATAGCAGCCGGATTAGTTACTTTCTTGTATGCACAGTTTATAAGTGAATAGTCCATAGTGAACTTCTCAGGATCTGAATGACCAACAAATGTGCCATGTGCAAGACGGAATGGACATTCTCTCAGGCAGAGATTGTTAGCAATAACGCGCAGATGAAGATCTGTATCCTTATACTGTGTGAGAAGATTTTTGAGGGCATCGAATTTTCTGTTGAAGCCGTGATCGAGAGTTATCTCGTCGACTCCCCAGTTTCGCCAGTATTCGATATGCTGTATTGTTGTGGGATATGCGTAGAGACCAAGTGTTACGAAAGTGTCTTTGAATTCTCTTTTTACATATTTTACGAGGATAGGAGAATTGATCGTGTACGCTTTTATACCCATATCATACAGTGTATGTATAAATTCGCGTATCTGCTTTCCTACAACAGGGTCGAGTTCGTTCTGATCGAGCGAAAGCGGATTGATGAGATAATTGAAAGTAATGTTGCGCTTATGACATTCCTTTACATAGTCGCTTAACTCATCAAGTGTGAAATCCGGTATTATTGAAGCTGTACGACCGCCGGGAAGACCATCGCGCTTGAGCTTACCGAAAAAGCTTGTTATGGCGTGCTTCTTATCATACTGATCCACGAAATCGAAGAGCTTGTAATCAAAGTTACAGCCAAGGTCGAAGGATATGGAATCCATGTTCATGATTTTACAACTCCTTATACAATTTACACATAAATTATATCATTAATAAACAAAAAAGTCAATGAAGCGATTCGACGTTTTAGAGCCTTGTGGTTGTATTCTTTTGGACAAAGTATACAATCTGTTATATTTGTAAACGCAGGACTAATTATAAATTACTTTGAATAATAGTATTTGCAGATATATGCCAAAATTATTTATACTATCTGTGAAAACTATTTAATCAGGCCATTATTTCAGAATTTGCCTTTTACTCAAAAATGTGATATAATATTTCTGCCGTAATTCTGTCGGCAATTATAACTGTGAGGTAAGACTATGTCTGATATTATAGAAATTAATGATCTCAGTATTCCCGAGCTTCAACCTTATACAAGTATGGCAGAGGTTCAGCTATTGCATTATTATGAGCCTGATACCGGTATTTTTATTGCTGAAAGTCCAAAAGTAATAAGAACTGCTCTTGAATCCGGCTATGAACCGCTTTCACTTCTCGCTGAACGAAAGTACATAAACGGTCAGGCAAACGATATTATCGAAAAATGCGCCGGTATACCAGTTTATACTGCAGACAGCGATGTACTTACACAGCTGACAGGTTTCAAACTTACACTTGGTCTTCTATGTGCTATGAGAAGAAAACCAGTTCCGGAACTTGATGATGTTCTAAAAAATGCAAGCAGGATCGCAGTTCTTGAAGATGTAATGAACCAGACAAACATCGGAGCTGTTTTTCGTTCTGCAGCAGCACTCGGATTTGATGCTGTTATCCTTACTTCTGCAAGCAGTGATCCGCTTTACAGAAGATCTATCAGAGTAAGTATGGGAACTGTTTTTCGTATCCCTTGGACATATTTCAAGTGCAGTTCGCCTGATTATGTGAGTATCCTTAAAAGCTATGGCTTCACGACAGCTGCTATGGCACTCAGAAAAGACACTGTATCCATTGATGATCCTTGTCTCACTTCAGCTGATAAACTTGCCGTAATACTTGGTACGGAGGGAGAGGGCCTTCGAGAAGAAACAATCAACGCTTGTGACCATACTATAAAGATACCTATGTCGCACGGCGTTGACTCACTTAATGTGGCTGCTGCAAGTGCTGTTGCCTTCTGGCAGCTTGGCAAAAGAACATAAATTAATATCCCATATCGTTAGAAAATCAACGGTATGGGATATTTTTAGTCTGCTTTCGGGCAGACAACAGTTATTTTCATATTATTATCGTCAATTTCAGCAAATATCTCACCGGACATATCGTTCATAAGCTTGCGGCAGATATATAGTCCAAGTCCGCTTCCCTGCTTATTCTCAGAATTTGATCCGCGCCAGAAGCTATTGAATATATGTGAAAGTTCATTTTCTGGGAGTGTACATCCACTGTTAGCAACACTGATGAGACGGTTGTTTTCTTCATCACTGAATGAAAGTCTTATCAGCTTACCGTCCCCGTATTTCATAGCATTGTCAAAAATGTTCTGGAGAACTTCTGCAAGTCTGTCGGGATCTACGCTGAGAAGGCAGTTTTCTGCATTGTCTATGATAAGCTCTGTACCAACGGAAGCTAATCTTGCGCCAAAGCTGTTCTTAACGTTTTCGATAACATCGAACATATAGGCGTCACGGATGTTTATATCATATTCAAGTGATTCTGCGCCCGAATTCTTTGTTATCTCCTTAATATAATTCTCGATCTCATCGACCTTTGAACTGATATTTACGGCAGCTTCACGGCATTTATCCATATCGGTATATAAGCCTTTCGATACAGCTTCGGAGTAGAGTTTCATCGCAGAGAGTGGAGTTTTTATATCATGTGAAAGTGAAAGCAACAGAGTCTTTTCGTTTCTTATGCGTTCAAACTCACGGGACTTTGATTTTTCAAGTTCTTCTCTGAGCATATCAATTCCCCAAACAAATTTACCGAAATAGTGGTTTTTGTTTTCATTTATAGGAGCTGTGATATTTCCTTTTGCAAGTTCATACGGCATTTGGCTTAATTTATTGAACGGCTTTATAATATTAAACCTGATGTAAAGCAGAAGCAGCAGCATTACAGCAAAAACCGATATTATAATAACTTCTGTAAGTACAATACTGCGATTCTGAGTGCAGTTATCAGAATTTGAGTAGTCTATACGATAAGTCTTGCCGTTTATTCTACGTATAACATATATACCGCTGGAAGTATAGAAATCATCCTCTCCGTTGTATTCACTTATCGAATCAACGTACTCATATTCGGATGCATCGACTTCGTTTCCAGCCTTCAGTTCATTTTCGATGCGGTTGACTTCGACTTTGTAGTCATTGGTTGTTACTTGTGGATTTTTATTGAGGATAAATGCTGCCGTAAGCGAAACTATCAGTGCGATTACTGCTGTCAATGCAATCAGTTTGTCGAATTTCAGCATTTTATCCTCCCCAGCGATAACCTTTGCCCCATACTGTGAGTATCTTCTCGGGGTTTTTAGGATCTTTCTCTATTTTTTCACGCAGCCATTTAATATGTACCGTTAGTGTCTGCTGCTCTGAATCACTGTCGATACCCCATATTCGGTTGAATATGTAGTCTTTTGTTAGAGTTTGCCCCTTACAGGTTATAAAGAGTTCAAGAAGATCAAATTCTTTTGTAGTCAACTGTATAGGCTCACCATTTACAGTTGCTGTTCTGTCTGCAAGATTTAGCGAAACATCACCGTCAGCTATAACGTCAAGCGCAAGTCTGCGGCTGAATATACCTTTGATCTTTGCCAGAAGTATGTCTATATCATAAGGCTTTTCTATGTAGTCGTCAGCTCCGAGAAGAAGTCCGTTGAGCTTATCATCGCGGTCAGAGCGAGCTGAGATTATTATCATGGGAACATTGTCCTGGTGTCTTATACGCTCACAAACTGAAAAACCGTCTATTCCCGGAAGATTTATATCAAGCAGGACAAGCCTTGCCCCGTATTTTTCATACAGGGACAAGGCTTTTTCGCCGCTGTCAGCAACGCTTACTGTATATTTTTCATTTCTTAGGAACTCACAAAGAAGTCCGCTGAGTTCGTTATTATCTTCGACGATGAGTATATCGACCATTATTACCAACCCATTTCCATCAGCCAGTTATTGAGTCCGCGCTCTCTGTCGCGCAGAGAAGCTTCTTTGTTTATATTATACTCCCCTTTTATATTTCCGTCAACTATAAACAGTACACGGGAACATTTTGCTGCAACTTTAGCATCATGAGTAACCAGCATAACAGTTGTACCTTCTTCGTTTATGCGGCTGATTTCTTCCATTACTTCATCTGAGGAGCTTCTGTTAAGAGCTCCTGTTGGTTCATCAGCGAATATCATATCCGGTCGGTTGATGATGCTTCTGCAAATACAGGCCCTTTGAAGCTGTCCTCCTGATACTTCGTTAATATCATTATCTGCAACTTCAATTATTCCGAGTTTCCTCATTATTTCCTGGCCGCGTGCAACAGTTTCCTTGCGGCTTTCTTTTATCTTTGAAGACTTCACCGCTGGAAGAATGATGTTGTCCATGACTGTGAGATTCTTGAGCATATACATCTGCTGGAATATGAATCCCATATCCTCAAGGCGAACTCTTGAAAGCTCATTTTCACTTAGCGAGGACAGGTCTTTTCCGCAGAATTTTACGCTTCCTGCTGTCATCCTGTCCATTCCGGAAACAGTATAGAGCAAAGTTGATTTTCCCGAACCGGACGGTCCCATAATTGCAAGCATCTCGCCTTTTTCAACGGTAAAACTTACATTTCTCAGAACGTTGTTCTGTCGCTTATTTATAACATAGGTCTTGCAAAGATCCTTAACATCAAGAATAGTTTCCATATCTTATCTCCTTTATTCAATGTCAGCAGTATCTGATGATTTTATCGTCCTTGTGTAGAGAGCCGTAAGGAATGCTCCGGCAAGTGTAGCAGTTGTTACGATAAGCGGATATATCAGAAATACGTGAATCACTGACATATTGTAACTCATGCCGCAGCCGACACCTATCATTTTAAAAATTGGTGAACCTAAGAGTTTAGTGACTGGCAGACACAGTACAGCTGCCAGGATAGAAGCTATTACGCTTACTATGCCAAATCTTAATACATGTTGTACGATTATAGAGCTACTCCGGAATCCAATGGCTTTCATCAGTGCTATCTCACTCTTTTCTTTGGCGATGAACGATCTTTCCATAAGAATGGATATAAGAAGTATAACGATAATTGAAAGAATCATTACAAATTTATCCATGGCATCAAGCATGTCACTAACACCAGCAGTCCGCTCTACAAAGCCGTCTGCATCGTAAACCGAGTCCTGAAATACATCCTTTAATTTATCTATACGCCTGTTAATTTCTGCTTTTGATGGTGAATCAGTGAAATCAGCCTGTATCTCGTAATATGAAGATATCAGTTTTGTTGGAAGATCAACATCCTGATGGAATCTTCCGGATTCCCCCATCTGGATCATTGAATAATTCAGAGCAGTTACAATAAACTCATTTGGTTTACCGTCAATATCGACTGTGACCTTGTCACCGATTCCAACACCGAGATGCTCAGCGCATAAATGGGTTATAGCTATCTCATTAGGATAAGCCGGAGGTGTTCCCACGTCATATACATAATCAGAAGCATCTGTCTCCTTACATTGAAGCATATGAAGAAGAACTCTGTTATCCCCCGATGATATGGCTACCTTATACATAAGCTCGAGCTTAGCATTTGCGTCCATACCAGCTTCCTTGATTTTCTCCTTTGTTTCGTTAAGCGCTTCTTCGCGTGTTTTCTGACCGGATACCACGTCAAACAGCGCGTCACAGTTGTTTATGTAAACATCGCTTTCCGTAACATTGAAAAGATAAAGTATCTTGCGGCTGCATAGTGTGTTTGCAAGTGTTCCTATCATCATTATCAGAAGAGCACATATTGTGAAGACTGCTGTTATGATAGCAAAATTCTTCGGACTGCTCGCTACATCGTTTACAGCAAGGTAACCTGACGTACTAAGATGACTCTTTCCAAGCCTGAGGAGACTTTTTTTACGGAAGCGTTCACCCGTCTGACCACTTCTGACTGCATCGATGGGTGAAAGTTTCTTTATTCTTGCGGTACTCGACCAGCTGAACAGCACTATCAGCAGAATTACTGCTATGCTGCTGATAACTCCCATGAATGTTTTATTATCCGCTGAGAATACTATATCTCTGCTGACCAATTTCAAGAGTTTGTTTCCGAGAGGCAGACTTCCGATATATCCAAGCACAGCTCCTATTACAGCTATTGCAACATACTTCGTAAGATAGAGAGAACGTATTGAGCTGTTCTTTATACCCATAGCTTTCATAACGCCTATCTCACGGAATTCCTCTGCTATTGTAAAGCCTATCGTAAACCTTAACACTACAAATGAAACAATTATAAGACATATGCTGACTATAAGCAGGAGCACCGCTACAAGCATATCCATAATATACGTAGTTTTCAGCATAGCTCTGTCACCGTCAAATATTATTCCTGAGCTTGTAGCTTCTGATATTTTGGATTTTACTGAATTTACATCTTCTGAATCAATATAATACGCTCTTGAACGTATGTCACGGATTGCATCTTCGTCCGCTGTTATATCTGCATAGTCTTCATCGTTCATGATGATTCTTGTATTGTCCATCAGGCCTGAACCAAGCAAAGCATCTTTAACAACACCCTTGACTTTATATGTAAACTCTTTGTCACCAATTGTGAAGCTTATGTTGTCTCCCTCTGAAACTGATTTTGCGTTATGCAGTGGCGTAGTAACATATACCTCGCCTTTTTCAACTTTTGTGAGTTTGTTGTTATTGCAGTCGAAATAGCTCATTTTGGCATTTCCTATACCGATAAAGAAGCTCCATCTTGCATATCCTGATATTTTTTCGCCGTTTATGTACAACTTTTCTGAAGTATACATTATTTGCTCTTCTGCACGCCAGTCTGTAACATTCGGATCTTTGTTGAGTATCTCGGTGATTTCGTTTTCGCCGCAGTTATCTCTGGATGTTATGATAACATAATCACCTATACCGGCTTTATTAAAATAACTGTCGATACCGCCGGTAACAGCAATTATATTATTAATACTGCTCGCAGAAAACATAGTTGCCAGTATTACAAACAGAAGCAGTATCACATTCATTGTCTTTTTACGTTTAAGATCTTTTTTTAATATTCTCAGATACATAGCGCTCCCTCACTTTCTATAATGAGTATAACACTTCAATTATTAAATAATCATTAAGTTTTGTATTCACAATATAATTATACGTTTTATCATATAAAGTGTCAAGGAACAAAGAAAAAAGTACCTCAGTCTGTAAAGTATGAGGTACTTTGATATGATTCATTTACTTAGAAGCTGCAAAACCAGTAGGTCTTCCAAGAACATAATTTGAGATCTGTACAATGTCTGCAATTGTGAATACGCTGTCTGAGTCAGTATCTACTGACTTGGCAACACTGTTTGGGAGAGGCGTTCCGTTTAGTTTGCCGATATAATACCTGCGTGCAAGAATTACATCGAAAACATTTATCTTTCCGTCTGAGTTAACATCACCTATACTTGTCTTTATGCCTGAACCGCCGCCCGCACCTGGAATTTCTATACCGCCATTTGCAGCGTATATCTCATCAACGTAGAAATCTACCTGAGGATCATCCTCTTCAGTCTCGACATATATATAGAAATTCTTTCCATTTGCCGGTAGAGTGAATTCTGTATTGGCAAGCTGAGTCCATTCACCCTTATTTACCATTTTAGTGTCAATTTTTGTGTATTGAGGATCGCCGGACCCATCATCGTATTGAAGGGTAAAATGAAATTTTGTCTCCTCGTCACCTGAGTTATACTTGACGTTGGCTGAGAAACTGTAAGTCTCACCAGCTTTAAACTTGTAGTTGAGTGCCTTGCTGACTCCCTGCCACGAAGAAGTTCTCTCACTTACAAATACAGAGCCGGTTCCTTCATAAAATACATCAGTGCTTGCAGATACTGTTGCACCGCCTCTACTTGACCAGCCATCCGTACCGCTGTCGAATTTGCTGCGGAAGATATAACCATCGTCTATATGTGAAGCCGAACCTGCGCCTTCAAACTGCCACCAGTCAACATTCATAAGATATCCGCTTCCGCCTTTGAATACAAGATACAGATCATGCTCGCCGCTGACATTTACATCACAGGAAACTTCTTTCCATTCCTGCCAGCCACCTGTTCCGTTAACTTTGCAAGAACCTATGACCGGACCTGTTGTTGAATCTGTATGAAGTTCGATGGTACCACCGTCACCAGCTGAAGAAACACAGGCAGTAAACTTATCAGCGCCTTCACCGAAATCAACTCCGCTGATCTTTACGTATGAATTATCTTGTATATTACATATATCAACGCCGCCGTTACTGCATTTCTCTGTCTTTACACCAGAGCAGAAGCATATTGTTTCGGCTTCAACCTTGTCAAATGGGTTGAGTGCTTCTATCTGGCTTGGTCCATTGTTTGTGAGTTTCTGAACAGGTATTGTACCGTCGGCATTAAATGTAAATTCTTCACAAGCTGCACTTCTGTTAAACGAACCTCCGCCTTTTAGACCGTTCTTGTGATAGAAGAAATATGAATGGTCCTTATAATCAATAATGCCTCCGTGAGTTGTAAAACAGTTTGAGCCTTCCTGTATCACGCCTCTGTAAGTCCACGGTCCGGTAATACTCGGCGCAGTTGAATAGGCCATGCTTTCGCCGCCGAATCCATTGATAAATGCTGCGTATATAAGGTAGTAAAGGTCGCCGTGCTTACAGATCCAGGGACCTTCACCATAAGATGTTTTATGATCACCGGCCGGTGGTCCGAATGCCTGAGAATTCATATCAAAGTGTTGTACAGAACCATCAAGTGTGACCATGTCTTCTTTGAGTTTAACGTAATAACAAGTAGGATTTCCGAACATGAGCCATCCCTGACCATCGTCGTCTATCATAACTGTCGGATCAATGTAATCCCAGTTAGGACCGCACAATGGCTTTTTCAGAACATCCCTGTAAGGGCCTTCGGGGCTGTCTGCTACTGCAACGCCTATTTCACGACCGCGTCCGCCGGGATCTGTCGAAGTAAAATAGAAATAGTACTTACCATTTCGTTCGATACATTGTGAAGCCCAGGCGTCGTTCTTATTGCACCAGCTGAAACTTGTGTCTTCGAGTATCCGTCCGTGATCAGTCCAGTTTTTCATATCTTTAGTAGAGAAACACTGCCAGCCGGTCATGTAGTAGAAGTCATTGTTTCCCTCACGGTCACAGCCTGTAAATATATACAGTTCATCGCCAAATACAACCGGCGCAGGATCAGGGGTAAAGGATGTCTGCACTATCGGATTTTCTGCTTTAACATTCTTGGGCATTGAATAACTAAGTGCAGAAATTGACAGAGCAAGCGAAAGTACTGCTGAAATCACCTTTTTCATTAATAATTCCTCCTATATTATTTATAAAACACTTTGTCTATATTTTATGAACGTTTTATAAACTTATTATTGATATTCTATCATATTCAGCTGATATGTCAACCCCCATTTATAATAACTCTGGTGGACAAAATGTATATTTATGGTACATTTATGTTATTTTTGATAATATTTTGCAGTAAAATTCGCAATAATTGGTCTGTCAGCAAACTTTGTACATATAAATGGGGAGTTCCAGTAAAGGAACTCCCTTCTAAAACTATGATTCAGTTGTGTAAGGCTTATGGATATCGCTGACGTTTTCGCAACTCTTCATACATGCTTTGTCATTATACATATGCTCATCTGCTGTTTTAAGAACTTCGTCAAAGTCCATACCCTTTCTGTATTCTGAATAACCGACGGCTACACTGTATTTCTTCTCACTAACGTTATGTTTTATGTTATCAGTAAGATCTTTTACAGAAGATTCGTCAGCTCCCGGATAAAGCAACGCAAATTCGTCGCCGCCTATCCTGTAGAATTTACATGTAGACGGAAGAAGAGCGAAAGTTGAATCAGCAACTGCAAGTATAGCTTTATCTCCTTCACTGTGTCCAAGATTGTCATTGATCTGCTTTAGTCCGTTAAGATCCATAGAGATCACATACATCTGCTTTTTCTTCATATCCTGTATATCTTTGTAGAACGAATGACGGTTAAGCGCATTTGTAAGCGCATCGCGCGTGAGCATCTGCATCGCAAAGAACATATAATAAAAAATTGAGCTAAGCACAGCCATTCCGCTTATAAGGAACTTGTAGTGGTAGAAAGTATTAAGTATAACTGCAATTGTTATATCAAATGATAGAAACATTATAAACGCACTTTCAGTACGAAGCCCCAATCTGAACTTTATCACTGACGAAGCGAACAAAACGGCAAGGTACATAGCACTGAATATGAAAGGTATCGGTGACAGTGGTCTGAGTGAAGTATTTCCATATTCGTCAACAACAAAAACGCACGAATTGAAAATGCTCAGGAAAGACAGCACTATATTCAGTGAAGCTGCTACCTGAATCACAACCCTGACTCGTTTGGAAATGACACCAGAGAGGAATATAAACGGTATTATGACTGGTCCGCTGACAGAGTAGCTTATAGCAGTGAATAGTTTTACAGCCCAAATATACTTTCCTGTTCCGGCAAGCGAGTAATTGACAATGTTACAGAGTATCATTGTAGACGCAATCGCCTCTGCAATGAGAAATGCTGATTTTCGTGCAGAGTTGAGCGTTGAATTGAAAAAAATGAATAAGAACAGAGTAATATCGGCAACGATGATCAGATAACTCATTTGAAAGAGTTCTTTTGCCACGTAGTTCACTCCTTATACATCAATATCGTTGTCAGTCTTTAAAGTCTGGTTTCATCTGATTAATTAGTAATTAATTAGTATTATATCATGATAATAGTTAAAATACAAGTCTTTTTGTTAACTTTTAACATTTTTGCAATAAAAATAAAACAGGGCGACTATTGCCGCCCTGCTGTTAAATCGTTCTCTTTTAGGAGAGCGATTTTTGCTTTGGTCTGATTATATAATACCATACGTATCATATTTTGTCAATGTTATTTCTATTCTTTTACAATTTGTATATAATGATTTTCCAGAATATTCAAAAATTTTCAATATCTGAATACTCAACGGAGTGCTAAATCCGCATTATACAGGGAGTTTCTCGATAAGTCCGAGTTTGAATTTCTGGATAAGAAGAGCATCAGAGTTTGTAAGACCTGGCTTGCCGTCAACATCTGCATTCTTCTCTCCTCTTGCTGTGATGCTTAATTCAGATTTACCCTGAGCATACTTATCAGGATTGGTAGCAACCTGCATTACAAGTACTGCATCAGCAATGTTGACATTATTGTCACAGTTAGCATCTCCGTATACTGCATCAGGATCTGATTCAGAAACGATAGCTGTTGATGACTCGCTTATCTTCTCTGTAACATTTTCGCTTGAAGGCTCTGTACCGGCATTATCCTTTTCATATACCATAGTGATGTAGTTATAAGTTACTGATACATCATCACCGCTTGGTGAGTTAGCAGAAGACTTCCACCAATCCTGGAACTCGATATATGTGTCCTCATATGTACCTTCTATCTCGAGATTTGATCCTTCCTTATCAGGATCTGGGATAGTGAATGTGCCGTCCATATCAACAACTATATCCTGTGTGCCCCCACTATATGAGAATGACTTGCTGCCCCAGCCTACGAGCTTACCTTCTGAAACGAGTTTGTTAAAGCAGAGTCCTCCGCCGCCGCAATACCATGATGAACCGGAATTGGAGTTTGAAGTTGCATTGATGATGACCTTCTTAAGAGTCTTGGGATCCTTGATCGGGATCATAGGAACTTTGTTGGGCGACATCTCGAGTTCACTGAAAATGAACTTTTCTTCAGTTACTGTGATATCAGGCTCTTTGTAGAGCTCAGCATCTGTTGCCTTATCAGAGAGAACTACCTGAGCTACTGAGAGAGGAGGAAGTTCAACTGTAAGTTTATTTCCTGAAAGATCGTTCTGAACATCGATAACTCTGATATCGCTGTGATCTTGTGTTACAGCATATACAACTGCGCTCTTGTACTTTGTGGATGTTCCATCAAGAGTGATCTCAGCCTTTTCTGCGTTGGCGGTGTCCTTGTTTGAAAGAACCATATTTACCTGTGTATCATCGCCGTCGTTGATTGAAGCAAATACGGCTGACTTAGAAAGATCTTCTGTCTTAGCTGAAACGAGCGTATCACCGAAAGATGAACCCTTTCCGTCATAATTTGTGTAGAGGTTAATAGCTGATTCAACGTAAGGACACTCTGTAAGAGTTCCCCAGTATGTAGCGAAGTATACATCGTTTGCAGCGAAAGCACCAAGGCACTCAGTCTCAGCAATTGCGGAAACAACTGATTTACCTGTGTTCTTTTCGTCACCGATATTAGCTACATTGTACTCTGAGACAGCAATCTTTGTACCGGGATAATATTTGTCAACGGACTTCTTAAGATTTGTAAGGAACGGGAAGTACTGCTTGCCCCAAGGCATCAGCCAGCTGTTCTCTTCGTAATCGGGATCATAGAGGCTTCTTGCTGCTTGGAGTCTTGCTGCATCTGTTGAGCAATCCTGCGCATAGTAGTGAACGTCAACTACATCAAGAAGGCGCTTTCCATTTTCCTTTTCAGCTTTAGCCATTTGCTCAAGATAGTAATCGAGATACCAGAAGTAGTTGCTCTTTACAGCAGACCACTCTTCATCGGTGTATTTACCGATAACTGTACCTGTACTGTCCTTGATATCAGAACCGTCACCGCAGTTCATACAAGGAAGCATTCCCCAGAAAGCAGGACCAAAGACTTCTGCGTTAGGATCGATATCCTTAACGACCTTTGCAAGCTCGATTGATTTGGAAATGAGTTCTTTGCTTGAAACTTCCTCGGGGTGCATGAGCGAATGTGTGTCGTTCCAAAGTACAGGCTCATTGTCAAGGCTGTAACCCTGTATACCTGTATTTGTGGTAGAATCACCAAGCTTGTTAACGATGTAGTTTACGTACTCGTCCATATAAACAGTACCGTCTGTAAGGTCGGGATCAAGTGAGAGCTCTCCGTCTTTCTTGAACTCTACTTTATTCCATCTGCTTGAAGGAGCTACTTCATCGGCTTTAACAGAACCGTTCTTATCTGCTGATACATAGCCTGCCATCTGAAGTGTGGCAAGCTTATAAGGGATATTCTTCTTTGAAGAGAACTGTGAGAAGTTTCTTACTGCATAAGCCGGACCATCAGAAAGATCGCCCTGATTAGTGTCTGAACTGTGATGCCAGTCTTCACCAGCGTTTGACCAGTTAGTCTCCCAGTTATAAGCTGTGAAACGGTTTCCGCCCTGTCGAACATTGTTTACTGTCACATTCTTGAGACTGCTTGAATCAAATGCATTAACTCCGTAAATGTAGGGGCTGATGATCTTCTTTTCGCCTGCAAGATCAATAGTGACCTTCATCGAATAATCTGCACCGTCAGCGGCATTGACATTTGAAAAAGGTACAGCAGCTGCGTTAGAAACAACACAGATACCAGCAAGTAAACCTGCTAAACTTCTTTTTATCATTTGAATGACCTCCTGTCAGCCGCCTGCCTAAGGACGGCTGTTATTTTTGTGCTCTGAACGGAGGCTTCTCCCATATATCTATATCCGGTTCACAGCAGGATATATAATGGATGAGCGATTCCGCAAGAGTCATTATCCCAACGAGAGGGATATTATGTACGTAACCATAAATAGGGAATGCTTCCCTTCCTGTGTCAGCTGTCAGCTTCCACATTATGCCAAAATTACAAAGCCTTTCTACTATGTCTGAGACTATTTCTTCTGCTATGCCAAGCTTGTCGGAAATAGCTTTCTTTGTGATAATGAAATTTCTGCCGAATGTTTCAGCGTAGCTTATGACCCTCAGTGCGTTTTCGTCAGCGAGTATGCTGAACAGCTCAAGCATTCTTGGCTGTATCTTAGCATAGCTGTTGATGCCGTTTTCGGGGATACGCATAAAGCAGACGTACTGCATATCCGGATTGAGCCTCGCGAGTCCGAGTTCGTTGTCTGTACGGAGATGAGCAAATGTCTCACGGGCAAATGTAAGCGGAAAGCGAATGTTCTCGGGAGCTGTGTTTGCATTGTAAGCTGACAGCATACTATAAAACTGCTCCATAATGAATCTACCCTTTTCTTCAGGAGGCAGTTTCTTTACCTTTTGTGCAGCAGCGATACTCATATCCACATTGCCGTCATCGTCTCTGAGTCCAAACAGTGAATCAAGTGAAACGCCGAGGGTGAGAGCGAGTTCGGGAAGCAATTCACTATCGGGGTAGCTTCCTTTTTCCCATTTTGAGACCGCCTGTGGTGTTACCATAAGAGCGGCTGCAAGCTGACTCTGAGTGAGACCTGCTTTTTTGCGGTATCTGATAAGGTTCTGACTGAATTTCGTATCCATAAGAGCGTCCTCTCCAGATGAAATTCTGTTTTTTACCTGTTGAACCTGTTCATTCAGCCAATTGTTCTTTACCATGATTACATCATAACACTTAACTGCGTTGAGTTCAAGCAAGGCTTTTTTCACAGAATTAAACCCATATTTTACTTGTAAACTTGTAGCTGAATTTATTATATCACATAATTTTCAGAATAGCAACACATAATTAGAGTTGACATATATTTTTCTTTGTGCTATAATCGTTTAGAATTTCATTTTTTAAATCAGCATTTTGAGGTAATGAATATGAAAAAAATTGTTATATTTGCGTTATCACTCACAATGATAATATCTGCAAGCTCTTGCTCAAAGAGCTCGGGCGGCAGTTCTTCCATCGCATCAGCCACTTCTTCCTCTGAAACTACTTCAGACAGTACTGCTGCAGTTTCGGCTGAAACTCCTGCTCCGAAACCACTCCAAAACTTCATGATCGACTATGAGCGCTCCTGTGTAAAAAAGCATGAACTCACTATTCTTGACGAACCTGACAAGGAAGCTCACACTGTTAGGTTAGAGGTCAGAGAGTATGATTCTCAGCAGATACTCGCTAATATCGAGAACGATAAGGAATACTATACTGACGAAGTATATCAATTTAATATTGATAATGTTAAAGCCAATACTAACTCTGAAGGAGTATATTCATTCTTCAGTAGAGCGTTTGTTGATGGTGAACAGATATTCGGAGTTCTTCCGGATTTCAATTATAACGGCGGAGAAATTGGTTATATAAACGGCTATCAGGATGAAAATGGTAACGAAATACTTGAGCTAAAAAAATTCAATGATCTTGATGAATACTGCGATTATGAGTGGGAAGAAATGCAGAAACAAGAAGGTGCAAGTGTTACACGGTCGAATTACAGTATAAAGAAGCTCAAAATAGTATATGAAGCTGTAAAAAACGGTACATATGAAAAGATACCGGAAGGAGTTCTCCCTGATCAAGGCTGGAATACTACACCTATAGTTGATGTATTCGATGATCACCGTAAGGAGTGGGAATTTGACCGCGAAGCTGTTTCTGCTATAAAGGATTCAATTGACGAAATTGAAATGTATGACGCAGAGCTTAATACCGATTTTCTTGTTCATGTTGTATTGCCTCCAAACTATGACAAGAACAAGGCGTACCCTGTTCTCTTCCTCACCGATGCTGTATGGCGTTTTGGCAACACTCCTCAGCTACGCAAATTAATGGAAAATGGTGAGGCTTCGGATGTGATACTTGTAACTCTTGGTTACAACTATAAAATTGACGGTGCCGGAGATTATATTCGTTTTGCGCATCTTTTATGCGACAGAGACCTGACTACTGATTTCATTACTAATAACCTTATGCCATATCTCAGTGAGAATTACCGCATAGATTACGAAAATTCTACTTTCTTTGGTCACTCCAACGGCGGCGTACTTTCTCATAATATGCTCTTTAAGTCTGATCAGTTCGATAATCAGCCTTTTGGCAGATACATTATCGGAAGTCCTGCGTTCTGGGGCTTATACGATGATAGCAATGGTCGATATATTCTTAACCCTGAACAATGCGTTAACGATTATGATTACTTCACAAGAAATCAGGAACTCAATAAGAAGGTATTCCTCTGCGGCGGTTCTCAAGAGGATGTTGACTATATCACTTCATATAACGGCCATGATACAACGCTTGAAGGTCTCGAACACCTTAAGGAACGCCTTGAGTCACATGATGCTGATGTTACATACAAGCTTTATGACTCACATCACTACCAGTACATTCCTGAGATGCTCGAAGAGTACCTCAAAACTGAGTATCCGCCTCAGAAATAAGCTTGTCGATTTTGTATAATGAATTAAGCCCTCAGTTAGCTGAGGGCTTTTTAATGCTATTTGTCTGTACGTCTGTGAACTTCAGCAGTTAGTTCGTCAAAGTACACCTGTGAATCTATTTTTGAGTATTCGGTGTTATATTCCTTCCACAGCTTCTCGAAGTCACTGCTCATTACGATCAAAGGAAGATACTTATGTTTAAGGGCATCTATTTGCTTCATTACCTTACCGTATTCGGTATCGTCCGTTACTGCGTTGCTGAACGACCACATTGGATACCAAGGTGAATTTGGTTCAGGATCATTGAGCATTTCTGAATAAGTCTTTATGCCGTATGCGTTGAAACATCGCTTGACTGGTTCTGAAAGATGATCATAGAATATATTTGGCTGATTGGAAGAATTATAAGCATTTATACCGTCAGGAGCCATTCCGAAATAGTAAGGCATATAGTCGTACGTGCAAACATGATCACGTCTGTAATCGGCATTTCGCCATTTTGCGTACTGATCTTCGTCCTGCTCAAATATGCCCTCATCATTTATGTTATAGTCAACACCTTCTACTCCCCAAAAACGAAGCTTTAGTATCTCAGGTTCAAGAATGTCACTCAGGAACTTTACAGCACCGTCGGGATCCTCACAGCTTACGGATATTCCTACTCCTGTGGATTCATTGAAAGCAGTATAATCACGGTAATGCTCTTCGATACCTTCATCGATCGTTATCCCCAATGGGATATATGTGCATTCGGCTGGCAGCTGATTTACTGAACCGCTGAAGTTCCAGTTTTGATCAACCATTCCAAGGACTCTGCCGGAGCTTATCTTTTTGTAGTATTGATCAGAGGACATTACAAAACATTCCTGGTCAATGACACCTTTGCGGTACTCTTCATTGAGCTTTTTGAACCATCTCTTCGCTGTCGGAGAAAGGTTATAGTCCTTGGCTTCAAGAGTTTCGGGATCCACGATGCAGCAGCCGTCATTAGGGTGTCCATCGAGAAACATAGGCGGGTTATCAAGTGCGAAGAACCAAGTATCGTTAGCTTGTATCTCATAGCCGTAATACGGTTCACCGTTTTCATTTTTCGGATTAGCTGCAAGATAGCGTTCCAGCAAATCAAAGTAATCGTCAAGAGTTTTTAGCACTGGGAAATTGTCCCATTCAAGAACTTTTTCCTGAATCCAAAATGCTTCACCGCTGTGTGTCGGAGTCGTTTCTTTGACATTTACCGATGAAAACAAAGGAATGTAGTATATATGTCCGTCAGAAGATCTTACTCTGTCCCATTGGTCGTTAGTACAGAGCTTTTTTATATTCGGATAATCATCCCAGTAGTTATCAATAGGGATGAATGCGTTTGCTTTAAGCAACTGCTGGCAGGTTGATGCATCGGGCGAGATATAATCAGGATATTTGTTTGCGATGATCATATCGTTTATCCTTTTATCAATGCTATCCTGATCATCAATAAATTCCTGATGCACTAATGCACCTGTTTTTTCGGCGATTATCTTCTGAACTTCATTGTTATCGGAAATCGGAGTTATTCTTGCAGCATAAAAACCGGTATACTCTTTGATAGGTTTGTCGCTGTTGCTGCTCTCGTTTCCGCAGCTGACTGCCGGAACAGCCAGAATTAAAGATGTAAATGCTGCTAACATCTTTTTAACGTTCATTTCAATCCCTCTTTTCTGTGTCAAAATGAATAGTAAATATAATATTGAGTTTGTTCTTGGAATTAATTGCTATATCAACTCTGCTGCCAAGACAATGCTTAAGACGCAAATAAGGATTAAAGCGGTAGTTTCTGTCAAATGCATAGTCGTCACATACTACATCGCCTTCAAATATAGCGTGCAGTTTGAGTATGTCGGATGAACGAGGAGCTCTGTCCCCTGCAAATTTTATAGTTGCTGTATTATTGCTGACCGATACTTCAACTGTTTCTCCGCCGAAATGCTCGAAAATATCTTCAGCTATAAGAACTAATGTATACGCAGGTACTCTCCAGTTTTCATTCCTTTCGATATCACCTTCGTAGTGAATGCTGTATTTGTTTGCCAAGCGGCTTATTAGCGCACTTTCAATTGAGAGTGGGAATGTATCATCCGGAATTTCCAGCTTGATATATGGTAATCTGCGAGCAACCGAAAGCTCAGCGTCTGCTCTCATAGCTTTTGTATATAAGGACCTGTAATCCGAGTCTCTGCGCATAAGTGAATCGCTGCTTAGCTGGAATTCACTGCCCTTTAGAGTCAATCTTTCGGACATATCACAGCAAACATCGATTAGCTTGCCGATCTCGTCCTTGCCGCTGTATCCTTTAGGAAGCGACTGAATGCTTCCCGTTGTTTTATACTCAGTAAGCAAAGGTTTTACTCTGCGTCTGATATTTATCGACAATAACTGTCCTGTCACTACAACAAGAAGGATAACTGTACCAAGTATTATAAGAAGAATCTCATTTCCTGACACAAATGATCTGAAACTGTTGCGTCGTGCATAAGAGTAATACTCAACATCAAGGGTATAATAGTTTCTCGTGATACAGTTAAAGTCAGACTTGATAGTTACGTCATCAGCATCATTACCACTGTCCGAGCTGTTGAACAGCATCTTGGAGCCACTTATTATGTAAAGTTCTCCGTCAAAATCAAGATTGCTTTCGGCTTTTACGATCTCGTTAATGTCGATTTCCAGACATAAGTAGCTGTCACCTGTATCTATGGTCTTGAAGTCGAGTTTTCGTACAAGATATAGATTTCCTTTATCAGGATCAACGCACAGAACAGTCGGCTTGCCAAGCTTTTGGAAGGTCTTGAACCAGTATTCATCCTGTGCTTCTTCAAGCTTATTGATATTGCCGCCTGCAAGTATAGTCGGATTAGCTGTATAAAGCGTACATTGTTTTATAGAATTAGTATCAGCATGGTTCATAGATGTATTCTGCTTCATAGGATAATAAGCTTCATAATACGCAGAGGAATTCGGATATTTCGTATTAAGAAAATCATATATAGTCTCATCTGTGTATATATTTTTGGCTACCGAAACAGCGTTCTCGAAAGTCATATTTACTATCTGTTCCGAAACAGTCACAGCAGTTTGTTCCATCTGTCTGTATTTACTTTTTTGAGTCCTGTTTATAGCTCTTAGCATGGAAGTCCACACGATCATTAAAGCTATGATAGCCATGATATCTATAAGCAGAAACTTTTTCCTGACAGTCAGATTGGAAAATGGGAAAATCTTCCGCTTTTTAGTTTTATCCAAAGTATCACCCCATTATCTTTCGGGCATTTTTAGCATCTTTTTAAGTTCCGTTTTCTTGATGTACATATTATCCTCAGCCTCGGCAAGCAGCTCTTCATAAACAAATTCACCGCTTGCGTAAGCACATCCGTAAGAGATTGCACACTTAACGGAATCTTCTTCTTTGCT
This sequence comes from Ruminococcus sp., assembly GCA_016290875.1. GTDB lineage: Bacteria > Bacillota > Clostridia > Oscillospirales > Ruminococcaceae > Ruminococcus. The sequence goes on from JAEEVL010000001.1 coordinate 328,994, forward strand.
GAGTATATATGGCGAATCCTTGTCAAGCTTATCAATTACTCTGTCAACATATCTGTATGAACACTCAGTCATAATGATAAGGAATTCGTCTCCGCCCATTCTGAAGCAATAATCATTTTCACCAAGAAGACCTCTGATGTACTCTGCTGCTTGCTTGATAACGTAGTCGCCGTGCTCGTGTCCAAGTGTATCATTCATCAGTTTTAGGTTATTTACATCAAAGTAAACAGCAGCGATTGTCTTGCAACTCTTGAATTTTTCAACCATACTGTGATAACAGCGCTTGTTGAGATGCTGTGTCATACCGTCATGGTTAGCATCATACAGAGCCTGAGAAAGATGCTCCGCACCACTGTTCATATTAAAGAATATCTTCTGGAAAGCTTCGCCAAGCCTTCCGACTTCGTCGTTTCGTTCTGTATTGAAGAGTACAGAAGCGTCTTTACCTTCAGAGGCGCTGTCGTCACCAGCCAAGTATAGAGCTGATTCTGTCATCTGCCTTATAGGACGAAGGAGCTTTCTGTTAAGCAATAGCATGAAGACTATAACAAATATCAGGCTCAATACGAACAGACCGCCGAATGTGATGAGTATATGCCTGAAATATGCGTATTCATAAGGCTTGTGAAGTTCAACGACAATATAGCCGCATAGAGTATCATCTACAGTTCTTGTAGGGCGGTATACTGTCAGACGATCTTTATCTTTATGTTCAATAGAGTTTCTGCCGTTGATAAGTTCGGCTTTTATCGAAGATGTATAATCATCGTATTCGAGGCGTGTACCAAGCGGTTCGCCGTCTGTGTCATAGATATAACTTCCTGATGAGTTGCTAAAGCTTATAAGAGAGATCCTTTTAATCGAGTCGCTGTTCTCAGACTGATAGCTGAGAAGATTTCTTTTAACGGATTCGTACTCATCAGAAGCGTTCCTTGTAAGAAAGCTTTCTCTTGCCTTATCTGCGTCAATAGTTATCTCAGCGAAATCAAGCGCCGATTCAGCAAGAGCTTTCTGATATTTATTGCCAACTGATCTGACACAGGCAAACGAAACCGCAAAACTGATTATTACAAACAGTACAAGAGCGGTTGCTGCTGTCAGACTAATGCTCTTTCTAATTGATCTTGCCATTATTCTGCACCATTCCGATCTAATTCAGAAATTCAATTCAAATTTAGCACAAACAAACAAATAGTTTTCTGTATATACTATATTTTACAACTATTATACAGTTTTGTCAACTCGAAACGATAAATTAAGATGCTTCTTAACAAAAAAATAACAATTTAATTTATATTTATTCTCAATATTACTCGGAGGATATTTTTGCTCTCTAAGATATCTTAAAATAATGATCTTTCATCAATAATGACGTTATTTCGCAGATGACTAGTTGTCTATATTCAACAAATTATACTTTTATCATTAGAAATTATTGACACAGGTGTACTGTTAATGGTAAAATATATATAGATGTTATTTTCTGCTATGCAGATGTCAGAGGGGGTATTTTTATGTTTACGTGGAACTTCCAGTACATTTCCAAAGCTCGTCTTACAGAGGCTTTTCAGCAGCTCCTGCTTGACCCGTATAAAGGTGACATACTCATCAGAATACATACAGCTATACATGGAGAAGAAGAGGCTGTTGATCTTGCAAGATTCATTAAATCCATTGTACCAGGAGCTCATATCTTCGGCACGAGTACTTCTGCTGTTATAGTTGGAGGTAAGCTTATACAGAATCAGTGTGTCATTTCGGTCACACAGATGTCCCATGGCTATGTCAGGACAGCCATGCTTCCTACCTTTGATGAAAATAACAAACCTATCCCCCCTATTACTCTGACTCAGAATATACGCTCAGCTATTATCGATAACGATACAAAGCTGATGCTCACTTTCCTTACCGGAAAATATCTCGATGTGTACACTTTTGTCGAGAAATGCAACGATGTTCTTCCGAATATTCAGATGATCGGAGGTATTGCAAATACTTCAGAAATAAGTCTGCGTAAATTTGTTGACACCGGTTTTATTTTTGATGAGAACACTTCCACTACCAAAGGCGTTATTCTCGCAGCAATCGGTGGAACTGAAGTTGAAAGTTACAGTTCTTACGCGACCGGAGTAAAGGCTATCGGTAGCGAAATGGAGATAACTGATACATTCGGCACCTGTATTCTTGCAATAGACGGTAAGGATGCTTCTGAAGGATTCAGACAAAGTGTCGGTGATGAAATAAAGCTTATGCCGGAACGTGCTAATCTGTTCCCCTATGTATATTCTGAAACCAGTAACATCCCTATATTTGTACGTTACTCAGATGGTGAGAGTATTAGTGAAGTATTTGATGAAGATGCTCCTATGAATAAGTCAAAATATGAGAAGCACCCTTATCTTGACAAGGATCAGAAACGTGAAATGATAAATGCGAATCATAATGTTCGTATCGGCAAAAGACTCAGACGTGCTTTCATCTACGATAAAAAGATAATATCTGACAATCTTGCTCTGTTCGATCACATAAAGAGCTTTGAAAAAGCAGAAACTATATTCGCTTATTCATGTATAGCTCGTTCTATGATGTATTCAAACTGCGTAAAATGGGAGCTTTCAGCTTATGAAAACTCCAATATGTGTGGTTGTATAACTGAAGGTGAGATAGCCAACGTCAACGGCAGAAATACTTTCGCTAACTGTTCGTTTGTTCTGACTGCGATTGGAGAAGAGCCATGCGTCCAGCCGTTTAATCCTTTTGCATATTCATATACCGATGCCCTTTCAGCTGACAATAAGGACTTGATCGAATATATATGCTCGGTCGAATCCAAGATAGCTGATAACAAGGATGATAATATTACTGATGATCTCAAGGATTTCATGTACAGCTGTGAGCAGAATCTTCTCTTCGCGGAAAAAGTAAACATTCCTAACCAGGCGGCTATGGATATAGACATAAAACTAAAAGGCTACGACCGTATATGTATGATCAACGTCTTTGAGATAAGCAGCATGGAAACAGTATTTCCGAAAGAGCTCATCGAACAGACTTTCAAGCACTATGTATCACATTGCCTAAGTTTTTCTGCCGGAAAGGGCTATACTGTCTACTTGATAAATGGCTGGAACTTGGCAGTAGGAACTTCATCGGAATTAACTCCGCTGGATATATTTGTTTCTGACATGAAAGAGCTTCAGAAGCAGCTTTTTGATGTAAATGAGGAATATATTTCCATTGTTCCTATGTTCTGTGTTATAGACAACTGTAACTCTGACAATCTGCTCTCGACATACTACTCAGCCCGTGTTGAAATGACTCAGAAAAATATTCAGTTCTACGTAAGAAACACAAATTCCGGCCAGCTGGATGCTGAAAGTATCCGTGAACGTTACCAAATGGTAAACGTCATTAATTACGCTATTGCTCATGATAAGGTTATACCCTATTTCCAGGGCATATACGACAATAAACAGAAAAAGATACATCATTATGAATCACTTATGAGGCTCGAGGATGAAAACGGTAAGATTTACAATCCGGGAAGTTTCCTCGAAGTTGCTCGTTCTTACGGCCTGTTCTACGATTCTATTTCAAAAATGATGGTTACAAAGGTGTTTGAAAAGTTCAGAAATATTCCCGATAAAAGTGTCAGCATAAATCTTTCTATACGTGATATAAAGAACCGTGATATTCTCGACTATATATACGAATTTCTTTCAACTGCCAAACATCCCGAAAACTTCGTCTTTGAGATACTTGAAAACGAGGACATCAACGACTACGATGAGCTTATAACTTTTGTTGACAAGATACACGACCTCGGTTCAAAGATCTCTATTGACGACTTCGGCAGCGGTTTCTCTAATCTCCAGCATATCGCAAGTATCCACTCTGATTTTCTGAAAATTGACGGTTCAATAATCAGACGCTGCTGCGAAGATGAACAATCCGCCAACCTTGTAGCTCTTGTCGCCGGCTGGAAAAAGATCTCCGCAAGAAAAATGGATATAGTTGCTGAATTTGTAGAAAATGAAGCTATCCAGGAGCTTCTGCTCAAATATGATATTGATTTTTCACAGGGTTACTTGTTCTCAAAACCAAGTCCAGTTATACAGGGACTATGATACTATATTGTAGCTTGTTGTCCGCCGGAATATATTTTCGGCGGACTATTTTATTTTAGCAACTACAGATTGACACAAGCGTGACTTTAATGTATAATATATAAGTAATTTATGCGAAAGGAGTTATTATATGAGCCGTATAATGATAATTGAAGATGATGCACCGATACGACAGGAGCTTGCACAACTGCTAAATAACGCCGGTTATGAAACAGAGCTTGTAACAGATTTCTCTGATCTTTTGCCTATCGTACTCGCTTCTTCTGCTGATCTGCTGCTGCTTGATATAAATCTGCCGCATACAAACGGCGAAATGCTCCTCCGTGACATACGTAAAGAACGCGACATTCCTGTTATCATGGTTACAAGCCGTACGAATGAACTTGACGAAGTGCTTTCTATGAGTTACGGCGCTGACGACTATATAACTAAGCCTTATAATCCTACAATTCTTCTGCTTAGAATCTCTGCGGTTCTAAAGCGTAGTTCATCAGCGCAGCGTCAGCTAACCTATCGAGGCTTTATTGCCGATCCTGCAAAGGGTACTCTTTCAGGAAGTGGTTCGGAGCTTACCCTTACCAAAAACGAAATGATAATATTCCAGGCTTTACTTGACAATCAGGGGCAGATAGTATCAAGAGATCAGCTCATGACAGCTTTATGGGATAACGAAGAATACATAAACGACAACGCTCTGACTGTGAACATTAGTCGATTAAGAGCTAAACTCGCCGACATAGGCTGTGTAGATGCTATCGAAACAAGAAAGAAACAAGGTTATATACTGGTATGAGTTTTTCAAGTTTTTTTCGCGACAGACTGCCTGCTGTTGGTATATACGCAGCTATAATCTTCCTGACAGTCATTTTTCTTAACGCTACACGTTGCGGACTTACTGCTATCGTAATAACGATACTGCTATATATTATGGGCGGAACAATTATACTTATCTGGGATTATTTCAGGCGTTTTTTCTTCTATAAACGATTGCTTTCGGCTATCGAAGAACTCGAGCAGAAGTATCTTATCTCAGAAATGCTTCCTGATGCCGGATTTGCTGATGGTGAAGTTTTCTCAGATGTGCTTAATGAAGCTTGCCGTTCTATGTATGAAAATGTTGCTGTTCACAAACGAAATTCCTCAGATTTCCGTGAATTTATAGAGCTGTGGGTACACGAGATAAAACTACCTGTCTCAGCGTTATCTCTTATGAGTCATAATGGCGGAGATAAAGCATCCGAATATAAACACCAAATCAAACGAATCGACGATTATATAGAAACAGTTCTGTTTTACGCTCGAAGTGAAAACGCTGAAAAGGACTATATCATCAAAGACGTAACGCTGAGTAAAGCATTCGGAACTGTTGCAATGAAGAATATCTCACTTCTTCAAAATCGAGGAGTTTCAATTGTAACGGAAGGTCTCGATGTCAGCGTTATGACCGACAGTAAGTGGCTCGAATATATTCTCGGACAATTTATCAGCAACAGTCTTAAATACTTTCTTCCAGACTGTGAGCCTGAGATAAAAGTATATGCAGTTGATTTTGATGACAAAACAGAGCTGCATTTCCGTGATAATGGATGCGGCATTTCTCAAAGTGACTTACCGTATATATTTGAGAAATCTTTTACTGGTTCAAATGGCAGAGAAGGCTCAAAATCCACAGGTATGGGGCTATATATTGTCCACAGTCTTTGCAGGAGGCTCGGTCACAGCATCACCGCTGAATCAGTTCAGGGAGAGTTTACGGAGTTTATAATTACATTCGGCAGAAATAATTTCAATAAACCGCTCTGATATTACAGAATTGTAATGTTATGTAATAATAGAAAAACGACAAAGCCTCCCTTTTAGTGTATAATCATTATCAAAGGGAGGCTTTATTATGGAATTACTTACAATTAAGAACATTGAAAAATACTATGGAAACCGCTCGAATCTCACAAAGGCTATCGACGATATTTCATTCAACGTCAGCAGCGGTGAATTTGTAGCTATCATGGGTGCTTCAGGCAGCGGTAAAACAACTCTGCTCAACTGCATCTCAACTATCGACCGTGTCACAGCCGGAAATATTTACTTCGACGGAGCGGACATCACACATCTGAAAAATAAGGAACTTAATGCGTTCCGCCGAGAAAAGCTCGGTTTTATCTTTCAGGACTTCAATCTTCTCGATACACTTACAGCATACGAAAACATTTCTCTTGCTCTGACGATACAGAAACGTCCGGCTAATGAGATAGATGCAGCTGTGAAAAGAGTTGCTCAGCAGCTTGATATTACTGATGTACTTCAAAAATATCCTTATCAGATGTCAGGCGGTCAGAAACAACGAGTAGCGTCCGCAAGAGCTATTGTAACCGAACCGCGACTCGTACTTGCAGACGAACCTACCGGCGCTCTTGACTCAAAATCTGCTAAACTGCTTCTCGAGCGTTTCAGCTATCTCAATAAAGATCTTGGCGCTACTATCATGATGGTCACACATGATTCGTTCACAGCAAGTTACACTTCAAGAGTTATATTCATAAAGGACGGCAAGATTTTCAGCGAACTCAGCCGCGGTGACAATACACGAAAGCAGTTCTTTGACCGCATAATTGATGTTGTTACTCTGCTCGGAGGTGACGTAAGCGATGCTCTTTAAACTCTCCGTCAGAAACATCAGAAAAAGTATAAAAGATTACGCTATATACTTCTTCACGCTTATAATAAGTGTTGCGATATTCTATCTTTTCAGCTCCATCGAAGACCAGGACGCTTTTAAAAAGTATATAGCTAACGATCCTATTGCTGGAGAATCATTAAGAAGCTTTCTGAAAGGCCTTAGCGTATTTGTTGCGGTTCTTCTCGGTCTTCTTATAGTTTATGCCAATCGTTTCCTTATGAAACGCCGAAAAAAGGAATTTGCTATTTACCTTATGCTCGGCATGAGCAAACAAAAGATATCAGTTATACTTTTCTTTGAAACTCTGCTCATTGGTTTAGGCTCACTTGTTGTCGGTTTATTCCTTGGAGTCGGTTTGTCTCAGTTTATGAGCGCATTCGTCGCAAACCTATTTGAAGCCGACCTCAATGCCTATAAATTTGTTGTATCTTACGACATTATAGCCCGAACTATTCTTTATTTTAGCATCGCCTACATTGTAGTAATGCTCTTTAACGGTATTATCATCACAAAATGCAAACTTATCACGTTAATGCAGTCAGGCAAAAAATCTGAAATAATCAAGCAGAAAAATCCGTGGCTTTGCATTATTGTATTCATAATCGCCGTAAGTGCTCTCTCCTTTGCATACTGGAATGTTACAAAGAATACTATCAATCTTGAAGAAGATGAGCTGTTATTCTGCATTGGCCTTGGTGCATTCAGTACCCTACTTATCTTTTGGTCTGTATCAGGACTTGTTCTTCGTGCGGTCATGTCCTTAAAGAGAGTTTACTTCAAAGGGCTCAATACTTTTACTTTCCGTCAGATAAGCAGCAGGATCAATACCGTTGTCATTTCAATGACAATTATTTGTCTTACTCTATTTGTAACCATCTGCGCTCTTTCGTCTTCGTTTGCTATTCGCGGAGCACTCAATAAAGATCTGAGAGAATGCTGTCCGGCTGATATCGAACTGAATGTTGCAAATCCTGAAAAACTAAAAGACAGAGATGATATCAAGCCTATACTTGAAATGCCACAGGAAATCCTGGAAGAATCCGGCGCTTCAAAGTATCTCAGCAGAACACAGACTATCAAGGTGTATTTTGAAAGTCGTTACGGCTATATTCACGATTATGATCGAAAAAACGGAATTGACACAAATGGATTTGTTACATACGCTGACTTACTTGGTGATTTTGCAGATGATTACAAAAATCAATCAATGATGAACGTTGAAATCTCAAATATTGACAGAGCTACTCCCCGTATTGTAAGTCTCAGCGATTACAACGCTATTGCGAAATTATTCGGAAATGAAACTGTAACTATGGATAACAATGAATATTTCATAGTTGCAGATGAAGATAATATATCAGATTTTCTTGATAAAGCAGCTTCTGCTGATACTGAGATATGCTTCCAAGGAAACAAACTGACACCTGCACTTGACAAACATGTTGATGGTACATTAGAATTATTCGACCAGCACATAAACTGCGGTGTTCTTGTAGTAGATGATAGTATGCTTGCAAACGAAATTCCCGTCTACTTCGACCTTTTCGGTTACTATAACACTTCATCAAAAGATGAAATGAGAGAAATGAACAAACAGCTTACTAAATTGGTTCGTGATTGGGAGAAAGAACACTATCCTAATTCTCAATATTATGACGAGAGAGTAGAAATAAGAAGTAAGATCGTTATATCAGATGACGTAATTGGCACGGCCGCAATTACTACATTTATAGGGCTTTATCTTGGCTTGATTTTCATTATAATATGCGCCGCTGTCATTGCTTTGAAGCAGCTTTCTGAATGCACCGACAGCATAAACCGATATGAAATACTTAGAAAACTCGGTGCAGAAGAGCAATCGATAAGCCGTTCTCTGTTCATACAGACTGCTGTATTCTTCTTCCTGCCACTGGCACTGGCTGTGATTCATTCATTCTTCGGATTACAGCTTTGCAAAATTATAATCGAAACGTTCAGCAATTTCAGTATATTCTCATCAATACTTCTCACAGCCGGAATAATCATACTTATCTATGGAGGATATTTCCTGATAACATTCTTATGCGGACGTTCGATAATTCGCAAAAGAAAATAACACTCACAATTCAAAAGACCTCTCTTACCCAAAGAGAGGTCTTTATTCTTATATCTGCTTATCCCCTGACAAGCGTTTTACAGGATTCAGCTCGTTTATCGGATTGAAGCGAGAATGACTGATCCTTATATTTGTCAGCGCGCACTGATCACCGGTCAAAGCTGCATAGAGTTCGGGAACGTTATCTTTGATAGTAGTGATATTGTTTGTCGTTATACCGGCGGATTCCGTCGTAGTAGTTACGGTATTTCCCTTTCGGCGTATTGTTATCTTGCAGTCAATACCAGCCTTATTGTTTTTCTTCCAGGTATCCCAGTTCTGGAATGCCTCGTTCTTATTTACGGTTATGAAATTCTTTGCCTGCTTATCCGATTCCCAGCTTTCACCGTCCATACGGATAAGTGCAAATTCACGGTAATTCTTTCCGTCAACTTTATTATCATCGGCTGAGAATATAACTACAAAAGGACAATGCCACACCAATCGGGCTGTTGGCAAACTGAGTGTGTGAAATATTATCTCCACTTTATCTTCGATCTTAATCGCTTCAGTCGAACTGCTCCTCCATCCGTCAATCTGAACATTTGGAATATCGCCGTCGGGTACATTAATATAACTTACTTCTTCGGCTATCCTCGGTATTTCGTCTTTGCCGATAGGCTCGGCAGCTTTTGAAGTCTTGATACCGTTTATAGTGCAGTTCTGACCGGTAAGGCACATATAAGAAAATCTTGTGCTGTCCGGAAGAGCAGCTATAACCACCATGGACTGATATTTGCAGTTGATACGCAGTCTGAGATGATCCTTATAGCGGACAGCTTCAATATTATAATCTATGCCATTCCGGAATATCTCTTTCCAGTTCAGGCTACCAGTCTCGTAATGCTTATCTATAGTCGTTTTTATCTCACGAGCACCGGCATTGATTACCTGACCGTCAACTCTGACTTCGCAATATTCAAAATAGAGCATATCTTTGTTTTTAGAATCATTATCATGCACGTTTGAATCAAGGGAGTCAAAAATAATAAGTGACGGGGTTGGATCAGCTGATAACTCAGCATCATCTCCTTTACTGCGGAAATGTATCCTTAAAGGATATTCATTTATATGGACGCTGTCAGTAAATGACGCTCTGTAAGCTGTAAAGTAATAATCCTGATTCCTTTTATGCTCGGTTATGTCCTGACGCTCTTTCATACGATATTCGGAGTCAAGGTCAATAAGGTGAAGCATAATCTTTGTGTAAACAGGATCGAACTGAGTTTCAAGGCCTTTCACAAACTCCTCGCGCACTATCTGCTGAGGAATAGGATCACGGTAGCTTCTCTTCGATGTCATGGCATCATAAGCGTCTGCAACAGCTATTATTCTGGCAATTTGCGGAATATCGTCACCTTTAAGTCCTTCCGGATAACCTTTGCCATCATAACGTTCATGATGATAGTTAGCACCAACACTTAAGTAAGGCGAACGGCTGATACTTGAAAGGATCTGCTTTCCTATGAAAGGGTGCTTTTTTATCTCTGCGAACTCTTCGTCGGTAAGTCTTCCGACTTTATTGATGATCTCATCAGGAATACCTATCTTTCCTACATCGTGCAGAAGGGCGGCGAAGTAAACTTCCTCGCAGCTCTTATTATCCATACCGGAGATTCTTGCTATCTTTTCCGAATACTCAGCAACTCTTCGTGAGTGACCGTGAGTGTATCTGTCCTTAGCATCTATTGCGGTAGCAAGAGCTTCAGCAGTCTGAACAAAAATAGCCCTGAAATGCTCCTGTTCGTCTTTCAGAGCCTTTATCTCTATGTTCTTTGCACGTTCAACTGTTTCATTTGCATCAATAAGTGTGAAGATATAGAGGAGAACTATCATTCCTACAAGAGTTATATTAGTCAAAGACAGTCCATACACAAAGAGCTGAATTATTGAAGCTATCAGCGGCAGGGTTGCAAATAGTATCAATGCTAATCGCATATTCTTGTGCAGCTTCTTATAATACTGGATTATTACGGAAAGCTGCGATACAAATATCAGCATTGGTATGATATAGCAGACAAAATAACCACTCGAACGGTGATAGGTATTGGTTTCATCAAATGTATAATAAAACCCTGTAAACTGTGAAATGATAAGCAGCAGTTCACCGACAACAAAAAGATAATCTACTAATTTCAGCCGTTTGGGGATAGCTTTGACATTCCCCTGCTCTTCATACAGGTCTTTAAGGTAGCTGTTAAATGACCACAACAGGAAAAGAGTAAGAAAAAATACAAGGTAATTTGAAATGTGCGTCATATAAACGCCAGTCGTACTTTCGTTTCCTCTGTATATATATGCAAAGCGGTCGGACATCAGCAGCGCCATAGCGCCAAGTTCCATAGACAAAAGAGTCCTTTTTCGCCTGCGTTCAATGGTCTTTGTGATCGTAACAAAGAACGCAATTGTGCCGCATATACCGCTAAGAAGCAGCATGAGGTTAAGCTGGAATTCTTTCAATCCCACGAAATTTCACATCCAATCGTCGATAAATTAGTATATACCAATTTACATAATCTGTCACGAAGTAGTTCTTCGCTTTTTCTCAGGATGCATTTCATAGTAGTGCTTCTTATCCTTATACATACGCTCGTCGGCTATACGCAGAGCCTGCCGTACATTAGCGGAGTCAGGATCAAATGCGGAACCGATAGCAAATACAAGGTTATTATAATTCTTGGAGACTTCTCTCAATCTGTTAACGTCATTTTGAAGCTTTTCTTCGGTGAGACCTGTCATTATAACAACAAATTCATCACCGCCGGCTCTGAAGACCTCGTGTACAGGGAATATCTCTCTAAGTGCGGATGCTGCGTCTTTTAGTAAAGCATCTCCTGCTGTATGTCCGGCAACGTCGTTGATGGTTTTCAGACCGTTCAAATCAGCAAAGATAACTCCGACTGTTTCATCTGTACTCTGTCTTACAAGCTCATCGACGTAGTTGTTCATCTCATTACGATTCATAACGTGAGTGAGCATATCAGTAGAACTCAGGATATTCAGCCGCTTCATGAGCTGAAAACTGTAAAGCTCCGAAGCAAGAATGAATGTGGTGAGCTCAAGTGTCTCTTTTATTTTTTCAGCTAATTCGGGATCGAAATTAAGTGCCCATATATACCCGAGAAGCTCGCCTTTGAATTCAAGCGGAAATAATACGATAGTTTCACCGCCGGCGCTTGTTATGGAGTTATACCAGACAGGATTGCGTTCTTTTACTATCTCCATATCATGTTCATTCTTGACAATTATGCAGTTACTGCCTGCTATCGTGTCGAGCCATGATTCAGCAATTGCATAGAAGTCGTCATTCACATAGTTGTCCATTGGGAGTAACTCAGAATTATCAGCAAAAGCTTCACAAAGGACAGAGCATTTGCGTTTTGCTTTATCCATCAGAAGAATACAGCAATGCTCCGAATCGCAGAGATCACGAAGATCCTTACAGATCACATTCATAGTCATCTTAAAATCTTCATGGCTTCTGAGCTTGATACAAGTTTCGAGAACCGAAGAAGCAACATCGGCAGATATAGTGGAAAGTCTCTTTGCATCGGGTTTGAAATTTATATCCATTATATAAAGGCAAAAACACAGATTGCCTTCCTCATATGCAAGAGGTATAAAGGACATATCGAACCATACGTCATATCTCGCAGGATGGGCATACGCATTCGATTTCTTTTTCAGTACGGCAGCACGATAACACGAATCCTCAAAATTGAGATCGCGTGTAATATAATCTGTATATTCGCTGTTAGGAATAAACTCGCTGTTCAGCATCGTCATTTTTTCATTCGGACGTTCGATCGTATCGAGATACGTACGGTTTCCGGTAACAATACGTATTTTGCCATAATTGTTTTCGCCAAGTTTCTCAACTGAAACTACGCAGGTTGCAGATGTCATGTTATCAACTATAGCTTGAAAATCCATATGCTTGTTGTATGGTGCATCAAGAACCATACTGCTCCTTTCATAATGATTTGTATAACAGTATACGTGTATAACTATTTGTAAATCAATTCCATTAAATATTCCTGATCTTGCTGTCTGAGATTATGCTGCATTTTCCCAGAAGACTGATAATAGGTTATTGTTACTATTAGTATATCATATTTTGCAAAACTTTTCAATAGAAATGTCAAAATTATTTTCTCTTCAAATTATACTAAGTGTAAACAAAAGCACTCCGTATGATGCGGAGTGCTAAGAAGCTAAACATAGTTTTATACACGAGCCGGAACGGAATTGACTACCAGTTCCTCAGCCATAACATCTGTAAGAGGTGCTCCCCATACAAATCCCTGTATGTAATCACAGCCAATTCCACGAAGCGCTTCAAGCTGTTCAGGTTCTTCAACGCCTTCGGAAATAACATCGAAATTCATAATATGACCGATAGAGATAATAGCTGCTACATACTGCTTTGACGAGTCGCTCGAATTCATTTTATCAATGAATGATTTGTCTATCTTCAGCAGATTTGCTGGGAATTTTGTCAGATAGCTCAAAGATGAATAACCTGTACCGAAATCATCTATTGCTATCTTAATTCCCATATTTTTTAGCTGGTTGATGCATTTGAGAGCCTTATCAGCAGAGTCTATCATAACTGATTCAGTTATCTCTATCTCAAGCTGCTCGGCCGGTATACCGCTTTTCTCAATGATATTCTCAACTTCTTCAAGGAAACCTTTTTTCATAAGGTGCCTTACAGATATATTCACACTGAGCGTTATATCTGCACCTGTTCTCCTGAGCAGCTTTCCGAAGAAATGTGCGGAATTTCTGAATACGCTAAGGTCAACTTTATCAATAAGGCCAACCTTTTCAGCAACAGGTATAAATTCACCTGGATTGATAGCGTTTCCGTCATCATCGTCCATACGTGCGAGTGCCTCAAAGCCGCGCAGTCTATGGTCGATGTCGTACTGAGGCTGAAGGTTAAAATATAGTGTACCGTTATCAAGGGCTGCTCTGATTTTTCGTTCAAGTTCAAGAGTACGCTCTATTTTGAGAAGATCAGGTGTAAAACGAAGTATGTGATTTCCACTGTTAAGGCGTTTGACTTCATACATAGCTGCATCAGCGTTTGAGAAAATCGTATCGGTAGTGCTTCCGTCATTCGGGAATTCAGCATAACCGAAGCTTGCAGTGATAAAATAGTCGTAACTGTCTATTGTTATTCTGTTTTCGATAACAGATTCATAGTACTTTACTGTGTTCAGTACGTCTTCTTCTGAATGATAATTGCGAATGATGATAGAAAATTCATCACCGCCAAATCGCGATACAAAATCAAAAGTTCCTGAAAGTCCAGTATCAGCGGCAACTTTAAAACGTTCAGCGATCTCAACGAGGACTTCGTTACCGATATTATGTCCCATAGTATCGTTTATGCTCTTGAAGTTATTAAGGTCAACTGACACTACAACAAACTTTTCACCCTGCTTAACAAGATCATTTACAAGCTCTGTGCAGGCAAATCTGTTAGGAAGGTTTGTAAGTCTGTCGGTTACAGCCTGAGAACGCAGCTTATCCTGATACTGGTCTATTTTTAGATTGTTATAGTGAATAATGATTATTGCTATAAGTGTCAAAACATTTGTAAAAATTCCGGGGAGATTTGAAATATTCTGCCTCTTTATGGAAGTTACAATTATCATCGGATACTGGACAAGCATAAGCGAAAGAGACGTTGCTAAGCCAAGCTTACCATAGTAAACTACCATAAATATTATACAGATATTCGCAAGTGCTGCAAAGACACCTGTGAATGCCGATACATTCATGCGGGTTTCTGCTATAGTAACGGTAGCTTCGGAAGCTGCGATTACCGACACAAAAATAGAAGTCGCAAGATACACCAATAGTATTACAAAGAATAATGCTAACGGCGCACGTCTTCGCGCAGAAATGTTTTTCAGTATTCGTTCAATTGCGCTGCTATGAACTGCTTTATCGTTTGAATTCTTCATATTCAATCATCCTTTTGAATCATAGTGATCCCCTTGGCAGTCAAAACTGCCATAATAAGTCAACTTTCACGTTTTATGAAAGTGATAATCTGTCTATACATTTTACATTGTAACATATTTATTCATCAAAATCAAGTATATTTGTACTTATTAAAGAATTTTTTTGATAAGCCTATTCTTTTCCTACTATTTGTACTAATGATTACATATTAACTTGACATATCTGAAAGTTAATGCTAAAATAAAGAAAATTAATCAACTATGATATGGAGGCTGCTATGTTACTGTATGTTAATGCTTGTGTCAGGAAAGATTCAAGGACAAAATTACTTGCTGATTATCTTATATCACATTTTGATGAAGAAATTAGTGAGATCAGACTCGGAGATATTCAGTTTCCTGTTACTGATGAAGAATTCCTTAGAAAAAGAGAGCATCTTATCGCAAACAGGAGAGTTGACGATGAGATGTTCAAATATGCCAGGTTGTTTGCTGAAGCAGATGCTATAGTCATAGCTGCGCCTTTTTGGGATCTTTCCTTCCCTTCCTCACTAAAACACTTTTTTGAGAACATAAATGTTATTGGACTTACTTTTGAATACAACGAAAAAGGTATTCTTGTAGGTATTTGCAAAGCAAATAAGCTGTATTATGTTACTACAGCCGGTGGAACTATCTTCAATGAAGAATACGGTTTCGGATATGTTAAGGCTCTTGCTCAAAGTTTTTATGGTATAAATGACTGTAAATTAATAAAAGCAGAAAATCTTGATATCTTTGGTTCTGATGTAACTGCGATACTTTCAGTTGCTAAAGCAGAAATCGACTCTTTATTCTGATCTAAATAATAAATAACTGCCTGCGAAGCAAATTTCCTCACAGGCAGTATTTTTTATATGTTCACTTCAAAAGAATTCAGTCAAAAAGCTTCTTGAAACGTTTCATAGCTTCTACAGTATTTTCCTTGTTATTGAAAGCGGTAAGTCTGAACCAGTTATTGCCATTCTTACCGAATCCGGCACCAGGAGTACCTACTACACCTGCTTTTTCAAGCATAAAGTCAAAGAATTCCCAGCTGTCCATGCCAAACGGGCATTCAAACCAAATATATGGTGAATTGATTCCGCCCGTGTAACGAATTCCGAGTTCTTCCATAGTACCGGCTATAATACGTGCATTTTCCATGTAATGAGCTATCATAGCCTTTGCTTCTTTCATTCCGGCTTCGCTGAAAACTGCTGCTGCTGCACGCTGTACAACATAAGGAACACCGTTGAACTTTGTAGTCTGACGTCTGTTCCACATTTTGTTAAGGCTCATCTCTTTTCCGCTTGTAGAAACTGACTTGATACCTTTTGGAACTATTGTATAACCGCAGCGTGTACCGGTAAATCCTGCTGTCTTGGAAAGTGAACAGAACTCAATAGCACACTTTTTAGCACCTTCGATCTCATATATACTGTGGGGCAGACTGCTGTCAGAAACAAAACACTCATATGCAGAGTCAAATAATATAACTGCATCATTTTCGAGTGCATATGCAACCCATTCCTTCAGCTGCTCTCTGCTATAGCAAGCGCCGGTCGGATTATTAGGTGAACAGATATAAATAATATCTGCATGAACACTCTTGTCGGGCATAGGGAGGAAATTATTCTCAGCATTACCGTCGATAAATACTATCTTTCTGCCGTTCATTGTATTAGTGTCAACATAAACCGGATAAACAGGATCTGGTATCATTACAACATTATCTTTGTCAAATAGATCGGTGATATTGCCAGTATCTGATTTAGCTCCGTCAGATACAAATATTTCATCTGTATCAAGCTCAACACCGAATGACTTGTAGTGTCCTTGGATAGCGTATCTAAGGAAATCGTATCCTTGTTCCGGTCCGTATCCGCGGAAAGTATCAGCATTGCCCATTTCATCAGCAGCTGTGTGCATAGCGTTTACAACTTCTTTGCTCAGCGGCAGAGTAACATCACCGATCCCGAGACGTATAACCGATCTGTCGGGATTATTCTTCTGGAATACAGACACACGTTTAGCTACCTCACTAAAGAGGTAGCTTTCCTTTAATTCTAAATAGTTTTCATTGAACTTAGCCATAATAATACTCTCCGTCAAAAGTGAATTCAGCTGGTCCGGTCATATATATGTGACCGTCAGACTCTTTCCATTCTATCGTAAGCTGACCGCCGAGCAAGTCAACGGTAACCGGCTTTCTTGGACTTATACCGTTAAGACACGCAGCTGCAACAGTAGCGCAGGTTCCGGTGCCGCAGGCAAGAGTTTCACCTGTCCCCCTCTCCCAAACACGCATTTTGAGATGTTCAGGTGAAATTACATTGACGAACTCTATATTAGCTTTACGCGGAAAATGTTCATCAACTTCAAAAACTTTACCATATTTCTCTACATCGAAATCAGTAACATCTTCATCTATAAATATAACAGCATGAGGATTTCCCATTGAAACACACGTTGCTGTAAACTCTCTTCCGTAAGCCGAAAGTTTGAGATCTTTAACTGGTGAAACATCTGCAACAACCGGTACCTGCGCAGCTTCAACTATAGGTTCTCCCATATCTACGGTCAAAGTACGTGCTATATCCTTATCATCTGTGGTAACGGCTATTGTCTTGATTCCGGCAAGAGTTTCAACTGTTACAGAACTCTTATGTACGATATTTCTGTCATACACATACTTAGCGACACAGCGTATAGCATTACCGCACATTTCCGACTCGCTTCCGTCAGGATTATACATATGCATACAGCAATCAGCTACTGAACTCGGACAAATAAGAACAAGTCCGTCTGAGCCGATGCCGAAATGTCTGTCACTTACAGCTTTAGCAAGCTGTTCGGGAGACTTTACAGTCTCCTCGAAGCAGTTTATATAAACATAATCGTTGCCGCAGCCTTGCATTTTCGTGAATCTCATATATATCACACTCCGAACAGAAGCTTGTCATAAGCCGGGAACGGATAGTATTCCTCAGCTGTAATTGTTTCAGCCTTGTCAGCTGCTTCTCTCAGCTTATCCATTGCAGGAAGCATTGTATCACGTACAAACTCTGATGCAGGCATTACCTCTGCAATATCCTTGAGTCCTGATACTGCGCTCTCGAGCTCAGTTGTTGCTTCATCCATTTCGTCGATGAGCTCTGACAACTCTGAAACGAGCTTTGTCTCGTATTTGCAGGCTGCTGATGATACGCTCTTCTTTACGCTTACTGCGCTTGCTGTATCAGCTGCAAACTTTGCAACGGCAGGGATTATTTCCTTGCGTGCCATATCGACCATTGTTACTGCTTCGATATTAACAGTCTTTACGTAGTTCTCAAGCATGATGTCACGGCGTGAGAATATCTCAGCTTCTGTGAAAATGCCGTGTGATGTGAGCATTTCTACATTCTTCTTGTCGCAGATATGCGGCATAGCATCAGCTGTTGTTTTCAGGTTCATAAGACCGCGCTTTTCTGCTTCTGCGATCCACGCATCATCATAGCCGTTGCCGTTGAAAATAATTCTCTTATGCTCTTTGATAGTCTTCTTGATGAGTTCGTGGAGTGCTGTGTTGAAGTCGCTTGCACTTTCGAGCTCGTCTGCGAAGTTCTTGAGAACTTCTGCTACTGCTGCATTGAGGTGGATGTTTGCGCATGAGATACTGTTGGAAGAACCAAGCATACGGAACTCGAACTTGTTTCCTGTGAATGCAAACGGAGAGGTTCTGTTACGGTCCGTAGTATCCTTGCTGAACTGAGGAAGAACGTCAACGCCGAGCTTCATCTTTTCCTTTGCTGTACCGCCGTAAGGTGTATCGTTCTCGATAGCATCAAGTACAGCTGTAAGCTCGTCACCGAGGAATATGGAGATAACAGCAGGAGGTGCTTCGTTTGCACCGAGACGGTGATCGTTGCCGGCTGTTGCTACTGAAAGTCTGAGAAGATCCTGATAATCGTCAACTGCCTGAATTACAGCTGCAAGGAACAGCAGGAACTGTGCGTTCTCAGCAGGAGTCTCACCGGGAGAAAGGAGGTTTTCACCCTGATCTGTAGAGATAGACCAGTTGTTGTGCTTACCGGAACCGTTTACGCCTGCAAAAGGCTTTTCGTGGAGGAGGCAAACAAGTCCGTGACGGAGAGCTACCTTCTGCATAACTTCCATTGTAAGCTGGTTGTGGTCAGCAGCAATATTTGTTGTATCATATATAGGAGCGAGCTCGTGCTGTGCAGGAGCAACTTCGTTGTGCTTTGTCTTTGCAAGGATTCCGAGCTTCCACAGTTCCTTGTCGAGGTCAGCCATGTACTCAGCTACTCTCGGCTTGATAGAACCGAAATAGTGGTCATCCATTTCCTGTCCCTTAGGAGGCATTGCACCAAAGAGGGTTCTGCCTGTCATAATGAGGTCCTTACGCTTTTTCCACATCTCTCTGTCAACAAGGAAGTATTCCTGCTCGGGACCAACTGATGTTCTTACGCTCTTTACCTTTGTGTTTCCGAAGAGCTTCAGAACACGAAGTGCCTGCTTGTTGATAGCTTCCATTGAACGGAGGAGCGGAACTTTCTTGTCAAGAGCTTCGCCTGTGTACGAGCAGAATGCAGTAGGAATATAAAGTGTGCCGTCCTTAATGAATGCATATGAAGTAGGATCCCACGCTGTATAGCCTCTTGCTTCAAAAGTTGCACGCAGTCCGCCGGACGGGAATGAAGAAGCGTCAGGCTCACCCTTTACGAGTTCTTTGCCTGAGAATTCCATAATTACTCTTCCATCAGGTGCAGGAGAAATGAAGCTGTCGTGCTTCTCGGCTGTAACGCCTGTCATTGGCTGGAACCAGTGTGTGTAGTGAGTAGCACCTTTTTCGATAGCCCAGTCCTTCATTGCTGCTGCAACTGAGTTTGCTACTGATATATCAAGAGGAGTTCCTCTGTCGATTGTTCTTTTCAGTGATTTATAAACTTTTTCTGGAAGAGTTGCTTTCATAACTCTTTCATCGAATACCATTGAGCCAAAAAAATCTGTTACCTTTTCCATTGTTATTACCTCCATTATTTATTTTCGAGCGAAGCTCTGATAAAATCTGCAAATAATTTTTGCGGTTTATTCGGACGTGATTTAAATTCCGGATGGAACTGAACTCCGATAAACCACGGATGATCTTTAAGTTCAACTATTTCAACGAGCTTTTCATCAGGAGAAAGACCTGCAATCGAAAGTCCACCGGTCGTGAGTGTTTTACGGAAAGCATTGTTGAACTCATAGCGGTGACGATGACGCTCATAGATAAGCTCTTCGCCATATATCTTGCGGCAGTTTGAACCATCAGCAAGTTTGCACGGATAAAGTCCGAGTCTCATTGTTCCGCCTTTTTCAGAAATATTTCTCTGTTCATCCATTATATCGATAACAGGATAGGGAGTTTCGCCGAACTCAGCGGAATTTGCTCCGTTAAGTCCGCAAACATTTCTTGCATACTCGATAACTGTCATCTGCATTCCAAGACATATACCGAAGAAAGGAACCTTATTCTCACGAGCATAACGTATAGACTCAATCATTCCCTCTATGCCTCTGTGTCCGAAACCACCTGGAACAATTATACCGCTGCAGCCTGCAAACGTTTCGGTAGCGTTTTCTTTTGTAACATTCTCGGAATCTATCCATTTAATATCAACGGCTGCGTCATTTTCAATACCGCCGTGACGAAGTGCTTCTGCAACTGAAAGATAAGCGTCGTGGAGCTCGACGTACTTACCAACGAGTGCGATAATAACATTTTTGTGTGCATTTTCAGCGCGGCGAACCATATCCGTCCATTCTACAAGATCAGGTTCTTTATCTTCAAGACTAAGGTGACGGCAGACTGAATGTGCAAGGCCTTCATCCTCAAGCCAAAGCGGAACTTCGTACAGTGATGGCGCTGTGAGGTTCTGGATAACATCTTCTTTGCGAATATTGCAGAAGAGTGCTATCTTTTCAGCCATATCATCGGGAATTCTCTTCTCGGTACGGCAAACGATTATATCAGGCTGTATACCAATTGAAAGAAGTTCCTTTGTCGAATGCTGTGTAGGTTTTGATTTGAGTTCTTCAGAACCTGCAATATAAGGTACAAGAGTAACGTGAATGTAGCATACATTGTCTCTGCCTTGTTCAGTGCCAACCTGTCTGATAGCTTCGAGGAACGGAGTGGATTCAATATCACCGACTGTGCCGCCTATCTCGGTAATAACTACATCGGCATTTGCTTCATTAGCTGCACTGTATACTCTGTCCTTGATCTCATTTGTTATGTGCGGAATTACCTGTACTGTACCTCCAAGGTAATCACCACGGCGTTCCTTTGTGATTACGTTCCAGTATATCTTACCTGTTGTTACGTTTGAATGTACTGAAAGGTTTTCATCTACGAAACGCTCATAGTGACCAAGATCAAGGTCGGTTTCAGCACCGTCATCCGTTACGAACACCTCACCGTGCTGAAACGGTGACATAGTACCTGGGTCTACATTGATGTAGGGATCGAACTTCTGAATGGTTACCTTGTAGCCTCGCTGCTTGAGAAGTCTTCCAAGCGATGCAGCTGTTATGCCTTTTCCAAGTCCTGAAACAACTCCGCCTGTTACAAAAATGAACTTTGACATTTATTTATGCTCCTTGAAATACATTTATGATAAAGGCAGTCTGCGGATATAGGGAAAGTATTATGATCTTAGATCACATACCCGCAGACGCCCTTGTCAGCTTTAGAACGGTCATAATATAATGAACAAAGGGGTGCAGAAGTCCTCGGACTTCATACACCCCTTTGTGTATGGAATTAACGCTAAAAACGAAAATAGAGCCACGGATACCATATCCGCAGCTCCCTTGCTGTTTCTATCATTGATTATATCGCTAAATAGATACTTTGTCAATAATAATTTCAAAATTTGACATTTCAGACATAATTAATATTTGTTAGTTGTTAATAACTGTTGCAAATTGACGAAAGTCATCAAATATGTGTTTCGGGTATTGACATTTTTGTCGCTTAGTGATAAGATAATACCAGAACAAGGACGTTTGTGGCAGAGTATGTCTCTGCCCGGACGTCCTTTTTTATTATGCGGTGCAGATCAATGAAGCTCTGTACCTGAAAGGCAAGTGAATGATATGGACAATTTCAGAGCTGAAGCTCCATATGAGCAGCAGGGACTTTACGATCCCAGATTTGAACATGACAACTGCGGCATAGGCGCCGTGGTAAACATCAAGGGCGAACAGTCAAGATATGTAGTTGACAGTGCTCTTACTATCGTTGAAAAACTTGAACACCGTGCCGGCAAAGACGCACAAGGAAAAACCGGTGATGGTGTTGGTATACTAATACAGATGCCGTACAGCTTCTTTATTGCAGAAACTCAGAAGCTCGGCTACAACATCGGAAATAAAAGCGATTTCGGCGTAGGTATGTTCTTCTTCCCACAGAATGAGATGAAACGCGGACAGGCTAAAAAGCTCTTTGAACTTATTACTGAAAAGAACGGCATGGAATTCATCTGCTGGAGAGAAGTTCCGGTGTCCTCAAAAGTGCTTGGTGAAAAGGCCCTTGAGAGTATGCCTTACATAATGCAGGCATTTGTTAAACGTCCCGATGATTGTTCAGTTGGACTCGACTTTGACAGAAAGCTCTTCATCGCAAGACGTGAATTTGAGCAGTCAAACGAAAACACATATGTATGCTCTCTTTCAAGCCGTACAATTGTATATAAAGGAATGTTCCTCGTTGACGAACTGAGAAAATTCTATTCAGATCTTCAGAGCGAGGACTTTACTTCTGCAATAGCAATGGTACACTCCCGTTTCTCAACTAATACAAATCCAAGCTGGCAGAAAGCTCATCCTAACCGCTTTATAGTTCATAACGGTGAAATCAATACAATCACTGGAAACGCTGATAAAATGCTCGCACGCGAGGAAACTATGTCCTGCGAAGCACTTAAAAGCGATATGTACAAGATACTTCCTGCGATAAATGTAAATGGCTCCGACTCCGCAAGACTTGACAATGCACTCGAATTTATGGTAATGTCAGGTATGCCGCTTCCGCTCGCAGTTATGATAACTATTCCTGAGCCCTGGAAAAATGATAAGACAATCTCAAAGTCCAAATATGATCTCTATCAGTACTATGCTACTATGATGGAACCCTGGGACGGTCCTGCTTCTATCATTTTCTCAGACGGTGAAGTTATGGGCGCTGTTCTTGACAGAAACGGTCTTCGCCCTTCAAGATACTGTGTTACAAGCGACGGTTATCTCATTCTTTCATCCGAGACCGGCTGTATTGATATTGCTCCTGAAAAGATTATCAAGAAAGATCGTCTCCGTCCCGGCAAAATGCTCCTTGCCGACACGATTCAGGGACGTATAATTGAAGATGATGAAATTAAAACAACATATGCTGCACGTCAGCCCTACGGCGAATGGCTCGATTCCAACCTCATTCGTCTTCACGACCTTCATATACCAAACAAGGGCGTAAAGAGCTATTCTGAGGAAGAACTTGCAAAGCTTCAGAAAGCTTTCGGTTATTCATACGAAGACATCAGAACTTCCATTCTTCCCATGGCTGAAAAAGGTGCTGAGCCTATTGCTTCCATGGGCAGCGATATTCCGCTTCCGCCTCTTGATAAGCAGTCTCCTCCCCTATTCAACTACTTCCGTCAGCTCTTTGCGCAGGTAACAAATCCGCCTTTTGACGCTATCCGTGAAGAAGTAGTTACAGATACGAGCGTTTATATAGGAAAAGACGGAAATATCCTTGAAGAACGCCCCGAGAACTGCCACGTTCTTAAGATCGAGAACCCGATACTCACCGAAACTGATATGCTCAAGATAAAGAGCCTCAATCAGGATGGTCTCAAATGTGCTGTTATCCCGATAACCTATTATATCGGTACATCACTTGAGAAGGCTGTTGAGCGTCTCTTTATCGAAGCTGACAAGGCTTATCGTGACGGTGCTTCAATACTCATCCTTTCCGACCGCGGCGTTGATGAGTTCCATTGCCCGATACCTTCACTTCTTGCTGTTTCAGCTCTCCAGCAGTACCTTGTTTCCACAAAGAAACGTACAGCTGTTGCTATGATACTCGAGAGTGCAGAGCCTCGTGAAGTTCATCATTTTGCAACTCTCCTCGGATATGGTGCCTGCGCAGTCAATCCTTATCTTGCACACGAAACGATCCGTTCTCTCATCGAAGACGGTACGCTCGACAAGGATGTCTATGCTGCTGAGGATGACTACAACAATGCAGTTCTCCACGGTATCATAAAGATTGCTTCAAAAATGGGTATATCTACTATCCAGTCCTATCAGGGCAGCAAGCTTTTTGAAGCTATCGGTATTTCAAAAGATCTCACAGATAAATATTTCTCCGGAACTGTCAGCCGTATAGGCGGTATCAGTCTCCAGGATATTAGCAAGCGTACAGAAAAGCTCCACAGATCAGCTTTTGATCCGCTCGGACTTGCTGTTAATGCTAATATCACCAGCACAGGCAGTCATAAGCTCCGCAGCGGTAAATCTGAGCACCTCTATACACCTGAAACTATTCACCTCCTTCAGCAGGCTGCCTGGACAGGAAATTATGATACATACAAGCAGTATTCAGATGCTATTTCACGCGAAGACAACGAGCTCACTCTCCGTAGTCTCCTTGACTTCAGATTTGACGAAAACGGCGGAATACCGCTTGATGAAGTTGAGTCAGTTGAAAGTATCTGCCGTCGCTTCAAGACAGGTGCTATGTCTTACGGTTCTATTTCGCAGGAAGCTCACGAATGTATGGCTATGGCTATGAACAGCATTGGCGGTAAGTCAAACAGCGGTGAGGGTGGCGAAAGTCCTGAGCGTCTCAAGTCAGACAAATGTTCCGCTATCAAGCAGGTAGCTTCCGGTAGATTTGGTGTAACAAGCGAATATCTCGTTTCTGCTAAGGAAATTCAGATCAAGATGGCACAGGGTGCTAAGCCAGGTGAGGGCGGACACCTTCCGTCAGGCAAGGTTTACCCCTGGATCGCTAAGACGCGTCATTCAACAGCGGGTGTAGGTCTTATTTCTCCTCCTCCGCACCATGATATTTACTCTATCGAAGACCTTGCACAGCTTATCTATGATCTCAAAAATGCAAATGATAACGCTCGTATCTCTGTAAAGCTTGTTTCAGAGGCTGGTGTTGGTACAGTTGCTGCTGGTGTTGCAAAGGCAGGAGCTCAGGTAATCCTTATCTCCGGTTATGACGGAGGTACTGGTGCGGCTCCTAAGAGCTCGATCTACAATGCAGGTCTTCCCTGGGAGCTTGGTCTTGCTGAAGCTCATCAGACTCTTATGCTCAACGGTCTGCGTTCAAGAGTCCGCATTGAAACTGACGGTAAGCTCATGACAGGCCGTGACGTTCTCGTTGCTGCACTTCTCGGTGCAGAGGAATTCGGATTTGCAACTGCTCCGCTCGTAACAATGGGATGCGTAATGATGAGAGTCTGCAACCTTGACACTTGCCCTATGGGTATAGCTACACAGAATCCTGAACTCAGAAAGCGTTTCAAGGGTAAACCTGAACATATAGTTAACTTTATGCACTTTGTAGCTGAGGAACTTCGTGAATATATGGCTAAGCTCGGCATCAGAACACTTGATGAACTCGTTGGCAGAACTGACCTTCTTAACGTTAAGGCCAGCGCAGCTGACAAGCACATAGACTTCACAAATATCCTCACAGCTGATACCGAAAATGCAAAGCAGCACTTTGAAGCTGAAGATATTTTTGATTTTGAGCTTGACAAGACTATTGACAGAAGTGTTATAATAAAGAAGATAGGAAATTCACTCAAGAACGGTACAGCAAAGACTATTTCTATTGATGTAGTTAATACAGACCGTTCCGTAGGTACCCTCTTTGGTGCTGAGATCACACGTATACACGGAGAAAACGCGCTTGCTGACGATACATACACAGTTAAATGCAGTGGTAGCGGCGGACAGTCCTTCGGTGCATTTATCCCCAAGGGACTTACACTTGAGCTCTGCGGCGATAGCAACGATTACTTCGGAAAGGGAATTTCCGGAGGAAAACTCGTTCTCTATCCGCCCAAGAATTCTGCTTTCAAGGCTGACGAGAACATAATCGCAGGAAATGTTGCTCTTTACGGTGCAACATCCGGTAAGGCTTTCATTAACGGTATTGCTGGTGAGCGTTTCTGTGTACGAAATTCTGGTGCCATCGCTGTCTGCGAAGGTGTCGGTGATCACGGATGTGAGTATATGACTGGCGGCAGAGCTGTTATTCTTGGTGAGACAGGTAAAAACTTCGCTGCAGGTATGTCAGGCGGTATAGCCTATGTTCTTGATGAAAAACACGACCTTTACACAAGACTTAACAAGGCACTTGTTTCACTCGAAGCAGTTACCAAGGAAGTCGATATTGCAGAACTGAAAGCTATCATCACAGAACACGCTGAGGCTACCGGTTCTGAAAAAGCTAAAAAGATACTTGAGGGATTTAACCACTATCTTACTTGCTTCAAAAAGGTAATCCCCCAAGATTATGCAAAGATAAAGGCAACAGTTACTGAACTCGAGCGCGCAGGCGTTTCACCCGAACAGGCTGAGATCGAAGCGTTTGAACTTATCAGAAAGGAGGCGTGAACAATGGGAAAAGCAACCGGATTTCTTGAATTTACAAGAACTGAATCAACAGCAAAAGAGCCATTGGAGCGCATAAAGGATTATAATGAATTCCATGTTCCGCTGACTGATCAGCATCGCCGTGAACAGGCTTCAAGATGTATGGACTGCGGAGTACCGTTCTGTCAGAACGGAAAAATGCTCTGCGGTATGGTATCAGGCTGTCCCCTCAACAACCTTATCCCTGAGTGGAACGACCTTATATATCACGGACAGAAGGAGCTTGCTCTCGAACGTCTCCTTATGACAAACAATTTCCCTGAGTTCACTTCAAGAGTTTGCCCGGCACTTTGCGAAAAAGCATGTATATGCGGAGTTAACGACAGTCCTGTTACTGTAAAGGAAAATGAAAACTCTATCATTGAATACGGCTTTGAAAGCGGTTATATAAAAGCTCAGCCTCCCGTTGTACGCAGCGGAAAGAGCGTAGCTGTCATTGGCTCAGGTCCTTCAGGACTTGCTGTCGCTGACACTCTCAACAAACGCGGACACTCGGTAACAGTTTATGAGCGTTCTGATCGTGTCGGTGGTCTCCTTATGTACGGTATTCCGAATATGAAGCTTGAAAAGCACATAATCGAACG
Organism: Ruminococcus sp.; assembly: GCA_016290875.1. GTDB lineage: Bacteria > Bacillota > Clostridia > Oscillospirales > Ruminococcaceae > Ruminococcus. The sequence continues at coordinate 356,236 of JAEEVL010000001.1, forward strand.
CCGTACAGAGCTTATGAGAGCCGAAGGCGTAACCTTCAAAAACAATGCAAATGTCGGCGAAAATGTTAAGGCTTCAGATATTACAAGCGGTTTCGACGCAGTTGTACTCGCCTGCGGTTCGTCAAATCCACGTGACATCAAGGCTCCCGGCCGCGATGCTGAGGGTATATACTTTGCTGTTGATTTTCTCAAGGCTACAACCAAAAGCCTTCTCGATTCAGGTCTTTCTGACGGAAGTTTTATCTCTTCAAAAGACAAGAATGTTGTTATCATCGGCGGCGGTGATACCGGTAACGACTGCGTTGGTACATCTATCCGTCATGGTTGTAAGTCAGTAACTCAGCTTGAAATGATGCCTAAACTCCCTGATGAACGTGCTGAGAACAATCCGTTCCCTCAGTACCCAAGAGTCTGCAAGACAGATTACGGTCAGGAAGAAGCTATCGCAGTATTCGGAAGCGATCCCCGCGTATATGAGACTACTGTTAAGGAGTTCATAAAAGATGAAAGTGGCAAACTCAGCGGCGTTAAGACTGTTAAGCTTTCATTCGGTACAGATCCTGAAACCGGAAGACGTACAATGAACGAGGTCGAAGGAAGCGAACAGATACTTCCTTGTGAGCTTTGTCTTATTGCCGCAGGATTCTTAGGAACACAGAGCTATGTAGCTGAAGCTTTCGGCATTGAGCTTGATCAGCGCACTAATGTAAAAACCGCCCCCGGAGCACACAGGACTAACATTGAAAATGTATTCACAGCCGGAGATATGCACATCGGTCAGTCACTTGTCGTAAGAGCTATACGTGAAGGACGCGACGCAGCAGCTGAGGTTGATGAATACTTGATGGGATACACAAATCTATAATATTATAACGGAGGACCATATGATCTATTCAGAAAACGAGATATTGCAGTATATCGAAGAGAATGACGTTAAGTTCGTCAAACTGACATTTTGCGATCTGCACGGCAGACTAAAGAATATTTCCATACTCTCATCCGAACTTGCAGCAACATTTGAAAGCGGTGTAAGGATCGCTGCCAAGAAGATCTCAGGCTTTGAAGCCGCAAACGGCAGGGACCTCTTCCTCTTCCCTGACGCAAAAACCATGACTGTCCTCCCGTGGAGACCTCAGCAGGGCAGAGTTATTAGAATGTACTGCTATATCCGTTACAAGGACGGCACTCCCTTTGAGGGAGACAGCCGTTATTTCCTGAAAAAAGCAATGAAGACCGCTATTAATGCAGGTTATTGCTTCCGTTTCGGAACTTCATGTGAGTTTATGCTATTTCATAACGATGAAAACGGTCTTCCTACCAAAACTCCACATGACTATGCTGGATATTGTGATACAGCTCCTGATGATAAAGGTGAAAATATCCGCCGTGATGTATGTCTTACTCTTGAGCAGATGGGTATCCATCCGGTATCATCACGCCACGAAAGCGGTTGCGGTCAGCACGAGATAGACTTTAATTCATCTTCTGCACTTAAAGCCGCTGACACACTTCTCAGCTTCAAATCTGCTGTAAAATCAGTAGCTGAAACTCATGGTGTTCATGCAAGCTTTATGCCTAAGCCGCTCAGAAGCGACTGCGGAAACGGTATGCACATAAGCTTTAATGTATTCCCTTACAGCGATTTTCTCGAGGAGAGAGCATCTGAATGCTCAGGCATAGTTAAGAATGCAGCGGCCGGTATAATGGAACACATCCGCGAATTCACTATGTTCACAAATTCGACAGTCAATTCTTACTCAAGACTCGGTGAGTTTACAGCTCCGAGAGATATTATCTGGTCTGACGAGGAAGGTTCACAGCTTATACGTATGGCTGCCGATTGCGACGACACATCAGTCGAACTCAGAGCAGCAGACTGCGTTTGTGATCCGTATTTCGTACTCGGACTCATGATATATGCTGCACTTGAAGGCATAAGCACAGGAGCACAGCTTCCGGAAAAAAATACCGGTTCTGAAAGACTTCCCGAAACACTTGAAAAAGCTATTGAGCTTGCAGAGAATTCAGATTTCCTGAAAAAGTATGTCCCTGAAAACATCCTCAGCGTACTTATTAAACATTCCCGTGATGAATGGAAGGAATATTCATCTGCATACGATAAAGAGGCTTTTGAGGATAAAAAATACTTCAACTCACTATAATGGAGGTTAACATTGGAAAAGATCCTTGTGGTTTCAAGCAGTAGAACTGCTTCCGAAACTCTGCTGGATTTCCTTCGCAGATCGTTCAAATGTACCCCAAGGATAGTTGAATCGGCTTATCAGGCAAAGAGCATACTCGAATCCGACATAATGGTCGAGCTTGTAATGGTAAACTCTCCTCTCCTTGATGAATCCGGGCTTGAATTTGCGGAATACGTCACAGGGAGCACTTCTGCGCACTGCATACTAATGCTTAAAGCAGAAGCTGCCGAAAAGATAGAAGAACGTGCAGAAAAAGCCAATATAATCGTAGTTGGCAAGCCTTTCAGTCGTTCCGTTCTGTATCAGATAGTACGAACAATTGATATAGCAGTCAGCCGTTCCGCTGAGCTTCAGCAGAGAAACGCCCGTCTTGAAGAGAAGATTAATGAGATACAGACCATTGACAAAGCCAAGTTTATGCTTATGGAATTCAAAAGTATGAGCGAGACCGATGCTCACGCTTATATAGAACAATATGCTATGAACAAGCGCAAAAAGAAAAGTCTTGCAGCTCTTACGATAATTGATAAGCTGAGCGAGCAATATTTGTGAGGTACAGATATGTTTGACACGATACATGAAGAATGCGGAGTTTTCGGCATTTTTGAAAATAAAACGACTAATGTTGCAGCGTCTGTATATTTCGGACTGTATGCTTTACAGCACCGCGGACAAGAAAGCTGCGGCATTACTGTCTGTGACGACGGAGTCTTCCGTCACAAACGTTCAGACGGACTTGTTTCCGAGGTATTCACAAAAGAAGAACTTGGCAAGCTTGGCTGTGGAAATATGGCTGTAGGTCACGTAAGGTATTCTACAACAGGCGGTCACAATCACAATAACATTCAGCCCCTCGTTATTCGCCACATCAAAGGCAATATGGCACTTGTTCATAACGGCAATCTTGTCAATGCCGCTGAACTCAGACGTTCCTTTGAGATGTCGGGAGCCATCTTCCATGGCACATCCGATACCGAAGCTATTGCATATTCAATTGTCCGTGAACGCCTGACAAGCAGTTCAACAGAAGAAGCAGTTGAACGTGCTATGCCATATATCAAGGGAGCTTATTCGTGTATACTTATGACTGCTACCAAGCTTGTGGCGTTCCGCGATCCGAATGGTTTCCGTCCGCTTTGCATAGGAAAAACAGCTGACGGTGCTTGTGTTATTGCTTCAGAGTCATGTGCTCTCGAAACAGTCGGTGCCGCGTTTATTCGTGACGTTGAGCCTGGAGAAATAATAGTTATTGATTCAGACGGACTTCGCTCAATAACGACTAACTGTCAGAAAGAACGAAATATCTGCATTTTTGAATACATTTACTTTGCACGCCCGGATTCAGTTATTGAAGGTGTCTCAGTTCACCATGCAAGACTTCGTGCCGGAATGCTTCTTGCAAAGCATAGTCCCGTTGAAGCAGATATTGTTATCGGCGTTCCGGATTCAGGACTTGACGCTGCACTTGGTTATGCAAATGAAAGCGGTATCCCGTACGGTATCGGATTCATAAAGAACAAGTACATTGGCAGAAGCTTTATACAGCCTCAGCAGGATCAGCGCGAAAATGCAGTTAAAATAAAGCTCAACGCTGTCCGCGAAACGGTCGAAGGCAAGCGTGTCATTATGATCGATGATTCCATCGTCAGAGGAACTACCAGTGCAAGAATAGTTCGCCTTCTCCGTGACGCAGGAGCTAAAGAAGTTCATGTGCGTATCTCTTCACCTGCATTTCTTCATACTTGCCATTTCGGTACTGATATTGACTCGGAAGAAAACCTTATCGCTGGCAAATGCAGTTCAACTGAAGAGATTGCTGAATATATCGGCGCTGACAGTCTTGCTTATCTGCCCGTTGATTCTCTCGGAGAACTTGTTGACGGTCGCTTCGGATACTGTAAAGGCTGCTTTACTGGTGAATATCCGGTAGATACATCGGGCGCAGGCAGTAAGAACAAATTCGATGAAAAGATACATAAATAAACTAAGGGAAAGCAAATTGCTTTCCCTGTTTTTTGTTATTTTTTGAGTTTGAACAATTTTGAGAAAATACCGCCGTCATTTATGCCGAAAGCAGCAAGAAGCGAATCAACATATTCACCATTAAGTTTATTCTCTTTCACAAAGCTTGTGAGATTGGTAATTATCGCAGTGAGACTTTCAGTGTCATCAACAACTGCTTTGAGCTTTGCCTTTGAATCATATTTATTGCCGTCCTCGTCTTCTCCGACGATAACTATTGGCAGTAGTTTTGCGAGATATTCGATTATTCTGTCTACATTCTCATCCTTGGACAAAAGATAATCTACAAAAGAGTGAAGCGTTTCTACACTTTCGTTTTCGCTTGAAACTTCAAAACGTGGTATGATATAAGAAGTATTGCCGACCATTATAGTCTGTGAACCTATGCTTTCATCATTTCCGTCAGAAGACTGCTGGAAGAAGGAGTTCGGCGAGTGATTCTCCCCTACCGAATTAACGCAGTACCCCTTGCAGAAAAGCTGATGTGAATCAGGTATCTGGTAGAGAAGGATATGTACAAAATCGCCTGTAAGTGAATAGTTTTTTATAAGTCCGGCTCTGTTTTTTATGCGTTCAGCAACTTCAGGAGTTTCAAGAAATACTCTTGAAAAGCCTTGTCCGTCAAACCCGACACATCTGACTACTTTGTCGCACATCAAAGCCGAATACATAGCTTTGTTGCTGCCCTTGGAATGTCCGATAGTCGATACTTTCTCAAAGCGCTCAGCGGCTTTTTCTACAAATTCAAGAGCTTTTCTCTGCGGTGGTGTATCAAATACATTCGCAGCTCTTACATTGTCTGCCCACTCTTTAGGGCCGGTAGTTCCTTTGAATACAACAACAGCTTCATCAGAGCTGCCTGTACCGTTTGAAAAGCAAAGTGCAAGGGGATAATTGTACATTTTACCATCATGAGCAGTTGCTGAGTGATAACCATTCTCGTCGATCATAAGATCTTCTAGTACAAGTGAAGCCGTTCTGCCGTCTTTAAGGAACTTTATAATCCTCGCCCACTCTACTCCGCTTACTTCTGCAGAACATACAGAACCGGTATGCGTTCTCAGCTTTGCGAGTGCTTTTTCATCAAAAGGTGCGAGTATCTTTGCTATTGTCTGTCCAATGTTTGTTCCGCTTATCTTGTAAAAATCAATTCTGAAGTTTTCGTCAGAAGCTGCCTCCGCTACGTCCTCATCGAGATATGCTAGCTGTTCGAGCAGGCAGAATTCTGTGTCTGTAAGTGCTGATATGATCTGTTTCATTTCCGTACTCCTTTATAAGTATATTTGAATAATATTAAATACAGTGTTATTATGCTTTTCGTATTGGGTGTCTGATAACCGTTTTTAGCTTTTCAGGTGCGACTTTTCTTGCATCGCTGAGATAAATTTCATGGTGGAGCCTTTCATCAGTAATATCAAGAACAAATCCTTGTTCATAGATACATTCATGCATAAGTTCAACAGTAGCCGGTTCGGCATCATAGGAGCCTATATGCATACACTGCACACACAAACCTTCGTCGTATGTAAGAAACTCAACTTTTGAGAAATCTGTTTTCTTTTTCTTTGCTGCTTCTGATTTAGCCCACTCCATGTCATCTTTTGTGACAAAATCAGGTAAACGTATAAGTGATATCCACTTGAAGTTTTCTTTATGAGCATAATCTATACTGTCTGTGCCATCCTGCCACCAAAATCCTTCAAGCGGCGGTACTACGTAATCGAAATACCCGTCTATCTGATGATCGCTTTTCTTACTCATTTTTATTGTATAAGCAACACCATACAGAAGTTCTATAGACTTTTTATACTCCCCGTTCCCGTCGTTGGGATCCCCTTCTCCGCGAACTGCAATATAATTCATCCTTGGTACGGTAACAATGCTTGGTTTGTTTTTCGGAGCATAAAACTCCTTATACTCTTTTTTAAAATCAAAAGCCATATTTTCTCTCCATATATTGATTATTCATGCCACTGTGAATTAAGGAAGTCTACCCTGCTTCTGAGCCATTTCAGAAGAAAATCAGCTGCTTGTGCTTCATTCATACAGCTTCTTGCAGGATCTGAAAGCTCATCAGCAAAATCTCCGTTATCAATAATATTGTTCCATTTTTTATAGTTCTTTATAAAGTCAGCTTCAAGTTTGGTTTTATCGTTCTCGATAAGCTTGAAAGTACGCTCAAAAACACCGCCGTCATAAGCCTTTGACCATGTCTTTCTGACTATATCCTGATACCAGTCGGTATTAGCAAGAACGACAAGCCAAGGATTTACCGTATTGTATTCTCCGTTTCCGACAGGACCGCCATTAACATCCGGAACTATATTTGAAGCGTAAAATCCCTGACCGTCAATACAGCGATCTTTGTTTCCAAGCCCTGAATCGAAGTCCCAGGGAGCTTCAAATGTAAGTTTTTTGCTGCCTCCCTCTCCGAAGTCAACATCCATAAAGAAGCTTGACCAGTAAATATCCGCATCACAAGTAAGTTCGCTTATAATATACATATCTGCAAGTGACTGTACATCAACAACTTTCTCAATTGCCTGCCGCGGTGTTATCTCAGTAGTTTCACTGATATCGGTATAGCTTTCATCAAAAATATAAGCCTTGTTATTGTAAGCAGCTTCATACATTATGGTATACGTCTTGTTTACAAAATTAGCAATAAAGTCATGCTGTTCCTTAGAATAAATATCGCTCTTTATGGTAATACCAACAGGTTTCTTTGGATCACGGTCGTCAACCGGAAGTGCCTGCATAGTAGGCTTTTCATCGGTACCGGTATAAGCTGTTAGGGCTGCATTTCCTGCAAGATCAAGCGGAAAACCGTAAAGTTCATCCTCATTGATATAATAGCCGTCAAATTCAAGGAAGTATCCTATATCAGTTCCTGCATAATCTTTCTCGGGCTCAGTTATGTCAACTCTGCTTTTGCTGACCTGCTGCATATCGGCGAGCAAGTAAACTCCGTAATACTCGCCGTTTATCTCGACCTGCACAAATTCCGAATCGGCAGCAAACAGACCGTCTTCTGAAAGTATTTCCCTTGCAGCATAAAGCGAAGCCTTGTTTCTGAGCATAGAAGCATCCTTGTATTCAGCGAGGAGAAGCCAGTTCTTCTGTTCTGCGCTGTCGTTGAGTTCCAAAAGGCTCTGCTTTTCCTCAAACTTTATTCTAAGCGGCTTTTTAGGATACACAGTAGTCCAGTTGCCGCGTACTTTTACCTTTGCATTGGATGGTGAAAGAAGAGTTGTTCCGTTACTGTCCTTTAAAGTGACAGTACACTCTTCATAATACGGCTCGGGCGGTATCGTATAACCGGGTGTCCATGAAGCAATCGACTCAGCAACATGACGCGCAACCGGTTCATTAACAAAATCCATAACTGACGGATCTGTGCTCTTTGTCTCAATCGACAAGACAGGCAGTACAGTTTCAGTTTTTTCCTGAACTGCTTCGGTTGTTTTATTGGCTGAAGAGCCGGCTGTCATATTCTCTGCAAGATCTGTCGCCAAAGAAGCAGAGGTTGTTTGGTCAGAATTTGAATTTGTACCTGACGAACAGCCGGTGAGCATGGCTGTTGAAAGAATAAACGCCAGTACAAAAGATAACTTTTTCATTTTATCATCTCCTGAATGAGTATAACGGCTTTACTGCTGCTCTGAATATGTTTCAATAAACTGCTGAACATATCCTGTGATGTATTTATTTCGCTCGTTGAAGAAAGTTCTTACTTCATCAACAGCATCATCAAAATTGCTCTTTCCCATAATGCCGCCGAAAGAACTGCGCCAGAAATGGTTGTATGTATCAACTGTCATATCGCGGTATTGTTCGGATAGATCACTTATAGCTTTTGCAACACGATCGTTGTCAAAATTCTTATCAGAGATCTCTTTGAACGAATCAGCAAAATTGTTTCTGAAATCTTCATTTTTCATAGCAGCTTTAAGCAGATCAGTAATAAAGCAGTCTTTTTCCATTAGAGTTGCTATGCTATTTTCTTCAGCGCTAGTTCTGCCATAAATTCCGGTGCTGAACTCTGTGTCAAATAATATAAAACGCCATTTACCGTCTGCGTAAGTTTTGCTTTCATCTATAATCTGAGATTTCCACATAGCCGAATTGGCTGCTCCCCAGTCGCTGTTGTTGATATAAAGCTCGGTGCATACATAGTCAATAAATCCTTGCATATCTACACGCTCGCAAAGCTCTGCATAGGCAGCGGCATCAGAAAAATCGGTGGCTTTGATCCAGCTGCGAAGCTCCAGCCATTCAGCAAAAGTTTCCTCTGAACCTTCGTCAAGTTCATCTTTTTTAATTATACATACATCCTTCTTTGGAACTCCATAGTGAGACTTTATAAACGATTTATCAAGTTTCTCCGTTATCTCATAATGTCCCCAGTATTCACCGTTTATGAAAAGAATACAAGGCTCCATTCCTTGGGTGAGGAATTGTCTGTCAGACACAAGAGACTGTATGAGTTTATCACGGAAACGTGTATACATAGCATCGTTTCCGCCGTTTCTGAGCATAAAGGAATCGAACTCAGTTACAGGTTTGTTATCAGCCTGAGCTATAGCTTTTCCGGAAAATAAATCGTATTCTATTTTAGGTGCTCTGTAATCCTTTCTCGCATAGACATTGAAGCTTTTCTGCGTATATGAACGTGTAGCGCCTCCATGAGTTCTTATACCGATATTTTGTGCTAACTGCATTTTTTCGCTGTCAAATATCTGAATGAAAGCTTCTCTCTCCCATTCCCTGCCCTTTTGAGTATAATTTGCAGGCATAAACCACTCAGGCGTTTCAGGATCATATTGTTCACTGTTTAGCCACTCATCGTATGACTTTCCGAGAACGTATATCCCTTTTTCATAATCAAACAAATTGCTGTTATCCGTTATAAGCGAAACTACCTTAACGTCCTTATAGTAGGCTGCTTTTTCATTGAAACCTACAAAATATGTACATGATACTATATCGCTCTGATTACCGTTACTGTCAACAGCTATCGCTCTTACTACTGTTGCCTTATCGACCGGCGAATTCGGAAGCTCAGTTTTCACACTGTCAGCAGGCTGAGCAATATCATAATGTGCACAAAGAACATTTTCTGCCGATGATCTGTCATTTATAAGTATTGAATCCGTATACTTCTGACTGGAAAGTGTGGGTGTCGAGCCGTCAAGAGTATAGTATATGGTTGAACCGCTTTCAGCTGTAATATCAAGATAGAATTCATTATCATAGAAACCGCTTTCGGCTGAAAAACGAATACTATTCTGTTCATATGGCTCAGCGTCTATAGCGTGAGAAGCGGCATCCGTTTCAATGTTATCCGTAACAGCTTCAGTATAAAACGTTGTTGTTTCTGAAACGGAAGATTCTTTAGAACTGTCGCTACACGATGTAACAGCTACACCTGCATTAGCAAGAGTAAGGATCAACAGCAGTTTTGCTACAATTGAGCAATTATTAAATATCATAAACTAACTCCATTTATAGTTCAAAAACGAATAATTTAGATAATTATAACATATTATAGGTAGAATTACAATAGATTTCTTACAAAAGCATAATAATATTAAAACAGCGCTCATACCTAATAGGCTGAGCGCTGTATACAGTATTTAGTTTTTAACCCCAACCGTCTTTAGGTGTATCAGGATTGTTCACATCAGGCGGCGAGGTTGTTATAACATCCTCAGTATCGAACCCTATAATTTCCAGTTCAGGAGTATAGTATGTAGTTTTCATATTTTTACCTCTTTATAGTTATAAAGCCTTCGCAGCTGTATAGTAAGCATACAGTGACTTGCATAGATCACGCAAATCATCAGGTTTATCAGGATTATTTGCAATTCTTGATAAATAGTCAGTTGCTTTTACATCCACATTTCCGAATGTAAATATCGGTTCTCCCAGTTTCTTAATCGGGATATTCAGAACTCTTACGATATAGAAACTTTTTGAGTTATCTGGAATTACATCAATTGTATATTCATTATTTATAAATTTTGTTTTAAGTTCATTCTCAGCATCCTCAGAAAGGTCTTCCTTCGCTTTGAATGCAATGAGCAAAGTTGTATCAGAAGTAAATGTCATATTCATCGCATAGTAATCTGAATACTTTAAATCAAAGGCTTCGGAAAATTGATCTTTTGTTGGCGAAGTATCATCAATATCAGGAAGATCAGAGAGAGTAGTGCTTTCAAGGTTATCTGTATTATGGCCGAAATATATCTGTGCTGACGCTCCATATCGCAGCATTGCTGTTGCAGCATTACGATATTTAGCATATTCAGGTGCTGTTATAATTATGTCAAGATAATCTTTCACTGAAATATCCTTTGAGTAAACTTCAATATTATCAGCTAAAATTGTTAATGTAAACTTGTCTGTCATTTCTTTTGCTGCACATTCAACTGATAGTTTTCCGTAATCTTTTCCCTCAATATTTACGCTTTCAAGTTCCTTAGCATTATTACCTAAAGACACAACATATTCATCAATTTTATAGTCCTTGGCAATCGGAATCAAAATGTTTATAAACAGCTTTGAAGAATCGGCAGATACATACATTGACGGAGTCATTTCAAGCTTTGGAATAACCGTATCTTCCTGTTCGATTTCAATATAAGAATCATCGACCATCTTATAAAACTTGTCTTCATGTGTATAGTATTCAATATTTCCAGGAGCAGCATATGTTGGACGATTATACGGAACACAATCATACGCCTCAGTCGGGATATTTATCTCGACAAGTTCACTTGCATAGTCAGTAAGGAGACAGTCATCGCCTTCATGCACATCTTCTGCCAGTATGTATATCTTATCCGTAGAACTATTGTAACTCTCCGGTAATGTAAAAGTTCCTGTACCGGATGCGGTTCCGTTTATAAAACTTAAAACTTCAGTTTCTGTATCAAGCTTTTCATATAGTTTTATATTATTGTTTTCATCAACTATAACAACAGAAATCCGATTCGATGTAGTATCGTCATTGGTAACAAGATCGTTTACGGTAAATGGAACTGTGACTGTGTTTTCGTCTTTTGTTACATTTCCTGGAACTAAAACTGTATTGGGATCTTTAAGAGTTAATTTGTATTTGTTTCCCCACTTGGCATCATCACCTGTGTTCGATGATGATGTAACTACTGATGAGAAAATAACAGAATCGAGAGATATGTTGAACGCAGGACTTACGCCATAATTTTTTTGCCCATAACTTTCCTTTTTAAATCCGCCTGTGCTAAGAATACTTATAAAACTACTCTTTGTATTAGTTTGTATAAAAGATCGTGTCCACCAAGAAGAATTCTTGCCACCTTTTACGCGAGGCCCAGAATAATTACCACAACCGTAACTTGGATTTGTAATTTCTTTTGCATCAAGAAAGAATATATAATCAGAGTTTAAGGAAGAAAAAACAGCTCCGTTAAGCATATCAGGATCTAGTTTTCCATCATTATTTGAAGGAAGATTCTTTGTACTTGGTGCAATAACATTTCTCTCAACTATAGAAAAGTAGTTATTATTTAAAAGAAATTCTTCTCCATTTAGTATTGTTCTAGCTCCACAATTACTCCAGTTATACGTTTTACCGACTTGACTATGTGATATATTAAACAAAGTTTTATTACAATCCAAAAACATGGTATGTGTGGGATCGTCTTGCCCATCACTAAAAACTGTAGTATCAGGATCAAGTACACGATACAGAATTGGTGAAGAGTTATATTTACCATAGTAAACATAATCACCCATCCATTTATCTTCATCATTCTCAGCAATTCTAGGATTATTTATCACACTTGTTCCAATAAAGGTGTTTGAAATTTTTTTCACCCATTTATCTTCAGCATGAGCAGTAATTTCTACATTCTTAATGATATTTCCATATCTATGATTCGTAGGTAATGGATTTGGCAAAATACTCATTGCAAGAACGATTGCTGCTATTCTTATAAATGATCTCTTCATATTTTTCCTCCTTGAATACTATTCCTTTAAAACAAGAATATAATACAATTTTAATTGTATTTATTCTATGTTGTAAGTATAGCACTCTTTAGAATCATTATCAATGACCTTAGTCAAATATTTAGAAATTGTTCATATTGATATACAAGGTCTCATTTATAAATATGAGATATGAGCGTTAAATTGGGACATATTCATACGTATAGTAATTATAAAGAGTTGAGCGTTGATATTCACGTTAGTATTCGTGCGCAAACATAAGTTTTTTGTTTGTACATAAAAACGCAAAATAGCAGTTAAACTGTTTTCTACAGGCTTTATCGTTCTGGCAGGGGCAGAAGAACTTGAACCCAATAGCCCAACGATTAAATTTTGCCTATATTTCGGTAAAAAACAATCGAAACATCATGCTCGTGTGACTTTTGTGTGACAGCAATAATTATGCTACATCACCTGTTTTCTTAGTGCGTGTATCTCTGATTACTCCGTACATATAATCATCGAACACCTTAAGACTATCTCGGATTCGCTGCTTAGGAGTCCTTATGTATACGCTGTCGAGAGGACTTTTGAGTTAGCCCATCCTCCGAGCTTTTCAAGTACTTCCTTTTCAACACCAAGACCGTTCATAGTTGTTGCAAACTGAGCACGTAAATCATGAAAAGTCATTTTCAAGCCGTGTTTCTTGAGAAGTCGGTCATAACGACGTTTCAAGGCACCATAGTTATCGCTGATAATGAAGTCATCTTCATTTTTATGAGGTATTTGCTGGATGAGGTTGTAGATATAGTCGGGGATAGGTATATCTCGAGTAGACTGCTCTGTCTTGTTGCGGTTTTCAACTACATCATGTCCGTTAATACATACCCTCGCACGTCTGACACGTATGTATCTACTGCCATCTTCTTCATAGATATCACTATATTTAAGCCCACGAACTTCTGATATTCGCATTCCTCCACACCACACCGAGAGAAGGCACGGCAGTTCAACACTTGAACCTATTATCACATTAAGCACTTTATCAAGTGGAGGGAGCTCATCCTTCACCGTTTTCGGAGGTAACCTAAGTTTACGGATTGATGGAAGCTCAACTTCAAATAGCAATGCAGCACTTCTGATAAGAGCATATGCAGATTTGATGGTCTTATAACTCATGCCTTGATCAGCATCTATGTTGATGGCTCTTTGAATGTCGATGGTCTTGAGGTCAGTGAGCGTGTATCCCTGTATAGCAAGTAATCTGTTTTTTGCAAGGGATTCATACCCGTAAAGTGTAGTAGGAGCAATAACATATCGTTTTGAGTCAATATAGGCGTTAATAGCTTCTCTAACTGATATCTTGGCTGGTTGGATATCAACATTTAGTTTCTTATAATCCTCAGCCATTTTCATAGCCTGCCATTCAGATTCGGCAGTAAATGACTTCACAATACGCTTACCGTTTTCATCTTTCCCAACAATGAGTTGTACACGATAATTGCCAGAAGCAAGTTTTTTAGGTTTCATGTTTGACCACCTTTCTTAATAGAAGGGTGGTACAATGCTTACAGTCATTATACCACCTTAATCTGAAAATGTAAAGAGGGTTGGTTACAATGCCATGAGGTCGTTGAAATCCATGCCCGTAACGTAGAGCAGGTTGTCCACTCTTCCAAGCGTTATGTTCTCGGCGGACTTATCGTAATCATGAAGGGTACGAACTCCGACCTGCAGATACGAAGCAAGCTCCGCATCACTGACATCGCGCAGGTTCTGCCAGTAGCGTATACGTGCCCATATGTGCTTATAAAGCGTGATTCTCTGTGTCTTCTTTGCCATTTTCCTCACCTCACTTTTCGCTAATAGTCTTTTTCTGATGTGTACCCCATACGAAGTATTCCTCATGACGAGTAATACTTGTCCTGACTCTCTCAGTCATCAGGTCTGAGAGTGATATGCCCTCAGCGGTAAGCAGATTATCGATTATTTCAAGGGTGAGGTGATGGGCTGACTTGTCGTAGACCTTAAGTGTCTTTTCAGTCACTCTGAGGTCAGCAGCAAGCTGCGCATCGCTTACATTATGCTTAGTTTGCCATTTTCTTATCTTTGCCCCAATATCGGTATATAAGGGCGTTCTTGCATATGTATTATTCATGCCTTTCTCCTTCCTATTTAGGAGCGGCGCAAGGCCGCCCCAAAAATATACATTGTTTAATCGTATGAACCCACATATGGTGGACGGTATGTCTCCCCGATGATAGCTGATTTGAGCTGAATACTTTTCTTATAGTACTCGCTATAAGCCGTTCCCATGATAGCACAGTGGAAATCCGGAAGGGTCCGGATAATGTTTATGTCAAGCTTTGTGAGCTCAGCTACCGCCCTGATACACTCTTCACCAAGTGGTCTGAAGAGGATGTGCGTTCCGCAGTATTTATACACCGTAGCAAGACTCCTGTTCAGATAATCCTGCGATGCAAGGATAACTGAAATGTCAAGCTTTCTAACACGGCTCAGAATGTTGACAAGAGTACTATTACCTCCATGGTTCAAGGTCTGAACTTCATCAAGCACAACCGTTATCCGACCATCTCTGTTTTTATCCTTAAACGAATACAGCGTGTCGAAAAGGATGTCAAACGGATTCGCATCAGGGCGTATAGTTGCAATGCCAGCCGATAAAACCAAAACTTTTCCTCGCTCAGTGAGCAAGTTACTCCAGCCGGAAGTCTGTACTTCATTTTTCATATCTTTGACTGTGCTTAATAATGCAGCAAGCTTCTTTTTTAAGTTGCGTTCTTCAGCATCTCCGTCAAATCTTTCCGACAAGTCATGAATATTGAGACTTTTATTTATCTCATATTCCCTGAGCCATTCCTCAGACTTCGTCATAACTATAGCTTTTTGATTCGAACCCGTCAGATGCATTCCTGAAATTAACAAGCTTGATAATCTCTGCACTTTCTGTTCAAAATCTACACAACCCTCAAAGTCAAGAATGTTAACGGGCCAGCCTTGAGTTGACATATCCCAGAAGATAAAATGATTATCAATTAATTCTTCCGGAATCTTGTGCCCAGATAGTTCTTCTTGACAAAAGGCGTTTGTAGGATCAAAAACTACTACAACATCCCCAGCCTTTGCTCTCTGAACGACCTGCATCATAATCCAATCTGTCTTACCTGAACCAGTAGTTCCGGTCACATCAATGAAGGTGTTTCCGTGTTTGTAGTCAGCGATCTGCTGGCCTGCTACCATATCCAGGCGACGATGCTTGATAAACGGGAAGAAGTTGTTGATATTCTTATCGAGCTTATAGTACAGATCAGAAGCTATTGCTTCGTCGACTATTCTGTTCGCCTCAGGAGTAAGCAAGTCCCGCGAAAGCGAGTAGAATCGCCGCGGTTTCTTTACACCGTATTCAGTCTCAACAGTCCAGGTTTTCTGGTCTTCGCCCTTGTTAGTGAAGAGCACATCCTCATCCTTTAGGTATTGGAGAGCTGTATTCCGTCCGACTGATAAGTCTGTCAAGATCTCGTCTTCCAGTGTATCCTTAGAAAAGTTGATTGAATCATCCACAGCAACAAAAGCGCTGTCAGCAGTCCAAAAAGGCTGGCCGTACTGTTTTGCAATCGGAAGCCTTCCACTGCATATCGCATTGCTCAATGCAGAACCTACTGTCTTACAAACACTCCGGCTCATCGAAGTTCTTTCCTTTGCTTCAGTTGCAAGCCATTGTACCATAGCCTGAATGTCAGAATCCGTGAGTATTCCGCCGTCCCTCAGCATAATTGCTGTTGCAAGAAGCATTATAGCAGAATTGTTCTGACTTCTCCTCGGAAGCGCCGATACCTTTTCCTTTGCTTCGGTTATCGCTGCTTTTAAGCGTTGCGCCATTGCATCAGGATTCCGCTCAGCGAACTTTACGATGTGGAAGTGAAGCTCGCCGAGTATTCTTTGAGCCAGTTCGATGTTATCGATTCTGAGTGTATCAGGAATAGAGAGCTGAAGTATCTGGAATTCCTCTGGTATGGTTCCTGCGTTATCAATTAACAAGACAGGCACTAACCTTTTGAAGTCGTCATCAGCATATCCGGTTTGTATCAATTCATATAAATATTTTAATATTTTATCAAAATCGTGCATTGAACAGATAGCACAAGAATGACGTAGAACTGCAGCACAGTCAACGTATTTCTGTATCTCCTTTTCTAAATACGGAAGCCACATTGAAGAGAAGAGAGCCTTCGTTGTCCGATGCTCTTTGTTCTGGATTGCCACTATCATAGCCTTAGCAGTATCATCATCAGAAGTTTCCACAACCCACAGTCTATCTTGAGTCAGCCCCTCAGCTTTATAGTGAGGAAGCAAGCGACTCATTGCAGAAATCACTATACCGATTTTCACCGGTAGCGTGTCCAGGAGTAGGTTATGGAAGTCTGCAACTATACTCTCAAGGGTTCTCTCAGTCGGATTGAGAATTATATCCCGAGCAACATTTCTGAGCATTCCTTTCCCATCTTCGAACAGTCCACCGAGCAATGGTATATCCATCGCAGCGGAAACGAAAATGATTCTGCCGTCAGGAGTTGCATTCCATCCCGCGTGTCTCGGCAATGTCAAGAAGGAAACTGCCTTGCACATACTCAACGCACGCAAAAAGGACTCATGGTACAGATCTTTCCACCCATTGCTCAATCCCCTTTGATGGAATTGAGTTTGTCTGCGAAGATTCCGAGCATCAATGATACCGTCCCAGAAAATCAGGGGCTTCGCCTCACCCTTGAGGAAGATGACGAAGGCTCGACATTTTCCCGGTCCGCTTGCATCAACTATGAGGCATGCTACAACTACAAATCTTGATATTAGCTTAGGCGAGCCTTTTTTCACTCTCACAAGCCATCGGTCATTTGTATCATCAAAGAACATCCGAATATCTTCGCTGAGCGGGTCATAGAATGGCTTATCAAGGATAAAGTGACCTCGGCCTAACTCTTCGCCGTTTACCAAAACACTTTCACTGATAAACTGCGACAATCCGTAGATTTTCACTCCCTCAGCAAGCCGGTATTCCTCGCGTATCAGCTTGCGGGCGTTTTCACGCTCCTGTTCCTGGATGGCTGGAAGCATCTCAGCCACTTTTTCCGCAGCTTGTTCTTGATTATACTCATCAAGCATTTTTTTAGAAAAGTTCTCAATACGCATAATTTCATCAAAGTTGAATGTGCCGTATCTTTCATAGTTTTCGCCATTTGTGTGTTCGAATGGGTTGTATTCATACATTTTTCTCACCTATTCATTTTACAATCTCTCAGTTGACTTGCAAAGCTAGCTATTATATAATAATAGTAGCAGCAACAATATCGCCACCTGATATATATAATTATACCCCAAAAGCGATTTGTTTCTCAAACAAAAATTTTCTTTATTTAGCGTAAAACAGTCGTTTTTCGGCTCTATATTTATCGATTTTTCAGAGAATAAATACTTTTTTTATTTGATTTCTGATCATATTTATAGTATAATAAAAGTTTAATGTAAAAGAAGGTAAGGAGGAACATATGAAAACCTCATATGATAGAGCAACCAATGGTAGAAGTGCGTATTTAAGAGAATTACTTGAATATGTTTATCACACTACCAACATTAACTATGAAAACAATGAAAGTGTTAAAGGCGTGTCAAAAGGAAGCTCTATTTTTGGCTCATGCCCTTTTGACAAAAGAAAGTCTATGGGAACCTATTGTGAACGCTTTAGGGAGCTTTTCGAGTATTCATTATTAAATGATGAATTTGAATTCGCGCCATCGCAGAAAAAAAATACAAAGCTAAGAACTGACGCTATCCTGATAAACATCGAAAAATATTTAACAAGAATCGGCGTTGATTTTTCGGAGTATTTCGGTATTAAAATAAACAGAGAAAAATGGAGGTGGGTATTGTACGAAGCTATGATATTATATTTATTACCTGCTATATTCTTTGTTGAATATAAAGATAGAAATAACGATAATTATGAATTCGATGATATACACTTACAAATTCAAGCTGCCGTTATGGGAATACAGACATTAATCGACAGGGAATTGTTCTTTATCTGCAAAGATAGTAATATCACTAAAGTATACGATTCACGCTATAGCAAGCAAGCTTGCAATTATAAGCTTCCGATTGCAATATCACCTATGGAGCCTCCTAGAATTGTAGAATGGGAAAATATAGCTGTTAATATAAACTGTGATTATGAAGAAAGCTACTACACCGAAGAGGAAGAACACCAAGAAAAACTGCTTGACGGTTTTAAAAGAGTTGATAAGCTAAAAGAAAAAACGACGGAAATAAGTGTTATTCCTGACAACAATTCTGCTTTTACAGTATTCATTTCTTCAATGTCATATGAGCCCAAGAAAAATCTCACAAATGATATTGAGTACTATACATACATTGATGATTCTGATGAGGAAAAATTAATTAAGCAGTATAAAACGAATACTCAACTAAAGGACGATATAAAAAAGAACGGTAAAAAAGATATTTCGGCTATGTTTAAGGCCAACGAAAATGCTTATTATCTCTCAATAGCAAATAATATCCAAGGTGCATTAGAACGCATATCCAAGATAGATATGCAGCTATTCATAAAAAAAGGCATTGATATCTCAAAGTACAAAGACGTACTCGGGTTATTTTCGGCGGAAGCAGATGAAATTGTGGCTTTCTATATAAAAAAATATGGTGAAGAGCCATGCAGGCTTATGGTCAAGAATAAGCTTATCGAATTAATATCTATCTTTAGTAAACAGCTTGAGGCTACAAGCGAACAATTGACAGATAAGTATAAAACACTGCTGGATGATTCTTGGCGTGATGAGCACAAAGAAGCTATAGATGAATATCTTAGTACTGCAATCTCACTCTCACCGAGTGTAAAAAAAGTGCACCCAGAACTTACTACCTTTGAGAGACTAAAAAAAGCAGTAAAAAAATATTACGATTCGCTATAAAAAATAAACCGATGCTTCATATTCAAATGTAGCATCGGTTTTATTATTATGATCTTTTCATGTGCTCGAACTTAAATTATTCGGATCTATAAACAACTGAAATGAACACTATTGCCAAGTTGAAAAATGTTCAGCGAGTACAAATTACGAAATTTCAAAAAAATGATGGTGCATTATTTTCAAAAAGTGCCACTTTTCAGAAATCTATTGACTTCATTTTTTCAGAATTTCGTAATCGACACACCATATTGATTTTTTATCTCTATGCCCTCCGCTTCTGCGGGGACAAGCTTAAACACGTTAGGTTGCTTAAATTATAGCATATTCTTTTACGGAAGTAGAGCAGCCCCTCTCGGGGCTGACATATTATTATGTGGGATTCTTGAAATATTCGTACTTGTCGATCACCTGACCGGATGATAGCTTAGTGTAGTAGCGGAGTATGAGCGAAGCATCATCAGCGGTGAGTTTATTGTCTCCGTTTACGTCGCAGGCGCTCATTTCCAATGCTGTTGCGTTGGTTGTACCGCCGGCGAGCTTTGTATAAAGGCGGAGAGCATAGGAAGCATCATCGGCTGAGAATACGTTGTCACACATCGGATCACCTAACCACGGAGCTTTTGCGTCCGTGCCGGAATAGTGCTTTTTCACATAGTCGTCCAAGGCAATCGTTGCCAAATTTGCGCTTGCCTTAACGTTGCTGTCGGTGCTTGAGAGCGGCAGTTCGTTGCCGTCCTTGTCAACAAGGCGGAGCTTTATAGGCGAGCCGGTGCGTTCTGGCTTCGTTACATAGCTGAGTCTATACAGTCCGGTATCTTCGACGTCGGTGACCTTTTTATCATCAAAGTCGGTGATAGCTACAATGCCGTCTTCGCCCTCGATGTATGCTGTGGCAACATCGTTACCGAGTTTAGCATAGAAGTCAACGTTCAGTCCTTTGGTAGTTCTGAGAAGTGATTTTTTTACTATGCCGCCGGATGTATTTTCATCTTCATTTGTTTGTATGGGTTCAAACTTATAGCCGTACTTTTCAGAGTATATCTGAGCTGTTGATCCTTCATAGCCGTAAACCGTTCCAGTGAATGAGCTGTCAAGAATATCGCCAGACAAGTTGCAGTCAGGGTTGCGTAGCGTTATTGACTTGAGCCCTGAGCAGTTCGCAAAAGCCCCCTCGCCTATGCTTTTGACCGAAGCAGGTATCGTGAGCGCACCCTTGCAGTCGCATCCGCTGAACGCATTTTTGCCGATACTTCTAAGTCTTTCCGGCAGAATAAACGAGCTGAGTTCTGAACATCCTCTGAAAGCTTCCGCCTCAATGCTTAGAACGCTATTAGGGATATTGAGCGTAGTAAGCTTTGTACAATTAGTGAAAGCTCTTTCGCCTATCACCGAAACAGTATCAGGTATCTTTACAGTATCAAGCTCAACGAAATCCTCAAAGCCACAGATATAGGTAATACCACTGCCTATCGAAAGGCTTTCAATACCATAGCTCAACTCTTTAAGATAATGATTGTTATATAATGAATTCACTTTATTCTGCATTGTACCCTTGCCACTTAAAGTCATATTGTAACTGCTGTCGATCTTATAAGTTATCAGATCTCCTATTTCTCCCTCACACGAAAACGATGTATCACCGATAGGATAATAATAGCCTTTAGCTTCGTGTCCTTTTTGTCTGATAATGCCAGTATATCCACTTATTGGCATTGTATATTCTGAATCCATATGACTGTTAAAATTTGTTACACTGACCTTACAATCAGGGTTAAGCACCGTTACCGACTTCAAGTTTCCGCTACTTTGATCATCAGTCCAATAACGATAATGATATTGTTGTATGTTTATTGTCTTAACCGAAGCCGGACAGTATACCGTTCTCACATTTTTAGGAACACTACATTCTATATCGCTTACATTATCGGGAACAACTATATTCGGCTTATTGGGCATACTTGTCAGTTTACCGTCAACTATCGTCATTTCATTATCAGCCGAGTTAGCAGTAATAGCGCCGTTAAACTCAGAATGGTGCATTGCAGGCAACGCTTCACCAACAATACAGAATGAAAGAATTGCTGCTATTATTCTTTTCATAATGATTACCTCCTTGACATCAAGCAATTACAAGTACATTGTACCATATCCTGCTCATAAAGTCGATACTTATTCCAACGGTTTTACATTTTATTCAAAATACGTCATATTGCATAAAAGACAGGAGCTTAATTTGTAAGATGTATGTTCCAGGGAAATAGCATTCATAACAACGGGGAAGCTACTCATGCGGGATAGGCTAAATAAAAATAAAATACGATTGTATATAAAACGAGCCGCCCACTAAGGGCGGTCATCGCTATTACTATTAAAAGAGTACATTTTTACCGAGTAGCTCTATGGTATAGATATCGTCAAAAGGGATAGCAGTCTTAACGACCTTGAGTCTGCGGTATGGAGGATTAAGCTCGGTAACTACTCCTTCGATGTTCGTGTACGCATCAACGTCGTAGTATCTGATTTTTACAGTAGTACCTACTCGGAGCTTGTTCAGGGTATTGGATATAGCCTCAGCTTCATCCTCACTGAGTTCCTTCCTGTGTTCGGTT
Source organism: Ruminococcus sp. (assembly GCA_016290875.1). Lineage (GTDB taxonomy): Bacteria > Bacillota > Clostridia > Oscillospirales > Ruminococcaceae > Ruminococcus. Next base: position 378,052 of record JAEEVL010000001.1, read on the forward strand.
ATACGTTCCTGTATCCTTATCGCCTCATAGTATCCTTTAAGCGCAGCAAAAGGCGCGAACTGCATAGCTCTGTCTGCATGACGCTGTATGTTCATATTACCCATTGTGACCTCCTATCATTGTATTCCTCTTTATACCCGTAGCCTTGTCAAAGAGATTGAAGCCTTTGAGAAGAGCGTTCTTTCCATATTTGTTGCGGATCCCCACCATGGCAACCTCAAGCTGCATCTCGTTCTCATCGTCCTTATGATCATCGAAGAAGCTGAGCTGCATATCTGGCTCATATGTAAGGTCGGTAAGTGCGATGCCTATCTGGCGTATGCCGTACCCAATCTTTACCTTATCTATATACAGCTTATCAAATGCTGCCTGTATCTTCCTTATGGAGCAGGATGTTTGCTCCAGCTTCATATTACCACCGGTAGCCGGTATACAGTCCTTTGAGTATCGTATATACAGGGAGATACCCTTGGCATAAAGATTGTTCTCCACCAGCTCAAGCACCAGATTCTCGACCATTTCCTTCATTACGATGTGAGCGCTGTCAACATCGTAGTCCTCGAATAGTATCTGACTGTTGGACAGGGAGCGGCTTTTTCCTCTATAATTATGGATATCAGCCATAGTACAGGGCTCGCGTCCCCACGCATGGTCAATAATGAACTCCGCCTTGATACCGAACTCCTTATACAGTACCTCCTCGGGAAGCTCAGTGATACCCTGCATATCATATACGCCGTACTTGGCTAGTCTTGCAGCAGTGCCTCGTCCTACGTTCCAGAAGTCTGTCAACGGCTGATGCTTCCACAGGCATTTTCGGTACAGTTCCTCGGTAAGTATACCGATATGCTCCGGAACGTGCTTAGCTACGATGTCCATAGCTATCTTGGCGAGATACAGGTTAGTACCTATACCAGCGGTAGCGCATATACCTGTCTTTTCCATAACTGCGTTCATCAGGAGCTTTGCGAAGTCCTTAGCCTTGCAGTTATATGTCTTGAGGTATGGCGTAGCATCGATGAATACCTCGTCGATGGAGTATACGTGGATATCGTCAGGAGATATGTATTGCAGGTAGATACCATAGATCTGAGCGGATACCTCAATATACTTACGCATACGGGGCATAGCTATCTCGTACTGTATGTGCTTGGGTATCTCAAATATACGATAGCGGTTCTTCACTCCAAGAGCCTTTAAAGCTGGAGAAATAGCCAGAGTTATAGCACCATCTCCTCTGGTCGGATCTGCTACCACAAGAGGAACCTTGAACGGATCATAGCCTCTGGCGACACATTCGACTGAAGCGTAGAACGACTTGAGATAATGTCGAATTCGACATTATCTGAATAATGCCGAAAAAATAATAATGTCGAAAAATATCTAAAAATTCCGATTATTCATCGAAATCCTCTATAAAAATTCGGCATTACTTGTTATACTTAACAGACTAAGTATAACAAGGAGGCAAATATATGCTGAAAATTGTAGATGTAGTTGATGGTGTTTTCAATCAGTTGAAGGAACACGGATTAGCTGAACATACTCTTCAACAGAGTATGTGGAGCGTGTATCGTGCAATAATCAAATACCATTCTGCCAACGGAACCGATGAGTATTCGCCAAAGCTGGTTACGGAACTATGCGAGATTCAACGGCAGCGGTACGAAAATGGAGAGATCAGCCGCAAGTTTTACCGTTCATTTGTCACAGCGGAATTTCGTATCAGGACTTATGTTGAGTTCGGAAGTGTGAACTTTTCTATTGTTAAGGATTGTTGCCGATTTAAGCCATCCGAGACCTATATGAAGCTGTCGGAAACAATTTTGAACAGCAATGGTCTGACAGAAAGTATAAAACCAAAGCTGTCCTCAACTTTCAGAAAGTTTTTCTGTTTTTGTGAAGGAAAAGGGCATTCTATCGAACAAATCACTGATAAGGATTTTCTTGATTTTATTTCAGAAGCCTCGAAATCCGCTCCGAAAAATATGACCTTTGTAATGCGTGTGCTTAGAATCATTGCTGAGCACATTAGGAGTAACAATATTGCTGATCTAAAAATTAATCTCAGTATTTTCCGTCCTCAAACGTCTTCGAGACAGATGATTCCCGGCTATTCTCAGGAAGAGATTTTTAAAATTCTATCCGTAATAAATGAAGAAACCTCTGAAACTCCCAAAAGAGATCGCGCAATGATCCTGTTATCATTCAACGCCGGATTTAGGGGAATTGATATCAGAACCGCACTGCTTTCGGATATGGACTGGAAAACAGGTGAGATAAGGATAGTTCAGCATAAAACCGGCGAGCCTTTGTCAGCTTCGTTGAACGGTATGACACTAAATGCCATTGCCGATTATATTCTGAATGAACGTCCGAAAAGCAAGTATCAGAACATTTTTTTGAAATACGGTCCGCCATTTTCGCCTTTAAAAACAACCGCACCCTTAGATTATGCGATAGATAAATATTGCAGGCTGTCAGGAGTTCCCAAAAAGAAGAACAGGGCATTTCATGGTCTTCGCCGCGGTTATGCCATTGAACTTGCCGAAGCAGAGGTGTCGCTTACCACTATTTCTCAGATGCTCGGTCATCGTGATTTTTCGTCGGATAAAGCTTATCTGACCTTTAACAGAACACAGACAAGTCTATGTTCCTTGGATTTCTCCGATGTACCTATATCAAACGGATTCTACGCAGGTATGTTCTCATCTATGCCTTCCGAGATCTTGAAGGACGGTGAGGTAGAATGAACTTCAAATCCGAAATGATGTCACACTACAACGATATGCTTGATCTAAAAGAATCGTTGGGATTCAACAGGCACACTTACAGCGCACATATCGTTCAATTTATTGAGTATTGTTCTGATAATTATCCTGATGTCAATATGATAACAAAGGAAATGATTGACAGCTGGCTTTCAGTTTATGATTTTAAGACAGAAAACACCCGCAGGATCGCAGTGATAAATGTACGGCATTTTACCAAATATCTTCGTGCGATAGGCAAAGACGCTTTTGTTCCAGACAGCGATTACAATGTTAAAACCAAGCGCTTTGTCCCATATATATTTTCCGACGAGCAGCTTAAACGACTTTTTGATTTCATAGACAGCGTAAGCCCCGACTCAAAAACTCATGTGGAAATGATACTTCCTGTCATTCTACGTATGGAACTTTGCTGTGGTATGCGTCCCAATGAGCCGCTTGCTCTCAAAACCGAAGACGTCGATCTGAAAAGCGGCGATATTTTTATCAGAAAGTCAAAAAGAGGAAAAGATCGTCATATCATTATTTCGGAGGATATGAGAAGACTTTGTGAAATATATGACGCAGCTGCCGGCGAACGTGATTATTTCTTCCCTTTTGGGTCTGGCAAGCAAATACCTACCACATGGGTACGATATCAATTCAGCAAAGCATGGATAAAATGCAATCCGGATTCTGCAAGTAAAATCATTCCAAGGCCTTATGATCTTCGACATAATTTTGCAACAAGAGCGCTCATGCGGTGGATAGATGAAAAGCGTGATGTAATGACGCTGATGCCCTTTTTGAGTGAATATATGGGACACGTTAGCCTTTCGGAAACATTATATTATGTACATCTGCTTCCCGAACGGTTAAAAAAATCGCCGAATATTGACTGGGAAATGATGAAGGATATCTATCCTCATCAGGATGAGGAGGGCTGACGGCATGAAGATCAGAGACCCTCGCCTGTACGAAAAGATCAGATGCTTTTTGAACGACCATATGCTGAAACTGCGAAAGAAAAGTATAAATACGGTTGATTCTTACAAATTCACGATAAATTTGTATCTTGAATTTATTGGTGAGAGATACGGAAAATGCCTTGCCGATATTGAACTGAACGATTTTGAGCAGAGCAATGTCATAGCATTTACCGAATGGCTTACGAAAAATCGCGGCAACAAAACATCGACCGTAAATCTTCGTCTTACTCACATGAGAAAAGTCTGCCGTTATTTATTACAGGACGATCCGCAGCGCATCGCACAGCTATCCGCGATACAGGATATTGCAAAACAGAAAGAGTCGAACAGGAATAAACTTGTTTATCTTACAATAGAGGAAACAAAGCTGGTTCTGTCACAGCCGGATATTCATGATCTGCATGGTATCCGTGACAGATTTTTTATGTATCTGATGTATGACAGCGGCTGTCGTATTCAGGAAATGCTTGATTTGAAAACAGATTCCTTTGAGATAGGAAAATCCGGCGCGAAGCTTCATGTGATCGGAAAAGGCAATAAATACCGAGTTGTACCTATTTCCGAAGAACTGATACCTATGTACAAAGAATACTGTCAAAAATATCATAGTACTAAAAATGATACTGACCTAATGTTTTATACCAATAGAAAAGGAATATACTCAAAAATGTCATCTGATAATGTGAGGACATTTGTTGAGCAATACGGCACGGAAGCAAGGCAAAAACTGCCGTCTATTCCTCACATAAAACCGCATCTTTTCAGGCACACCCGGGCTATGCATCTGTATATGGCTGGTATGCCGCTGGAGCTTATTTCACAGTGGCTCGGGCATTCTCAGATGGAAACTACTTTGATATATGCAAGCGCTACCGCAGAAATGAAGCGCAAAGAGGTTGAAAAGATTTACAAGAAAGAAAACTCTGTATTTAAAGAAGACGAGAAATTTAAGTATGAAAAAGATGACGAGATCATCAAGCGGCTGTATGGATTGATGTAGTTCAAGAAAGAAAAAAGTAATGCCGAATTATTTTGCGATGAGTTATATGAAATACTTGGTTTTGAGCTAATTTCCGGCATTACTATTTTTTCGGCATTATTGAGATCGATACACATATACACTTGTCCCATACATACGCCCCCTCACACATCTTTTTGTATTATTCATTCTACCACAGAACATCTGTTCTGTCAATGAACTAAAGGCAATTTCTATAAAATCGTCACAACGCACAGTTTGTGCGAACATATTTTCGGCAAGATAACCAAAATGATATCTTTGCTGAATAATATGCGAAAAGAACAAAAAGGAAAACCGCCCTTCACGGGCGGTTGAATCATTATGCATATAAATGCCATTAAGCACTAATAGTCAAAGCGTTGTTTTTTATGCTCTCTATTGTTTGTAGTATTGCTGTCCTTGTCTTAGGATCAAACATCTTGATGAAACTATATGGCTTGTCAAATGGCGGCTTCATCAGGATCTTGACATCCTCGATATAGCCATTATTCTCTATATGGTTTATTATCTTCAGTATGAACTCTATCTGCTTCTGATTAAGTGATTCATCATTAATGAACGCCGAAAAAGCTGACATTGCACTATCGTGGTCAAGTTTGGCTATTTTTCTAACCAAAAGGCCAAATGGAGTATCTCCGTACTCACGCTTATAGTCATCGCTGTCTCCGAGCTCTTGTGTAAGTATCCTTTCAAGCTCTTCATAATCAGCCTTCAATAGAGGTTCATTGTGATTGAGCTTGTATATAACAGGATCTTCCTTATGCTCTTCAATATAACGATTGACCTTTTTACGATAATCGGCGAAATCATAAGCAGCTCCAAGAGTTTGTCCTTCGGCAGAACTGATAACAGGATCATCAAGGTTTGTGAATATCTTTGGCTTAGGATTGTCTCCGCCACGAAGGAACTGCATAAGGTCGCGAAGCTCCTTGCGTATCATCTCCATAGTCAGGATGCTCATATTATCCCAGAAGTCGTCAGTCTGAATGTCTTTTATTAGTGTAATATTATGCTGAATCTGTGGTATAGCGGCTTTCTTCTCAAGGAGTTCAGCTGTTAATACCAGTTGTCCTTTCATATACTTCATCGTTGGCAGCTGCTCTATATTCGCTAGCATAAAGCCATACATGAAGTTATCGAAACGCTTCGCATACTCATCGGTATCGGTTGATGTTATAAGCGGAGCTATGAACTTTGTAAGCTCATACTTATCCATTTCGGATAATGAATTAAAGCTGTCCTTGTGTCTGAACTTCTCCACGTACTGCTTCTGAAGACGTACTGATACAAGATCATCGGAAAGGCTACAAATACCAATATAGCAGGCGTTAACCAATTCCGCACGAAACTCCTGATATTCCTGAGCTGAAAAAGCGCTCTCCTGCAGATTGAATATGAGTCTTACCTGCTTGCAGAAGATATTCTCGGTAAGAGACTTTGTCTCGCCCGTATCATAATCGTTGGTATGCTCGCGGAAATACTCAAAATTGCCGCAGTAATCAAATATTAGGAAACGGCACTTATCAGTATATTCGTTATCGATTCCGTCAATGCACGATAGTCCCTTACAGAGGCGAGTGCCTCTGCCTATCATCTGCCAGAACTTAGTCTTCGAGCGTACCTTCTTGAAGAATACAAGATTAACGCACTCCGGCACATCAATACCGGTATCCATCATATCAACGGAAACAGCTATGACAGGCATATCCTTATGCTTGAAATCCTCAATAACGGTCTGAGCATAAGAATCATCACAAGTCACACGATAGGCAAATCTGCCGTTATACTTTGGATACAGCTTATTGAAACGCTGCACGATATACTCAGCGTGGTCTTTATTCTGAGCGAAGATAATAGACTTACCCAGCCTGTCGCCGCCTTCAACTTTGATACCGCGCTCCATAAGGTCTTGCAGCACGGTATCTACTGTTTTCTCGTTGAATACGAACTTGTTGAGCTGTGCAGACGGTATAAAGTCAGGAACATATCCGTCTTCGGCGAAGTCGTCCTCGTAACGCTCCTTATCCACTTCGGAAAGGTCATCGTATGTTATGCCTTCCTCAAGAAACTTGGTCTTGACCTCATAGTTATAGTATGGGACAAGGAAATGGTCCTTGTTCACCGCTGTCTCGTAGTCGTAGGCGTAAGTAGGTACACCGTTCTCAACCTCAAAGAAATCATAAGTATTGCGGTCGACGTCCGTTTTAGGCGTTGCAGTAAGGCCTACCATGATAGCGTCGAAATAGTCGAATATTGCACGGTATTTCTTGAATATGCTTCTGTGGCTCTCATCGGTGATGATGAGATCGAAATGTGCAGGAGAAAACAGCGGTATACCGTCCTTGGTCTTGGTATTGTCTATCGCATTCAGTATAGTCGGATAGGTAGAGAAGACGATGCGTGCGTTCCTGTCGTCCTTATTGCTGCACAGGTTACACAAGGACATATCAGGCAGATAGTTCTTGAAGTCGTCCTTCGCCTGCGAGACAAGAGCTGTTCTGTCTGCGAGGAACAGTATATTTGTGATGTAACCGCCGCGGCTCAGAACATCGGTCAGGCTTGATGCCGTTCTCGTTTTGCCAGTACCCGTAGCCATAACAAGCAGAGCCTTACGGAAGCCCTCCTCGATATGCTCGCATACAGCACGGATAGCCTCCTTCTGATAATAGCGGTCGGTAATTTTGTCGTCGATAGTTATAGTCGAGAGCATCTTACGCATCTCACGGCGGTTCATCAGCTTTTCAAGATCGGACTTGGTAAAGAACCCGCTGACCTTGCGCTGAGGCGAGGACATATCGTCCCAGAAGTAAGTCTCGAAGCCGTTGGTCGTGAACATCATCGGACGTCTGCCGAACTTCCGCTCCAGACAGTCCGCATAGAGCACAGCCTGCTTTCTGCCAATATTCGGGTCCTTGCTGCTGCGCTTGGCTTCGATGACAGCAAGGGGCAGACCGTCCCTGCCGAAGAGAACATAGTCCGCATAGCCTTTCTGACCGAAAACACCATTCATATCGTTGACTTCGTACTCTTCCCAGACGTCAGCATCAGTACCTCCGAACTTCCAGCCCATGAATTTGAGGTCAACGTCGATATATATCTTGCGTGTCTTGAACTCTGAAAGGTCGGCAGGCTTGAACGTGCGCTGCTGCTGTTTGGCTTCCTTGCCGGCAGTCAGAGCCGCCGACATAGCGGCTATCTTGTCCTGTAAAGCCTTTATCTCGCTGTCCTTCTGCTCGATGAGAGACTCCTGTGCTTTTATCTTCTTAGCATCGACGTAGACCTTCTCATCGGGGATAAGGGCGGTGTCAAAGTGCCGCTCCACATAGTCCGCGCCGTAGCAGTAATCAACCCACTCGATGAACTCGAAAAGGCTTTCCAGAGAGAGAAGGGCATCGGACTTATTCACGGCTCTTTCTGTATGCACTGCCAGATTTCCCAGACGGATAATGAAAGGAAGCTTTCCCCATGTCTTGTCGTCGAGGGCAAAGCGGAAAGTCGGCTCATGTATCAGGGACTGGAGGTTGTCCTTATAGGGCATATCTATGGTCTTATCTGCGGAATACACCCATTTCACGGCAAGCTCCAGAGCCTTGCGGCAGCCCACCGCACACATTGCAGGAGAGGAGGCATAGACCTTTTCGGCTTCTATGGCAGCCTGCGCGAACAGGGCATATTCAGTTATATCGCTGAGAAATCCAAAATTGGTCATATAGTCACTCTCCTTATTGTTTTATCCGAAGTATTCCTGCATCAATGCTTTTTTCAGTGTTTCAGCCTTTTCAAGCACCTGCTTGACTGCCAATTTCGATTTGTCGGTCTGCTCTACAAAGGCGGCGAATTTTTTTTGAATTTCTAAAGGTGGCAAATTAATTGGCATTGCTTTAACAAACGAGACAGCAGCAATGTTTTGTATTCCGCTTCCTTTTGTTTCCAAATTCCCAATTGTTTGCTTCATATAGGTAAGAAATACTATAGGAATTATTCTATCATTCAACGTAAATTTGCAGAGTGCTTGATTAATGATTCCTCTTTCGCAGCCTACAGGCAATTGATATAGTTCGCCCATTGTTCCTGAGCAACTCATCAAAATATCACCAGCTACACATTCAAAACGCTTAAGTTCTTTATACTTTTCCTCAGTAACATAGTATGTACCAATCGTTGCACTTTTTTGAATAGCATGCTTTTGCTCATAAACCTTATAGGTCGTTTCATTCTGCTCAACAAAAAATTCCTTTTTTAATGCGCTACCGAATGGTCCTCTAACAATAGAAGAACAAACATCTGCAATTGTTACTCTTTCCCATCCAAACGGATTTATCTCGGGATCCCCAAACATCTCCACAAACCGTGATTTGACAAGCAGGTCGAGCTTTTCAAGGATAGCGTTGCAGAGGTCAATGGTGTGTGTCACTTTGTCGAGGTTGGCGGCGATTTGGCGCTGAGTTTCGAGTGGCGGGAGAGAAATAATAATCTTGTTTATTTCTTTTGCAGATAAATGCTTAACAGTAACAAACGGTGTTCTATCCTCTATTTCTTTCAATGCTTTGGGCATAGCGTAGAAAATATAATCACCATAAACAGAATCAGTAGGAATAATCCTGCATACTCGCTGATTCAATAATGCAGGTAGTTTGCCCCATTTTGCTATATTAAATTCTCCGTCCATACCAACAAGCATATCGCCTTGTCTAACAACATATTCATCGCTATATTCTTCGGTAGTATATGTTTCTGAATAGCCTCTAATAACATCTCTAATACGAATTAGTGGCATTCCTTCACTATCAGAAAACTGTTTTGAATCAAATGGATAACCATACTGGATGGTGCAAACATCTGTCAACTTAACCTTAGCCATTCAGCAATCCTCCCAACTCAGAAAGAACGCTGCCAAGCTCCTTGTATAAGCCGTCAATATCCGCCATTATCTCGCTTGTGGGCGGATACTCCACCGCCACATACTCTGTCTTCTTGTACTTGTTTATGGACAGGTCATAGTCGTTGTCAACTATCTCCTGCTTCGGCACAATAAAGCTCTGCTCTGTGCGCTCCCTTTCCTTTTCACCGTCAAGGTTATGGAAACGGGAAATAATATCGGGAATATCGTTCTCGGCTATCTCCGAACGCTTGTCATCGAGGGAGAAGCCGTCCGCCTTCATATCGTAGAACCACACATTATCCGTGCCGCCTGCATCGGTCTTCACGAACACAAGCACCGCAGTTGAAACTCCTGCATAGGGCTTGAATACGCCGCTGGGCATGGAGATAACGGCCTTGAGCTGATGATTCTCGATAAGCTCCTGACGGATAGCCTTGTGAGCCTTACTTGAACCGAACAGAACACCATCGGGAACGATACACGCACAGCGTCCGCCCTTCTGCATAAGACGCAGGAACAGGGCAAGGAAGAGAAGCTCCGTCTTTTTCGTGTTGGTGACTGCTTTGAGGTTGTCGTTGATGCTCTCAGCGTCAACAGTGCCTTTAAAAGGCGGATTCGCCAGGCACACGGTATACAGACCACTGACGTTGTTCTGCTTGGAAACGCTGTCCTTGTAGTCGATGTCGGGGTTGGTGATAGAGTGCAGCATGAGGTTCATAGCCGAGATACGGAGCATAGTGTGGTCGGTGTCATAGCCCGTGAAGGTCTTGTTGGAGAAGTTCTCCCACTGCTCGTCGGTCATGGTGTCCTCATAGTGCTTTCGGATATATTCAGCCGCGGAAACGAGAAATCCGGCAGTACCGCAGGCAGGATCGCATATAAGGTCATCGGGAGTAGGAGCGACAAGCTCCACCATCATCTCACGGATATGCTTAGGTGTGCGGAACTGGCCGTTCTGACCAGCCGTGCTGAGCTTGCCCAGCATATACTCGTAGAGGTCGCCTTGCATATCGAGGTCGGCGATGTCGTGCTCATAAAGGTCGTCGAGGCCTGTGATTATCTTCTGGAGGACCTGCGGATTGGGTATAACGAACACAGCGCTGTCCATATAGCGTGAGAAAGCAGTCTGAACCTGTACGCTGCCCGGAATGTCAGGTATCTCGATAAGCTCGCCCTTGTCGTTGAAGTCAGGGAGCCTGCCGTATTTCATTTTCTTTACCGCAGTGAATACACGCTGCGAGATAAGGTCGAATATCTCACGGGAGTCTCTGTCCTTGAACTTGCTCCAGCGCATAGCCTGCCCTATCTCCGACTGCGGGAATATGAGGTCGGCAGTTTCGCCGGTCATGTTGGCGAATTCTTCGTTCTCCAGCTCCTTCTCATCAAGGGAGCGTATGAACATAAGGTATGTGAGCTGTTCTATAACGGTCAGCGGATTTGTGATACCGCCTGCCCATATATCGGTCCATATCTTATCTATTTTATTCTTAATGACGCCTGTTATCATTATTAAACCTCCAGTACAATCTATTGCCTAAAGTATATAATTATACATAATATATTTTACCACAAATAGTGCAAAATGTCAATATAGGATGCAAAAAGAAGCACCGCCCGAAGGCGGTACCGATATTTCATAATCCAACAATGTCATTTATTGAGAATAGTACAGCTTTTCCGGAGATAATAACCATATCTCCGGCACACTCACAGTATAGAACACCTGTACGTTGGGAGGCTTGGAAAGCCGTGATGTTTGATTTGTTCAGTCGTTTGCACCAGTACGGTGCGATCATGCAATGGGTTGAACCGGTAACGGGATCCTCGTTTAATCCGTACTTGGGAGCGAATACCCGTGAAATGCAGTCATATTCAGTACCTTTGGCAGTAACAGCAACGCAAGCTCCGTCCAGCTTGGAGATAATCTCCATATCCGGTTGTAAGTCACGAACCTCGTCTTCATCACGCAGAACGAACAATATATCTCTGTCCTTGTACGCTGCAAGAGGTATAGTTCCGAGAGTTTCAATCATGGTATCAGTTATCTCGATATGCTCCAGCTTATACGCAGGAAACTCCATTCTTATCAAATCTTCGCTCTTATGAACGGTAAATCCACCGATCTGGCCGTAGAAGTTGAGAGTATCAGTATCCTGGGCATGGTAGTTGAAAAGAACAAAAGCAGTAGCAAGCGTAGCGTGTCCGCAGAAGTCTATCTCACTCTTGGGAGTGAACCAGCGGATATGATAACGGTCGTTCTCTTTGACAACAAACGCAGTCTCGGATAGGTTATTCTCAGCAGCGATACTCTGCATGATTTCTTCACTTGGGAAGTTGTCAAGTACGCATACAGCAGCGGGATTACCTGAGAATATTTTATCCGTGAAAGCATCGACGATATATTGTTTCATTTGTATCTCCTGTTATATTAGCTTATTTCTTGATTCTGACATAATACTTCGTATCATCTTGATGATGGATATATCCACCGTTATTCAGCATAACTCTGAGAGAAGCTGGATTATCTCTGTTTACACGCAGATATATCTCATCTTCCTGAACATCGTCTCTTATCTCGTCTATGAGTAGTTTAAGTCCCTGAGAAGCATATCCTTTTCCACGATATTCAGGAGCTATGTAATAGCCGATATGTCCTGAGCCCTCAATAAGTGATTGACAAAGATAATGACGGAAGTGAAATGTGCCAACGATATTATCATCATCCCAGAGATAATATACTGTCTCCGGAACATATCCTTCTGGTAACTTTTTGCCCTTTGATTGAGCAATAATCGTTTCAAGAGCAGAATCAAAATCCTCACGGCTGATATTAGGATAATCGTTGAGGAAACCGTTTTCATCAACGGGAATACTGCGCTGCAACAGCCATTCCTTCTCAATATCTTCATAGTTAGCAGGTTTTATGTATATCATTTTCAACTCATTCCTATTGGATTTCAATCAACGTCTCCCGAGGGAGGCGATTATTTTTCATTCATCAAATAATTTATCTGCCGCATCAAGGTCAAGGAGGTAATACTTCCTGCCTTTCTGACGGTTCTCAATAAGCAGTGTATCAGGTATAAGTCTTAGCCTGCTCCGTAATGTATTTTCTGAGAGTTGCATCTGAGTAAGGAGTTCTTCACGTGAGATACCGATATTTGAGAATAATGCTGCCTGAATAAGAAGTCCATACAGATGCGACATATCATTCTTATCAGCATTAGGTAAGCAACCGATACGCTGACAGTAGTATTCCCATTTATATTTCTTCTCTTCCAGTGTTTCAAGAAGCTGCTGCAACGATTTCTCAATAATCTTCAGGAACATCTCCACAAACGGCGTGAGTTCTGCTTTGTTGTGAGGATCGTTACACACTTCAAAAGCTTTATAGTATTTTGAGATGTTTTCCTTTACTGTATAAGACAGTCGGTATCCTATAAGCGGATTGAGCTGACGCGACAACAAATAGCTGCTGATGAATCGGCTCGTTCTGCCGTTACCGTCATAGAATGGATGAATAAATCCGAACAGATAATGGAATACTGCTATCCTTATGAATATATCTATATTATCATTGTTCAGCACTTCAAGGCTCTGGTTCATGGTATCAATTATCTTACTCTCAGGCGATAATCCTTTGTGGATAACCTTCTGAGTTGCCGACTGCACTTCTACTCCTGATTTACGGAATATTTCACCATCAGGCAGATTCTCGGGATCAGTCGTCTTTATTTCCTCATAGAAGATATCATCATAGACTTTGCGGATATCCTGACAAGTTTTAAAGGATATAGACTGATTATCTTCCAATGCAGCATATTTAGCGACAAGGCCAACAAATCTGTTGCGTTTATCACGCGTTGAAAGGTCCTGAAGTATCTCGCCGATCTCTTTTCTGGTACTGTGAACGCCTTCGATGTTGTTAGTCAGCAGTATTTCGTCTATAAGACATTTGGAAGCGAACTGAGATATTGCAAGCTGAGGAAGCGTATTAGCTACAGCCTCAACAGCCTTGTCCATACGCTCAATCGATATAATCTGTTTGTATATTTCAGGAGTCTGACAGATGAAAGCAGAATTATCGCCGATATTTACAGGCAAATGAATAGTATCATCGTCGTTATATCGATTATTGTACTCTTCCTGATATTCTTTTGCTCCCATATGAAACAGAACTATCAGTGTTTTCCTTGACATATTTCTCATCTCCTTCCGACAGTTGTTGCTGTTATTATTCGAAGCTCAAAATCAATTATTCATTGAGCGAACTCATGATATTGTCTTGACACAAAACGCAAATTCCATTGTTTTTGCGTTTCTCAAGATGATTATATCACATACAAACGCAAGTGTCAACAGGAAACGGATTATATTCTGAGATCTTTTGTAATCTTCTCAAACATAACAAAGAGTTCATACATGATGCGTCCTTTGATAAGGTCAGTACCGGCTATGCCTCAACAGCAAATATCAATCATCACTATTTTTCTGAGTGACTTTTATTCCTTTCTCGTCAAGCTGACCTATTGCTTCATCTGAAAGAGATCCCTCTGAAACGGTCAGACTTTTCAAAGAATCCATTTCACAAATTCCGGAAACATCTTCAATGCTATCAACATATACAGCAAGCTCAGTTACATTGTCAAAAGAAGACAAAAAGCTACTGTTCTTCATAGTAAATTTACCGTCAGAATTGATTATATCGTCATCAACAACTGTCTGTCCTAATGATATGCTTCTGAGTGATAAACACTCTTCAAGAGAATCAAAGGTTTTGACATCGCTGAATAGAATATTAACGTAAGTCAGATTGCTGTTATTGAATCCTTCAAGGTCAATATCTGTACGATAAGTATACAGTTCCTGTAAATTGCTGAATGTGTTCATTTTTGGGGAATCAAAACTGTTCACGTCAGATAGTGACAGAGTCAATACAGAGAGATTTTTAAAATCTGCCAATCTGCTGATATCATTTTCATCAGCTGATGTCAATGTCAGATCCTCAACTTCTTTGCATCTATTGATTTCCTTAATATTAGTAAACCTCAGATTCGGGCTTATTTTTTTGATATCTGTTTTATAGATTTTGCCGTCGATCTTTACAGCAGTTCCTGATATCCGTAACGGAAATACAACGTAAACGGTTTATCCTCAAAACTACTAATCTTACACGTTACATTCACATTATTGAACATTATCATTCATACCATTTTGCTATTGCAGTTTAGCTGTGAGAGCTTTTTTTGTATTTTTTAAATTTCTCAAATAATCAATAGCCTTTTTATCGAGATATCGTGTGCTTTTGTCACTCTTTCAACGTTATATTATCAATTATAGTTGATTCAAAATTATTATATGCAGCGTATCCTTCTTCATCATCTGTGTAACCAACCACTATTTCGTTCATTGCTCCGCCTGCATAAAAGACGAATTCATCCTGGTATAGATTCGGACGTTCAATTTCCGCTGCCTTATAGTCGATATAGGTTCTTACGTGTGACATCTTTATGCCACTGTGCTCCTCAATTTGTGAAAGCTGTACCTCAGCATAATCTAATTGAAGTCTCTGTTCGCAAATCATAAGAAATATTTTGTTTACATCAGTCTGACCGTTTAGTTTTTCCTGATCAAGATCTTGAATGTTAAAATCTTCGAGTACAGGGCCAAACTGTATCATAGATGGTTTAGCGCTCCCCTTTTTTTCCATATCTTTCTGTCCGAGCCATTTATAACTCATCCCCAATATCTCAACTACCGTATCATCTGTTTTATCTTCGGTATACCATTTGCTGCCATCAACGACTGCAGAAAAATGAGCCGAATCTACTGTAATTTGATAATTATCAGTATCATTCTGCGCCTTCTCATTGGATATGGAAGTTACCTCTGCTTTGAATGCGGTTGTTTGGCATTCTTTCCTTTCTTCGATATTTGAAGTAGATGTTACCTTTTCGCTTGTATTCATAATATCTGAACTATTTTCTTTAATTTCACCACAGGATGAAAAACATGAAGCACATAGAATCGACAGAAATAAAAGTTTGAAATATTTTCTTTTCATCAAGCATAGTACGTTTTTCACTTTGTACCTGATCTTAGACCGTGTATGTATCATTGTAGAGTTCATTATAACAAGTTTATTCACTTCAAAACTAAGATGTTCCTTTTCGACCACCCAGTCAAGAGTTGGGGTAAGTTGCGGATCAAAAGAATAAGTCTTTACGGTATCATCCGCTTTGTCATAAGCAGCTAAAGCTGCCTTGGAATTATTCTTTCTGCTTTTGTCTTTGTGAAGATATGTGCCTATTTTATGTAAGTTTGAACCATCGTCTACTACAGATTTATTCTTTGTCATTGTATCTTCCACCTTAAAAGGATAATATAATTACATTATAATACATTCGAAGAGTTTTTGCAAGAGTTAAATAAATTATCCTTTGCTGTGTTCAGTTGGTCACAACAGAAGTCGCTTCCACGATATTCGCATTTTCAATGCTTATAACACAAGCAAACAGCTGGCATCCCAATGTGGGTGCGAACATTATACGTATCAAAACTAGGTTTTCAGCATATAACTTACTATAATCAAATCTGAATTTACTCTTTAATGAGTTTAAAATTGATATTATGCTTTCCAAAGGAATAATCCTACTGAACCGGCAAGCTTTTCAAGAAGTTCGTGTACTTCAGAATCAGAAGTATAGACTGTCATGTATGTATCACATCCGTCAAGAGTGATAAAACAGTCCGGAGATTGTATTTTGATGTATAACGAATTCACGCCAACACAAGTGGCAAAATGTTTATCAATAATATCAGGTCCAGCTACTTCTTCAAAGCTATCTCCGCAATCGGTACTGATATGAATATCATAATAACAAGTGAGTTTTATGATAGCTTCAGCTTGCTTTTTGCGAAGTTCGGTTATACGTGGCTCAGCCAGATAATACCGCTCGATCTTTGAATAGCTGATGCTTTTTTCATCGGATACACGCTTTGGAAGAATATCTATTATATAATATGGGGCATCCATTATCTTTTCAATATCCATTTATCCTATTCCTTCTTCAATGCAAGATAAGACTCAAGTTCTTCATCTGTGAGTCTAAAATACTGTGTTACCGTTTCTCCGTCATTGACAATAAGTCTTCCACCTATATACGTATACGGGAATCCATTGATCTTTTCTGTATCATTGATCAGATAGAAATTCTGTTTGTCAAAAGTATACTCTGTTACATCTCCGTCAAGATCAAAGAATGCTGTGCCATCATCTTTTAAAACAAGATAGCCCTTTTTCATTACATCGAGCGATTCTTTCATTTCTTCAAATGTTTCACCGTTTTTAGAGATCCCGATCCGTTTATAGTATCCGACAGCTTCTTTATCCTGTGAGATATATTCAGTCTGACTAGTCGCTTCGGAGTTGCTATTGTCTGACTTATTGTTGATATTGCATCCGGATAATAAACAGGAGAAAACAGCCATTATTATGGCAGCATATATCATCGTTTTTGCTATTGCTTTGCGATCGTTCATTTTCATATAAGCCTTTCTGAATCCTCAACATATTTCATTTTGTTTGAGAACATGTACAGTGTTTACATTACTAATTATACCATAATCAGAACTGTATTTCAATCGCTGCGATCCTATGAGCACATCATCTTATTGCTTATATTAAAACTTCAAGAAACATATAGAACAGCTGCCGTCCCCATATAGGGGACGCTTTTTTATTATCACAGCTGTTCAATATCATAACTCAAATATTATTAGTTTTATTGCGTAGAGGACAACATTTATTTCTTGATCTCTGCCTTACAGTAGCCGCCGGTTATTGCGTGTATATGCATAGCCAGCTCCCCAAGTTCCTTTCTTCCACTATGATACAGTTTTCCGTTTTTATAGTTTACTGAATTCACTACGAAATGTGAATGGAATTGCGAGTTACCTTGATTCTCTTGGTGAACTGCGGCAATTGTCTGGTAGTCTCTTTTTAAGAAAGCGGCTATCTGATCCGTATACTTACACGCGGTCTCTGCGTCGTTAACAGTTCTTCTGTCAAACGAAACAACAAAGTGCATTAAAGGGTTATCTCCGATCTTACCGTGGTATTTCTTAACCGCTCTCATTTGTTCGTATGTATAATCTGCATTTGTGTCACAAACACCATATCCCTTTGTCATAACACGTTTCTCTCCGGGCTCAAGTTTATCCTTATACATATAATCTACGCAGTTGCGGAAGTATCCTTTGCCATCTCCGTTGTTAGTTACACGCTTCTGAGTTAAAATTTCCATAGCATATTAGCCTCTCTTTCAAGTAATTTTGCATCTGTTTCAGAGTATTGTTTCATCAGCTTTACAGCTCTATTAGCATAATCCTGGAACAGTACCATCTTAGATGGAGTATTATCTGGATTCGGGTGATTAAGCCTCTCGTTAATAACAGCATTTGCTTTAATTCCGCGCTCGGCTGCTTCACGATCGATGTCTTTAGCAGTTGCTTCCGTCATAAGCACTGTCTTACGAACGGTTTTAAGGTCTGTTTTTGCTCGCATAAGCTTTAGTCCTTTCAGTATGTATTACCGTGAGCGTATTATAGTATATCGAGCTATGTGCAGTACCAGTATAAGACAAATATACTTGTTCTTCCACTGCATTTACCAGTATAAATCGTACTTAATACAGGTCGCTACGCTCTATGGTTAACATATTGTAGTACTTTTTTGAAGCAATTGTAATACTTTTTCCTATTATTTCGATTTTCAAAACATATATAATTATTATGAATAATAATTATTCATAATAAAAGCTTTTATTTTTTTCTGGAAATACAGGCTTTTTCCAGGAATTCTTCTTTTCCATACATATATTATTACTATGATACCATGTTCGTGGTAATCAATTTCAGGAAGGAGGATGCCTATGTTCAACAACAAACGTTACCTGACCTGCGGAGTGGACAGCTCCATACCGTTGGAATTGCAAATGTTCCTATGGGAATGCGTCGATGGACTACCCGAACCGAGGGACCATTTGCAGATATTTGACCTTGAACAGGTCGGCTGTATGCAGAGTATAGCTCACAGAAGCGAGGAACCGGAATACCGAAAGGTCTACCTGCTCCCGTCGGATAGCCCTATCACAGAGAAGCTGTACATAATTGATGACGGCGACCATAGCACCATGTTGCTTGCAAACGAATATTGAAAATAAAGCCAGCCCTTCGGGGCTGGCTATCGCTATTTATGGAGGTTTTTTACAATGGAAGATAACAACAAGAATGCACTGTACTGCTCGCACTGCGGAGTACTTATTGCCGAAGATGATGACTATGAAGAGGTAAACGGCGAAATAGTCTGTACGGACTGTTTTGAGCGTCATACCACTACCTGCGACCGCTGTGGCTCGGTCATCTGGACAGACGATAGTTACGGGGACGAATACACTACTCTCTGTCACCACTGCTATGAGAATCATTACACCAGATGCAGCTGCTGCGATACACTGCTTCACGTGGACGACGCTTATCATCTCGACGGATACGACTACTGCTCAGAATGCTATCATGATGAGGTTGATCGCAACAGAAGTATTCACGACTACGGATACAAACCAGAGCCTATCTTCTACGGCGACAGTTCTCGATATTTTGGCGTAGAACTGGAGATAGACGGAGCAGGCAAAGACGATGATAACGCTGATGAAATACTCTCTATTGCCAATAAAGATAATGAGCATATATACATCAAAGGTGATGGCTCACTTGATGACGGTATCGAGATCGTCACGCATCCGATGTCGTTGGCTTACCACAAACAATTCTGCTGGGACAAGATTATGCACAAGGCTATCAGTATGGGATATCGTAGCCACCAGACTTCGACCTGTGGATTGCATATCCACGTCAACAGAAACTGCTTCGGCGAAAATAGAGACTCTCAGGACGAGGTCATTTCAAGGATACTCTATTTCGTTGAACATCACTGGAACGAGATGCTGAAATTCAGCCGCCGTTCTGAATACAGCATTAATCGCTGGGCGGCCAGATATGGCTATGAAAAGAGTGGCAGGGATATCTTAGAGAAAGCTAAGAAAGGTAACTTAGGTAGATATGCTGCCGTAAACCTCATGAACTACTCAACTATCGAGTTCAGACTGTTCCGCGGTACACTGAAGTACAATACCTTGATAGCTGCACTTGAACTTGTCAATGCTATCTGTGATCTTGCTATCAATCTCACTGATGAAGGCATTGCAAATATGAGTTGGAGCGAGTTTGTCGGTACCCTTACAGAGCCGGAACTGACGCAGTACCTAAAGGAACGTAAGCTCTATATAAACGAAGAAATTGAAACACAGGATGAAATGTAATGAAAATCGCAGACATTATGAAAGGAATATCGGCAGGCACTCCTGCTGGAGATATTCTGAAATTAGTCACCTTAATTGCAGCAACAGTACTTGTTGACAGGATTAGCGACGTTGTAAAAAATGTCAGCACCGAAAATCAACTACCTACGATCAATATAGATTTCAAGGAGGAATGACGTATGTGTTCATTATTTGGATGGCTCGATTATAAGGAAATAGTTTCGAACAGATTGAAAAGAAAACTAACCCAGGCACTCGCTAATGCTGCTGAAGAGCGAGGAACAGACGCTTCTGGAATCGGTTACATAAACGAAGGAAAGGTCATTATTTACAAGAGACCGAAACCTGCTCACAAACTTCACTTCAGTCCACCGGAAGGAACGAGAGCAGTCATGGGACATACCCGTATGACTACTCAGGGAGACGGCAAGCATAACTACAACAATCATCCGTTCCCCGGTCTTGCCGGGGAAACTTCATTTGCATTTGCTCACAATGGAGTCCTGTGGAATGATAAGGAACTGAGGAAGGACAAGCTTATCCCCGATACCCATATCGAGACTGACAGCTATGCAGCTTGTCAGCTTCTCGAAGCACAACAGAAACTGGACTTTGACAGCCTGAAGTATATGGTGGAAACGGTCGAGGGCAACTTCACCTTCACTGTGCTTGATGATAGCAACAGCCTGTACATTATAAAAGGCTCGAATCCAATGTGCCTGCTCAACTTCAAGGATATCGGGCTGTATGTGTACGCTTCCACTGAAAGCATCATGAAAAACGCTCTCCGCAGGATAGGCTTGCATAAGTTCGCAAATGAGCGTATCAAAACTGATGAAGGCGATATCATTCGTATCGACAGGAACGGTGATATCACATGCTCAGAGTTTGAACCTAAGATATTCCGCTCCAAGTACATGAGCTGGTACGATGACTCTTCCTATTATAATATACACGAAGAGATGCTTCTCGCCTACTGTGGCTGCTATGGCGTTGACAGTGAGGACGTTGAGCTTTTGCTAGAGTATGGATATACCTACGATGAGATAGAAGAAATGCTTATGGATACGAACTTGCTCCATGAAGCACTCAGGGATGTGAAGTATATGTGCGGTGAGGATATCTATGAAAGCTGCTACGGAGGAGCATTTTGAAGTTCCAAAAAGTTTACTTTATGGGACGCCCGAAAAACGGCTGAAAAAGCGTTCCAAAAAGTGGTGTTTTGACTTTTGAGACGTTCCGAAAGTCGCCACCACTTTTTGGGACAGAAAGGAGCATTATGGATAACCGAATTTACGGATATGCCCGGGTATCTACCAGGGAACAAAATGAAGACAGGCAAATCGAAGCTCTTACTAAGTTCGGAGTGCCCGAGCAGAACATTATAATTGACAAGGCTTCGGGTAAGGACACGGAGCGTGAGGGTTATCAATACCTCAAACGTCAGATACTCCGCAAGGGCGATACACTTGTTATCAAGGAACTGGACAGGCTCAGCAGAAACAAGTCCGACATCAAGCATGAGCTGGAAGGATTCAAGGTTATGGGAGTCAGGGTGAAGATACTTGATATACCGACAACACTTACAGACTTTCCGCCGGAGCAGGCTTGGGTACTCGAAATGATAAATGCTATCCTTATTGAAGTACTCGGAGCTATAGCTGAGAATGAGCGTAACAAGATACGAGCACGTCAGCGTGAAGGTATCGAAGCTGCAAGGAAGAAAAATGTCCGCTTCGGGCGTCCGTCAAAGCCCCTGCCTGATAATTGGCGTGAGGTGCTTGCGGAAGTCCGCTGCGGAAAAACAAAGCCTGTAGATGCTATGCGGAAGCTTGGTATCTCCAAGTCTTGCTACTACAGGCTATATAGCATAAAATAGATACCCTTTTCTAGATAATAGTCTCTTTTGATTTGAGACTATTATCTTTTTTCCAATTGTATTGACTTTTGTGTGCAAATTTGATATAATTTATTATAATTGATAGAGATTTTTTGCGTTTTGTCATAATAATAGATAAGTTTGATGCTGTAAGTGAGGAGGAAAATTATGTCGCAGGAATCAAGAAAAGACTATATCACCGACGCAAAGCTAATGGTTCTGTATGTCCTGTTGAAGTATTCTGATGAGGATCATCCTCTGAAAAAGGATGAAATCCTTGCCAAAGTGAATGCAGAATACTTGTATCGTGGAAGCATTCCAAAAAGCACGCTTGACAGAAATCTTACTGCCGTCAGGGCGTTTCTTGAAGAAAAAGGCGATCTTTTCGGAGAATTCCAATGCGGAACCAAGACGAATAAAGAGCGCATGGTCAATGTCAGAATCGCGCATTTGTTCAGCAATTATGAATTGCGGTATCTGATTGACATGGTGAGTTCCTGTGATTACATCAAGATCAAAGAACGTCAGCAGTTGATCGAAAAGCTGCTTTCACTTTCATCTGTGTGCCTTTTGTCAGAGTACAGACCGTATCTTTACAAAAAACCGGTGAAGGCAAAGATCATGCAGACAGACTTTTTCAAAAATCTGAAAGCGATTCATCAGGCGCTCAAGGAGTGTCATCAGATACAGTTTTACCGTGTGCAGCGGGATCCCGACGGCGCGCCGATGTATGAGACAGATGAAAACGGCAATGACCGGCTTTACACCGTAAATCCGTACAGAACTGTTTTTAGTGACGGCTTCTGTTATCTCGTTTGCAGCAGAGTACCCGAGGACGGTTCCGAACCGGCACGAATCAGCAATTACAGAATCGACCGCATGAGCGATATTCAGATTCTGTCTGATAAAGGTATTTTTCCGGAAACAAGCATTGCAGGTGCGCCGAAAAACATTGATACAAAGAAATATATCAGTACGCACAGGATGATGTGGAGCGGCACGCCGGAAAAAGTCAGATTCAGATGCCCGTAATGGGCGATGAACGAAGTTGTGGATTACTTCGGTGATACATATAAGATTTGTTCGGCAGAACAGGCAGCAGACGGTTCCGAACCGATGCTGACTGTTGAGGTTGAGAACACATGGAACAATATGCTGATCTGGGCAAGAAGGTTCTTTGATTTTGTTGAGATCCTGTCTCCGGATTCCCTTCGGCAAAAACTGAAGGACGATATCACGAAAGCATACGAAAAATACAGCAAAGATGTCTGATGATACCGGTTAGCCGAAAATGAATAACTTTATATTATAGCATACTGAAAAACTCAATTTTGAGGATTTTGGTATGCTATAATCATTACAGACAAGACAAAATACGGTGCTTACAGCAATTATCTTCATGAAAAAGCTCCTGCATTCCGCAGGAAGCACCGCGAGAGAATACGAACAACAGGATTGGGGAAAACCTCAATTTTGACGTTTTCAGTATGGTATAATCATTACAGACAAGACGAAATACGGTGCTTACAGCAATTATCTTCATGAAAAAGCTCCTGCATTCCGCAGGAAGCACCGTGAAAAGGTACGAACAGCAGTATTTCAGATCTTGAAAAACTGAGTGTACCTTGTTCCATGGCTGTCAGCGCAGGAGCAGCCGTTCTGTTTTCTGCGCTGACCGTAACTTCCATGCATAATAGTGAAAGCAAAAATGAAATACGGTGCTTACAGCAATTATCTTCATGAAAAAGCTCCTGCATTCCGCAGGAAGCACCGTGAAAAGGTACAAACATCAGTGTTTCAGAATCATGAAAAACTGAGTGTACCTTGTGTCCTTTCGTCGATTGGGAAAGAGAGGTATTATTATGCTGGAATTACTTAAGAAAGAAGCAACCAGAACCCTGACCCTCAACGGCGGTCAGACTCGTTCCACAAGCGGTTCGCACTGTCTCGATTTGTTCTTCCGTGCGGGCGCAATGCGAAATGCTGCTTCGGATGAGATCGCAGATGTTGTCCGCCGTGCCTATGCGGAAGATCCTGTGCGCACGATGAAGACGCTGTTCTTCGTCAGAGATGTGCGCGGCGGTCTCGGCGAGCGCAGATTTTTCCGGATCGCACTTCGCACGTTGGCAAAGGAGGAACCCGATGCGATATTGCGCAATATCGGGTTCATTTCGGAATACGGCAGATACGACGATCTCTGCGCATTGCTGTATACCCCCTGCGAGGAAGCGGCAGTTTCGCTGATCCGCGGGCAGCTTAACGCAGACCGTAACGCAATGTCGGAACGCGGGCAGGTCTCTCTCCTCGCGAAATGGCTGCCCTCGGTCAACGCTTCTGCGGAGGCAGTACGCCGGAACGGTCGTTATCTCGCACAGAAGCTCGGTATGTCTGAGCGCAATTACCGCAAGTGCCTGTCCGCACTGCGTCGGTATTCCGATATTCTGGAAAACCGGCTGCGCACTTCGGACTATACGTTCAGCTACGAGAAGCAGCCTTCCTGCGCATTGTTCAAATACCGCAAGGCGTTTCTTCGCAACGACGGCGAACGTTATCAGAGCTTTCTTAACGCGGTGGAACGCGGTGAGGCGACGATGCACACCGCCGCGATTTATCCTTATCAGATCGTCCGGAGATGCCTTTCCGATCCCGAAGCTGAGGAGCGGCGTTCGCTTGATCTCACATGGCGCAATCTCCCCACTTACGGCGAAAGCGCGGAGAACGCGATCGCGGTCATCGACGGTTCCGGTTCGATGACTTGTTCCGCGCCCGGCAATGTGCGTCCGATCGACGTTGCGCTGTCGCTGGGACTCTATTTCGCAGAACACAACAAGGGCGCATTTGCGAATCATTTTATCACCTTTTCCAGGCGCCCGCAGCTTGTCGAGATCAAAGGGCAGGATATCACGGAGAAGGTCAGATATTGCGAAAGCTTCGACGAAGTTGCCAACACCGATCTCGAAGCTGTTTTCAGGTTGATTCTGGATACGGCTGTCCGGAATCATGTGCCGCAGTCGGAGCTGCCGACAAAGCTGTTCATCATCTCCGATATGGAGTTTGACGGCTGTATCGAGGGCGGAAACAGTCAGCCTTTATACGATACGATGCGCGCCATGTTTGCCGATGCCGGATACCGGCTTCCGCAGGTGGTGTTCTGGAATGTCAACAGCATTCAGAAGAACATCCCGGTACAGTTTGGCACAAGCGGGACAGCACTCGTTTCAGGCTTTTCGCCTTCTTTGTTCGATATCGTAATGGGCGGGGAGACAGAGCCGGTGCTCATCATGGACCGTGCGATCTTCTCCGAACGATACGCGAACATTTCGTAAAGTGATTCTGTCAAATGCTGGGTTCCTCTGACTCGGCATTTGGCAGCTATGAAGCCGGGAAAGTGCTTTATTCATTCTGTACATTCAGGATACTGTAGGTTTGTGAAAAAGTGAGAATTTTGTCTGTGCGAACGATTCAAAGATAAATTTTAATATTTTTATGCTATAATGGTGGCACAAACCGAAACCGCTGTGTTTCAAATAAAGGAGGTATAATCATGAACAGAGTAGAGATCTATTTGAAGACGAAGGAAAGATTGGAGGAGCTTGCAAAATCAGAACACGTTGATATTAACAAGTATTATTCTCCAGCTACACCGCAAACATTGAAAAAAAATCGTGCGGAAAGTCAAGTTTATATTGCAGAGTCATGTTCAAATATGGATCTTCCATTTCTTTTCTATCAATTCTGCGGTCTTCTTGCTGACAGGCAATATATGGGAAACATTATCAAATTTTATTCCAAATCATCTGATACTCAGCAGATCCTGAGTGATGTTCTATCGGGGTATGACCCGAAAAAAGTACTTGAGAACTACACTGATGCATGTGCTTTGAAGCAGGCGATTATCAGTCGATACCCGAATAAAATCCAAAATGATAGTAAGTGGGAGAACTACCTTACTGGAGTATATCAGTGTGCTCGCTTTCTGGTAGATGGTAAAATTGAAGAAACTGATCTGAGCTTTGAATATTTGCTGACAGAACCGAAAACGGCAGATGAGCTAAAAATTTATCTGCACAAGCTTCGGGTTCTAATCGTAAACCTGTGTGAAGTTGGTCCTGCTGTATGTTATAACTGGCTAAAGGAATGCGGAGCAGTTTGGCTTGCAAAGCCTGATTTACATATTAAACGTGTGGTTGCAGCAGAACTGCTGAAAAGTGAGAACAAAACATTTGATTTAGAGCGGGATAATGCTGATACGATTATTGCCGATTACCGCAAACGCAACATGGAAAAGATGGGATTCCCGAATAACGCTGGTATTAGAAAAAGTTGTAAACTGTATGCAGACGAGTATGTTGCGGTATATATGTGGGAATGGGCGCAGGAAATTAGAAACAACAGTATCGATAGCCAATGCTCTGCATTCAAACTAGATCGTATTTTATATCTCTATTGTACCAATGGACGCTTCTATTTGGATGATGACAGAGACGATGATATTTCCGAAGAGGGTCTTTTAGGTATGATTGGGGAGGAATAATTTTTTCATTCATTAAAAAGATTTCAATACACACCACCGGCTTATTCCGCGGCTGTCTGATTAACACAGCCACGGAATTTGATACAGTAAAGCCAGGATACAAAAATAAACCACTGCTCTTGATGTGTTTGCTGAGAAAGGAGCGATCTCTGATGCGCATATATGAAGGCTACGGCACCGGCCATCCGGTTTATACGATTAAAGGGAATCAAGTCTATCAGGGGTACGGGACAGGACACCCTATCTACACTATAAAAGGCAATCAAGTATATCAGGGTTACGGTACGGGACATCCTGTTTATACAATCAAGGGAAATCAGGTGTATCAGGGTTATGGCACCGGTCATCCGGTCTATACGATCAAGGATCATCAGATCTATCAGGGCTACGGAACAGGTCACCCGGTATATACGCTTAAGAATTATTGATGAGGAGGGCGCATGATGCGGGATACGAAAAACGGAATTCAGTATACGTTCGACAGCTTTGCGATCAATAAGGCAAACAGCGAAGCCTTTGAGAAAGCAAAACACTTTGCTGAAAATGTTGATTTCAAGCCGTTGGCAGTATTCGGCGGCACGGCAACCGGCAAGACACATCTGCTCTATGTTGTCAAAAATGCCATTGAGCAGAATTCGCCGGAGCTTCATGTGATCCTCACAACAGCAACAGATATGGCATCCGCTCTTGTAGATACGATCAGCAGCGGCGGAACCGCAGAACAGTTCCGTGAACAGTATTTGCATGCGGATGTTCTTCTGGTAGACGATGTTCAGACGCTTGCATGTAAGGAAGCAACACAGGACGAGCTCATCCTTCTTTTCAATGCGTTCTGCGAATCCGGCAGGCGTTTCATGATGACTTCATCTGAGAAAGAATCGCACAATGGATTGAAAGACCGTTTGATCATTCGCGGATTCTTCGGAGATTTCGCCGTCATCACACGGTCGTATATCCATGCAAAGTTTGAGCCTGACGTTGAACGCATTGATCAGCGAAAGGAGTTACTGCACAAATCAGAGCAGCTTTCCTGGAAATTGTTGCATGATGCAGATTTCGATATTGATGCATTCAAGTCCTATTATAAAGACGTCTGGACGTATTTCAGCCGGTATATCGGATTATTCGATATAGACCGTGAGGATCTCAGGCTCGTATGCTATCTGAATCGTATTGATACGATGCTGCATTGCAAAACGCCGGTCGGTCTGAAATCATGCGAATGGAATACTTGTATTTTGTTCATGTATGCGCTTTTATACACGATCTCTTCATACGATTATACGGCATACAGAGGAGGATTCTACGGTGACGGTGTGCTGATTATCCCGTTTTTTCATCATGCAGGAGCAGACGAGAGTGAGATTACAATAGATGAGTTCGATGAGAAGTTCAATAAGCTCTGCGAAGGCTATCAAAGAAGCAATCGCAGGGTGTTTATGAGGCGTCATTGGCGTTTTGAGTAATGTGCGGAGGTGCTTATGAACGTATCTGTCTATTCCAGAGAAGCGATTGAACAGATCATTGCAGACGGCACGTTTCCGGAGAACACCGCTGTTATCAGCTTTTACGATCCGGCACTCAAGCATATTGATTCCGGTTATGCGCATGTTGATTACAGCAAAGTCTGCGGGGATGTATATTACTGCGAGCTGGATGATCTCGACCGCGATTATCTCGCAGAAAAGGGATATACCTACGATTCATTCTTTCCCGATGCAGATAAGGTTGCGGAATTCATCTATGCAGCCAATGCGAAAGGTAAGAATATCATTTGCCAGTGCGATTACGGTCAGAGCCGGAGTGCCGGTTGTGCTGCGGCGATCCTCGAACACTTTTATCATACCGGTATTTCTGTTTTTGCTGATTTCGACTATTATCCGAATCAGGTCGTGTATCATAAGGTGTTTGATGCGCTGGCACGGATTGCGAAGAAATGATGCTGTATCGAGATACACAGAGCGCGTAATGCTTTTGCTGAAACTGTGCGATGGTGGCTTAAAGGTCACAGCGATTATACACCTGAGGAGATCAGCAGGTTCTATTTTGAGAGTGTTGATATTTGAATAGCAAAATTAGATATGTAAAAGGGCAATGTATTCCATTTACGGAAAACATTGCCCTCTTCTTATTCTATTGGAAGATCTATAAATGTTGGCTCATGCTTAGCTTCACGGACATATCTAAGCATGTCATCTCTGAGCAGGCGGACTGTTGATGTATTGATACCTGGATGTCCGCAGATGTATTCATCTTTCATCAGGTCTTTATCTATGACGAGCTGTATGTTGTCATCCGTATCGTATATAAGCTCAAGCGCTGATACAGATCCGGGTATAGTATGCAGATACTCCTGCATCTTATCAGCTTCCGCAAATGAAAGGCGAGCACAATTGAGCTGCGAGGTTAGAAACTTGGTCTTGAACGGCTTGTCTCCGGGCATAAGCAACATATAAAAGCTTGTTTTCTGTCGGTTGCACAGGAAGAGGTTCTTGCAAATCTTAGCACCAAGTACCTTTTCGATAGCAAGGCAATCCTCCATAGTATCTGCATGGTCATGGTCAACACGCTTATAGGCTATACCGAAAGAATCAAGCTTATCGTATATAGCCATTTCAACGTCTGAGCGTTCATCTGTCGGACGTCCGCTGTAAAGTGTCTTATCTATATTCATTATCTTACTCCTTTAATTATTATCAATTGTATTGTATCAAATGTCGCTTCGGGTATAGAATGTACTTCTTCCACTGCCGTGCTTTAACAGAAGTCCCTGTTCAACGAGCTGCTTGATAGAATTTTCAACCGAAGCCTTGCTGATTGTCGGACAAAGCTCCATAACTTCACTCTTTGTAAATTTACCGATCTTATTATATACAGCACGACGTACCATTTCTATTGCCGGTAATTTTTCGTCGACCAGCGCTACACGTTCCTCAAAGTCGCGATAAGCAGCGAGAATAGTCTGCAACAAATACTTTATAAACGGAGCAGGATCTTCTTCGCCTTCGTTCCAGCCTTTCTGATGACACAGCTCTAAAGCGTCGTAGTACAGGTTCTTGTTCTTGGCTATCTTGCTTTCAAGGGAGATATATCTGCCGATTACATAACCAGAACGATACAGCAGCAGAGTTGTGAGTAGGCGGCTCATTCTGCCGTTGCCGTCATTGAAGGGGTGCATGCAGAGAAAGTCATGGATAAACACTGGTATCAGCAGCAGTGCATCGATATCCTGCGTTGCAATTATGCGATTATAGCTGTCACATATCGCTTCGGTAGCAGTCGGAGTTTCATATGGCGGCAGAGGAGTGAATAATATGAATTCACGTCCATTAGCATCTATCGCACTAATATAATTCTGAGAGTTCTTGAATGTACCACCGATGCTTTTATGAGAATATTTATATAGGTCACGATGGAGCTGGAGCATGTAGTTTGATGTAATCGGTATATACTCGAAGTTCTCGTGAATAGTATTCAGTACATCACGGTATCCCATGATCTCTTCCTCGTCACGGTTTCTGGGCGTTGTCTTGTCTTTGACAAGCTGTAACAGACGGGTGTTAGTAGTTCGTATCCCTTCAATCTCATTGGATGCTTCTGTACTTTGAACCTTTGCAATCTCAATAAGGCGGTCAAGCTCGGCAGGTTTCTGTTTCAGATAAAGCTCCTGTCTGCCTTTATGTTCGTGAATCTGGGCTACAAGACCGATGATCTCACTGTCCCATGAACGTTTTGCAAGTATGCTGTAATCAAAGTTTCTCATAAGCTCGCACTCCTTTCTCATAATTATAATCGTTTTTAGGAGAAAAGTCAAGTGCTTAGGCAATAATATCTCCTAAATCCTATTATGAATTAGGAGACAACTATTATTCGTTTCATTATATAATTACTTCGTTGATGTAATCAGCACATTCATACGAAACAGATGATTTCTTGAAGTATTCATAAATAGAATCAGCTCCCGTAAGGGAGCTGGCTTATTTTGTAACGTTATACCACCTATATGTCGTGTGAATTTCGTGTGAATTCGTGTGAAAAACGTCTGTTTTTTTCTCACACGCAACTGCAAAAATGCAGTTGAAACTGTTTTCTGTAGGTAACAGAAAAGCCTGTATTTCGGTGCTTTTCTCGAAATACAGGCTTTTTAATTCTGGCGGACAGAGAGGAATATGAATATTTTTAGCGACGTGTTTTCGCCTATTTATAGACTTTTATAATTTCCGCGTGGAATAGAATTATTCAGATTGAAAGCCATTTCTTCTTTAGCTGTTTTCTGCCTCTATTATACTGCATACTCTGTCAGATTGCAAGAACGATTAATAAAAAACCCCCTCACCAATCAGGAGCATCTCAGTTTCCTACCTGATGAGGGAGAGCGTATCATTATATTCACTTTTCCATGCTGACCGTCACACATGTCTTGAAACGAACTTTCAGAAAAAGTCGCAGACCTTCATATTGGTAGTCCTTTAATAAGCGAACTTCTTTTCATGTGAAATAGATTATTATTTCAACGCACAGATTATCTCAGCGGTCAGCTTATCCACGGAAATACCATGAGCATCAAGCAGTTCCTCAGCCTTGAATTCCGTGTGGAACGCCTTGGAAATGCCATGGCAACGTACCCGCATATCAGAATCGCCGTAGAATGCTGCAATATTCTGTCCGTAGCCGCCCATAACTTCACCGTCCTCAATGGTGATGACAAGGCTGTGGTCTTTTTTCAGTGAATCAAGAAGATCCTCGTCTACACCGCTGACAAATCTCGGATTGATGACCGTGATCTCTGTACCGGTCTGAGCCTTGACCTTGTCAGCCGCTTCCAGTGCCATGGGAACAAGTCCGCCCACTGCAAAGAGTGCGACCTTGCTGCCCTTGCGTTCGATCTTGTTTTTCAGAACTGAGTAATCAGTATCGTCAGCGACACCTGTCGATTTCAGATTGTCCACCACTCTGATCGCAACAGGGTGCTGCTTCTGCGTGGTTGCATAGCGGAACATCTGCACGAATTCCTCATTGCTTGCAGGTGCAAGATAAATGAGATTCGGGATATGAGCAAACATCTGAATATCGCAGAGCGCAATATGTGTATTGGAGTTCATACCGTAGGCACCGGGGCTAAGTATCAGGAAAGTTGCAGGACTGTCATTCAGGCACACATCATGTGACATCTGGTCGTATGTACGCTGATAGAAAGGAGCGAATGTGCCGAATACCGCCGTGCCGCCGTTTCTTGCTATTCCGCCTGCCATAGCGACTGCATTTTCCTCTGCAATGCCGACATCAATGAACTGTCCGCGGTCAACATATTCCTCACGGACACCCTGAACAAAGCCCAGTCCCATAGGAGTTGCGGCGTTCAGAACAATGGCATTCCCGTTCGTGTCCAGCATTTCTTTCAGGCAGTTGAACATGACACTTTCGCCGCCCTCATAAGGATACAGCGGAGAGCCGTCCTCAACATGGAAGGGACCGCCTGCGTGCCAGCTTTCACGGTCTTTTTCTGCATAGGGCAGACCTTTTCCCTTGATCGTGTGGATATGCAGCACAACAGGGTGGTCGATGTCCTTCACACTCTTAAACAGTTCAACAAGCTTTGTGGTATCGTGACCGTCATCGAGATAGCGGTAGTCCAGTCCCATTGCACGGAACAGATTGTCCTCGGCAGTGCCGTTTGATTCACGGAGCTTTTTCAGCGTTTTGTAGAGTCCGCCGTGATTTTCAGCGATACTTTGGTCGTTGTCATTCACGATGATAATGAGGTTCCTGTCGTACTCTCCTGCGTAGTCGAGAGCCTCAAGCGCCTCGCCGCCCGAAAGGGAACCGTCGCCGATGAGTGCGATGATATTCTCACTGCGCTGATTCAGGTCGCGTCCCTTTGCAAGTCCAAGCGCCAGAGAAACAGAGGTCGAAGTATGACCGACAATGAACATATCGTGTTCACTTTCATTCGGATTAGTATAGCCTGTCACATCGCCGAAATGCGTCTCATCCAGAAATGCCTCTTTTCTTCCGGTCAGAATCTTGTGCGGATAGCACTGGTGGGATACGTCAAAAACGATCATGTCCTTCGGGGAATCGAATACATAATGAAATGCCACAGTCAGCTCCACCACACCGAGGTTCGGTCCCTGATGTCCGCCGGCTTTGCTGATCTTATTGATGAGTGCGGCTCTTGTCTCATCTGCAAGTACCTGAAGCTGAGAAACCTCCAGCTTTTTGATGTCGGCAGGGCCGTTGATATTTTCTAAGTACATAGTTTTATCCTCCTCAGATCTTGAAACCATTTATCATCTTTACGAATGCAGGATCGCTGTGGTCAACTATCTCGCTGTGCCCAAGATCAAGTGCCGCGATCTTCTGCATATCCTCGTCTGAAAGTGTGAAGTCCCAGATGTCAAAATTCTGCTCCATACGTTCCACATGAACGGATTTTGGCAGGATCGAAACACCTCTCTGAGCATTCCATTTCAGCGCAATTTGTGCAGCGGTCTTACCGTATTTTGCTCCGATCACCGTCAGTACATGGTGGGTGAAGATACCGTGTCTGCCCTCTGCGAGAGGTCCCCATGCCTGTGGTGCGATACCGTATTCCCTCATGAGCGTGATCGCACTATCCTGCGTAAAGAACGGGTGCAGTTCAACCTGATTGACAGCAGGCATGATTTCTACATTCTCACAGAAATTTGCAAGAATAGCAGGATAGAAATTTGATACGCCGATCGCCTTTACCCAACCCTCTTTGTAAGCTTTTTCAAGCGCACGGTAGCCTGCAAAATAATCGCCCATAGGCTGATGGATCAGGATCAGATCAATATACTCCATATCAAGCTTTGCAAGAGATTCCTTTAGAGAAGCATAGGCGCCGTCTTCTGTTTTCATGTTTGATACCCACAGCTTCGTGGTGATGAATAGTTCCTCACGGCTTACAAGTCCGTCAGCAATCGCACGGTGGACAGCTTTTCCGACAGCCGCTTCATTCATATAGGCTTGTGCAGTGTCGATAAGGCGATATCCTGTCTTGATTGCATCATATACAGCCTGTTCGCAGACAGCCGCATCGGGCACCTGAAATACGCCGAAGCCCTCAATCGGCATTTTTGCTCCTGTGTTCAGTGTTACGAATTCCATAATAAGTTCCTCCTTGTCTTATAGGTTCAGCCATTCTCTGACATCAGCTTCTGTCAGGTGATTTCCGTCAATGCTTTTGTGGACATTTCCCTTGCACAGCTTCTTGATATCGTCCGTGCCGACAGAACCGCTTCCGCCGTGGGTATTGAAAATATACACATTTTTACCGGTCAGGTCGTATTGCTCAAGAAAACTCAGCACAATCATCGGGCAGGTATACCACCATGCCGGATAACCGATCACAATGTCGGTATACTGTGATATATCCGCAATACCTCCTGCATAGGAAGGCCGTGTGTCCTTGTCACGCTCTTTTTTCGCCTGTGTCACACAGATGGGGTATATTTTTGAGTACGCCTTTTCCGGTTTCAGCTCAAACTGATCGCCGCCTGTTGTTTCTGTGATCATTTTGGCAGCCTTTCTTGTGTGTCCGCCCCATGAAAAGAATACAGTCAGAAATTTTCCCTCCGGCATATGATCCCTCTTTTCCGGTATTGATTTTGATACTGGTTTGTGTTATAATCATAACAGATATCCTGTTACAAGCATATTATAGCATACTATTTTAGGTTTGTACAATGCTGATATCGGATACTGCTATAAATTAAAATCATACTGAGGTGATGATATGCTGGAGATATATCTTCTGCGGCAGCTTGCCTCATTCAAAGAATACGGCACACTTTCCGAAGCTGCCGAACGGCTGTATCTTTCGCAGCCTGCGCTGAGCCGGAATATGAGAAAACTGGAGGAAGAGATTAGTGTACCGCTGTTTGTACTCAGCCGCAATAAGCTGAAGCTCAACGAAAACGGCATACTGACCGCTGAGCTTGCCGGGAAAGCCTTGTCAGAGATTGACGGCATTGCAAAGCAGGTGCGGGACTTTGACCGCAGCCGCAGGACGATTTCGCTTGGCGTCTGTGCGCCCGCACCCATATGGAAACTGACTCCGCTTCTGTCGCAATTATACCCGACCATGACGATACAAACGGAGATCACAGAGGAAACGGAACTGCTGGAAGGTCTCCACAACGGACAGTATCAGCTGATCGTGCTGCATTTTCATCCG
The DNA here is from genome assembly GCA_016290875.1 of Ruminococcus sp. Taxonomy (GTDB): domain Bacteria; phylum Bacillota; class Clostridia; order Oscillospirales; family Ruminococcaceae; genus Ruminococcus. The sequence goes on from JAEEVL010000001.1 coordinate 412,689, forward strand.
GAGGATAAACACTACATCAGCACCGCCTGCGGAACGGAAAAGCTGTTCTTCTCGCTGCCGACGATGCACAGGCTTGCAAACGAAACCTCACTATCCTTCTCCGACCTTGACGGCGAAAACTTGCTGCTGATGTCTGAAATTGGTTTCTGGCACGATATGGCTGTCAGAAAGATGCCACATTCCAGATTTCTGATTCAAAATGACCGCTTTACTTTTGACGAGATCGTCAATGCCTCTGTTCTGCCATCTTTCAGCACAGATACTGCAAATGAGTTTTTCGGAAACAGTTCAGACCGTATTCAAGTTCCCATTACAGATGAAGAGGCTGAGGTGAGATATTTTCTTGTCTACCTAAAGGAGAATGATAAACAGTTTGAGCAGCTGTTTGAAATATTATAATAGCTAAGCTTTTACTTTTGTATGAAAGCTCTATCTATTCACTTTTCAATACTAATCGTCACACCTTACTTGAACCGGATCTCCATATAGTCAGAGTGAAAACAATAAATTTATTCCCTAAAAAAACCAGCTCCCTCGCGGTAGCTGGCTTCTTTCAATAACGTTTATACCACCTATCGTCGTGTGAATTTCGTATGAATTCGTGTGAATTTTGCCTGTTTTTTCTTCACACGCAACTGCAAAAATGCAGTTCAAACTGCTTTTTGCAGTTAACAGAAAAGCCTGCATTTCGGTATTTTCCTCGAAATACAGGCTTTTTATTTCTGGCGGACAGAGAGGGATTCGAACCTTCATCACGTTCATAATTTCTCATATACAATTACTATTTCTTTTATGTTCGTTCTCATAAGACTTGATACCTGCCACTGTATCAGGTTTGAGGATAAAGTGCTTGAACAGCCAGTTGCCGCGTAAAATATCCTCACCATAGAATTGTATCTCTTTATACAATTTCTTAGGCTGAATATCGACCTCTGCACCGATAGCATCGGTGATATCCGTATTTATCGGTACAGATTTTGGAGCATATATCCTGCTCATGCCATTCATTCTGAAACCATATTTTTTCATCATTGCGCCCATTTTGCCAGGCATATATTCAAGCTCACCTATACTGTTCACATAGACAACAGGGACTCCGAATGCCTCAATATAAGCCATACAGCGCTTGTCATTTTCATTGCGTTCTTTATTTGGTATATTCGGATCTGCAGGTGAACCATGCGGAAATAGTATCAGTGAAAGTTCGTCATTCCTGATGTTATCATAGAAGTGCTTGCGGCGTGAATCGTAGCATATACACACACCAACATTTCCAAATGGAGTATGAATAATACTGCCGAAGTCTCCCCGCTTGAAAACTGCTGATTCGCCCTCAGACTTAGTAACAACACCACATACACCGTCAGGACCTGCGATCATATAGCGGTTATAGTAGTCGCCGTTCTCCTTGTCGAGATAGCCTGCTCCGATATAGGTATTGTATTTTTTTGCTATGCTTACAGTCCACTGGCTTGCGTCACGACCGCAGTCATCTGCAAGTTTCCATATCTTCTGACTTGCCATATAACTGCATATGGCAAGCTCGGGCAGAACTACGATATCAGGCTTCGGAAGTTTCTCAATAAGCCCCTCGATATATGCTTTTCTGCGTTCTATACCTTTGATGTCGTTATCAAGCTCCAATGCAAATATACGCATAATATCACTCCGTTGGAAGGTCAATGAATGTGGGTTCATGCTTAGCCGCACGGACATATTTGAGCATATCCTCTCGTAGAAGGCGGAATGTCGAAGTATTGATACCCGGATGTCCGCAAATGTATTCATCGCTCATAAGGTCGTTATCTATGACGAGCTGTATATTGTTATCAGTGTCGAATATGAGTTCAAGTGGTGTGAAAATCACGTTAATGTGTTTATCTGAATAATACAACAGAGTCCTCACAGTTTCGGCTGTGAGGACTTTTTTGCATAATACAATACCATAAAACAATTTCACGTATCTTTCACAGATTGGAAGCAAAGATTCCACATTTCAAAGTGATAATTCCACTTTCGTTCCATTTTTCTTTCAAATACCTGAGATATAATACAATCATAGAAACAAACACAACTCTCCAAACGAAAGGAAGTATCATTATGAAAAAAACATATATAACCTCAGCTTTTTTTATGGCAGCAATGGCAGTTTACATGAAAGGCTGCGGAAATAATAGTTCAGTATCCGAAAACACATCGGTAGGCACAAATGCAAAGACTGTTGTATCAGACAGCGCTGAAACCGTAGAAAAGACTGCCAAGGCAGATAAAACTTCTTCTGAGAATACAGATTCCGCTGAGGTAAAACAGCTTTCAAACAATACTCAGGAAACCACATTTACAGAGCGTGACCTTGAGCAGACCGCAGATACAAGTGAAGCACAGAACATAACAGTTGCCGATAATAAAACCATTGACATTACCGATGAGGGCGTGTATACTATAAGCGGCAGCGCTGAAAACTGCACTGTCAGAGTAAATGCCGAAGATACTGCAAAGGTACAGCTTGTGCTCGACGGAGTAAACATTGAGAATGAAGACTTTCCTGCTATATATGTTCTCTCAGCAGATAAGGTCTTCATAACCACTACCGACAGCGATAATACACTTACAATCAGCGGACAGTTCACAGCTGACGGCGAAAGCAACACCGACGCAGTCATTTACTCAAAGGATGACCTTGTACTCAACGGTACGGGCACTCTCAATGTTACCTCATACTATAGCAACGGTATCACCTGCAAGGACGATATGAAGATAACAGGTGGCACATACAATATCAAGGCTGCTCTTGACGCATTTGAAGCAAACGACACTATCTCGGTTTATGACGGAACTTTCAATATTACCACAAATAAAGACGGCTTCCACTGCGAGAATGACGAAGCTGAGGGAAGTATCACTATCACAGGCGGTAACTTTAATATCAACGGAGCAAGCGACGGAATACAGGCTTGTGCGGTCCTTCAGATAGACGGCGGCGACTTCGATATTACAGGAGCAGAGGGTCTTGAAGCTACTAACATAGTTATCAACGACGGCAATATCACCATAAATGCCAGCGATGACGGAATCAACGCTGCAGCGAACACAAATGCTTACGAAACAGCAATAGTTTTCAACGGCGGAAATGTAATTGTTTCCATGGGACAGGGCGATACAGACGCCATCGACTCAAACGGCTCGATATATGTTAACGGCGGAACTATTAACATCACAGCACAGATGTCCTCCTTCGACTATGACAGAACAGCTGAATTCAACGGCGGTACTATCATAGTCAATGGACAGGAAGTTTCTGAAATACCGCAGAGCATGATGGGCGGCGGTATGAGAGGCGGAATGAACGGAAACATGAACGGCGGCTTCGGCGGTGGACGCGGCGGCCGATTCTGATAGCATAAGGTGATATTATGATCGGAACTGTTCAGACTCAGAAAATATTCTTCGCAATGGGGACAGTCAATACCATAACTGTATTTGAAGAAGCTGATGAAGCATTGTCAGCCGCAAAGAAGCGAGTAAAAGACCTTGATCGAAAGCTGTCGGCATATTCACATGACAGCGAAATATTTGCTATAAACAGCCGTGCAGGCATAGCTCCTGTGGCTGTATCAATGGATACATTCATACTAATAAAACACTCCGTAATGTATTCAAGAATAACGGACGGATTATTCGATATAACATCGAGACCTCTGTCACAGCTATGGAAAAATGTGGTAAAGTGCGGACAACTCCCTGACGAAAACACTCTCAAAGAAGCACGAAAACTAGTAAACTACAAGGACATTATCCTTGATTATCCCAAACGCATGGTAATGCTGAAAAACAAAGGGCAGCAGATCGACCTCGGTGCTATCGCAAAGGGATATGCCGCAGATGAAGTCAGGAATATACTTCATACCTATGGCATAGAAAATGCTATCATCAATTTCGGTGGAACTGTTATAAATATGGGACAGCAGCGGAATACCGGCATACAAAAGCCGTTTGCTTCTAACGGAGAATTCATTGTTTCAATTCAAATCGGAAACGGAAAAGCTGTTGTTTCATCAGGACTTTACGAGCAGTTCTGCATCATAAACGACCAGTTTATACATCACATATCCGATATACGGACAGGCAAGCCCTCAGATTCAGGGTTGATCGGCGTTACTCTTGTGGGCGATAATTCTGAAGAACTTGACGCACTTGCGACTGCTGCTTTCATTATGGGAGCAGAGAAGAGCATGGAGCTCCTGAAACAGCTCAATATCGAAGCGCTGTTTATTACATACGACAAAAACCTCTACGTCACTTAGGATCTCAGAGAAAGAATAAGGATGTGATCCTATGAAGAAAAAAATATCACCCGTACAAATAGTCAGGGCGGTCATTCAGCTTATAGCCTTTATTACCGTACCGGCTCTGTTTATCACCGTATTCTCGTCAACAGGCGGTATCATTACCTCAATAGCAGGCGGCAGCTTTGTTTTTTCGGATAATATCGGCAGGATAATACTCATACTTGGAGTATTTCTTATAACGATCGTCTGGGGAAGATTTTTCTGCGGATTTATCTGCTCATTCGGTGCAATGCAGGACTTGCTGAATTCTATTGGAAAGCTGATACCATTCAAGATAAAAGTTTCCGAAAAGGCGGATAAATGGCTCAAACTTCTGAAATATGCAGTTCTTGCATTTGTTGCAGTCGGAGTATGGGGGGCTCGGTCACAGGAGATACTGTATGGAGTCCGTGGACAGTATTCGGTATATACAGTTCTCTCAGCGGCTGGAGCAGTCTGAAATATTTTCTTACCCTCGGCGGAGCGCTTCTGCTCCTCATTATCATAGGCTCACTGTTCATTGAACGATTCTTTTGCAGGTATCTATGTCCGCTCGGAGCATTATTCTCACTGGTATCACGTTTCAGAATATACAGTCTGAACCGCAAGTCTGAAAAGTGTGGAAACTGCAAGTTCTGCACATCAAAGTGCTCAATGGGCATACCTCTTTACAAGTACGAAAAAGTTAGGTCAGGCGAATGCATAAACTGCATGAAGTGTACTTCCGTCTGTCCCAATGAGAATATAGTAGCTGATACTCTGCCGGCTATTTCGGGCGTTGTTGCTGTAACGGCGATCGCCGGTCTTTATTACGCGGGCGTGATAAATACTGTCCCCGATGAAAAGGAAAACGAACCGATAAGCATTGAGGGTGTCGCAGCGTCTGGTGTATATTCAGACGGTGTTTTCAAGGGCAGCGGTGAAGGCTTCCGCGGTGATATTGACGTAACCGTGACAGTTGAAAACGGTATAATTTCCGATATAACAGTTGATTCATACAAGGACGATAAGGAATTCTTCCAGAAAGCAAAAAGCGGCGTTATCTCTGCTATCATCAAATCCCAGAGTACAGATGTTGACGCAGTAAGCGGCGCGACTTTTAGCAGCAATGGCATAATCGAAGCGGTTAAAAATGCTCTTAATGAAGAAACAAGTGAAATTGTTGAACAAGCAACAGAACAGAGCAAAAAGCCGAAAAAGCACATTGAGTCCACTACAGAAGCTAGTAAATCCAAAACAGAAACGACTACCGAATCTGCAACTTCTGATGATAACAGCAAAGCCGCAGATACAGCAGAAAGATTCGAGGACGGCGTTTATATAGGTACAGGCAACGGTTTCAGAGGAGCTACAAATGTAACTGTAACCGTTGAAAATGGCGAGATTACAGACATTACTGTTAATTCATACAATGATGACGAGAAGTATTTCAGCCGTGCGGAAAGCGGCGTTGTCTCTGCTATCATCAAGTCACAGAGCACAGATGTTGACGCAGTGAGCGGTGCAACTTTCAGCAGCAACGGTATAAAGGAAGCTGTTGCTGACGCTCTTGGGATCGAGTTCACAAATTCCAACAGTACACAACAGAAAGGTCACGGCGGCAGACATTCCCACTGAAACAAAGCGCTCTTTACAAAAGGGCGCTTTTCATGTATAATAATTACAATATTAATGCGGAGGTGTATCATGCCGAAGATACTGATAGTTGATGACGAGCCGAATATAGTAACTCTCATAAGCCGTTACGCTCAGCGTGAGGGATACGATATCGTTACCGCTTCTGACGGAAGAGAAGCCATAGACAAGTGTCAGAGCGAGGATTTCGACGTTATAATCATGGACGTTATGATGCCCGATACAGACGGTTTCACCGCCTGTAAAAAAAAAAAGAAATTCAGGGATATCCCTGTGATAATGCTCTCCGCAAGAGGTACAGAGTTCGATAAGCTTTTCGGCTTTGAGGTGGGGGGTGACGATTATGTCACCAAACCATTTTCGCCTATGGAACTTATGGCTCGTATCAAAGTAATACTCAGTCACAGCAAAAGTACAGAACAAAAATCCGACAATGGAAAGCTTACTGTCGGTGGAATTGAGATTGACACGCTCGGACTGACG